>JBEKWW010000058.1:0-2595 GCA_049512655.1 Candidatus Sulfotelmatobacter sp. | reverse complement strand
ACACGGGCTTGCGTACTCTGTCCGACATGATTCCATCGCGCTTCTTGACTAAGTTCGCTTGAGCGTGTCCTGTATTACTGCCGATCATCTCTCACCGCCGGGTGTCCAAAACTTCCATTGCACGCCGCGCCTTTCAGGTGCGTCCTGTGTATCTACTAAAGGCATTTACAGGTGACTTTTGGGGCAGACTTTTTCTCTTTTCTTTGTTCTTCGCTAGGAAAACGTATCCTATACTATTGCTTAAGTAGTTAATTTCCTTCGAGCGGGCGCTCGTTAATGCCGCCAAAGTGTTTTATCGGGCAAGGGCTGACGTGGAGTTGGGCCTATTCAACCGGGCATCCCGCTTCTGATCAGAGATTGGACGCTGCCGCCAAGGCAGCTTGGTCCTATGCTCTCCTCTGCGCTTGGACCTACCTCAATGACGAAGACTCGGCCCATGATCTGATGGATCTCGCTGTTCAGAAGGCTGCAGCCTACGCTGCACGTCATCCTGACTCACCCCCGAACAAGCTGACTGGCCGAATAAAGAGCGCTATAAGGCGCCGCGCAAAGCAGCTCGCTGCTGCGAAAAGTCGTGAGATCTCTTGTGGGTCTCTGCTCGCTTTCGAAAAGGTGTATGCCGGTCAACCTGAGGCGGAGCAGCGGGTCTTTGCCCATGAGCTGCTTGCGCGGCTATCGCCGTTTGGCCAGTCGATTGCTAAGTGGCGCTCGGTCGGATATTCATGGCGGGAAATTGCCGGCCAACTACAAATGGACCACACTGCTATTCGTCGTGCATACTTCCGGGAGATAGAGGTGATGTTGAAGAGCCTTTCCCAACCTGGAGATTTTCCCCGATGCGATTGACTTGGCGCCGATCGGTGCGCGCTGAGGACCGTTTTGAGACATGGCTCGCACAGAGGTATCAGAAAGAAGTTCTTGAATTGGGAGTGACTGCTCCCGGTCCCTGCCCAGACGAAGCATTCCTTCGGGATCTTGCCCGCAAAGCGAGTCGAATCTCGTTGTCGGACCCGAGGGTTGGTCACGCCGCGAGTTGTCCCAAGTGCATGAACAGGCTACTCGCGTTCCGCGAAGAAAATCACTCGCGCCGCCAAAAGCTGGTTCTCGCATTAGCAGCTGCTTCGTGCCTTGTGATCACTGCGGCCCTCATCTCTATGGCTCGAGATAACGTGCGCAGGCCAGTTTTTGAGGCCAACACCACAGTTGTTCCTGAAACTGTAAATCTCTGGGACGCCGGCACGCTGCGGGGCCAACAAACCAGCCCCTTGCAATCCGTATCGTTGCCTGCCACCTTGGTTCGGGTGAAGATCGTCCTTCCCCGCTTTAGTGCACCAGGCCAATACGAAGTGGCCGTTACCCGCGACCAAGCGGGAAACGACGTTCAGGCACACAACACTGCCACGGCAAGTAGCAGTGGTAATCGCCAGGAGCTTTCCGTCGATCTCGACCTTCGGAAGGCTGAGGCGGGGCCTTATTTTCTATCTACAACCCACGAACAGGATCAGGCGTCGTACTACTACCCTCTCCAGATCAAGTAGGCTGCCTTCCCACGAGACCGACTAATCACAGTGCCTCCTGACTTTGCCGACTTTAACTGGCCCGCGCGGTTCGCTCGTTGCGAATGAATTCAATGGCCCGCTCCAACTGGCTATCAATGCCGGCCCTGCTTCGATGCCAATCAAACTCAACAGGCTCGTCGGGGATGATCGAGGATCCTTCAAGGACCCAGCCTTTCCAGGTGTAGTAGGCTCCGGTAGGCAGCGCCAACCGGAATCCGTGGCCCACCTTGACCGAAGTGGCGGAGAGAAGTCTGCCCGCAGTCTTCTCTCCGACTATCGTGGCAAGATTGTTCTCTCGTGCAAACGCAACGATCATTTCCGCCGCACTCGCGGTATGGCGGTCCACGAGCAGGGCGATCTTCCCGTGGAATGGCTTCGGGCCCAAGCCTTCCGTTTGAAGCACCACGGGCTTTTTGGTCATCATGGCCGGGGCAAACTGTAAGGCGAGCGCCCAGAGGGCCGTCTTCGATGAAGGAATGCGCGAAAATCGGCGAAATTGCCGTTTCTCTGATTCGAGATTTGCTGGAGCACGACGCCTATCAAGGGCGAATCCTACAGGAATTCTGCCTGGCGTGAGTATGCTCATCACACGAAGCGCTCCGACACCTCCTCCGGTATTCCCGCGAAGGTCGATAATCAACCGGTCGACTCCTCGTAACCTTTCGACTGCACCCGAGATTTCGTTTGCGACCTCAACCCCGATCATGCCGGGGAACATCGCAATTTTCAAGTAGCCCAGAGCGCCTCCGAGCTGGCGGGCCTCAACGAGCGTCGGCTCGACAAAATGTGACTTCTTCCCCTTGGGGCGCGCCACTTCAACAGAAACCGTTCGGCGCCCATCATCCCGGCCCACGATCTCGACACTGCTTTGCTTGCCCATGGGAAATACTGGATGCTCCGGCGCCGTAATTTCCCGACCGTCAACGCTCAGAAGAATGTCTCCGGATTCAATGCCGGCTAGCGACGCGGCACCACCGGAATGAACATCCTGAAATACCCACCGCTTTCCAAAGGATGTCTCGTCCGCAAGATACGT
>JBEKWW010000057.1:0-3598 GCA_049512655.1 Candidatus Sulfotelmatobacter sp. | reverse complement strand
AGGGTATCCGGTGCAGAGAGGACAACATCAGGATTGACGGTCATCGCCATCACCGTTGTGTCGGGAGCGCCCTGAAACAGATAGAGATCGCACACGTTCAGGCTTGGATCCTCTCTCGAAAGTTTGGTATCGAAATGATGGGACATAGTTTCCTCTCTGCCCATGCGTTATTGATTAACCCTGTGCGGTCAGCCGCGAAGAAGAGGAGCTCCCCACGGGGCACCAGTGGCTCCGCCATCGACCATCAACTCGACCGCATTGACGTACGACGAGTCGTCGGAGGCAAGGAAAAGCACCGCTTTGGCAAGTTCTTCCGGCTCCCCCCAGCGGCCCAATGGAATAGCAGACGAGACGAAATCAGCGAGCTTAGCGGATTGTTCTTCAGTGACGCTGGCGCGGGACCCGCGCTTCCAGATGGGAGTCTTGGTGGCGCCGGGTGCGACGACATTCACGCGAATGTTGCGCGGGGCGAGGTCGGCGGCGATGGCACGCGCCATGGAGACCAGACCGCCCTTCGTGGCTGCATAGGCGGCAAGGCCCGGTTGGCCGAGATAGTTGTGCACAGATCCGTTAAAGATGATGCTGCCGTTGTCATTCAGCAGAGGAGCGGCTGAATTCACGGTAAAGAAAGCGCCATTGAGGTTGATGTGGATGATGTTCTCAAAGATGGCTTCGTCGGCCGTGCCCGTAGGCGTCCTGCCGGAGATGCCGGCATTTGCGAAGACGATGTCGAGCCTGCCGAAATCTCTGGCAAGTGCGGAGAAGAGCTGCTTGCGGTCTTCGGCTACGGTGACATCTGCACGGTAGCCGCGTGCGCTCGGTCCGAGTTCGGCGACGGCTTCGTCAAGGGTCTTCTGGTCACGGCCGGTAATGGCGACCTGGGCGCCTTCAGCAATGAAAAGACGGGCGGTGGCAAAACCTATGCCGCTGTTGCCTCCGGTGATGAGAGCTTTCTTTCCTGCGAGTTTCATAATTTCCCCCTGTTTTTGATTCAGGAGCATCAAATATGATCTCCGTCATACGTGCTTTATGATGATCGTCCTAGATGGAGGATGCGGTAAAGGCCCTATCCCGCCCAAGAGACCGCGGCCAAACATGAACGGATTGTGAAGGAGGCTCGTCGCCTCTTCCGTGAACGGGGATTTGGATGACTGCGGAGAGACGGACGCAACGTTACCTTTGCTTCAACGACCATATTGAGTTAGTAACGCCCTCCGGCAGCGAACGGAGCTGCCCGGTATAGCGAGGTACGAAGCCCAACGGCGACTCTCCTCGTTCCACTTCATCGAGTCCCTCCCCCCGAGAGGAATCGATGAAATGTTGTGAGAAGAGTCGCCGTTAGAGATCGAACCCAGCCAGGTGTCCGTAGGTTCTCGTCGCCTTCTGGGTTCAACGCCGTCTATGAAATATCAAGATAGTGACGGCGGTTTCAAAACATCCTCATGGAGTTCCTTTTGAAGTAGAACCCAAAGTGAATTTGCTTGGTGTGTTTTTTGCCGTGCGTTGCTTACTTGAGAGCGATCTCCACATTTTTGCTTGATGGGCCGCGGGCTACCTGAAGCTGCCTCTGCGGCTTGGTGGTTTGGATGGTCATCCCACTAGTGCCCGCGCCTCCCCAAATTTCGGCCAGGAAGTAGCGGTTGCCGACATGGCGGAAAATCAGCTTATTGCTCACATGGCTGGGAGATTGCGCTTGGAACAGAGAGAGCGCGGTGGTGCCGGTCTTGAGGTTAGAGACCGTGACGTAGTTGAGATCGATTGCTGGCCTCCTGATTTCATAGGTGCCGGCGGGCATGTGCACCGTTCCTACGTTGAAAGCGAAGGGCACATAGGCCTCTGCACCCGATTGAGCGTGGGCGCCGGTAGCGGTGAGCGGGAGCGACAGCGCCACGAGCGACAAGGTTCCGATAAGATAGCGTTTCATAACATCCTCCCTGGGGCTCCACGCAGTGGAAGCCAAACTGGCTTTCAAACTCTCAGCACCTTCACTGGAAGCTTGTGTGGATGCTCTGACTTATTGCATGCTCGCGGCCAAACGCGAACTCAATTTGCTCTGGGGCGATCTTCCTGAATTTGCAACAATATAGCCTTCTCCGCCATCCGCGTCAGGCGCGAAACGGTATCCGAACGGATACCGTGAGGAGCCTGTAGGTTCCCCGCGGCGGACCGGAGCTGATTCGAAGATGCGTCTACAGCACTTTCGGCTAAGCTGAACCCCGGGTACTACCTTTGAACCCTAGCGAGGTCCTGTCTGCGCCAAGTGTCGGGATGTCCACGAAACTGCGCGAGGGTGTCGCGAGCTTAACAATTATTAAGATTACGGGCGCGAGGGCGTGTTTCTAATGGGCACGAAAGAGCTCTCAAAAGCGCGCGCTTCCTCGCTATCTTCTTCGTGCGTCCGGGCGGACAGGCGCAATACAGCCACATGCTCTCGCATCAGGCCGTCACCGCGCAGCCAAAAAGGAGAAGCGAAGCCATCCTTGCAGATCGCGTGCAATTCGAGTTCGCACAAAAGCGGATCCTCTGCGTCGACGATAACGTACTGGAACTGACACTTCGCGGCAAGATTCTGGAGTTGCAAGGCTACTCAGTTGTATTGCTTAGTTGCCCTAGACAGGTATTGCGCTGCGATCTTTCAGCCTTCGATCTTGCCGTCCTCGATTTCGATATGCCCGGACTGAACGGCAGAGATTTGTTCCTGCGCATGAGAGCGCTCCATGCCCGGTTCCCAATCCTGCTGCTCAGCGCTTTTGCTTCCACCCTCTGTCCCGAGGACTGTGTTTTGTTTTCAAAATGTCTCAACAAGGGTGAGCCGGTAGGCCATCTCTTGGCTGTCATTGCGGCGTTTCTGGATCCGAATGAGATTCCTGACTTTGGCGGCAGATGGATGCCGCGGAAGATCGGGTGAAGAAGACTGGATCCGAAAGCGCCCCCATTCTCCGCAAATGTGAGTATACTCATAAATGAGCGCAGTCATCATTTCCAGTTCACCTGCGTGGAGAGGGGTAGACAGAATTGAAATTTGCCAAGATCGTCTTTATGGTCGCCGGAGTCTGGGGCGTTTTGGTAACCTTGCCCCTCTACTTCCTGTACGATCTCATCGGTCACCAGAGCCCGCCTGTGATAACCCATCCGGAGTTTTACTACGGCTTTGTCGGAGTCACTCTTACTTGGCAGGTCGTTTTCCTGGTGATTGCAACAAATCCTGCTCGGTACCGCACGATGATCATCCCGTCGATTCTTGAGAAGTTTTCTTATGTGCTCGCAAATTTGGCGCTCTTCGTGAACCACAAAATGACAGCGTCTCAGGCACTCCCATCTACGACTGACCTTGTGCTGGCCCTCTTCTTCATCTCCGCTTTCTTAAAGACACGCTCGCGCCCCAATGAAGGGAGATCGCATGATTCAATCTACAACCGCTGAAGATACAACCTGTATCTCTGAAATTTACAACCCCTGTTTCCTTGGCTCGGTGATTACATTCGAGGAGCAGGCTGTTGGTGTGGATAGGTAGTGTGTCCGAACATTGTAGCCAGGCGACTCAGCCGGAGAGATGATGCCACAGATTTCGACGCAAGAGTTCGAACAGCTCCCACTA
>JBEKWW010000056.1:0-4474 GCA_049512655.1 Candidatus Sulfotelmatobacter sp. | reverse complement strand
TTCAGTGAGGTCGCGCACGGCACCGGAGACAAGCGTGCCTTCCTCCGTCTCCAGTGGACTGAGACTGATCTCTACAGGAAACTCCGTTCCGTCCTTCCGCCGTCCGTAGAGCTGCAGGCCTTCACCCATCGGCCGCACCCTCGGCTGTGCGAAGAATTCGTTGCGGTGTTGGGGGTGCCGGTCGCGAAACCGTTCTGGCACGAGAACCTCAACCTCTTGCCCTAGAAGGTCGTCCCTCTGATAACCAAAAAGCTTCTCGACTTGGGCTTCACCAACACAATCTTGCCGTGCCGATTCATGACGATCATTGCATCCGGAGCGGATTCCAAAAGCCCGTGGAATTTCTCCTCCGCTTTCTTCCGCTGGCTGACGTCCGTCACAGCACCCACATACTCGAGGCTGCCCGAGGAACGCCCGGACTCGCGAGCGATAACGTGGAGATGCTTAACCGAACTGTCCGGCATCAACAACCGATGCTCAAAATCAAGATTTGCCCTTGCCTCGGTTGCGCGCTCGAGGGTTTGCTTCACGCGATCCCTTTCCTCGGGATGAATTCGCTGGAGTACTAACTCCAACGTGGGCTTAACCACCGGATCATACGCAAAGATCGTGTATGTTTCCTTCGACCAGTAGATTTCTCCACTCGAAACGTTCCACCCGAAGCTGCCCGTCTGGCTTATGTTCTGACCTTGAGCAAGGAAAGCTTCGCTGCGTTGCAACTCAGAATAGAGATTGGCATTCTCTGAAATCTGCCCCTCCAATTTCGCGTTGATCAAAGCCAGTTGCTGCGAACGCTGCTGGATACTACGGACGCGCAGCCGGTAGATGCACCAGAGCAATGCCAGAAGAGCGGCCAGAAAGCCCGCACGAAACCACCAAGTCTGGAACCAGGCGGGGGCCACACTGAAGGTTAGGGTGGCACCTTCCTCATTCCAGACGCCGTCGTTGTTGCTCGCGATCACGCGAAAGCGGTATTTTGCCGGAGGAAGATCGGAGTAGAACGCTTGACGGCGCGTTCCAGGATCCTGCCATTCCGAGTCATGACCTTCCAGTTTGTAGCGAAAGCGCACCTTCTGAGGGGCTAAGAAGCTCAGCGCTGTATAGGCAATTTCGAGATCACGAGTCAGGGCTGGGAGACGAAGAGTGTCCAGCGGCGCGTAGCTTTTATGATCGGCAATAATCTCTTCGATGTGCACGGGTGGCAGGATCGGATTGCGGTCCAGGTGATCTGGGTCGATCATCTGGACGACGTTTTGATTTGCGAACCACATTCTTCCGTCCGGAGACTGAGATGCATTTGGCCGGAACGGAGTAGACATAGGTTGGGCGCCGTCAAACACGTCAAGGAGTCTGGTGTTCACCGTCGCATCGGGCGATTTCCACCATCGCTGCAGCTCCGCATTTGGGATCGCAATAAGTCCGCACGCCGCGTAAAGCCAAAGGGTAGCTTTCCTGTCAGAGATGAGGGCGTAAATAAGGTCGCAAGGAAGGCCATTCCGCACCGTGAGACTCTGCACTTTTCCGTTTTGCCATCCGACAAGCCCCGACGCCGTCGCTGCCAACACCGAAGCGTCGGAATTCACAAGGAGGCCGTGGACTGGGCCATCCTGAGGGCCGCGATTTAGAGAGATGAATTCCATTTGGCCATTTCGGTATCGGGCTAAGCCACCAGTCGCTAAGCCCAGCCAGACACCACCGTGCGGATCAGGGGCAAGCGTATTTGCGAGTGGCAATTGAGGGGAAGAGATCTCTTCACGAATTCTGAAATCCTGAATGTGAATGAGCCGACGCCGGGTTTCGTTGGAGTAGATCGCGGCCCAGATGCTGCCATCGACATCTTCGGTCATTGCGCGAACGGTGCCTAAGGGACTGCCATCACGCGTATGAACCTTTCGAAACTTGCCCTGCTCATAGACGGATAATTCCTCGTCGATGCCTACCCAAAGCCGACCGGCCCGGTCCTCCAGTAACGATGTCATCTCTCGTCCTGGTAATCCGTTCCGTGGCCGAATGGAAGTGATCTTGCCCGACCGGAGAACATCCAAACTGTAATTTCCAATCCACACAGTGCCATCCCGCGAAGCGAGAACGGAATTGACCTGATCCGAACTCAGCCCCTGCCGTGTGGAAAAGCTAGCGACTCGAATGTCATGGAAGTTATCGATTCCCCTGGATGTCGCAATCCAGATATTTCCTTCGCGATCCTGAAAGAGGCCGCTCACGGCGTCGCCCGATAAGCCATCTGAGCCGCGAAAGTGATCTACCTTGTCTCCTTGAATGCGGTAGACACCCTGGTTTAACGTTCCGACCCAGAGAGACCTGTCTCGGTCTACCAGCAACGCTGTGACCTCGAGCGAACTGCCATCAAACCCCGGAGTGATCAATGGTCTCCACGTTCGATGCGCGAGTTGCTGTAGCCCGCCGCCCTTTCCGGCGTGCACCAGCCCGACCCAGACAGACCCATCTGGTCCCCCGGCAAGGGCTACTACTCCGTTGAAATTCTCCGTTGGGTTTAGCGCGGCTGGGACGTACGTGTCGGCGGAACTTGTTGGCCAACGCGAAACCATGGCGCCACCGGCAAGCCAGACATTGCCGAGGCTATCGTTCGTCAGCGTCACCGCAAAAGGAAGGGCAAGTCCGTCGTCTCTTCCGTAGCATCGCACTCCTGTGTCTGTGACTTTGCAAAGAGGACCGTTCGTGTCAGAAAGATTCGCACGCGCAATCCAGATTGTCCCTGCGGGGTCTTCAAGGATCGCCATAATACTTGCAGTCGTGTCCGGATAGTTGGTGAGACTTCCCTTCCGCCAACGCGCCAGGCCCGCGCTGGTTCCAATCCACAGGCTTCCATCCCGCGCTCCGAGCAGAGAATTGATGCGGGATGACGGCAATTCGCTTCCTTCCGGCGGGCTCCATGAGACGAACCGAACGCCGTCAAATCGCATCAATCCGGCTTGCGTTCCAATCCAAAGATATCCGTCGGTGGTTTGAGCCATCACGTTGGGCGCCCCGGCAAAAACTCCGTCCTCTATGCGCCATGCGGTGTGCCCATACTGAGAGATCTGCCTGCTGGTATCGAGTGCGTGGACTGGACTTGGGGTCAAGAAAAACAAGACAAAGCAGAACAGAAGCAGTCTCGGAGTGGCTAGCTTCGCTGCCTTCGAAGCGAGAGTTACCGCCTGTACTTGAAGCGGCTCCACGTCGAACCCTTGAACCGTTTGTTCGTATGAGATGGGCATGGGAGGTAGCCATCATCTTTCAATTTCGGCAGCTTCAAGATCTCCAGCTGATGGTTGCGGGAATAATCTCACATTTAGCGCCAATTGTGGTCATCCTGAACGAGGCGGGCCGTTGACTGCGCGAATGTTGACTGCGCAAATTGACAAAACGCGGGAGCCTGAAGTAAAGTCGCACGCATTTCTAGCGACATCTTTCTCGACATCTTAAATCTCCTGGCCAGATGGTGATATATGGTCCACCGGAAGATACTTGTCTGCGCCCTGGTCCTCACCGTGTTCGGATTACAGTTCATCACCGTCGAGATGAGCGCGCAGACGTTCCGTGGCGGGATCAACGGCAGCGTGACGGATTCTAACCAGTGTCATCGGACCCAACGGAGGCACTTTTTCATGCCAGCAGTCCACGCGGCCGTTTTTCAGCAAGTATCCGAACTTCGGTGTGATCAACGAGGTGCAATCCGAGGGGACTTCAAACTACAGCTCGCTTCAAACAACTCTCCGATCGAGTCAATGGCACCGCCTGACGGCGCAGTTCTCGTACGCCTGGGGGCATAACCTCGACGATATGACGCAAGCCTGCTGCCTTTCGACTCACTGCGAGTCAGTCTACCGGTCGACTGCGAACACGAGGGTGATGAGAACGAGAAAAGCGACAAAATAACTCAGTGAATGAAGGATCAGTGTTGGCATCATGAAAATATCCTCAAATGGCAATCGGCCTAGACTCACTGGATCGCTGGTGCCAATACTTCGTTTTTCGCCCTAATCAAGCCCTGTTCGGGAATATTTCTTCCTAGCCATGCAAACGTACTGCGCACGATAAACACATTGAGCAAGATCGAAATCAACGATGCAGCGATCACCGTGCTGAAAACGTTCTCAGCTACCATCCCCGCAGACCGCGCGGCCTGCATCACTACGAATGAGAGCTCGCCAATTTGCGTCAACCCGGCAGCCACAAGAATTGCGGTCTTAAGCGTGTAGTGGAACAGCCACACGACCATGCTCCAGACCAGAAACTTGCCGAGGACAATGAGTAGCAGCATGAGTCCGAGAATCGGCAGGTTGTGCAAGAGCACCGCGGGATCAATCAGCGTACCGAGTGAAACGAAGAAAAGCGCCACAAACGCATCCCGTAGGGGAACCAGTTGGGTGTGAGCGTCATGAAGCTCGGGCAGGCTGCTGATGGATACACCGGCGAGAAATGCTCCAAGCGCGACGGAGAATCCGACGGCTTG
>JBEKWW010000055.1:0-4570 GCA_049512655.1 Candidatus Sulfotelmatobacter sp. | reverse complement strand
ATGCACGCAGCACTCGTTACCAATCTCCCAAACTACGCCAGCTCGATTGTTATAACGCAAGAAGTCACTGATGCCCTTTTAGGTGACCGTCCACTCGCGCAGAGCTCGTCCGCCATGGGCGATGCTCATGGATGAATCGAGCTGGGGGGCGTACCAAACTTATGCATTCGCTCCCTACGCCATAGGCGTAGGAACCAGTGGTACTTCCTCTTTCCGCCGAAGCTTCGCCGATAGGGTCCGGGCATGCCAGCTCGCCTGTCCTTTCACTGTCCAATAACGATTCCTTAACGCTTCTTACAAGGCTTTTCGAGGGCCACCCTCGTCTAACGCGCTCCGACCCGACTCTCCAAGGTTCACAATCCCGTAAGCGCGAAGCCATCGAAAGATTAGCTTGTGGCCTCGCGCTCAGGAAACTATTCACAACACCTGCTTAACGTCGCGTATGTTCGATGCTACGGTTTCCAGCAATTCTGTAGTGTTTCCCCCAAACACCAGTTTGCCCATCGCGAGAGCATAGCCGCGTACCTGTTCGAACGTAACCTTCGGCGGCATCGAGAGTGCGCGAGGATCGGTAACGAAATCGACTAAAGCGGGTCCTTTATGTTCAAGCGCTCGTTGAATCGCGGGTTCAATATCGCCAGGTGTTTCAACCCGTTCGCCATGAATCCCCATAGCCTGGGCTACCGCGCCGAAGTTGGGGTTCTTCACGTCTGTGCCCCAGGGAACGTAGCCCGATACTTCCATTTCTGCCCTCACCATCCCCCGCGTCGAGTTGTTGAAAATCATGAGCTTTACTGGAAGATCAAGCTCGGCCGCGGTCAGCAATTCACCCATCAACATCGTGAAGCCGCCGTCACCGCACAATGCGATGCTCTGTCGTCCAGTCCCCAGCGACGCCCCAATCGCCTGAGGCATGGCGTTCGCCATGGACCCATGACCAAAGGATCCGAGCATCCGCTGACCTTTCCGCATGGTGATATAACGAGCGCCCCAGACATTACACATGCCGGTATCCACCGAGAAGATCGCGTCGTCAGCCGCGAACTTACTGATCGCGCTCGCCACCATTTCCGGACGCAGTCCTTTTCCGCCACCCGGATGAGTCACATAAGTTTGTAGATCCTCGGCAGCCTTCCTGTGAATGACCAGAATCTTATCCAGGAAGTCACGGCCTGACCGTTGCCGCAACCGGGGCAGCAGGGCTTTCAGCGTCTCACCCACATCGCCCACCAGACCAATATCCACTTTTGCACGGCGTCCGAGATGGCCGGCTTGCTCGTCGATCTGGATGATCGTCGATTTTTCCGGCATGAACGGGTGATAGGGAAAGTCGGTTCCCAGCATGAGCAACAGATCGCATTCGGCGATCGCGGCATGTGCGCCGCCCCAGCCCAGTAGCCCCGTCATCCCCACGGCATTTGGATTGGCGGCCTCAAGAATATCCTTGCCTCGAAACGTGAAGCCGACCGGGGCATGCAGTAACTGTGAAAGCTGTAGAACTTCCGCTCGTGCCTCCGCGCAACCGGCACCGCCGAAAATGGCCATGCGTTTGCTCTTCGCGATCAGATCGGCAACGCGGTCCAGATCGCGATCAGGAGGCCGAACGCATGATCTCTCTGTTGTGATAGGGTGCTCCAGCATCGGATGCTCGATGGGCGCGGCCGATACATCGCCGGGCAGGATGATCATGCCGATGCCGCGTTCCAGGATTGCAGCCTGCATCGCGAGTTCAGCAATACGCGGCATCTGCGCAGCAGAAGTTACATAGCCTATGTATTTGGCGCAATCGAGGAAGATTTGGTCTGGGCGCGTTTCCTGGAAGTAGTTCGTCCCAATCTCTGTAGTCGGGATATGTGTGGCGATCGCGAAAACAGAGGCGCCATTTCGCGCGCAGTCATAGAGGCCGTTGAGCAGATGCAGCGAACCAGGTCCGGATGAGCCAATGACCGCAGTCGGGCGCCCGGAAACTTGAGAATCGGCTCCCGCAGCGAAGGCGCCGGCCTCTTCGTTTCTCACATTGATAAACTTCAGCTTTCCGTCGCTCTGGCGAATGGCATCGATGACCGGATTTGCGGAGTCTCCAACAATGCCATAGATATTCCGAACACCAGATCGGATCATCAAATTAACCAGGTAAGAACCAACTATTTGGGCCATGTTTGCCTCCTGATTGGGTGGGGTTATATTCTCAGGTAAATACAACTTTACATCCACCCGCCGGAACCCTACCCAAATGTGAACGAAAAGGCCTGAACACCAGGATCAAGGAATTCGATCTCAACAGTCCGGTCTTTTACTTGGCCCTTTTGCCGGATGAGTTGATAGAGTCGGGGCTCTCGGATCTCGCCGGTGCCGTCAGGGGCGGAATCGACTCCACAATTGTCGCCGGGCGGGATGCCGTCCAACTTTACCTTGAAGCGAATGGGCTTGCCGTTCTTCGTCGGACCTAACACCATGTGCAGGTCACGGCTGTGGAAGCGAAATACAATCTTGCCGGGGGCTGACTGCAGCAACCCGCTTTCGGCACCGACATTCCACGATCCGCCCAATCCCCATTGATTCAAAGAGGGTGTCGCTGGCGGACTGTAGGTCTTTTGTGAGTCTTGAGCCACTCGTTCGGCCGATGCGAAACGCTGGGCTTGACGATAGCCGACATAGGTTTCGGGAGATTGCACATCACCGCTGGGCGCTGCCTCGACTCCGCCAGCGGATATGCGAACCGTGTTCTCGTCCACGCCGGTGGCTCCGTTTGCCTTGAGAAGTTCCTGAATGACATGCTCGGACTCCGGGTAGTCGCCCTCCCCGAAGTGGTGATAGCGAATTTGTCCTTTCCCATCTATGAAGTAGTCTGCCGGCCAGTATTCGTTGTTGAACGCGTCCCAAATTCTGTGGTTGCTGTCGATAGCGACCGGGTAGATAATGCTCAATTCGTGAACGGCATTTTCTACGTTCGCCCGTTCTCTCTCGAATCCGAACTCTGGCGCATGTACCCCGATCACAACGAGGCCCGCATCCTTATACTTTGCCGCCCAGGCTTTCATGTATGGCAACTCCCGCAGGCTGTTGATGCAGGAATATGTCCAGAAATTTATCAACACGACCTTCCCGCGCAGAGATTCGCGGCTTAAGGGAGCGGAGTTGAGCCAGGCTATAGCGCCGCCTAAGTCAGGCAGGGGTCCCTCGTCAGCAAGGGCAGGATGAGAGTCGGCCTTGGCCGTATTGATGACAAAAAATCTGGCGAACAAACTCGTATCCCAGCCCGTTGCGATGGCGACGAATCCCATGATTAGAACCGCGCCTAGAGCGAGACGAATCCAAATCCCGAACGACAAGGTACGCTTCGTGTTGATCGTCGTCATTTTTTAATCTCCCCCATCCCGATCATTTGCGCCCATTGGTAATCTGATGCCACGAAACTTTCTTAAATTCAGAACGATGGCTAACGCACTCTCCGCGTTCAAGGTGCGTAATGGGTGAAGACAAAGTCCCCAGCTTTGCTCGGCTCGTGGCAGGGGAAGCAGGTTTTGAGAGCTGCCTCAGGGAGGTTAGGTTTGCCGTCCTTATCGAATTGAGCGAAATCCCAGCCTCCCGTTGCAGGCCATTTTGTTGAGTCCTTGACCATGAACTGAATGTTAATGGGTGGGCCGGCGACGAAAGACTGGGCACGGCCAAAGACTTTGTCGTTTGCCTCCGACGGGACGTATTTCCAAGCTAGCCGGGCGATGGTTGTGCCGTCCGGGAACGGCAGCTTCTCTTCGCGATACGCCTTGATCGCTGTGTCATTGCCCAGAATGGCGCGAATATCGTTATTGTTGCCCGCCTCGTGGGCTACTGAGATCAACTTCCAGTCGCGGTAGCCGGGGGGAATTTTGATCCCGAAGATCGGGACGGTCTCTCCATCAGCGTGTCCAGACGCGGGCGCCGTGAAGGCGACCAAGCCAGCCACCGCCGTAACTGCAATCAGCAAGAAAGCGATCCGCTTCATACTGTTCCTCCTTCTAAATTCTTGAGCCACATATACGTCCTCGTCCCTGTGTTATTGCCCTGCGGACTGAGTGCGTCAGTCCGCAGGGCCGGTATCTCGTTAAAAATGGTCGACGTCGATGACAGCTTGGGCAAACGCTTGCGGAGCTTCCTGGGGTAAATTGTGACCGACGCCGCCGGTGATGAGGCGGTACTCATATTTGCCCGAGAACTTGTTCCGATACGCCGTGCTGGGCGCGTGGATTGCACCGTTGGCGTCGCCTTCCAAGGTGATCGTGGGCACGGTGATGGGAGGAAGTGCGGCCAGCCGCTTTTCCAGGTCATCATATTTACGCTCGCCGTCGGCCAGGCCAAGCCGCCAGCGATAATCGTGCATCACGATGTCAACGTGGTCGGGGTTGTTGAAGGACGCTGCCGTGCGCTCGTACGTAGCATCGTCGAAATTCCACTTTGGCGACGCCTGATGCCAGATGAACTTATTGAACTGGTCGGTGTATTTCGCATAGCCGGCCTTGCCGACTGGGGTAGAGAAATAGTACTGGTACCAAAACAGGAACGCAGGCTCGGGTGGCCACGGTGTCTGGTT
>JBEKWW010000054.1:0-7960 GCA_049512655.1 Candidatus Sulfotelmatobacter sp. | reverse complement strand
AGCTCGCGAGCAATGCGTGTCCGCTCGTTGACTCGGGCCTCCAGCCCGATGCTGAACTCATGACGCAGTTGCCGGAGGCGGAGTTGATAAATAAGCCAGAGCAACAACAGGAAAGTCGCCGCGCAAGCCACACGAAACCAATTGGTTTGATACCATGCGGGCGCAATGTTGAAATCCAGGCTTGCGCCTTCTTCGTTCCAGACGCCATCGTTATTGCAGGCGATTACATGAAACCGGTATTTCCCTGGACGAAGATCGGTGTAGAAGGCCTGACGCCGCGTTCCCGGCTCCTGCCAGCCGGTATCGCGACCTTCGAGTTTGTAGCGAAAGCGTACCTTCTGCGGCGCCACCAGGCTGAGCGCGGTGTAGTCGATCTCCAAATCGCGCACTCGCGGAGGCAGACCGACATTCAGGTTCGCATCGGAGTCCACTTCGCGGGCTTGGTGGTCGGCAATGATCTGCTCGATGTGCACTGGTGGTGGAAGCTTGTTGAATAAAAGATGGCGCGGATCGATAGTCTGAACAATGGAGGTGGCGAACCATAACCTTCCCTCGGGAGACTTCGCGGCCGGGTTAAAGTCAACTCTGTGGGTCAGAGCGCCGTCCAATGTGTCAAAGAGTTGGTATTGCACGACAGTGTCGGGGTGTGCCCACCATCTTTGCATTTCTGAATCGGCGATGGATAGGTATCCGCAGGGAGCTTCCAGCCACCAGTTTTTCTGATCGTCACGAATAAAGGCGAGAACCCCGTCGCAAGGCAGTCCGTTTTTCTTCGTCAGACGCTGAATGTCCCCGTTGCGTAGGCTAAAAAGACCGTCGTTCGGAGCGGCTACTAAAACCGATCCATCCGGCTCTGCCTCAATCTGGCGCGGTATGTCTCCCTTTAGCTTCAACGGGAACGTTTGCAGTGCCCCGTTCTGAAATCGCGCTAAATCGCCGGCTACAGTCGACACCCAAATTCCACCCTTGGGATCGGCCGCCAGAGCGTGTCCAGCCGGCACCTGCGAACTCGAAAATTCTTCCTGGACATGGAAGTCCCGGATGCGCACGAGTTTTCGGGGATGGGAAGCGCACTCTGCCCAAATGTTGCCATCCGCATCTTCCGTGATACCCGCAATCATTCCCAGTGGACGATGACTCGGTTCGGGCAGGCGCCGGAAATGGTGGTCTTTATATATGAATAATCCATCGTCCACCCCTACCCAAATCTGCCCGGCGCGGTCTTCTAACAGGGATGTGACCTGAGACCCAGGTAAACCTGCCCCGGATCGAATGGAAGAAACCTTTCCGTTACGGATGTAATCCAGAGAACCTGATTGAGCCAACCAGACCGTACCGTCGCGCGATGCCATCACGGAATCGACGTTATCTAATAGCAGACCTTCTGAGTGCGAGAACGTCGTTACATTCTTGTCCCAGAAACTATCGAGACCCTGGGACGTGGCAACCCATAGGATTCCTTCCCGATCTTCATATAATCTCGTTACAGTGTCGCTCGACAATCCCTCGGCTTTTCCAAAATGATCCACAGTGTCGCCATGAATCCGATAAAGGCCATTAGTCCAGGTCCCAACCCAGAGATTCTGGTCGCGATCCATTCGCAACGCCGTGACACCGATCTTACTGCTATCAAAATTGCGAGTTATGAAGGGCTTGGAACTGCGTCCGTCGAATTTCTCCAGTCCCAGCCCCGGCCCTGGATCTGAAATCCCTACCCACAAGGAACCATCTGAGCCCTGCACAATGCTCCCAACGCCAATTTGTCCAGCACTTGACGTCAATTCCTTATATTCATAGATCTCGGAGTGGCCGGATTTCCAATGCGCTAGCGCCGTGTCGCTGCCGATCCAAACTCCTCCCTTTCCATCCGGGAGTATTGCGCGCCCGAGTTGAAGGGGCATTCCTTCGTTCTTACCGAAGCAGTGCACTGACAGATCCGTAATGCGACAAAGAGGCCCACTTTCAGCTGGAAAGTAACTCTGCGCTATCCAAAGCGATCCGTCCACATCTTCGCTCAGGGTGCCCGGCTCCCCTGACAAATCGAAATGAGCAATCGTGCGCTTTCCCTTCACGCGAGTCACCCCATGAGGGTCGATGACCCAAATCCCTCCGGTCTTGGCAGGCAAGAAACGGAGATTTCCATTCGCGGAGGCAATCGGAGGCGACCAGGGAGCAAAACGAACGCCGTCAAATCGGAAGGCTCCCATAGAGGGTCCTCCCACCAGCAGATATCCATCGTCTGTTTGAAAAACCCAGTCCGGGATATTCGGCAGGAGCCCGTCTTGCACTCGCCACATTTTGTGTTGATATTGCGTGATGCGTTTGCTGGGATCAAGCGCCAGCCCATTCACCGCGATGAGCAAAAGAGAAACAAGCGAGGAATAGAGAAAAGAAGTCCGCAGAGTCCTCATCGTTCTGTCTTAGCTCCGTGCGCCCAGCAGATCAAGGATCCGCATTCTAGGTGTTCCTTCTCGAGCCGCCCCAATTGCCCCGGTTCTGAGGATTGTAATGCGCTTAGCTGTCAGCCGGGAAGCCGTCTCACGCTTCCTTGCCTGAAAGCGACGAAGTTCGGCCAGAGCGTCCTGCATCATAAGCTGTGCCACCCATGAGTTGTGCTCGTTCGCGGATGCCGGGCAACCCAAAGTGGCCGGCACGCCCCTCGCCGTTCAGCAGTTGCGCGTCCATACCCTTCCCGTCGTCACGAACCCTCAACCGCAACTGATGCGCATCATATCTAATTTCCACTTCAATGCGATTCGCTTGTGCATGCTGAAATGCATTGCGCAACACTTCAACTGCAACTCGGTACGCTTCGTCGCGCACAATCGGGTGGAGCTCCCGCGGTGTTCCTTCTACGGCCACTTCCACGACGGGAGCGGTTCGGCTGGTTTCGGCGGCAGCAATCTCTTCAGCGGCCGTCCGAATTGCGACTGCGAGATCATTCGTGATGACCGTCGAGGATCGCAAGCTTTGTACGGCGTCACGCCCTTCAGCGATGGCTTGACTTCCTTGCTCGATGGCACTGTCGAGGGTCGTCTTGGCCTCGTCCGGACGCGCTGGTAGAAGATGCGCCGCCGTCTGAAGGCGTAGTAACAATCCGTGAAAGCTCTGCAACAAAGTGTCGTGCAGTTCCCGTGCGATGCGTGTGCGTTCATTGACTCGCGCCTCCAGTCCGATGCTGAACTGATGGCGCAGTTGCCGAAGCCGAAGTTGATAAACGAACCATAACAATAGTAAGGCAGTTCCCGCGCACGCCATGCCAAACCAGCTGGTTTGGTACCATGCCGGCGCGATGTTGAAGTCGAGGCTTGCGCCCTCTTCGTTCCAGACGCCACTATTGTTGCAGGCGATCACACGAAACCGGTATTTCCCCGGACGAAGATCGGTGTAGTAAGCTTGACGCCGTGCTTCTGGCTCCTGCCAGCTCGTATCACGACCCTCAAGTTTGTAGCGAAAGCGAACCTTCTGAGGCTCCACTAGGCTGAGCGCGGTGTAATCGATCTCGAGATCACGTACCCGCGGGGGCAGGCCTATAATAAGGTCGGAATCTACTTCGTAGGCTTTGCGGTCTGCGATAAGCTGCTCGATGTGCACCGGTGGTGGAAGTCTGTTAAAGAGAAGATGGCGCGGATCGATGGCTTGAGGAGGACGGCTGGCAAACCATAACCTTCCATCGGAAGATTTCGTGGCCGGGTTAAAAGAAACTAGGCCAGTTCGAGCACCGTCCAAAGTGTCAAAGTATTGATATTGCACTATGGTGTCTGAATGAGCCCACCATCTTTGAAATTCTGAATCGGCAACGGATAAGTAGCCGCATGGAACCTCGAGCCACCAGTTCTTTTGGTCGTCTTGAGCAAAGCCGAAAACTCCGTCGCAAGGCAGGCCGTTTTTTTTCGTCAGGCGTCGGATGTTCCCCGCGCGGAACCCAATGAGACCTTCGTTCGGCGCGGCTACTAAGACTGATCCATCCGGCTCTGCCTCAATCTGGCGTGGTACGTCTCCCTTGAGTTTCAACGGGAATGTCTCCACCGCCCCCCTCTGAACCCGAACCAGATCGCCAGCCCCTGTAGAAATCCAAATTCCACCTTTCGGATCGGCCGTGAGGCTGTGGCCAGCCGGTACCTGCGAACTTAGGAATTCCTCCTGCACTTGAAAGTCTCGGATCCGCACAAGCTTTCGGGGATTGGAAGCGCACTCCGCCCAAATGTTGCCATCCACGTCTTCCGTGATACCCACGACCATCCCCAGCGGACGATGGTCGGGTTCGGGCAGGCGCTGGAAGTGGCGATCCTTATATAGGAACAACCCATCATCCACCCCCACCCATATCCGCCCTGCTCGATCTTCTAGGAGCGATGTGGCCTGCTCTCCAGGCAGACCTGCGCCGGATCGAACGGAAAAAATTTCTCCGTTCCGGATGTAATCCAGGGAGCCAATACCGGCCAACCAGACCGTACCATCGCGCGTTGCCATTACAGAGCCGACGTCATCTGTTGGCAGCCCCTCTGATTGCGAGAACGTATTGACATTGCGGTCCGTGAAACTGTCGAAACCATTCGACGTGGCGATCCATAGGATTCCTTCCCGATCTTCATATAATTGAAGTACAGTGTCGCTCGACAATCCGTCCGCTCTTCCAAAATGATCCACGGTTTCACCATGAATCCGATAAACGCCATCAGAATTCGTCGCGACCCACAGATTCTGGTCGCGATCTACAAGGAGCGCCTGGACACCGATTTTGCTTCCATCGAAATTGCCCGTCATGAAGGGCCTTGAGTCGCGCCCGTCGAATTTCTCCAATCCCAGCCCGGACCCTTCTTGAATCCCTACCCAGAGAGAACCGTCTGTGCCTAGCGCAAGGCTGTTGACGCCCTGTTGTCCCACGTTTGACCTCAGCGCCTTATATTCATATATCTCGGAGTGACCGGATTTCCAATGAGCTAGTGCCGTGTCGGTTCCGACCCAAAACCCTCCCTTTCCGTCCGGGAGTATTGAGTCTGCGTGGTGAAAGGGTATTCCTTCGGCTTCACCGAAGCAGTGCAGTGCCATATCGGTAGCGTGACAAAGCGGTCCACCGGTGCCTAAATATTGCGTCAGCACGATCCAGAGTGATCCGTCCGTGTCCTCAACCGCGCCGGCGGGATGGCCTGCCGGCCGCCCAGGCAAATTGAAATGAGCAATCACGCGCTCTCCCTTTATATGAGTAACTCCGCGCGCATCGCTGATCCAAACCTCCCCGGTCTTGGCAGGCAAGAAATTGAGTATCGAAGGACCATTCGGAGGTGACCAGGGAACAAAGCGAACGCCGTCAAATCGGTAGGCTCCCTTAGATACTGCTGCCAGCCGCAGGTAACCATCTGTTGTTTGGGAAATTAAGTCCGGGCTGTTCGGCAGGAGCCCGTCTTGCACTCGCCACATTTTGTGTTGATATTGCGTGATGCGCTTGCTGGGATCAAGCGCTAGCGCATTCAGCGCCAAGAGCAAAAGGGAAACAAGCGAGGAATAGAGAAAAGCGGTACGTAGAGTTCTCATCGCTCCGTCTTACCCTGTGCGCCCAGCAGATCACGGATCCGCATTGTAGGGTGTTCCTTCTCGAGCCGCCCCAAATGGTCCTCGTTCTGAAGATTGTAATGCGCTCTGGTGTCAGCCGGGAAGCTGTACTGAGAATTAGCCAACCCTCCTTTGGCGGATAGCGTCTTGTCCAGATTTCACTCGGGATAGGCACGACGAGCATTTTTGGAGCGCCCCGACAACAGAAGATAGATAACATTCGGCAGCGTTAATTCTGTGCCAGAAAACGAAGGACTTCCGACGAAGACGGTTGCATTAGAAAAAATGGACAAGGGAAGGCGCCATTATAGCGGTTGAGTTTCGAAGCAGAGTTAGGCTCCGACGAATGCGCGGATCAACGCACCCACGGCATTCCTCGAATAGAAGATGAGGATGGCTACGGCAACAGCATGCTGTAATACGCGACGAACGGTCCCGCGAGTCCCCGCGAAGGACAACCCGCTGGTTAATCGTGGCGCGGCGGAATGAAATCCGCGTTGGTCGCACGCGGTTCTGTCCCCAGGTATGGCTTTCTGAATGTCATGCCAAGGAGTCGCCGCTGAGAAGCAAGCCTCAATCCTCTTTATAGCGTCCACGCGGGAGGTGAAGCCAACTGCAATGATGCTCGGCGTTGCGATGAGTTCGCGCAATGATTCTTCGTCGCGATACTCGAGTATGAATCGGTCCGGACGACGATCCGTCCAACGAGATTCTATTACCGCAAACCGTTTGCTCGAAGAGTCAATTGGCTCGTTCACAACTTTCCTCATCTCTCGCTCGCCTATGAAACACGGCACACACTCAGACATAGCAACCTGGATGCCAAACGGTTATCACTGACGAGGCGGTTCGACCCTTACCGCGCTCTGACGACCAGCGGGTGCTGTCTGCGATGGACGCAACACGGCAGTTGATTCCTTGGATCGCGACATGTCCTATGCCGTTCCTTCTCCTATCGGGCAAGTCCGCACTACGACACGGGGTCGTGCCATCGACACATCCAATGTGGACAGACGCTTCTAAGCCGACGGAATGCCAAGAAAATTCGACGATGGGGTTTGGCATTGTGTTTGCCTCACTGCTCAGCGAGGAAACACAACGCGGAGTTTTGAATGCCGACCCTTACAGTTGTAATCCCTTCATCTCTGGACATCGCGGCGCGAGATAACGCCACCAGTCAGGGTACCTCGCTCGACAATCTTGTCGGCGCGGCGCTGGGCGAGTACCTGGACTCCAACCGGCATCGGATGTATCAGATTTCTACGTCAACTGCTCTCGTCGATGGCCTTTCCCAGGGCGCAGTGTCAGCTCAGATATTGCTGGAACACGGTGACTTCGGCCTTGGTACGTTTGAAAATCTTGATGGCGAGATGGTCATTCTCGACGGCTTGTGATCCGCATCGCGAGTCGAACAATCTTTTCTTCGCCTTGAAGGTAGAGGGTGTTTTCGAAGCAGTGCATGCCCGTGCGGTCAGCAGCATTGCGTCCGGAACAAGGCTGGTAGACGCTGCGAAAGAACAAAAAGAGTTTTACTTCAGCAATATCGAAGGCACACTCGTCGGCCTCTGGTCTCCGGTCTATTCCAGCGCATTCAATGTGCCGGGATATCACTTCCACTTCATCTCGAAAGATCGCACAAAAGGTGGTCATGTATTGCAATGCCGGGCAAGAACTTTGCGAGTGGGGCTTCAGATGCTTTGCGAATACGACGTGCGCTTGCCCACCGAGGGAACCTTTCTGTCAGCCGACCTCAGCAAAGATCCGGCTGCCGAACTTGCAAAGGCCGAATAAGGCAACGTGAGAGGAGTGAACCAATGACTAACGCGAATGCAGGAACAGTGACTGGTGGTGGTGTGCTTGTCGAACCATCGGAAGCACAACGAATAGCGACTGACAAACCAAAGGCCGGTGCAGACGTGATTGTGGAAACACTCGAAGCGCGAGGCACAAAGTATGTCTTTGGCGTGTCGGGAGCGAAGATCGATAAAGTGTTCGACCGGCTCCTCGACTCCAGCATTCAGACCGTAGTGTGCCGGCACGAGCAGAATGCAGCCTTTATCGCTGGCGGGATCGGACGGATGACTGGTAAAGCAGGGGTTGCACTCGTCACCTCTGGGCCAGGCGTTTCCAATCTCGTCACTGGACTTGCCACAGCGAATACCGAAGGCGATCCCCTTGTCGCTTTGGGGGGCGCCGTGGCGGTCGCGGATCGTCTCAAGTCCTTACACCAAAGCTTGGATTCGGTAGGCGTGTGCAAGCCCGTCACGAAGTATTCCGCAGAAGTCGATTCTCCCGCGGCTACCGCGGAAGTGCTTTCGGCGGCCTTTCGCGCGGCTGAGTCCGACCGTCCCGGCGCAGCCTTTGTCAGTCTTCCTATGGATGTCGTAACCGGAGAGGCAAAGTGCAG
>JBEKWW010000053.1:0-4614 GCA_049512655.1 Candidatus Sulfotelmatobacter sp. | reverse complement strand
ATCGAAGGGATTCGAGCGGAAGTGATGGACACCCTTACCTCCTATTCGTGGCCGGGAAATATCCGAGAGCTGCAGAACTTCATCGAGTGCAGCGTAATACTGACATCCGGTAGCACTCTTTGTTGCCCCCTGGCTAGACTGGGACCGGGCGCAGAGGTCAACTCGCCGGGAGAGCCCGTCACTCTTGAGGATTTGAATCGTGAGCACATTTGCAGGACACTGCAACACACACGCGGCGTGATCATGGGTCCGAACGGTGCCGCAGCTCGCTTGGGAATCAAGCGCACTACCTTATATGCCCGCATGCGGAAACTTGGGATCTCGCGCTCCAACAAAACCTCTTGATCCATGTGGCAGTCGCTTACCGTCCGACGCTTGCGTTGGTCTTCTTCGGAAACGAGACGAGGCCCTCTGCTGACAGGCTTGATGTCAGATTCTGGTTCCAGCTAGCTCCTTTGCGCTGGCTACGAGGTTGCTGCTCAATTGCGATTAAGCCAGAGGCTCGGGGACAAGTCGATTCGACGAAGGTCTCGACCGAGACCAAGGTATGGGTTGGACATTGTGCACAGACGGGTGCATCCTAGTGGACGGCGCGCTCTCCTCGATCCGCGGGGTTGGTCGAGTTTCTCAGATCCGTGAGCGCCGCAATTCATGAAGGTGCCGGCCGATCACAGGCGCGATTGGAACAGGCATGTCCAAGGCGCGGCTAACGTGTGTCACCAAAATGCTTTCGGCTCGCCATTCTTATGGCAGCCTTTGTCTGCATCTCGATTCCCTGGGGGATTGCAAATGCGAGAGGTCAAGACCTTTAATCGCAGTCTTGGGTACGGTACGGCTTAGGGGTGCGGACTTAACATTGAATACTTCGTGACGGAGATCGACCGTGTCGCGCCACCACATAATCGCTCATAGCGAAACATTCGCAGTGCTCTTAGTGTGCTTAGTGCTGACCGCATGCCACTCGTCACCAGTAAATTCAGCTCCAAGCATTGCTTTCAGCAAGGTCCCCACCGCAAATCAGGAGAATCCCTACAGGGCGGACTTATTCGAACGTGACTATAAGACCGACATAATCGAAGGTCGTGCCGCAGGTGCTCGACCCGGGCAGCGAATCGTGTTGTATTCAAACACAGATGGACGATGGGGCGTGTGCCGCCAATCAGGTCAGCCGTTTACCAATATCGAAACTGACGGCCGGTGGAAGGCTTCGGTCCACTTGGGAATACAATATGCCGCTCTGTTGGTTGATCCAACCTATAATCCGCCTGAGCAAACTGAATCGCTGCCGATCGTCGGCAACGGCGTGATGGCCCTGGCAGTCATTAAAGGGGAAGGCTCGGTGCCGGTATTCCCGTCGCCCAAGGTACTGAACTTTAGCGGTTACGAGTGGAAGACGAGCACCGGGCCAATTTTCCGCGCTGGGTCAAGAAACTCTTTCGATCCTGCGAACGTTTGGACTGACCAAGGAGGTGCTCTGCATCTTCGCATCTCGGGAAGCCCGGGAAATTGGAATGCGGCGGAATTGAAGCTGACGCGCAGCCTGGGATACGGAACATACAGCTTCGAGGTGCGCGACGTCTCTCATCTTGAGCCCTCTGCTCTTCTAACTCTAATCGCATGGGATGGCGTTGGCACAGAGAGCACTCGGCGCGAGTTGGACCTTGAGCTGGGCCGTTGGGGAAAACTTGATAATACCAACGTGAATTACGTCGTCCAGCCTTATTACATTCCAGCCAACCTTGTTGCCTTTCGCTTGCCGCCAGGTCCTTACACTCACTCGTTTCACTGGGAACCGGGAAAAGTAACGTTTTCGACTGTAGCAGGATCGGGCAATACAGGCGTTGGCCGTGTCATTAACCGGCATGTGTTTACCTCCGGTGTGCCTACCCCAGGGGGCGAATCGGTGCGCATCGCTTTGTACGTATTTCATTTAGGACAAATCCCCCTGAAAAACGAAAACGAAGTCATAATCGACAAATTCGAGTACCTCCCGTGATGTGCTGGTTGAAGCAAACTCGATGGGTTCTTGTTGGGTTCGTGCTAGCGGGCCTTATTGCCGGTGCAGGTGCAATCGATACCAATCGTCTGCCATCGCAGTACGTCCGCGAACAGTGGACGGGAACCAGATTTCCCGGCGGGGCGGTCAACACCATCGCGCAAACCGCAGATGGATATCTCTGGATTGGAACCGACAGAGGCCTTATGCGTTTCGATGGCTTTGATTTCACGCCTGTCTCTTTTGCTTCTATCACAACCCCTTCGAACGTTTCGATATTGCAAATGCTTACGGATTCTGGCGGAATATTGTGGATCCGTCCACTGGGCACCGATCTCGTACGCCAAAAAAATGGCAAGTTTGAAAGCGTCAGATACGGTCCAACCGCAATTACGGCCGTCTCAAAAGGTAACAGCGACGGAGTACTGGTTTCGGACGTCGCGCAGGGCACATTCCGTTTTATGGCAGACGACGTGCAGAAAGTAACTGCGCCCGTTGTCTTACCCGTTTCACCGGTAATTTCCATCGCAGAAACAGCCGATCGCAAGATTTGGCTGGGGACCCTCGGCGATGGCCTTTTTCTTTTTGCGGGAGGGCGACCTATCAAGGTCAGTGCCGGATTGCCCGACGTAAAGATCAACTGTCTGCTCGCGATCGGTGATGACGAGTTGTGGGTCGGGACCGACACGGGCTTGTATCGCGGAAACGGTAAAGGCTTTCGGCGGCTCGAGTTGCCGTCGATTCTCACCCGTGTCCAGGTTCTGAGCCTACTGCGCGATCGCGACTCGAATACATGGGTGGGCACAGCACGCGGGCTATTGCGCATCAACGGAAAAGGCACTTCGTTCTCCGCAGAAAATGAACTCCGCGGAGACGGCGGAATTAACGTTCTGTTCGAAGACCGCGAAGGGAATCTCTGGATCGGAGGTGCGCGAGGGCTAGGTTGCATTCGAGACAGTGCATTCGTAACTTACTCATCCATTAACGATCCTCGCTTCGTGCACGGTGGGCCTATCTATGTCGACCCGGAGGGCCGCACCTGGCTCGCACCCGCTCAAGGTGGGCTGTATGTTCTCGAGAATGGCCGATTTCAGCCCGTTAAATCGATACCAGCAGATGATGTTGTCTATTCCATTAGTGGACGGGCAGATGTGGTGTGGGTCGGACGTCAACGCGGGGGGCTGACCCGTCTACGATTTCGCAGCGGTGCAGTAACCAGCCAAAGCTATATAGAGGCAAATGGACTGGCTCAAAACAGTGTTTATACAGTTTATGAGGGTCGCGACGGCTCTGTTTGGGTCGGCACGCTAAACGGCGGCGTCAGCAAATTCAAGGATGGGCACTTCACAACATACACGACGGCAGACGGCGTCGCTTCGAATAGCATCTCGTCCATCCTTGAAACCCGCGATGGTGCAATATGGTTTGCCACACCTATCGGACTGAGTTCTTTTTCGAACGGCCAGTGGAGAACATACACAACGGTAGAGGGGTTGCCCTCCTCAGAGGTGAACTGCCTTTTCGAAGATACATCCGGAACTCTCTGGAGCGGAACGTCTGCTGGTCTTGCCTTTCTTGCCTCCAACCGCTTTCAAGTCCCTCGTGAGTCGCCCGACGTTTTGCGCGAACAAATCGTGGGAATGGCCGAGGACAAGAGCGGAGGGTTTTGGATCGCGACCTCATACCATGTTTTGCGCGTTCCGCGCGGCAAACTGCTAAGCGGTGTTGTGAAGCCAGGCGATATTCGTGTGTATGGCCATGCCGATGGTCTCGAGAGCACTGAAGGAGTAAAGCGAAGCCGATCGGTAGTCTCTGATTCAGCGGGGAGGATCTGGTTTTCGCTCAGCGGCGGTGTGTCGGTCGTTAATCCATCCCAGATCACCGACATTTCCGCTCCCGCGCTGCCTCACATCGAGGCGATTACCGCCGATAACGACACCGCAAACCTCGCCGCCTCCGTTCGAATTCCGCCATCCCCCAGTCGAATCACGTTTAGGTACACGGGGCTTAGCCTCGCGGCGCCCGAGAGGATTCGCTTTCGATATTTTCTGGAAAATTTCGACCGTAGCTGGAGCGAGCCGGTTGCGGCGCGGGAAGCCGTTTACACGAACCTTGCGCCAGGCTCCTATCGCTTCCGGCTAGTCGCTAGCAACAGCGAGGGATTGTGGAACGGGCCAGAAACCGCCATCGCTTTCAACGTCGCCCCGGCCTACTACCAGACCACCTGGTTCCCTGTATCGTGCGTGGCCGTTTTTCTGGTATTGCTCTGGGGGATCTATCGACTCCGCATTAAGGAATTACAGCACCAGTTCGCGATAGGGCTGGAAGCGCGCGTCAACGAACGGACACGAATCGCGCGGGACCTGCACGATACTCTGCTGCAGAGCTTTCAGGGACTGATGCTCCGCTTTCAAGCTGCTACTAACCTACTCCCGGAGCGTCCGGTCGAAGCCAAACAAAGATTCGAGAGCGCTATCGATCAGGCGGCCCAGGCGATCACCGAGGGCCGGGATGCTGTGCAGGGGTTGCGCTCCTCCACGGTCGAGACCAACGACCTTGCCATGGCCATAAGCGCTCTAGGAGAAGAACTCGCGGCCGATGGAACGATCGCGGATTCC
>JBEKWW010000052.1:0-4876 GCA_049512655.1 Candidatus Sulfotelmatobacter sp. | reverse complement strand
ATGCCCTGATCCACCACCAAGTTGAAAGCCATCAGGTAGGGGAACATGAATGGACTCTTCTCCGTCGTCCTTAACTCTTGCCACGCGCGTCAGCGAACGAGCGACAGACACATGCTGAAGGAGCCTGCCGTTATTTTCTCCGCTTAGAACATTCGATCGGTCGGTGTCATCCGTGAGAACCGCGACGATATCGAGAGACTTCGACTGATGGCCCGTAAATGCAAACCTCACATCCACTCCAGAGTCGGAGGCAGTGGAGGAAATGATACGCAGAGCGAGATGGTCTCGCTGAGCATCGTCAAGGAGAGCGCGATCAAGAGCCCCGCCGTCGCTGCCTACGAACTGATCACGTCCGTTCACCACCATTTGTGGCGTGTAGGGCCCTTCGGGGGAAAGCCGTGAGGCGTACACACTCTGCCTGTCGGTAAACACTGGAGCGGAATACGGATCTTTCCAGCCGAGATCGTTCCAGTACGTTACGTGTTCGCTGATGCCCAAAATCAACTGGCCGGCGCTCGTTTGCTTCAAGTTGATCTCGCGCAGCAGAGCATCGGCCGGAGGGCAGCTTGAACATCCTTCTGATGTGAAGAGCTCCACGACCGCTACGGAAGCTGGCCTTTCTGGGCCTGCCCCGCCAGGCGCAGCGAAACACGTGACCGCGCTGATCCCGAGGAGCGTTAACGATAGAGCAAGTAAGGAACGAAGCTGCATGGATCCGCCTCCAACCGAACGTTTCTTATCTGACACCGCGACTCTCAAACGGTTACAGAGGTGATTTTCGAAGATGAGGCTGTAACCGAGCTGAGCCGTAGGGCTCTAACAATGAGAAAAGAGGGTCCTCGCGCTGAGGAGCGAGGCGCCATACCAAGGAAGAAATCATGAGTCAGCTTCTCCATGCCTATCGCCGGATCATTTCAGTATTCTCCTCACTGCAGTCAGCCATGCTGCTGGCCGTCAGGCTCTATTGGGGATTTCAGTTTGCCCAGACAGGCTGGGGCAAGCTTCACAACCTGCCCAGGATCACGGCATTTTTTGCGAGCCTCAACATTCCATTTCCAGGCTTCAATGCTCCTTTCATCGCGATGCTGGAGTTCGCGGGCGGCATCCTCTTTATGCTCGGATTGTTCTCGCGTCCGATCGCATTTCTTCTCGCCTGCAATATGTTCGCGGCCTACTGGACAGCCGATCACGAGGCACTCGTCTCGATCTTTTCCGATCCAGGTAAGTTCTACGTTGCCGACCCGTACACGTTTCTGTTTGCCTCGCTCATGGTTCTGATCCTTGGTGCCGGTCTGTATTCGGTTGATACTCTCGTCGACAGATATCTAAGGCGTCGAAGTAACGCGTGCCTGGAGGGCTGCGTGCCCCAGACCGACAAAAGGGCAGGTGCCGAGTTTCTGGCTGGATGAGCGAGACAGTTTTCATCATTTCCGAACTTCCAAAGCGGACGAGAAGGAGAGTAGAGATGGGCAAGTTGGATGGTAAAGTGGCGGTGATTACCGGAGCAACCTCCGGAATGGCGCTGGCGTCGGCCAAGCTGTTTGTCGAAGAGGGTGCGCACGTCTTTATCACGGGCCGGAGGCAAGACAATCTGGACAACGCGGTCAAAGCGATTGGACGCGATGTGACCGGAGTGCAGGGCGATTCGGCGAAGCTGGCTGATCTCGATCGACTCTACGAGACGGTCAGGCGGGAGAAGGGCTATATCGATGTTGTGTTTGCCAGCGCCGGTCATGGCGGTCGCGCGCCGCTGGGGGAGATCACAGAAGAGCAGTTCGACAGCATCTTTTCCCTGAATACCCGCGGAACAGTCTTCACGGTGCAGAAGGCGCTTCCCATGATGCGGAATGGCGGCTCGATCATCATGAACGGATCGATAGCTCACCTCAAGGGCATGCCGGGGCTTGGCGTTTATGCGGGAAGCAAGGCGGCTCTGCGGTCATTCGCGCGATCGTGGGCGGTCGAACTCGCAGAGCGCAGGATTCGCGTGAACGTGCTCAGCCCGGGACCGATCGCTACCAACGCTCTCGCGAACGCCCCTGCGGAAGCGAAGGAGTACTTTCTGTCAGCCATTCCTCGCAAGGAGTTCGGACGCTCGGAGGAGATCGCAACGACGGCTCTGTTTCTCGCTAGCGACGACTCCAGCTTCGTGAACGGAAGCGAGATCTGTGTTGACGGCGGATTAGCGCAGATCTGATTATCAAAAAAACGACAAACAGGTATAACCGAAACGCCACGTTCTGACTGCCTATGGCGAACCAATGATCGGGGTCGCTGCATTCATCGTTGCACTCGAACCGCGGTGGTCGCTCATGCCGCGCCTGCGGCGTTGGTTGCAACAACGCCTAGGGGGGACATTGGTGTAACCAAATTCACTTCCGGTTCTCTAACGATTCGAGGCGGCAGTGCCGTTCCCGGCTCAGCCTTCTACCAAAGAGACACGCATATCTCACGGAAGGCGAGTACAGCCCGGCAACGATGGAACGGCACTCCTCAACTCGAACCGAAGCCGAAATGATTGCCGCCATTTTGGCTGGGGATACGCACCTTTACCACGAATTGATCCATCCCCACGAGCGCTGCGTGTATTTAATGGCCTTGTCTCTTATGAAGAACGAGGCGGATGCGGAGGATATCGCACAGGAGGCTTTCCTGAGGGCCTTTCGTAACCTATCCACATTTAGGGCGGAATCCAAGTTTGGCACCTGGCTCATCAGCATTACTCTCAATGAGGCGAGAGGCCGACTTCGGCGACAGGCGATCGTTCGCATGGAATCGCTTGACGATGCTCCCGATGGCGGAGGAGTTGTGTCTCCGGCTTTGCTCCGGGACTGGCGCGAAATTCCTTCGGAAGTTGTGGAGCGGCAGGAGATTCGTCAGATGCTTCAGGAAGCAGTTATCAGCCTCCCCACAATTTATCGCCAGGTCTTTCAACTCCGCGATGTCGAGGACCTCGACGTCAAGGAGACCGCAGAAGCGCTCGGCATCAGTGTACCGTCTGTCAAAGTGCGGCTTCATCGGGCACGCATGATGTTGCAGAAGCAGCTTAGTCCACTGCTGAAGAGTGTCAACCCAAGTGCAAAGAGGAGGTGGCTCCCATGGTTATAGAATGCAAACACGTTTGGGGTTACATCTCCGGCTATCTGGATGCCGCATTGCCTGAGGACATTCGACTGGATGTTCAAAAGCATCTCGAGCACTGCGAGATCTGCTCTGCCATTCTGGACTCTACTCGCAACATCATCATCCTCACCGCGGATGAACGCGTGTTTAAGCTGCCGGTTGGCTTCAGCGAACGCCTGCATGCGCGCATCGATCTGGAATTGCAAGGAACCGGACGCGGCTAGGGTACTACAAAACTGAGCCGTGCACGACGTGGTGCGCGAGAATCTCAGCCACAACCAGCAGGAGAGTCAGAATAGAGAGCACGATTTGAATCGTCTCCGACCGGCGTTGTTTGGCAGTGACTGGCTGCACTCTCCATTGCGACGCGGGTTGTGCTCGCAGGGATCGTATTCTCCACACGACATAAAGATTCAGAACGGACCCAAAAATCGCGATAAACATCATCGGAATGCGGATTTTGTCAGGATGAATGGAAAATATAAATCCGGGAATGAAAGAGGCAGCCGCCAGTGAACTTAATCCAATCAGCAAGCGAAGGCCGCTGACAGCCGTCACCGCAGTACAAGCACTCTGCAACAAAACAAAAAGTAAACTCGTCAGACTGATGAGCCAGGAACCCTGCCTCGGTCTTTTTAGTGCAGGACCCGCGTGTGCTCTGTCACGATACTCGTATCCTCTTCTGAGAGTTTATCTGCCCCCTCGCTAGACGCGCCAGGATGGAGCGAGGTTACAACCAAGATTACGAGATCGGCGATTCGTGCCAGTTGTAACCTTTTCTCTTCCCGCCAATCATATGAGGGCTTTCGCTCAATCAAGCTCTGAAGATTGAGACTAGGGCCAGCAATGGACCGAAGAGGGCCAGAGAAAGTATCTCTGGTCCACACCACATGAACCAATAAATTGGGAGAAGACATGGACCTTTTTGCAATATCAGCCACACTGGAAGCACGACCGGGTAAAGAAGGTGAAGTCGAAGAGTTCCTGAAATCCGCGCAACCATTGGTTATGGAAGAAGCAGGAACGACGACCTGGTTTGCCTTTCGCATCGGACCGGCCACGTTCGGTATCTTCGATACATTCGCGAATGAAGCAGGACTGCAAGCACATCTGACCGGCGCGATTGCCAAGGCACTCTTCGCCAAAGCCGAAGAATTATTTGCTAAGTCACCGCAGATTCAGCAGGTAGAGATCTTTGCGGCCAAGCCGCTTTAGGTCGTTTGGACGATCACTGAGCATCAGATCGCGCCCGTCTTCAAGATCATCGGAGTGGTGAAATTCGTACGCTTACCCTGTAACCTTTCCTCCCGTGGGCGCTCAGCGTTGGAGCAATTACCTCAACCATGTATGCCGCTGAGAACGTCGCCGGTTCCTCTTCAACCGTCTTCGTCATGACGAATGACACTGTCAAAAACGAGGTGCTCGCCTATCAGCGTCAACGGGATGGTAGTTTCGCTTCGAGGGGGAGCTTTGCCACTGGTGGCCGCGGAAGCGGAGGTACCACCGATCCATTGCAGTCGCAAGGTTCGCTCACTCTCAGCGGTAATCACAACCTGCTGTTCGCTGTCAACGCAGGCAGCGGCACCATCTCCAGCTTCCATCTCCTCGGCGGTCTGCCCATCCTCGTCGATCAGGAGACCACTGGCGGCGCCTTCCCCGTCGCGGTCGCAGAACACAACGGCACAGTCTACGTCCTCAATGCGGGCGGAAATGGAGCCATCGTAGCCTTCCGCGCCGATGGGCTCGGTCACCT
>JBEKWW010000051.1:0-5772 GCA_049512655.1 Candidatus Sulfotelmatobacter sp. | reverse complement strand
TCGATGGTGCACTTCCGGCCTTCTCGCGTGCTCCGAGTGCTCTCCCATCTTTCTTTGAGGTCCGCCGCCCACTGGTCACACAGCTTGCCTTGCAACACCCATTTCTGCCCGAACGGCGTCTCAGTGATCATGGTTCTTAGCATGGGTGCTTTACCTTAACTCGAGTAGTAGAGCAATACGCCTGCCGACCCAGGAGGATACTTGAAAGCTCCCATCCGATTGATTAGAGGAGGCTTGAACGATCGAGAATAGGATCGGGCAGAAGGAATGACGGTGTCACAGGCGCTATGACACTGTCATAAAGGATCTATGGCTGGCTTGCAAGCCGCTTGAGGTGCGCGATCAACGTGGTACGTTTCAAACCGAGTCGCGCCGCTGCACCATCGGGGCCACCGACGCGCCCGTCTGCTTCCTGAAGGGCTTGAACAATCTGGTCCCGGTTCAGAGGAGGAACAATCGTGCGCGTCCGTTTACGACCTTGCGGCACAGGTTCTTTTCTCGCTGGCACCGCGCCCTTGGCGTTCAGCTCGCCGATCGACACGCGCAGCACGCCTCGCGTGGAAAGAATCACTGCACGTTCAATCACGTTCTGCAGCTCGCGAACATTCCCCGGCCAGTGATAGCGCATCAGGGCGCTCATGGTTTCCGGAGGAATTGTCTCAATCGCTTTGCTCATACGCCGGCTGAACAGTTCGGCGAAATGACGCACCAGCAAAGGAACATCCTCGGGACGCTCTCGCAGCGCTGGAACATAGAGAGGAAAAACGTTCAAGCGATAGAAGAGATCGGCGCGAAACTTCTGCTCCTCCACCATTTCCGAAAGATCCCGGTTCGTGGCCGCGATCAACCGCGCGTCCGTGCGCTGTGTGCGCGAACTGCCCAGCCGCTCGAATTCTCTCTCCTGCAGCACGCGCAACAGTTTTGGCTGAAGTTCGAGCGGAACTTCTCCAATCTCATCCAGAAAAACGGTTCCATGATGAGCCAGCTCAAATCGGCCGATGCGCTGTTGGATTGCTCCCGTGAACGCTCCTTTCTCATGCCCGAACAGTTCACTCTCCAGCAATCCCGTCGGAATCGCTGCGCAATTCACTTTGACGAATGCGTTCGACCGGCGCGAGCTAAGATTGTGAATCGCACGCGCAATCAACTCCTTGCCGGTGCCGGTTTCTCCATAGATGAGAACCGTAGAATCTGTCGGCCCTACAGTCTCAAGCTCCTTCAGCACTTTTTGTAGTGCGCTGCTTTTCCCCACGATATCCTCAAACATCGAGGCCTCTTCGATCTCCTGACGCAATGCGACATTTTCTTGAAATAACTGCTCTTTCAGCGAGTTGATTTCCACTACCGCATCCTCGAGCGCCTTGCGCGAAATATGCTGCTCGGTCACGTCCATGTGGGTGCCAACGAACTCGACGAGATTGCCCGCCGCGTTCTTCACCGGATGCGCGAGCACATGAATGTACCGGACGCTTCCATCCTCCCGAATAATCCGGTAATTATCTTCGTAATCGCACGCTTCGCGGATGCCCTTCTGAACGTTTTTCAGAAACACAGATCGATCGTCGGGATGGATTCTGCCCAATAGCGTTTCCAGCGTCATCTTCGTCGCTGGGTCCAAGCCAAAAATACGGAAGCTCTCCTGGCTCATGTAAACGTCCCCGGTCAAAACGCTGCGGGCCCAGCTTCCGGTGTGGCTGAGGCGCTGTCCCTCCGACAAATAAGCTGCGCTTCGCCGTAGCGCTTCCTCAGCCTGCTTCCGCTCCGTTATGTCGCGGTAGATTCCGTAGATCTCCGGCGCACTTCCGTCAACAGAGACAGGCGCGGCGACGAAAGAGACATCAAGGCGAGATCCGTCTTTTCGTTTGCGAATTAATTCCGCATTGACGCGTTCGCCGGAGTTCAGGGCCAGGCGCAGAGCGTCTGATTCTTCCAACGATTCCTTGGGAACGATCAAGTCGTTGATATTGCGGCCCAGTGCCTCCTCAACCGTGAAGCCAAAGAGCTTGGTAAATTCCTGATTCGCCCTCAATACACGGTTGTTAATATCCCGAAGAAGGATGGCTTCCGGCGCGAGTTCGAATAGTTTTTCGAAATGAGCCTTTTGCCTGCGCAGTTCGTCCTCACGCATGGCATTGTCCACCGCCAGAGCAACCTGATCCGCGACGAGACAGAGATAACCAACTTCCTCGCGGGAATAAGCGTTGAGATGCCGGGCTCCGAAACTCAAACTGCCCAAGCGTCGATACGCCGTTGTTAGCGGCAGGATGCACGCGGACTCCACGCCGTATCGTTTGTGGACTTCCATCATCGCGGGAAACCGTGTCTCTTCGTCACGCGACGCTACAAGCACGGGTTCCTGGTGGTGATACACCCACCATGAAATCGTTTCTTCCGCGGGAAAATCAGGGGGGATTCGAAATTCCGGTCCTTGCAGCGTTTCGAGTCCGGCGTTGTGAATCTTATTTGTGGCTTGGTCATACAAGAATAATGCTACGAAGTCGAAGTCCACGACGCGCCGCAATTCGTTCGCAAGAACCTTAAATAGTTCTCGGGGATCCCGGTAAACATTGATGGCGCGCGACACGCGGAAAAGGGCCTCGTGCCGCGCGAGCGGAGATTTCTCAGCATTTAATTTTGCTTGTTGAGTCAAGTGCTCACTGCGTCAAGGGCCTCGATTTACTCATTTTCACCTAAGCGAAAAGCCGATCGAAGCCCCGGGGCGTTCTTTCTTCTGGTTGGATCAGGTTAGAGGCCGTAGGTTACATTTTAAATCGCGAGATAGACGTCTATGACAATCTCACATACGCAACCCTGGGCGGGCGTAGAAAATAGATAATAGACAAGGCGCGCTGATGAGGCTCGGCTGTCTCGCGCAGGCCTCGCGAAAACTGTTCGGCGGTCTTGCTTCGAGACTACAAGGGGAAGGATTCGGCACAAATTACAAAGGTCATGGAAGTATGGTCAAATTCTATAGGGGCTGCCATTCGTAAAAGGTGACCCCAAAGCCCAGCCTACCGCTCACCCTCTTTCATACGCGTGCTTCTTCTCCAACTCCTCCGCTGCCGTACGCATTGCGGCCTCAAATCTTTCCGCCTGTCCCAGCAACGCAGCGGTCGGTTCCGCATACTCTCCATCCATCCGCACCAACCCATCGCCCGCTACCAGGCGCCCTGCGATTTCCAACAAATGAGCCGGGGTCGTCTCCAGATACTGCGCATCCGTCGGATCCCCAATCCAAACCTTCTCTTCAACCGATGCCGCGGGTGCCCCATCCTTCTCGCGTTCTGTGCGAGAGGGTGGGGAAGTTGACCTCAACTTCGTCTCCCAATAAACCTTCCGCTCCACGAAGGTCGCAATCTCATCGTCCGCCGCCTTGCCAAACACCCACTTCTGCCGCTTGAAGTCATAATGCCGGCTGGAAAACGCCACCGGTTTCAGCTTCCCAGACTTCACAAACTCGAGTTGACGCTGATCCACTTCCTTGCGCAGCGCATTGATCACGGGCGCCTCCGCGTCCTTGGGTTCGAGCGACGCCATTACCTCTCTTACTGTGGCCGACAGATTCACCGCCACCGGCGCATGCAGTCCCTCCGAACTCTCCAGCCCAATGTCCCCATGCAGCACCCAAAAATCTGCCCCCGAAGTCGACCGATGAAACGGCCACTCCAACTCAATGGTCAACGGCAACCCCGTCAACGTCACCCAAATCTTTTTCTGGTTCTCGTGCGACATTAGCGCTTATCCACCCCTCGATAGAATAAACCTGTCATGCTGAGCGAAGTGGAATCGTCCGCAGGACGATTCCACGTAGTCGAAGCATCCCTACCCTGTGCTCCTCTGTCCCCCTGTGTTTACCTCTTGCCCCTGATCTTGCTCGCCTTCGCGCCTATCCGCAACAACTTCCGCACCGTACCCGTGGGTAGACTCTTCATCTGGTCGTGCAACTCCGTTACTGCTTCAAAAAATCCTGCCATCGCCGCCAGGCGCTCGCGGGTAAAGTCCGCGCCCGTTTCCTTCGGATCCAGCTCTTCCAGACTTTTGCGCAACATCTCCCGCGTCGGATCGATCTCCCTCCGCTTCCTCTGCTCAATCACCAGGCGGAACATCTCCCACACATCTTTCATCGACTCATAATGTTCCCGCCGGTCGCCCAGCACATGCACCGCCCGGACAATCCCCCAGGTCTCCAGCTCGCGAATCGACGTCGACACATTCGACCGCGCCACGCTCAGCGTCTCCGCAATTTCTTCGGCCGGCAGCGCCCGCGCAGACAGATAGAGCAGCGCATGAATCTGCGCCACCGTGCGGTTAATCCCCCACCGCGTCCCCATCTCGCCCCAGTGCAAAATATATTTCTGCTGCACGCTAGTCAGGTCGGCCATATCGAATATTTCAGTTCATACAGAATCTACAGAACACACGCAGACAAATCAACCAGCGTGTAATTAAAAATTCATTGTCATCCTGAGGAGCAAAGTCCTTCGCGAAGCAAAGGACCAGCGACGAAGGACCTCCCTACTTGCTGGCGCCACCACGACCCGCTACCGGGCCGCAGCGCTATCACTTACCGCTAGATGCTCCAGCGGTGCCACCTTCTCGGCCTGATTCCCTGACCACCTTCTTCGGCGCAACTTTCTTCGCCGCCTCCGCCCGCTTCCTCTCCTGATATCGCCGATCATGAAACGACTGGTCACTCGCCTGCTTTTTCATAACCCTCAGCTTGACACACCCTCGGCAACTTAGCCACTCGCTATTGACAGGGGCATTTTCTATCGAGCGTACCAATCTCGTGAGGATAACGATTTATTTTTTCAAATTCCCTCTTGCGCATTCATGGATTCATCTGCTATAAACAATTCACCGAGAGCAGATGTGTGGCTACGCCGGCGTTTTTGTGAAACTCTTGGTCTCGTCCGGCATCTAAGTTTTCAGAGAGCAGCTTAAAGTTCTCAATCGTCCCGGCCACGGGACTTCATTCGAAGCAGTTGAAAGACGCTCCGAAGGGTACCTTCAAAGCAAGGACCTCCAAGTAATAGGATTAAAGATCTTTTCTCAATTTCTTGTCTTCCGTATCGGCGTGCGCCGAAAGTGGCGTCGTTTCCGACCGGAAGACCATACGGTTGCGCGTTGTTTTGGGTAGCGCGTCGAGCAAACTCAGATTCAGTCAAGAGAATGGTTGGGAAGGGCGCGACTTAAGTCGTGCCGCCAAGCTCCGCTCAAGACTCGGGCTTTAGCCCCTGAGGTTTCGCTCTCCCGTCTCGCGCCAAGAACTTCCCCGATGTGGAAATCATCTGGAAATTCTGTGGGAAGCGCGGTCAGAACAGCGATTGACGGGATTTGCCGCGCACTGTATGTTTATCAAGTTTCGAGGACAGTCGGATTCGTTCTGTGGGCTTACCTAATAAGTTCGCCCACCTAAATGGAATTCGCCTGGACTGAATTCGCGCCGCTCCGGCGGATCGCGATTCGGTCTTTGACAACTAGGTTGAACGTGCCAGTCGTGAGAAATCGGTTCGGGCATAAGTCCGAGCGATCTCACAAGATAGACCACCATGGTCTTCAAGCCTTCGCAAGAGGGTAAGAAGCTGAATGGTGGCGCCATCCCGCGCTGTTGAAACCAGAGTAGCTTTTGCAAGCGGCTTTGGATGTGCGGCGATGGCAGTCTGCCAACTACCCGTCGGCAGACATCAGGTTTCAAACGAGAGTTTGATCCTGGCTCAGAATCAACGCTGGCGGCGTGCCTAACACATGCAAGTCGAACGAGAAAGGGGA
>JBEKWW010000050.1:0-6704 GCA_049512655.1 Candidatus Sulfotelmatobacter sp. | reverse complement strand
GTAGCAATCGCGCAGCGCCTCCAGAGCGACCTCCAGCCCTATCTTGTTGCGGTACTTGAAACAATCGGCGACAGTCTTCGCTGGACCGAAGACTCGCACGGCAACTCCTTCGAGTTTCTTTTCCTCAATGCCATAGGAAAGGGCCTTACCGGAAAAATGCACAACACGCATCAGCGGATAATCCGCCCGTGGGCGACGAGCATTGTGGGCAATCGCTATCCAAACCTCACGCGGCGATTGCGTAGTGAGCCCGTGGAAGCGCAGCGCAGAGAGCAGGCAGATGACACCATGCGGTACGCGCTTCGCTGCCTCCACAAGCGTATGGTGCTGGGTCACCCGGCTACCATCGGCTACATAAAGCCCTCTTCCGACTTGTCGCACTAGCCCGCGGTCTTTCGCCTGGCGGAGATATTCCCGAGGGATAGCTACCCGACCCAGTTCGCGCGGCCGGAATACCCCAGCCTTCCGGACCATGCGGGCTACGAGTTCTGCCTTCGAAACAGCCATGACAAACACTTCTTTACTATATGCATGCATATTATCACAAGTGACAACATATCGTAAAATAAAACGTCATGTCGATATCGATACGCCGAAAAGCGTTGCGGTGGACACTCATCGTAGGAACTGCTGGAGCTATTTCTCTTGTGGCCAGACCCGATGATACCGATAATGTCGGGGCTTGAACTGGAGGTTGAGATAAGTGCCTTTGGAATCGGCGGCGAGGAAGGCGGAGTGCTCCTCAGGGGGCACACCGAAGTATTGATAGACCTCTCCACTTTGTCTAAATTCCAGTTCCAGCACCTGTTCCTCAGGAGCATAGCCGATGCTGGAAATGCTGCTGGAGTCTACAGAAACTCGCTGCATACTTTCTTGGATGCGGATGAACCTAGGAAGGATCGCATGCGGCAGCCTCTGCTTCAAACTCCCTGCCCCGCGTCTCCTCGATGCGGTTGCCAGGATGATCCGTGATGCGGATCAGCACTTCTCGCAGATAGGCTTCGGGTTCGAGGCCGTTGAGTCTTGGCAGGGCCGATCAGGCTGTAGATCGCCGCTGAGCGTTCTCCGCCAGCATCTGATCCGGCGAACAGGTTTGTTCTCCATCGCAACGCCACCATCTTCTACCGTAACCTATGCCGACTGGTATGTCCTTGAGCGTAAGGTCTCGCTAGTTCCGCGGAAAAGCGAGGAAAGAGCACGTGATTGGTATCGTCCATACCGGGTGGGACTTCGTCAAATTCGATTGATGGCTTGTCTTTTCCGGAGCAGAAACTGAGACGGTTTCGGAATTCATTCCGGCCCGTGCGCACATCGCGGGATTTCGATTCGGGCCAAGTTTTGCCGTGTCGGCAGTCGATACAATCTGGCCAATCGCCTGTAATACCCGCCCTCTCCATAACATGTGATTTGTGGAAAAGGCTGGGCGAGATGCTCCTTATAAAATCCGCGAAACTTACACAGTGACTTTCACACTTTCGTATTCTGTTTCCAGATATGTCTTGTGTTATCAATAGTTCGCTGAAATACGCAGCGGACTCAAAATCCGCCGACCTTCGGGTCTTGGGGGTTCGACTCCCCCTCCCGGCACCACAAATTCCCTTTTGTTTTGAAGGACCTGCAGGTGCGCGGAGTGTTCGCCCGCACTAGTTCCATGTGGAAAACTCCGCCAACGCAGTAGAACTGCAGTAATTTCTGTGGCCCCGGAACGTGGATATGGCAGGAAAGATTTCGTTGAACACAAGTTTCCTTTAGTTGATTGATGCCGGGTGAGCACTCGGGCGGGAAGCGTAAGCAGCCCGCATCTCCTCGAGCTTGCGGATTGCATCGCGCCGACACTCGTCAATGGCCTTCGCATACGTTTGCAGGATGCTCGGTGAGGAGTGGCGGATCATCTGGGCAACCAAGAGATCGGAGACTCCGGCGGCACTCAATCGACTGGCGTGAGAATGACGGAGGTGGTAGAGCACGAATTTTGGGAGCTTTGCATCCTCGAGCGTCTTTTCCCAACTTCGGCGAACATCATTCAAGGGCTGGCTTGGGGTGCGCACTTTCGGGAAAACAAATGGAGAGAATTCTGGGCCGAACATATCGCGCCACCGTAAGACTTCAGCTCTGCATTTGGTCGAGAGCGGAATATTTCTGATCCCTGCACGCGTTTTCGATTCGCGCACCTGGATCGAATCGTTTACGAGGTCAATTGCCTTCCAAGTTAAAGCCAGAGCTTCCCGGTGGGACCGCATCCCAGTTTCAAGAATCAATACGACCAGCGCACGCATGAGCGGCGGCACCACAGCTAAGATCCGCTCCTCCTTCCTCGAAAGTGACGATGTGAGGCTGGCGCACCTGCTCTGCTTGAGGAAATCCACCTCAAGAAAAGGGATTTCGCAAAATCAATGCCGGTTCCATCCCCTCAGCCAGTCGTGCTTCTTTGAATTCATCAATACGCGCGGCGGAGATGTCTGACAATCGCGCCCTGGTAAACTTGCTTTTCAATTTCCCTACGGAGGATCCATATCGCTTGCGAGTATTTGGGTGCGATACTTTTGCGAGAAAGTCGTCGGCCCATTCGGCGAGCGTTTTGGGCTTTAGGTCGGCGAGCTTTTTCAAGTTCTGCCCAGTGAGTGGTGTGTACGGAACATACTCCGCAAGGATGCCCGCCTGAAATCCTTCATCGCCTGACGCGAGCGGCCAACGACATCGGCAGAGGTGAGCGGTTCGACGTCGCCCATATGATTGGAACAGGTCGAACAGAGCAGTGTTCTTTGCGTTTCTTCAAAGAGAACGCCAGCGTCCCAGCCGTGGGGCAGATGGGGAGCCTGGCAGTAGCGAAAGCGGAACTTCCCCGTCACAAAAGTCTCGCCGTCAGCGAGGCCGCGTGCCTCCCGACCAATGAAGTCGTTCATGTTCACCAGGGCGCCAACTTGGCTGCAGATCACATCGGCCTTGGGCGCGGCAGCCAGCCAATCATTGAGCGACCCGCACTCGTCGGACTCAAAATGGCTGAAGCAGATGTGGCGCAACTCGGAAAGGTTGATGAGCTTGGAGACGGCCTCGCGAATTTCCGCGTGCATACCGCGCAACCCGCTGTGGAACAGCACCGGTTCATCGTCTTTCACCAGAAAACGGTTGAACTGAAAATTCCCCATTGAGCAAAGATCGAGATGCGATAGATATTCGGCGCGATTTCCGTGGTGACCGCCATGCTAGCCTCCTGAATCAGATTTTTTTAACGGCCTGGCCGCAGGTGGATTCCGCCGGTCGAGGCGCTACATTCACGCTTGAAAGACTCGCGCGCTCGGGATGCGGAGCTTCGCCGCTATCCTCACGAGGTCGGGCAGCGAGTTCGCTTTCATCTTGCGCATGACGTTCCCGCGGTGCGCTTTCACCGTGATCTCGCTGATACCCAATTCGCCGCCTACCTGTTTGTTCAGCAAGCCGGTGACCACCAGTGCCATCACCTGCCGTTCGCGAAGACTCAGTGACGCGTAGCAGCGTCGAAGGTCGTTTATTTCCATTTCGCGCTGCAGCACCAGACGGCTGCGCTCGAAGGTTTCGCGGATTCCCAACAAAAGGGCCTCATCTTTGAATGGCCTTACGAGGAAATCAACGGCGCCGGCCTTCATGGCCTCGACTGTCGTCGGAATATCGTCATACCGAGAGATCACGACAATCGGCACCTCGGCACGCTCCCGGGCGATTTGCTTTTGCTCTTCGAGACCGTTCAGATCCCGAAGAGAGCGAGCAAGGATCAAGCAACTCGGAACAAGGGGTCGCGGCCGGGCGAGAAATTCTCGCGTCGACTCGAACGTTTCAAACTGCCAGCCCTGGCTGTTGATCAGTGATTTCAGTGACTCCTGTTCAGAAATGTCGCCGGTTATAAGAAAGACGATCGGTATGGCGTGCAGGTGCAGTTGTGAGTCGATTTTCTGGCCAAATGTGGACGCTATGTTTGCGGAGTTCCCGTCAAGAATTGATGCTGTTGCAGCCGAAGCCATATTCCACCTCTCAAAGATTTCGTTGCACATTTCCCCAGTGATCGGTCCCTAAAACCTCTGCTTGGACAGCTCGTACTTTGCGAACCCAGTTTTCTTTCTCTAGAGAGTGGCTATGTGCTGCAGTTTTAAACAATTTGAGTTGAGCCGCAAGGGTAGATGGTCGGATTGTGCTACCAACGAAGGTAGGTTCGAGGAGGTAGCCTTTCGGTGGATGAGAGGATGTAATTGGTCCTTATATGTCGAGATATGTCGAGGTGTCGTCTGCCGAACAGACGAGCGTCGACAGAAAAACCCGCATCGTCGGGTGGCATAGACAGGAAACCCGTCAACTTTTCGTTACTGGATATGTGCCGTCAATTGAAGTCCGGCCTTAAGTCCTGAATCGCATTCCGGCTCTCGTTGAGTGCCGTCTGACCCTCATTGATCGCCTCATTCAGCGATAGCAGGGCTTCATCAGGATGCCGCGACATCAGATTGCGAACCGCCTGCAAACGGAACATCATTCCCTGGAAATTCTGCAGAAGCTCATCGTGCATTTTTCGTGCGATACGCGACTGTTTGATCGTGCGCACCTGCAAAGCGATGGCCTCCGCTTGCTTTTGTTTGCTCATATCCAGCGCAAAAACTACAGCTTGGGTACGCGGCTCCTTGAATCGTGCCACGCCCATCAGTACCGGCACGCGCGTTCCGTCTTTGCGGAAGAATTCCTTCTCGAATGGCTGCAGGCGTCCAATCCTTCTTATCCGTTCGACCCGCTGTTTGTCGGCGGCGTGCCACTCTGGCGGTGTCAAGTCCGTCCAGCGCAGGCGGCTCGAAACGAGATCGGCCCGCTGGTATCCCAGCATGCGAAGGTATGCGTCATTGGACTCAAGGATCGGACCTCTGATATCTACGATGTATATCCCGATAATGTTGGCGTCGACCAGGCGCCGCATCTTCGCTTCCCGCTCGCGAAGATCGCCGTAGAGACGAGAATTTTCGAGAGCGCTCGCTGCCAGCGACGCGACCAACTTTAGAGTCCTGATTCGCGTGGCTGTAAAGACGCGGGAGGCTGAGTCGCTTTCAAGCAGCAGCACGCCGACAAGCGTGGCTCGATTGAGCTTGCCTTGACTGAGCAAGGGCAGGCAAAGAATCGACTGCGCGTTGAACTGATGGACATAGGGATCTGCGGCGAACTTTGCCCTTGTTGGTGCATCGTTGACGACCACGCTCTCGCGGGTGTCGAGGACGTAATGAAGCACAGACGCGGGCAGAAGCGACTCATTGGCAACCTGATCGCGAAAGCGTACCACCATTCTCCTGGAGCGACGTAGGGCCTCCGCCGCGACGCGGTATTCACCGCTACGCGAAAGAATCAGCAAGCCGCGTTGCGCTCCTGTCTCCTCGAGGGCGGCGCGAAGAAGTGTGTCAATCAACTTTTCTTGTACCATCTCAACCTCTGGGCTTCTGTGCGGTGTTGGCGTCATGGACCTCACGGTTCTTGGACGCAACAACCCGCATTCGCACGAGTGTGCGGTCAGAATGATCAACTCCCGATGTACTTTCTGCCGAAGAGCCGAGCGTCTATCGACCAGGCGCCCGGCCCAATCACCGCCAACGTGGCGCCGAAGACCGCCAGCGTGAGTGACATCCAGATATTAGCCCCACCTGCCATGACGATCCACAGTTCGACGGCTGCGACCAGTGTTCCGGCCAAGGGAGTCCACAACCCTACCAAGAGAAATAGCCCCAGGATGGCTCCGGTTATGTCAGGGATCATCAGGCCTGCCCTCGGAGTTTCCACTTGAACGATCCCATTGTAGAGAAGAGCGATTCCTGTGAAGAGGCGTTGGATGAGAAGGCCGACGCCTGGCCAGCCATTCGCGAAGGTCGAGAACAGTCGCTGCAAGGCGCCCCTCTCTCGCAAGGGTACGGCACTTGCAACGACGCGGGAAGCGCTGAAAGGCGAAACAGAAATCATACTTTTGGGTGATCAGAGCTCGATGATCCCGCGCTTAAGCGCGATGGTGACAGCATGTGCCCGATCGCCGGCGCCGAGCTTAGACAGAATGTTGGTGATTCGGCTTTTGATGGTTGCCTCGGCGACAAATAGGTGATCTGCGATCTGCTTGTTGGAATTCCCAGCTGCAATCAGCCGCAGAACATCCACTTCACGCTCACTCAATGCTTCATCCGTGGCATGTTCAGCGAGCTCGGCCGCAATCTCCGGCGGGATTATCTTTCGTCCCGCATAGACGGCATGAATCGTCTCAATAAGTTCCCGATCGTGCCCTTTCAATAGATAAGCCCGCGCGCCGGCTCGAAGAGCGCGCAGTACTTGAACGTCGCCATGATAGGTCGTCAGCACAATGATGCGCGCCTCTGGGAATTCGCTCACAATACGGATCGTCGCCTCGATCCCGTTCAACCCCGGCATCTGGAGATCCATCAAGACGATGTCTGGGCGGTGGGTTCGAAACTTTTCTATGGCGTCTTCTCCATGGGAACCCTCCGCCACCAACTTCATATCAGGCTCCGCATTAACCACGGCGGCAAGGCCCTTACGAAGAAGAGGGTGGTCGTCCACCGCAAGAATTCGAATCATCTTAGGAACGTTGCTCATCTCTACCCGCCCGCTGGAACAAACGGAATCGATGCCCATTATGCCGCTTTTGGTAAGCCATCGCAGCTGGAACGGTCAGTTCCACCTCAGCGCCCGCACCCAACTCG
>JBEKWW010000049.1:0-8049 GCA_049512655.1 Candidatus Sulfotelmatobacter sp. | reverse complement strand
TCAAGAGCGAAGAAAGTCCTTGGATTTACGGAATACAGTTGCGACGTGTAGACCGGATGGGCAGAATTCGCGTTGTTATGTGGACGCTGCGACCACCAGTTGTCGCTCGCTTGAGGTGGTCGCTCAATCTCGAGCACTACTCTTCTCCCCGCTGATAGATCTCGCGACTCCGGAATCGCTTTTTGCCTCCGATAAATGTCGTATGAATCTTGACTTCGGAGACCAGCGTGCCGAGAACCGGACACTTGTTGGCGAACCAAACTCTGCGTACGGCTGGCAACCCTTGGGGGCATCAAAGTTGACCTCCTCCGGGCCGGTTTGTCAGAATGAGTCTGCGGTTGTGGGAAGGTGGTGACGAAGATGCCCTGCGGTAGAGAGCCTTGTGCTTACGTGCCGCGCCCCTCTGGTAAGATCCGGACTTCACTGTTTACCCTGGCCAGCAGCACGGCAAACCAGCGGCCGTCCGGGCAGTCGCCCTCGCTGCAGAACGCCCGTCGCCTTGAAGTCTCCGGCGGCTGGAGCACGAATACTCGGTTATGAATGTCGGTGAGGGCCAAAGCCGTCCAACGCTCGAAGATGCTTTCGATGCCCTGAGGAGATCGGAAGCTCAACTTCGCGCTTTCATCGATGAGCTTCCAGCGCTCGCTTGGTGCCTTCTGCCTAATGGATCCATAGAATTTTTCAACCAACAATGGCATATGTACACCGGTCTCTCTGCGGAAGAGATGTGTGGATCGGGCTGGAAATCGGCGGTTCACACGGATGACGTCGAACGTCTGGAAAGCTGGTGGCGAGTTCTCGTGCAATCTGGAGAACCCGGCAACACTGAAGTTCGTTTTCGTCGCCTCGATGGTGAATATCGCTGGGTCCAGATAAGCGCAGTACCTGTGCGCGATGAAAAGGGCAACGTGGTCCGCTGGTATGGAATCAACATCGACAAGTCCAGCATCGGCCGCAGCATCACTGATGCCATTAGCCAATCGGTCGTAGTCCTTGCGCCGGATGGAACTACCCTCTATGCAAATCGCGTGGCGCTTGAGCAGACCGGACTAACGATCCAAGAGATGAACGTGGAGGGCCCCTTTGCACGCGTCGTCCATCCGGACGACATCGACCGATTCAGAGCCAAGCGTCACGAGGGACTTTTACGTGGTGTCCCTTTCGAATACGAGATGCGTGTTTTACGAAAGGGCGGACAGTATCGCTGGCACCTCATTCAATACAACCCGCTAAAAGACGAACAAGGCCTGATAGTCCGCTGGTACGTGACCGCAACCGACATCGACGACCTGAAACGTGCCGTGGAGGAGCTGCGGAGGAGCGAGGGTTACTTAGCTGAAGCACAGAGGTTAACCAGTACAGGCAGTTGGGCTTGGAACGTGGCCACTAGTCATAGGGTCTACTGGTCACAGGAAAATTACCGCATGTTTGGCTTCGATCCGGAACAGGGTCTACCGTCAGACGAAGCGCTTTCCCAGCGCATTCATCCCGAGGATCGGGATAGGGTGCGCAGAGAAGCTTTTCCTGAGAGGACGGACGAAGGCTCCCACTTTGACGTGGAGTACCGAATTGTTCTTCCCGATGGAGCTATCAAGCACCTCCATTCTGTCGGGCATCCTGTCTTGAACGAGTCGGGCGACCTCGTAGAATTTATCGGGACAACTGTAGATATCACCGAGCGCAAGCAGGCGGAAGACAAAATCCGGGCACAGGAAGTGGAGCTCCGTCAGATTCTGGACGCCGCACCACAGTTTTTGTTTGTGCTAGAGAACGACGGAAGCCGTCTGTATGCCAACCAATCCGTCCTCGAGTTCCGCGGTCTTACGGTTGAAGAGTGGCAGAAGCTCGATTTTCGTGAGCGCTTTCATCCAGACGATGTGGAACGTATGGCTCGCGAAAGGGAGCATGCACTTTCAAGCGGGTTTCCGCTTGAGACCGAAGCACGAATGCTTAGACATGACGGCAAGTATCGTTGGTTCCTCTTCCGTTACAAACCCTTGAAGGATCAGCAAGGCCGCATTACACGTTGGGTTGTCCCCGCGATTGACATCGACGATCGCAAACGATCGGAAGAGAGACTGCAGCACGAGAACGTTGCGCTGCGCGAAGAAATCGATAAAGCATCGATGTTCGAAGAAATTGTTGGAACTTCTCCGGCTCTCCAAACGGTGCTTTCCCGCGTCTCCAAAGTCGCTACCACGGATTCCACCGTTCTGATCACCGGCGAAACAGGCACAGGCAAGGAACTAGTTGCCCGCGCGATACACCGGCGCTCCGCGCGTTCCTCATACGCATTTGTGAGTGTGAATTGCGCAGCTATCCCCCGCGACCTGATCGCCTCGGAATTGTTCGGCCATGAGAAAGGCTCCTTCACTGGGGCAACGCAGCGGCGTTTAGGACGCTTCGAACTGGCCGACAGAGGCACGATCTTCCTTGACGAAATTGGCGAGCTTCCTGCCGAAACCCAGATCGCTCTGTTGCGTGTTCTGCAGGAAAAAGAATTTGAGCGTGTGGGCGGAACTGGCTCCATCCCAACCGATGTTCGGGTCATTGCGGCTACTAACCGCGATTTGGAGGCTGCCATCGCGGAGGGCAAGTTTCGCAGCGACCTGTTCTTCCGGTTCAACGTATTTCCGATTGAGATGCCTCCTCTGCGGAAACGCAGAGAAGATATTCCGTTGCTGGTCGAGTACTTCATTGACCGTTACGCAAGGAAAGCAGGGAAAAGTTTTCAGTCGGTGAACAAAAAGAGCCTTGATCTGCTTCAGTCGTACCCCTGGCCGGGTAACATTCGTGAATTGCAGAATGTGATCGAGCGATCCGTCATTGTGTGTGAAACAGAGAATTTCTCGGTCGATGAGAGTTGGCTTTCTCGACGGTCTCTTGCTTTCGAGCCGAAAAGCCAGCTTGACCTTTCGGCAAAGCTTGCCGCTCAGGAAAAAGAGATGATTGAAGCTGCGCTTCGAGACTGCGGAGGACAGGTGTTCGGACCCTCAGGCGCGGCTGCCCGGCTGGGCATGCCACGGTCTACTTTGGAGTCGAAGATTCGGTCTCTCAAGATCAATAAGGATCGCTTCAAAGCTTCAGATCACTCTCGACGCGCCTAGCGCTTTCATTTCAAAGCCCTCGAAAAGTACGTTGTACAGAATCTCACCATTGGCGATATTTCGCCATTTCTTCTTTCAGTAACTCTCCATTTTTTCAGTTGGTTACCCTTGGGTGTTGGATTGCACTCCAACCGGAAAAGGTCCACGAGACGGTTTTGAAAACGGACCAGAAGGAGTTGAGTTTATGGCGCTGAGAATCGTATGGCGAAATCCGGTTTCGTTGATTAGGAATAAACGAACGCTGAACCGAGTCAGAAGGGATCAATTCGGCACAGTGTACGTGGTCACTTACCCGCATCTCTCGCAGCCGTTCGAGCCGACACTGAGAGAAGTCGCCTGATAGTTGGATGTTTGATCCCTATTGTAAGAGAGGGCGGATGTTGAGAATTCGCAGATTGTCGAACGGGCAAGTGATTTTTAAGCTAAGTGGCCGAATCGGGCTGGAACATATAGCCGAATTGGAGACAATACTGAAATCGGAACCGAACGATCGCCATATAGTCTTGGACCTAAAGGATGTGACTCTGGTAGGTCAAGACGCGATTACTTTTCTCAAGAAATGTGAAACAGAGAACATGACACTGAAGAATTGCGCGGCATACATCCGCGAATGGATCACGAGACAACGAGGCGGTAGTTAGCATTTGACCGGCGGATATCCGACCCTGCCGCTCCATATAAATGACCGGTGTGGATCAACCCTGGCGGGCTGATAGCGCTTATCCGGCTTCGCGAGGCCTAGGAGGATGAAGTATGGGAAGCCCAAGTATCGCTTTTCCAGACGCGCGAAGCTTCGCAAGCATGAGCGTTGCCAATGAAAACCGCTCAGAGCAGCAGGCATTTGAAGGAATCGTCGGGTGCAGCACGGTTCTGATGGAAACGCTGGAGCTAGTTCGCACGGTGGCGCCCACGGATTCCGCGGTTCTCATCGAGGGCGAAACAGGAACAGGCAAGGAAGTCATCGCGAGCGCCATTCATGCTTGCAGCAAACGCCGAGATCGAGCCTTCATAAAGCTGAACTGCACCGCGATTCCGGTGGGACTTCTGGAGAGCGAACTCTTCGGCCATGAAAAGGGAGCTTTTACCGGCGCTGTAGCACAAAAGATCGGTCGCTTCGAGGCCGCTCACGGGGGCACACTTTTTCTCGACGAGATTGGTGATCTCCCGCTGGAACTGCAGCCCAAACTGCTGCGCGTATTGCAAGAGGGAGAATTCGAGAGGTTGGGGAGTACGCAAACGCAGCGCGTAAACGTGCGTTTGGTGGCAGCGACCAATGGGGACCTGGGAAGGCTGATTTCAGAAAAGTTGTTCCGCAGCGATCTCTACTACCGCCTCAACGTATTTCCGATATCGGTGCCGCCGCTACGAGCCCGCACAGAAGACATCCCTTTGCTGGTGTGCCACTTTGTAGCCAAATATGCCGCACGAATGCAGAAAACGATCGACAGGATTCCTGAGGAGGTGATGAACTCCCTCACTTCTCATTCGTGGCCGGGAAACATCCGAGAGTTGCAGAACTTCATCGAGTGCAGTGTAATACTGACATCTGGTAGCACTCTCCGTTGCCCCCTGGCCAGACTGAGATCGGGCGCGATCATCCACTCGGAGGCAGAGCCCGTCACTCTTGAAGATTTGAATCGTGAGCACATTTGCAGGACACTGGAACAGACAGGCGGCGTAATCATGGGTCCGAACGGCGCCGCAGCTCGCTTGGGAATCAAGCGCACTACCTTATATGCCCGCATGCGGAAACTTGGGATCTCGCGCTCCAACAAAACCTCTGAATACCGCGTAGCAAAATTTCATTTCAGATAGGAAGCAAATACTGTGAACTGGTCGCTGGCGCTACGTGGCGAGCCGATTGAGTACGACCAAACCCCGGACGATCCGTCGACATGCCGACGGTCGCTCACCCATCAGCGCTTAGCGAGCCCTAAGTACGCCCAGCTTCGTTCTCTTAGTATTCAATCCTCTCCATCAGCTTCGGAGGTGTTGGCTTTCACCCAATTGAGTGGCACGCGGAGTGCTTCACGATGATGCGATGCAATCACAGCATTATTTCAAGGGAGCATCTTGAACGATCACAATACTCGCGAGGACCGGCCAGCGCTCGAAGTCATTGGTGAGTTCACGTCCTGCGCGGCGAAGTCTTATTGGATCGCACTCGTCCTCACGGGTGATGAGAATGCGGCAGCGAGTATCATCTCCTCAGGCGTACATAGTGTCGCTGATTCAGGCAAGGTGTTTGGGGAGTGGCTGTGCGCCTGGGGCATTGGGGTTGTCATCAAGGCCTGTGTGACGCTCCGCACAGATGAACTGAGGAAAGAAAAGGGCTCTGACGAATATTGGCGTGCGAAGGCGGCCGAAGGACCGACGATCGAATTGCAGCAAGCCCCACTTTCAACTGAGCGACTGCGACGGGCACTTCTGCTCCTCCCGCTGTTTCCGAGGTTCGTATTTGTGTTGCGAGTCCTCGAAGGTTATTCCTTGTCGTATGTAGCGTCAATCCTGAACGTCGATAAAGACGCTTGCGAAGCGGCCCTAGCCTATTCCTTCGGAGCGTTCGCTCAAGCCTTGACGCCGGTCCAACTGGCCAGGCAACAATGAATCCGTGTCCTTGGCTACGGGCCCTTGGCTACGGTCCGAACAACTACTAGAATCCCCGAACGAGGGAATTGCGGTGGTTCTTCCTGAGCCAATTCACAAGGCCCGGCTGTTGGACCTTTCACTGTCGCGTGGTTTTTTTCTACTGTTCGTCCTGGCAGCAACTGCGTGGGCAGTCGATCCCAACCGGCAGATCACACAATATGCGCACACCGCGTGGAGAATCCAGGACGGGGTTTTGAACGGTGTGCCAAACGCAATTGGTCAGACTGCGGATGGTTATCTATGGATTGGAACGCAGGCTGGACTTATGCGTTTCGATGGGGTCCGATTTGTTCCCTGGAAGCCGACGAGTGGGGAAGAATTGTCGTCATCCAACATTACCGCACTCCTGGGCGCGCGCGATGGAAGCCTATGGATCGGCACAGACTCTGGGTTGAGCCATTTGGTCGATGGGGATCTGATCCAATATCCCGACCGGCCAGGAGGAGTCACGGAAATCATACAGCGCGCCAACGGAGAAATCTGGTTTTCGCATTATCAACTCATCGAAACCGCGTGGGGGATATGTAAGGTCGTCGGAGCGCAAACGCAGTGCTACTACGGAAGGAACAATGGTATACCGCTGGTCGAGGATGGTTCGGGATCTCTTTGGACTGGCTACGGGGCAACACTCACGCGCTGGCAACTGGGTTCACCCAGTACCTACGCTCAGCATGGGCTGAGATTGATGGGGGCAGCGGGTGTGCATAGCCTCGCTCTGGCGAGAGATGGTTCGATATGGGTTGGAATGCAGAATGGCGGGCGCGGCGCAGGATTGCAACAATTCACAAATGGCACATGGAAGCCGTTTATCGCGCAGCGTTTCGACAGTAGCACCTTGACGGTTCGCGCATTATTGTTGGACCGGAAGAATACGTTGTGGGTTGGCACCAGCCAAGGTCTTTACCGTATTCGCGGCCGGCAGGTAGATCACTATGGGAGTTCAGACGGTCTGTCCGGTGACGATGTGAGTAACATGGGTGTATATGAAGATCGCGAAGGCAACATATGGGTCGCAACGTCCCAGGGCCTCGACTGTTTCCGCGATCTACCTGTCACGACGTACACAATCACCGAAGGATTCCCAACGGGCGAGGTCGATTCGGTCCTTGCCTCGCGCGACGGCACGATCTGGTCAGGAAGTACTAAATACTTGGTCGGGCTTCGTCAGGAACGAACTCCCGTTATTGAGGCGCAACGGGCACCTGGGGATCTGGTCTATGCCCTTTTGGAAGATCATGCCGGCCGGCTATGGGTGGGTGTCGACGATTTCTTGACGATATATAAAAACGGAATTTTCCGTAGGATCGATAAGCCTGACGGTGAGCCACTTGGGTTCATTGTCGGAATGACTGAAGATGTGGAGCACAATATCTGGGTCGAAACCATAGGGCCTCCCAGAACACTCTTTCGCATTCAGGACTTCGAAGTTCGGGAGATATTTCCCGCACCTCAGATGCCTGAAGCTCGGAGGATCGCGCCTGATCCGGGGGGTGGCATCTGGTTGGGTCTCATTCGTGGCGATCTGGCCCGATACAAGAACCGTAAGCTCGAAATATATCCCTTCAGGCACAGCGCGGTTCCCGGCCTCGATACTGAAGTAAATCAATTGCTCGTGACGTCCGAGGGGGCTGTATTGGGAGCTACACATTTTGGAATGATCGCGTGGAGAAACGGAACTCAACAGACCCTCACAGTTCAAAACGGCCTTCCCTGCGATGGAGTCCATGCACTCGTTTTTGACAATCAAGGGAATCTCTGGCTGTACCTGCAATGTGGTCTCGTTGAGGTCCCGAAAACCGAGATGCAAAAGTGGTGGCAAAAACCTGACGCCGTCGTGCATTTCCGCTTGCTGGGTTCTCTTGACGGTGTTCGTCCAGGCCAGGCCCCTTTTGCGGCAGGGGCACGATCTCCTGACGGGCGGTTATGGTTCGCCAACACATATGCGTTGCAGGTAGTCGATCCTGATCACCTGTCTAGAAACTCCATTCCGCCGCCGGTGCATGTCGAAGAAATCATCGCCGATCGCAGAAGCTATGCGCCCGGAAGCAATCCCAGTCTTCCGCCGCTAACTCGAGCTTTGGAAATCGACTACGCAGCGTTGAGCTTCGTTGCGCCGCAGAAGGTACGCTTTCGCTACAAACTTGAAGGCCACGATACGGAGTGGCAGGAACCCGGGAGTCGGCGACAGGCATTCTATAGTGATCTTCGTCCGGGGAAATACCGCTTTCGCGTGATCGCCTGTAATAATGACGGCGTTTGGAATGAAGAAGGAGCAACTCTAGATTTCAGCGTC
>JBEKWW010000048.1:0-18669 GCA_049512655.1 Candidatus Sulfotelmatobacter sp. | reverse complement strand
CTCACTGAGCCATTCGAGTGCAGTAACGGTCACCGTCGACTAGAACAAACAGCCTCGCAAGGGCGCACTGCGGTGCGCCCTTGCCCAGTTCTTTGATCTATGTTGGTTGGGGTTGACTGACACAAAAGCCAAGAAAATGGACGATGGGGAAGAATGGTGGAACTAACGTCTTACGGACTTACAGGGTTGACTGCAATCCTGGTTATGGAGTTCTGTTTTGCCTACGGTGATGAGCTCCGACGGACTCGCGAGAAATCTTGGTACGGTCTAATCAACAACGCACATGTGAATAATTCTCCGCTGGTCGTGGCTGTGGCGAGAACCTTGCGGTTTCGGGGCCATGTAGGTGAGCAACAGCGACTTCGCCAGCATCCCAGCTGCAGAGACCATCGCGGGTTGAGACAGGCCACGGCGCAATCTACGCCTGTAGTTTTCGAAACGATTCGCGGGACACCAGAGGCCTTCCATGGCTGACGTGACTGCTTCCGCATTGTCGTTACAAATAAGGTCCATGCCACTACTGGCCCATCTGGAGGAGTTGAGAAAACGAATCATCTTTTCAATCCTCGGGGTACTCGTCGGATTTATCTCGTGCTGGTCCTTTGCAGATCGCATTTTCGGTTTAATGCAGCGACCTATTCTTGGGGCGCTGCGTCACCACGGCCTCGGCGGGGGGTTGGTGTATTTGAACCCAACTGAGCCCTTCAATCTCTATCTTGAGGTGGCGTCTGTAGGCGGATTATTTATAGCCTCTCCATTTGTGTTCTATCAGTTGTGGTTGTTCATCGCCCCCGGACTGTATCGCAAGGAAAAGCGCTATGTTCTGCCGTTCTTAGTAAGTACGGCCGGCCTGTTTATAGCCGGGGGACTCTTCGGCTACAAAATGGTTTACCCGGCGTCCCTAGATTTCTTAATCGGTTACGGTCAACGCTTCCAACCGATGATTACGATTGGAGAATATACGAGGCTGTTTGTGACGATAATCGTCGGTCTCGGGTTGATTTTCGAAATGCCAATTCTGGTGTTCTTCCTGGCCCTAATGCGAGTGATTACTGCCCGCTGGATGTTGCGGCATGTCCGATATTCGATCCTCGCCATTTTTGTTGTTGCGGCAATCATCACACCCAGTGCCGACATCCTGAACATGTGTCTTTTCGCGGCCCCAATGATAGCCCTTTACGCCCTCAGTATCGGAGTGGCATGGCTGGTGAATTCCGGCCGTAGGCGCGCCGCCGATGCCTTCTAGTCCGCAGTGCCGCTCTCCATTTGTGCATCTCCCAAAGGCAATCCCGAGGTCCAACGGCGCTGGTATAGGTGCACCTGTATATGAATGTGTCATTGACGTAGGAATAAAAGTCCGTTCCCCGAGTTTCGTGGATAGCAAGATCAAATCGCAAGCCAGGATGAAATGGAGATGAACACTCTCGGGTCACTTATCCGGTGCCTCTGTTTCAACTTTCGCGGAGACCGTCAACAGTTCTTCCAAGAGTTGACAATCAAATGACATCCGCAATGTATCTCGTCGTTGATCGTCGCGTCTAACGCACAGTACGGTCCGGAACAAAATCATGAGCAAAGGAATTGGAGCACGAACATGAAAAAAAAGCTTCACCCATACAGCATTAGTCGTCCGGTTGACCGCCGTTCTTTTCTGAAAGGTGGTCTTCTGGCAGGAGGCGCGGCAGTGGGCGCCGGTTTGTTAGCAACTGGACCTTTGGCCCTTGCACAAAGCGACAGACAATCAAGTGGTTCCCTCAATGCGGGCGATGTCGCTATCCTGCGTTTTTTGGCGGCGGCAGAACTGATCGAGTCGGACCTTTGGATACAGTATGCGGAACTCGGTGGTATCGGCAATAATCCACCCATTGAGGTAGACCAAAACCAACTGTTGAATCCCTACCAAGTAGCTTTGTCGAACCTCGATGGCGATGGCCCCCAATACATCACGAGCAACACGTTGGACGAAGTGAGCCACGCTACTTTCCTCAATGCCTACCTGCAGTCCAGAGGGGCCGAACCAGTCAACTTCGATGAGTTCGTAACCTTGCCGGGAAGTACAGCTCAGGGGTCCTCGGGCAGTTCACGCCTGACCAACCTCATGAACCTCAATGTTGACACCAGTTGGTTTGTCCGCTACCGAAGCGCAACCAATCCTGACCTGGGCGCCACTTTTCCCCAGGCGATCACTCTCAATGGAGTCACCGCGATTCCCAGAAGCGATGCCGATTATGAAGGCAGATCCAATCCCAACTTTCCAGGCAATGACCACATTCAGGCGATCGCCAATGTCGCGGGCTTTCACTTCGGATACATCGAGCAAGGCGGTTCGAGCCTGTACGCAGCCATGAGTCAGAAAGTGACGGATCCGGAAGTGCTCGCGATCACTCTCGGCATCGGCGGCGACGAGATCGCTCACTTTCTAGAATGGGTCGATTTTGCGGGCAACGGAGTGCAAGTTCCAGTGGCGCCATTCGCGGACCCGATCTCCGGCCTGAAATTCCCCAACTTTTTCAGTCCCCTCAACCCGTTGATTCAGCCTAGCTTGATCTTCCCGGTCCCCGTCGAATTCAAGCCCAACCTTCCCCGTGTTTCGATCATTCGTCCGCTGACCGATAAATTCGGTGGAGCGGTCGCAACGATCAAGAGTTTCACTGAGGATGGACTCTTCATCGGACAAAGCCAGCAGTTCCTTAACGAACTGCGAGCGATGGCTGTCGCAGCCGATTCTGCCATGCGGCAAGTGGCTCTAACTTAACCCTAGCTTTCCCCTTTTGCGGATTGCTTGTTGTTCAACTGGGGGCGCCGCTCCGGAAACGGGTCGCGGCGCCTGCCTGCCACCAACCACGCATTGTTTACACATCTTTTCGACAAATTGAGGAGCATATATGTTAGAAGGTCTGTTTCAACCGATGCATCTGCTGATTATTTTCGGAATTGCTTTGTTAGTGTTCGGACCTAAGAAGCTTCCCGAGCTGGGCAAAGGAATTGGAGAGGGCATCCGCGGCTTCAAGTCAGCCATGAAAGCTGATGAGGAGAAGCCGGCCAGCACAACCGCGACCGTCACTAACGACCAAAACGTAACCAAGGGGTGAATTGTGGGTTTTGGCATGGAAATCCTGTTTGTGCTTATGCTCGGACTTTTGGTACTGGGACCGAAACAGCTGCAAACAATGCTGGTCTACGTGGCACGGGCTAAAGCTGAACTCGAGAATGCGACACGTGGCCTAAAATCTCAACTCGCCGCAGAACTCGATGCTGCGCCTCGAGCCGCCGGAACCGATTGTTCTCACGTATTGATTGGAGACTGTGACCTTTGTTCAACTTTCAAATCTGAATCGGAGTCTCGGGAGCCTGCGGAATCGTCTTGATAAGAAAAACCACAATGCTGAGTGAATCAAATCGTACCAATTCCGAGCGTCACCAGATCGGCTGATCCAATGAACTCTACTCCTACGCTGGGAAGAGTTCTTGTGGTCGAGGATGATCCTTCCATTCAAAAAGTACTGAAACGCCTGTTCGAGGCTGGTGGATACGCTGTGGAGATTCACGGCAATGGACAGTCTGCGCTGGAGAGCTTCCAGGCGTTTCCACCCGCCATCATCGTTCTCGATCTTCGATTGCCTAAGCTCTCCGGCCGCGATTTGTGTAAGGAGGTTAAGACTGAATCGCCCACCCTACCGATCGTTGTATTAAGCGCAGCCAGTGACATATCCGACAAAGTCTCGCTGCTGGAGTTAGGCGCCGACGACTACGTCACCAAACCCTTTAGCCCACGGGAGCTTCTGGCTCGAGTCCGGGCCGCACTTTGCCATACTTCGAGAACATCAAGTATCAGCCTGGTTCGTTTCGATAACATTTCCCTCGACTTGAAGAAAATGGAAGTGCTACGCGATGGCGAGGTTGTGATACTGACCGCGCAGGAATTCAAGACCTTGCTGTTTCTTGTGCAAAATCCGGATCGCGTCATTACCCGTGATGAACTGCTGAAAGAAGTGTGGGGATACCAGAAACCTCCTTCCACCCACACCGTGGACAATCATATTCTCAGACTTCGCCAGAAACTGGAGCGCGATTTCGAAGAGCCCGTACACTTCCGCACGGTGCATGGAACGGGGTATAAGTTTGTCCGCTAACGTCTTTGTCTTCCGGGCATGAGCGCCGGAAAGTTCTAACAAACGCATTAAACAACTCTCGTTCTCCCTGCATTCATCACCAGCAGTGCTATTAAGATAATCGGGTACTTTGCTTCTGTGGCGAATACCTCCGCAGATTACGACAAGAGCTGCGAAGGTTCCATGATACTTCTGTGCAAGATGCCATGCCCCGTAGCCTCCCATGGATAAGCGGTGAGATAGTTCGATGAGTGTCCCCATGGAACTCTTTGGTCGCTTCTGCCAGTGCTTTCATTGCCAGTTCGTCCATTGGCGGCAATATCCACCAAAGATTACTTGCACATTGCGGCCGGATCAGAACTGCGAGTTCTTTGTTCGCAAGACCGACGGCGTTGCAAGGGTACAGGTCCTTGAGTCCGGCCGGCACCCGGGCGTTTCTTGCGGGGCTCAACGGCCAAATGACGGAACAAAAAGGCATTCAGCGTTCCCCAATTGGTTTGGTTTATCCTCGTCCTCCCATGCCCGTAGCACGTTGCCACAGATGCTGTGGCCTTACAAACGGCAAAGGATTGGTGATGATTCGGGCATTGTAGTGTGTTGCACTCATTTCCTTTCCCCATGAGTAACAAGTAGTTCTATATCCTTATCTTGTTTGAAAAGGGGAATGTGGTTCACGATTAACCGAACCCCTGTTTGACCGGTCAAAAAACTCCAGATCCATTGCAAGAAAACGATAAGACGCAGGCTACCAGTTGAGAGAAATTGGAGATGAACCCCTGCCCATGCGAGCCAGGCAAATATCCCGCTCAGCCGGACCCTACCTGCTTGAAGGATTGCGAAACCAGCTCCGATGACGGCCATGTTTCCTTTATCGAAGTATCGGAACGGCTCGGGGGAGGGCTTACCAAGCAGGCTTTGGGCGATTCTTCGCCCTGCATAGCGACCTTGTTGAATCGCCACTTGGGCGACACCCGGCAGTGGTTTCCCGTCCTGTTCAAGGGAAGCGGTATCTCCGACTACATATATGTCTGGAAATCCGCGAACAGTGAGGTTGTTTTGAATGCGGATGCGGCCGGCGCGGTCCGTCTCCACGTTCAGCCATTTACCAGCCGGCGAAGGAGCCACTCCTGCAGTCCAGATGACGACCTTGCTTGCGATGCGCTCTCCGCCGACGACAACCCCCTCCGCGTCAATTTGGTCAACGCTGTGCCCTAAGCGCACTTCTACACCAAGATTTTCCAACCGGCGTTTGGCTGCCTCTGAGAGCTCCGAAGCGAAACTCCCCAAGACCCGGGGCGCCATGTCTACCAGGACGATTCGTGTCGCGGCGAGGTTGATACGGCGGAACTCTGCTTTCAACTTGCTGCGAACAAGCACTGCAAGGGATGAGGCGAGTTCTACCCCAGTGGGACCGGCCCCCACCAAGATAAAGGTCAGCAAGTCCTGACGCCGACTCGGATCATCTTCCGTTTCCGCTTGTTCAAATGCATTTAACACCTTATTGCGAATGCGAACTGCGTCAGCCAATCCCTTCAGGCCAGGCGCAAACTCTGCGAACTCGTGGTGCCCAAAATAACTATGCGTGACCCCTGTTGCGATCACCAAGATGTCGTAACCGAGCTCAACGTCCTTATGATCCTCATTGCTGGCGTAGACAATCCTTGCGTCTTTATTAATTGCGCTGACTTCGCCAAGGATTACGGTCGTATTTCGCTGATTCTTCAGAAGTGCCCGGATTGGAGATGCGACTTGAGATGGCGAAAGCACCGTTGTCGCGACCTGATAGAGCAGAGGCTGAAAGAGATTGTGATTCGCTCGATCAATCACTAGGACATCCGCGTTTGCGTGCCTAAGAGCCTTGGCGGCAGCGAGCCCGGCAAAACCGGCGCCGACAATCACGATTCTCTTCATTGATTTCCTCATTTTGTGATTCGGTCACAAATCCTTGTCGAAATGTGATCAATCACCGAGCGCCAGCGCACGCGGGCATTTGCGACTTGACCATCGCTCGGATGTCTCGATTTTCGAAAACCAAGCCCTGCCGCTCCTGTGTCTCTCGAAGCCCGACATTCAACATTGCCCTGGCCAAGTCGTCAGCTCGAATGACCTGGTTCGGAAACAGCAATCGAAACACCGGGTGGACCGCACGTATCAGCCGGTAACCGAAGTTCGGCCCCTCTCGGGGCAGCACAGGTAGATGTAGGCCGGTCGGAAAAGGTAAACGCGCGGGAAAACCGGCGGCGAGCAATGTCTTCTCAGCCATTCCTTGTAACGCGCGAAGGCGAGCCGGCGTCGTTCCGTTTGGTCGGCACGATTTCCGCTCAAGAACCAGAACGCGGCATTCGGACTGCTGTTACGAAAAACTCGCGCGACCTCAATCGTGTCGTCGGCGGTTATGACGCGAAGCTCCGCGTCTGACACTGACCCGGTGTACGTCCCCAGGCAATACACCCCCGCGTCTTGGCTCGAAAGTGCATCAGTGAGCGCTGACCAGTCCGCGAAGTTTTGATGCAAGACTTCTTTCAGCTTAGGATGCGAGATTCCAAGTTTCTTGCGGTCGATTGAAGTCACGCTTTTGACAGCGGGGCTATCGAGCGCGTAGCGGACGGCGTATCCGCCGATCATTCCAATTGCCCCCACAATGACGAGACGCTTTTGGCCGAGGGAGGAACTCATCGACGCGCCGGAACCCACTTTATTTGTCGCGGTCATGACAGAATGCGCTCTTCGATCCAGTCCACGTACAGCTTGCGCTCCGCGAACAACCATGCCCCGTCTTGCTTCGCGAAGGTATCGTTATAGCGGAGCGCCGCGATCATCAGCTGTCGCTTATTACCGTTGACAGTGAGGTGATGGGGCATGCAGTAGGTTTCGCCTGTGCCTCGGTCGTTGGCCAGCGTAAGGATTGTGGTTTGCCCGACAAAGTGCATGGTCGCGTTGTACTTGTTCAGATCTGCAAAGACCGGACCCAACGCCTCACGGGAGTTCATTTCCTGTGAAGGGTTCGGGTCCTGGGCGTTCATGTACACGACGAAGTGAGTGTCGGCGGTAAAGAGCGCCATCTGACCTTTCGCGTCGCGACGATCGGCGCAATGGGCGTAGGCCTCGACGAGCTCGCGTATAGCGAGTCGGTCGGCGGCCTCGATGGGAGAGATACTGACGTGCTTGCTCATGAACTTGTCCTCTCTGTGCTGTGCGCTTGGGATTACTCAAGGATCGCCTTTGGCTCAAGGAAGGCCTCAATCCCGTATTTGCCATATTCGCGACCGACACCTGAGTACTTGAATCCGCCCCAAGGTGCCTGAGGATCGTCCGTCATGTTGTTGATCACCACCCGCCCGGCCCGAAGCTGAGACGCAACACGACGTGCGCGCTCGAGATCAGTACCCATGACGGCTGCGTGAAGGCCGTATTTGGAGTCGTTCGCAATGCGGATCGCTTCATCCTCGGAGTCGTAGGCGATCACGCTGAGCACTGGACCAAAAATCTCTTCCTGGGCAATTGCCATGTCATTGTTCACATTGACAAACACAGTCGGCTTCACGAAATAACCCGCTTCGAGACCCTTCGGACGTCCTTCTCCGCCGACCAAAACTTCAGCACCCTCTTCAATTCCTTTGCGAATGTAGGCCTCCACCCGCTCATACTGCTTTTGTGACGCCATGGGTCCAACCATGATGTTGGGATCGGCGGGATCCCCGACCGTATAGGCACGCATTCCTTCCTGGATTGCTCGCTTCGCCTCATCGAGTCGACTCGTTGGCACGAGAAGTCGCGTCCCTGCGGCGCAAGCTTGACCACTATTCAAAAATGCCAATGTAAGTGCCGACGGGACGGCTTTGTCGAATGCGGCGTCATCCAGCACGATGGTGGGTGACTTTCCGCCCAACTCAAGCGTGACTCTCTTCATGGTGGCGGCACCATCCCGCATGATGGTTTCACCCACGGCCACCGAGCCTGTGAACGAAATCTTCGCGACATCCGGATTGCGAACCAGTTCAGCGCCGACTGTAGTCCCGAGGCCCGTAACCACGTTGTAGACGCCGTTTGGCAGCTCGGCTGCGTTCAGAGCTTCAACCATCATCCGCGTCTGCAGCGAACTCATCTCGCTGGGTTTAATAACGACCGTGCAACCGGCTGCTACGGCAGATGCCAGCTTGAGGCAAATGAACAGTGCGTTCGCGTTCCAAGCTGTAATCAAACCTGCAACGCCGACAGGTTCCAGCGTGACCGTCGTCTTGCCCCAGCTCTGTTTCAACGGAAGCTCTAGAAGCCCTTTTTCAGCCGATGCGAAAGCGTTGACACCCGACTCCACAATCAGCCGGGCGAATCGGGCGACACCGCCGTACTCCTCAATCATTACGTTTGTCAGATCGTCGATGCGCGCTGAGACCGCCTTATGTAGTCGGCGTAAGCAGTGCGAGCGCTCTTCCTTCGTTGTCCGGCTGAAACTCGCGAATGCGCGTTTGGCTGCGGCGATAGCGCGCCGAGTATCTTCCTCATCTCCTAGCGTGACGCGGCCGATCAATTGCCCATTGGTCGGTTTGAGAATGTCCATGACCTCGCGGCCGTGGGATTCAACGAACGCCCCATCAATGTAATGTGTCGTTATGGTTTTAATCGTGTGTGCCTGAGCGACGTTTGTCATGAAATCTCCTTGAACGAAAATCTACGATCAGAACGAGCGACGCGCCTTGTCGAGGCATCATCTGGTGCCGCGAAACTACTAATCACGTTGCGGCGAGATTGCTCATACGAGTTGGGCTGCACGCTTATTTCCGTGGCAACCGATGTTCGTTTTTCCCTAAGTAGCTGAATGCCTGCCACTTGCGCAACGGCAAACCCAGTAGGGTGTGGCGTGAAAGTGCCAGTGTCCATCCATTGACAGTGCATCTCGCTGAACAAACCTAGTCGATTCTGGCCAGCCTCTTGAGAGCGCGAGTGCACGCTTCCCGAACCTGGGAACGCAAAGAGCCAAGAAGAAGGGCACTCGCGTCGAAGTATCCGGTTGGACCAGTTGACTCTTGGGTTCGAAGAGATGGCAGCGAGGACGAGTTCGAACGAGTCGGTCGCGGTGATAGGTCACGAATTGCGTTTTCCACCACGATGCGGATGGTCCAGGGCCGAGCCCATTCCGTGAATACATGATTCTCATCAGCACAGTCCTTAATACTGGCTACAAAACATCTTTCTGCCTTCTGTTGATCTGCCGTGAGCAAGAACGAAAGCTGATAAAGACGATCCAAGTCCTCATCGAGAATCTTGCGAAAATCCTCGCGAGTCGCGTACTGATCTTCAGCGTTTCCAAAAATTTGAGTCTGAGTTCGCTCGGCCATTTCTTAACTCCTCGGGATTTTTGCTCGGGCAGCTCCCAAGCTGCTTAGAACCACACTGTCAATGCAATTGGACAGCTCAGGTTCGGTGAAGGGTGGTCGACTTTGAGAGCTGGGGCCTTGAATCTCTCAATTCTCAGTTAGCCGCCGCCTTTGATACAGCGGTCAAAGTTCCCGGCACCGGAGTCAGCAGTTTCTCGATCGCTCGTTCCATCGTGTGGCTCATTTCTGAAACGACCGCCGGAACGTCGTGTTGGTTGACCTCTCCGACCTCGGAAACCGCTTTACTCCAAACAATCGTGCCGGTGTCAACTCTTGTCATCTGGGCGGAGACTGCGACCTCGACCTTCACGCCGCCCTCATAGTCAATTTCTTCGAGCTTCTCCAATCGTCCGCTGACCACATACCCAGCGTCGGGCTGACCGTCGTAATGCTTCACGTGGGAAAAGGTACCTGTAGCGCCAAGGCGGGCTATGATCGATTGGGTCACAAACTCACACGGGTCGGTGGCCCAGCGATGGTAGGCATAGAAGCCGATTTGTTCTGGAGATGGCTTGTACACGATGGGTCCTTGCCTCAGATAGGCGGGCGCGCGGAATTCCCGGATCGCCACCGTAGCGTTTGCCTTTTCGGCGGCTGGCGGATCAGGCGGTGCAGGCAGGTTGAGAGTGTAGTAGTTCGCACGCCCCATTTTGCCCGAGCATCCTGACAAGACGGCGAGAGCCAAGAGTGTGACGACGGCCACAGCTAGATTTCTGTTCATGTGCATCTCCAATGAAAGTGGTAGGAAGCGAGGAAACTTAATCCCCGGTTCACCTCATTTATTTCGGCACCTTGCGTTCTGCCGGCTCTTTGATTCGAATGAGACTCCAAGGACGTTGTTTCACTGAGTCGGTTAACTCGTCCAAGTTTTCTGTCGCAGTTCGCAAATGCTCGATAGTGTCATCGATCTTGTAATCGTTTGCCCGTACTAACACTTGCATATCCGAGAGCAATTGCTTTGCTTGCAACAACGTGCTCTGCAGATTCGCCAGATCGTTGCCGATCGGTTCCCGCAGATCGCTCACAGTTCCGTTTACGTTGTGAATGGTTTCATCCGCATGCTGGCTGAGCATATTCAATTCATCAACCAGACGATCGATCTTTGGACGGTCAGTCTCGATCATTGAGTTAACGTTATCTAGAACGGCCTGAATCTTTTGCTGGTTGGCTTTGCCGGTTACCCTATTCAGATTAGCCAGCAGCGTCCGCGCATCTCCGCTGATTCCTCCCAGTTCTCCCCGAACTTCTGTTATCAATCCGTTGGCGTTGTCTGCGACTGTCGCCATTTTGTCGGTGATTTCGTCCAGACTCGCGCCCTCCTGCGAAGTGATGACTGATCCCGGCGGAAGCCGGCGTGCGTCATTGCTGCCTGTTGAAATCGACAGTGCCGCGCCACTCATCACGCTGACCAGCCCCAACTTGGCTACGGATTTTTCATTCAGAGGAGTTTTCTCCTGCACGTCCAGCAGAATTTCAATCTTGGTCGGATCTGATGTCCAAGGCCGGACCGCTGTAATTTTCCCCACGCTGATTCCCCCGAAAAGAACTTGTGCGCCCGGCTCTATCCCACCGGCGTAACGGAGATACGTGCGATAGGAAGCTGTGTGACCACCGAGCTGCGCGTTGACCAAGTGGATGATCGTGAACGTCAGAACCGACGCGCATGTAAGGACAAACGCTCCGACTTTTGCTTCTGTGGTCATTAATTTGCCTCCGCAGAATCCAGATACCTTTCGAAGTGCGCCGCCACGGCTGACGACTTCGCTATATCTTCGGGAATCCGATCAAGAAACTGCCGCACACGCGGATCCTGGCTAGTTTTAATCTGGTCTCTTGTACCGACCGAGCTGAACAAACCTTGATAGAGCATGGCGATTCGGTCGGCAATACGGAAAGCGCTTGGAAGTTCGTGGGTGACCACAATGACCGTCATCCCCAAGGTTTGCTTGAGCAGCAGAATCAGTTCGTCGAGTTCTGCAGCAACAATCGGATCAAGTCCAGCTGACGGCTCATCGAGCACAAGGATTTCTGGGCCGAGCGCAATGGCGCGGGCAACCGCGGCCCGCTTCTTCATGCCGCCAGAAAGCTCCTGAGGAAGTAACTTCCCCTGATCCGAAAGGCCAACCGCAGCCAACTTAATCCAAACCACCAGTTCGATAATTGAGGGTGCAAGCCGCGTATGTTCGCGCAGGGGCAACGCGATGTTATCTTCGACGCTCAGAGAGTTAAACAAAGCTGCGCTTTGGAACGCCACCCCGATCGAGCGATGCATCTTCTTCAAGTCCGCCTTTGAGCAACGAGTAATGTCCGTTCCGTTCACGTGGATGCTGCCTGATTTGGGGCGCTCCAGTCCGATGATCTGCCGCAGTAATGTGCTCTTGCCACAGCCACTACCACCCAACAAGACCAGTGTTTCCCCGCGCTCGATGTCAAGATTCAATCCATTCAGCACTCTGCGACCGGCGTACTCAACTACAAGATCGCGAACGGAAATGATTGGCATTAGTGTTTCCCCGTGAAGTAAAAGATGGCGGTGAAAATCGCATCCGCAACGATCACTAAGAACGTCGACTTCACAACAGCGCTCGTAGTGGAGCGGCCGACGGAGTCGGGGCCTCCATGAACACGAAAGCCTTCCAGACATCCAACCTGAGCAATAATGGTCCCAAAGACGACGCTCTTGATGAGCCCCATAACTACGTCGCGCAAGTCGATGGCCTCGAACACATAGTGGAGGTACAACGCGGGTGTCAGGCGAATGCTAAGGAACATAAACAAGGCTCCGGCCAGAATGCCGCAGACATTCGCGACAACGCTGAGGCAAGGGACCGCAATTAAAGCGGCCAGATACTTGGGTGCGAGCACAAACTCTATAGGCTCAAGCGCCATGACGCGGAGCGAATCGAGTTCCTCAGTCACTTTCATAGTGCCAATCTCGGCCGCGAAAGCAGAGCCGGATCGTCCACTTACGGCAATCGCCGTCATCAAGGGGCCGAGTTCGCGTGTGAAGCCGACTGCAACCAGGTCAACTACGTAGCGCAGGGCCCCAAAACGCCTAAGCTCTGACGCCCCTTGCATGGCAAAGATGAATCCCGTGCAAATGGACATCAAAGAAACCATCGGCATCGCATCAACACCGATTTCCTGCATCTGCCTCACGGCGGCTCGCCAGCGGTAGCGATTTCCTACAAGCGGAAGCGATTGCAAGATCGCTCGCAGTGTGGCCCACCACTGGATGTTCAGACTTCCGACGTAGTCGAGATGTTCGATCGTTTTTTCACCGACACTTTCAAGAACATTTGCCATCACGCAACCCCTTTCCCTCCATGTATCGTCTTGAACAACGGAAGCAGCCCCGTGACATCGAACAGTCGCAACACAGAACCATGAAGTCCCCGCAAATGGAGCCGAGTCTGGCTCGGCCCGGCGATTTTAAGAGCTTCAACCAGCGTCGCAATTCCTGATGCTTCAATGTGGTTGACGTCATTCAGGTCGACGACGATCGCATGAACGGACTGTTTGCCCGATAAAATGGCGAGGAAGCAATCCCGAATATCGGGCGACGAATCGACATCAATGCGCCCATTCAAGCGGACGATCACCTCCGTGCCACTGCGATCAACTACAATTGCGAGATGGCTGGGTGAAGCGGTTGCGCGACTTCTCAAACGTTGACCTCTCTCACTGTGCCGCACGGCTGTGCTGCAAGATCCTCAGTTATTTCCATAGGTGCTTTCGCAATCAAAGGCTGCAGCGTTTACCCGCCCCCACGTAAGTTGTGAGAACCTGAACCTCGGGTGGAACGATGTTGGGAAACTGGGCCACTGGAAGCGTGGCGATAGTCACGGCTCCGACGATCACGATAATGATCGAGATAACGATCGCAACGATCGGGCGATTTATGAAAAACTTGGACATCGTCAATCGCCCTTTGCCTGTAGTTGTTTGATTTTCACTGTCGCGCCGCTTTGAACTTTCTGAAGTCCCTCGATAATCACCAGTTCACCCGATTTGACTCTGCTTTCGACGATCCACATCGGCCCGACGCGGTTACCGACTTTCACATCCCGAATGCTCACCTTGTTGTCCAGGCCGACGACTGCAACCTGGTAGCTTCCTTGCAGTTCACTCACGGCTTTCTGCGGCACGAGCAATGCGCCAGGTCTCATGTCAGCCGCTGCCCGCAGCCTTCCAAACTGGCCCGGGCGAAGGTAACTTTGTGGATTGGGAAAAGAACAGACGACCTGGATACTGCCTGTGCTTACATCCACCTGACGATTCGTGAGCAAACCAAATCCTTTGAGGGGATAAACCGAACCATCGGCCAGAATCAGATCAAACGGCGGTCCGTTAGAGGGCCTTTCCTTTTGCGCCTCCGCGTTGATTCGTTCGGCATAGTGGAGATACTCCTGCTCACTAATCGAGAAATACGCCTTGATCGGATTTATCTGTGAAACCGTTGTGAGAACCGTGGTGGGATTGACGAGATTTCCCATCTGCACCTGAGCGATCCCCACGACGCCATCGATGAGCGATCGCACGTTGGTGAAATCAAGATTCAGATGAGCCTGTTCGACTTCTGCTTCAGCTGCTTTGACTGTCGCCGCTGCGGCTCGGTTCGCCTGGATGTCGTTGTCCAATTGACTTTGAGCAATGGCGTGCGCTTTCGCAAGCGGAGTGTCGCGATCGACATCCATTTGAGTTTTGGCGAGTTGTGCGTGAGTCTGCGCCAGCTGAGCGTTCGCTTGATCAAGCAGTGCTTGGAAGGGGCGCGGATCGATTTGGAACAGCACCTGCCCCTTGCGGACAAATGACCCTTCTTTGTAGGTTTGCCGAATGATGTATCCCGTTACTTGGGGTTGAATCTGCGCGTTTACGTAGCCGTCGAGCGTCGCCACCCATTCGCTGACGATAGGGATGTCCTTTTGCAACACCGTGGCGACTTCTACTTCAGCGCTCGGAATTGCAGGCGCAGCGCTTGTTCGTCCGCAGGCTGTTCCCAATGACAAAGTGGCTACCAGGAGAACTAGAACTACGAAAGAATGAAGCGGGAAACGCCCGCATAGATAGGCTCTGTAGGCGCGTCCTTCCAGCAACTTCGTTGAGTCGCCGACGATTTTCTTGGCCACGGTCATTCCTTTTTCACTCTGCCTCGCACCGTAGTTTCGCAATCCTTCTGCCATATCATCCAAACGGGAAAATCACTGTGGGCCTACAGAAGCGAGCAAGATATGGGTGCGAGGCGAGACCAACCATCAACAGTGGCAAGATCCTGACACGTGTTGCTCTACGCCAGCCGCACTCGCAGCGAAAGCTATTCGTGAGTAGGCGGACACTGAGTGTTTGTGCATCCGCAAACGCCTCTGCACTTGATCAACGGTCGATCAGAGATCAGGTCAACGGCAGGCGGACGATATTGATCCGGTGGTGGGGTAGTTTTCGGGGAATAACACAACTCGCAGCGATGTCTACGGTAGCGGTGTGCTCTGCGGACGGTCCTAACAGATTCGATTGCTGGACACATTACTGGTGAGGGGCTGGTCGCGAATACTTTCTTCGACCGGACGGAAGATCCCGTGCTTTTTCATCCGTGCGACAAGCGTAGTACGCTTCAAGCCCAATTGTGCGGCTGCACCGTAAGGCCCGCCGACCACCCATCCCGAGGTTTCTAGAGCTCTCATAATCATGGCGCGCTCGGAGTCACCGAGGGTTGTGCTCGCGGGAAAGCCGATAACAGACGCGACACGAGTTGGACGTAGAAGATTCGGAAGCACTCCTTCATCGGAAAGCACCACAGCTCGTTCGATCATGTTCTGCAGTTCCCGAATGTTTCCTGGCCACGAATATAACTTGAATGCGCTGATGAATTCGTCTGGGATGTTTTCTATGTGCTTCCCAACTCGGCGGGAAAAAACCTCCACGTAATGTTCCACCAAGGGACCGATATCGTCGACTCGGTCGCGAAGTGGAGGCAGCATAATGGGAAATACGTTCAAGCGGTAGAACAGATCGCTGCGAAATTGATCACGCTTCACCATCAGCTCAAGGTTTCGGTGAGTCGCTGCCACGAGCCGCACATCCACACAATGAGTACGGCCGCTCCCTAAGCGTTCAAACTCCTGCTCCTGTAGAACACGCAGGAGCTTAGGCTGTAAGGCAAGTGGTATGTCTCCGACCTCATCAAGGAATAGCGTCCCTTTATCGGCCAATTCAAAGCGGCCAATTTTTTGTGCGATGGCGCCCGTGAAAGCCCCGCGCTCATGGCCAAACAGCTCACTTTCGAGCAAGTCAAAAGGAATTGCAGCGCAATTCAGCTTTATGAGAGGTTGGCCGCTGCGGGAGCTGGCTTTGTGAATTGCGTGAGCGATGAGCTCTTTGCCAGTTCCCGTTTCTCCGTGAACGAGCACGGTGGTATCCGCCGCTGCAACGCGCTCCACTTGCTCCAAGACGACTTTTAAGGCCGAGCTGCTGCCAATGATCTGCTCAAATCGGCGGGCCCGACGGTCTTGATCAACCACTTTCATTCGTTCGACTCCCGAAGCCTTCGCGAGCTAATCTTCCAGCGCGGATCGGACCATCTCGATTAGGACCGCGTTGTCGAACGGTTTAGTCAAGAACTCCACCGCTCCGTCGCGCATTGCTTGAATCCGCATCTTGGCGTCGCCATGGGCCGTGATGAAAATGATCGGAACCGGGCATCGCTCAGTTTTAAGCCTCGCTTGCAGCTCAAGACCGGATATGCCCGGCATGCGAACGTCTGCGATCAGGCAAGCAATCTCCGAAAGTCGGCCGGAGTTCAGTAACTCCTCCGCCGATTCGAATGAGATTGCCGCCAACCCGGAGGCTTTGAGTAGGCGTCGTAGTGCAACCCGGAGCAAGTCATCGTCGTCGACGACGGCAACCAGGTTCGTTCTCTTGACGCTGCTCATATCTGACACGACTCTATCTCCGCCTTCAAAAAACACAATTATGATTTCATATAGTCCGGTTATATATGCGGATATATATAGCCGCGAGGAGCAGAATTCCGTGCCTAGAGGAGATGGTGCTGCTGCGGTGGTACAAAGCTCATCTGTCTGCGGAAGGTTTCAGTCTTTCCGCCATGCTGCCTAATTCGGCGGGAGAGCCCGCCTGCATCTTATGCATTACGCGTCCCCGGTGGACGGCGGCGGTAATCTCGCTCGTCCCGAGCACCGAGGCGATCTGCTTGGTCTGCATACCAGAAACTACGAGGTCCATCACTTTACGCTCGCGCGCAGTCAGGCCTTTGTACCTTTCCTGCAATTTGGCCATCGCGTTCCGTTGTCGGCGCGATAGCTGGTCGCGCTGCAATGCCTGCTGGATCGCGTCCAGAAACTCCTGATGACGGAACGGTTTCGTCAGGAATTCAAAGGCACCCGACTTCATGGCCTTTACGGTCATGGGAATATCCCCGTGCGCAGTGATGAAAATGATGGGGATATTGATCCCCGCTTCAATCAGCCTCTGCTGGACCTCTAGTCCGCCCATACCAGGAAGGCGCACATCCAACACCAGGCAACTCGGAACGTCTGGAATATTCCTCTGCAGAAAATCCTGTGCGGTGGCGAACAATTCTGCTCGTAAGTTGACCGTCTTCAGAATACGCTGCATCGCAAGGCGCATGTCCTCTTCGTCATCCACGATGAAGACAGTTGGGGAAGATGAAGTAGTCATGTTTCCACCTACACCTTGTGCGGCAACGTGAATTGGAAGGTAGAACCACGTCCAGAGTTGGAAGTCGCCCACAGGCGCCCCCCATGTGATTCGACAATAGAACGGCTGATTGCCAGACCCATGCCGGTCCCCTGGGGCTTGGTGGTAAAGAAGGTATCGAAGATCTGGTCAATTTTGTCAGCTGGGATGCCGACTCCAGTATCGCTCACGGAAATTGACAGGTGCCCATCATCGGTGGATTGCGAGATTATTGTTAGATCTCCCTTGGCATCGTGCATGGCCTCAATGGCATTCAGCATAAGGTTCATCAACACTTGTTCCAATTGCACTCGATCTCCCGCGATTTCTGGAAGGTTTTCTGCCAGTTCGAGCCGGACTGTCACGGAGTTGCGCCGGATGTCGTTCTTCAACAGAAGAGAGATTTCTCGAATGAGTTCGTTTACATCAACCGCTTCACGCTGTGGGAAACTCTTCTTGAACAGTGAGCGGACATGGTCGATGATTTCCGCCGCACGCCTCGCACATCCAATTGTTCCGGAAGCAGCTTCCCGGGCCTCTAAGATATCGGGATGTTCCCCATTGAGAAATCCCAGACAAGCACCCGCATTGGCCGCCGCCGCGGCGATAGGCTGTTTGATTTCGTGCGCCAGCGCGGCGGCCATCTCTCCCATCATATTCACACGGTTGATGTGCGCCAGATCAGCCTCGAGCAGCCGCAACCTTTCGCGCTCCTGCTCGGCATGCTTTTGCTCCGTTATATCCATCGTGGTGCCGACATAGTCAGCCATTTCTCCGGAGGTACGGTGATGTCCTAAGGAACGAAAGAATCTGATCTCGCCATCGTCGGCACGGCAAATCCGATATTCAATGTCGTAATCCGTTCCTGTGCGAGTAGCATTCTCCAGCGCCGCTCTGACAGCCTGTTGATCCTCTGTATGAACGGTGTTGAAAAAGCGTTCGAATGGAATAGCTTTCTCACTAGGATCGAAGCCGTGCATCCGAACTGTTTCGTCCGATAAATGAACATTCTGCCCTGTGACGAAATTGGCTGCCCAACTACCGGTGTGAGTCAGCCGTTGCGCTTCCGCGAGGTATGCCTGTTCCCGCCGCAATTCCTGCGTCAGTAACTCCTGCTCGGTGACGTCCATCGTGGTGCCGCGGTATCCCTTAAACACTCCATCTTCTACGACTGGAACTCCGACACACCTGACGTATCGAATCTCGCCATCGGGACGAACTATCCGGTTCGTGACATCGCAGCCGCAGTGCTCTTCATGCAGCTTCTTCATTGTTGCTGTCAACGAGGCTTGGTCCTGGGGATGAACCGCACCCAAGAGCTGCTGAAGACTCGGAGTTCCATTTTTTGGATCGAACCCGAAAATCTTGTAGACCTCGTCAGACCAGTAGATATTCAAATCTTCTGACCAACGAATGCCCAAATCTGTCGACGCCCAACTCCCGATGTGGGCAAGGCGTTCCCCTTCGCT
>JBEKWW010000047.1:0-12297 GCA_049512655.1 Candidatus Sulfotelmatobacter sp. | reverse complement strand
CCTTGGGGGTCATCACTGCGTACTGCCAGTCTCCCAACAAAGCATACGTGTCGGCTAAGCCAGAATAGGCTTGAGCATATTTCGGATCTTCTTCGATTGCCTGCTTGAAATAAGCCAGGGCGACCTTCAAACCATCCGCCGTTCGCTTGTTCCAGAAGTATCGCCCTTTCAGATAGGACTCGTAAGCTTCCGGGTTAACAACCTTTGCGTTTTTGAGGGCCGCTTGTTCCTGCGGAGTCAAGTTGATCCGAATTTGATCTGCAATGGCGCTAGCCACCCTGTTTTGAACAGCCAGAGTATCCCGCAACTCGCCCTCATAGCTCTGGGACCATACGTGCTTGTCCGTGGAGGCCTCGATCAACTGCGCCGTGATACGGACCCGGTCGCCGGAGCGGAGTACGGTGCCTTCCACCACGGCATCCACGTTCAGTTCGCGAGCGATCTGGGGCAGAGGCTTGCGCGCTCCTTTATATGCCATCACGGAGGTACGGGAGATTACTCGTAAAGCGCTGATCTGCGCGAGGTCAGTGATTAGCTCATCCGTCATGCCGTCAGCGAAATAATTCTGGGAAGCGTCGCCGGAAAGGTTGTCCAGCGGAAGCACCGCTATGGATCGCATGCCGGTGGGGGCCCGCGAATGAAATAGCCAAACGGAGAGAATCGCCAAACTCAGGACGAGTGCCAAGGTGACGATGATCCCGCGCGTCGGCAACAGCCGGCGTTGAGGCGCAACCGCCAACCCGATCCCTTGGATCTTGTGCCCGCGGTCTGTAGCCGACAGATCTCCAAGCACAGGTTCTTGTCTTTCTGGACGGGCGTCTGTATCGACGACTGACACGTCCGCAATAAACCGATAGCCACGTTTCGGAAGAGTCTCGATGAATCGAGGACTCTCAGCCGAGTCTCCCAAGGCACTCCGCAGCTTCCCGATGGCGATATTGAGCGCCTGATCGAAATCACCGAAGCTTTCGTCGGGCCATACTCGGCTGCGCAATTCCTCACGGGTGACAACTTCTCCCGGATGCTCCAGCAATATCTCCAGCAGTTTCATCGGTTGCTGCTGCACTCTGATTCTCAGACCCGCTTTTCGCACTTCGCCGGACTGGCGAGAAACCTCATAGGTTCCGAATCGCACAACCGAGTTGGGCTGCAGAGGTTCCATAGCGCATTTGGGCTGCGCACAGAAGTCTAGCACTTCACGCACCAGGAGACTTCCGGGTTCAGGATATATGCGGACCCAACTTGTGAGCCATCACTCACTTAACAGGCAATGAGTTGGATATGTTGAAAAAGTCCTCAGTTAATTGACGCCGCAATGCGCCTGCGGCAGAGTGGGCTGCGACCGGGGTTCGAGCTGATTTCGGGAGAAGGCCAATGAGGTTTGTTGCACTGGGCTCACAAGAGATGGTCCGATTCGGGGCTTCGTCCTCCCACGACGATCGACCGTTGGCAGGATTCGAAGAACTAGCCTTGCCCTTGTTCGATGCCCTCTACAACTTCGCGCGCTGGCTGGTGCACGATTCGCACGACGCCGAGGATCTTGTACAAGAGACCTATCTCAAGGCTTTACGCAGTTTTGCATCATTTCAGCCCGGAACCAATTTTAGGGCATGGATGTTTCGAATCCTGAGGAACAACTTTCTAAGTTCTCGCTCAAAACTCGAGCGCCGCATGACCGTTGCGATGGACTCGGAGGAGGACGGACCTGAACTTGCAGTTGATACGGAAACTCCGGAAACGATTCTAATGAGTCGCTTTAATTCCCAACTGATGCGGCGCGCCATCGACGATCTGCCGGTGCAATACCGGGAGGCCCTCCTTCTTTGTGAAGTGGAGGAGATGTCGTACCAGGAGATTGCGGAAATACTGTCGATCCCGATAGGAACCGTCATGTCACGTTTGGCCAGGGCGCGGAAGGCAGTTCGCGAGTCACTCCTCAGCGCTCCCGGTCGACCACAATCGAGAGACTTGTCTCTTCACATTGAGGCACTCTAGGAAAAGGACCTCTTATCCGTTTTACGCGGACGGTAGACAACCACGTACCGAGACAGAAACTCGAGAGCAACCCTTTACACACGATTCTCTTTCTCACAGTACACGGCGCGACCTATAAGTTTTTGCCATAAGCCATTCTGTGGCATCTCATGGGGGTGGGTTCATTCTGCGGAACCGCTTTCCCCACCGACCCCCGGAAGTCGCACAGCCGCCCTCCTTACTTTCCCTAGAACACAAAGGTTTCCTCTTCGGCGACCAAGAAAATCGGCGCGCCGCCGGAGGAGATCGCCACTGCATTTGCGATCGTTTGTTTGCCGCCATCCGATGCGGCGCACGCTTGCAGTGCCTCCATGGTTGGGAAATGGATCTCCGCAATGCGATAGAAAGGCGGCGCACCTTGCGGCGAACCAACTATTTTGCTCGCCACAATCTTGGTCTTGCCGGCCAACTTATCGACGGCCATGGGCACATGTTGGTTCTGGTACACGTGCTCGAAAGCTTCGATGTCTTTGGGACGAGGGTAAATTACGATCAACTTAGCGCCAGCCATTTCAAATCTCCTTGAGATAAAAGTTCGTATCCGTGAATACTCGATAGCTCGAAACTGCTTTCAACTTTGAGACAAGAATCTGTGAGTTGCGATAGCGACACCGCAACTCACAGGAGGAATTTGTGGACGTTAGAACGCAGCTATTCCGTTGAAGCCGCCAAGTGGTGAGACGCCACTGGCAGACCCAACGTTAAGGAGCGACCCATCTTTCTGAACGGCGAAAATGCCAATGGCCCCACCCGCGGAGTTCAGAGTGTAGATGAACTTGCCGTCAGAACTGACCGCGATATCGAGGTTGCCAGACCCCTCAGGATTCGTGCCGACTACTGTTCCTGACAACGCGGTCAATGCCCCCGTGCTCGCGACGGCGAAGCCCGAGATGGTCGACGAGCCGGCATTGGAGGTGTAAGCGAAGCTGCCGTCAGGAGTGACTACATTCCAGCAGTTCGCGGCTCCCAACGTAGGAATGCTGGTGCTGATTGGAGACAGCGTGCCATTGGCTGCGACCTCATAGGATGAGATGGCCGAGCCGTTGGCTACTCCGGAAGGGCCGGTCTCGGAAACCAGAACCGCTCCCTGCGGAGCGAAACTCACCGAGAAAGCGCCGGGGCCCGCACTCGGGTTCTCCACCATAGGCGACAAAGTGCGGTCACCCTGGACAGCGAACACGTCAATGAGGTTGGTCAGACGCTCGACCACAACGAGAAATCTCCCGTCGGGACTAAATGCTAACCCTGCTGCACCCGAAGTATTAGTGGAAAGAAAGCGAGTGGAATTGGGGATTTGCTTGAGTGTGCCATTGTTCAATATGAAACCAACTACATTGCTGCTGCCCCCTGTGTTGACGACATAGACAAGATTTCCGTGCTGGGCTACTGCATTCGGTTCGCTTCCTCCCGAGATCACTTTGTCCACCAGCGATAGGTCGGAGCCGTGAACACTAAAAACGGAAATATTGCCGCTGCCGGCATTCACCGCGAACAGCAGCGAGTGATCCTGGCTGAGGGTTAACGACCCCTGAGATTCCAACGGATCGTTGTTCCCACCGCTTCCCCGGCCGCCGGTTGCGAATCTGCCGGCTTCCTGTAAGGTGCCGTTAGAGGCACGACGGTATGCGAGCACTTCATTCTTGTCGACGGAGTTGGTCATGACAAACACAGCGCCTGCATCGTGTGTATTTCCCTCTTGGGCTTTGCTAAGCCCTGGCGAAGCCAAACCAATAGCGAGTCCGGCCATGAATAGCGTGCGAATTACCTTCCCCATTCCATTAGCTCCCACAGTTTTGAGTCGCATGCCGCTTGGTCTATAAGGCAACTAAAAGTGCCAATATTTCAAGCGCCGCGCGGTAATAAGACTAAAGTCGCTTGAAAAAGTTACAGAGTGCGCACGATTAAGTGCGCAGGGGACTGTATTACACCTGCACGCGACTAGCGGACAACGAATATGCTGAGGATACGACACAGACGAGGTGCGGAGGCTCGCTACGAAGGAAGGCCATCTTCCGCCAATTGGATTTGGAAGGGGAAATCCTGCTGACACAAGGCAATGGAGTCATGGACAATCGAATCTATGACGCTACCTTAAACAATTTCGCCAGATTGTCGATATCCGCGGCACTGGCATCGCCAACTACGAAATAGCGAAGCCCACCTTCGCTCCACGTTTCCATGTTGAAAGGGGATTTCTGAGGCGCGAGAAAATTCTCGCCTAAGCGGGCAGGGAATTTCAAAGACCGCTCCTGAAATATGAATACAGAAATATGGTGCTTGCGCACGTCGTAAATGAGATGCGCGCCCGGCGTTTGCTCAAGATAGGTCATCCGACCGCCCAGCAGAGAAAACTCGCTATTCTTGAGTTCCGGCAAATTGAAGGCAAAAGGAATCCTTCCCTGGAACCAGGGTTTCACCGTGTGCCGATCGGTTGAGATCACATCAACCGGCGATGAGCTTGCTAGCGTCACAACGTGCAAATCTGCAATCTCGCTGAAAATCTGATCTCTGCCGGATCGAGCTCCCAGATAAGCCGAAGTCAACGTCCCGACCACGACTATGACGGCTACCGCTGCAGCAAACGTCCAACCCAGACCAAAGCGGCGCTGTGGTTTTGCAGCGATCGTCTGCTGCATCCGTCTCCGGAACTCAGCACTGGCAGTGTAACGTCTCCCAGCGGCTTGAATCGAGCGCTTCATCTGTACCCGCGTAAGGGCATCCGCCGAGCAAGAGTGGCAGGTGCGCACATGAGCGTCGAAGCTGCGCATCTCATCCTCTGAAACCTCACCGTCGAGGTAAGTATCGAGTTTCGCCTTCCAAGACTCACAAACCATAGGTCACCATATCAGTTCACCCTTTCAGCAAACTGTTGCTGTAGGCCACCGCGTAGGGCTTTTCTGGCACGGGATAAACGCGACATCACCGTTCCCATCGGGATCGCAAGTGCGGCAGAGATTTCCTGATACGACATTTCTTCGACTTCACACAGCAGCAGCACCTCGCGATAAGTGACGGGAAGTTGCTCCAGAGCCTGCTGCACAAGCCGCCCATCCGAACGCTGCAGCAGGATGCTCTCCGGCGTTTCCTCGGCTGCAGGCAAGGCTTCCTCTTCGCCCTCAAGATCGAGCTGCACAGTAGCGGTCGCCTTCAGTCCGGTGCGGGAGGTCAGGAACGCATTCCGCAGGATCTTGTAGATCCAGGCGCGAAAATTCGTGCCCGGCTGGAACGACTTAAACCCCTTAAGTGCCTTGACATAAGTTTCCTGCACGAGATCCTCGGCTTCTTGGCGGTCATGCGTCAGCCAGCAGGCAAAATTATAGAGGCGCTCGAAGTGAGGCATGGCTAACTGCTCGAACGACTCCGATGGCAGGTTCTCTCCGACATGCACACAAGGGTAAACCAGCGGACGAGCGTTTTATTCCCACAGCCCACAAAAAATACAACGGAATAAAAACCGAGCGCCGTCGGTTCTGCACAACGAGTCACAGAGAGCGAACTGGAGTCACCGAGCGAATGATGGTGCGGAAGAACCACGACGCTTTTTTTTAACAATACCCAACAGGAGGAGCAAAATGAGCAACAATCTGAGAATGCTTGGCTTGGCGCTGTGTGTGCTGCCGATGTACCTGCAGGCCGCAACAGGACAAGATCTGAAGCCGGTCTATCAATCCGCCCAAGGACAGAACACACGACCCATTCCCTGGGGCACCATCCTTCCCGTCCTCTTGAACACTGCCTTGCGCTCAGACAAGAGTGGAAGCGGAACTACCATAATCGCGACGGTCATACAGGACGTGCCGCTGGGCAGGGGAGAAACACTACATAAAGGATCCACGCTGACAGGCCATGTGGTCGAAGCTATCACTCGGGGAAAAGGATCTGACGAGTCAAAGATCTCATTTCAATTCGACCAGGTCCGACTTGGCAACCTGACTATCCCAATCACCACCACGCTGCGCGCGATAGCGTCAAGGACTGCAGTACTTGACGCCACGCCGGAGCTCACGTCGAGCGAGTATGCCGACAACACGGTTGAAATCGGAGGCGACCAGATTTCTTACGGCGAAGGTGGGCCGGTAATGGTGGAATCGCAGGTTGTGGGGAGATATACCAGCCAGGGCGTGCTGGCCAATGTGGACCAGGATTCGGCTACCGCGCAAGCATTTTGGCTTTTCTCAGTGAATGCCCGCGGCGCATACGGATTCCGCGACCTCACAATCCTCCAATCCGGACGCACCGAGCCGTTCGGAGAAGTCACTTTGGCCTCCAACGGGATGGCAGTGAAAGTCGACAAGGACAGCGCGATGCTCCTACGCGTGGATGGCAGCGGGCCGGAGAAGGCACAGGCTCGTACGACTCTTTCACGAGAGACAGGACAATAACGAGTTCGGGGATTGCATCGGACTCGGCTTCGTGACGCCAGGTCCTCCGCAGACCGCCATTCATTCCATCATAAGAGGAGTACGGCGATGGTGAATCCTTTTGATTTTAAGACGGCACTTCTGGCCAAGCACGCGCAACATGTCGTGCTAATCCATTTTCCAATCGCGCTTTTCATCACGGCGGTGGCATTCGATCTTATCGGGCAATGGACAAAGCGACGTGGCCTGGCGCAGGCAGCCTATTACAACCTGCTGATGGCAGCGATTTCGACTATTCCAGTTCTCGCTACTGGGCTACTAGCGTGGCGGTTCCAACTCGAAGGACAGAAACTGAAGGGCATCTTATTGCTGCACCTGGTTCTCGCCTGCGTTTCTACGGTGATGATCTGGCTGGTGTGGTGGGTGCACTTCCACGCTCGACGACGGACAGTACATTTGCCCAGTTATCGACTGGCGGTTGAGCTTCTGGCAGTCGCCGTTGTTGCGGTAACCGGGCATTTGGGTGGCTTTCTCAGCGGTGTAAACCTATCAGGTTAAAGGCCCCGCGCGGTCCCAGCTTGCAGTTCGTAAAGTGACGGCAACCCGGGGTTGAAAAATGTATCCCTTTTTCGAAACATTTCTCTGTCGACTTTCCCGGAAACAATCTCGTCCGGTCCTATGCCAGAAAGTTCTTGCTCACTTCTCGATTTTGTCGGGAATAAAAATAGACCGTCTCAGTTATCAACTCAGAACGTCACAAACTACGGAGGGCAAATGCCAGACAAGAAGCACGACCTAATCGATCAGAATTTGCAAGACCTTAACAACGACGGTGTTGATCGTCGCGGGTTTCTGAAATGCATGGCATGGGCGGGTACCGGGCTGGTCTGGACCATGAGCGGCGGCATTCCAGTGTCTCGCGCCTTTGCGAAGGGCTACGGCAAAGATGCCGGCAAAGGAGCGGACTTCACCTTTGTGCAGATCAGCGACAGCCACATCGGCTTTAACAAGCCGGCAAATCCGGACGTCACCGCCACTCTGCAGACGGCAATCAACAAGATCAACGCCATGCCTCACACGCCAGATTTCATCATTCACACGGGTGATCTGAGTCAGCTCTCAAAGCCGAGTGAGTTCGACACGCTGGACCAGGTATTAAAAGGAGCGTCCGCAAAACAGATTTTCTTTGTACCCGGTGAGCACGACATGCTGACCGACAACGGCACGGAATATCTGCAGCGCTATGGGAAGAGTACAAAGGGCGCAGGGTGGTCGACCTTCGATCACAAAGGTGTGCATTTCGTCGGTCTCGTGAACGTCGCCAACTTGAAAGCCGGAGGAATGGGGTCGCTCGGCAACGAACAGCTGGAATGGCTGGAGAACGATCTCAAGGGCCGCTCCGCCAGTACTCCGATCGTGCTCTTTGCGCACATTCCGCTCTGGACCATTTATCCAGATTGGGGATGGGGAACCGACGACAGCGAGCAGGCCCTGTCCTACGTCAAGCGTTTCGGTTCGGTGACGGTGTTGAACGGCCATATTCACCAGATTATGCAGAAGGTGGAAGGTAAGGTTTCGTTCCACACCGCGATGTCGACCGCCTTTCCTCAACCTGCGCCAGGATCAGCCCCCTCAGCCGGCCCCATGAAGGTCCCAGCTGAGCAGTTGCAGAAGGTGTTGGGTATCACCGATGTGAACTACTTGGTCAGCGGTCGCAGCCTTGCAGTTGTCGATTCACCACTCGGGGACTCGAGTGCTTCGGCATCGGGAAATACAAGCGTGCCCCTCGCGGTAGTTGACTCAATCCATGGCTAGAGATCCAGAGGGATCGGCTCGCAAACACAGTGATCAAGCAAGAACATCCAAAAACTAGAAAGGAAACAGGACAATGACGGGGAAAAATATGTGGGTTGCAGGTGTAGCGACGCCGGCAGTGATTGCGATGGTAATACTGTTCGCTGGCTCACCGAGCGTCAAGGCGAATGAAGAGCCCTCCGCGGCAAACGCAGCGGTGAAAATCGACAACTTTGTTTTCGGGCCGCAGACGATCACCGTGCCCGTCGGAACGACAGTTACCTGGACAAACGCTGACGACATTCCCCATACGTCGGTCAGTACAGAGGGTGTGTTCAAGTCCAAGGTACTGGACACGGATGAAAAGTTCTCCTACACGTTTACCAAGGCGGGAACGTATCCCTACTACTGTACGATTCACCCGAAGATGACCGGTAAAGTCGTGGTGCAGTGATCGCAGATTCTAAAGAGCAGACAGCGCATCAGGGAGCAACGCTTTGTCGCGTCAAGTGCACGAATATGACCATAGGCTCAGCACAATCCGTAGTGAGGGAAGTGGCAGACGATGACTTGGATCTTGTCCACGCTGCCAAGAATGGGGATGTTGCCGCTTTCGAGCAACTCGTAAGCCGATACGATCGCAAACTGCTCCGAATTGCCCAAAGCATCACGCACAACAGGGAAGATTCGCAAGATGCAGTTCAGGAAGCATTCTTGAAGGCCTATCAGAACCTGTCCGCATTCCGCGAGGATTCCAAATTCTCAACCTGGCTTTTTCGCATCACCGTGAACCAATCGCTGATCAAGCTGCGCAGGCAACGCGCCTCAAGAGAGGCGTCCCTAGATGAGGATTTTCGGGCCGCTGGTGACGTGCTTCCAAAAGAAGTCACCGACTGGGCTCCTAACCCGGAACAGCTCTTTTGGGCGTCCGAATTAAGAGACCTCCTGATCAAGTGCCTAAGAGAGCTGAGCCCAATCTTGCGGACGGTCTTTGTGCTGCGGGATATTGAAGGACTCACCATAGATCAGACAGCAGAAGTGCTCAATGTGAGTCAGACGGTAGTGAAAGCACGGCTATTGCGAGCTCGGCTGCAACTTCGCGAGGGCCTGAACAAGTACTTCAGCAAGCAAAAGGAATCTGCGAGAGCAGGGTCAAGCTTTTACGAACGCCTGATGCAACGGACGCCACATTCTCATAGTCGGGTTGCAGATCAACTAAACGCGACATGATCCGAAGGAGAATCGACTTTGAATAAACCCACTCTGATGCTACCGCGTGGGTACGAAAGCTCGGCCAGGAATTAACAAGGCGGTGGTGGTACCACTACCGTTTGCACCGGCGGCTTTGTGGAAACGGCTGCGGCATTGTCTACGAGCTGACGCCCAATGCCAGTGGGAGCTCGTGGACGGAGACGATGCTCGGAGGTGAACGCGAGCCTCCTTTCATTCAAGGCTCCGCAGCTTTTTCAAACAAATGTAAGCACGACAGCACTGTCGATTAGAAGCTTTTACACTCTGCCCAGCAACACGGGTCACCCGCGAAGATGTCGATTATCGACTGGCCTCAGTTGAGGGCCTGTCCGTCTCCCACAAATATTCTCCACCTCATACGAGTGTCTGGTTTATTCAATATCTTAGAGATGCTCCGCTCGTTGTGTTGTGTCAACTCCAAACACTGTCAAGAAAACAGCACTCAATCGACGCGCCACTCTCGTTTCTAGCCATCGCAGTGATGTTACTACCGCCAGTTTACGAGCTCTCGACAACGAGTTGACAATCAAATGACATCCCGTCGGTATCTCGCCGTTAATTGTCGAGTCTAACTCCCATACGTTGTGAAAACAGTTGATACATGAGGCTAGAGACAGAATGTGTGGAATAAAGTCTCACGAGCGCGGTTATCACTGCTGAACACGTAACACCATTTCAATAGGAGAAATCATGAAGAAATCATATTTGACAGCTGTACTTACTCTGACTTGCCTGCTTGGGGTGGGCATAACTGCCCGCGCTCAGGACACCGAGGGAGTTCGTGTGAACGTTCCCTTTGAGTTCGTCGCTGGAGGCGCGACCTTGCCTGCGGGCACCTACACCGTTCGTCATGTCTCGCTTGAGCCATATTCAGCCATCGCGATCAGCGGTTACGGCCATGGCGCGCTTGTCCTCCCCATCGCTGTCGATAGATCTAGTGCCGAGCGGCCAAAGCTTAGCTTCGAGCATGAGGGGGGCAAGTACTTCCTGAGCGAGGTTTACACGCCGGGAGGCATCTATAACTTTGCGTTACCGCGGGTGATGGTTGCGCTGGCGCAGGCTAAGGATCAAGGGAAGGATGAAGGCATTATGTCCTCAGGTGGCACTAACTAAATCGAGCGCCACATCAGCCTTCATACGGTTGTGGGGGGAGTTCCGGGATAAGAACTAAGTCAGTCTACCTGAATTCTCCCTTCATTCCGCAACAACAGCTTCACAGTAGAAGAGGAAACAACGGTATTCAGCAACGTCGTACAAATCATAAAAGAAGGTTAAGGGACAACATGAAAAAAGCATTCTTGTTATTCGGTTTGCTCACGGCGTTGACGATTCCGTCAGGGTTGTGGGCTCAGCAGGCTGGCTATTCCCAGACCAACCTGGTCTCCAATGTCGCCGGCGTAGCCGCCACCACAGACTCGCAACTGTTGAATCCCTGGGGGATTTCGGTTCTCCCCGGCCAAGATTTCTGGATTGCCGATAACAACAGCGGCGTCTCCACGCTTTATGACCAGAATGGCAACAAAGACAGCGGGCTGATCGTGACCATACCGGGGGCCTCAAGCAATCCAAACGGTAATTGCAGCCCTGGTTGCCCGACTGGAACCGTGGCCAACGCCAGCGGCTCCTACTTCAGCGGTGGTTCGTTCATTTTCGACACCGAGGACGGCCTCGTTGTTTACTGGAACGGTTCCAGCAATACCGCGATTATCGGTAAAGACAATTCCGCCAGCGGCGCGGTTTACAAAGGTCTCGCCCTGCTGGGCACCAACCTGTTGGCGGCCAACTTCAACAGCGGCAAGGTAGACGTCTACGATTCGAACTACGCCCTCACTTCGTTGGGCGGTACCTTCACCGATCCAAACCTTCCCGCTGGTTTCGCCCCCCATGGCATTCACATTCTCGGTAGCCAGGTCTACGTCGCCTATGCGATGCAGGATACGTCCAAGCACGATGCCGTTCCCGGCGCTGGCGCGGGGCAGGTGGATATCTTCGATACGAATGGCAACTTTGTGAGCACTTTCGTCGCCGCCGGCGTCAAGAATAACCTGAATGCGCCTTGGGGCGTGGTTCAGGCTCCGGCCAGCTTCGGAACCTTCGCCAGCGATATTCTGGTAGGAAATTTCGGCGACGGCACCATTAGCGCGTTCGACACAACCGGAAAGTTTCTCGGCCAGCTCACTAACTCTTCGGGCAGCGTGCTGGTGAATCCTGGGTTGTGGGACATGGTGTTTGGCGGAGGCGGCGGTGCCAATAATGATCCAGGCACTCTTGGCACTCTTTATCTCACGGCTGGAGGCAGTGCCGGCCAACCCAATTTCCCGTCTGGAGGAAGCGTAACGGCTGTGTTCGCCAGCCTTGTCCCTGCGGCCGCGGCCGGCACCGCAGGTTTCTCTTTGGATCTCTCGGCGCAGAGCACAACGGTCATGCAGGGAGGATCATCTGCTGTCATGGTTAGCGCCAGTGCCGTCGGTGGATTCAATAGTCAGATTACGCTCACCTGCTCTGCGCCCGCTGGATTGACTTGTTCTCTAAGCCCTTCAACCATCTCTCCCGGTTCGAGTGCTGCGTCCTCTACTCTCACCATTTCTGCTGGTTCGACGCCTCCATCCACTGGCTACAGCGCGCCTCGCCTGGGGCTACTACTTCCCGGTCTCGGGATGTTCGGAACCTTGATTGCCACACGCAAAAGGAAACTGCTTAACGGCAAAAGCTCGGTAGGCATGAGCGTTCTTGGGTTGCTGCTGTTCGTCTCCTTGTTAACCTTGGGATGTGGCGGCAACAAGTCGAGCACTTCAAACAGCCAGTCAACGCCCGCATCTCAGGTCACCGTGATGGTTACGGGCACATCCGGCTCACT
>JBEKWW010000046.1:0-12412 GCA_049512655.1 Candidatus Sulfotelmatobacter sp. | reverse complement strand
TCATGGCCGTAGAAAGTGAAGCTCGAAGGAATCACACCGACGACAAGGTAGGACGTGCCATTGAGGGTTAGCGATTTCCCGACGATGTCAGGCGAAGAGCCGAATTTGCGCTGCCAAAGGCCTCCGCCGAGAAGCACGACCGGAGCGGCACCCACCTGATCATCATCGACGCGGAATGCGCGGCCGAGAATGGGCTGCACGCCGAGGGTGGAAAAAAAGCCAGCAGAGATCATGTAACCGCTCAGGCGCTCCGCTTCGTTCCGACCAGTGAAGTTGTAATCCTGGTTGCGGTAGGTGGCCATGGATGAGAACGTCCGAGCGTCGTGCTGCCAATCGAGGAAGTTCAGATAGGCGACCGGTCCTTGGCTGAATCCCGGTGCACTTCCATAAACGGCGACCAGTTGCTCGGAATGCGGATAGGGAAGAGGGTTGAGAAGAACTCCGTTGACGGCGGAAAAAAGCGCTGTATTGATGCCGATGCCGAGTGCAAGAGTAAGAACGGCGATGACGGCGAAACCTGGTGATTTAAGCAACATCCGAATCGCATAACGCAAGTCTTGCATGAGTGTCGTCATGGGTGCATTTATCCCCAAGTTATCGGTGATTCACCGCGAATCTTCTTAATAGACTCCGGTGTAGAGCGACGCCAGAGAAGCCGTGGATGTTTTTTTTCAGACCGAATTTTACTCTGGATGGCGCGGAATCCGCGCATAATTGTGAGACCTGTTAGCCAGATTCCGACTGAGATTCACTGCGACAAATCGGCCTGCCGACAATCCGCCAATCACGTCGCGAACATTACTCTCGCTAACTCTTTCTTAGGACAACTTTGTCCCTGACCGAAAATAAGGTGGCCTGGCAAGTCACCGCCAGGCCACGCCAGAGGCTGCCTGCGGAATCAGAATTTATAAATCAGAGCGAATTCCATTACGCGTGGCTGAGTCAGTGTGGCAGAGTAATCTCCGAATGTGTTCGACGTCTCTACCTGATCCTGCAAGGTGTAGGCGTCGAATCGAGCGTCATTCAACACGTTGAAGACGCTCCAGCGTAGCTGCACCACTTGCTGTTCGGTGTGCGGAATTTTCCAACCTTTGGATAGGTTCATGTCTATGCCTAAATAACCATCGCCGCGAATTGTATTGCGTGATCCGCTTTCGCCGGGGAAGGCGTAACCGAAGCCCGCACTCGCCTGGGTGGGGTTTGGGAACACGTTGGGAGTTCCGTTGATCAACGTTGTCCCTGTCTTGATTGGTTTGCCGGTCAAATCCGCCCACCCCATTTCGTCCCAATTGGTCGGCCAGACGTAGGCCATGTACACGCTGGCCGGAAATCCCGAGGTCCAGCGCGCGGTTCCACCGAGTTGCCAACCACCGATGATGGCGTCGACGCCTTTACCGACGTTTCCAGCGATCTGCTTACCATTACCAAAGGGCAACTCGGCCACCCAGTAGCCATTGATTTGATGCCGCACGTCGAAATCACTCGGACCATACATTTCGCTGGGAGACCATGGGTTAATTATGCTCGAGGTTAAGTACTGAACGCCGCGTTCCGCAAACGACTCGAGGTCGTTCGAGTGACTATAGGTATAGTTAAGCCCGAACAGGACCCCGCGAGACATTTGTTTGTGTAGGCCAATCTGAAGTCCGTTGTAGTTCGAGTATCCGATCGAGCGCCAATCCCACAACGACGAATATTGGCTATTGAAAAAGCTGTTCGCCCCCGTTACCGGTGAGGTCGGGAAGCTGAACACGTCAATATCGTAGAGCGCGGAGGTCTCGTTGTAGAGATTGCCGCAGCCTGGGCCGAAAACGTCATAGGTCGCCATCAACAGGTTAGTCGTCGGCAAGCCCGTCGAGCAAAGCGTGTAGGAGGATTGAGGCGTCAGCATATCGAGCCAGTACTGTGCCGTCGGACCGATCACGGAAGCGTTAATGCCGCTCTCTGGAGTCCCGGCGCGCCACAGTGTCGACAGCTGCTTCGCCGCGGAGAAGTAGTCAATACCGGATTTCGTGTCCACCAGGTCCATCGGGGCGCCGACATCGTCGTATGCGAGTAGACGATGAGCGAAGTGCCCCACATAGGCCACATCGAGAGTTATCCCCTTCGGCAACTGCCGCTGGATGGAAAAATCCAGGGCGTAGGAGTAAGGAGTCTTCAGCGATTGATCGATCCCAGTCGCGATTGCCTCCGAGCCCAGCGGATAGGTGACTGGGAAGGTAGCGGGCGGAGCGGGCTCCATGATGCTGGTGGGGATCGTGTTCATGCCGGTGAGGCGCGGGGCTGTGCTAGCCGTCAACGTGGATGGAGGGTTTGTTAGCAGCGTCGAAAGGCCGAACGTGCCTTCTGCGTCGTAGGTCATGGCCAGCGCGGGGCCGAAGTTGTCGAAGTACATGCCGAAGCCGCCACGAATTACGGTCTTTTCCTGCGGCGACCAGGCGAATCCAACGCGCGGGGCGAAGTTCTTGCTCTGCGCATGGTACAGGCCCGGCCTTCCATAAGCGGAGCCGGCTGGCGCGAACGTGATCACCGCGTCTTTGTTCGAGGGAATGCCTTGGCTTGCGTCGATGGCGCGCTGGTTGAACCACGAGCCCATGTTTACCGACGGCGTCACTTCCTGACCGTGGGTTTCACTGATCGGCGTCATTAATTGATAGTTCAGACCGTAGGTGATTGAAAGGTTGTGGCGCGCATGCCAGGTGTCCTGGAAAAACATGCTGTACGTATCGCTTGCCCAGTGGCGACTAACGGGCGCTCCTTGGCTGAGCGGGTCGGCGGTGGTGAGGTTCGCGACAGAGTAGTTGTACCGGGCATCCACTTCACTGACAATGCCCATCATCGCCGCGAGAGGCCAGTCGTAGCTTTGGGCGAAACCACTAGCCACTGCAGGGAAGCAGGGACCCGTATTGCCGGCGGTGCAGCCATAGGCGGGATTGAGGGGAGAGTTCACATTGGCAAAGCCGCTAAATTGGAGCCAGTCAGAGTTTGTGAGACCGTCGCTGAAAGAGTTGGCCGTAGTGGCGCTCGAACGGCGGATGAACAAGATGTTGGTGCCAAATTGGAAGTTGTGCGCTCCCTTGACCCATGTCGCGGTGTCAACCAAATTATGCACGGGTGCGGTAAAGGCGCTCCCATAGATATTCGGCTCGTCCAGTCCACGCATGCCGACCCATGGCTCGCTCGAATTGCCCGGCGTTGCGATGCTCTGATGGGTAATGCCATAACGGATGTTGTTAACCCACCGAGGCCCGAAAACGCCGGTGTAGCCGGCAACAAAGCCCTTGCTGACGTCGATCGATGTAGATTCCGGCGGCGTGCCAGGAAGGAATGGCGCGTTGATGTCGGGATCATTGCGAGCGGCACCTCGGAAAAACAGTGTGTGGTTGCCATTTGTGGTCAGTTTGTAGTCCAGTCGGCCGATATACCAGTTAAAGTTTGTTAACGTCGGTGCGGCGAAAAGGTATCCGGCGAAGTTGACAAGATTGCCCACCGAATAGGTATTCGGGGTCGGGTATGTATGAAAGTAATTCAAGGCTACGGAACTCGGCCCGATATGCAGCGGATCCATCTGCGTGAGATTGGCAGGAGAGAGGCCGTAGTAGCCAGGCTGGACTGTGTAGCTGGCACCGCTCTCTCCCGTAACGCTGCCGCCGGGACACTGAGTCGATACATTGCATTGATACTCGATAACGCCGTCGGCCAGCGACGCGGTTGGGATATTCCGTAGCGTGCTCTGCTGGAGCGATTGGCGCTGGCCTTCATAATTAAAGAAGAAGAACAAGCGGTTTTTCAAGATGGGCCCGCCGATGGTTCCGCCGAAGACGTTCCTCACCAGGTGTTCCGGCACGTTCGGTTCAAGGGATTGCAGCTGGGACAATTTCAAGAAATAGTCGTTCGCTTCGCCGACGGTGTTCCGGTTGAACTCATACAACGAGCCATGAAACACGTTCGTGCCGCCCTTTGTAACCATTGCAATCTGAGCGCCTGCGGAGCGTCCATCGGTGGCACCATAGTTAGAAGTGGTGACCCGAAATTCCTCCACAGAAAACGGCGTGGCTGGCAGAACGCCAGTGAAAGCGTAGCCGTTGAACTCGTCGTTGACGCTCACGCCATCCATTGTGATGTTGTTCTGGTCACTCCGCTCACCGTTTACCGAACCGGCGCGCGTGTCATAACCACTTGCCAGCTGCGCGGGCTGTTCGCCGTTGTACACAACGCCGGGCTGCAGGCTGAGCAATAGCGGCATGTTCTCCGCTTGCAGGGGTAGGTTCTCGATCTCAACCGTGCCCATCGTGTGCCCGAGGCTGGGATCCGTGGTATTGAGTGGCGATGCCTGGGCGATGACTTCCATCGTCTCCGTCGAGGCGCCGACTTTCAGTCGGACGTCCGCCGTGGCAGGTAGGTCCACCTGCAATTGGAGATCGGTCTGCACGTAGGTGAGAAATCCCTTTACCTCGACCGTCAACTTATAGGGACCAGGCAGTACGGAAACAAATTCATAGACACCCTTGGATGTGGTGGTGGACTCACGGGACAGGTTGGTGGCGACGTTGGTCAAGGTCACCTTTGCATTTGAAATCGTCGCACCGGAGGGGTCCGTGACCGAGCCGTGCAACGATGTGGTCGCCTGGCCCCAGACGGACAGGCTCGACGCCAAGCTAGTTATGGCAACGGCAATGATCGTGAGTATATTTCGCGGCATGACTTTTCTCCTTATCTCAACGCCCTGGGCGATCACTACGAATATTTTGCTGCGCACTAATTTCGCCTTCCGTTACTCTTCTGTCGTTTCAAATCTGGTTGGGTCAGGCGGTTGACGAGCTTGAAGCGGTCTCCGCGATAGGTGGATTTAACGTATTCCACCGGTTGCCCGCTCTGAACAAAAGCAGTGCGGGTGAAGAAAAACACAGGGCTGCCGGCGGCGAACCTCAGCAGCTTCGCCTCTTCGGCGCTCGCCAGTCCCGCCTCTACCACTTCGTCCGCGGCAATGATCTGGACGCCGTAACTCTCGAACAGAGTTTGATAGAGCGATCTGTTCGGATCGAAGGTCTGAAGCAGGTCCGGACACAGGCGCAGCGGAAGACGACTCCATTCAAGACCCATGGGCGAAGATGCGGTCATACGTACGCGACGCAGGCTGACCACTTTTTCGCCGGGCGGAAGGCGAAGCGCGTTGGCTACATCCGGAGCAGCAGCGGTCACTTCAAACGAGAGCACTTTTGAACGCGGCCGTGATCCGCTGGCTTGCATTTCCTCGCTGAATGATAGGACCTGGCGGGAATTCTTTTCCAGCTTGATGGCGGAGACGAAGGTGCCCTTGCCTCTTTGGCTGTAGGTGACTCCCAAATCACAAAGAGATTTCAACGCTTGCCGGGCCGTCATACGACTGATTCGCAAGCGATCGGAAATTTCCTGTTCCGAGGGAATTAATTCGCCCGGCTTGAAAACGCCGGCCCGAATCTGGTCGAGCAGATGCTGCTGAATCTGGTAGTAGAGGGGGACGACACTGCGCCGGTCAAGTGCGGGAAGGTCCACCAAGTTCTCCAGTTGTATAGACAACTAGGCTTTTTAGTACCAATGCCTCTCGCTGTCAAGAATTTATTTCACAAAAATCCACAACGCGGAAATTGTCGGCGAGGAAGGTGCGTAGGAAGCAGATTTTGCGGGGTGTTAAGACTTCAATGAAAAAATGTGATCAGAGGCTTGTGAGTTTTAGATCGGTGAGCTATCAATGACGTCGAATGCGTCAGATTCTTTCTCTTCATGAAAGCCGGGATCGCTTTGCAGCAGCCGGGCGCACCGGTTCCAACGAAGAATGGCGTCGTCGTTGTCCGGAGGGTGAATCATCTCAGCCTCGGCGAAGCAGCGCATTGCCTCGGCAAAGAGCGGCGCGAGGCTGTGGGGCGGGCGGCCCACTCGCATTTGAGCTTTGGCTCGCCGCTCATGCAGAAGTCCGGTGTAATAAAGGCGTTCGTAGCGCTCGACGAGTCTTTGGAAAAGTTCTTCTGCCTCCCGGTGGCGGTCTGTCGCATCCCCGCAAAACTGGTCGGTGATCGCGAGGCCAAGCAGGCGAAGCGCGAGTTGGTGCTCGGGTTCGACGATGAGGATGTCGCGGCAAATGGATTCTGCCTCTTCCGGTTCATTGAGTGAACGGTAGAGCTCGGCTTTCGAAATGGCTTCCGGAATACCAGCCTTCGATATGGTCTTTAATGTGAACTCCATAGCGTGAACTCCACAGAAACTACGCTGCCCTCAGCCCATTTTCAATCGCTTGACTAACTTACTCTACCCCTGTTCGCGCTTTGCGCCGCGAATCTTTGTCACCAGCATCAGCAAGGGATCATAGAACTCGTCGACCACACGTTCTTTCAAAGGAATGATCGCATTGTCCGTGATGTGAATCTCTTCGGGGCACACTTCAGTGCAGCATTTCGTGATGTTACAGAGGCCGATGCCCAGCTCGTCTTTAAGCATCTTGGTGCGCGACTTCGAATCGAGAGGGTGCATTTCGAGCCCTGCGACGCGAACGAAAAATCGTGGCCCCCCGAATTGCTCCATCTTCTCGTGCTCACGAAGAACATGACACACGTTCTGGCACAAGAAGCATTCGATGCACTTACGAAACTCCTGCACCCGATCGACATCTTCTTGATACATTTTCCACCGAGTGCCGGGGCGCGGGGTGAAGGGCGGAATTTTCTTGTTCACGCGATAATTCCACGAGACATCCGTGACCAGGTCTTTGATCACGGGAAACGACTTCATGGGCTGAACGGTGATGGGCTTGTCCAGGGGCAGCGCATCCATACGGGTCTTGCAAGTGAGCCTGGGCCGACCGTTGACTTCCGCTGAGCAGGAGCCGCATTTGCCGGCTTTACAATTCCAGCGCACCGCTAGATCGGGTGCCTGGTATGCCTGGATATGATGGAGCGCGTCGAGCACGACCATTCCCGGGGCAATTGGGACGCGGTAGGTGACAGACTGTCCGCCTTCGCTGTTTCCGCGGAATATCTCAAAGGTTGCTTCTGCCATCGCGCCTCCGCCCTTTCTGGTTATCTATTTTTCATCTGCGAGCAGCTGCTTCAACTCGTCCGGCATTTCCGGCACCGGCGACTGGCCTAGCGCCATGGTGTCTCCGTCGCGGACGATTACATTGTTTTTCGTTCCCCAGGTCGCATCGAGATTCGGATAGTCGATGCGGCTGTGCGCTCCGCGGCTCTCTTCTCGGGCGAGCGCGCTGAGGGTTACGGCTTCCGAGACGGTCAGCATCGATCGTAGATCCTGGGCGAGGTGCCAGCCTGGATTGAACATTCGCGAACCTTCTACACTCAGGTGTTCCGCCCGCGCTTTGAGTTTCTCCAGCTCTTGCAGGGCACGCGTGAGGTCTTCGCGGGTGCGAAAAATCCCGACAAGATTCTGCATGACATCCTGCAAATCGCGCTGAATCGTATAAGGGTTCTCGCCCTCTTTGCGTTCGAAAGGAGCGAGCAGCTCGCGCGCGGCCGCGTCGATCTGCTCGGAGTCGAGGGACGCATGCTGTACCGTCTGAGCGTGATCGGCGGCGGCCAAACCTGCCCGGCGACCGAAGACGAGGAGGTCGGAAAGGGAATTGCCGCCCAGGCGGTTCGCGCCGTGCAATCCAGCTGCTGCTTCGCCCGCCGCAAATAACCCCGGCACGGAAGATTGTGCGGTTTCGGCCTCGACGCGAATCCCTCCCATCATGTAGTGGCAGGTTGGTCCAACTTCCATCGGCCCCTTCGTGATATCGACATCCGCGAGTTCTTTGAACTGGTGATACATGCTGGGCAGCTTCTTCTTTACATAATCGGCCGGTTTGTGCGAGATGTCGAGATAAGCGCCGCCGTGCTCGGTGCCGCGCCCCTCGCGGACTTCAGTGTAGATCGACCGCGCCACCACGTCGCGAGTGGAAAGCTCCATTCTCTTCGGATCGTATTTCTCCATGAAACGCTCGCCCAATTTGTTGCGGAGAATTCCTCCTTCACCGCGCACCGCTTCAGTGACGAGAAGGCCTTGCACTCCCGGAGGCCAAACCATGCCGGTGGGATGGAATTGAACAAACTCCATATCCTTCAACTCAGCACCAGCGTTGTAGGCGAGTGCCATCCCGTCGCCGGTGTACTCCCATGAATTGGACGTGATCTTGAAGGCTTTGCCAATGCCTCCTGTGGCGATCACAATCGACTTGGCACGAAACAGTACGAATCGGCCTTGTTCACGCCAATAACCGAATGCTCCGGCGACGCGATCCCCATCTTTCAGCAAGCGGCTGATGGTGCACTCCATGTAGACGTCGATTCCCATCTGCACGCCGCGGTCTTGCAAGGTACGAATCATTTCGAGGCCGGTGCGGTCGCCTACATGGCAGAGTCGGCGGAAGGTATGGCCACCGAAGGCGCGCTGCAGGATCTCTCCATCTTTGGTGCGATCGAAAAGCGCTCCCCATTGTTCGAGTTCGCGCACGCGTTCGGGAGCTTCCTGGGCGTGGACCTGCGCCATGCGCCAATTGTTGAGAAGTTTGCCGCCGCGCATAGTGTCGCGAAAATGAGTGCGCCAATCGTCGGCGGAATCAACATTGCCCATGGCCGCGGCGATCCCGCCCTCCGCCATGACGGTGTGCGCTTTGCCGAGCAGCGATTTGCAAACCACTCCCACATTCACGCCCTGAGCGAGAACGCCGAGTGCGGCGCGTAACCCGGCACCGCCGGCGCCGATGATCAATACATCGTGATCGTGAGTCTCGTATTCTGTCGTCACAAGATTCTCAAGTCGGAGATCGCGCCGCTGGCAACCAGCCGGACATAGAAATCGGTTAGGCCCACCGTAATCAGACTAATCCAGGCATAGAGCATGTGACGCTCGTTCAGAATCGTCAGCCAGCTCCAGGCAGTGTGTCGAGGACGCCCGAAAGCGGTGCAAGAAAAGCAGTCGAGTTTTCCGCCTACCAGGTGACGGAGCGAGTGACAGGAAAGCGCGTACACGGTCAGAAGGATTACGTTGAGAAGTAGAATCAGGGAGCCGACTCCTATCCCGAATCTTCCGTCAAAGAAGAACCCACGGAAGACATCACGCCAAAGGAAGATCAGGAAAATGAATCCTGCATAGAGAAAATAGCGGTGCAGATTTTGCAGGACGAAGGGAAATTTTGTTTCCCCTTGATAGCGGCGTTTTGCGGGTTCACTGACGGCGCAGGCGGGCGGGTCGAGGAAAAAAGCCCGATAATAAGCCTTTCGATAGTAGTAGCACGTGACCCGGAATCCCAAAGGAAAGGCGAGAATCAACAACGCCGGAGATAGCGGCCACCAGCGATGATGGGGATCGATGAGCGGTGAATAAAAGGGAGAAAGGTATGGACCCCATTCGTAGTATCTGCCTTCGAAGGCGCGGGCAGTGGCGTATGCTCCGAAGGCGCCCAGCAGTGCAATGACGGGCAGCAACTCAATCCACCACGCATCCCGCCGCATGGTGTCGCCGAGATGCTGTGCACTTCGTTGCGGAGTTGTGGTTGAACTGGTTGCCATTGTGCCACCGACCCTCGGTGCATAGAGTAAATGAAAAACAGCTTTATCAAATCAAAATGTTTGATCCGGGTTTCCGATTAGGATTTCTACGCCGATACGTGCGACGCGACAACATAATTCCTTCCGGGGTCCGTACCAGCTGGCTGATCCTGTGCGGATCTGAATTCGGTCTGCCAAAACTCAGTTGTATTGCAGGACAGGTGCTCCGTGTAGTTTGCTTTTTTCCCTGTGGGGCCGAAGTTAAGTTGGTTCGACGTTTTTTTCTAACCGTCACATTGATGTAAGCGATTAAAAAATCAGCAGCTTAACACAAATAACATTGGTCGCCGTGTCACGGTACCTTCTCCTTCTGAAAACGTCGAACGCCGTCGTCGCTGTCTGATCTATGTCCGCTACCAGCGTGATTTTCGCGACAGCGTCGGAGAGCTGAGTCGCGCGTGTGATTGGAACACTCACGGGGCCAAGATACCGCGTCATGCTCAACGCCACTCAGCCGGTCAGTGTTTCTCCTCTGACACCTACGCCACCGCCAGCAAATGTACCGGCAACCAGGTGTACTGGATCGCCCTGTGCGTCAATGCATGTCCTGGGGACACGCAGCCCCCAACCCAGCCCCCTGCATGCGGATTAAGCAGAGAAAACTGCCTCGGAATCCATCCGGCGGGAACTAGCGGGGTGTCGGATGGCGGGGGAGGTCACGATATGCCAGTGCCTGCAACATGCAAAATCAACAGATGATCCGTCGGTCAACGCGGATCCCGCCAGTCTTGCCCGTTATATTGCGATCGTCATCTACGGGATCTGCAGTCCTTCGCCGCGGCTCTGCAACTCCCATAGAGCGCGTTGATCGCCCGGTCCTAGGCCGGCGGCTTGGATGAGGGTGAAAGGACTTGCCCCCGGCAGGTAGGGTAAGATTCATCAAATTTGGAGCTTCTATCGCCAATGGTGCATTTTCTAATCATTCTTGCGCTTTCTATCGGGTTAATCGCCGCGTTGGGTGGCTGGAGCCGAGATCGAAGACTCCTCTCCGAATCTCGTAAGCGTTCGCTGGATTCGCTGGATCGGGACGCTGAGGGAACATCTGCACTTGAAAAAGCGAATGAAAATCTGAAGGCTTCACAAACCGATTTGCAAAGACGATGGCTGTACCTTGCAGAGGCGCAAAGGCTGAGTCACTCGGGGACTTTCGGATGGAAGGTGCAGAGCGGTGAACTCGTTTGGTCTGACGAAACCTACAAAATTCTGGGTTTCGCACGAGAAACCAATCCTACGCTTGTTCTGGTATTCGACAGAGTTCACCCTGACGACCGGGACCGCCTGCAACAGCTCAGGGATCGTGCCACTCAGAACGGCATGGACTTGGATGTTGAACACCGAATTCTCTTGCCTGACGGGGTCATCAAACATGTTCATGTAGTTGCACATGCGGGAAGAGACAACTCCGGCAACCTCGAATATGCCGGTGTAGTAACAGACATCACCGAACGCAAACGAGCCGATGACGAGCGCGAGGCATTGTCCCGGAGCCTTCAAGAAAGCAAAGCACGACTTGAAGAAGCTCAAAGTGTCGCCCATGTCGGCTATTGGGATTGGGATCTTGAGACAGGCAGGATCATCTGGTCGGACGAGACCTATCGAATATTCGGGTTCAAGCCGCAAGAACGCCCTATGGACATTGAAACGGTTAGCGACCTCATCCACCCCGATGACCGCGAGGCTCTCTACAGCACAGTAGACGAGGAGGTTGCTGTCGGCGTACATCCCGTTCACCAACATAGGATCGTCCGTCCAAGTGGAGAAGTGCGTACCGTTCAGTCCATTACCTCGAAGCTCTGGAAGACGACGGATGTGGGACCGGAGGATGGGATTTCCAGAGAGCACAACAGACTTTTCGGCACCGTCCAAGACATTACGGAATTAAAGCGGGCCGAAGAAGCGAGTCACGCCCTGTCTCGCGATCTACAGGAGAGCAAGGATTGGCTCGAAGAAGCGCAGCGTGTCGCTCACTTGGGCTATTGGGTCTGGGATCTAGAAACAAATCAGGTGATCTGGTCCGAGGAGACGTACCGCATCTTTGGGCTCGTTCCAAAGGGGAACTCATTTGACGTTGCGCTTGTGGGCGAAATGATTCATCCCGATGACAGGGAAGCTGTATTTATGACGGCTAAAAAGGCGATTGATACTGAGACTCGCGCCGACTGCGAGCATCGTCTTTTGCGTTCCGATGGGGAGATGCGGGCAGTTCATAGCTTGGGTCATGTGAGAAAAAATTCTCAGGGCCGAATTCAGATGTTCGGTACGACCCAGGACATCACCGACCGGAAACGTGCAGAGGAAGATCGCCAGGCGCTATCAAACGCCTTACAGCAAAGTAACGCGAGGCTTGAAGAAGCTCAGAGATTGGCGCACATCGGGCACTACGAGTGGGATCTCATCGAGAATCGCGTTACGTATTCTGAAGAGCTTTGCCGTATCTGGGGAATACCGCCGGTGAAAGACTCTTTTCACGTGAGTGCGATTTTTGAAAGAATTCATCCGGAGGATCGGGAAAAGGTCTCCCGCGAAGCTGCCGAAGTCATTAGCAACGGGATTCATGCCAAGTCGGAACATCGAATCGTGCTTCCCAGTGGTGAAGTGCGCGTCATCCTGGGCCTTGGAACTGTAAAAAGAGATGCATCGGGGAAAGCGTATGAGATGTTCGGGACCGGTCAGGACATCACCGAGCGAAAACTAGCAGAACAGGCTCTGCGACAAAGCCAGTTTTATCTGAGCGAAGGGGAACGCCTTGCCCACATCGGGAGTTGGGCGTCGACAGATTTGGGCATTCGTTGGTCAGAAGATTTGAATATCTACTGGTCTGACGAGGTCTACAA
>JBEKWW010000045.1:0-12617 GCA_049512655.1 Candidatus Sulfotelmatobacter sp. | reverse complement strand
ATCTTTGAGCCGTCGGGCGAGAAGAAGCCAAAACCTTCGAATAAAGTGCGCTTCGTCAGTTGGCGGATTTTTCCGCTGTCAATGTCCAGAATCTCTATGACCGTTTGATCGGAGTCCCCGTAATGTGGGTCAGCCTGGCGAGTGAAGCAGATCTGCTTGCCGTCCGGCGACCAGGAAAGCGGGGAGGACGGCGAAGAAGCCTCCGCGGTTTTTGACAAGCTCCACGCGCCGGAGGTTAGGCGCTTTGCTGCGCCGCCTGAGGCAGAGACCAGCCAGATGTGCGAAGGAGTGGGAGCCGCGGTAGCGAGGAATGAGTTGTCGCCCACTTCGAAGAGGTCGTGGTGCTTTTCGATGTCGGCTTGGTTGGATGGTTCGTCGGGCGAGACGAAGGCTATGCGGGCGCCATCTGGGCGCCAGGCAAACTGTTCGACTCCCAGAGGCACGCTGGTGACCTGCTGCGGCTCGCCAGCGTTCGTGGGCAGCACAAAGATTTGCTCGGCAGCTTTCTTTTCTTCGCCAGCTTCCGCAAGGAATGCCAGCCGATCGCCGGTGGGCGACCACTGAGGCGAGCTCAATCCTTTGCGAATGTTGGTGAGCTTCCGTTGGGCGCCGGTAGCGATATCCACGAGGACGAGCAGGCTGTCGTGACGGTCATCGTCCCAATTCACGCGGGTCACTATGATGGCGATGGACTTTCCGTCCGGCGAAATCGCCGGACTGGAAACGGCGACGATTTTCTGCACGTCTCCCAGCTCAAATTTTCGCGTCTGGGCCTGAACCCGACCGATCGCAGTGATGGCAAGGAGCGCCGCTAGGATTCCGACTCGCGACGTTCCCGCGAATGGGGCCGAATTTCTCGTATTCGTGGGCATGACCATGACCCCCACCTCCGCCTCAGGCACGAATTTCGAGGTGTCTTCCGGGAATCTCTGATTGGGATTTGTGACTCGCGCATCATACGCTACACCTCCGCGTGGGACAACGAACTTGCTTCGCACAGTGCGAGGAAGTGAGCGGGGTATCGATGGCCGTCATCTTTGAGTGGGCAACGGAAATTTCTCTGGCCCCTGACCCTTCCGGCTGGATAACAGGCTACTCTTACCTAATCCGGTAAAGTAAGAGTCGCCGACCATCTGCTAACGGTCTTTCTTATGCGCTGGTCAAGCTATAATCTCGGAGATTCGGCTAGCCCGCTTTCGATTTCGGACGGCTCGGTTCGCGTCCGCTCTGGTGCAAAATCATGAAAAAGACAGTTGGGTGGTTCATCCTTTCGGGCGCTCTATTCCTGTTGGCAGCCGCAAGCTTGCTCGCAGTCGGGCAAGCAGCCTCACCCACTTCCGCCGTAATCTGGCCAACGAAGAACTGGCCGAAAGGAACACCTGCGCGGGTTGGACTCGACGAGGAAACGTTGAAGAATCTCGACGCGGACATCGCCAATGGAAAGTACGCCCTGACAGACAGCTTCCGGGTCTTCCGTTGCGGCATCGAGGTTTTCGCGGGGCAATACCAGCATGATTACGGTCAAATCTACGCCAAAGAGGCTAAGACAAAAGGTCCGCTCAACGCGCGGCTGGCGGGGCGCTACAACTATTTTGATACCGAGTGGCACCCCTACTACCATGCGACAGACCTACACACGATGCAGTCTGTCAGTAAGACCATCACTTCTGTCATTTTGGGCGTTGCCATCACGCGCGGCGATTTCAAGGTTGGCCTGAAGACCCCTACGCTGAAGTATTTCGATGTGGCGAAAGTGAAAAATGTGGATGACCGCAAGCGCCATATCACGGTCGAAAACCTTCTGACCATGACCTCCGGCATGAACTCGGAGGAACTGTTTTATCCCGAATCGTCCGACGCCCCTGAGAACGATTTTGTTCACATGGAGGCCAGCGACGATTGGGTGCAATACGCGATTGACGAACCGATCGTGGAAGAACCGGGCCGGAATTTCACATACAGCAGCGCTGCCACCGAGCTACTCGCCTACGTTTTTCAAAAAGAAACGGGACAGGACATTGACACCTACGCGGAGAAATATCTTTTCACTCCACTTGGCATCAAGCACTACTGGAAGCGCGACTATGCTGGCAACGTGGATACCGAAGGAGGTTTGTATCTCAACGACGAGGACTTAGCCAAACTTGGGTTCCTCTATTTGAACAATGGATTGTGGGAAGGCAAACAGATCGTATCAGAGGATTGGGTGAAGCAGTCGGTGGCGCCCCACGTCCCCATGCCATATACCGTGGAAGGCGGAAGGCTCTATTATGGGTTCAGTTGGTGGTTGGTTCCGCTGAACGGCGAGTATGCCTGGATTGCAACTGGATTCGGCGGCCAGGAACTGATGGTCTTTCCCCAGCAAAACCTGATCGTAGTATTTACCGGTTGGGACGTTCTAAATGGAGGAACTGACGTCAATCTCCTACTGCCCCGATTGCTCCGTGCTGTGAAGACGGCGGCGTGTAGTACGCGTAAGGAATAAGGTAGAATTTTGCGCCGGTTCTCCCGGAGAGAAAGCAATGCGCCGATATCACCACATCGGGATCCCCACTGACGAATCGAAGCCTGGGGAGACCCATTTAAAGCATCTGTAACTCTTTGTCGTCAGTCACCAGAAAAGCGAATTTGGCGTGGAATGGATGCGCTTCGAAGCGGATGCGGCGGTTCCCGACCTCGTGCGGCGAGTGCCGCACGTCGCGTTTGAAGTGACCGACCTTTCGTCCGAGCTTGCTGGCCACGAAATCCTGATTCCTCCGAACAGCCCATCGGACGGTGTCCGCGTCGCATTCATCGTCGAAAACGGCGCTCCGATCGAACTGCTCGAATTCACCGACCCGAAACACCCTGCCCGTTTAGCGAACCAAATGTACGAGTGACGGGCAACCTGAAGTAAGCCCAAGGGAGTTTTGCCGACAACCCAGACTGATGCGACGAACTCTGTTAGATGAGTCCGTCGCTCGGTATGGAACAGTTTGAGGGCTCCCCCCTAGGCGGTTGGAGTAGACAATCAATGTCAGTCACGAAGCGAAAGAATGACCAACAGGACTATGCCGCTAGCGGTCGGCGATACGCTCGGACCGTACGAGATTCTCTCGCAGATCGGCGCCGGCGGGATGGGTGTGGTCTATAAGGCTCGCGACACCCGCCTCGACCGGATGGTCGCTCTCAAAGTTTCCACCGAGCAGTTCTCGGAACGATTTGGACGGGAAGCCCGTGCCGTCGCCGCTCTCAACCACCCGAACATCTGTCAGATCTACGACGTTGGTCCCGATTTCATTGTCCTGGAATTCGTGAATGGGCATCCGCTGCTGTCTCCGGATGAGCCTGGGCCCCTGCCTCTGGCGCGCCCCCTGGAATATGCCGGGCAGATCTGCGACGCGCTGGAAGCGGCGCATCAGAGAGGAACCGTGCACCGGGATCTGAAGCCCGCCAACATCCTGATGACCAAGGCCGGCGTAAAGCTGTTGGATTTCGGGTTGGCGAAAGTCGGGGCACAAGCATCGACCAAGGGAGGTTTCCGCCACGACGACGACACTGAAACGGTGACGCTCACCCAGGAAAACACCGTCTTGGGGACGGTTCATTACATGTCGCCGGAGCAGGCCCAGGGCAAGAGCGTGGACGCGCGCTCGGACATTTTCTCCTTTGGCGTGGTCTTGTATGAAATGCTCAGCGCGCGGAAAGCATTCCGTGGCGAAAATGCGATCTCGATCCTGGCGGCGATCCTGCACACGGATCCACCGCCGCTGACGGAGGCGCCTTCGGAGGTTGCGCGCGTGGTCGCCGGTTGCCTCGCGAAGCTGCCGGCGCAGCGGTTCCAGAGCATCGCGGAGGTAAAACAAGCGCTGATACAAGCCGCGGCGACTCCCGCCTCGAACCCACCTTCGATCGCGGTGCTCCCGTTCTCCAATCTCAGCGGCGACAAGGAAAATGAATACTTCAGCGACGGCTTGGCCGAGGACATCCTCAATGCGCTGGTCAAGGTGCCGGGGCTGCTAGTGACGGCGCGCACCTCGACGCTGGCGTTCGTTGGAAAGGGACAGGACGTCCGCAGCATCGCGCAGGGGCTGAACGTGGAATATATCTTGGAAGGTAGTGTGCGCAAACTCGGGAGTCGCCTCCGCGTGACCGCCCAGTTGATCAAGGCGGCGGACGGATACCACCTTTGGTCGGAGCGCTACGACCGCAAGATGACCGACGTGTTCGCGATTCAGGATGAAATCTCGCAGGCCATCGTCGAAACCCTGAAGCTCAAGCTGAGCGGCCAGCCGCTGCTGAATCGGCCCACCGCGGATCTAGAAGCCTACAATCTCTACCTGCGCGGACGGCATCTTTCGGCCCGGCTCAACCCTGAGAGCGTTCGGGTCGCCCGCGAGTACTTCGAGCGGGCGCTCGCACGCGACTCCAAGTATGCGCTCGCATACGCCGGGGTGGGATACTTGCTGTTCATCGAGGCCGTGTGGGGGCTAGCTGCTCCTCGCGGAATTTTGCCGGACGCGAAGCGGGCTTTGGAGAAGGCTCTGGAGCTCGATGGCAGTCTCCCGGTCGCGCATGCCTACCTGGGCAGCGTGCTGGGATACTACGACTACGATTGGACGGAGCCGAGCGGGAGATGAAGCGGGCTTTGGAGTTGGGCCCGGCGGTGGCCGAAGTCCATTTCTGTTACGCCATGCACTTCCTGCAACCTTTGGGACGTTTGAAGGAAGCAGCAGTCGAGTTCAAGCGGGCGGCGGAGCTTGACCCGCTTTATCATCTGGCGGTGATCGGCCTGGCGGAAAATGCGTATAGCCGGGATGATCCGGACACGGCGATCACCCTGGCGACGAAGGCGCTCGAGTTGGACGCGACTTACTATTTTTCGCACTGGATGCTGGGGCTCGGTTACTTTCTCAAAGGCAACCTCGAGAAGGCGGTCGATGCCGTAGAGCGTGCAGCTGGGTTTTCGGAGCGAAATCCGTGGGTGCTGGCTTCGCTGCGCAATCTTTATTCGCGGGCAGGCCGGAACGAAGAGGCGCAGCTGTCTTGAAGGAAATAGAACAGCGCGCGCAATCGAGTTACGTGGCCCCAGGCGTATTCGGAATCATGTGCCTGGGCCTGGGACAGGTGGAACAGGCGCTGGACTGGTATGAGAAAGCCATCGAGCACCGCGATGCCATCGCGCTGTATCTTTCCACAGAGCCCCAACTAGGCCGCCTTCGGTCTCATCCTCGCTACCGGGCTCTGCGCCGCAGAATGCTTCTGCCAGATTGAACCGCAGCTCTTACAGGTTCTTGGCGTAAAAGCCTCGACGCCATCTCGATAAGGAACCTATCACTGGACAATCGGAAGTCAATAGTTGTTAAGAGCATTCCCACTCATTGGGAACGACCGACCCATGGTCAATGAGTGAGATGGCGATTTGTCGCCAACTAACACACAGCTTCCGGATAGCCGACTTACGAGGCGCTGTCCGCGTGTGTTAGACTCCTGCGGCTTCGGCTATACAGAAAGGGAGAAAGCGAATGCGTAAATGGCTGTCCGTGATGTTCTTGCTTCTAGCTGTCCTTCTAGCTTTGCCAGCTTGGACGCAGACCTTCGCCATCCGCGCCGGGAACTTGTTTGATCCCGCGAAGGGCACGGTTACCACGCACCAGATCATACTCGTAAAGGACAAGAAAATCGTGGAGGTGGGCCCAAGTGTGGCCATACCAAAAGATAGCGAAGTCATCGACCTCTCAAATGAATGGGTAATGCCCGGCATCATGGACGCGCATACCCACGTCACTTGGGGCGCCCAACACTTTAAGGACCTAGATTACAGCTATGTGACGGAAGGCACGGGTCTGCGTGCCCTGCAAGGTCTTCACACGGCTCAGATCCTGCTGAATGCGGGGATCACGACCGTGCGGGACGTGGGCAACGATGCGAACTTTGCTGCCGTCGATCTTCGGAAGGCGATCGATGCAGGATGGTTCAAGGGACCTACAGTTTTAACAGCCGGCAAAATCATTGCGCCGTTTGGAGGTCAAAGCGGTTCTCTGCCCCCGGAAGCCGGTCCGCTCTGGCGTTTTGAATACTACGAGGCGGATGGCCCGGAGGAGATCCGAAAAGCCGTCCGCGAAAACATTTTCTACGGCGCTGATTTGATCAAGCTCGTCGCAGACAGCAACGACTACCACTATTCGGTCGAGGAAATCCGCGCCGCTGTGGAAGAGGCTCACCACGCGGGACGTGCCGTAGCGGTGCATGTCTATGGCGGGGAGGCGGCTGACAATGTAATTGCAGCGGGCGTTGACTCCCTCGAACATGGGTACTTGTTGACCGACGACCAGTTACGGCGGATGAAAGAAAAAGGGATTTTTCTTGCCAGCACAGATTTTCCCGCGAGTCACGCTGAAGCGGGTGGAGAGCCAGATTCGAAAGAGGCCGGCGAAGTGATAATCGATCGGTTGAAGCGCGCCTACAAGATCGGCGTCAAGATCGTCTTTTCCACCGACATTGTGACGGAATACAAAAACGAAAATCGTGCCGAAATGACATGGGACTACTTGGCTGTCTGGCGTGCCGCTGGTGTGCCGAACGCGGAAATTCTGAAGTGCATGACCACGAACACCGCCGAGCTGCTTCGAATTCAAAAGGCTCGGGGCGCAATCGAGGCAGGACTGTTCGCGGATATCATCGCAATGCCGTCGAGCCCGCTTGAGGACATCGAATCGTTGCGAAAAGTCAACTTCGTGATGAAGAATGGCGCGATCGTGCGGAGGTCGCAATAGTCCCGGATGACGGGCAACCCGGAAGTTGGAGCAGGCAGCAAGGAAATGGCGCGGTGGGGTTTGCGGTATCTGCGCAAGCTAGGTGTTTTTTTCTCGATCAAGCCCGACGAATCTATGGGATACTGTCGTCGCTATGTGGGTCTGCCGGACTCCACGTCGGAAGCATTTTCGTACAATAAACGTACAATGGATCGGGCAATGAGGCCTTTTTAGCCCTTGTGGCACTTCCTGGAATCAATAACTTACGTGCTGTCAACAGAGTGATTAGTTCGACTCCCGCCGCCTCCACCAATATCTTGTTTATTATCAATTTGAAGGGGTTGTACAACGACCCGCGATATCCTGCGTTCTTGCAGACGATCAAGCGGCTTGGCCTGCAGCGGTGAAGCGTCTTTGTATGGCACGTTCTGGTCATCGTCACCCTGCATCACCAGAGTCGGCACCGTGATCGCTTGCAGCTCGTCGGTTTGGTTGGTCTCCGAGAAAGCTTTGATGCCTTCGCAGTGAGGGAGTGCGCTACCAATCATTCTCTGGCGTCACCAATTCTGGCTTCAGGTTTGACCTCTTGCCCGCTTTGCATTTCCGACAATTCTTTTGTGAAATTGAAGTCGGTGGGAGCCGCGCCGGTGATTAACCGGGCTCCACGGCTGAATGTTAGATCCTGGATGGCCCATTGAATAAAGACCAGAATGCGGCTTTGAAAATTCACCAGATATGCAATGTGAATAAAGGCCCATACCAACCAAGCTGTGAGGCCCGAAAGATGAGCGCCGAAAACATCGGCCACTGCGGCCGCACGTCCAATCACTGCCAAAGTACCTTTGTTGAAGTAACGAAAAGGTGGAGACTCCGGTTGGCCTTTTATCTTTCGTAAGATCACCTTGGCTGCATAGGCTCCCCCTTGCATGGCGACCTGCGCTAATCCGGGCAAAGGTTTTCCTTTCTCATCCGTTGCTGAAGCCAGATCGCCGATTACGTAGATGTCTGGATAGTTCGGAATCGTGAGGTCAGGTTTTACTTTGACTCTTCCCGCCTTGTCGGTTTCGGCTTTTGTGCGGGTAGCGAGGATACTGCCCAGCGGCGATGCTGTAATGCCACCAGCCCAGATCACTGTTTTCGCGGCGATCGAATCAGTTTGCTTGTCGAATTCGATGGTTAAACCTCCTTCGTCGACGTGCTTTACCATCGCACCGCACCTTATCTGGACACCCAAACGGGCCAGCGAACGGCTGGCTTTTTCCGACAGATCCTCCGGAAAAGGCATTAACACTCGAGGCGCACCATCCAACAGGATGATCTGCGCTTCTCCTGGGTTGATCGAGCGGAAGTCGTTCTTCAGGGTTTGGCGCGCGATCTCAGCAATGGCGCCGGAAAGCTCCACGCCGGTGGGCCCTGCTCCAACAATGACGAACGTGAGCCAGGCTCGACGCTGATCGAGATCCGTAATGCGCTCGGCGACTTCGAACGCGTACAGAATCTTATGTCGAATGGTTGTGGCTTCTTCAATGCTCTTCAGCCCAGGAGCCCATTGTCGCCAATCGTCGTGGCTGAAGTACGAGGTCTCAGATCCCGCGGCGACGATTAATGAGTCGTAAGGAACGATGGCTCCATCGGCGAGATTGACGCGCTTCAGATCAGGGTCGACATCCACCACGGCTCCCAGCCAGACGCGAGTGTTTTTCTGCCGGCTCAAGACGCCGCGCAGCGGGGCGGCGACTTCTCCGGCCGAAAGGGAGCCGGTCGCGACTTGATAAAGCAATGGTTGGAAGAGGTGATAGTTCCGCCGGTCGACAAGCGTCACGTCCACGAGATTTGAGTTTAAGTGCTGGGCTGCCGAAAGCCCACCGAAGCCCCCACCGATGACGACGACCTTCTTGCGTTCGCTTATTGCAGGATTCAGGAGCGTCTGCGACGATTCCATAACACCGTTTGACACCAACCTCACCGTATTACTAAGTCTATGCAATTGCGCTGCCATGAAATTCACGGTCGAAAATATGCTTTACCGCGTCGGCCTAGCCCCATTCCTACAATTGCGTCACAACACCCCGTGACACTTGCCTCAAGAGGCACAAGGATGACACCCGCAGCCGGTTGATTGCATCATCAGCGTTCATCTAGGGCATTCTGCCGACGGAGATTCTCGAAGAGTGTCATCGCCACAGCACCGTACGAATTGGTACCGCGACGACACGCGACGAGGCCACTGCCTTGGAGCAAGCCGGTGTCGATGCCGTTGTAGCATCCGGATTCGAGGTTGGCGGACATCGCGGATCGTTCCTGCGCTCTTCGGAAGATTCCCTCACCAGCACAATCTCTCTGGCACCGCAGGTCGCGGATGCCGTAAAGATACCGGAGGTAGCCGGAGGAGTCGCTGATGCACGCGGCATCGCCGCGGCCTTCGCGCTCGGCGCCCGGATACAAGGATGGTCAACAGCCATCGGGCTATTGTGACTCGGGAACTGCCTACAGTGCAGTCAGAACATAACCCGATTCAGTCGTTTGGGAGATCATGAGCCGATCTTCTTGCCGATTGTCCTGATCTCGCCTCGAAGCCATGCATGCGCGGCATCCGTAGTAACTCGCGGATGCCAGATCATCAGGTACTTGAAGCCGGTTATCTCTTCCGGCGCCTTCAGCACCTTGATCTTGCGATTTTCCGCCTCTAGTCCTGCGAATCGCCGGGGCGCGGTAAGAATCAGTTTGGTTTCAGGAATACACCGCGTAGCCGCTCCAAAATAAGGCAGCGTAATCACGGTACGACGGCGATGACCGTGTGCTGCCAGACGTTTTTCCGGTATATGCTGCGAGCCCTCGACAACATCGACGCCAATGTGTTCGGCAGCGAGGTATTGTTTGAGAGTGAGTTGGCGCTGGTAGGGAGCAGCCGCAGCCACAATACAAACGAGTTCTTCCTCGTAAATGACTTCGGTCAGTAAAGGCGAGGGCACATGGCCTTCATCGCCAACCAAAGCAAGATCGAGCCGACCGTGACTCAAGTCCTCAAAAACATCTCCTCTCCAGCTTGCGAAGGTGAAGCGAACCTGTCGCGCCACCGGGAGAACCTCGCGACAGAGAACGGGCGCGATGATCGAGGTCGCATTGTCTGTCGCCGCAATCCGGAACGAGCAATGTTCTGTCGCCGGGTCGAATGTCGAACCTGAAATCAGCCGATCCAATTTCGGTAACATGATCTCAAGCTCTTGAAGAACACGTTCCCCTTGCGGCGTTGGCTCATAACCCTTTGCCGTGCGGACCAGCAGATCGTCGTGAAACGTATCCCGCATTCGCTGCAATGCGCGGCTCACCGCGGGTTGGCTCAATAGCAACCGCTTAGCGGCTCGCGATACGTTGCGTTCTTCGGCCAGTACCGAGAACACAACAAGAAGATTCAGGTCGGCCTGACGTAGCTGCGTTACACGCATAGCGAATATTATCACTATGCATTGGACGTATAGCCATGTCAGGTTCAATCTCTTTTTAGCGACGGACTTCAAGATTGAAGGAGCCGCCAAAAAAGGAGAATCACCATGAGAAAGACAGCTATCGTAACCGGTGCATCCCGCGGCATCGGACGCACCATCGCTCTTCGCCTCGCAGCCGACGGATTCGGTGTCGTCGTCAACTACGCCGACAATGCGGCGAAAGCAGAAGAGCTCGTCAACGAGATCGCCAGCTCAGGCGGACGCGCTCTTGCAGTCCAGGCGGACGTCGCCAATCCCCAAGACGTCAAGCAGCTCTTCGAGAAGACTCTCCAGGCCTTCGGACAGATCGACGTTGTCGTTAACAACGCTGGGATCATGCCGCTTTCACCTATCTCCAAGGGTGACGTTGAGAGTTTCGACAAGGTTATCGCCACGAATCTGCGTGGAACCTTTCTTGTCCTCTCGCAGGCCGCGCAGCACGTCGCGGAAGGTGGACGCATTATTGCCTTCTCCAGCAGTGTTCTCGCCAAAAACTTCCCCACCTACGGCCCGTACATCGCTTCCAAGGCAGGCGTCGAAGGCCTCGTCCATGTCCTCGCCAACGAGCTTCGCGGACACAAGATTACGGTCAACGCCATTGCACCGGGGCCTGTTGGCACCGAACTCTTCATGAACGGCAAGACTGAAGAGCAGATCAAACAACTCAGCAGCATGGCTCCGCTTGAGCGGCTCGGTCAGCCTGACGATATCGCAAACGTGGTCTCCTTCCTTGCCGGCCCCGATGGGGGATGGGTCAACGCGCAGGTGCTTCGGGCAAATGGCGGCTTCGCATAAACAGCACACCTCGCTCGCAGTCAGTCATTCCATTCACATAATCCCGAAGAACAGGAGAATCGATATGAAGAACATCATTATCATCACAGGAGCTTCGAGCGGTTTTGGCGCCCTCGCAGCACGCGCACTCGCCATAGCCGGTCATACGGTATATGCGAGCATGCGTGAGACCACAGGACGCAACGCAGCACAGGTAGAGGCGGTCAAGCAGCTCGCGAAGGAGAACAATGTTGATCTTCGCGCTATTGAACTGGACGTGGCCTCTCAGGAATCAGCCGACCAGGCCATCCAGACTATCGTCGAGAAAGACGGCCGTCTCGATGTCGTTATCCACAACGCGGGACACATGGTCTTCGGTGCTGCGGAAGCCTTCACTCCCGAACAGCTCCTGCAGGTCTATGACACCAACGTGCTCAGCACGCAGCGCGTCAATCGGGCCGCGCTGCCGCAACTGCGCAAACAGAAAAAGGGCTTGGTGATATGGGTTGGGAGCACCAGCACTCGCGGTGGCACGCCGCCGTATCTTTCCCCCTACTTTGCGGCGAAGGCGGCTATGGATGCGCTCGCTGTCAGCTACGCCGCAGAGTTGAATCGATGGGGTATCGAGACCTCGATCATCGTTCCTGGCGCTTTTACTTCCGGGACAAACCACTTCGCACACGCGGGCGCACCGGCAGACAAGGCACGTCAGGCCGAGTACGATAACGGCCCTTACGCGCACCTCGGAGATGACATCATGAAGGGGTTCGCGGCTACCGCGCCTGCTGACGCCGATGTGGCCGACGTAGCCAAAGCTATCGTCAGAGTCGTGGATTTGCCCTTCGGTAAGCGTCCGTTCCGCGTCCACATCGATCCCGCCCAGGATGGTGCAGAGATCGTAAACGGAGCAGCAGATCGTGTTCGCACCGAAATGTACCGCAACATCGGTCTGTCAGACCTGCTGGCTCCAGTTGCGTTTTCGCTCTGATTCTAGTTACGGTGGAGAAAGGTAGAAGACCACACGAAATCAACACGGAGGATCGTCATGTTTTCAATTATCGGAATTACTGGTCGAGTTGGCGGAGGTGCTGCTAACCATCTGCTCGGACTGTGTAAGCAAGTGCGCGCTGTTGTTCGCGACGAGGCTAAAGGCCACGTCTGGGCATCGAAGGGTGCGTCTGTCGCCGTCGCCAACATCAGCGACGTCGACCGCCTGGCACGCGCTATAACGGGATCCGAAGCAGTCTTCGTTATGTTGCCGCCCCTGTTCGATCCCTCACCTGGATTTCCTGAAGCCAAAGGCCTGATCGACAGTCTTTCCATAGCGCTCCGGCAATCGGAGGCAAAGCGAATCGTCGCTCTTTCGACGATTGGCGGCCACGTCACCAGGCCGAATCTGCTCAATGGCCTTCACATGATGGAGGAGTCGTTCAGGCAGCTACCGATGCCTGTCACCTTTCTTCGACCGGGATGGTTCATGGAGAACCATGCTGGAGATGTCGGCTCTGCCATAAGCGAAGGGATCATTCACAGCTATCTCCAGCCTATCGAACACGCCATCCCCATGATCGCGACGAAAGATATCGGCGCACTCGCCGGTACTCTCCTGCTTGAATCGTGGTCG
>JBEKWW010000044.1:0-16634 GCA_049512655.1 Candidatus Sulfotelmatobacter sp. | reverse complement strand
CCAAAGTGGAATTTTGACGATGCTACGTACGAGCGCACGGCAGCGTCCTTCAATAATCCCGACCACGTTGACATCGTGATGCACGACTATCGCTGGCGGCTCGGCCTGGCCGACGGCGAGCGGAAATATGATGATCTGGAAAAGCGGCTGGCCACACTTTCTCCCATCACCGTGCCCACGATCACCATGGAAGGCGACGCCAACCATGGAAGGCGACGCCAACGGTGCAATCCATGCGCCCAGCACAGCCTATCGCGACAAGTTCTCCGGCAAATATGACTACCGGCTCATCACCGGCGGCGTCGGCCACAACATTCCGCAGGAGGCCCCAGAGGCCTTTGCCAAAGCTGTCATTGACGTCGACGCTTTTTAATCGACCTCAATTGCGCACGCCCTGCGGACTAATATGACCCAGTTCGCAGGGTTGTACTTTTGCGCCTTTCATCGGCATCTGATTCGTACGGGAACACATCCGGAAGGACAATTCTTATGCGGAGCACCCTCAAGTACTCAGTCGCGACGGCGGTGCTGGCGGCAGCCGCATTAACCGTGTTCGCCCGAGGCACTCCTGCCCAAAGCGCCAGCGATTCCTCCCCTTCCGTCACCGGTGCTGATGACAAAACGTCCCCTATTCTTAGTTCGCCAATCTACGGTGTCACTATCCCTGCTGGATACCGCCAATGGGAATTGATCGCCCCGTCTCACGAAGCCATCCTCGACGAGTTGCGGGGCATTCTCGGGAACCCTGTAGCAACGAAGGCTTATCGAGAGGGGATGCTCCCGTTTCCGGATGGCACTATTCTTGCCAAGGTCGCTTGGAAGCATGTGCCGTCGGTCCAGGACAACGGCGCTCTGGGAAAGTTCCAGGCTTTCGTTCCCGGGCATCCCACGACAGTTCAGATCATGGTCAAGGATTCCAAGAAGTACGCTTCGACTGGCGGCTGGGGATTCGGGCGATTCATCAACGGCCAGCCAGTCGATGAGGCACAGCACAAGACATGCTTTCCCTGCCACTCGGCTTTCGCGAAGCAGCACGACTTTGTCTTCACGCGTTACGCGCCATGAAGGCGAAACCGGATCGATATGAATAGAGAATTGCTCGGGAGCTCAGCGCAATGAAAACTCGTACACGTTTTAACGCTTGGATCCGCCGCGCTCTGGGCGAGGCTGCGATCGTTGGAGTCATCGTCGTCATGACAGGATGGCGCTCGGGTTTGCTCACAACGTTTTGTGTCGTCAAGACGGCGAAGGCCGCTTCTCAGCAATCGAGTTGAGGAGGATCAGCACCCAGCACAACTATGTCGGGATCGAAGGCGAGGACCGTCTTCATGCCATCTCGATAGTCGGTCGAGACCTCAAATCCAGCATCGCTAAGAGCCGTCACCACATTGTCCCGGAGACTGTTGTCGGACTCCACCACCAACAATCTTCCGGCTCTGGAGTTCATAGTGGTCGCTTCTTATGTTTCTTAGTTCCTAGGATGGTGCGAGCCGGTCCCAGGATTCAATCTAGCCGCATTGCCACGATTTTTTCTGCCGCACCGGATGACTCTTCCGTGGCGAGAGAAAGTAGCCCAGCGAACGGCAACGACAATAAGGGGAACTGCCTGACAGTTCCCTTTATTTATTGAATGGAGACCTCTTGATTGGCAGGCCTTTGCAGGTGGGCCGAGCGGGTGACCGCCGAGCGATGCGTGGTGCGGGCGGAGGGACTTGAACCCTCATGGGCCGTTTAAGCCCTGCGGATTTTCGTACCGTCTACGGCTTTCGCCGCCCGGACGTGACGCTTTTAGAAAGCTCACACCAGGTTTGCGGTCTGGACTATCCCTTCACCCTCTTCCGGAGATCCGGAGCTTAGGTGCTGCCCGTCTAGTCTCTACACCTTCCCGGCTTGTGTCTCTCCGGGCTTGGCTCGGGATTGCCATTGAAGGTTTCCCCGAATTTGAGCAGTTCTGCATCGCCGGTTTCCCAGGCGAGCACTCAAGTCTTCCTTAAGTCCGCTGCGTATGCCATTCCGCCACGCCCGCGCGCGGCTGCCTGATTGCATTTCTATCATAGGGCAGATTCACCGGGATTTACACGTCCGTCACTACAGGTCCCTATCAGGCCGCTGAAAAACTCTGTTCCGGGCTGGTTTTGGGAAGGGCACGACTTCAGTCGTGCCGTAAAGCCCTCTAAAATCAATCGTGCTTTAGCGCCTGAGGGTCGCTTTCTGTTGTGGAGACGAGTTTTTCAGCATCTGCTAGAGATCAAGCACGATCCATGTCGGGGCATGGTCGCTCGCATTTTGCTGCCCACGCGCCCAGCGGTCAACACCGCCGTCCACGAGCCGGCCCGACAAATTCGGTGAGAGCAGAAAGTGATCGAGTCGCATGCCTTTGTCCTTCTGCCACCGTTCGAATTTGTAATCCCAGAATGTCCAGAGCGGCCCGTCGGGATGTAGCTTCCGCATAGCATCGGTCCAGCCTTGAGCCAGCAAACGCGCAAAGGCCTGTCGGCTCTCGGGTTGGATCAACGCGTTGTTATCCAACGACCGAGTCGGATAGATATCCTGCGGCGTTGGCACGACATTGTAGTCACCGGCCAGCACCACGGGTGCTCCGCTCGCCATGAGTTCGGCGGCGTGGGCAATGAGGCGCTCAAACCAGGCCAACTTGTAATTGAATTTCGGTCCCGGCTGTGGATTCCCATTGGGGAGGTAGATGGAAGTGATCAGGACTCCCTGGACTGCCGCTTCAATGTAACGAGCTTGGTGATCTTTTTTATGAACCTCGGAATCTTTCGGCAAACTTGTGCGAGTCAGCACGGGAACCTGGTTTCGCGCGAGAATAGCCACACCGTTCCAGGAGCGCTCGCCTTGCCAGACAGCTTCGTACCCGAGAGTCCGAAGGGCATTCGCGGGAAAGGCGCCCTGCTCTGCCTTGAGCTCTTGGAGACAAACCACGTCCGGTTCAGCTTTCGCTAACCAAGCCAGCAGGTTGTCGAGCCGCTTATTGATGTTGTTAATGTTGAAGGTGGCGACTTTCAGCAGGTTCCTTTCTTTCCCATGGACTTGGCCCACCCTTTCGCCTCAACTTCTCAGGGTGCCCCGCTGTTGTCGCGTTTTGTGCGACAGGGCGGGGATGTTGACCTTCCCATTCTCGGAACTGAGCTCCAAAAACTTGCTGGTCTCGTACCGATTGCTCCGCCCACGAAGTTATCATGCCACTATGCCTTGGGGCCTAAAGAGATACCAGGAAGCGCGCTGTCCCCATTTCGTTACTCGGCGGCCCGGAGCCGACACGGTTATCTAATCAGCGGACTGCGCGCGGTACCGGATCAGCATCCGCCGCTGGTTGTGTTGGTGGCCACGTTGTAGAACCTATTTACTCCCGTGAATGACGCTGGAACAGCGTCCAGTCCGATGGTTGCGCCATTGATGGTATTACCGCTAACTGTATTGGCGTTGCAGTGGAGCTCGATTCCGACTGAGCTTCCAGTAATCGTGTTGCTTTTCACAGTCGCGCCAGTCACACTGCTCCCAAAGTAGACACCGTAGCTACTGTTGCCAGCGCTATTCGATATGTGATTGGAAGTGATCGTCCCCGCGGCGTAAAGATATACTCCCCACAGAGCGCCTTGAATCGTGTTGTTCGAGATATCGGTCACCGCACTTACCGAAATCCCGATTCCCGATGCTGGGCCAATGATTGTGTTTCCGGACACCGTCGCCGGAGAGAAGGTGTAAATACCAACGCTGTTTGCAACTACATTCATGAGATTGCCCGAAATGCTGCCCGTCACGCCGCGGCATGGGAGAAACATGCCGAACTCGCTGCCTGTGATGTTGTTGCTCTTGATTGAGGCGTTCAGCGTAGACGGCGATTCTTCGCTGCAGGCGTAAATGCCGGCATAGCTGACGGCAGTGACGCTGTTTTCGACGGTGACAGATTCGGCGGAACCGGCCCCATTTTCAGCTCCGATTCCGATACCCAATGGGCTACAGTTTTCATTGCGGGCCTCTACCTGATTCACCGTCCCTGAAGAGCCGCTGCTGTAGAAGATCCCGAAGTAGAAGTTCCCGGGACAGTTCGAACTCTCCGCGGTCCCGTCGACCGTGATGTTGCTTATATTTACCGGGCCGGCAGTTACTTGGACCTGCGCCGCAACACCGTTATCAAAGTAAATGCTGGAAGTCGGCGTCAACCCTGTGCTGGGCATGGCGATGACCACCTGAGACTGGCCGCCATAGTTGACGCCTCGCAGGGTCACCGGCTGCGAAATAACGACCTGTTCTGGGTAGGTTCCGGGGCAGACGTTAATGGTGGAACCTGCGGGCACCTGGGTGACCGCATCCTGGATGGTGATAAAAATGGAATATCCGCTCTTGTTGTTCGTGCAGAGCAAGGTCGGTTCGTGTGTAACATAATAAGTAACCGCAACCAGGGGCTGGGCGCCTAGAGCCAGCGCCAAAAACAACAGAGCAAAATGCAATCTTCGCATAGGGATACTCCTCCTCTTTAAAAACCACTGTGAAGTCCTGCTGCTACTGAGAAAATCGAAAATAGCGGGCAAAAAACGACATTTCAAGAAGAATTCTTTTGTCTCTACCGGAGAGCCGGCAAGTCAGCCTGAGGCCGCCAGCGTTGCCATTGGGTGTTTTCTAGGCGAGGAGACAGGATAAGTCAATCAGAGAAAAGGACTTGCAGATGCCCCATTTCTCGCGCCTCTTGCGAGAAAGGCTCCCTGTTCAGCCTTGAGCTCTTGGAGACTCACCACGTCCGGTTCAGCTTTCGCTAACCAAGCCAGGAGGTTGTCGAGCCGCTTGCTGATTTTGTTAATGTTGAAGGTGGCGACTTTCACTAAGCCCCTTTCTGTGCTGAGGAAGTATGGCACGAGCACATTTCTGTGGAACCGTTTCCGTGAATCAGCGAGATCCGAGGCCTCGGCAAGGGGCTTCCTCGCCGACGCTAATCCACCTGACGAAGGCTAGCGAGGCGGTCGGGGTAGGGTTCCGTCTGTCCCCAGACTCTCGTCCCCAGATTTTTCCCCGCATCGTGTACTGCAAGTCTTTAGGCGAAATATCTCGCAGTTGTCATTTCCACTCATGTGCGGTACCGCGTTGGTACCAGAGGCCGCTGGTGAACTCCAGTTTTCGGCATTCTCCGGAGTACGTTTTTTTCACAACAACCTCTAATATGGCAGCGAACATGCCGCTTCTGCGGCACTAACGAGGACTGCCTGTACGGCACCGGCCGAACCGTGGCGGTCCGCCAGCGCCCCGCTGCACTATCGCGGAGATGAAGACGCAAGAAGTAGGCACATCGGTGGCAGAGGAGTTCAAGCATGCGTACAAATTAACAATTATTGCCTTGCAGAGCAAGCATTAATAAGCGTTTTGCTATGTGTGTAATAGTATGCAACGAACTTGATAAATTGGTTTAACGGTACACATTTTATAAAAGGACAATGCCCCGCAGTTATCATTTCCACTCATGTGCGGTGCCGCGTTGGTGCCGGAGGCCGCTGGTGAACTCCAGTTTTCGACATTCTCCGGAGTACGTTTTTTCTCACAATAACCTCTAATATGCAGTGAAAATGCGATCATTGCGGCACTAACGAGGACTGCCTGTACGGCACCGACCGAACCGTGGCGTTCCGCCAGCACCCCGCTGCACTATCGCGGAGAGGAAGACGCAAGAAGTAGACACATCGGCGGCAAAGGAATTCCCGCAGGCGTACAGGACAGTCTACAAACGCCTTGACACCCAAGCAAATTGATGGGAGACTGTAAGCGAACCAAAGGAGTAAACCGACAACCCATGGTGGACAGAATTGAGGTCACGGTCACGCTTCAAGACAAGCGCGTCACCATTGAGGGGCCGGAGGACTTTGTGCGCGGCGAAGTACAACGCCTTACAAACCTGGCCGTCTCTACCTCCCATTCTTCAGTCGCCGGATCGCCACCCGAGGCAGCTCCGGGAACACCGAACAACGAACGCGCGTTCGTTGCCCTGAAGAAGCCGGTCGGACACGCAGAGACTGTCGTGGTGTTGGCTTACTGGCTAAAGCAGGCCGGGCAGCAGGAGTTCACCCCCGAAGACATTAGACGCGCTTATGCGCGCGCCAACGTCAGGCCGCCGAAGGTGATCGACCAGTCGCTGCGCGATGCGAAGAATGTGCACGATTTCCTGGAGAGAGGCTCCACTAGAGGGACTTTTCGCCTGACGCCCCACGGCGTCCGAACAGTTGAATTCGACATGCCGCGAAAGGACATATAGCGCCTCGCTGGTCGCGAACGCGGAAATGGAATTTGGAGAAAAAGCAATGACCATCGAAGAACTTAAGAAGCAATTCATCGTCGATGAGGACGTCTTAAAAGCGCGCCTCGAACCGATCGTAGCTAAAGCCCTTGTCCATTGCCGGTTAGATAAGAACGGGCAGGTTCTGATCACCGACACTGGTCTTTCCGGAAAAGAGCAGGTCAAACTCGCCCTTGCTGCTCGCGCGATTGGATCTCAAATGGATTCCGGAATCTCACCCGACGTTAGTGTCGCGGAGATATCGAGGTTTACCGGGCTGCCCGGAAATCAGGTGCGAGCTCGGGGCAAGGACGCCATTGAGGACAGGTTCGCACAATCGCCCAAAACAGGAGTCTATCGGGCGCTGCCACATAAGGTAGAGGCATTTCTCGACAGTCTCAATGCTGCACATCCCAGACCGAGGGGGAAATAGGCACTCAGACAAAAAGGAGAAGTTATGGATAATGCCACTTTTCAAGAGCGCGTCAAGCGCCTCAAAGAAATCAACGAAGTTATCAAGGATATTGAACCGGCGATCCAAGAGGCGGCGCTAGCGCTCTTGGACGAGTATGTGACCGGATACCCAGCAGCGCACAAACCGGCCCAGCAGCCAGCCGACGGAAATGGCGGCAAACCGGCGGGCGATAACAAGGTGGAATTCTTCGCGAAATTTCCAGAAGGTAAACCCTCGGACAACGCTGTTCTCATCGCAGCTCACGTGTACGGTCAGTACGGGGCAGAATCGTTCAAGCTTGATGAGATCCGGGAAATAGCCAAGTCGGTCGGGCTCACAATTCCCACTAGCCTGGACATGACCTTGAAATCGGCGCAGCGCGACGGCAAGCTGCTTTTCCAGCACAGCGGCCGAAGCGAATTCAAGCCAACTGTCCACGGGGAACTATACTTCAAGAAGACCTACCAGATCGTGACCGGCACCAAACCTCGACCAGATCAGGTGCCAGAGTCATGACGCTCGGTGAGTTTCTCACGCCCCTCGCAGACGGGCCTCAGCGAGAAGTCTGCCTTGCGGTTCTTTACTATCATCAGCACCACCGCGACAAATCCGCCATGACCGTGGAAGAGATGCGAGACGAGCTAGTCCGTGCCAGAGCGCCCAAGGCTTCGAAGATCAATGTGGCCGACGTCCTGAATAAGAGCGGGGCATTTGTAGACAGCCCTGGAGCCGATGGTAACCGGCGGTTGTGGCAGCTGACGACGTCCGGTGAGGTACACATTCGCGGCAAGCTCAACCTGCCCGCATCGGAGCCGGAAATCGAGCACGACGTAGCCACATTAAGGGCCCTAGCAGCGAAAGTGAGCGACAGCGTGGTACGCGACTATATCTTGGAGGCGATCAAGTGCCTGAGCGTCGGCGCTATCCGCGCTTCGATCGTTTTTCTGTGGACCGGCGCCATTCGGACTCTCCAGGAGGAATCCCTCGCAAAGCACACCGCCACCCTTAACGCAGCCATCACCAAGCACGACCCCAAGGCTCGGTCGGTCAACAAGCTTGAAGACTTCGCCTATATCCGCGACGCGACCGCACTGCTCGCTTTCCAAGAGCTTGGGATTCTGGACAAGGGTGAGAAGGCCACGTTGGGGGAGGGCCTCGATTTACGCAATCGATGCGGCCACCCGACGAAATACATCCCGGGAATAAAAAAGGCCTCCAGCTTTATTGAGGATATTGTTGGAATCGTCTTCGCCTAACACCACTGTTGGTAATGCCCACATGTTTCCATAGGTTTAGGTGTAATGACACAATCGTCATCCCATATGCGTCATGACGATATGTTCCTTCAGGAACACTTGGCACATTGGGTGACCGCCTTACGAATAGATCCCAGGCGCCTCATGTCCAAGCTTCTGCACGTACTCAACGTACGACCCAGGATAAACAGTGGGAGTGCGGTCCGTGCCGCTCTCACCGCCGAGTTCCAGCACACGTGAGCCGAGACCGCGAAGGAACATGCGGTCATGCGATACGAAGATCATCGTGCCTTCAAAGTCCTTCAGGGCGTCCACCAGCATTTCTTTGGTCGCAAGATCCAGGTGATTGGTCGGTTCGTCGAGCACCAGGAAGTTCGGCGGGTTGAAGAGCATGCGTGCGATTGCCAGACGCGATTTTTCTCCGCCGGAGAGTGAGCGGATTTTCTTTTCTGTATCGTCGCCGGAGAACTGGAACGCTCCCGCCAGGTTCCGCAACGCCCCGATGCTGTCCTGGGGAAAATCCTGTTGCAACTGTTCGGCGACGGTGAGATCGGAATTGAGCACATCCAGCGACTGCTGCGCGAAGTAACCCATATACAGGCTGGCGCCGAGCCGCACGCTTCCCGCATCCGGAGCGCTGGCTCCGGCAATCATTTTAAGCAGCGTAGTCTTACCCGCACCATTTCTTCCCATGACGGCCCAGCGTTCTCCGCGCCGGATGGTGAGATTGAACCCTTCGTAAATCACCCGCGGTCCGTAACTCTTGTGCAGGTTCTCCAGGACGGCCACCTGTTCGCCGGATCGTGGCGGGACACGAAAGTCGAATTTCACGATCTGCCGTTTTTTGGGTAGTTCGATCTTCTCGATCTTATCCAGCGCTTTGATCCGGCTCTGCACCTGGGCCGCTTTGGCCGCGTGCGTTCTGAAACGATCGATGAAGCGCTGTTCTTTGGCAAGCATGGACTGCTGGCGCGCAAACGCTGCCTGCTGATTGCTCTCTCGGATCGCGCGCTCGCGCTCGTAGAAGTCGTAGTTGCCCGAGTAGGTGATGATTTCGCCGCCATCAATCTCTGCAATCTTTGAGACCAGGCGATTCATGAACTCGCGGTCGTGCGAAGTCATCAGCAGCGCGCCAGGAAATGACTTGAGAAACTGCTCCAGCCAGATGATGGATTCGATGTCGAGGTGGTTCGTGGGTTCGTCCATCAACAATACATCCGGCATTCCGAGCAGGACACGTGCCAACGCAACCCGCATTTTCCATCCCCCGGAGAGCGCGCCCACGTCGCCGTCAACCTGATCGTCTTTAAATCCCAGACCGTGGAGCACCTCGCGGGCCTGCGATTCGAGCGCGTAACCGCCTAAATGCTCGTACTCCTCCTGCACGTGACCGAAGCGCTCAAGAATGCGGTCCATGTCATCCGCCTTGTCGGGGTCGGACATTTCCCGCTGCAAGGCTTCGAGCTCGTGGTGCAGATCGCCGACGCGTCCGCTGCCTGCGATCGCTTCATCCAGAACCGAGCGGCCCTGCATTTCCTCGACGTCCTGGCGAAAGTAGCCGATCGTCAACTTCTTGGGGACAGAGACCGCGCCCTCGTCGGGAGTTTCCTCGCCAACCACCATACGGAACAGCGTTGTCTTGCCCGCCCCATTGGGGCCGACCAGTCCAACTTTCTCGCCAGGATTCAACTGAAACGAAGCATCCACGAAGAGCAACTGCTTGCCATACTGCTTATTGATGTTCGAGAAAGAGATCATTTTGAGAGGTTATTTAAACGAGCAACTCGCGGCACAGGAACTGTTCTAGTGTAGCGTGGAGAGAAAATCGCGGGCCGACGCTGGCGTTGGAGTTTTGAAGGTTTGCTCGTAACTAGTGGGCAAACAAAATCACCCCTTTTTCACAAGCGCGTGGCTGTCGCGTTCATAGATGTCAGCAATGGTGTTGCAGCGCTGCGCGAGGACCCGTTGAATGTTTTGAGCGGCACTGAGACTACCAGTCCACGCTGAGGACTCGTCGTCGATGAACTTGGGATGAAAGTCGTACTGATTGGCCTGAGACGCCACACCGTCCCAGTCAGTCACTCGAAAAGGGACACCACCCTTTGACACTGAAATCATCCACAACCATTGTCCATCCTGACTCGCACGGATGTTGTAGTTCATAACGGGTTTTGTGTTTTGAGGGTCAGTGCTCATGCACTGATAATATTATCAGCATCCGCAAAAATTAAATCACTTGCGGAGCGCGATCGCGCAAGGAAAAGCGTGTCACGTCCCTGAGTCTAGTAACCGGCCCGGCGTAAATTTCAGCATCCCCTTTTCAAAGAAGCGCTTCAAGACATCAGGCGGAATAAGTTCTTTACCGTTAACTATTGCATCGTGGAGGGCTAAGAACCACAGGTACTTATCTTTATGCGCCGGGTTCTCTACCAGCATCAATGAAGCACGGTCCTTGGCTGATTGCCCCCACATAATATTGAATGGATTGACGATGTTTCGATCACGAAAATGCAGCAAGGGAGTCGCAAATGGGCCGCCTTGAAATCGGGCCAGCCAATAAATGTCAGGAATTTCCACGTCATCGGCGATAGCCACGGCGGGAACACCGACCATCTTTTCCAACTTTACAGCGTGGACTAAGGCATCGCTTACGACAAGCAAATCGTGCCCGCGACGTTGTTCCCAATAACGCCCCTTCGTTATTGCCCCGCGAAGCATAAAGTCATTTGAAAGAGCAAAAAACCAAACCGATTGCACGGCGATCAAAATATCTTTTAGGGACGCTGTGGTGATTAGGATTGCGTCGGAATAGATTGTTGTTCGCACGTTCTTAAAATTTGCCCCACCCAATAAGTCGCCAAAGGATCTGTAAGTCTCGAGTGTCTTATCGAAGTCATTCAAAATTCGATTAGAAAACCCAAGAATATCGCAGTAGGCCAGGTAGAGAGTTTCAACGGGATTGGCTATCGGGGAAAAGTCATCGTTGTTTTCAGCGCGGGTGGTCGGGTCCGCCATCCCCACACAATACGGGGACACATTCTCAAACGCAAATCGCCTGAATGGACAAGGGTTGCGTCAGCAGCATCGCGCCCACCAAAAAACGCAAAGATGGGCACCCTCCGCGGAGATGGCGCAGTGCAAAGATGGGCCCCGCCGAGCCAACTGGTACCAGCGAACAGAAATCAGGCATCGCAAAATCCACACTTGACATTGCTCGATAATCCACTACCATACGGTTGTGGATAGATTGGGAACCACGTTTGCGGCTTTGTCGGATCCCACCCGGCGGGCAATGATCGAACGACTCTCCCATGGGCCGGCCTCTGTGCATGGATTGACGGAGCCGTTTGCACTCTCGCAGCAGATGATTTCAAAACATATCGCCTACCTGGTGCGGGCGCGGATTGTGATCAAGACGAAGCGTGGACGAGAGAGTGTGTGCACGCTGAGGCCAGAAGCGATTAAAACAGTCCGCGACTGGGCGTTTAACTATCGCCGATTCTGGGAAGAGAGCTTCGACAAACTGGAAGTAGTCGTAAATCAAATGAAGGAAGATCATCTGAAAAAAGATCAAATAAAGAAAGTCGGAGGCCAGAGATGACAAAAAACACGGCAAACGAAATCGAGCGAATGGTCGTCACAAGAATTTTTGATGCCCCACGCGAACTGGTTTGGAAGGCGTGGACAGAGGCGAAGTACATCATGCAGTGGTGGGGGCCGAAGGGTTTTACTTCGCCGGTCTGCAAGATGGATTTTCGCGTGGGAGGGAAACTTCTCTGCTGCATGAGATCGCCGGATGGGCAGGAGGGTTGGAACGCGGTTGAATACTACGAGATTGTTCCGTACGAGAAGATTGTTTCCTTGATGTACTTTTCTGACCCGGAGGGAAACAGGATTGACCCTGCGCAATTGGGAATCGAATCTGAGGCCATCGAGGGTGCTTACGACGTGACTCTTTTTGAGGACTTAGGAAACGGCCGGACGAAACTTACTTTCATTGGAAATGAACCGATGCAGAGCGCCAAGAACAGCGGGCAACTCGAGGGCTGGAACGAGATACTCGAAAAAGTTGCTGAGGTGGTTACGAAGCTGGCGCAGGCGAAATAAGAAGCTGAAGCTTTTGATTGCGAACTCAATCGTGGAGAAAGAAATGAAAAAAATACAGTTTCTCGCTATCGTCCTGCTGGCATTCGCATTTCCCGCCCATGCCCAAGATGCGATGAAGGATGATGCGATGAAGAATGATGCGACGAAGAACGAAGCAGCCGTCAAGCCTGCCGATCCGGAAATGAAAGTCGTGCTCGATTCCTGGAATGAGGTTGGCCGCAAACTCATCGCCATGGCCGAAGATTTTCCCGAGAACAAATATGACTTCAAGCCGACGCCGGCACAGCGCAGCTTCGCAGAGCAATTGCTGCATGCTGCGGGTTCAATGTATTACTTCACCAATCCCGTGATGGGGCAGAAGCCTCCCGCGGCAGAAGACCCCAAGCGCGAGCAGTACAAAACAAAGGCCGACATCGTCACATTCGTAAAGAAATCCGTTGCCGACGGAGCCGCTGCCATCCAGTCGACAGGCGAAAAAGGACTGACGACGGAGGTTGTTTATTACCCTGGCCAGAAAGCGCGCGTTCTCGACATAGCATACGGCATCATCGAGCATAGCGGTGAACACTACGGCCAACTGGTTGTGTACTACCGCCTCGCAGGCCTTGTGCCGCCGGAGTCGCGGCCCAAGAAGTAAAGTCAAGAGACCAGCTACCCGTCCTTACGGCGCGCCGTTTGCGCGAATGGGACGTAAAGACCGGGGACAGACGGGATGTTCGCCAGTTTCCATTCGTCGAAAAATTGTGGACCGTCCCCTCTGTCCCATGCTCCATATTTTGGGTGGGCCACTGGCTGATGTCCGACCAGCGTGCGCGGTGGCTTGGTGCCGGTATAATCGAGAGGTCCCGGCAGGAATCGAACCTGCATCTCTGCGGATGGCTTCGCAGCGCAACGAACTGACCCAGCGCGGTGCGTTGCGGAGCCTGAGAACCCGACAGCGTCTTATCCGTTAGACGACGGAACCATAACTTTTCTCAACCGGTCGGCGGCAACGACCGTCCCTTCATGTCCTTCATCGCTTCCATGAGTGTGACCGTCTCGTTCACATCGAGCGTGTCGCCTTTGTAGCGCAGATGGAGTAGTCCTTGCAGGTTCGACGGCAACTTGACACCCTCCTTCACGATCAAGATAAAACGCTCGCCGTAGAGTGCCATCGCGGCACCGATCTCGGTCAGTACGTTCTCGTTGAGCATGACGTGCACCTCGCCTTTGTCGTCGATCACGCGCCGCTCGTCCTCGACGTGAATGATCGCCGCTCCACAAGATCGCATACCCGCCATGATCTTCGTCGGCACCGGCTGCGAGACAGTCTGGTTCTCGATCTCGGCGACTGGCACGAACTCCCCAAACAAGAGCAGCTTCTTGATCGGTTCGATCAGCGCCCGGTTCTTACCGTGACTGATGAAGACTCGACGCAGTCGTGATTCCTGCGAAGGTTTAGTCGCGACTGTCATCGCGACCGCCGGGATCGGAGTAGTAGGCAGTTCTTCGACGATGGCGTCCGAGCCGTCATCGCCGGCAGCTGGCGTGCTCTCTATGACCTTGCTCTCGACGGATGCTTTAGCAGCCGACAGGTCCACGTACGTGCGATCCTTGATCGACTTCAGGAAGTCGAGTTCCTTCGCACCTTCCACGATCAAAGTCAGTATCTCTGTGGTGCGGTCGGTCGGCACCCCGAACTCCATCAACACGTTTCGCGCTATGTCGTCTCGCGGTATCGGTGCCCGATCGTATTTTTGAAGGAACTCGCGGATGACGCGAGGTTTGAGGAATGCCTCCCGCATCGCGGCAGTGTCGTCACCTTCTGTCGTCGGACGTACGATCCGCATCGCGAGGGGAGTTATCGAGATGGTGTCGGCGTTGGAACCGCCGGAAGTGAGGCCGTAGGCGATCGCAGCACCCGTCATCATTCGGAAGTTGCTCGAAGACGGCTGAACGTTCAACGCGACCGCCACCTGTAGAGGAGATGTGGGCTTGTAACCGTAGTTGTCCGCGATCGCTCGCGGAATGCGTAACGCTCGTTCGAGCGAACTGGTGGGCACGTCAGTTTGACTGACATATTTTCGCGGCGCGCCTGTCGAGGCGGGGTTCCCGTTCTTGGCCATCGAACCTCCGTTCAATCAGAATGTCATATGATTTTACTCTTGCTTAATGTACGAGTAAAGGTGCGCTGCAGACTCAGGTTTTATGGGGGTGAAAGCGATCACCGGAATCTTATGGGTTGCTAGAATCGTGGCAAAAAGAGGCTAATGTCCGTTAACATTCTCGGAAATCGCAACCCGGGGGTGAAGAGAAAAACCGGGGACATCCAGGATAGTAAAAGTCAAGGAGAGACCGAGGTCTCCCTTGGGGGCGGGGTCGGCGGAGTCGTAAGAGACAGTTTTGTCCATTGAGAACAATGGTAGGATTTCTCGGGGAAAAGCTTTGCTGCACGTCATCATTGACACGTCGATTTATCGCAAAGACCCGAAGAGAGAGAAGGGCGGATTCCGTGCGCTTAAGAGGCTGTGTAAAGGCCAGAAGGTGAAACTCTATGTTCCCGAAGTAGTGAAACGAGAATTTATTTCTCAACAAAAGATTGCGATTGAAGAGGAGATCCAGAAAATACTTACGGCAGCGAAAAGTATCAATCGTCGTTCACGAAGCGAAATATTAAAAGGTTTTGCTGACAAGACGACAAAGACGGCAGATAAGCTCGCACCACGAGTTGGCGCAAACGCACGATCAGAATTCAAGGAGTGGATTGAGGACTGCAACGCGGAGGTTCTCGCAATACGGCCAAAGCATGGAAATCGCGTAATGGACGACTACTTCCAAGGGAATCCGCCATTCTCGTCGCCAAAACATCGAGACGACATTCCCGATAGCTTCATTTTTCACAATATTGTTGACGTGGCGAATGAGCATGAGACCGTCTACGTTATTGCAAATGACGGTGGATTATTTAATGCGGTCGCCACGATCAAGAATGTAAAGGCATTCAAGGAACTCGATGACTTCACGAGTACACAAGAGTGCCAAGAAGCGCTCGCGAAATTAACAGGGGAGACCATCGCTACGAATATGGAACGAGCGAAACAAATCATCCCCAAACAACATGAAACTCTCGCGCTCATGCTAGAGAATGACATTGTTGACGCGCTGGCATATCGGACTGTTCGCGATCACTATTTTTCTGAGGACAGCAACGAAGCGGTGATATCCATGGTGGGGGAGGCCGAGCCTGTGTTTGATTTTGACAATATCGAGTACTACGGGGGAAGCGAAATTGGCATACCCTTTACGGCGGTCTCAGAATGCATGGTGGACTATCCAATCTTTAAGTCCGAGTACGTCACGATGTCTGATGAGGAAATGAGTAAGATTAGTGTCACCGAATTGAACGATCACTTCTTCGAAGCACAACAGGATTTCCCAATTGGTGTGAAGGGTACGTTGTCAGTTGAGATCGCGACTGACCACCTTGAAGACCCAGACGTAAGCGATGGTGACCTCGCAGCGGCAATTAACGATGGGGAACACAAGGTTGAAATAGAGGAAACATGGATTGTGAAGGAAGACTCTGAGCACTAGGGCGGATGGCCCACCCCTTGAAGCTAGCACAAATTTCTGGGCGAGTGGCCCGCCCTTACGTCGATTGCTTTGCAAAAACAGATCGAGGGTTACCCGTCCTGACTTGAATCCCCCCGTGGACCTACTGATCCAGTGCGAACCCAGACGGCAAAGCTGCCTCAAGATTGAGTGGTTCGCCGGTGATGGGGTGGTGGAATTTTAGAAATCGGGCGTGCAGGAAATATCCTCCGTCGCCGGGGAGGCCGGGGAGATTTTCAAGAGGCTGGCCGGATAGACCGTACAGAGGATCTCCTACCAGCGGATGGCCGATGGATGCCAGATGGATTCTGATTTGATGAGGGCGTCCCGAATTCAGGCTTACCTCAAATGTTGTGGTGCCTGCGGTGCGTGAGATCACCTTCGCCAATGACTTTGACGGCTTGCCACTCGGGCTGGCGGCCCACACCATGCCGAGGCGCGGGTGCGGTACCAGGCCGATGGGTGTGAGGATTTCGTAGGCGTCGTGCTGGGCGTCGATCTGGACAGCGTTTTGAGCCAGCGCCCAATAGATTTTTTGAATTCTGGGAGTGTTCCAGTCTGCGCCTAGTTGAGCGGCGGCCTGCACTGTTTTGGCGAAGAGCACGATGCCGGTAGTGGCCCGGCCTAAGCGGTGGGCAGGGTTTGCGTTGGGGGTTTGCTTTTGCACCAGGCGCAGGAGGGTATTTTCCATGAATCCGCCGCCGGGGAGGGTCGGCAGTCCGCCGGGTTTGTTGACGGCCAACAGATGGGGGTCATCAAACAGTACTTCGAAGTGCTGAGGAGTGTCGGGTTCGACCCAGGGTGGACGGTTCCAGACAAGCGTCTGGCCTGAAATCAGCGATTCGCTTCCGGTCGCGGTGACGCCGTTGAGGGTGACTTCGCAATTGTTCAGGTTTTGTTGCCAGACTTGTGGGGTTGAGTGTGGGTAAAGGCTTGCCAAGTGGGC
>JBEKWW010000043.1:0-16599 GCA_049512655.1 Candidatus Sulfotelmatobacter sp. | reverse complement strand
CGCAATGGCGGGGCGGCCGCTAATCCTGCTTTGGGTGCTGTCCAAATCCTTCAAGCGAACGTCATAACTCAGAGCCGGTTACTCTCCTACATCGATATTTACTTAGGTCTTGCCGCCCTGAGTGCAGTCGTCCTCTGCCTTTTATTCGTTTCGCGCACGACGGGTACCTCCTCGCCGGTTCATGTTGACTTCCATTTGTGGTGAAGGCGGACATCTATCTCCAACAAGTCGTGTGTTCGCACAAAATGAGCTTCGCAGTGAAACATGTGACGTCCTAATGTAGGCGGTCGAGGAAAACAATCCATCCCGCGAGCGTGAAGATACCAAGGACAGTGCTCGCAATGAGACTCGAGCTTGCCACCTCTGGAGTTGCGTCGAAACCTTCGCCAAAGAGAATGCCGAAGAAACCGCAGGGAATGGCACTCAGTAAGATCACGTACCTAGTCTGTTCCAGAGGCATGGCCAATGGAGACACTAGTGCGAAACAGAGAGCGGGCTGGATCACATTCTTGGCTAAGACACCCCATCCCACACTCCAGTTCAGCCTGAAACGCTGCGCCGATACAATGAGGCCGGTGACAAACAACGCAGTGCCTTCGGTCGCGGCGCCAAGAATGGAGAGGCTCTTCTCAACATAAACTGGCATGTGGAACTTGCCGACCGCTAAGATAACGCCGAGAACAGGAGCCCAGAATACCGGGTTCTTGAGAGCATTCCACAGAGATGCGCGGATGCGAGTTGAGTGAGAAAGTGTCCGATCGGCACCGGTACCGCTTTCCAGAATCGCGAGAGTAATCGGGGTGATCGTAATCGCACCAACTGCCAGGGCAACGGCGACGGTGACGGAAGCCCGAGGGCCATAAACAGCCAGGAGGAGAGGAATGCCCACGGCGGCAGCATTTGGAAATCCTAGTGTCAAGGCTAATACGGCACTGTTTGCCGCCGTGTCCTTAGACAGATTTCGCGATGCATAGTAGGTCGCAACAAAGAGAGCTGTATACACGATCGCAAATGCGAGGGCCGGCTTGGCTTGACCCCACAAGAGCTCGCGCGGTGTGCTTGCCATGGTGACGAACAAATAACAAGGCAGCGCAAAGGTCATCAGAAAGCTAACGAGCGTCTTTACGTTCTTGTTATCAACCACTTTCAGCAGGCCAGCCACATACCCAAACAAGAGGCCCACAAAGATCGGTACGAGCGAATTGGCCAAAAGATCGATCATCGGCTGGTTAGTTCTCGAGCCACTGTGCTTCGAGCCTGCAGCGAACGAGCAGCGAAGCCTTTCTCATCTCGAGGGCTCCCTTCGATTCGAGTCGATTGCTAAGATCGACCGAGCCCCTGCGTGCGTCTGTAATGGCTCCGACCAATTCGTCTTGTACGTTGCGAATATCCTGCTCAGAGGGTTTCTCCGGATTTTCAACATGAAGGAGTTTGTAGAGGAGACCGAGCTTTGCGTAGTCCCGAATGTCATAGGACATCGGGGCAATCTTCTTCGCGAGCTGCTCAAGTTTCTCTAAGGAACGCCGCGTAATCCGCGCGGCTGCGGCTTTGTGCATGGCATGGATCACGACGCCGTCATCGTCGAACGCCAGAATACGATTGGCCTGATAACCGTGGGTCAGAGGAACTCCGGAGATTGCTTGTCCCACGATCAGTGCAATTACGGGGTGCCCCGCCAGCCGTGCCGATCCATAAGCGTCAATAGCGGCGGCACAGGCAAGAAAGATGGCGGCGGTCTCTTCGCGGCGACCATAGGCTTGGCTCTTCGCATCGACGATAGCGACGATTGGCCGTTTGGTCTTGTTCTTATCCTGCTGCATCACTTCACGGACACGTGCGGCAAGCGTATAACCCTCCTCTAGGCCAATTTCTCCATGCCGGGCGCAGGGAAAGCGTGCATTCGGGTCGGGAACAACGCAGAGGAATCTTGCCTGCTCTTTGCCAAGTGGGGAATCCGCCGTAAGTACGGATTTAGGGTCACCAGGCATGGATGACGCCTGTCCGGTAAGGGCGCGGAACCAGACAGTTCCTCGTAAGACTGTATGTTCGGTCATTGTTTTTCCTCCGTAGAGCTTTTCGTTGCCCAGAGCACGCGGAGTTCCCCCGGGTCCCACTGCCGCGACGTGTCCAGGGTCACGATGCGGCCACGATAGAGTGCTACTTGCGAGCTTCTATACACCGGTGGAGCGCCCTTCAAGACCAAACCCCTGACGGCGTTTGCAATCTGCGGTGTGTCGTCGTCAACCAGTGCATCGGCCAAACCCATTGCGTATCGCTGCTCACCTCCGTCGATAGCCCAGATGAGCGCGTGATCCTTCGAGTCGAATTCGTCGACTCCGGACTCTTGCTCGATCACTTCTGGTCCGTTCATCCCAAGTCGAGCTTCGCGTGTCATAACAACATAACTGCAGAGCCCTGCGGCTAGAGACATTCCTCCGAAGCATCCAACCGTGCCGGCCGTAAGGCAGATCACCGGGGCGTGCCGCCTCAACACCAGAATGGAGGCCATGATCTCAGCGATTGCTGCCTCCCCTAGGTTGGCCTCTTGAAGACGCACACCACCGGTCTCAAGCAGAATCACAGCGCTCGTTGAAATGCCCTTCACATTGTCAGCAGAGGCCAAGTCGAGAGCGGCTGCGATCTTTGCGCCGGACACCTCTCCGAGACTCCCGCCTTGAAAGGCGCCCTCCAGCGCAATTACCACGGCGGCTTGGCCCGCGATCTTTCCTTTCATGACCACGCATCCATCGTCCTCTTGTGGCGTGACGCCCTGCATCTCAAGCCAGGGAGATTCCAGGCGGTCGAAGGGTCCAAGCAATTCGCGTGATGTCCCCGCATCGAATAGTGCCGCGGCCCGCTCCCGCGCGTTGAGCTCAATGAAGCTCTGCCGGTTGATGAAGTTTGTACCTAATCGTTGGTCGCTCATTGCTCACTCACCTCCACTGCCTGTGCCAGACGCAATTGAACGCTGCCGGGTGTCGCCCCAGCGTCGTTGATCTGAATGCGGACTGCACCGTCGTATGTCGTGAAGAATCGGTCCAGTACCGCTTTCCAGGCCTCGCTAAAGCCGTCGACGCTGGTCCGAATCGAAACATGGGCACTATTGCCGTTGGCGGGCTCCAACAGTACCTCCAGATCTCCAGAGCCCACGACGCCGATATGGGCTTTCTTAGAGATCCTTCTCTTTGCTGGGTAATCAAGTTCGATATGCTCCATATGGATCCTCCAGTCCGCTTCGGTCTGCTTCAACTTCATCTTGTCCTCGTTCGATCGCATCGAGAAACAGGGTTGCCGCCAGGAGATCTCCGCTGCCACCCGGGGACACTCGCATCTCTAGTAGCTGGTGGTCGAGACGCATAAATTGCTGCTTTCCAGTCGGAGTTCGAGTACCGCCGGCGTTCATCACAGCAGCGGCGCCTTCTTTTGCCGTGACGAGCGCTTCTTCTCCTCCGCGGTACAGCAGACATGTGTCATCCAACCGGGACATGACGCTAAGCAGCGCGTCTAGGCGGGTCACGCTCTCGATCGCACCGCTCGCGCGCCTCGAATGGAGCATTGGCAGAGCTATATCAACGACATGAGGAAAGCCGCGAAGCGCTTCACCGCGCGCTCCGGCGACACCATATTGTTCTGCGACCATGTCACCGTGTGATACCAGTCGAGGCGCCGCACGATCTTCGAAGGAAGCAATCTTCTTAGCAGTTGCAGCAACTACCGAAGCCGATGCCTTGTCCTCATCCATCAGAGCAGCGGCGGAGATCAGCAATCCCAGAATCCAAATTGCGCCTTTATGCGAGTTGCTCCCACCAGTTGCCCTCAGCATCGCGTGTTCGGCATTGCGTCCAATGAGTGCAAGTCGTTCCCGCAACGCCTGACTCGGATAATCTGCTTGGGAAACGGATGCCATTTCGCGGAAATACGGTTCAATCGCGAAGGCAGAACACCTCATGATTGCAAGCGACAGGTCGGAATGAGATCCAGCGCCGCGGCGGTCGACCAAACCAGGTTTCGGTGTCAACTCCGCCTCCGCAATGAGCGCCTGACGGCCAAGCCGCGCCAGCCATGCCACTCGCGCCTGATCATTGGCAAGGACGCAAGGATTTCTGAGATCTGTCTCGAATAGGAAGTCTGCACGCATTACCAACTCCGGAATCGTGACGGCGGGTTATAGAGTCCACCGGACCAGGCGACCAGATCCTCTACGCTCCGTGCCGCGAGTAGCGAACGCTTCGCCTGTAGTCGGTGAACTCCGAGATCTTCTGGGTATGCGACGACGCCTTTTTTTCGCAGTGCCGCAGTGTCAGTAGCGATCGCCTTCAGACCAACGGGGCTCACTCCCGCCACTGCCGCCAGTGCGCGGCGGCGCTCCTCCTGCCCTTCGGCCTTGTAGAGATACGCGATGCCCTCCTCGGTTACGACGTGGCTGACGTCGTCGCCGTAAATCATGACGGGCGCGATTGGCATTCCAGCTTGCTTGCCAACCTCGACCGCGTCGAGAGTCTCAACGAACGCAGGAACGCCGCCTTTCTGAAAGGTTCCTACAGTCTGTACTACGAGTTTTCGACCGCGAACGATGGGCTTCTTCTCGGTAATCAGATCGAGCCAAGCTGCTGTACTGTGGCGCCGGCCATGAGGATCGTGTCCCATGTTTGGTGCGCCGCCGAATCCGGAGAGTCGACCGCTGGTGACAGTCGAAGAGTTCGCATCCCCATCCATCTGTAGCGTCGATCCTACAAACGCATCAACCGCATATTGTCCGGCGAGTTGGCACAGAACCCGGTTGGAACGGAGGCTGCCATCGCGTCCAATAAAGAAGACATCCGGCCGTGCTGCAACATATTGATCCATTCCAACTTCGCTGCCGAAACAGTGAATGCTTTTTACCCAACCACTTTCGATTGCGGGAATCATCGTCGGGTGTGGGTTAAGCGCCCAGTGTTCGCAGATGTTTCCTCGAAGCCCAAGCGATTCCGCGTAAGTTGGCAGGAGAAGTTCAATCGCCGCAGTATCGAAGCCAATGCCGTGGTTCAATGAACGAACCTGGTGATGCTCGTATATTCCACGGATTACCATCATGCCGATCAGAATTTGCAGGTTATCGATGTGGCGCGGGTCGCGTGTGAATAGCGGTTCGATGGCGAACGGTCGGTCAGCCTCAACCACAACATCAACCCATGAAGCAGGGATGTCGACGCGCGTTAATTTGTCGACGATCTGATTGACTTGCACGACGACGATGCCGTCGTGAAAGGCAGCTGCTTCCGCAATGACTGGCGTGTCTTCAGTGTTGGGCCCGGTATAAATGTTGCCTTCAGCATCCGCCTGTTCCGCACAAACGAGGACCACATTTGGGACAAGATCCACCAGCAATCGGGCATAAAGTTCAACGTAGGTGTGGACGGCTCCAATGTCGAGCTTCCCATCTTCCAACAACTGGGCGACGCGCAGGCTTTGCGGACCTGCGTAGGAGAAATCTATTTTCTTCGCGATTCCCAGTTCAAACAATGTGAGCTGTTCGGGCCGGCTGATACTCGAAATGATCAGATGCAGATCGTGAATCTTCTTAGGATCAACCTTTACCAGGGACCGCGACAGGAAATCAGCCTGTTTCTGGTTATCTCCTTCCAGCACGATCCTGTCGCCGCTGACGATGAGAGTTTCCAGAGCGTCGACGATCTTCTCTTGGGAGAGGATTGGCCCCTTCATCCAGGGTTGGACGAGTTGCATGCGCCGTCGTTTCTCGTCGCGCCTCGTCGTCCAGGAGTGAGTCGATTCTTGAGCGTATTCCGTAGTCTGTGGCATTTCATTTCTCCAATAATGCTGACGAATGCGGAGCGATGCTCTAGCGAACGTGTTGTGCTGTATCTTCGATCAACGCTGCAACTTCCTTGGGGTGCGAAATATAGACCGAGTGGCTGGCTCCGGGGACTTCGACTTTGTGGCTGCCCGCCCGAGTTGCATACCAACGTTCGAGATCGGGGTTGATCACTCTGTCGCTTCCGGCTACCAGCATCGAGTTTGGTTTACTTCTCCACGCAGGTGTGGTGATGACTCCTTTGAAATTCTCGGCCTTGTTCATCACCTGTGATCGCGACATGAAGGCAGCTTGCTCCGCCGGCAGATCGGCTGAGAAGTATTCGTGAAACTGCGCCGGGTCGAGGTAAGTGAAGCCGTCGGCTGTCTTCTTTATGGCGTTGGACCTGCTGAGGTCGCTGGGGAAGCGTTTTCCGTCGTCAGACTCATTTTCTCCCGCGTCGGGCATGTGAGCCGCTATGTACACCAATCCGGCCACAGACGGATCCATGCCCGCTTCGGTGATTACGGCTCCCCCGTAGCTGTGAGCTACAAGAATGCACGGTCCATCTTGTAGGGCCAAGACGCGCTTTGTCGCGGCGACATCGTCTTGGAAGGATGTCTCAGGCTCTTGGACCAAGCTGACGTTGTATCCGTCTTTGACGAGAATGTCGTAAACGCCTCTCCATCCAGAGCCATCTGCCCACGCGCCATGAACCAGCACGACGTTTTTCACTGGACCGTTCTGCGCCTGGACCGTTATTACGGCTAGCGCTGCAAGCAATACCACATAGACAAAACCGAGTTTGAGTGTGCCTCGAAACATACGAATTCTCCTTTTTAGATTGGACATAGATTGTTTGATCACTTGCCGTTTACTATTCGCGCCATACTCACCGCTCGCTCTTGGGGTTCAGGCCCTCGTCCATTCTGCGATGGTGGAATACCAGGCTGGAGTGCGATCAATCTTCAGGTCGACGATCATTTTCTCGAATCCTGCGCGATAGGCCCGGCTCATCTGGTTCTTCATGAACGATTCCGGACTCTCATTCCATACCTCGTAGATCAGAATGTTCTTCGGATCTCGCATGTCCTGGACCAACGAAGCCTGAACGAACGTTTTCTCCTTCACTATGTGTGCGAAGATATTCCGCATCTTCGCGGTGAATTCTTTCTTCGCAGACTCTTTCATACGAAAGCGAACAACGAGGGTAATCTTGTCTGACATACCATCTCCTTTGAGGGAAACGCGGATCTCTCAGTTGCTCTTTCGAGAACCGCGTTATCAGGCCTCACTAACCTTGTGTTCACCTCTGGCCGGGATCGAGGAATGTGTAGAGCGCCTCAATCTTGCCGGCCTTTGAGACAATCACGTCGAGGCCTGTGACCGCCGGCTTTTTCCCCGCGGGGCCGAAGCCCCACGCCAGCCTTCCTATTCCGTTATGGGAGTCCGGCGCACCCAACTCACTGAAAACGAAATCCGCAAACTTCAGCAAGAGGTGCTCGATAGCGTTGTCGATGGCTTCGGGTCCAATGTGCAGACCATCGGGATCGATGAATACTCCGTCAGACTCCCATATCGTCGACATCGCTATGCGTCGCTTCTGCGCGTTGCGCTCTCCAAATGCTTTCAGGTTCTTTTTCAAGAGATTGTCTACACTTTGCATCGCATTCTCCGTTCCGGGTACACCGCCGGCTATATCTGAGCCAAGCCGCCATCGACGAACAACTCGATGCCGGTTACGTAGCTGCTGTCGTCGGATGCCAAGAACAAGACGGCCTTCGCGATTTCATCCGCGGTGCCTGCACGGCCCAGAGGAATATCGCCAAGCGAGCTCTGTACATACTGATCGACTTCCTCCTGCGTCATCCCAAGCGAAGTGTTGTAGCCCGGCGTCGGGATAATGCCCGGACTGATTGCGTTGACTCGGATCTTTCGCTCCTTAAGATCTACGGACCAGGTGCGCGCAAACGAGCGGACCGCAGCCTTGGTCGCGCTGTAGACGCTGAAGGCCGGACTGCCGGTGATGGAAACTATGGATGCGTTCAGCACGATCGATGCGCCCTCTTGTAACAACGGGAGCGCCTTCTGCACCGTAAACAGCAGCCCCTTCACGTTCACGTCAAATTGCTTGTCAAAATGTTCCTCGCTAATTTGCCCGAGCGGGGCGAACGAACCGGTGCCGGCATTGGCAAAGACGATGTCGAGCGCGCCCTTCTGCTTCTTCACCGCTGCATACAGCTTGTCGAGATCGGCCATTTTTGAGACGTCGCTCTGGACAGCTGTCACATTTCGTCCAAGCTGGCCGACGGCGGTTTCCAGTTCGCCTTGCCGCCGTCCGGTGATGAATACGTAGGCGCCTTCATCGACGAATCGTTTCGCGGTCGCTAGGCCGATTCCACTGCTGCCGCCCGTAATCACGGCTGTCTTTCCTTCAAGCTTTCCCATATTCATTTCCTTCCCGGTGGTGGAGAAGCACTTGGTCTACCAGGCTGCCATGTTTGCGCGAAGGTCGTGCAAGAGATTGAATGCAAGGGAACAACCAACGCGGCAGAAGGCAGAAGTTGTAGCGATGCACTCCCTCAGAGTGTCAGTGCGCTGGACGGTTTCGTCGGAAGCATAGTCATCTGCAGCCCGGTATGTTCGCTTGACAAGTTACACTCCCCCTCGTTTAGCCTGAACAAACCACATCCTCCAGTGTTGGCCCGCCGGATTTCCACGGAGCGATTCGGGCGGGACGGGCCAGGCATGCAGTCTAATGGAACGGCTATTCGGCTGATTGGAGTTGCAAATGACGGAACACGATAACTCAGGATTAGCTGAAACCGGAAAGAGCCGCCTTGACGATCCGCAATCTCCCACTCACGTCGAAGAGCAGTTGCGGCGCACCCAGTGTTACCTAACGGAGGCAGAAAGATTAAGCCACTCGGGTAGCTTCGTATGGGATGTTCGTCGCCCAGGACCCGTCTACTGGTCACCCGAGATGTGCCGAATCCACGGGCGCGATCCGGCACAAGGTCCTCCGCTTTTTGAAGAAGACCGTGCACTCCACTCTCCCGAGGATTGGGCGGGTTTGATGGCAGCCGTGGAGAAGTCGATCCGAGGCAAAGCCGACATCGATTACGATTCCCAACTTCGCTTTCCGGACGGATCGATCAAGGATATTCGAATCGTGGCTCATCCCGTGGTCAATTCAGCCGGTGATGTGGTGCAGTTCGTCGGCACGACGATAGATGTCACCGAGCAGTATCAGGCGAAAGCGGCGTTGGAGAACGCGTTAGCTGAGATCAAGAAATCAGAACTACGCCTTCGAACCATTATCGACACAATCCCGGCGATGGCTTGGTGCACACTGCCTGATGGCTTTACGGAATTCAATAATCAGCGCTGGCTGGACTACACAGGTCTCTCCGCCGAGGAGGGGCTGGGATGGGGCTGGACAACTACGATTCATCCCGAAGACTCGGAAGAACTCATAGACATGTGGCGCGACAGAATAGCTTCAAAGAAACCCGCCGAAGGCGAAGCCCGCATTCGGAGGTTTGACGGAGAATATCGCTGGTTTATCTGCCGTTCCGAGCCGTTGATGGATGAGCAGGGAAACGTTGTTCGATGGTACGGCACCGCCACCGATATAGAGGACCGAAAACGTGCTGAAGACAGACTCCGATCCAGTGAGCAGAACTTTCGTCTGATCGTTAACAGTATGCCCGGCTTTGTTTGTACTTTGACGGCAAGTGGCGAAATTGAATTCGTCAATAATCAAACATTGGAATATTTTGGCAAGCCCCTTGACGAATTGAAGAACTGGGCTGTGTCCGACGCCGTGTATCCTGACGATCTTCCTGAAGTAATTGCCACGTTGAGGACGTCGATCGAAACCGGCCAGCCGAGTGACGTTGAACTCCGTCTTCGCCGAGCTGATGGTGTCTACCGCTGGTTTTTGCTGCGCCGCCTGCCACAACGTGATGCGGATGGCCGCATTATGCGCTGGTACACCCTAATGACGGACGTTGAAGATCGAAAGCAGGCGGAAGACAATATCCGGCGAAGCGAAGCGGAGCTTCGACAGATCGTGGATTTTGCACCCCAGTACGTCGCTGTATTAGCCCCTGATCGCGATCACACTCGGCTGTATGCCAATCAAAAGACGCTCGATTATCTGGGGTTCACTCTCGAGGAGTGGCAGAAAACAGATTGTCCTGAGAATATCCATCCGGATGATTGGGAACGCGTGGCCCGCGAAACTGAAGATAAATTGTTGAGAGGCCTCCCGCACGAATTCGAAGTACGTCTTCGGGGAAAAGACGGAAAATATCGCTGGTTTCTCAGGCGCAGGAACCCGGTACGAGATGAACAAGGACGCCTCACACGTTGGTATTCCGCAGCGACCGACATTGACGATCGCAAGCAGGCTGAGCAGCGACTTCGGGACGAGAACATTGCGCTACGCGAAGAAGTCGATCAGGCATCCATGTTCGAGGAGATCGTCGGTTCCTCCGTAGCACTCCGCAGGGTCCTATCGCAGGTTGCGAAGGTGGCCCCCACCGATTCCACGGTTCTAATTCTTGGCGAGACCGGAACAGGAAAGGAATTAATTGCGCGGGCTATCCACAATCGATCGCACCGTTCAACTCGTGCATTCGTCCGAGTGAATTGCGCGGCGATTCCACAATCTTTGATCGCGTCCGAACTCTTTGGACACGAGAAGGGTGCCTTCACCGGAGCAACACAGCGACGCTTGGGACGGTTTGAACTGGCGCACGAGGGAACGATCTTCCTGGACGAGGTTGGAGAACTTCCAGGCGAGACTCAGATAACTCTCTTACGCGTTCTCCAAGAGCGAGAATTCGAACGCGTTGGAGGAAGCCAGCCGATTTCAGTCGACGTGCGAGTGTTGGCAGCGACCAACCGGAACTTGAATGCTGCTGTCGACTCGGGAAGTTTCAGACAAGATCTCTTCTACAGACTCAATGTCTTTCCAATTGAGATACCGCCGCTTCGAGAACGCATCGATGACATTCCCATGTTGGTAGAGTACCTGGTTGAGCGCTATGCAAAGAAGGCCGGGAAAAAGATCACACATATAACGAAGAAGACGTTGGAATTATTTCGGGCCTATGGTTGGCCGGGGAATATTCGTGAGTTGCAGAATGTGGTCGAGCGAGCCGTTGTGTTGAGCGACGGAGATACTTTTTCCGTGGATGAGAGCTGGCTGGAACGTAAGCGGCCTCCCGAATCGCCGAGATCAAGTATGGTGGACAAAGGGCTCTTGCGGCTGGACGCTGATCGAGAGAGGGAAATAATCGAAGCAGCCCTGGCTGAGACGGGCGGCCGAATCGCGGGGCCATCGGGAGCGGCTGCCAAGCTGGGAATTCCTCGTCAAACTCTCGACTCCAAGATCAGCATCCTGGGAATCAAGAAAAACCGCTTCAAGTCTGCGTGATTAGCATTCTGTAGTCTCATCCTTTTGACCCGAGACAAGTACCAGCATTTGCTCAGTCAGGGCAAAATTATTGGTGCCTCGCTTATCCATCTGCCGAGATCGTGCCGAGAATCAGAAGTTTCTGATTATCAGAATTCGCCGATCAAAGATAAAGTGTGTCTATTCAGTGAGTTACATATGGTCCATCGAGTGCATCGCCAGAATGCGATGGCATTGAAAATAGTAAAAAGATCCGACGGAACACGCACAATTTTCAAAATTAGCGGTCGAATTCGATCCGGAGATCTCGAGGAATTACGCGGGCAGATGGGCGGTTACGCAGCAGGAATCGTCCTTGATCTGGAAGAGGTGACGCTCGTCGATGTTGAGGTGGTTCGCTTCTTGGGAATGTGTGAAGCGAAGGGCGTCGAATTGGTGCATTGTCCACCGTACATCCGCGAGTGGGTATTCAGGGAACAGGCTTCCGACGAAGAAAACTAAGATTGGGGTGCGACATGAACAGCGAAAACGCAGCAGTTCTAGATGAGCGTAGTGGGATGGCTTTCGCCTATGCCGATCATGACGATGTGTCGCTGGGGAGTGTGTCACCGGATGTGAGCGCCGAACTGAGCCCGGCACTCTTGACACCTTACCGGTTCACCGAGGAGCACGAACATGAGCGTAAAGGCTTTGAAGGCATAGTGGGATCGAGCGCAGCACTGATGGAAGTGCTGGGTCTAGTTCGCACGGTGGCGCCCACAGATTCGACAGTTCTGATCGAAGGGGAGACGGGGACCGGAAAAGAACTCATCGCGGCAGCCATCCATGCTCACAGTAAGCGGCGGGATCGCCCCTTCGTGAAACTGAATTGCGCCGCAATTCCTTTGGGGTTGCTTGAGAGCGAACTCTTCGGCCACGAAAGGGGCGCCTTTACTGGGGCAGTGACGCGCAAGGTTGGCCGCTTCGAGGCGGCGGATCGAGGTACGCTCTTTCTGGATGAGATCGGTGATATCCCCCTGGAATTGCAGGCGAAGCTGCTGCGTGTATTGCAGGAGGGAGAATTCGAAAGACTCGGCAGCAACCAAACCCAGCGGGTCAATGTGCGCTTGGTAGCGGCAACAAACGGGGACCTGTTAAAGCTGGTTTCCGAGAAACGGTTTCGCAGCGATCTTTACTACCGACTCAACATATTTCCTATTCCGGTACCCGCATTGCGCGATCGCGCAGAGGACATTCCCTTGTTAGTCAGGCACTTCGTTAGCAGATACGCCGCAAGGATGCAAAAACGGGTTGATGAGATCCCAGTGGAAGCGATGACTGTGCTGAGTGAACATCCTTGGCCGGGGAACATCCGTGAGCTACAGAACTTCATCGAGCGCAGCGTCATCCTGACCCCTGGGAAAACCCTACGTCCTCCTCTCGGAGGATTGAGGCAGGCTTCTGAAAGTGAGCCTCTGGAAGCTGTCACGCTGGAAGATGCTGAGCGGGATCACATTTGCAAAACGTTAAAAAAGACGAACGGCATTGTTGCCGGTGCGAACGGGGCTGCCGCTCGTCTAGGAATGAAGCGCTCCACTTTGTATTTTCATATGCAGAAATTGGGAATCTCGCGCTCCAAGAATTTCCGGTCAACCTGTGACGATCGCCCGAACCGATGAATTGACCAGAAAACTAAAAGGGCGGATTGCCTGGCGGCATCTTCCAGTTGAAGATTCCTCCGATATTCCCAGGTTTTCTCAAAACTAGAGATCCGAAAAGAGTAGCGGCTCAGCGTTATGTGACCTCTCCTCCACTTCCTCTGCTGTTGGTTGAAGACTGCAGACCACTCCAGCAACGTTCCCATACTCGCCGAGAAGTGTACGAAGACTTCACAGTCCGCGAAGTGGTGTTTCTTGATTCGAGACTAGCCGCAATCTCAATCTTGTCAGAAATGTTGACATACAAGTCCATTGGGCTGGACGCCAGTATGGCCGAGCGCCAGCTTATCTGGCATCTCCCGATCGAGTTAACCGGCTGGGAGTATTGGGTTTCACACAACCTGTTGCCTCTTTAGTTGGATCGGCAACCACCGTGCTCTTGTGCAAAAAGTGAAATGAGAAGCCGGAGTGGAGGACAAAGTGAAATCAGCGTCAGTTTGTATCCATGAGTACCACGAAAGCGACTGGGAGTTTCGGGCCTTCCATTAGAGTCGCCGCGAGAGATTACATCTCCACGAGATACCCGTTGTGGTGAGCATACTTATAACGCGAGAAGCGTGCCCAAAGTAGCAGTTTTAGTTGAAAGGAGAATCATGAATCGTCGAAATTTTCTCTCTCTAGGATCAGCCAGCGCGGCCTTCGCCCTTCTCCCCGCTGCGAAAGTCATGGCTGCTCCTGCGTATGCACCTTGCTCCCAACTATCAGAGTTGCCTTCACCACCCTCGCCTGAGACGACCAAAAGGCTCTTTCCTGGGTTTGTTGCCGACACAGTCAAAACCAGCGGCGCCAGCATTAACGTTCTCAAAGGCGGCGAGGGGCCGCCATTGTTGCTGATTCACGGTCATCCGGAGACGCACGTAACGTGGCACAAGATCGCCGCGGATCTGGCGCGGAATTACACAGTCGTCATCCCTGACCTGCGAGGCTATGGCGATTCCAGCAAGCCCGACGGCGGCGAGCGTCAGGTCAACTACTCCTTCCGAGCGATGGCTCAGGATCAGGTAGAGACGATGAGGCACTTCGGCTATGAGCGGTTCTTTGTAGCGGGTCACGATCGTGGCGCCCGTGTTGCACATCGTCTTTGCCTCGATCACCCTGACAACGTGCTCAAGGTCTGCCTTATGGACATTGCGCCGACCCTCACAATGTACCGTGACACGAACAAAGAGTTCGCCACACGGTATGTGTGGTGGTTTCTTCAAATCCAGCCTTTTCCAATGCCGGAGCACATCATCGGCAACGATCCTGAATATTACTTGAAGGAGCACCTTGCTGTGCAAGGCAAGACTCCCGGTGCAGTCACGCCGGAGGCGATGGCTGAGTATCTGCGCTGCTACTGCTGCTCCGGCACGATCCACGCGGCCTGTGAAGACTATCGAGCCGCGGCAGATATTGATCTCGAGATGGACGAAGCCGACGACAAAGCAGGCCACAAGATTTCTGCGCCGGTGCTCGCGCTGTGGGGCGCTAAGGGAGTCGTTGGTCATCTCTGGGATGTACTTGCAACTTGGCGTGCGAAGGCTACCTCAGTCAGCGGCAGGGCCTTGGACTGTGGACACCTGCTTCCAGAAGAACAGCCCGCCGAGGTGCTTGCCGAACTTCAGAACTTCTTTCGCGGATAAACCAGTGCATTGGACACGATGTGCGTCGTAAGGATTTTGGAAAATGTGTGCCTTGATATCAGACCGAGTCAATCCCGTCGATTTCGACAGGGCGGTTGGAGGGTTTCACTACCCGCTCGCACGATTCTGGCTCGTGCTCTGCTTTCTGACAACCTGCTGCTCGTTTCGCTCCTCGGCACAAATGCCCTCCGGAGGGGCACAAAGCAGCACCTGGCTAAGCTACTTTGGAGATCAACCTTTCACGGACACACTGGCTCTGCATCTGGAAGGTTCTTACCGCCATACCTTTCCTTTTGATCACCCGGAACAATACATGTTGCGTTCCGGTCTGACTGTCGAACATGGGCACGGACTCTCCTCGCTCTTCGCATACACATATCTTGTGTCCTACCCATTTGAGGGAGGAACGCTTTCACCGGCGTCTGCGAGTGGAAAACAGCCGGAGCACCGTGCCTTCGAACAATTGCAGTTCGAACATCCTCTCATCCGTCTGGGTGAGAAACATGTAACACTAACCCACCGATTTCGCGTGGAGCAGCGGTTCCTCGGAACTGCCACGGAGGGAGAGGGTGTCACCAAATGGAACTTTGCAGAACGGGCGCGCTATCGGCTCACCGCGAAGATTCCCTTCAAAACTGCCTCGTGGTGGATTGTCCCCAACTATGTCTCCATTTTCAACGAGGTTTACACCAGCTTCGGGCCTCACAGTGGAGAGAGTCCGTTCTACGCAAATGTCGACTATGGCGCATTCGGATGGAACCTGGGGTCGAGATTTGCACTTGAACTCGGTTACCAACATCGATATGCGCCCATAGCAAACGGTGTGATCGGCCAGAACGATAACGAGCTTCAAGTGATGCTTCTGTCAACGGCACCGATAAGAAGGTTTCATCATCGCGCACAATAGAAGGAAGCTATCTTCGAAAGAAGTACTGCGTTAGTTCCTGAGGAAGATCCCACAAATGCCGTGGTCTCGGGCTTTCAGAGAGAGATGTTTCTGATAGACCGACGGCGAAATTGAAATGACAAAACGATTCCGTAGAGACGAACTTCACTGCATATGCGCGTTATTTTGCAGCTTGCTGCTGGCGACCCCGCTTGTCGCGCAGCAGCACCTTGTTGCCGATCCTCCTCAGTCGGCGGCTTCCTTGACCCTGACCGCCGTCTATGACCAACAAGAAAGGCACAATGCATTCTCTTACGCGGGCAAGACTGATGCTCCGTTGATCCGGTGTTACCTGGTGAGACGATCGAGGTGCGATATGTAAACAACCTACCAGTGCACTCAGACGAGAAATGTGCGCTCGCGTTCTGCAAGAACATAAGCAATTTGCATTTTCACGGCCTGCACGTTTCGCCCAAGAATCCGCAAGGTGATGTCCTGACAATGATGGCGATGCCAAGAGAAGTGTTGAACTATCGAGTTGACGTTCCATTCGATGCGCCGCCCGGGCTGTATTGGTATCACACGCACCCGCACGAGGAAAGCGCTCGCCAAGATCTCGATGGCATGTCCGGTGCGATCGTGATTGAAGGCATTGACAGGTACTATCCGGAGCTTCGCAACATGACGGAGCGAGTGCTCATCCTCTGTGATCGGGTGATTGAGGACGGCGATGATCGCAAGAAGATTCAAGAGCAGCTTGAAATCAGGTCGAGATTGATCGGCCCGGGAGGATAGTAATAGCGGATCGTGTCCGGGAGGCTCTCGCCCAAGTACAAGGGACATATTCGATCCCTGATGTATCGTCTTTTCGACAAGGCGATGCTTTGGGAATTGCTGAATGTGGAACGAAATCTCATGGACTTGGTCGAAGTGAAGGGCATCAGCAAACGCAAGAAACGTCCTCGCGTCCTTCAGGTAAAGGATGCTTGGCAAATGCTCGACGCGCTGGTTCAGCCCTTTCGAACCATCGTGCTAATTGGCTTGTGTTTCGGTTTGCGAATCAGCGAAATCCTGGGTTTGCGCTGGACGGATTTCGATTTCAAGCGATCGGTGGTTCTGGTTCAACGATCAGCGGTCGGAAAGCGGCTCAACAAGTTGAAGACGGAGTATTCGCA
>JBEKWW010000042.1:0-19371 GCA_049512655.1 Candidatus Sulfotelmatobacter sp. | reverse complement strand
CGTTCTCAGGTAATCTCAGGCAGCCACCCGCGTCGCCAACCCCAAGGAGATTACATTGGCTAAGCGAACGCGGTATCAGTACGGTAGTGTTGAGATCAACAAACGCGTAACAGGACCGGACGTATGGCTCTATCGTTGGTGGGAACCGACTTCAGACGGTCGCAGGACCAGAAGAGGGTTCACCGTCGGAACCGTCGAAAAGTACAAGACGGAGGCCCACGCCTTGAAAGCAGCAGAAGGCATGCGGCTGATGATCAACGATGGGATGTTGCGCCGAGATCCGGTTCTCTTCTGTGGCATCCTCGACCGTTTCCTGCTCGATCAGAAACAGGAAGAGGACGCCGAACAAATCACTCACAATACTCTAGCCTCCTACCGAAGTATGATTTGCCAACACATCCGACCCAAGTGGGGCGACGTCTGTCTCGAAGACGTTCGGCCCGCTTTGGTACAGGATTGGCTTCGCAAGCTCGTCCTCTCGCCCAAGTACAAGGGACATATTCGATCCCTGATGTATCGTCTTTTCGACAAGGCGATGCTTTGGGAATTGCTGAATGTGGAACGAAACCCCATGGACTTGGTCGAAGTGAAGGGCATCAGCAAGCGCATTGCGAATCAGCGAAATCCTGGGTTTGCGCTGGACGGATTTCGATTTCAAGCGATCGGTGGTTCTGGTTCAACGATCAGCGGTCGGAAAGCGGCTCAACAAGTTGAAGACGGAGTATTCGCAGGACGAGGTTCCAATCGAACGGGGCTTTATCCTCGAACTCAAGAAATGGCAAGCGCTCTGTCTCGATACCGAAGAGCACTGGCTTTTTCCGAGCCCGGTGACGGGTCGACCGTATCACGCCGACTCGATGCGCAACGACTACCTGGTTCCTACAGCTCTGAAATTGGGACTTGGCAGGATCGGGTTTCACACGTTCCGTCACACATATCGTGCGTGGCTGGACGAGACCGGAGCACCCGTGGGCGTACAGCAGAAACTCATGCGACACGCGCACGTCTCAACCACAATGGACCAGTACGGCAATGCCTCGGCCTTGGCCAAGCGCAAGGCCAATCGGCCCATCGTGCAACGCCTCTTGCAAAGGCCTGCCAATCAAGAGGTCTCCATTCAATAAATAAGGGGAACTGTGTGGCAGTTCCCCTTATTGGACAGTTTTGGACAGTTGCTGCAAGTGCCCAATGGCCCGTAACTCTATGATTGCGTTGGTTGCGGGGGGTGGATTTGAACCACCGACCTTTGGGTTATGAGCCCAACGAGCTACCAGACTGCTCCACCCCGCATTTCGATCATAGTCAATGACAACGGCATCGTCAAACGTTGGACTTAATCATCGCGCCCGGTCTTGTTTGTTTTTTTGATCTTCACGTGGAGTCAATGTTTATGCAGGGGCAACCGCCACCCGGCTAGCTTGCGCTAAGCGAAGTCGAAGGGTCGAGTGAAGCGCGGCTCTTTCTCGCCGGGCAAGCGGCTTCACTCCGGCACGTCATTCAATTGAAAAACAATATCTTCTCCTGTATTCTTCCGTTCTTACCGTTCCTATACTTATCCCATGTCCCCGGCTATTCCACCTTCTGTCGAGCAGATTCTCTCCAGTTATAACGCCGCCGCGCCCCTATCGCAGGCGGCGACTATTCCCGCAGGATGGTACATCGATCCTCGGATAGCCGAGCTTGAGCGTCTCGCCGTTTTCAGCAAGACGTGGCAGTTGGTTGCGCGCGCGGAAAAATTACAGCTACCTGGTCAGTTCATTTCCACCTCGGTCGCCGGAGAACCGGTAGTCGTGGTTCGCGGCAATGACGGCATTCTGCGCGCCTTTTACAACGTATGCCGGCATCACGCCGCCGCCGTCGTGACCGAGCCTTGCGGCCATGCCTCGCTCTTGCATTGCCCCTACCACGGCTGGAATTACGGTCTGGACGGTTCCCTTAAAGGCATGCCGGAGTTCGAGGGTGTGGAGAATTTTGATCGTTCGCAAAATGGCTTGGTGCCCGTTCGCGTTGAACCCTGGGAGTGCTTCGTCTTCATCAACCTCGAGAATCAAGCTCCCCCACTCGCAGATTTTCTCGGAGGCCTGGTCAATCGTGTTGCGCCTCTCGGCATCAGTAAACTCCATTACTTCGACAGTCGCACCTACGACATTCACTGCAATTGGAAGGTCTATGTTGATAACTTTCTTGACGGCGGGTATCACGTCCCGCATCTGCATAAAGGTCTGAATTCCGTTCTCGACTACAAGCAATACACCATCGAGAACGAAGACCGTTACTGCCTGCAATCCAGCCCTATGGTCACGTCGAGCGAGGACGCCGCGACTGGAGCCACGCGTAAGGGAGACCGCGCCTGGTACTTCTGGCAATATCCCAACCTCATGATCAACTGCTACGAGGGTTACATGGATACCAATCTCGTAATCCCGATTGACGTTGATCACTGCCGCGTAATCTTTGATTTCTATTTCGCGGACGTTAGCGAGAGCGCACGCGAATACAACGAGCAGTCGGTGAACGTCGGCGATCGAGTTCAGGAAGAAGATCTGGGAATCTGCGAAGACGTGCAGCGCGGCTTGAAGTCTCGCGCCTACCAGGCTGGCCGCTTATCCGTGCGCCGCGAAGCCGGCGAACAGTTGTTTCACCGCTTGCTCGCGGCCGATCTTCGCCGCGGTATTTCGTCTTCTTGAGCGGCAGCAACTAACGTGGGTACAGCAGCCCTCGGCTGTCGATCAGGCAAAGCCCGATTAGGTTTGCTAACGCGCGACATTCCAGCCGTATTTGAGACTTCACTGGTGGTCCCGCGGAATCGTCTCTTGCCACATCTTTGACCGAATCATCGTCCCATCCTTCAACAACTCACGCGTGTACTTGTAATAAAAATTCTTCGCATCCGTCGTCACCAGCAAATGCCCCTGCCAAGTCAGCGTGCGTCCCTGCAACGCGAACAACGTCTTGGCCTCGCCTCGCACCGAGCAAGTCTCGGGATGCGCGTCATCGGCTTCATAAGTTAATTCTTCATAATCCTTTTCCGTGCCCCACGGATAGGTGCCGCCCTCCTGACCCTTCCAATGAACCGTCGTCTTATGTCGGGCCTCATCGCGCTCCACCGTCCACTCTCCGGGCCAGGGAAATCCTTCGGACTTCACGTCAGTCCGTTCTTCTGAAGGTTCAGGTCCGGAAAACGCTGGCGGAATGTCTCCATGCTCCGGTACCACCGGCAGCACGATTCGCGACCCTTCACTACCGCCAAGTTCCAGCGAGGCAGTCATGTTATAAGGTGTCGGCAGCATCATCGGCCACAATGCATTCGAGATCGCCACGCGGATGCGATGCCCCTTAGGAAACACCCACGAAGTCAGATGCATCTCCACATTAATCGCATAAGTCTTTCCCGGGACAAGATCGCTCGGTTCGCTCATCGACGCTCGTTGCGCGCCATTCATCCCTGCTCCGGTAATTTGTGTCACCGTCCCGTCCGGCGCCACATCAGACAATCGCGTGAACCAGTCTGCCAGCGGCGCAGTCGCCGAAGCTCGAAGCAATGCACGCGGTCGTCCCAGAATTGCTATGTCCTCTTCCAGCGGCGCTGAATCGTAGACCAGGCTGAACGCATCCACCGGCCGCACATCGCTCAGCAATTCGCCCCACCAGAATCCTGCCTCCACTCCGATCGACGGCACATACTTAAGCTGATGAACTGCGGTTTGCGACTCACTCTTGCCCAACGAATGGTTAGGCTGAAAAAATAAAGTCGAAGGCTTAGCATCTTTTGGGGGCCATGCATCTTCCTTTCTCCACTCGCCCGGCACATTCGTGAGATTCGGATCCGGCTCATGCCAGTTCTGCATATAAATCACCAGCCGTGGATCACGCTCCACTCCGGTGTCGCGCCCCTTCAGCCAATGATCGAACCAGCGCACCGCTTCATTGCGCCACTCAATCTGCGGTCCCGGCACGGCATCGTTCGGAAATGTATGGTTCCACGGACCAACAATCGCCTTTACCGGCCCGCTTGACTGCATGAGCATGTCGGTAACATTGTCGCGATAACCATCGAGCAACCCTCCAATCAAAAAACTCGGAATCGTGATCTCCTTCAACGGATGCACCCGGTCCCGCCAGAACGGCCCATCCCGCTGATGTCTCAAATACAGTAGCGACCATGGCGGCGTGTCAAATCGAGGCCCGAGAACTTTCTCGTCGAGCGTGTAATTCGGAGCGCCCGTCCAACCCTCCGCCATATCCATGTTCAATTCGAACTCGTCAACGTGCGCCATTCCATCCACATAATGCACATCGTCGTGAAATAGTTCCGCCGTTGCGTCCACCGCCAGGATGGCCTTTAACCCCGGCGCGTGCCGCATCGCCAGTTGCAAGGCCGTGAACCCTCCCCATGAGATTCCGAACATGCCCACGTTCCCATTCGACCAGGCCTGGTGCGCCAGCCACGTAATGACTTGCTCTCCATCCACTTGCTCCTGTTCCGAATACTCCCGCTCCGGCGGTGTTCCCTCACTCGCGCCAAATCCCCGGATATCCACGCGCACGCTCACATACCCGCGCCGCGCAAAATATGCATGATGCGGATAGTCTTCCGCTGCCGTCCCATCATCTTTTCTATACGGCAGATATTCCAGCAGAGCCGGGAACTTCTCACCCGGTTTCGCCCCGTCTGGCATATAAAGCGTTGCTGCCAGCCGCACGCCATCCTTCATCGGGATCCACGCCTCCTCCATGCGAACCCCATAGGCTGGTGGAGAAGGCGGCTCACTGGCCCGCGCCACTAGAGATGAACAGGGAAGAATGGCTGCAAGGAATAACAGCTCAACCGCAAAACGCAGTCCTGATCCAGTCAACTTGATCTCCCGAATCCCCGGATTGATATAGGAAACATCTGCGCTGCATCTTACTATCAGGCGCCTCATCCTCGCCGCTTACCTCCAATGCTTCCTCCACATTTGACTTCTTCTCCTGGCCATCGTTATCGTTGCCCGAATGAACGTCGTCAAGGCAACCCACGATTTCGAAGAGTGGCTGGGCGTCCGCACTACCCTCGACAAGAAAGATCTCCAACTCAAGCACGAGCGCATGAAGGCTGAGTTATTCCCCTTCTTCCGCGCCACCTACTACCGTTGGGTGCAGCTCTGGCCTGAAGTCTGCAAGGATCTCGCAGAGGCTCCAGAGGTCCTTGCCGTCGGCGATCTCCACGTCGAAAATTTCGGTACCTGGCGTGACATTGAAGGTCGCCTCATCTGGGGCGTCAATGACTTCGATGAGGCTTGGCCCATGGCCTACACCATCGATCTGGTGCGTCTTGCCGCGAGCGCTCACCTCGCGGTTGAAGCCGGTAAGCTTCCGCTTAAAAAGGAAGATATTTGCGACACCTTGCTCGAAGGTTATCGCGCAAGTCTAAAAGAAAAAGGTTGTGCGTTTGTTCTTGGGGAACGTCACCCCTGGCTGCGCGTCATCGCCGAAAACGAACTTCGTGACCCCGTCCGCTTCTGGAAAAAAATGGACGCGTTGCCTACGTTTCAAGGCAAAACCCCCATCAGCGCCATCGACGCCATCGAACATCTCATGCCCGCCCCCCGCATTCGCTATCGCCTCGCCCACCGTACCGCCGGACTCGGAAGTCTCGGTCACGCACGCTTTGTTGCCATCGCCGACTGGCACGGCGGACGCATCGCACGGGAAGCCAAAGCGCTGGTCCAGTCCTCCGCATGCTGGGCACAAAATCAAAAAGCTCCCGCGGAAATTCTCTATCAGACCATCATCGACCGCGCCGTCCGTGGCCCCGATCCCTTTGTCCAACTACGCGGACGCTGGATCGTCCGCCGTCTCGGCCCTTTGTGCAGCCGCATCGAACTCGCATCCTTGAGCGGTGCCAACACCGAGCTTCGCGTCATCCACGCCATGGGCTGGGAAACCGCAAACATCCATCTCGGCACCCCAAGCGCGCGCAAGGCCATTCTCCGTCACCTGGAGAAACAGAAAAGCCAGTGGCTGCACCACGCCGCTGAAACTACCCTTGAAGCGGTCCGCGCCGATTGGAACGTCTGGAAGAAAAAAGGCTATCGCTGAATATGGAGGGACAGCTGCGCTTGGCTGTGCATCGAGCGAAACTCGACTTCTCTTGCAGGCTCCACAAATTGCGCCACTGTCGCCAAGCATGGTAGTGGGCTACTTTGAATTCCAGTTTTGAAAAAAGATAAAGAAAATAGTTTCGATGGCGAGCAGGCTCCCGGCGATGTACCAGCTTTTCTTGGACTTTGGAGTCCACGCCAAGAGCGTCAGCAGGATAACAGCATTGGGAATGGCTACCGCCCACTGCAACCACGTCGGCCAATCTTCAATCTTTGTCATGCCGCTCTTTCCGCCCTCCGCTGTTCGTAGGCTTCCCAGAGGGCTACCAAATCGTCTACGCTCCACAGCCGATCCGTAACGCCAGCAGCCATAGCTGGTGACGTGCGAAGTGTACGATGAATCTTGATGAAATAGTAGCCCACTACCCCAAGCATGACCGATGGCCCGGATTATCCCCTTAGCTGTAGAATCAGCCTGAAACCATGCGCATCACCAGCCGCCGCGGGACCATCGTTTTCTTTCTCTGCCTGGGCATCGGCCTCGTTGCCCTCGCCGTCGCGCTCGGCACCGGATGGATCATCCTCAACTGGCGCCTGAGAGTCCTGCTATTTTTCGGCATCGTGTTTTTTGCCGTGATCATCGCTGGCATGATCGTAAATACGACCTTCCTTTTGCGTGAGATTCGCCGCAGCGAGCAGCACGATAGCTTCATCAACGCCGTTACTCACGAGCTTAAAACTCCGGTAGCATCGATTCGCCTGCATCTCGAAACCCTACAGCGCCGCGACTTACCTGAGCCGCAGAAACAAGAGTTCTACCGGGTAATGCTCAGCGATACCGATCGCCTCACCGAAACCGTGGAGCAGGTCCTGCGTGCCGGACGCGCGGGCGATAAAAAAGCCGGACGCGAAAAATCCGCTATCGACTTCCGCCAGCTTGTGCGCGAATGCATGGACGCTGCCCGCAGCCGCCATCACCTGCCCGCCGAAGCCCTGCATTACGAAGAGGCTTCCAGCAACGGGACTGGCCCCCGCGTGCTGGGCAGCGGCGAGGACCTTCGCACCGCCGTCTTCAACATTCTCGACAACGCTATCAAATATTCCGGAGAAAACGTCGATGTGCGCGTGCGCCTTGATCTGCCCGATGAAAAGCGCATCCTGCTTAGCGTGCAGGATCAAGGCGTCGGCATTCCCAGCGACGATCTGAAGAGCATCTTCAAGCGCTTCTATCGCGTCAGTCACCGTTCATTGGCGCATGTCAAAGGCACAGGCCTCGGCCTGTTCATCGTTAAGTCGATTGCGCAGAAGCATGGCGGCAAAGTTTTCGCCGAGAGCGCCGGCGAGGGCCACGGCACAACCGTGGTTCTCGAACTTCCCAGGTCCATCGCATGAGCCGCGTGCTGGTAGTCGAAGATGAAGCCCATCTGGCGCAGGGCCTGCAATTTAATTTGCAGGCGGAGGGATACTCCGCCGAAGTTGTAGGCGATGGCGAGGCCGCAACCGAGCGCCTTATTGATAACCAGGAAAACTTCGATGTCATTGTCCTCGACATCATGCTCCCCGGTAAAGATGGCTTCAGCGTGGTATCGGAATTACGCGCCGCCCGGAACTATGTTCCGGTTCTCATGCTGACCGCCCGCAGCCGTCCCGAGGATGTATTGAAAGGTTTCGCCGCCGGAGCCGACGATTATCTTCCCAAGCCTTTTGACCTCTCGATTTTACTCGCGCGATTGCAAGGCCTTCTGCGCCGCAGCCAGTGGATGCGTGCCGCGCACACGGCGGACTCGGCAGCCGGTTCTCATCTTTCAGCGAACTCTTCTCCAATCCCGCCGGAGGCCGAGTCCGATTCAAAAATCCTGAGCGACTTTGGAAAGTTCTCGTTCAACGGTAAGACGATCGATTTCGGCCTGCTCGAATTGCGAACGGCGAACAACCTGATTCATCTAACCCTCATGGAATCGGAACTCTTGCGCCATCTGGTGCGCAACGACGGAAAAATCGTCTCCCGCAAACAAATCCTCGAAGAGGTCTGGGGCCTTCACGAAGATACCGATACCCGTGCCATCGATAATTTTATGGTTCGTCTGCGCCGCTACATCGAAGACGACCCCGCCCAGCCCCGGCACCTGCTAACCGTGCGCGGCGTGGGATACCGATTCCTCGCCCATCCAGAAAAGAAGTAATGTTTTGTAAAGACAGTGAATATAGGGATCACAAGCGCCCCACACAACTAAAGCGATCAAATCGGGTTCGAATATCACAGAGAGTGCTGTCTCAAAAGCAGATATTCTGGAATTGAGGGTTACCCATGAAGAAGTTCGCGCTGCTCTTGATCGTCGTGATCGCGATCGCCTCCGCTTTGAACGCCGACGATAATAAAGGACTCGTCCCGCGCGGCATCGATACCCTCCGGCAAAACGCCGCTTCGAAATCAGAATTCACCTTCGATCACTCCATGCTGATCCTCGCGTCCAAGCTCGAACATAATGACGATCTTCAGCGCGTGATCGCGGGCCTAAGCGGAATAACCGTCCGTAGATATCATTTTGTTGCATCGCCCGCTCCATACGAGCAAACCGCCCTCAATTCCCTGAATAACGAATACCGCGCCGCTGGCTGGAAAAAGCTGATGAACAAGAATCGCGAAGGCGATTCCAGCATGACCGATATCTGGGCTCGCCTGGAAAACAATGCCATCAGCAATGTCGCCATTCTTATTTCACGCGCGGATGAGGTTAAGTTCGTCTCGATTTCCGGTTCTATCAGTCCCGCCGATCTCTCCCACCTGAGTGGCCATTTCGGCATCCCCCAAATTGAAGGCGGAGTGATCGTTCCCAATCCCGCTCACCCGCAATAGCATTTTTTGGAGGAATTGTGAGAATTACGATCGACATCTTCAGAGCTATGTTTGGATGGGTAAAGAACCTTCATCGCGAAGCCGCGCTCGATTCCATGAGGAATGTTTTAGCGGTGGTGGGAGGCGCAACCATCCTCGCCGACTTCGCCACTATCAAAATGTGGCTCATTCTGCCCATGCTCGCCGTCGCCTTTCTGATATGGTTTCTGGACTACGAGCGCCACTTCCGCGGTCAGACAGTGGACGAATCCTAACGGTCTCAGTCTTGGGACCGACGACCTAGCACCTAAGATCCATTCATTCTGTAAACTCCTATGCCTTGCACAGCTCCGCCAACATGGTCTCCCGTCGCTCCATCGCTAACCTGTCCACCCGATTCAAAATCATCCGGTACATGGTGAACGACAATCCGGCCATCGCCAGCAATACCAGCGTTGCAATCGAGAAACTTCCCAGATAATTTGCCGCCCAGAAAACGCTGACCCCCACACCGACCAGTACCAGTTGAATTCCCATGCTGATAAGGACAGGGAATTGCGAAGCGCGCTGCCGTCCGAACTTTGAGTAATCGATCTTCCGCGGCGAATAAATGGAGAGCAGATTTCCCACCGCGAAGTTAACCGGCGCGGCGAACAATAGCCCCGCAATCGTCGCAATCGTCACATCGATCCCGGGCCGCCGGTAAATCAGCGTGACCGCGATCCACGCCAACGCGGCTTCCAACGTCAGAATCGCCGCATGCATCAGATTCTTGGCCAGCACAATGTCGCGAAATCTCGCCGGGGACGCATAAAAGAACTGGATTCCTGCCGCGTCCCCGCCAAAGTTGTTATAGACAAAATTAGTAAGCATCAGAATCGCGTAAGCCGCCGCCATCGGAAAAGCCAGAGTGGGCGTGCGCGTAAAGAACGGAATCGATTCTCTGGCGGAGTTCATCGCGCCAAATCGAAACAGCACCAGCATCACCATCGGCATGATCAGGGCAAATAGCATCGGCCCGCTGCGCAGCAGATACCGAATCTCTTTCTCGAAAACCGCGGCGACCGGAGTTCTAAGTCCAGGAAGATTCCAGCCGAGGCGAAACTCGCGGTCTCGAGGTTGCACGGAGGACGCTGCCTCACTCAGGTTTTCCCCCCGGTACTGCGCCAGAAGTCGCACGTGCAGCGCATAGCCAATCACCAGCGCGTAAGCGCCCAGCAGCAACAGCGAACTCACCGCCGCTTCCACCTGCGGATAAATGCCGCGCACAATCGCATCCGCCGCCAGCCCCGGCGGAAAAAATCCTTGTATCGGCGTGATCACTTCAACCACTCGTTGCACCCCCGGCCGCGCGCGCCGGCCGTAATGCCCGGTCAACGGCCCAATCAGCTGAAAGCTCAGCATTGCCAGCACAAACAGAGCGCCCATGATCTCGCGCGTTCGCCGTTGCGCCAGCCAGCGCTCCACCCACGCGAAAATCGTCTGCATCAGCAAAATGTTGAAGGCAATGAAGACCAGCATCACCAGCAGCGCCCAGGGAAATAAAGAAGGCTTTCGAGCGCTCACTCCCACCACAATGCCAAACGACCACAGCCCCCCGATTGCGCTCGCCGGATCAAAAGCCCCGTACGCCAAACGCACCAGGAAGTAAGACCCGTAGCCGAGCGGGAAGCGCAACAAGTCGGAGGAATCCGGCGTGTTGGAAAATGCCGTGGCCATGATCGGGAAGACCTGCCAGAAGAGAAAGACCATCCACAAAAAAACCGCCAGCATCTGCGGCCTGCCCGCCGAAAGCGAGAAATAGGAAAGCATTGCCAGACCGAACGCCCCGCCCAGGGCCAGTCCGGAGAATGCTGTTGAAACCAGAATGCGTGAAAACAACTCCAGCTGCCCGCGCCTGGTGCGCAGCACATTCACGAAAAGCCGCCAGCGCAGCCAAATAATTGCTGAGAGTTGCGCGCGCCGGTGCATCGTTGCGGTCGTTCCATTCATCGCGATGCTAGAACCCCTATTCGAGCCATGACAATTCCGGCTCGCTGCGCTGCTCTCCGCCCACGGTGCGCAGAAAAATCTCCTCCAGCGTCAACTTCTCGCCCGTTACCAGAGCCGCGCTCTCTCCGCCTCCAGCGGGCGCTTGCGCCTCCACTCCCGCACGCAGCTGCTCCAGCGACCCGTGCGCCACCAGCCTTCCTTTATGAATAATGGCAACGTGGCTGCACAGCCGCTCCACAATTTCCAGCACATGCGACGTAAGAAAAATAGTCGCCCCGCGCGCAATCATGCGTTGCAGCATGGCCTTCAGCGTCCCGGCGGCGATCGCGTCCACCCCTTCGAAGGGCTCGTCCAAAAACAACACCTTCGGCCCATGAATTACCGCCGCGGCCATGGCCAGTTTTTTCTGCATGCCGTGCGAATAATCCGTGACCAGCTTCTTTGTCTGATCGGCGAGTTGCATAAAATCGAGCAACTCAACAGTACGTTTGGCCGCAGTCGCGCGATCCAGCCCATACATGCGCCCGGCGAAATTCAGGAACTCCGACCCGGTAAGTCTCCCGAACAATGCCATGCCTTCCGGCACAACACCGATTTGCCGCTTCACGTCCACGGAGTTCTTCTCTAAGTCGAGTCCAAGGATTTCAATCCGCCCCGCGCTCGGGGCAAGTAGGCCGGTAAGCATCTTTATGGTGGTGGATTTGCCCGCGCCGTTAGGCCCTAGAAATCCAAAGAACTGCCCGGGAGAGACCTGCAGGTTTACGCTATCGACCGCCAGCAACTCGCCAAATCGACGGCTAAGCCCCTGAGTCGAAATCGTAGGTGCGGCTTCCATGAGACTCAAAATCTAGCACACGCGTGCTCTCAGTGGGGACACCCGTCGTGTTATGCAAAAACGCCCCAGCTCGCGGCCAGGGCGCTCCTGTTTGGCAGAACTGCACCGCATTAGAACAAGTTCCACAGGAATTGGTTGTATACGTCGTGGTGATATTGCACCTCGGGTGCCTTCACAAACGTTCCCAGCAGCCGGGGACAGCGATCCGCCGCCGCTTGCTTCAGATCGGCATACCGCCCTTTAACGTCCTCGCCAAGAATCTTCGTGGTCCACGCCGATCCGCGGAAATTCTCCAGCGCCGTATAAATGTTGTCGGGCAAATAGCGCTCTGCCTGGCGCAAATTTTTGATCCGCGAAGTCTCGCCATCCAGCCCGCTCTTGAAGATCGAATAGAGCACCAGATAAGGATTCGCATCCGGAGCTACCGACCGTACCTCCACGCGCATGCTCTTTTCGTTTCCAATCGGAATGCGGATCATCGATCCCCGATCCACTGCCGACGCTTTGATCTGGTTCGGCGCTTCAAAGTGCGGATCGAGCCGCCGGTAAGCATTCACGCTGGCATTCAGCAGCAGGCAAATATCGTTGCCATGCGTCAGAATACGATCCACGAAACTCCATCCCGTCTTACTCAGTTTTTCTTCGCCCTTTGCGTCCCAAAACAGATTCTTGCCGTTTTCACTCACGGAAACATTCGTATGCATCCCGCTGCCGTTCACGCCGACCACCGGCTTAGGCAGAAAAGACGCGGTTAATCCCATGTTCGTCGCAACCTGCCGGCAGATCAATTTATAGAGCTGGATCTGGTCAGCCGCCGCAACCACTTCTCCGTACCCGTAATTGATTTCAAATTGTGAGGGCGCAACTTCCGGATGGTCCTTCTCGTTCTGGAACCCCATCGACCGCTGCACTTCCGCCGTAGTATCGATAAACGTGCGCAGCGGATCGCCTGGCAGCGAGTGATAATACCCACCTGTATTCACGTATTCGAACTTGCCGGTTTCGTGGTATGTTCGCTCCGCGTCCGCGCCCTGAAACAGAAATCCTTCAATCTCATTGGCCGCATTCAATGTGTAGTTCTTTTTCTTATAAAGATCTCCGGCAAAACTTTTCAGCACGCCGCGAATATCAGCCGAATAAGGCGTCCCTCCCTTGTCGATCACCTCGCCAAAAACCAGCACCTTGCCGGAGCCAAACACATCCGCTGGCGCCCAGTAAAACGCCGACCAGTCAATACCCAGCCGCAAATCGCTCTCCCGCTGAGCCGTAAAGCCCCGAATCGACGACCCATCGAAAGTCAAATTGTCCCAGCTGTTGATCAAAAACTTCTTGTCGTAATCCAGCATGTGCAACCGGCCTTCAAGATCGCTGAACAACACGGTCACAGCTTTGATCCGCTTCTCGTCCGTCAAATATTTCAGCCGGTTTTCCTGGATCTTGTCCACGGCGACCCGATTGCGCCGTTGTTCCTTCGCCTCCAGGTTCAGTTCTTCGAGTTCGTCGTAGGTAAGTGCCAGAAAATTCCGCAGTTCAGTGGGCATGGATGTTCTTCATTCTCCTGATTTGTTTTTCGTCTGTAATTCTTCGCGAAGCAACGTCACCGGTTTGTGGAGTATTCGAAACGGCTGGAAGTGTACCGGAAAGAATAACGCGAGTGGAAGGTCCCGACAAATCGAAAAAGCTGATGCAAGGCAGAAAAGAGATGTATCGGACGCGGCGGTCTGGACCAATTTAAAGTTGCTTTGATTAAAGATACGGCCTCACGCCTTGCGGAGAAACCGGCTCTGCATCCCGATTTTGAGTAGCGCAGCCGTTCACCGCTTGCGATAAATCGGCGGTTTCAACGGCGGCTTCAGCCGGTGAAGCAGCGCCCGGCAAAAATAGGTTTTTTCGCAACTTCTTCAGAGCTGCCACGGAGTGTAGCCCTACTGAATCTCCAGCGATACGACGTTCCCCTCGCGCGCAGAAGTTTCCCGATAGTTCAGCGCAACTTTCTGTTTATTCCATCCGCAGGAGAACTCGTTGGCCCCAATCAGGACCACGTGATTCCGGTCCGCTACCGTCATGGTGAAAGTGGTCGATCCGGAAACAACCGTCAGCGACGCCGATGGCGGCTTTGAGCAGTCCGCAATCGTTAGCGTACCGCTAAGAAATTTAACTGGACCGGAAGGCGCCGCGGCCGGCACGCTTCGCTCTTCCTTGCCTTCGGGCGGAGTGCTTCGGACGACAATTGGATTCCCATTGCTTTCACTTGGCTGGTTGATGAGCGCCTGGAATTGCACGGCTTGCCCTAACATCTCGGCTGCGTGCGAAGCAACTGCCGGATCGGCTGAATTCCGAAGCGCTTGCAGCAACGCGATGGCATGATCTGGCTGCCGGTTCGCTAGATAAAGATTCGCCAGATTCAGCCGGTAGTGTTCATTCTGCGGATTGATGGTGATTGCCTTTCTCATCGTGATGAGAGCCGTCGCTGGATCGCCGCTAGTGCTTTGCGCAAAGGCCAAAAGCGCATAAGAGTCCGCGAAATTCGGATCGAGACTGAGGGAAGACTCCAGCTCGCGGATCATGGCCGATTGATTTCCCCCACCCATTCCGCCCTCCCGGTACATCAGCAACGCGTTGTAGTAGTGAACCCGCGGATCGCTTGTGTCCAGCTGTGAGGCCCGCCTGAAATATTCCGCCGCCTTCGTGAAATCCTGTTTCTGCAAATAGGCGTATCCGAGCCCGCGGTATGCCGCCGAATTATTGGGATCGGTCTTGAGAATCTCCTGAAACTCACCGATGGCGCGTTCCTGATAATCCCGCGAATGCAGGTGAACATCGGCCAGCACAGCATTGGCGGCTACTTCGCTGAGCGCTAAAGCCGTATAGCTTCCGGGCGCGAGGTTGGCGGGAGCCGGAATCGGATAATACCGATATTGGCGGCTGACCACATAATTCCGCAGAACCTTGTCGAACTGCGAAGCGCTCATCCCGAAGGCCTGCTGAATGGCATCCTCAACTTCCAGATGCTTGTTTTCTCGCAAATCAAAATACGTACCCACCTGGAGCATGAGCCGGTTGTCGAAAATGTAATGGACGACGATACTCGACTCCGCATAGAACGTCGTCCGGTGATCGCCGTTCTCGTTATAGATTTTGGAATTCTGCTGCACCCGGAAAAGATCGGCAACCTTCATCATTCCTACCTGCTGCAGGATCGTATATTCGTCAGCCGGAATCTTTCCCACTCGCGCTTCTTTGCCGTCCACTTCAATACTGGAAAAATACTCCGCGAAGCCCTCCTGCAACCAGGGTGCGAATTCACCTTGCAGGTTTCCATTCATCAATTGATGGGCGTATTCATGAAACACAACAGTCCACGGATTCTCCGTCGCCATGTCCAACAGGATGAAGCTCCGGTCGCTGCCTTGCTGGAATAATCCCGCCGCTTCAATCGGCTTCCCATTGAACAGCGGGGCAAACTGCCGCCATTCCTTAGCGTTGCGGAAAGCCACGATTTGCAGGGGTACCGGCAGATTGACTTTCGAATTAGTCATCAATGCGCCAAAAACCGCTCGCATCTGCTCGAAACGCATGGCCACTTCGCGTCCCCGTTTTTCTCCTGCGTCGGTTACCACGGAGAAATTCGGCGAACGCACTTCCACCCATTGTGGTTCGCCGGCGAAAAGAGGAGTTAGGTTTGGAAGAGCGATAATCGACGTGACCGTCGCGATGAAAAGAATAGTACGTGACCAGCTAAACCGGAGACTCATGGCAACTCCAAATTCCAGCCGCCGCACATCTTACACTACCGCCGGTTTAAGTCAGTTCACTCCCAGCCCGCGTCCCGGCATCAACCGGATAATCACGCCCAGAGCCGTCATCACCGTGAGATAGTAAACCATCGTAGGCCGGCTGGGTTGTGCAGGAAAATGCCCTCCGAAAAATACTTGGTAGCCCGCTCCCAGCGCCACCAGCAGGAACATGTTTTCACCAAGCGCAAGCCATAAACCCAAAGATGCGGCCAGCAGAATCGCGCGCTCAGCTTTACTCAATGCCAGCACGGCCTGCCCGCCATCGAGCACCCATACCGGAATCAGATTCAGAAGATTCAGCACCGCTCCTACCCGAGCCAGCGCGCCCCACAAGGGATTTCCCGTTTGCCACCACAACGCCGCGCACAATAACGCCACAAAAAAACCCGCCAGCGGCCCGGCCAGGCTAACCGCGGCCCGCGTCTCAATCGGTACGCCCATCGCCTGCCAGCGCACGAACGCACCTAGCCCAGGCAGAAATACCGGCATTTCAGCCGGCAATCCACGGCGCTTGATGTCGATAAAATGTCCCATCTCATGCAGCAGAATCAGCACCGCAAAGCCGATGCCGAACTTCATCCCAAACGCCGCCCAATAAATTCCCATGAACGCGACGAAGCTCAACAGGAATTTAAATTTCAACAAGAACAGCAGAACGGTCTTTGCCTTGGCCAGCAAAATCGCGACCGTGCCCACCGGCCCCAGCCGTTTGGCCCACTTATTTTCTTTCGACTCCGGATTAGGGGAAGGCACTATCTTTTGATATTACGCTCGGTTGGTCTTGGATGGCGCAGGCGGTTTACCGCTGCGATAAGCGTCACGATGCAAAATCGGGCGGCTTCACTCGCCCTGTTCTACGGCTGGGCGTAATATCCGGTGCGCGCGCGGCTCTTCGCTCCCGGTTTCTCCACTTTCACATCGATCGTGTGATACTCATTGGGATGATCGGCCCGCGCGGATTCGAACGAGAGCACATAAAAAGCTTCCGCATCCGCAACGCACTCGGCGATCTCATGGGTAAGATCGTTGCTCGAGTTGAGTACCCGTCCGCCGCTCTGCACCGCAAGCACCTGCAAGCTTAAATTGGCGGCCTGCGACCGGTCCGGTTTGGTTACGCCCTTCAGGAACTCTTCATAGTAGGAAATCCGCACCCCAGCTGCATCCGCCAACCCGAGAGGGTCCACGCTATAAAGCGTGACGTCAGCCAATCGCAGTTGCGTCGAAAAATCCACAATCGAAGTAAAGAAGTTCTCCTGGTCCTTACGCGTTGGTTCAATCCCAGGTCCGGTCAGCAACGGCCATCCCGGACTGAACCAGACCATCAACTTTCTGCCCGGCCGTGTCTTCTCGTAAGCCACCAACTGAGTCAGAGTCTTGAGCGACAGGCCATAGCGGTCGCCCGCCCCATAAATCCCCTGCGACCGGTTGATCGTACGAATCCCGGTCTCATACTTGTCATACAAGTCAGCCAAAGCGGTGCCGTCGCGCGAGAAACCGTTCTGCATCTCCGCTCCCCGATCCGTAAAAAAGACCAGCGATGTCGGCTCCGCCAGCTTGCCGCCATTCTGCAACAGGAACTTCTTCAGTTCATTTCGCTCGTAGCTCACCGTCTGGAACCCGGTGTTGACCGCGTCAACCACTAGCACAACTTCCACCGTCGGCCCGCCCGCGTCATTTGCGTCCACTGCATGGAACGAGAGAATATCTTGTGGCCGTTTATCGTCCAGAACCGTGAAGCTTTCCTTCTGGAGTCCGCGAATCGGCGCTCCAGATTTATCCGTCACCTGCACGTTGATTTCGATCAATCGATTAGGCGTCGGCGGAGTCTTGGGCGGTTCGGCGGAACGGGGTTGAAGCTGCGGTTGGGGTGGCGGCTGTTGTTGAGAGTTTTGACCGCTCGATGGTTGGTTGTTCTGCCCGAATGCGGCAGAGAGAGGTACAAGCAAGGCCAGCAACAGCCACAGCCGATGACTCACGCTGACTTACCTCAGGTCAAAATTTTTTCTGCAAAGTTTTAAAGCTGTAGCTCGAAAAATACTCCAACAATCTTGTCCTGTCGACTTTACTGCCGATGCGTGGAAGCCCCCGCTGCAATCTCCCGCAGCGCGCTCACAAACTCGGCCGCGGCGTCGGGATCGGCCAACGCCTCCAGCCGTACCGTGGCGGAAAATTGAGGCGATTCCGGACGGAAACGCACCTGCAAAAACTCCTGCCTCCGCGCCGACATCAACGCATTCAATTCCGCTGAAGGATCCTGCTTCCAGTGCGTCCGCGTGGTAAGAATCACCGGACCCGGTTCGTAAACGTCCCACTGCCGGTCGTCATGCTTGCGTGATGAGATGCCGCGGTTATGCGCGCTCCAGCGATGCCGCACAACCTCCAGATAAAAGCTGGGAGAGCCACCCAGGTCGGCCTCAAACGTCAGCGTCTCATCTTGTTTGCGCCAGCAACTCATCGCCCAGCGAATCGGCAGCGGCCGCGGACGGAACCTCATAATCACGCTGGCATTTTCAAACCAATGGGAAGGGAAGTGCAGCCGGGCTTGCAGCCGCGAAGTGCCCAGCCAATGCGATTCCAGAATGCGGCCCTTGCCCGCGCACGCGGTCTGCACCCAGCGCAACGCCGCCATACCTTTTTTCCGATTGTAATGAGCAAACACCAGGAACCACAGCCCAAGAGCGGCAACCGAGGCGACAACGTCAATCAGCAGAAGGCGGCCCACTACGCTTCCTCTGATGCAAATGGTACGTCCTTGGTTGCGGAAGACGCAAGTGGTCAATTGCCCCCCAAACCGCACGCAAGTGCGGCCGGTCCGGCGATCTGTGGAAAAGCCGGAGTCAACCCCCTGAAAATTCGAATGCGGGCTCCGGCACATAATTTCTCCGACCGCTACAATGGCCCGTGGCCTTCACCGTTCGCGATTTCCAGAACGAAGATTTCGACACCCTCTGGCGCATTGACCAGACTTGTTTTCCTTCTGGAATTTCCTATTCTCGCGCGGAACTGCGCTTCTACATGCGCCGCCCCACAGCCTTCACCCTGGTCGCGGTTCCGTCGAGCCCAGAGCCTGGGAAAGGCAAAAGCCGGAAGCCCGAAGTGGTCACGCCCAGTGACATCGCTATCGCAGGCTTCATAGTGGCCGAGTCCGCACACCATGGGCGCGGCCACATTATCACCATCGACGTAATCGCCCCCGCCCGCCGCTTCGGCGTCGGATCGCTCCTGCTCGAAGCCGCCGAAGATCGCCTCCGTGCCGCCTCCTGCCGCGTCGTCGAACTCGAAACCGCCGTCGACAACATCTCTGCCCTGGCCTTCTACAAACGCCACGTCTACAGTGTTACCAAAACCTTCCCCCGCTACTACTCGAACGGCCTCGACGCCCTGGTCCTCGAGAAAAGTCTGTGAGCGGAATCGACACTCCTTGTTATTCCGATCCCTTGTCATTCCACCACCCCCTTTTTGTCATTCCGACCCGAACGCTCCCTTCCGGAAAGGAAGGAATGTGGAGGGAGGAATCTGCGGTTGGTTGCACCCGAACACCCTCACCAATTACCTTGCGAAGATCAAGATTATGACAATGAAGATGATCAAAGCCGCCATCCAGGGCGAACGCGGATCCTTCAGCCACGAAGCCGCCGAACAAATGCTCCCTCGCTGCCAGGTGATTTCCTGCGCCCGCTCGGCTGAAGTATTCGATCGCGTGGAAAACGGCTCGGCCAACGCCGCCGTCATTCCCATCGAAAACTCACTGGCCGGTACGGTCGCCGAACACGCCGATCTTCTCGTTGCCCGCGGCGTCTTCATTCAAGCTGAGTTCCGCCTGCGCAT
>JBEKWW010000041.1:0-29190 GCA_049512655.1 Candidatus Sulfotelmatobacter sp. | reverse complement strand
GGCAACCGTTCGCGAATCTCCGGGGGAAGACGGTCGTGCACGCGGCGCGCGCCTTCTTTGGCCGCATCGAGAACCGTCACCGGAGCAGGCGTCGCCACCGCAACCACCAGCCAGATCAGCGCCGACAAGGCAAATCCGGCCAGGGCGGCGATCTCGAGCCAGAAGGCATGGCGCAAACCAAAATGCCGGATCACCCCGAAAGCCAGCAGAAACATTCCGCCAGAAACCGAAGCCAGCGCAATCAGGCCAACATCGATGATGCGATTCAGTTTTTGGCGGCTGCGGCAGAACTCACAGGCGGCGAGATGGCTTTCGTAATCTCCACGCATTTCCGGCGCAAGCTCGCTAATGTCATAGCGCCAGCCCGCCAGTATTTTGCCCACCATGGGATCGATGCACTGCTGACTCATAAGGGACGAAAGAGGCCAGGTCCTAGGTGTTAAGTCTTGGGCATTTTTCCAAAGACCTACCACCTAACAGCTATCACCTACTACAACTGGATTTTCTACAATTGGATCGGTGGCAAAACCTCAGACTGTATGGCCACCCGCACCCGATTGTGGAACAGCCCGCCACGAAGCGCCAACGCCTTTTCCGCTTCCTGCCGCGCGATCTCAGGGTGATTGTTCTGTTCACTCAGATGCGCCAGCACCACAAAGGCTGCATTATTATCATAATCCCCGGTGAAAAAATCCGCGAGTTTCGCATTCGACAAGTGGCCTACATTGCTCGCCACCCGCTGTTTCACCGACCAAGGATAAGGCCCGCCACGCAGCATTTCCACGTCATGATTCGATTCCATGATGAGCACATCCGACCCGCGCAGGTGGTCGCGAACATTGGGAGGAAGATACCCCAGATCGGTCGCCACACTCACCTTTGTGCCTTCCACGCGAAAGGTGAAACCTACCGGATCGGCCGCGTCATGCGGGATGGTAAAAGGCTTGACTTCAATGTCGCCAACCTGAAAACGGTGTCCCGATGCGAAGCGCTCGAGCCTTTCGAGCTGCGGGCGCTCGCCCTTCTGGTTGCGCAGTCCCCGCGCCCATGCGGCATGCGTGGCCCCGGTCATAAACACGGGAATGCGCAGCTTCTTGGCCAGCGTCGCCAGTCCGTACACATGATCGGAGTGCTCGTGGGTAATCAGAATCGCGGAAAGCGTCTGCGGATCTTCCCCTAACGACTTCAGCCGCTTGAAAGTCTCCCGGCAGGAAATGCCGGCATCGACCAGGATTTTCGTCCGCGAGCTGGCCACAAAGGCGCAATTTCCTTTGCTCCCGCTGGCCAGCATCGACACCGTTACACACATGCAGGAAGCATACGCGTGCACCCTGTGGATTTGGGAGTAACTTATCGGCTATCCCATTTGAGCAGTGGCGGGTGGTCGGTAATTTAGTGGTCAGTAAGCAGGAATCAGTAACCGGGAATCAAGTTCTTGCCCGATTGTGCGTGGCCGGCGACCACCAGCCACTGACCACTACTTCTTCACTTTCCCTCGCGTAGATTATCCAGCACTCTCCGCACCACTGCCCCACCATATGCTCCGGCCACTCCCGGCAGCGCGGTTAGAAAAGCTCCGTAGACCTGGCCGCGCGTCGGCTTCACGTCCAGAAGTGCGTAGGCAATCCACTCCGTCAAAGGAATAAATATCACCACAGCGATCACCCAGCGCCATGGCTGGCGCGGCCGCAAGATTCCCAGCAGCATGCACGCCGCCAGCACGAGCAAGGCGGTAAAGAGCAGATCGTTGATGGCAACATCGGCTGCGCTGGTGGCGATGCCGGCCATCGCAGCCAGCACGTAGAACAGAATATCGCTTCGAGTTGCCGGCGGGGACGAAAGATTCATTGTTGATTGATGATTGATGATCAATAATCAATGATCAATGATTGAAAAATCAAAAACGCGCTCCGGCTCCGAGGCTGGCTTTTCAATCAACAATCATCAGTACTTATAAAATCCCCTCCCGCTCTTGCGCCCCAGCCACCCCGCATCCACCATCTTGATCAGCAGCGGACACGGTCTATATTTCGGATCGCCCAACCCCTCCAGCATCACGCGCATGATGTCGAGACAAACATCCAGCCCGATAAAATCCGCCAACGTCAGCGGGCCCATGGGATGGGCCATGCCCAGCTTGAACACTTCATCGACCGCTTCCGCCGTGGCGACGCCCTCCATCACCGCATACATGGCCTCGTTGAGCAGCGGCATCAGCACCCGGTTGGAGACAAATCCAGGCGCATCGTTCACCTCGACGGGCGTCTTGTCGAGCTTTATCGCCAAATCGCGCACGCTTTCAAAAGTGTGCTGTGTAGTGGCCAGCCCGCGAATCACTTCTACCAGCTTCATCACCGGCACCGGATTAAAGAAATGCATGCCAATCACTTTGTCGGGACGCGTGGTCAACGCGCCCAGCTTGGTGATCGAAATGGATGACGTATTCGAAGCCAGGATGACTTCGGGCCGCGCCCACCGGTCGAGATCGCGAAAGATCTCCGTCTTGATTTCGAATTTCTCGGTGGCTGCCTCCACGATGAAGTCACATTCCGCCAGCCGCGAACGCTCCGTCACCGGCTCAATCCTTTTCAATGCGGAAACCTTGTCGGCCTCGGTGATCTTATTCTTCGCCACTTCGCGGTCCAGATTCTTAGTGATGGTTGCAATCCCGCGCTCCAGGAACCGCTGTTCAACATCGCACAGCACTACCGCATAACCGTTGCGCGCGAACACATGGGCAATCCCGTTGCCCATGGTCCCCGCGCCAATCACTCCTATCGACTTGATTTCCATCACTGACCTCGCATCACTGACGTCGCAGCTGGACTGCCGGCAGAATAAAAACTGTCGTACGAAACGCTTGAGTTTATCACTGCGAAAGTCGGACTGAGCGGTATCGGACCAGCAGGAGATCGATCTAAGGCGCAGGGTGTGGCAGTATTCCGAATACTCCCACCCCATCAGTGGTGCCCACGTAGACTTTTCCGCGGGCAATCATCGGCGTTATAAACTTGTTGCCCGCGCCGAAGTGATCTCTTCCCGAAGGCGCCTGATTGCTGTTGTAGAGTTCATGTGCCATGTCATTCGCATCGTAGGCGTGCAGCACAGCCTGCTTGTCATTTTCAGAGGCCCACACGATTCCATTGCGCGCTCCGTCCGCCGAAACACTGGGCATTGCTCCGGGATAGCCGAACTTGGTAGCCGTGATCGAAACCGGCTCCGCCCGAAGCCGGGCATCCATGAAGCCAAATACGCGCAGGCTGTCATTCACCGATCCGAAATACAGCCGCCCGTTAAAATACGCCGGCGCTCCGCGAAAGCGCTCGCCCTGCAGCGCCTTGGGAAGTTCCTGATAGATATTTTGATTCCCCTGTGGATTGAACTTCCCCATGTCCTCACGATTCACTAGATAAACATTTCGATCTTTTCCGGCTCCCACCGCCAGCAGCCGCACCTTTCCCGCAGCGTCTTTCATCTCAGGCAGCACCACCGGCCCGCCAGCGCCCAGATCACCATCCGAGGCATTCTCAGCCTCGACGTCAAACATGGTGAAGTAATCGGCAACCGCGAGCCTTCCGCCGGCCGTCGAAATCTTGAGGAATGAATTCCCAAAGTCACCCCGCGATGGAAATCCCTTCGCATTCAGCTTTGTGTCGAAGCTGCCATTCGCCACCATCAAATAAATGTTGCCCTGATCATCCGCCGCCGGTCCGGCGCCGCTCTGCCACACTGCTCCTTCTTCGCCGTTCGGCGTCAGGTTGAGCACGGCGGTCTGCTTCAGAGTTTCCGCGCTGTAGCCGATAACCCATCCGTGGTAGGGGTCAATGTCGCAATGCGAGGTCCAGCTGGTATAAATGACCCCGTCTAACAGCAACAGCGCGGCCCGTTCTTCATATTGTCTGGGATCGAAAATCTCCGTGCCTTCGTGGCTTGCCGCACCAGTTCCAGGAAATGTCGCTTTGATCTCCACCGGCCCGCCGAACTCTTCGCTGCCGTCGCGGAGATCAAGCGCATGCAATCTCTGAAGATAGTGGCCGCCCCGGTCTTTGCTCATCGCAACCACGTAGATCGTGCCGTGCGGCCCTCGTTTCCGGTCGATGACCGGTGTAGAAGTAATTCCGATCTCCGGAGTCACCTGCGAACAACCCAGATCGTCCGAAGGCGACTCATTCGGTCCGAGCATCTGAACACGCCAAAATTCCTTCCCGCTATCGGCATCGAACGCATAGACGCTGTCATGCTCGGTGGCCACGAGCAGAACATTTCTTGAGCCTTGATTGGTTACCTCCAGTTTCCCAGCGTAAAGCGGCTCCGCATCCACCTTCCCATCCACGCCTATGACAAAAAGTTTGCCAAAGGTCTTCGCATTTACATTCTGCAGGGTCAGGATTTTCTCGCTCAGGTACTGACCCGTCCGCGCCTTATCGTTGTGCCACGTCAGAACGTCTTGTGCCGCTAGCAGATTACCTGCGGAAGCAACAAGCGCAACCAGAGCGCCTGCTAAGAGCGCATTTTCTTGAAGGTGTTTCACAAGGCATTTCATAAATGACCTCTCCATCGAACCGTTGATTGCGAACTTCCCGGCCACAGCCTTTGACGTATGAAATCGAGGTCGGTTTCCGATGCTACAATAAAAGCTGATTAACAGAAGGTCGATCGGTCCATTTTCTGGACCCGGGTTTTTGTACTTGGATTTTCTAACCCAGATTCGTCTCAAGGAGCACATCCCATGGCTATCGCCGAAGCCCCCGTCCGCCCGCGTACGCAATCATCCCAATCGCATTCTGGCCCGTTCGTCAATGAGCCTTTTTATGATTTTCGCCAGGAAGACAACGCCCGCAAAATGCGCGCGGCTATCGAGCGTGTGCGCGGACAACTCGGCCGCGAATACGATCTCATCATCGGCGGGCAGCGCGTTAAGACTACCGACAAGATCCAGTCGCTGAATCCCTCGCGCCCCTCGCAAATCGTCGGACTGCATCAAAAGGCGGGTAAAGAGCACGTCGAGCCCGCCATACAAGCTGCGCTGAAGGCCTTTGAATCCTGGAAGTACACTTCTGTCGAAGAGCGCGCCAGCTTGCTGTTTCGGGCTGCCGACCGCATGCGCGAACGCAAAATGGATTACATGGCCTGGCTGGTTTTCGAAGTCAGCAAGAACTGGGGCGAAGCCGACGCCGATATTTCCGAAACCATCGATTTCTGCGAATTCTACGCCCGCGAAGCCCTGCGCTTTGCCCAGTCAAAACCGCCGGTGCAGATGCCGGGCGAGCACGATTCACTGCATTACATCCCGCTCGGCGTGGGCGCGGTCATTCCGCCGTGGAATTTCCCCTGCGCCATTATGGCGGGCATGACGGTTGCATCGATCGTCAGCGGCAACACTGTGATCTTGAAACCTTCCAGCGATTCGCCCACCATCGCCGCGAAATTTGTCGAACTGCTCGAAGAAGTCGGAATGCCGGAAGGCGTGGTGAACTTCTGCCCGGGCGCCGGCGGCAGCTTCGGCGATGCCATTGTCGCGCATTCTAAGACGCGTTATATCGCCTTCACCGGGTCGCGCGAAGTCGGCCTGCACATTAATAAAACCGCGGCCACGCAAGCTCCCGGCCAAATCTGGATCAAGCGCACGATCCTTGAAATGGGCGGCAAGGACGCGATTATCGTCGACGCCGATGCCGATATCGACTCCGCCGTCGAAGGCGTCGCTCAAGCCGCGTTCGGCTTTCAGGGCCAGAAGTGCTCCGCCTGCTCCCGTGCCATCGTCGACGAGCGCATCTACGATAAGTTTCTCGAACAACTCAAAGCCCGCGTGGAAAAAATTAAAGTGGGAGATCCCGCCGAAAACAGCGGCATGGGTGCTGTGATCAACGAGGGTTCGATGAAGACTATCCTCGGCTATATCGAGCAAGGGAAGAAAGATGGACGCCTGCTTACCGGCGGGAATCGCGCTCCCGAAGCCGGAGAAGGTTATTACATTCAACCCACGGTCTTCGCCGACATCCCCGCGAAATCGAAACTCGAACAGGAAGAAATTTTCGGCCCCGTGCTCGCCGTGATCAAAGCCCGTGGCTTCGACCATGCTCTGGAAATCGCCAACGACACGGAGTTCGGGCTCACGGGCGCAATCTATACCACGTCGCGCGATAAGATTGACCGTGCCAAGCGCGACTTCCACGTCGGCAATCTCTATATCAACCGCAAGTGCACGGGCGCCATGGTGGGGGCTCACCCGTTTGGCGGCTTCAATATGTCGGGCACCGATTCCAAGTCCGGTGGCCCGGATTACCTCTACCTCTTTACTCAGGCAAAGTCAGTAGCCGAAAAAATCGTGTAACCCTTTTTGAATCTCCGGCAACTGTAATACATCGTGACGCGGCGCACGGAACCGACGGGATCGCGTCATGCGGAGGTGGTTGTGAAAAGAAATACAGCTAACTTAGCCCTGCTGTTGGCGGGGCTGTTTTTTGCAGTATTGTGCGCGCCGCGGCTGCACGCGCAGATTGTCAACGAAGTACGAGCCAATATCGATCACAGCTTTATCGTCGGCAACACGACGTTGCCGCCGGGGCAATACACCTTTCGGGTCATGCCTGACTCCGACCTTTCCATAATGACGGTCACCAGTCAAAACGACAAAACCAGCGTGGCATTTATCGTCCAAAACACAATCGATAGCCACACGCCTGCCCATACCGAACTCATTTTCCGGAAGTATGGAAACACGGAGTTTCTAAACAAAATCTTCGAACTTGGAAACAAACTAGGCGCGGAAGTGACCGAGAGCAGCCACGAGGAGGCCCGTTTGGTGAAGCAAGGTCAACAGCCGACTATGCAGACTGACGAGCAGAAATAATATTAATCAAGAGAAAAGCTAGAAGCTGTCTCATAAATGCAATGGAGGAGGCAGAGGGCCGTCCCCCCGTTAGAGTTAGTGCTTGAGTGCGAGTGCCGAGTACGGCTGGCGCCCGGACTTAATGGCTCGCCAACTCCACTCCCGAGAAGCGCCGGCAGGCTTCGAGCAATTTCTCCTGGCGCTCTTCGTCACGCGTGGCCGGATTCGGCGTCCGCAACCGCATATGAAAAAAGTATTCGCCAGTCACCTTTGCCGCGCGATCGTCGCTGACGGCCAGCCATACTTGCGTACGGTGCCCTTGGTCGAGATCATCCGGCGCTCCCGCGCCTCCCATCTTGGTGGGCACCCACCCTGGCTCTAAAGCATTCGACAGAACATCAGGCCAACGCCGCGCCACCGCGAAAGCTAATAGCACATCGTGAAGCTTGGTATCGGAGTAAGCCTGGGTTCCCTGCCATGTCCGCTGCTCCCACGCCAGATCTTTCAAGCTTGCATCTCCATTCTGGTGCAACCCGGAACTCAAATAGACTAACCGCTTCGGCTTCCTGATCAGCGCCGTCAGAATATAGAACGCCAGAGTGTTCACGGCAAAAACCTGGGGCAGGCCATCTTCGGTCGCAATGCGCCTGGGTTCCTGATACCCGACGGCTGCGTTGTGGATCACCGCATCGAACGGGCCCAGCGCGTTCACCTGCTCGGCCACGCTGCGGGTTTGAGAAATGCTGCTGAGATCTCCAGTAACAACTGTCTCAGCCTCTGGAAGGGCCGCCATCGCTTCGCGACCTCGTCGTTCGTTGCGAGCGTGTAACACCGCCTGATGCCCCTGCTCAAGAAGCAGTTGGGCCGCCATCCGGCCAAGCCCGTCGGAAGAACCTGTGATGAATATCCGTGCCATACCCTCTTGCCCTCGTTTTGTATTCTTTCCACTTGCGCGGTTTTCGCGTTAGGAAGGATCTAACTGTTCATCTTAGTTGGTGCGACAGACGGACTCAGTGTCAACCTTCGCTCTCCAAATTGGGAACCATTACTCGTTTGTTAGCAACTAATGTCCGCAGGTAACTTGTTTTACTGTCCCAGCTGGGTTATCTGTGTCAACATGAATCGGGCCGAATCTTGGGAAATATTCCGTTCACAGTTGGATCGATCGAGGCGGAGGTCCCATGCTTTACATTCTGCGCTTTAACAACGGGGACTGTGTAGTCGTGCTGGCCGCTGACGAAACCACTGCCCGCAAGGCTGCCCGCAATCTCGTCGGCGACCAACCCGTGGAAGTTGTGACTGCGCGCCGCTTGCGCAATTTCTGCCTTCAGCTTACCCCCACCGACGATGGCAGCCTGGAGTTGGTGCAGTGGGATGATGCCACGCTGGATGACATTCTCACTGCCGAATATCCGCAACTGGAACAAGCCTACCGTCGCGCCAACGCCGAACCATTTGTAAGAACATCCGATCCCACAGGACCGGGGCTTTCCCAATTAAAAGATGCCTACGACCGCAACCGGGCAATAATCGGCGAAGGTCTCGAACTTGAGCGAAATAAGTTCAAGCGGGAAGAGAAAACCTCGTCCCAAAAAGCCAAGAGCGCCCGGGCACGCGCTTAAACGCCGTCGAAAGTGTCCCCAAATAACCTCCGGCGCTAACCAGCCGTATTCTCGCTCAATGGCAATGGCACCGGCCACGGATTCCGCTCTCTGAATTGCTTCTGGTGCCAATAGGGATAGATCGGCGTAACTTCGCTTACCCTATCGAGCTTAGCAACTTGTTCAATAGAAAGATTCCATCCCTCGGCAATTCTGGCGCAACTGTTCCTCATTGCGCGCGCCCATGATCACGGTTGAAACTGTTGGCCGCTGCAACAGCCAGTTCAGCGCGACCTGGGGCACGGTCTTCCCGGTCTCTTTTGCAACTTCATCCAGCGCGTCCACGATTTTATAGAGATATTCGTCCTCGACCTGGGGACCGTAATCGGCGGTCTTGTGCAACCGGCTCTGCTTCGGCAAGGGCTGACCGCGTCTGATCTTTCCCGTCAACCGTCCCCACCCGAGCGGACTCCACACCAGCGCACCCACCCCCTGATCCAATCCCAGAGGCATCAACTCCCATTCGTACTCTCGACCGATCAACGAGTAATACACCTGATGCCCCACATATTTCGCCCATCCATATCGCTCGGAAACACTGAGCGACTTCATCAAATGCCATCCGGAAAAATTGGAACACGCAATGTATCGAACCTTCCCACTCTCGACCAGATGATTCAACGTGCTCAGAACCTCATCGGCAGGAGTCAGCGCATCAAATCCATGCAGATGATAAATATCGATGTAATCCGTTCCCAGCCTCTTCAAGCTGGCCTCGCATGCCCGGATCAGGTGATAGCGCGACGATCCCACATCGTTCGGGCCTTTGCCCAGCCGAAAAGTCGTTTTGGTCGAGATCAGGACGTCGTCCCGCCGGCCGGCAATCGCCTTACCCAAGATCGTTTCGGACAGACCGTCCGAATAAACGTCGGCGGTGTCGAATAAATTCACGCCCGCATCCAGGCAAATATCCACAAGCTTCGTCGCCTCAGCAACATCGCTCGAGCCCCAAGCTTTGAAAAACTCGTTGCTACCGCCAAACGTTCCCGTGCCATAACACAGCACCGGCACCTTCAATCCAGAGTGTCCCAACGTTCGAAATTCCATGGGAAAGTAGATGCGACAGGCTGTTTCAGCGATGCAGGTAAATGGAGGATCATGTGATTGTCATCGCGAGCGCAGCAAGGGACCTTGGTTCTTGCTGACCGGCAAAAATGTTTTGAACACAGGCAAGAACCATGGTTCCTCGCTGCACTCGGGATGACAGCGTGGACTTACGCTGCCCAAAAGGCAAAAGCCGCCCGCAGGCGGCTTCTGTCATCACTTAGACAATCTCTACGGCATCACACCCGCGGGCGCCTGCGGCATCGTTCCCGTCGTGGTGGCCGCTGCGGCCTCATTCAGTATCCTGTGATGAATCGTGAATAGCGCCAGTTCCAATCGGTCGGATACTCCGATCTTGTCGTACACATTCCGCAGATAATTCTTGATCACTTGTTCAGTGGTTCCGAGCTGCGTGGCAATCTCTTTATTCTTGTAGCCCTGCACAATCAGCGCCACAATGCGCAGCTCTTTTGCCGTCAGCCGGTCGCGCACGCGCAGGCCGACCATATCGTTTTCGGTCAACTCACTTGGCACCGCGACATCCTGCACCCAGGTCTCGCCGCGCGCCACTTTGCGCACGCAGTCAACCAAGGCTGCGCTGGTCACATTGCGGTACACCACGCCATGCGCCCCGTTCGCCATGTGCCGCTGCGCGCTTTCGCCAGTATCGGCCAACACCACCACGCGCGTCTTCGCCTTATTCGCGGCGGTCACGATAGCGGCAAAATCGGTATGAAAACCGGCCGCAACCACCAGTACCGCGGCGCGAAATTTATCCAGAGCCATAAACATCTGGTCTTGCGTTTGAGCTTGCGCCACAATGCGCATCTCGTCTTCCACTGCCAGCACCTTGGCAATACCAGCCCGGAAGATTGCCTGGTTGTCCGCCAGAATCAGTTTGAGCATGTTATCGGAGCTCCGAAAATCATCTTGAACACAAAGACCTCATCGTTAACGGCAATTGTTGATTGCTGATTGCTGATTGTTGATTAAAAGCCCTGTCCCTCGTTGGTTTTCAATCATCAATCAACAATCACAAAATCAACAATCTTTCTTTCGTCTTACCCGTTCCTCACAAACTCATACGAATCAATCACGCAGGCCACGCCGCGGCCATCTTCGCTGGCTCCGGTAGGATCGGTGCGCACCACGCGGCCTTTGCACGCAATCATCACGTTCTCCCGGCCTCCGGTCACATCCGGCGGGAGCGTGATCTCAAACTCCACCGGCGATCCCACTTCCAGCGACGAGTCGGCGCGAATATAAACTCCTGCCGCGCTTAAGTTTCCTGTTAATCCCGCCGCATCGCCGCTCTTGCTCTCGCTGTGCAGCTTGATCGGCAATTCCAGCGGAAACCTCTTGCCGGTCCGTGCTTCTTCGGACACAGTCCCTCCTCTTTCGTCCCTCGATCTTTCTCTTTCGGCCCTTGCGAACGAGGACAATGCCATCACTTTAGGCTCCAATCAGGCAAATCACCTGTATCTATGGCTTAGGGCAGGTTATATCACGGATGGAGCCCCGATAAAAGCCTGATAACGAATTAGTTAAGGGTAGAACCTAGGTTCCCCCTGCCGGCTCCATCAGGAATCCCCTGCCATTCCGATCGGAGCCTCTTCATCCCCGGGCAGGGACCCTTGGCGGGCAAGCCCCATTTGTCAGAACGTAACACCGGATAGAAAGTAAATTTTGAAGATTCGCAGAAGTTGTGTTGGCCGAAATAGTGTAGTGATCCTTAGACTGCAACTGTGCTTCGCTCAGGATGACAAAACTTGATGGCGAAATCGTCGGGCGCCAATTTTCGAAGCCAACCCACGAAAAAGTGCACAGGAGCGCTCGTGCGTGCGTAATGCTGCCGTAGGAACGATCCCCAATTTCTCGCGTCCTTTACGAGAAGTCTTCAATCTCCGGATCCCGCCTGGATTATCCTGCAACCGATTGCCTCATGTTACCGTCTGATGAGAGGTTCTTCTGAGGAGAGCCGACCCATGGCCGCACCATTTCCTTCCCGCTCGCGCCGCTTAATAGTCCGAGTTCTCGCTCTCGTTCTCGCCTCGTCTGCTTTTTTGCTCTCCCAGCAATCCTCGAATCAGAAGTCGAATAGCCCTACTCCTTCAACCCCGCTGACAACTCCGCTGACCCAGGGACAGCCGATCCCCGATAAGCTCCAGCCCCACCCCGATGAATCCGCCGCTGCCAACACATCTCTAGTCCAGCTCAATAACGCGCTCGAAGGCCTGGCCGCGAAAGTTTCCCCAGCCGTGGTCCAGATCCTGGTGGATGGGTACGGCCGCGCACCTGAAGAGAATCGCGCGCAGACCGCGCTGATCGTTCGCCAGCACGCCGTCGGGTCCGGAGTTATCGTCGATTCGAGCGGCTATATTATGACCAACGCCCACGTGGTCGAAGGCGCGCAGCGCATCCGCGTCGCTCTTCCTCTGCCCATCGACACCGCCAGCGCCGTTCCCCTGGGAAAACGGCACATTCTGCAGGCCCGGCTGGTCGGAGTACACAAGGATACCGATCTCGCCCTGCTGAAAATCGACGAAACCGACCTGGCCACGCTTCCGCTGCTGGTCACGCCTCGCCCGCGCGTAGGCCAGCTCGTCTTCGCCATTGGGAGTCCCGAAGGCTTACAGAATTCCGTCACCATGGGAGTCGTCAGCGCCGTCTCCCGCCAGCCCGATCCCGAAAAGCCACTCACTTACATTCAAACCGACGCGCCCATCAATCCCGGCAATAGCGGCGGGCCACTCGTCGATATGAATGGATCGGTGGTCGGCATCAACACCTTCATCCTTTCCGAAGGCGGCGGCAGCGAGGGCCTCGGCTTCGCCATCCCAGCCCGCATCGTCGATTTCGTCTACCACAGCCTGCGCAAATACGGTCACGTGCATCGCACCGAGATCGGCGCGGTCGCGCAGGAAATTACTCCCACCATGGCCGAAGGCCTTCATCTTGGCCAGGCCTGGGGAGTCATCATCGCCGACGTCAAACCGGATGGCCCAGCCGCGACAGCGGGACTTCAGATTCAAGACATCGTGGTGACCGCCGATGATCGCCGCATCGAAACCCTTCCTCAGCTTTCTTCCGCACTCTATCTGCATCGCCTGGATCAAGTGTTGAGGATGGAAGTTCTGCGCGGCAGCGAAAAAAAAATGCTTTTCATTCCCGCCATTGAAGAACACGACCCCGTCGACCAACTCTTCGACGCGGCTGACGCCGAAAAAAATCTTATCTCCCGCCTCGGCATTATCGCGACCGACCTTACCAGTTCCCTGCGTAATGAAATTGGTACGCTGCGAATTTCTACCGGAGTGGTTGTCCTGGGCCGCGCCGTCGACCTTATTACGCCCGAAACTGGCCTCCAGACCGGCGACATTATTCACTCCCTGAATACCACGCCCATCCGGTCCATGGACGAGTTGCGCGCTGCCGTGCAAAACCTGAAAGTTAACGACCCGGTCGTCATTCAGGTCGAACGCAGCGACGGCCTGACCTATTTGAGTTTTGAGATGCAGTAAGCGGCAAGCCATGGAAGAGCCGGCTTACGCCGCCATGGAAGAGTAAGAATCTAATGTTTGGCGGTAATGGTGTACTGTTTGTCTTAGATCGTAGGAATCAAAACGATCCGCCACGCCATCAAAATCCTATCCAGGAGGACCACCATGAACAGTCTTGACTCTATGTTGCAACGGAACAAAAACTTTGCTGCTCAGCAGTCTGCCGCGGGCACCTTGATGCCCTCGCTTCCACCAGCCCTCCCCAATGTAAAGGCCATCATCATTGGTTGTGCGGATATGCGTGTCGATCCTGCTCACGTGCTTGGAATTAAGCCGGGCGAGGCGGTGGTGATCCGTAACATCGGCGGTCGAATCACGCCAGGGTTGTTGGAGCAGTTGGGACTACTCGGGCGAATCGGTGAAGTTGCGGGCGAGAATCCTGGAGGCGGTGGTGAGTTTCATCTCATCGTGCTTCAGCACACCGATTGCGGCATCACTCGCCTTGCGGGCGACCCCGCAAAGCTGGCGCACTATTTTCAAATACAGGAAGCGGAACTTAAGAAAAAAGCGGTTCTCGATCCCCGCGCAGCAGTCGCCGCCGATGTTGCCTTGCTCCGGACGATCTCCGCGTTGCCGGTCCAGTGGCTTATATCAGGCCTTGTCTATGACGTGGCGACTGGACTGGTTGAGATCGTTGTACCGCCGGCACTCATTCGCGCCGCATAAAAGTCTAAAGAAGTCGATCTCACGGGGCGGCGATTTCTCTCGTTTCGCCGCCCCGAAAGCCCTGATTACCGCGGTAACTTTCCCCGCCATCGCGAACGCGCGACCATAAAGAACCGCCTCGCGCATTCTTCAATAGGCCCAGATGTTCACGCACACCGATCTCTCGCCAGATACTATCCGTCTCTCTGACGTAATCTCGGCCTTGTCGGTCGCGCTCGATCTCACCGAAGGCCAACCCATGGGGCATGCTATCCGCAGTTGCATCCTGGGCATGCGCATCGCCGATGAACTGCAACTTCCACCCGAGCAGTGCTCCGATCTTTACTACGCTTTGCTGCTCAAGGACTCCGGGTGCAGCACCAATGCCGCCCGCATGTGCCAGATCATGGGCGCGGATGAACTCGCAGCGAAGCGCGAGGTGAAGTTCGAAGATTGGACCAAGGCCTCGGTTTCAGGATTGCGCTATCTGCTGCGCAACGTTCTCCCTGGCGCGTCATTTCCGCGCAGAGTATGGAGAATTCTTCAAATCGGCCTCGAGCAACGCGCCAACAACGCCGAATTGATCGGCACGCGCTGCGAGCGCGGCGCGCAGATCGCCCGCCAGATCGGCCTTAGCGAGGCCACTGCGAAGGCCATTCACAGTCTCGACGAGCATTGGAACGGATGCGGCTACCCGCAAAGCCTGCGCGGAGAAGAAATCTCCTTGCTGGCGCGCATCATGAATGTGAGCCAGACCCTGGAGGTATTCGCGCACCGCTTCGCGCCACGCGAAGCCGTGAAAGCAGTTGTGGAACGCAGCGGCCGTTGGTTCGATCCGGAAATCGTCTGCGCAGCGCAGGCGCTCGAACAAGATCACGACCTTTGGGAGCGTATAGAAAGTCCGGACGCACGCGATCACGTTCTCGTTATGGAACCTGGCATCGCGCTTCCGGCGTCACCGGAAAGAATTGACAGCATCTGCCAGGCGTTCGCGCAGGTCATCGACGCCAAGTCCCCGTATACCTTTCATCACTCGGTTGGCGTTGCCGAAGCCGCAACTGCAATCGCCGAGCAGATGTGCCTGACTCCTCCCACCTGCACTCTGGTTCGCCGCGCCGCCCTGCTGCACGATATTGGAAAGCTAAGCGTCTCGAATGCGATTCTTGAAAAGCCGGGGAAGCTGACGCCCGAAGAGTGGACGATTATGCGAATGCATCCCGCGTACACGCGAACCATCCTGCGGAATATCCGCGGCTTCGATCAACTCGCCTACATCGCCGCCGCGCACCACGAACGTCTCGACGGCACCGGTTATCCCGAAGGCCTCACTGCCGAAAGCATGTCAATTCCTGCCCGCATTATTGCCGTCGCCGACGTCTACCAGGCTCTCACCGAAAAACGCCCTTACCGCGAAAGCCTTCCACTGGATGTGGTCTTTGAAATGATGGACCGCGACGTTCCTCATCGCCTCGATCCCGAATGCCTTCGCGCCCTGAAACAAAGCAAAGCGCGGATGCAACGGGAAGCGGAAGCCCTGAGCCAATCGGCAGGAGCGTAGGCGACAGTCTCTAGAACAGCCCAGTTCAATCGTCTTACCGCCGCGATCCAGATTTGCCGTAAAATAGCGCCAGGCGCCCGTAGCTCAATCGGATAGAGCATCTGCCTTCGGAGCAGAGGGTTGGGAGTTCGAGTCTCTCCGGGCGCACCAGTTTTGACTTTCCCGCCGGACGATCACATTCCTGAACTTTTGTTGATGTGTTTCAGGGATGGTTCGTGATGTCGAACACCATTCCAGTATTGTTGAGGCTGAGCGGCAAGACGTAACTGTCATAATTCGAGCTGCCGCTCGAACTCCCGCCAGCGTTCAAAGCCCGGATCTGTAAATTCAAGGCTTTGGTGCCACCGAGAGCTACGGTGTCAAAACTTGCCGCCTGAACTCCGGGCTCGAGAAGATCAAATGCGGCGTCCGCGGCGACCTCGGTCCAGTTCCAATCCGTACCGGTACCGGTATAGCGCAGCAGGTGTGCCGTGCCGTTTTCGGTTTCGAACAGGTATTCCGCGCCTACGGAAACGCCGCCGCCGTTGTAGCCGGTCTTCGCGTTCTGATCGGTGTCGAGAAATATCTGCCAGTTGTCCGGATTCGCGCCGTTCCAGCGGATGGAGGTGCGGCCGCGCATGCGCGTGCCTTGCGGATCCAAAGAGTCGGGCCAAGAGCTAGCAAACGGGGCTTGCACAGCCTGTTGTTCCACCGCCGCAGTTTCCGCCGCCCAGAAATGCGGAGGGCTGGCATAAGGATTCGCGGTTTCCTGGGTCAGGTAAACCCAGCCGGCATTACGCTGCTTGGCCAGTTCCAACGCGACCGGAAGTTGCTCCGCGCTCATGCCGTAGACGATGTGCCAGAAGCGGTCAGGCGGGTATTTGTGTACCCAGGCGAAGTCCACGTAGTTGTCGCGATAATTCGCTAAGCCTTGATCCTCCCAGTTCATCAGGATGTTGGTGATCCCCATCCAGCAATCGCTTGGGCTGTAGGTTCCGGGATTGAGCACGGTGATGCGCCCGCCCGCCTTACGGCGCACGTAGTTGGTGAGTGCGGAGTAGTAGAGGAACGATGTGGGGAAAAAATGATTGCTGGCGTTGCAATCAGTCGGGGCTTCATCGAAGAAGATACCGTCGACCAGATAGTTCCGGTATACGGCGTCGATCTTTTCCTGCACGATTTTCGGATCGCGCGCGCCGTAATTGGTGTAGGTGTACCCGAGCACGAGAATCCCCTGCCTGCGGGTGGCGCGGATGGCGCGGTCGACGTTGGGAAAGTAGTGTTCGTCATCCCCGTTGTTGATGTTCACGATCATCACGCCGACGGACTTCGGTCCCGGCGCCGCCCAGGCTGTCCATTGCGACGAGCCAGGGCCTTGATACGACGGAACGCCGATTCGGGTTTGGCCTGCGGCCATGGCCGCCGTGAACACGACGAGACTAACTGCTACGCCAATCTGGATGGTTTTCATGGGCCGTCGACTCCAAGGATTAGAGTAATTCGTTTTCTTTCGTTTTATAGCGTTTACTTTCGTCCACACTTTTACGTTCGTTTGACTGGAGTGTCAAGAGCAAAAGGGGAGTGCAGTTCATCGGATGTGGGACGAAGCGTTGAGTTGGCGAGGAACTTCCTGGGAATGACAGAATTCCGGCCCAGGTCTCGCTCAGGCAGCGAGACCCTTCGACTCCGCTCAGGGCAGGCTACGGGCACCCCCATCACCAGGTGCCCCATCCCCGCACCGTCAGACTACACGGGCTATAATTGCGCGAACGTATGGCGCTTACTGCCGGCACACGATTTGGTCCTTACGAGATCGTCTCTCCGCTCGGTGCGGGCGGTATGGGCGAAGTGTATCGCGCCAAGGATACGCGGCTGGACCGGACGGTTGCCATCAAGGTTTTGCCGGCACATCTTTCCTCCGATCCGGAGTTGAAACAGCGCATGGAGCGCGAGGCCAAAGCCATTTCCGCGCTACAGCATTCGAACATCTGCACGCTTTACGACATCGGCTCGCAGGACGGGATCGATTTCCTGATCATGGAGTATCTCGAGGGGCAGACCCTTGCCGAGCGGCTGAAGAGAGGGCCGCTGCCGCTGGATCAGGTTTTGAAAATTGGGATGGAAATCGCGCAAGCTCTGGAGAAGGCGCATCAGCGGGGCATTATCCATCGCGATCTGAAGCCGGCGAATATCATGCTGACCAAGGCGGGCGCGAAGCTGATGGATTTTGGCTTGGCCAAGCCGAAGGTTTCGATTGGGTCGCAGGCCGTCAGCAATTTCACTCCTTCCACGCCGACCATGAATCTGGCGTCTCTCACTTCGGCATCGTCGCCGCTGACCCAGAAAGGTTCAATTGTAGGGACGTTTCAATACATGGCTCCGGAGTTACTGCAAGGTGCGGAGGCTGACGCGCGCAGCGATCTGTTCAGCTTCGGATGCGTTCTTTATGAAATGCTCACCGGACGGAGAGCTTTCGAAGGGAAATCGCAACTGAGCGTATTCAGCGCGATTCTGGAAAAAGATCCGGAGCCGATCAGCGTTAGCCAGCCGCTAGCGCCGCCGATGCTGGATCGCGTAGTCAGCGCCTGCCTGGCGAAGGATCCGGCGGACCGCTTTCAAGCGGCGCATGACGTGGCCATGGATTTGCGCTGGATTGAATCCCTGCGTGCGGCTCCGGCGGATTTAGAATCTTCTCCCGCCCCTGCACCCAACCGCGTTTTCTGGATTACGGCGGTTGGGGCAGCGATTGTGCTGGGAATCCTTGCGGGATTTTTTCTTCATCGGCCCGCTATGTCGAGCCCCAGTATTCGTGCGGTCATCAATCCTCCAGCAGACACGCACTTCCGGCTGACGTCCGATACCGCAGGGCCGCCGGTGCTTTCTCCCGATGGCAGTCATCTGGCTTTCACCGCCACCGGGGCAGACGGCAAGACCGCGCTCTGGGTGCGTCCCATGAATGGCGCCGATGCCCATGCGTTGCCGGATACGAACAATGCGTTTTTTCCGTTCTGGTCGCCCGACAGCCGTTCGATTGGATTCTTCTCAAATGGCAAGCTCAGGACGATCGAGATCACCGGCACCACGGCGCAGGTGCTTTGTGACGCGCAGCTGGGGCGGGGCGGCAGTTGGAGTTCGAGTGGATTGATTGTGTTCTCGGCATCGCCCATTACGGCGTTGTTCCAGATCAACAGCAACGGCGGTTCTCCCGCGCCGCTCACAAAGCTAGACCCTGCTCTGCATTCTTCTCACCGCTGGCCGTTTTTTCTCCCCGATGGCCAGCACTATCTTTACTTTGCCATGCACCACGACCCTTCGAAGGTATCGAACAATGCGATCTATTATGCATCGCTTGATGGGCGGGAGAACCGGTTGCTGATCCGCTCGCAGAGCAATGGCATTTATGCGGCTGGATTCCTTCTCTTTGGCCGCGGCGATCAGTTGATGGCGCAGGCATTTGACCCGGCCAAGGGTAAGTTGAGCGGCGAACCACAGGCGGTTTCCGCGGGTGTGTTGAACGACGTAACCACCTGGCACATCGGCGCATCCGCGACCGATGGGGGGCTACTCTCCTTTGGCAATGGCACCTCGGGTGGGCTGCAACTGGTTTGGATGGACCGCGGTGGGAAACAGGTTGGAGTGGCTGGCGATAATTTGCAGAACCTGCAGTTTGCCCGTTTGTCGCCGCAAGGCGACCGGGTTGCCCTGGGCATGGATTCAGGCGTGAATGATGTGTGGACGCTGGATCTGGCGCGGGGCGTGCGAACGCGACTGACCTTCGGGCCAACCGCCAATACATTCCCGGTGTGGTCACCGGATGGCAAATGGATCGCTTATAGCTCTCTACGCGCGAACGGCGGCGGTATCTACCGCAAGCCGGCGGACGGAACCGGGGCTGAAGAATTAATTGTTCCCGACAAGGTTGGGCTGGCTTATGCGCCGAATGATTGGTCGCGCGACGGCAAGACGCTGTTTTATTCGCCGAATCTTTTCACGCAAAAAGATGAAGGGATATGGGCTGTGTCGCTGGACGGGGAGCGAAAATCGCAGCAGATCATCGTCCATGGAACGAGCCCGGCGCTTTCGCCCGATGGCCGGTGGCTTGCCTATAACTCAATCGAATCCGGGCGAGTGGAAGTCGAAGTGGAAGCGTATGGCGGAGGGCAAGGAAAATGGCAGGTCTCGGCCAATGGCGGGCAGGTACCGCGCTGGAGCGCCGACGGCAAAGAGCTTTTCTATTTTGATGAGAACCAATCCATCCTTTCCGTGCCGGTGAAGGAGGCGGGGGGCGCGCTGGAATTCGGCGCTCCGCAGATAGTCGTAAGCCAGTGGACGGTTCTGACGTTTCCTTTCTATAGCATTTCTCCAGACGGCAAAAAATTGCTGTTGGAGCGGGTCTCGGAGCAGGTGAACCAGCCGGTTACGATCATCACCAACTTCACTGCCGGGCTAAAGAAATAGCTGGGGCAGTGTAGAAGGCGCCTGTCTGCTTCGTTAAAATTAGATGATAAGGAGATATGCTATGAAAGCGAAAAGACTAGGAACAGCCGTCCTCGCAGTCGCAGGCCTGAGTGGTTTTGCCGCATCCGGCCAGACGCAGAAAGTGAATCCGAGGCCACAGGCAACCAGGGCGCAGCAGAACGTGCCTGCGGAATACCAGGCCGGAATTGCAGAACTGAGAGTGGCGAAAGGTTATCTGGAGAAGGCGGGGGATAAATGGGGCGGGTACCGCGTAAAGGGCATCGCCTCAATGAACCAGGCCTTCAAAGCACTGGGCGTAAGTCCGGAGTCGACTCCGACCGAAATGCAATCCGGCAATGTAGACGAACCCGGCATGATGGACAGCGGCATTGCCAGCCTGCAAACCGTCAAGGAAGACTTTGCGAACGCGGGCGATAACTGGGGCGGTCGAAAGGAAAAAGCAGTCGCACTCATCGACCAGGCGCTGAGCGACCTTCAGACCGGGATCGATTGGGCCAAGCAGCACAATACCTACTGAAGCATTGCTTCGCGGCAGGCACGACGAAATCGCTAGCTGGCTACAGAAGAGATTTGAACTAGAACGCGCTACCGCCGCCGCCGCCGAAGCCGCCGCCGGAAAATCCGCCACCACCGCCAAATCCTCCGCCACCGCCGAAGCCTGATCCCGTGGAACTAGCCCTGGGCGCGGAGACGAATACCTGATGCATATCCGCAGCCATGCCGTGCATGGAGGAGGAAAAGAGGATGGGATTGAACATCATGCCGTAGCCGTAACCGGGTCCGACATACCAGGTGGGAGGATCGTGAATGATACCGGCGAAGGCTTGCGCCCAGTGGTGTTCCACGCCGAGGGCCATGGCATAGGGCAGGAATTTTTCGAAGGTGTCGGGCGGCATGACCTTCAGGCGATCGGCATCGACCCGATTCATGAACTCCTGAAAGCCAAGGACCGCGATGTGGGTGCGTGCGCCCTTGAGCGTTTTGGCTGTCATCTGGCGGGCGAAAAGAAACCAGATTATGGCACTGATAAGAAGACAGACCACGACGATCGGAATCGAGCTGAAGAAATCCACCCAACCTAAAATCTGCAAGGCGGCGAACGGAATCAAAATGCCGAAGCCCGCGGCGACGCTGTAGCCGTTGGCGGATTCGGGATCGAGATTGTAGATGCCTTTTTGCTTCAGCGCCGACATGATATCGGTCCGGACGACAGGAATCGCGGTGTAAAAGCGATTCTTCAGGCTCGACAGGCGCGTCTCGGAAACGTCGCCGTCGAAGATATTTTCCAGCATGACACTCTCGTGGGGCGCGAGGCCACGCCAGTCCTCACGTTTTTGCAGAAGATGAAAGATGTAGTCCTTGTTGTGGAAGAGAAGACCCTTTTCATCCGTCTCTTCGATCTTGATGAATCCGCGCACGGCCAGATCGACGATGGTCGATGTAATATCGCGGGGATGAATGCGATCATCGAGCAACGTGCCGGCTTCAGCGGGAGAAATCCCCGGCGGAGGATCATACATGGGTGCAACGGACATGCCGGGGTCGGGATCGCGTCCGGCGAACCACCAGAGGCAGAACATGACGACCAGCGTGACCAGTGGAAGGAAGACCGCGGGATTGCTGCCCATGAACCAGAACAATTTCGTAAGAGCGCCCGGAGCCTTGAGAATTCCCTTCGGAATGTAAACATCGATGGTCAGGCCGCCGCGCATGGGCAAAGGATTTTTGGTTTCAAAACTGACGGTCGAGCCGTCAACCGTGGCAGTTGCATCACGCTCGGTTGAGCCATAGACGCCGGTAAAGGCCTGAGCGCGCAAAGATCCGTTTGCCGAATCGGGGAAATGAACCGTGGCGGCGGCGTGGTCGATGGGCACGGGCCAGTCATTGCCGGTGACGTTCCAATAAAACTCGTCGTATTGATCGAAAAAGCGAGTGCCATTGCGGACACGGTAGGCGATGTTGACCGTACGGGTGGAATTGTTGGCGTCAGGAATATATATCTTGAGATCGCGGTACGCGCCCGAAGTGGAAGAATCGTATTTAAGTTTGACGCCGTCATCGCCGGTGACGCTGGTTACGTCGAGAAAGAGCTGATAGTTCGTCCCGTTGGAGCCGGGATACTCGATGGGGATGGTGCGGTGAATGCCGTGCCACTCGCCCACAAAAACCAGCGTGATATTTTCGTTGACCACGGCGCTACCGTCGGGGTTTACGGTAATGTTGTCTTGAAAGTTGGAGACACGCCAGGATTTCGCAGTAGCTGGGGCTGCGAAAGCGAGTGTGAAAATAGCGAGGAGCAGCAGTGGTGCGGCGGTCTCAAAGCGGCGCAGCGAAGTAAAGGAAGTGCGACCACGGGGGCTGAAGTCCGTATCTTTTCTGGATGCTTTACGCGGCGCTGAAGCGCCGCTCTTCCACACTGCCAGGGAGTCGCCGGTTGGGACTATGGCCCCGTTTGGATCGCCGGGCACTTCGGAGTTAGCCAATCTCGATCCTCCACTCATAGTCGCGCATCGTGCATACTCAGATCAGAACTTCACGGCCACGGGCTCACGGTCGACGTCAGTCGTCTCGAAGAACTGCCGTCCGGTGAAGCCGAACATACCGGCAATGATGTTTGTGGGGAACGATTGAAGCTTGGTATTGAAGTCGCGCACCACGGCGTTGTAATAGCGGCGAGCATTTTGGATGGAGTCTTCGGTTTGGCTTAATGAGCCTTGGAGTTGGGTAAACTCTTCAGAAGCTTTCAGTTCGGGGTAATTTTCAGCCACGGCGAACAGACTTTTTAGGGCGCCGGTGAGTTGGTTCTCAGCCGCGGCTACCCCCTCGGGAGTGGTGGCTTGCATGGCCTGGGAGCGAAACTTGGCGATGTTTTCAAAAGTTCCCTTCTCGTGGGTGGCGTAGCCCTTTACGGTCTCGACCAGGTTGGGAATAAGGTCGTGGCGCCGCTTGAGTTGCACGTCAATATCAGACCAGGCGGAATCGGCGCGGACGCGCAACTGGACCAGGCCGTTATACATGCCGATAAGCACCACGGCGATGATGACCAGAACCACGAGAATGATAATGCCGACCATGAGCGTCTCCTTGAAAGCATCCCGTTTGCTATACGATTCCAGGCTATATCCATCCTACCCGGAAATTAGAGGGACGGTAGCACAGTAGAAGCGCCGGAGCAAACTGGGCGCACAGTGGATTCCGGCCGGGCGCCATGACGGGCCAAACCCTGCCTTCAAAAACCGCGCCCGACAAGGCTTCTCACGGGGAAAGTATTAGCCTGAAGTGATTAGGCCTGATAGTTAGTCCGTAATGCTAGTTCTCAGGTACCCGTTTTGCCTGTAGAGTGGTGGGCGCTTGGGTTACCGGCGAACTACAGCCGGAACTAACATGCATTCGCTCTGGGCTCTCCCCCGCTTCGGCGCGAACACTTAAGGAGAAAACACCATGAAACCATTTCGTTCTACCGTTGCGCTAGCTATTCTGGCCGCAGCGGTACTCTCGGTAGGATTGGGGAGAGCTGAAGCCCAGAGAAAGTTCACGGCTAAGGGCGCGGCGGCATCCGTCACAACCCTTCCGCCCGACCTATACAAAGTAAATTACTTCTCGAACGCGAACACTTCCGGAGCGCCGGATGGAACGGTTCGAATCACCAATGACGGCACCAGCGGCGGGAATCTGTGCGCGCAGATTTACGTCGTCGATCCGTATCAGGAAATGTCAGAGTGCTGCGCTTGCCTGGTTACCCCGAATGGTCTGCGGACGCTCTCCGTGGACACCAACCTGACTTCGAATCCGCTGACCGGCGTTAAGCCGACCACCGGCACCATCGAAATCATTTCTGGTTACACGACCAGCACAACCTGCAGCCCGTTGAATGGAATTGTCACGCCTGGCATTCGGGCGTGGGGCACCCACATTCAGAATACGACCTTTGCCATTACTGAGACGGAGTCTCAAGATGTGCAACTGACAGAGGGCAATGCCAACCTGTTGAATGAATGCGCAGCCATTCAACTTGATGGCAGCGGCGCCGGCGTATGCTCTTGCGGTACCGGTGACTAATCGCTTTTCAAAAAAAGGTGATGTTTTAAAAAGACCCAGGCATATTGCCTGGGTCTTTTTTCTGACTGGATTTGCTGCAATTGCATCACAGTCGGCAGGGCTTCAGGTCTAGTGGGTAGACTCAATGGCGAGCACCACGAAGGAATCAGGCTCAACTTTTCTTTCCGGTCGGGGTCCGACGTTGGCGGTTACGGTGAAAAGTTGGTGGGTTTTCGGGTTGACGGCCATAGTGCGCGCGCCTTTTTGAGTTGTGACAGTTTGGATCACCGCAAAGCCACCGCCTCCATCTTCTTTAACTACGGTGATGGTGCCGTCGCCCGCCGAGGCGAACGCGAAGCCCAGGGCGGGATCGAACGCAGTCGCGTCGCATCCGTCTCCGATGGGCTCGCTTGCCACCAGGCGGCCATTGTCTGCGTCGATGATCGCCATTTTTTTGTTTCCGCAGCCGGCAAACAGACGCCGGTTTTTGCGGTCGATGGAGAGACCCGTCGGCTCGTCGCAATCCGTCAACTTCCAGCGCGACTTTACCGTCAGCTTTTGCGGATCGAACGCAACGATCTCCGACTTGTCTTCAATATTCACGAAGACCGTGCCCTTTTCGTCGCTGGCGGCAAATTCCGGTTTTCCGCCCAGTTCGATCTTGCCCACAACTTCGCCCCTTGAGGCATCAATGGCGGACGCGTTTCTGTCCTGCCCTTTTCCGTTGAAAGTGAAAACGCGCTTCGAGAACGGGTCATAAAGAATCGCGTCGGGGCCGCTGCCGACCTTGATTTTCTTTTCGACGGCCAGCGACTTGAGATCGAAGACACTCACCGTATCTTCTTTGCCGTTACTGGTAAATCCGCGTCCGATTTCGTAATCGAGCGCAACGCCGTGCACGCCCGGGGTCTCGGGAATTTCGCCTACTTGTTTTCCTGATTCAGTATCGACCACCATCACGCGAGTGGCACGAGCAATAAACAAGCGATGGCTCTCGCCGTCTGCGATCAAGTAATCCCATCCGCCATCACCGCCCAGCTTCCAGGTTTTGACGACTTTATAATCCGGAGCGGCAGCAGAGAGCGGCAATGCCACCGTAGACAGCAAGATCGACAAGACGAAGGGAACCCGTAGACCTTTTCTCATTTGCATGGTGATTACTGTAGCGCAATTGGGAGGACGAATGGCCGAGATTAAGATCGAAAAATGTGGTGCCGGGAGGGGGAGTCGAACCCCCAAGACCCGAAGGTCGGCGGATTTTGAGTTCCACAGCGGGTTCTGCACTGTCAGGAAAATTCTCCGCTCTCTCCAACATGATGATCTACAGGTTTACTACAGTGGAACTATTCCGACCATGGGAGTGATGCACTGCTCATTTATTTGCAGAGCGCACCGCCGTACAATTCGATCATAAAGATCGCGATGCGACTCGAAGGAGGCCAGTCACATGTCTACTGGAGCCAATTTCACAAGCGTTCATCTTACCGCGCATATTCGACGACTTTCTGCCGAAGGTTCGGTTTTATACGTTCGCATCGGTAGTTCGGACATCGCCCGTTTGGGACTGCAGCACGGACAAGCTATCGAAATCGACTTAGGGCGAGATCGAGTTAGCGGCATTATAAAGACTTCAGGAGGATCGCCATGGCTCGCTCCAAGGTCGGGATCCTCAAACGCCTCGATAACTGCGATCTTGCGGCGGAACGGTTTTGAGCAGGGAATGGATGTTCCAGCCGGCGTTCGAAAGCTCACCGCCGATGGTGAACCCTTAAGCGCAGTGAGCTTAATTCATTCACAGACGCTGCCTTGTTCGATCGAGAGGCTTACTCTCGCTTTGCCGAGGGCCTCTCATCGAATAAAGAAGCACTGACAAATCAAATCACATTTGTCGGAAAGGAGTACGGAGGAGCGCAAGAAAGATTTGGGGATATAAGGTAAGTGTCAGGGCAAACACATGATTGACGACCGACAGCGGTTTTTCGCGTGGTATTGGTGTTTTGTTTTCTCGGGCTCGACTCATCGACTCGGCGTGTAACGGGCGACGCGAAAACTGTGAATTGCTCAGAATACAAGCTTGAGGGCGAGTTGGATCGAACGCGGACCGCCGATTTGATATAGCGGATTGAGGCCCCCGTTACCACCACTAGAACCAAGGCTACTCGGGAGTGTCGCTATCGAATGGCCGAAGAGTGGGTCCGTTATGTTGTCATCGGGAGGGTCGAAGTTTGGGTGGTTGAAGTTGTTGAAGAATTCGCCCCGGAAGCGAGCTGCATCGTCTCCGTGAAACGGAATTCACGTTGGAACGCGATATCCGCTTGTGAGGCTCCAAAGGGGATGCGGCCTCCCGCCGTTCGTTGCCCTCGTTTCTGCGAAAGCGACGAAGCTGCGGGTTCAGCGACCGCAGCGAGGGGTGATGCGATAAGATGTGGGGCACGGGGCGCGCTCCGAAAGGGGTGACGAGTGGGGCATCAGGCGGGTCTCGCTACGCTGTTTTCTGTTGTACTGGCTTGGTGCGCCTGCGCATTCGCGCTCAACGCCGATCGCGACATCCATCAGCTTGCGCACCGGGCGTGGGGCGAAAAGGACGGATATCCCGGCAACGCGCTGGCTCTGGCACAAACCACAGATGGATTTTTGTGGATAGGCTCTGATACCGGGCTCTTTCGATTCGATGGCGTTCACTTTGAACGGTATCAGCCGAGTTCCGGAGACCAGCTTCCCGGAATCGCGGTACAAAGCTTGCTGGCGCTGCCCGATGGCAGCTTGTGGATCGCCTATGGGACTTACGGGTATGAGAACGAAATCTGTCTCCTGCGGAACGGCGATGTCAAATGCTATCGCAGAACTGACGGTGTAGTATCGATACCCACCGCCATCGTCCGGGACCATGAAGGCACCATTTGGGCAAATACCGAGACGGGACTCATACGCTTCAACGGTACTCGGTGGGAACACATTGGCAGAGATTGGAACTTCCCCGAAGATGTGCCAACCAAGACTTCAACAGTATTGTTTGTGGATAGCCACGGGACTCTCTGGGCCGGCGTCAACAGAACGGCCCTTTATCTCAAGCAGGGATCAAGGCGATTTGAACCGACGGGCGCATTCGCCGGCTACTCGACATCGGTCGCTGAAGCGCCGGACGGCACGATATGGCTGGCGGACAGTGACAGTTATATACGCGCCATCAACAAGTCCGTTAGCGTAAAATCCGCCGCTGTGGCCCGGTGCGAGGCACTTACAACCCCGGCAGAAACCGCTGCAAAATGTCCTAATAACGATCCGCTGGTGGTCAGGATTTTTGCCGCGAACGACCTTTTCTTCGACCGCAACGGAAGTCTTTGGATAACGACGGATAGCTACGGAATTGTCCGGGTTCCGCATCCTGAGCGGCTAAGAAAAGGGCCGCTCTCGAAGACCAGTGACGCCCTGCAGATTTTCAGCTCGAAAGACGGCTTGAGTGCCGATCACTGCATTCCCGCACTCGAAGACCGAGAGGGAAATATCTGGGTGGCAACGAGGGATGGACTGGACCAGTTCCGCGACACCGCACTGGTTCCGGTTGCCCTGCCGGGATGGGTCATTCAAAGCGTAATTGCGCCGGCTGACGGCGGAGGTATCTGGGTTGTCGGCAGCTACAGTTATGTTGGGCGAATCCGTGGCGACTCCAGCCATATATCATTTACCCCCTTTGAAGCATTCAAACCTTATCGAGATCCTGCTGGCCTGACCTGGATAATGAGTAATTCGCTTGGAGAATGGAAGGACGGCAGATTCCAAAAACTGGCACAGTCTCCAAGCAGTGTCGCCGGGAGCTTCGGCTACTGGCAAGTCGCTGGTGACAGAACTGGAACGCTGTGGGCCTTTGCAGATGATTATGGTTTTTTCTCTTGGGACAATCATCGCTGGAAATCTTGGGCGACTCCGGCGGAAGTGGCTAAACAGCACGTCGCAGACATGTTTTCCGACAGCACGGGGCTCATCTGGGTATCAACTTATGAGGGCCACGTCATCACGATGGATCAGGGAAAGATCGTCAACTATTCCCTCAAGCCGGACCGCCCTCTACGCTATGTCGCGGCCTTCGCCGAGCATGCTCCGCATGAGATATGGGCAGGCGGAGCAGGCGGGCTCGTTCTCATCGACAAGGGCCAATTTCGTGTCATCCGACCGGCGGCTTTGGATTCCTTGGAAGATGTAACCGGAATTGTCGATGCGGGGAGCGGTGGGCTTTGGCTGGCTGCGACCGGCGGCGTCATACACGTTTCAAGAGACGAGGCAGAACGAGCTTTGCGGGATCCCTCCTATCGCTTTCAGGGGGAGCGATTTGATTCCTTCGATGGTCTTCCGGGACAGATTCAGGCTGAAGCTCCATTTCCGAAGGCCGTCGAGGGCACGGACGGGCGGATATGGTTCACGGCGACAAGAGGCCTGGCGTGGGTTGACCCAAAAGAAACTCCGAGAAGAAATATCGTTCCGCCGCCCGTACACATTGAGCGGATCGTTGCCGACGGCAAGGCGTACGAAGCTTCGAAGGAACTGCGGTTAGCGCCGCACGTACGCGATCTCTCCATTGATTACACGGCGCTTAGTTTTGTCGCACCGGAAAAGATTCACTTCCGCTACAAGCTGGAAGGGCAAGATCCGGACTGGAGAGAGGTAGTCAACGACCGACAGGTGCAGTATTCGAATCTTGCGCCACGCCACTACACCTTCCGCGTCATGGCCTGCAACAACAGCGGCGTGTGGAACGAGGCGGGCGCAGCGCTGGAGTTTTCCGTCCTTCCGGCGTACTACCAGACGACGTGGTTCCGATTTTTGTGCGTCGCTGCTTTTCTCGGATTGCTTTGGGCCCTTTACCAACTGCGTCTTCAGCAGATGCAGCGCCGGTTCGCTTTCGGACTGGAAGCACGAGTAGGCGAGCGCCTGCGCATCGCGCGAGAACTGCATGACACGCTGCTTCAGAGTTTTCAGGGCGTCGCCTTTCAACTTCAGGCGGCTCGTAAATTGATCCTCCGGAAGGCGAATAATGCGGAGGAGGTCTTGGATGACGCCATTCTCGCGACAGAGGAAGCTATTCGGGAGGGGCGTTCCGCGATTCGCGACCTACGTCCGGAACCAGCCGCGCAGCATAGCCTTTCGGAGTTGCTGGATGCGGCTGGCCGTGAACTGGCGACGGCTCACGAGCTGAATGGGCAGGCTCCAAGCTATCGCGTTTTGGTCGAAGGCAAGCAACAGGACCTATCGCAGATGCTCCAGGATGAAGTCTACCGGATCTCGCGCGAGGTGATCCGGAACGCCTTCGCACACGCCGCTGCCAGCCACATCGAAGTGGAGATCCGGTACGATCAGGATCAGCTTCGTTTGCGCGTGCGTGACGATGGCAAAGGGATC
>JBEKWW010000040.1:0-32097 GCA_049512655.1 Candidatus Sulfotelmatobacter sp. | reverse complement strand
CCCTGTGAACGGTTTCTGCTCGTTCATCGCCGTGAGCGAGATATCCGATTCCGATGGAATTAGCGACTTCGTGGCGCGGGCGCTCAACGGGGTGGCGAGATGAGACCACATGGAAAAACCAACCTGGGATTTTTCCCGTTGCCCGTACCGGAAGCCGCGCGGATGAAGAATTGCCTTGCCTTCGCATCGGAGTTCTCGGCACTCGATCCCTGCGTGGGAGATGGTGTGGCGTTCACTCACTTGCTGCACGGCGTAAGCACTCATCGCTACGGCATTGAGATCGACGCCAATCGGGCCGAACAGGCAAGAGCATTGGGAATCGAGACTCTGCAGGCCAACACCATGGATGTCCGATGCCAGGCGGAAGCCGTGTCCCTGCTCTACCTGAATCCTCCCTACGATTGGGAGTCCGGGGAGAGCAACAACCAAAGGTTGGAACTGGTCTTCCTCGACCATAGCTATCGCTGGCTCAAGGCTGGTGGTGTGCTGGTATTCGTGATCCCCCAGTTGCGATTGGAGAAATGTGCAAGATTGTTAAGCGAACATTTCACGGACTTGAGCGTGTTCCGGCTCACCGAGCCGGCTTGCCTCCAATACAAGCAGATCGTAGTGCTCGGAACACGCCGCAAACGGCATTCCAAGCTTTCTGATGCTGTCTTGTTGGATGGAGTGCGCTACCTCGAAGCGCTGGCAGCGAAGAGTGAGCTTGAGCCGCTGAGCGACAATCCTGGAGTTCAGTACAGGGTTCCTGCTTCCGAGCCTGCGGTTCTGACCCATCTGGGTATTCCCTTGGATGAGGTTGAGGATCTGTTGCTGGAGTCAGGCGCGTACCGGCAGGCGTGCCGTGTACTTTTACCCAAGCTGAATGACGTCAAAGGCCGCCCGCTCACTCCATTGCACGGCGGCCATGTGGGATTGCTCTGCACCGCGGGAATGCTCAATGGGGTATTCGGTGAAGGGGAAGATCGTCACATCGCCCACTGGCGCTCGGTGAAATTTACCGACCATTGGGAAGAAGAGGAAGAAGACGGAACCAAGATCCTGCATGACCGGGAACGGTTTTCGCACGAACTCACGGTCGTCTTTGCCAACGGTAAGACGCAGATTCTCACGCACGAAAAGAAGGGGAAGCAGCCAAAATGAAAAATGACCATCTTCGATTCGGCTGGCTCACCTACGTAAAGAGCACGGAGAAGACGACCACCAGCATCAAGCTGCGGCTCGACCGCTTTATCGGCGAAGTGTTGCCCGACCCGCCCCGGCAGGCCAAGGCTCATCTCATTTCCGTGATTGGCGGGGACACACAGGTTGCGGCGGTCAGCGCGGCGATTTCCCTGGGAGACAGGTTCATGGTAGACGGGCCAGGGATACAGCCGATTCGAGTCTTTCTCGAACGGAACGCACAGTGCTTCAAAGGTTCAGTACAGCTCGCCGGGCGCAAAAAGCCCCTGCGCCACTTCATCGCGTTGTCGGAAGAATTCGCTTCGAGCAACACATCGGCAGGTTCAGGTCGAACACTGGTGGCAGGCTCGGAAAACCAATTCATTTGGGCCTCTCTCGCCTATATTCATGGGATCCCTGGAATCCCGGACTGGGCCGACTGGTTCGCGAGCGAGTTGGCGGCGCATCGCGCGTTGATTCCTGCCCTTGGTATCCGGTGTACTCCGGTACTGATCAAAGGGGAGAAAGAGCAGTTTCTCGACTGGCTTAGCTGGGGCGTCGAAAGTGAAGCAATTCGAATTCCCGCATCCACAGGTTCGATCCGCTGGCCGCGTTTCAATCTCCAAGACCTCTTCCTGCCGGCGAAGTAACTCTTAGCTTGTGGCTTGTTACCGGATACTAGCCGACTTATCGGTACCGATCCGCGTCCCAATCTGGATTGCCTCCGAATCGCAGACCACTCACCCAGGGTCGTTGCATCGGCTGCGATGTGACGTGCAGAATATAATTACGCGCACGGATGGCCCTCGTTCCTGGCGCGAACTTGGTCCCTGCGAAATCCAGTCCCCGTGTAGGTATCACGTGTATGTACAGACGGTGCTGAGTGCATGCGAAATTGGTAAAGTGTATCGCGCCCATGACACGGGGTTCAGATCGGGGGACGACTTCACCTGTCGCATGACGGTACCCGCCAAAGGCAACGAGGAACGATTCCAGAGTGGTGCGCAGGAGTATGCCGCCTACCTCAAGACACCAGCGGGCCGGTTGCGCGCCGACTTAGCCCTTGCCAACCTACAGGATTTTCTTCTTCCAGTGGCCCAGCCTTCGTGGTGTGCGCTTGACGTCGGGTGCGGCACGGGAGCGACCGCCGTTCGCCTGGCGCAACTTGGCATTCACGTCACGTTAATAGATTCTTCTCCAGCGATGCTGGATATTGCGAAGCGCGCGGCAGGGGAAGCAGGAGTTGCGGACAAGGTCGTACTGCAACGCGGCGACGCTACACAATTGGCGAACTTGTTCCACACTCGATCGTTCGATGTAATTCTTTTCCACAACATCCTGGAATATTGCGAGGACCCGGGTGCTGTGTTGTGTGGTGCAGCTCGCGTCTTGCGAGATTCATCGGCGATATTGTCGGTTCTCGTACGTAACCAGGCAGGCGAGGTATTCAAGGCCGCTATCCAAGCGGGTGATTTGGCCGCAGCCACTGATGGCCTCACTGCTGAGCGCGGACAAGAATCCCTGTATGGAGGCAGCGTGCGACTATTTACGTTCGATGGCTTGCGAACTATGCTGAAAGCAGCGTCGTTCGTGCCCATTGCCGAGCGAGGCGTACGTGTCCTTGCGGATTACTTGCCGCCACGCGTTTCTCGGAGCGAAGACTACGAACGGATTTTTGACCTGGAGCGAAAGCTGGGCAGCCGGCCGCAGTATGCTGCAGTCGCCCGCTACACACAATGCTTCGCTCGTTTGACCTGACAGCTGATGGAGAATGGTCCAATGAGTGACGTCGCCGGCAAGTCTTCATCCATCCCATCTGCCGCGAAGGCCACTGACGCCACGATATCGCTAGGACTCGGGCTTACCAACGAGTGCAACCTCGCCTGCGCTTTCTGCTATCGGGACCCTGCCCGCACGGATCGCCTCTCTCTGGATCAGGTGAGGTCGGTCATGGAACGACTGCCCGTCCGCTCGGTGAATTTGGGCACCGGGGAGAACGGCATGCATCCGGACTTTAAAGCGATTCTGACGTATCTGCGCACACAGCCGGTCAAACTCACCATCACTTCCAACGGCCATACCGTTGCAGCGTTGCAGGACGACGAGTTGCGGGCGTTTCACGACATTGAGTTCTCTCTCGATTACCCTTCGCAGGCGGAACAGGATGCACAGCGCGGGGACGGCAATTGGGAACTGATCCACCAGCAGGCAGAACGGTGTGTGAAGCTGGGTGTGCCTGTCACCATCATCGCGGTCATGATGAGGTCGAACTACTTGCGCCTGGCGGAGGTCGCGCGAATAGCTAAACGGTTTGACGCTCCCCTGCGGGTGAACGTGTACCAGGCGGTGCGATCAGACATTTATGCACTGTCCTATGAAGAGTATTGGGAGGGGTTCCGGCATCTGTTTGCGGAGACGGACGTGATCGCTATTGGCGAGCCGCTGGTGCGAGCCATGGCGGGCCTGCCGCCGCTCGGCGGAGGATGCGGGGTAAACACCGTAAGGGTCACTCCTCGTGCCACTACCCAGCCCTGCGTTTATTGGCCGGGATCGGGGGAGCCGCTGTCGGATTTGATATCGATGGGACTGGACATTCTAGACTCCGCACCCTTCGAGCAGGCCCACACTATTCCCGCCGCATGCCAACCTTGCGAGTTTCGGGATTCATGTCATGGCGGCTGTGCCGGACGTAGACGCTTGCAAGGCGCGCTGCTCGAGCCTGACTATTACTGTCCCATCGTTCGCGGGGAACACCGAACCCTGCAAGTCCGTATGGCCGCGACCCGCGATCTGCCGAAGCTCAGCAGTTCCTGCACTACCGTAGTGATCGCGAGATAGAAATCGCCGCTTATTTCGCGTCCACCCAGGCGTCTGACCCCGTCAGCTTGACGGCCACGCCCGAAATGAAGATGTGCAGAGGCTTTCCATCTGCATTGCCGCGGTGCTCCGTTGAGATAAGCAGCGGTCCAGCCTTCTTATAGCCGGTCCAGGTTGCACTGACGAGGCTTGGTTTTTTGTCCCCGCCGTGGTGGAAGACAAGGTACTCGACGCGATTGTCTTTGCCGACATAAAGGTCCCAGGTATCGCCGGGCGTGTAACCGCCGAGTTCTGCCCCATACTTCACCGAGACCAGCGTCGCTGATCCGGCTCCCGCCGGCAGTTTCTTCATGCCTTCATCGGTCACGGTGGCGCTCGTGTCCCAGTAGGCGTGTAACGGGAACAGGAGCCAATAATTATCGTTGGTGAAGCCGGAATCAGTTTGCTTCTTAGTGTCGTCGTTGATTTCGGAGCGCATGTACGTGACCTTGACCGACTTTCCGTCTTTATCTTTCCCCTCGAAAGAAACCTTGCCGGTCTTGGGCTCCCACTCCCAGGTGCGAGAAAGTTTGAAGAGCCCGGTGATCTCCCCGTTCCAGGTGTAGCGGATCGCATCAATTTGCCCGAACGAATCGAGACCATAAGTCTTGGCGATCTGTTCGAGAATGGGCGGGCGCGTCTGCGCCCAGGAGGGTGCGGCAAGGGCCAGCATTCCGCAAAGCAAACGACCCATCATGGTTAAACGGCGGACATTCCTCATAGGGTTCGCTCCTCGGTGAATTGAACAGATGTCGCTTCGGGTGACGGTCAAAGGCCTCGGGATACACACACATATGTCGGCTTGATTATTCGGGCACGGCCGGTTGCCTGAGCCACTGAAACCCGATAACTACACCGGCCGCTACCACGGATCCGTATTCCAGCAACATAATCCAGCTCGGCAGCAGCCACGGACGCCCAAGCGTGCGCAAATGCCAAACGTAGTATGTGGGGATAATGCTAACTGTCCAGATGATGATCGGCACCGTCGACGCCGACCGCACGAAGGGCAGCAGCCACAGAAGGTACCACGGATATACGACCGGTGCACATAAAAGCGATGCCGCCATGGGCCAGGCAAACGCATCCGGAGACCACGCTGGGGCCTTGCGTCTCATCCAGATTGCGGTAAGAAAGCCCACGAGCACTGCCAACCCAGCTACAACCTGCGGAGTCGCCACTCGCTTCAGGATTGCAAACACTGGATCATTAAAGCGGAAACTTTGCACGTAAGTGTCGAGCGAGCCGATCGGAATACGCCCGTGATTGAGAAATGGAATATATAGGAGTCCAACCACGATGACCGCCAGCGCGGCGTCGCGCAAACGAACCCGCCGCCAGTAGAGTGGCAACAATATAATTGGCAGCAATTTCACGGCAACCGCCAGCCCGAATGCCACGGCTGCAACCGCGCGCCAGCGCCGCCCCAGCGCTGCGAAAGACACCAACAGCAGCAGCACGCCGACAATATCGATGTGACCGCTGCCCGCCACTTCCACCGCCAGCAGCGGATTCCAGGCATAAGCCAGAACCCAGTGCGCTCTTTGGTCGCTACGAGAAAATATGTCGAGCAAAACGAAAACGATCGCAAACTCACAAAGTACAAACGCTACCTTCAGCGCAAAGACAGACTCATGAATCTCTGTTACGGCGAGGAAGAATAGCTCAGCACCCGCTGGATATGGGCTTGGTAGGTCCGGATTGTTCAGCGTGCGGGTCTCGGGCGTATGTATTCCGGCGAACGCAGGGTCACTGGGAACGACAATGTAGGGGCTATAACCGAGCCGCTGCACTCTGCCGTCCCAAACATAGCGATGAATGTCATCATCTGAACCCGGCGGCATCCGCAGAAACGCAAGATGCCACAGAGCCGCCAACCCGAGCCCGATGACGATGACCCGGCGCGGGAATCTCGGAGTGGAGAAGAGCTCCCGAATGGTGAGCAGGTACGCGACGCCAGCAACCGCCAGCGGGATGAGGAAAAACGGTGCACCCATGCTGCCGAACTTGCGTGAGCAGTTGGTCAGCGCGACGAGCAAAATAACGCCCAACCCATACAGCCTGCGGGATGGCGTGAGCTTCACAGGTTTCCCATGGCTGTCCGCAACTGTGCCAACGTCCGTCCCCAATGTTTTAGCCAGACAGCCGTTCGTGGCGCCCTGGCCGGAGTCAGCCGCAGTTCCTCGGCGAGCCGAGCTAAGTCGCTCTCCACATCGATGTCGTAGAAAGATTCAGTGGAGGCAATGGAAAGCTGCTTTCCATGAGCGCGCGCCAGCAGGGCCTCAAGTGCGCTCTTTGTACCCATGCCGTCGCCATCGAAAAGCGTTGGATGGGCAGTCTTTGCCCCTACGAGATAATAGCCGCCGTCGTGTGTCGGTCCGACAACCAAGTCGTGTCCGGTGAGCGCCTCGAACGCGCTCTCAAGAACTGAAGCCGGCAGATGCGGGCTGTCGCTGTTGAAGGCAACCACGCGTTGCCGGCCCGGGGCTGTGAAGTGCGCAAACACCGAGGTCAGGCCGGCTGCAAGGCCTTCCCCTTTCTGTGCCACGACAACTGCACCGTGCGCCAACCGCGTTAGTTCTTCGACATCCGAAGCAGGGCACATGATTGCGACATCCACAGTGCGCAACGAGCGCGCCAACATCATTGTGTCGTCCAGAAGGCAGCGATAAAGCTCGGTGACCGCTTCCACTGGAAGGCTCTGAGCTAAACGGGTCTTGACCAGGCCTGGCCGCGGTGCTTTTGCCATGACCACCAGCGTGCGGCCCCGGTCCGGCGAATGTGCTGGATTTTCCTTGGAGGATTCCATAAGTGATCGCTGTCCGCGTTTTGAACGGGGACTCACGCTGGCCGTGGATTCCCGGCTCTTCGATGCCGAAAATAATAGCGCACTATTAGCGAGAGGATGAACCATGCCGCTCCGAGTGTGCCCCTGAGCGTACCGCTAATTTTCGATTTCCCTATGCGCGGATAGTAGCTCACCGGCACCTCGACGACACGTAACCCCGCGAGCGTACCCTTGAGAATCATTTCAACCGCCCATCCGTATGTGTTCTCTTGCAGCTCAAGCTGGCGAAAGACATCTGCTCGTCCGGCGCGGAATGGTCCGAGGTCGTTTATCTTTAAACCATATAAGAGCCTGATCAGGAAAGCCGCCAGGTGATTGCCAAACGCGGCGTGCCATGGCAGTGCCCCAGGTATGCTGTGCTTGCCGAGCCGCGAGCCGAGCGTGATATCCGCGGATTTGTCAAGGATTGGAGCCAGGAGAAGCGGCAGTTCAGCCGATCGATCGCTGTAGTCACCGTCGAGGAATACCACAATGTCAGGGCTGCTTGCTTCAGCCAGCCCGGTCAAGCAGGCGCGACCGTATCCGCGACGGGGTTCGTGGAGGACGCGGGCTCCCATCTTTGAGGCGATCTCGGGAGTCCCGTCGGTTGAATTGCTATCTACGACCAGGACCTCCGTCACAATGTCAGCAGGGAGATCAGCCAAGACGCGGCCGATGGACTGCGCTTCATTATGCGTAGGAATGACGACCGACACTCGCACGTGACCTTGGCTCAACTCACCACCATGGAGAGGATGGCCAGCGCCGCGCGAGCAAGGCGTCGACACCCCACGCACGGCCCGCCCGCCCAACCACGAGCGCAAGCGATGCGAGCACTGAAACGAGCAGTTCCCAGATCCACGATGTGCCCCATTCAGAAACCCAAAGGCTGCCCAGGTACAGAAAAGCAACAAAGGCGGCAGGGCGCGTCAGCAGACCGATCACTAGCAGGATTCCAAGACCGATCTCGGTCACGGCCTGCATCGGAGCGGCCATCGCGGCGTGGCTCGCGGCCAAACCCATGACCGCCTTCCACACCGCCGGCGAATGACTCGCCTTTATGTAGTAGTTGATCAGGCCTGCATAACCCGCTGGCGTGTAGAGACCCTTCCCCAGATTTTCGAAGAAGACCCACACTAGCATTGCGCCGATCGTGACACGAACGATTGCCAGCCCATTTGCCGCGGGCGCTTGGTTGGCTGAATTTTGCGTCGGGCCCGTGTTGGTCATCGTCGGCGGTAGCGCTTTTTGCGCCCGGCTTCCTATCGAGAGCCGGGATTTGACAGGACGCTGCCGCAACATGCAGACTGCGAAAGTGTGCTTCGAACGGTGAGATGCACACACCCCGACCGCGAGGCTGCGGTTTCGTTTCACGACAGCCCCGCCTGAGACGTCCGCCGGCCATTGGGTCACGAAGTGCTTAAAAGAAAAGCGATCCTCCTTCAAAGGACACGTCATGCTGCGTCGACCTCTTCTCTCTCTGCTTCTCGTGTTCTCGTCTCTGCCAGCTCTCGCTCAGAATGAGCGCCATTTTAGTTTTCACTATGCATTCACGGTGAAGAACGTCGCTCCCGGCGAGCGCCTGCGTGTCTGGATTCCGTTGGCCCACTCCGACGCGTCCCAGGAGGTGAAAGTTACTTCCAAGGGTGGAGACTTGCCACTGAAGCAGGTTCAGCAGCCCGAATACGGAAACGAGGTGCTGTACGCGGAAGCATCGAAAGCCGATAAGGGCGAGTACAAGTTCTCGGTGGACTACGACGTCGTTCGGAAAGAGCATGTCGTGCTGGTCAACGGGAAGCCGGCTGGTGCCGCACCCTCAGGGAAGGCGCCTCACGTCGAGTTGGCGCGGTTTCTCGAGCCGGACCGCTTAGTGCCCGTCACCGGCGTTCCTGCGCAACTAGCCGAGCAGGAGACGAAAGGCGCGACCACTCCCCTCGAAAAGGCGAACGACATCTATGAATACGTTTTCCGCACCATGAAATATGACAAGAGCGGCGAGGGCTGGGGACACGGCGACACGCTCTGGGCGTGCGATTCGAAGCATGGCAACTGCACCGACTTCCACTCGGTTTTTATTTCAATGGCACGGGCGGAGAAGATTCCGGCGCGTTTTCAGATCGGGTTTTCCATTCCGGCGGACAAGCATTCCGCCGAGATTCCCGGATACCACTGCTGGGCCGAGTTCTATCTTGATTCAGTGGGATGGGTGCCGGTCGATATTTCGGAGGCGTGGAAGCACCAAGAGAAACACGATTACTTTTTTGGCGCCCACGACGCGAACCGGATGCAGTTTACGCAAGGGCGAGATCTGAGACTCGCCCCCGCTCAGGAAGGCCCACCGCTGAATTATTTTGTCTATCCGTACGTGGAAATTGGCGGAAAAGAATATCCCAATGTCGCGATTGCGTTTTCATTTGAGGACGCCGGCTCGACGCCCATAAAGGCGAGCGCCTTACGTTAGAGATTTGTACCTCATGGTTCGAGAATTTCGCGCCCATGAGCTTATCCCGAATGCGGTCAGCCTGAGACCACGTATGGCAGAGAATTGGAACTTCTTCATGCGGACGCCCCCTTCATGAACTGGTCGGTCAAACCCCAACTGGCACACGGCACGTCCAGATCGGCATGACTTTCCACCTCGACCAAATCATCGAGGCGCATCTCCGGCGGATTCGTACCGGAAACGCGCTTAGCGTCAGTTGTGCGATTGATGACGAGAAGCCGACTTGTCGTTACCTATGCGCATGTCCCGACCTGAATTACTTCCGTATTGCCGACAACTCGAGAGTCACAACCTGTGTGGCACATTAGCCGTGAAGCTACGCTGTTCTTTCGACCCCTGTGCCTGACCAACGGGAGTGAATTACTACCGAGTTCGTCGCAAACTCCCTACTCAGCCTTGAACGTCTTACCGGAAAACGTCTTATCGTATCGCGAACGCTCCTCAGAGGAGATCAGCGTCCGTGCATCGGGTGGGATATCCGAAAACTTAAGCACGGTCGCGGTTGCCGAGGGCGAGCTGGTAAAGACCAACCTTTCAGCTGCGCGCTTCGATGACGCGCCGATGAGGGGCTTCGCAAGTGCCCAAGCTGCCGCTGGTTCGACGGCAATAATGTGCGGAAAGTGCATATGAATCATGCCCAGAACCAAATCGACGTTTTCTAATTCCTTGACGTCAGCAGTCATTCCATCGAACATAACGTCAGGGTCAGGGAATACGATACACCTGTCAATACGGTCCAGGAAATCCCGAATCTTTGGCACATTTTCAATTTCACTTGCGCCACTCGCGTCTCCGGCCCGGCTCTTGCGAGCCTGTTGGGATGGCTGCGTACCAATGGCTCGTATGCGTTTTTCTTTCGCCACACGCCAACGGTCAAATGACACACTGAATTGTGTTGGAGACATTTTCTTTTCCGAAGTCCCAGTCTCTGCCAAAGGATTGTCGCCCTCCGGGGGCTCGAATAACTTACTGCCTGCAAACACAAATATGACAGGGCCCAGAGACAATTTGGCTCCCTGGTAGAAGACAGCGCCATCGTACATTGGCATGATTAGATCCTTCAGAATATACCGGTCACCTACCTTTACATCTATCTCATCAAAGAACACGCACGGTGTAATACGGTTCGCTTCCATCGTGCGCACAAAAGACCAAACGGGATCGAGCTCCGCGGGACTGGAGGCGTTGGCAACATTCAGCTCCAGAAACGGCACACTTGTCCCTCCGGAAGCCTTGCGGGCAAGCAGTTGTTTTACAAGGAAGGATTTGCCGGAACCTGGTGGTGCACTAATGAGGAAACAAAGTGGCTTGCGCACCGATGGTCGTGCGACGTAGTGGTGAACCAGTGCATCGATCTCCAAAATGTGCTTGAAAAACGATTCGTTCCGCGTGGAAAATTGACCCAACAGGTGGCGCCCGGGCAGCGACACGGGCACTGGCTCTGGGGCCGCTGCCGGCGCTGCGCCAGCCTCCTTTGCTGAGTCAGAGTCAGCTTGTTTCTTGAGTAGCGCCGCCAGGAGGTTCGCAGCTGCGGAAACGATCGCGATATTTGCAGACATTCGGGCACCCCTCTTGACGGCTTGCGATATGAGCCATGACTAGCCGAAAACGCTCGAACAGCTGCGATCCCAAAACTCCACTTGAGGACATGTGTGAACCTATGTCGGGAGGACATATAGCACGGACCTATAGTATTGTCCGTATCGTTCTATTAACGTAGCGTCATCATATAACAAGAATGTTTAATTTGAACCGGAGGTAAGTTCGTTCTTACCGACTCCGAGTGGTTCTCGATTGCGCATCGAACTGCCTTATCGTGGCCTAACCAAGTCGTCGCTGGGGAGTCTCAGGCCCCAGGAAACTCATTGATCATTTCGGATGAGACAAGGTTAGCGCTGTAAACGTGAGCTTATACGCGGTAATTGCGATTGCCCGCGGTTGGTGGCCCACTCACGAAATAACGCGGTCCCGAAGTCGTCTTCTGTGAAGTTTGCGGCGTCCACCAGCCCGGAAGATCACATCTCGTGTTGGCCGCGAGGCGGCGAAGCTGCCCAAAATCCCCTCTTCTGTCAGCCTTGCATGTACCTGAGTCTACGAAGTCGCAGGTCGGGCATGTCGGCTGCCCGAAAACAGAACTCTTTTGGCATTTCTCCCGTCGCCAAAGCCGATGCTCACTTCTCACGCGCGCGCACACCTGCGCGATTAATCCCGGGCGCCGTCCATCCTGTGGGTGCATTTGTGTTCAACGAACTGCTTGCGGAGACTCTCCTGTGCGTCTGCAACTCTCTTCAGAGCAGTTGTGGGAACTTTGAATTGGAGATCGCACGCCGTGCACACACCCACTGCGGGGACTGTCCCGATCCATTTGAGCACTCGGAGATTAGCCTTTGCCACGGAGTATTTTCTCACGAATGCGCTTTTGATACATTCGCATTCGCTTGTTCTTTTTAAAACCTAAGGTGCTTCCTATCTTCCAGTCAAAAGCGTCTTGCGACAACGCGACAGTTAGACGAAGCATCCTAGCCCGTTGGATTTATCATTCTCCGCTCCGAAATAGACGGTTAGTGAGAAAGCGTGGCACACATACGGGGCACAGTGAAATGGTTCAACAATGCAAAGGGCTACGGCTTCATCGGGCGCGACGACCGAGCCGATCTTTTTGTGCACTTCAGCGCTATAGCAGTCGAAGGGTACAAAAGTCTCCAAGAGGGAGACTCTGTACACTTTGAGATCGGGGAAGGTCCGAAAGGTCAGCAGGCAGTGAATGTCAAGAAGGCCGAATACGAAAAAGGTTGCGTAAGATCGTTGCTGAGGCGTATCGCGCAATCTAGCGATAGGCGTCATTTCCGAAGGCTACCTGCCGAGGAAATGACGCCTATCACTTTCCTTTTGAGCGGCGCCCCAGCAAGGGAATAGGTTCAGGCGCGTGCTCACAATTCGAGAAACGAAACTGATGCGCGGAAACTTCCGAGTCGGCTGCGGATTCGAGGCCAAATGAGCCGGAGTGTTTCATAAAGTTCACTCTTCGTTCGTGATGCCCCTTTGGGGATTCGGGCTGTTCCTTTGTATCCTGGTGCGAACGAGAGTCACTCCATTGGAGCTTGACGAAGGGGCGAATCCTGTTTCAAGGTGGATTGAACAGGTTCTCGGACTGGAGCCAATGTGATTGCTGGAATTGGCCGGTGGCTTGTTTCAACTGAGCCAGTAACCGACCAATCTCCAGTGCGAACTCTATGGTCTTCTTGGGACCGAAGACAATCAGCCCCAAGACTAGTAGGAATCCGACTAACGAAATCATGCGATTTTGTTCGCTTCCTCGGGTTTAACGTTCTCGGTCGGCTTCTCTTCGCCACCCATAGCCGACTTGAATCCACGAATTCCATCTCCCAGCCCTTTCCCAAGCTCAGGGAGCTTCTTGGGACCAAAAATGAGGAGTGCGATTGCAGCGATGATCAGCAGGTGCACTGGTTGGAACAGTCCTTCAAGCATCAGAATCTCCTTTATCTTCCGCACTGAACTTAAATACGAAAAGGAACTTAGGTTGGCGGCAGGCATCTAAGCCAGCCGCCAGCCGCACTTCTTACGATTGGCAAACAATGACCCCGTTCATGCCATCGGGATAGAACCCGCCGGAGCACCTTCCACCTGCATAAACAATGTTGAGCACCTGCGCGGTGGTGCGCGGAATACTCAAAGCGGTAGTGCTGGTTACGTCATAGGGATTCTGTGAGGTTGGAGGGACATCGAGCGAATCGACAGCCGGGCTTGTGACGCGGTTATCAATGCAGGCCAGACGAATCGATCCCGAGTGCTGCGCTTCCGTGGCAAGAATTGCGCCTGCTGCCGCGAGATAAGTCTTGCTGGAGATAAGCGGAGCGGCTCCCAAATAGGCGCTTACGCCAACATCCTCGAATTGCCGAGCTAGCTCTAGCCAGCTATCGACACTCGCGAACCCATAGCCAAGAGCGGCAAGGTTGATGGTTGGCTTCAGTACGGCTGCCGATCCCAGAGCGGAACGCAGATACTTCACGTGATCGATTTCGGTGTCGCGCAACGCTGTGGCCAGAAATGCCAGCGGAGAGGAGCCAAAATCAGGAACCATATTTCCGCCGGTCGTAGGTCCGCTTTCCTCCGCTTTGGTCAACACTCCCAGTTCTAGCAACGTCGATCCGTAGGTCGCCATGGAATAGAACTCAGCTTCAAGATACTCAAGATTTAATGCAAAGTTCAGGATGTCGGCGTCGTTGATCGTTGTGGAGGCATACGCCTTGCCCAAGAAACTGCTACTCATTACCGATGCTGCTGCAACACCGATTCCGGTCATGCCCACCCGCTTCATGAACTTGCGACGGTCGGAAGGGCTGTTTACGATTCGCTCAATCACTTCGGTTTTCATGGAAGGTCTCCTTAGATTGTGAAACTGATGCTGTCAACTCAGCGACTGGAGTTAAGTAGAGCGAACCGAGCGGGTATTCGCAGGATGGCAACAAAACGGAGCCGCGAGGAGGGAGCCAAGGGCAGAGATGACCTCTCCTCAGAGTTCACTGCTGGGTATACGAAATCGGAAGGGAATTGGATTTCCGAAACAAATGTATTTTTTTTTGCAGGACTGACGAGCCAGGTTACAGCGGCCGCCCTATGGCGAATAAGCTCCTGCAACCATATGCTCTGTAAAGCTGAAAATCGAAAGGATACTATGACTAGCGAAGCGTCTACGAAGTGCGCCCACCCACCTTGTATTTGTGTACCACCTGTCGGAGAGAAATATTGCAGTCAGACTTGCCAGGAGGCCGGTTCGGAAGAGGTCGAAATAGCCTGCGACTGTGGCCACCCCGCCTGCACAGTGTGACTGAATAGACTCGCTGTGCCTCAAAAAATAAGATACCCTTGCCAAGAACGTTCTCTCCGATTTAGCTCCCAGCCAACCTCCATCTGACCGATGGGCATCCATGTTCAGCTCGGGTTTCAAATCGTGGTCAATCGGAGACTGATATGAAGATGAATCGTGTTCTCGCAGGGGGCGTTCTGATGTTGAGCCTACTAGCGATTGTGAACATTGCCTTTGCAGTAGCCGCTAAGAAGCAGAACCATCACGACGGCAAACAACTGGTCGCTGCAAAGCTCAAGGCTGACGGACACCATGACATCGACAAAAAAGGACACTACACAACATCAGTCGATAGCAAAGGCGGAAAGATTGCCGCCTTCCATGTCGTGCATGACACCAAGGGAGCGATCCCGGTTAGGAAATACAAGACCAACAAGAAAATGGTGCAGGCGACAGGTACGCATCTCACCTATGCCTCGTTCGCTTTACCGCAAGACACGGACTTGGGTACGGTAGAGATCGGGTATTCCTATATCGATGATGACGGGAACGAAGAAATCTATTGGTTCCCGGCAGAAGAGATTCTGGACGGCGACACTGGGGCAGTCGAGTACGTTCCGCTGAGCAGTTAAGCAGACGCAGTGGGGGGTGCCTTCAGAGTTGAGGCGCACTCCCCAATCAGCAGTTCATCCGCGTTCCTCAATTCTTTTCAAACGCGCCTTTCAGACGCTACCTGTTTAAAGTAGTTGCTCAATGCTCCAGTCCTACTGTGGGCCTAGCGCAGCACTTTGGCGGGAAGTGGGATCCGTGGGTAATCGGGGTTTCTACTTAGCACCGAGGGGCTATTCACGAACTCCGAACAGAAGTCTAAGGTGGACACTGAGCCGAACGCGAGTTCTTTCCTGGTGCGCTGATTACAAACGCGCTGGGTCGTGATTATGCCCCATGCCTACTACCCGACTGTATTTCGAGTGTGAAGGGGAGCGCAGACAAAAGTGTCCGTACCGCCGGACCCGTATGGATGAACATACATCAGGTCCGCCGCCAGGGTACGTTGTCGATGATCGCCACGTGCGAACCCAATCAAAGGGCCAATATCCCAGCCCCAGGGGCGAACGAAGTCCCCGATTGTCACGAAGAATCGAAAGCGGATCCCACCGCCGACTACGATTTGTGGGCGAGGGAGTGGCACAACGTCAATTGCGTCCCATCCGTGACGCACGCCAGGAGTGTTCTCGACAATGCAGAGGGCGGAAGCCCTGTAGCTCCGGGCATCCTCGGCGATGGTCACAACGCCATCACTGACAGCTACTTCGAAATTATTGAAGGGCCGCAATCGCCGAGGCAGCGACGCGGCCTGACCGATGGGCTGAGCGTTCAACCTTTGAGTAAAGTCCAAAGATGCCGAACGTTGACCGCCCAACGCAGACCGCGCATGCGCGTCATGGCCGAATCCAACCTGCGCTAGAACCGAACGAGCCTCACTGCTGATCGGGAACCGCAACCTGCATTACGTGAATCACTCCAGTGTCAGGATCAACGTGTACGATAACGACCACGTGTTGACCTTCATGGCCTTTCAGGGCGGCTGGATTATCCACTTTATAGCTCTTATTATCCTTATCGTTTGTGAAAGTCTTACCATTCGTACTTACGCTGCCAGACATGTTCTGATTGGACGGTGAGTTGGATTGGCTCGGAGAGTTCTGGTCTTGCTGGCTGCCGCTCTGTTGGGCAGACGTCTGGCCGCCAGCCATACCCCATAGGGCTGGTGTGAAAGCTAAGAACACTACCATCAGCTTTTCATAATGCACTCCTTCGATGGGCTCGCTTGAGCGAGTCAATTCCTGCTTACCTGAGGCTAGTCATGGGCCGCAGGCAAAACAATTCTTCATTAGGACAAACGGGATTTACGACTTTCGCCTTAAGTAATGTTCTGGAGGACAACGACCTGGAATACAACTTAAAGCAGGCTGCAGAGGACGCGGCATTCCGGGATCATTTACTTGAAGCAGCGTTTGGCAGATAGCTGCTCTGCACAATCACGCTTGCGTGGACTGGTCTGCCGCTTGCGTCGACAATCTGCAGAGGCGCGCCGGTTCTGGGATTGACTAACTCGACGCGCACCGTGCGAGATGATGCCATGTCTTTGGTGGACGATCGATAGGTAATCACGTACCTAGTCTTTAGATTTTCCATCACGTCGTCGTAAACTGCGGAAAGATCAATCGTGTTTTGTAGGGAGTAGGCGCGGCCACCGGAAGCCATGGCCATGTTCTGCAGCTCCTTGTCAGCCTTCTCCCAGTCAATTCGTCCCACCGAGGCCGAGAGATCGTGGAGTTCTACAGCATCTCCCAGGCTTCGTGACAGGAATTGCAGATTTCAACCAGGCCTCCATCTGTTCGTGGCCGACCAGTGGTTCTCGGACAGCACTTCTCGCTTTTCTATTCGCCGGAAGTTTCGTCGGTGTTGCAGGTCCTCAGATCAACAGCTTTCCCGCACATCCAGCACATAAAGATTTTTGGGGACATACACTACAGATTCGCAGATCGCCGTTTTGGATACTCACTTTCCCACAGAAAAAGCAGGAGCCTAAGCGCGTGGATCTTCCAGGCGGAACATGCGCTCCAGCTCATCTCTCTCGGGGTCTAGGGAAGTTAGTTCGCGCACGAGTTCGTCCAAGATTTTCAAGGTTGTTTTCTTCTTGGATTCTCGCGTACAGCCTATGCAATCGTTCGCGTTCGTCTGAGGTCATGGAGATTACGTGGGCAGTCTACCGATGGATTAAGAGGAGGTCTGCCCCAAAGCGCACACAGTCATTTTGAAATAGAAAGGTCCCGATCTCTCTCCCCCTAGAGACTATCGGGACCCTAGTCTTGCCTTGCGCCGAGAACTATAGTCTTGCCCCGATAGCTGTGCAAGGGGAGAATGTGAGCCCGGGGGACGGGCTATCAACCGTTTACGGTTTACGGGCGCGGATCTTCTTGAGGAGTACGCTTAGCAGGTCCAGTTGCGGAGGAAAATAACGAATAAAAAGCGAATATGTTAGAGTATTCGCGTGACGAAGGCCGCGAACGGTAAATGCATTTGACAAAACTTTACACGCGACTATAGTCGGTATCACCCATTCTGAAGTTCCTTCCCTGGGAAAATGTCCACAGTTCTCCAGTGCGCCCTGTGTACTAGAGAATGCACTTTACAGGAGTGTGCAATAGACGAACGCGGACGCGCTGTGCATTATCAGTGCCTCGCTGACAAATTCCAGTCGGAAGAGAACGAGATGAAACGTCGGTTCGAATACTCCCCGTTTTATTAGCCAGCTTTCTTCAAGATAAAAAAGCCCCACCGTGAAGGTTCTTGCTGTAAGATTGCCGCGCCATGAGCCTCGCTCAACGGATTATCGCTACCCTCTACTTCCTGCTATTTGTGTGCATCGGCATTTACTTTGTGCCAGCCGGTCTTAAGCTGGCATTACTCCATTTGTTGGTGGTGGGCAGCATGGCTGGCATCACCTTTGTTGCGGCCAAAGGCTGGGGAGTCTAGTGGCATTAGCCGCGTACTTCACCGGGCGGCTTAGATGGCCTTATCCTAGAAGCATCTTTTGCATCTGCAGCGCGGACACTACAGCGCGGGCTTGCGTTTGAGTGAGTTGAACCATGTCAGCTAGGAGTTGGCTTGTCGAGGAAAGTTAACGCCTTCCAAGGGATGGTGCCTAATGCAAAGTCTTTTCCTATCTGTTTAACTTGAACTACCTGATGCCTGTGGCCCACGCTGTAAATTACGAATGCACCCGTCTCTCCGCGCACCGACACGTGGTCGCCAATCTGAGGGATGCGCTTCTCTGAAAGTGCCATCGCAGGGAACATCCTTTCATGGCATCGGAGGCAAAATGATACGTCCACAAAATTCGTGTTGTCTGTCGGCAAACGCACATAGCATAAAATGAATATCCGGGACAGGCAGTTCAAGGCTTAGAAGTTGCTCGATGAAGGGCGTGACCGGCAATCTCCAAAGGTCGTAATCGGCCCGAACATGTCGGGTCGCGCGCAGGATGCAGTGTTTACAAGGTAAGCGCCGAAGCCTTTGACCTACGGAAGGAAAATCCCCAAAAGCGACAGTTTGGAAGTGGCTGATGTCCGATCAAGAGAACGCTGACAGTGATGGGAAGGAAGAGGAGCTTGCAAAGCAGCTGAGTACGTACGCTGATGGCTTCACGGCATTTTCGTTCGTGCAGGGCGCAACCTACTGCTTCCTTGTTGCGCAAAATGCGGTGGTCGCGTGCGAACTCCGGTCGCAGTGGGTGGTTGCGGAGGTCTGCCTCGCTATTGCAGGAGTCGGTTATTTCCTACTCCTATATTTGTGCAGCGAGGCGAAGACAAGCTCCTTATTCCGGCGGTTCGCGGGGTACAGATAATGGGCGTAGTACGAATGGTTCGGCGGCTACGATTTTGGATCGTCGGCGTCGCTACCGCTGGAGAGATGCTGCTTGTGATTGGAGCGCACTTCGCGATCCCGTTTTTCGATTGTTCGAAGTGCCGTTAGGACTGGTCCCGCGCACCCTTTTACTTCGTCTTAGGATTATCGTTGCCGTGTCCGTCGCGAACCTCCTCTTTGTCAACCGACCGCACTTCATCGCTGTCAATGTCCACATTCACATCTTCGTAGCTCACTACTCTGGAGCCGTGCGGAACGACAACAGCCCCGTCTTTGGGCACTGTCATGCCTCTAGCCGATAGACCCGCCAAGCTCGTAGCCAATGCGTGCAGCTCCTTTATGGTTTCTCTCGTCTTCCCCAACGCCTTGGCATAATCCCCCATTTCCAAGTAGCTACTTATAAGTTGGAGATGATTCGTCATTCTGTGAACCGACTGCTTCACCGCGTTAATCATGGCAGTTCCCTCCTCTTTACTCTTCGCCGCACCGAAAACCGAATCAAGAACGTAGCGTTTTCAAGAAGTGCGTGCGCTCCGAAGTCATTAGCAGGAAAAGGCAACAAGTTACCACTTATATAAGATATGTATTAGTAAGCATCATACATGGCATCTTCTACGGTTACGCACACACGCATGAGCAATTTTGACCATAAAATAGTCGGATGGTGAGTCTACTGTTTAAGTAAGTCAATCAAAGTAATGATGTCACTAGGGGGCGGAGAGAAGGATTACGATGCCCAAAGTGTTGCTGGCAGAGGACGACGATGCTGTGCGTGGCATGTTACAGGCGGCACTGGAGCGGGATGGCTTCGATGTGGTCGCCGTGGCAAGCGTCGGCCAAGCGCTGGGCCGCATCGTAGCGGAAAAATTTGACATACTTCTCTCTGATCTGCACATGCCACATGCCGGGGACGGATTTACCGTCGTCAGCGCCATGCGACATATGCACCCGGAGGCGGTCACCTTGGTTCTCAGCGGATACCCTGAGATTGACGAAGCACTTTCTGCTATCCGTATGACCGCTGATGAGGTGCTTGTAAAGCCAATCGGAGTCCATCTACTTCGCGAAACGATTCACCGGAAGCTCGCCCACCGCGTGGCATATAGGCCGAAACCTACACAAACCGTGGCTTCGATATTGGAGCATGACCTCAAGGCTACGATTCAGGATTGGATGACCCTTGTAGACCGCGACGAAGAGCTGAATTATGTTCCCTTGAGCTTCACGGACCGTACTGGTCATCTTCCTAACCTCATCGCTGACCTGATCTACCGCCTGCGCCTCCCTATAGCTGAGGAAGCCACGATCTCCGTCTCGGCACGATTGCATGGAACCCTGCGATATGAGCAAGGCTACACCATCGCGATGGTGGTCGAGGAATCGCGAATTCTGCAAGTTAGTATTTTCAACACTCTGCAAAAGAACTTAGACCGGGTGGACTTCAGCAAGGTCCTCCTTGACGTGATTACTATCGCCGACGAAGTGGACTCGCAGTTAAAGCAGGCAGTACTCGCGTTTGTCGAACGCAGCAAGACTTCATCGGCGGCCTGACCCACCATGTTCAGCCAACAAAAAGCCCCGGCGCTTTTGGCAACCGGGGCAGAGGGGTCACCCTTGTGTTTTGCCGGTCGAACTATAAGACTGTGAAGCCGAGCGTGTCTGTATCACATTGGACACACATCGAACGATGCCGGCGCTCACCAGGCGGCTTTGATCGCCTTGTCCGTCCGATATTGCCGCACCTTTTGATCGGTCATCGTTGCAATCGACGGTAGAGTTTGGGCCAGGGTGATCCGTTGCATGTAGCAGACCTCATGGACAATCTTGCCGTTCTCATCCGCATAAAGATCCACGGTTAGATCGACCGGCTTGCAGCAAATTTTGCAGGACATTGGGAAAGATAGACCACCCATGGACGCCTCCTCGGACGGTCACAAGAAGGCTACGTTAGAAAATTAAAATTGTATGAGCAAAATTGACCAGGCTCAACATCTGCCTTCGTCTGACAGGCCCAAGGTATGAAAGCGGCATGTACGTTTGCGGCCTTTGGAAAAGCCGTCTCGTGCCCTGAGAACCCAGGCGTTTCAGAAGATCGCTCAGTAGTAAATGAACAACGGCTGATACGACCGCCTCTATTTCGTAAAATTGTCGTCCGAATCAATGTGAATTGCTGCGCGAACTAAAACGAAACGCGCGTTGTGCCCACAGTGGTGGCACGGAGGACAAAGAGCTTTCTGAAGACGGAGGTCACTTCGTGCTCCTGCGAGTGATGTGGATCATGTACTACGCGGTAGATACCGGACCGTTCTACTTTGTCACCAGGGTTGAACCTGTCGGCCATTCGGCCTCCATTCTCCTCCTCGAACATCAGCCGAGCCCACTTTAATTTGGTTGGCGCCTGAGCAGATGAAGAAGTTCGGCTCTGATCCTTTCCAATCGAACGCGCCTGCGTTCGTGCTCTGCTCTCGCCACACGCGATTGTTCTCCACCGCCTGCTTTCCCGGAACGGAGTTATCGGAAACACAATAATTCTAGTGTCAGAAAGGTGACATTGCAATGTCCTTGCACGACACAACAAATCGTCGAGGGTAAAGATGACATCACTCACTGATCAGCACGTTAAAGGTTGGGACTCCCTCGTTCGGCACGTTGGAAACAACATTACCCTCGTGTTCATTGGTTAAACTTCACCATAGCTCGCTGCAGAGTGCGTTAAACGTTGAGTACCTTACACGTATCGCCACTTCAGAGGACTGGCGCGGTTCCCGCCTGTCAGCGAAACTCGAAATCGTTCGAAGCAATCAACGTCGATTAGAGGAAAAATGAAATGAAAATGACAACGGAATAGAAGGCCGCCTACAAGCTGTATCGCAAAGAGTGTCTGATATGGGGCCGTTGCGGGCCGATTTCTTGGCCCGTGACATTCCTCAACGCGTCGCGTACCAGCTTGTGTTGCAGAGGTTTCAGACGTTCGCAGCGGTCCGCGTAACCACTATCTTCTTAGAGACTCCGTAGTTAACATGCTTCCTCGTTTTCACAGTCTTCGATGGGGTACAACACAATGAACGAACAACAACGGAACGCACGAATGAATCAAATCGGCACCGAGTTGCGTGTGAAGAGGTGCTTCCATGAAGAAGAAAAGCATGGACGGAGCGAAACACGGAACAGTAATTAAAACTCGAAAGACGAAGAACAAACAAATGGGAAAGTTCACCGAACAAGCGAAGCAAGCGTTGAAGCAGTCAAAGAAGAGGCGCAAGGCTCGCAGCTTGCGAGTCGAGGCCGCGCTGATAAGCCTCTGCGGGTGAGCAGCGTTGTGGTCCTGTGGTGGGAATTCACAACGGAGCAATCACGATGGGTGTCATCGCAGATTTACTCTCATGTCCTGCTTATGGCAACCCATTCACCGAGAGAACATGGTTGAAGTCGAACCAGCCGATGAAGAACAAAAGGTGCAACGCCTCCTCGCTGATCCTGACGCCGTGAAGTTCGATCTACCATTGCAACCAACGTCCCCAAACTGGATAAGTTTAGTCAGCGACAGCATCACCATCCCTTTTTCCATCGTGCAAAGGCCGTCTGTAACGTAGACGGCCTTGTTACGTTCACCAAACTTTGATATCAGCCTTCCCTGTGAATGCGCTTATGGTGTGTCTAAGGTTCCTTGACGAGAAAAATTAGTGGGAGATTCGAGATGCTTCCGTTTGCGTTCCAGTAGATCGTTTAACTGATCCGCAAGCTTCGGCAACGTGGCAGGATCGTTTTCACTCTGAGGTTGCTCACAAAGGCGATTCATTTCAGTCTGGATTTGGTCACAAACACGATCTATCTTTTCCCTTTCTTCTGAGCTTATTGGCATGCCTATACGAACACCGCTGGTGCGAATTTGTTCCGGTTCTAGTGAACTGACACCCTGCCACCCTTGCCTGGTCCATTTCGTTTTAGCAGAAACGAAGCGACAAACATGATCGTTGAGCCCATGGCCACCGATGAGCTTCGCACACTCTCCGTGATGAGCAGTTCATTCGCTGCTGTGCTTCTCCAAATCCAGAATTGCCCGCAAACCCCGTCGAAACCGGTCTGGCATTGCGGGCATGCGGCCTTTGCCAAAGACTTCCTTGAGTTGCACTTTGGCGAAGGTCAGATCAACTCTCGGGTCACTGGCAGCTTCGCGAAGGGCATAGCCGAAGACAAAGTCATCGATGATGGCAAGCAAAGCGAGTTTTTCTCGTATGGTCATACCGGTCCCAGTGAGCGCTTGCAGGCATTGTTCCATGTGGCGCATCGCGTTGACGCCGGGGGGAGCCGACAACATGGAGGAGAGCGCCCAAGGGTGCCGCAAGAAGACATCTCGTGTCCTGGCTGCGATCACGGTCAATGCCTCGCGCCAGTTCGCGGGCAGGGACGGCGCCAGCACCTCAGCCATGAGCGCGTTGTCCATGACCGCAATTAAGTCGGCCTTGGTCTTTACGTAGTAGTAGAGGCTCATCGTACCGACACCCATTTCTTGAGCGATCCGCCGCATAGAAACTGAGGAGAAGCCTTCAGTGTCGGCAATGGTTGATTCTCCGTTGCGAGGCAGATCCTACGGAGATTGAAGTCGCTCTTTTTGCCGCAGTTCCTTCAACTCATCAAAACAGGGAGCGCATTGCCGGATGTGGGCTAGCAGATGGGCAAGCTGATCGTCCGCAGCCTGGTGCGCAAGTTTTAGCAGAACCTCGCGTCCGGGACAGGCGACGCGCTGAGGATTGGGAAAGTCTTCATGCACAACCTTATCAAATGCCTCGAGCAGTTCCTTCTCCGAATCCATTCTGTAGGTCCCAGTTAAACGGGGAATCTGAGCTTAACTCCCACATCACCCCCAGCAGCATCCCACGATCCCTGATCGGTGTCGATGAAAATCTTTGTGCCCCTTTCGCCTTTTCGCGCAGACACGAACAGGGTGTCTGATCTTAGCCGTTCCTCAATCGCATGTCCGGCCAGGAGGCGTCGCGCATGTTTGAAGATTTCAACCGAGAGTGAGACGCATTCCTGTTTGACGGCCAAGTAAATAGTAGGAGGGATGTGGAATCCGGCTTCTGCAGTAAGGGACATGGGGGAATTGAATCGATCAGCAAGGCGTCGCACCTTCCGCTGGCCTGGGGCGGCGCGAGAGATGGTGAGGAGATATTTGAACACCGCTCCGCCCCAATCACGCAAGGACGAGCATGGCGCGCAAATCGGTCTGAAAGCGCTGATCACAGGAATCGCCGCCGTGTCGGGAAATCCGCGAGACGCCTGTTGGAGGTTCGCAAAACAGTTGGGGGTGATCTCGAAGCGAGAGTACCGGCAGTGGACGAGAGCCGAGCAACAAAAACTGCTCGACTTGATCGCATCGCATACTCTCGAAGAAGTCACGGTGCTACTCCGGCGCTCGCCGACTTCCGTTCGCGCTATGCTGCACCGGCTGGGGGCCAGCGCTCGCATGGGTCAGGACTGGTTTACGAAACACACGCTTGCGGAAGCGCTGCATGTACGGGCAGAAGAGGTACAGAAGTGGATTGATCGTGGACTGCTGCGGAGCCGAGTCGTCGAGACAAACGGGCTTCAAAGACAGATTATTGACGCCGAAGCCTTTTGCGATTTCTGCAAGCGGAACCGCGGCGAAATCGTGGGGCGAAGATTGAATAGGGATCGGCTGAGCTTTGTGCAGACCTTTGTTTTTCCGCCGAGTCACATGGAACTGTTGCCGGTCCGGGAAGCCAAAAAGGAGCGGGCGGCGTACGACGAACAGAAAAATAAAGAAGCAGATCGGGAAGCGGACGCGGAGGATGAACCCGGCGCTACTGCGTGAGACTAGGGTCCAGCGGTCGTCCGGGAGCGGCCGGCGAACGTCTTGAGGGCCGTATAATTTTCGTATGGCCGATCGCATTGCGTGTTCGTGCGTCACCTGCCCGAAGTGCGGAATCTGGGTCGTCGTCCGGCCGCAAGATCAACTCACGTTCGGCAAAGAGAAGTGCGCAGCGATTTGCCCTGCGCCAGAGTGTGGCAGAGAGTTTGAATTCGAAGCGGGCGAGGCTCTCGTTTTCGAAGTTCCGCTGCCGCTTTTCGAGCGCCGTCACTTCTATCGTTCGGAATTGCAGGAGACGGGATCCTAGGCGCATCTTTTTCCGGTTACTCCGCTCGGTTTGCAGATCGGATTTTCTCGATCTCACGCCAGAAGCTGTTACGAATGGCTGCAACCGAGGCTCCGAACAACTCGGCAATTTCCTTCCACTCGTATTCAGCGGCCCGGAGTGTCAAGACGGCGGCATTTCTCTCGCTTAGTTGTCGAATGATCCTTTCGAGGTCGTGGCGGGCATCGATTTGGCGGACCCACGCGGTGTCTGCCGTGTAATTTGCGAGTTCGGCAGTTCCACCCACCAATTCCAGGCGCTTCGACTTGGCCGCATAGCGGCGAAGGGCCCGGCAAAAGGCGACCAAGAGAAGCCCGTGCTTCCGCGTCGACGAAGGCGCGCCGATCCGATCCAGGTAACGGGAGACCTGCGCCACGGTCGACTCCATCAGCTCAGCCGCAGGCGCATAATCGCCAAGAAGAACCCGTGTTCGATGACAGGCTTGATCCCAAATTTCATGGCCGGCCAATCGCACATCAGGCCGAATCGGCCGGCCCGAGCGATCGAAATCCCGGTCCCACCAAGCAAGTATTCTCCATGCACACGCCATCACTGCACCATTGATCGACGACGAAGCACAATGCGCGAAGAAAGGCTTTCAGATTACATCCGGGCCAGGCGGAGGCGTTTGTTTCCACATAAAGTCATACTCAACGGGATCATTTCACGGGCCAAGGGTAGCGACCACGCGATGCAAAAACGCGCGAGCATGACATGGGTCGGTACGATCACGAAGTGCCCTGCGGAAAAGCCTCTGGCGACGGTCGGGAAACCGTACAAATTGCCTGACTGGAGCGCTGTTTGTCGAGATTTTCTGATGCCGAACAGAACGCTGTGCGGCTTTCGGCATCGTGCGGATTCCGCATGGGGCGGTCGAAGGTTGTTCGATTCGAATCGCCCAATCCGCCACGAGTGCGCGCCCTCCACGCGCGAAGTTCCACATTTCGGACAACTTGCGAAACCTCCGGAGCGCCACCTACTCGGTCGTCGCAGTTTGGCTGGCCGCCCGATCGCTTTCCGAACTACTTGGTCGCTTGTCCTCACAACGTTTTCTCGCGGAAAGGATAATCACCATCGTGACCCATTTCCGCGCGCAGGTGGTGAAATTTATTTTTGGCGGTCGGAATTCTGGACAGAGGAGAAACGAAGAGGCACGCTTCCCTTAGAGGACGCAATAAACGCAAACGGCAGCCAGCCGCCCGACAGCAAGATCCTAATTTGTGGACTTGGGATCATGGATCACAACATCTTCCGAGACCGCCAGGATGCACTTTTGTTCGTCAAATTCGATCCGGTCGGCGGAATAGGCCGTGAGTTTGATTTCACCCGATTTTGCTCGAAGTCGGGTCATTACATTTCGAATCGGACCACCTCGCTGAAGCTGTGCAACCAGTAATCTTCGGTCGGCAGGATCGTCCCATATCTTCAGCTCGTTCACAGTGCGTCCGAGGATTTCCTGGCGGGAGTGCCCATAACGCGCTTCAAATGCTGCGTTGACTTCCAGGAAGCGTCCCTCTTCGAGCGTCGTAATCGAGAATGCGACCGGGCTAGAGTCGAATATTTTCTGAAACTTCTCTTCGGAAACCCGGCGGCACTCCTCCGCTTGGTCGAGCGCGAGTTCTGCGTTCTGCAGATCCGATAGTCGCTTCTCTAACTCCGACCCATAGATTTCAGCGGTGGAGTATAGGCGCGCATTTTGAATTGCCGCAGCGGCGGGGATCGCTAGCAGTTCGGCGCGCCGGAGGTGGTCTTCGGTAAAGTGCTTCGGTTCCAAGTGGCCGACGGAAAGAAATCCCAAGAAGTCGTTGGAGGCAAGCAAGGGGACTCCAAGCCAGGAACGGAATTGCGCATGTCCCTCAAACGTCTGCCATCCCGGCTCTTGTTTCGTGTCCGCAATCAAGACATGTTTTCGTTCCGAGCAGATGCGCTGAAAAAACGGGGACTCGTCCGCAACGAATGTCAGCGGGCTGCGAGGAGAGTGCTTCGTGGATTCAGGGCATGATTTTTCTCCCAGCGCCAGCCAGTGGGGACCGCCTTCGGGGACGAGCACCCGGGCGCACGTGTAGGGGACCAACTCAGCCAAAGAGCGGAGGAGCGCGTCGAGAACGCAGTCCATGTGCAAGTCCTCGGTTAGTGCAAGTGTGGTCTTGCGCAAAGCCTCCGCCTCGGCCCATGCTGAGTTCGCACGGGCGAGATTCGCCGCGACCCGGTCTTCGGCTTCCTTCAGTGCGGTGACGTCGAGCGCGGTGCCGCCCAGGCGGACGATCTTTCCATGGGCGTTTTTCCGGGGAAAGCCGCGAACCCAAACCCAGCGAACCTCACCCTTAGGCCTGACGATACGAAACCTTCCTTCGAAGTGGCCGCTTTGCGCCGCTTGCTTAAGCTCTCCGAGCACGTGAGTTCGGTCCTCGGGATGGATTGCCTTCTCATACGAGGAGGGTTCCTCAATCAAGGACTGACAGGAGCGGCCGGTGATCGCTTCGTAGGCGGGATTGACATAGGTAGCGGTCCTCGTCTCGGGGTCGATCACCCAGAAGATTTCCTGAATGTTGTCGGCCATCTGATGAAACTCCTGCTCCCTGTCTTCGAAGACGGTTCGTACCTGGCGTTCCCTCCTGCGCATCTGGCGGATCACGTCGGCCGACACCAGCGCGAAAATCAGCATGGCCGCGATCAAGGAAATCTGCAGCGCCATGGCCACGCGCGGGGACTGAAGATTGGCTACGAGTACGGCGACGACGAGAACGGCCGAGGAGACCACGAGAGCGAGTGTGGCGATCTTCCACTCTCTTTTCGGGATTCTTTTTGGAAGCCCTTCAGGCTTGTCGGCTGGATCCACGGTGACCACCACGTATCCTTGTCGGACTTACCGACATAATACGCCGCCATGCCACGTCGCCAGGAGCTTATGGTAGCGTAAGCGTACTTTGGAGAAAATGCAGACGGGTTCCCGCGGCTTGATAAAGTCAGAAAAGCGTCGGCGCCGAAGTCGTATGCTGGTTTCTCTTTAGGCCCGGTTTTCGTCCCTTCGAAAAAGCCGTCCGCAGGGATGAGACACCCGCGCCGCATCAGTGCGTCGCGGAAGGCGGGTTTCTCCGCTGCGGTTTCAGACATCGCGTTTATGCTCCTCAAGCCAAACGATTGATCTTTTGCCCAGTAGGGAATGAGACTCCACCGCATGAGCACGAAGATGCGTTGCGGCTCATTGGGGTGCTCGCGTATTGCGGCGACCTGATGAGTGGGGGCGATGTTCCAGCGCAGCGGCCAAGGAGGATCGTCGTCGAGGCTGAAGTGATCCCGCAGGGAGCGCTCCTTTGCCGTGAGCCGACAGCGTCCGCACATGACCGTCACTTTAGCAGAATCGAGGGCAGATCTATCTGGCAGCATCATCTCACTGATTGCGAATGACTTTCGCTATGTGTTCGCCTATGATGGTCAGCGTGACAAGTGAGCTGGCGTTGCCGACGGCCTGGCTTGTGAAGTGCAAAAAGTGCGGCTGCACTATCAACTGCCGCGCCATCCATGGGCAGAGCGAGCATGCCGATCCGGAAAGAGCTGAGCCGGCACCGCAAGATTGTGTCGTCGTAACCTGCTCCTGCTGTTGGGCTGCGTATCGGTACAATCCGGCTGACGTGTTCAAAGGCCCGCCCGGGCCGAGCGCAAGCTGCCAGGCAAGTCGAAGCGCCAACCATGCCAACAATAATAATAATAAGGAGGCAAGAAAAACCGACTCCGTCCTGCTCATCGCTGCCTCGCTGATCGCAGCGGTGCGACTCAATCGCGAGGAGATCAAGTCATCTCCTGTCGTTTACGCAAAGATCGCCGACAGCATTCGCCTGGCCGAGATGATCCAAGCAAGGCTGAGAGGGTAGCTCGAGTGCTTTCCTTACCAAGGAGCCACGCTTCTTTGCTGCGACAGGAGCTGATCGCTCGCAATTGTTCCTACGCCAGGTTGAACGCCGTGCCGCACGTCATGAGCTATGGCGAATTGCCGGTCGTGGTCTACCAGCGATCAGAATGCGGCCAGTCTCACGGAAACTTCATCCCGGCCAGTTACCGGGCAATTCTCGGAAAACCACAGTGGCACAAACGTCTCCAGAAGATACATGCTCAGGGTCGGCGCTGTCTGCCAGCGGGCGACGGACCGTGGCGCGAACTCGATTCTTCGGTAAGTTCCGACGCGCTGCTGATGAACATCTTCTGCTATCCCCGTGTCACTTCGAGAACCGATGTTTGCGGAGTTTTAGCAATTGAGCAGGGAAGTCGTCCGCAATTCGGGTTCAGGCCGCGTGTGCCGCTTCTCAGCGGAACCATCGAGCGAACAGAAATCGATATGAAGTTGGGAAATGTACTCTTTGAAGCGAAGCTGACCGAGGCGGACTTTCAGGTGCAGAAGGCAGAACTGGTTGAAGGCTACAGGGATTTCAGAGAGGTCTTTGCGTGCCGCCAGCTCCCAAGAATCGGGAAGAGCTACGTTTCCTATCAGCTCATCCGCAATATTCTTGCGGCTTACGCGCTCGATCTCGATTTCTGTGCATTGATTGACGCTCGCCGTCCAGATCTAATCGAAGACTGGTACGCGGCTGTTTGCTCGGTACGATCCGCAGAACTTCGTGTCCGCTGCAAGGCGCTCGCCTGGCAAGAACTGGCCGGATGTTTGCCTGCGGCCCTGCAGAGTTTTCTGAACGTGAAATATGGAATTATTCCCGCCGGTTAACCAGAACCGCCTCGGCAGGGGAGGCCGGAACTCCGTGGCTGCCGGTCTGGAACGAATATCCTGGTAAAGAGAACCGTGCGCAAAATCATCCACGTCGACATGGATGCCTTCTATGCGTCCGTAGAGCAGCGGGACAATCCTGAGTTGCGCGGAAAGCCGGTTATCGTTGCCTGGCAGGCGAAACGCTCTGTCGTTTGCGCTGCTTCGTACGAGGCGAGAGCGTTCGGGGTGCGCTCGGCGATGCCGGCGATGCGAGCCCAGCGTTTGTGTCCGCAGGCGATCTTTCTGCCTCCGGATTTCATCCGGTATCGCGCGGTATCCCGATCGGTACATGAGATCTTCAAACGCCAAACAGATCTGATTGAGCCCTTGTCCTTGGATGAGGCGTATCTGGACGTCACCGAAAACAAGACGGGATTGCCAACGGCTACGCTGGTCGCGCGGAAAATTCGTGAGCAGATCCGACAGGAGCTGAATCTGACTGCGTCGGCCGGGGTGGCGCCGAACAAGTTCTTAGCGAAGCTCGCTTCTGACTGGCGCAAACCTGATGGGCTGTTCGTGATTCAGCCGGAGAAGATCGATGCCTTTCTTCTTCCCTTGCCGGTCGAACGGCTTCCCGGGGTCGGGAAGGTGACGGGGGACAAGCTCGCCAGTCTCGGCGTGAAAGCCGTGGCAGATTTACGAAAGCTGGAGGCGCCCGCACTAGAAGAACAGTTTGGGAAGTACGGTGTGCGGCTTTATGAACTCGCGCGCGGCGTCGACGACAATCCAGTTGTATCCGACCGGCCCACCCAATCCATATCGGTCGAGGATACGTTTGAGCAAGACGTGCTCTTGACTGAAACCGAGCCCATGATCCGGCGGCTTGCCGAGAAGCTCTGGCTGGCTTCGCGCAAGGAGACTCGAATCCCGCGCACCATCGTGCTCAAACTCAAGACCAGCGAATTCAAGATTTTCACCCGCAGCCATACGCCGGGCGCACCTCCTTCATCTTGCGCAGAATTAACCGAGATCGCACTCCAGCTTCGCGAACGAGTTGAGTCTGATCCACAACAACGGTATCGATTGGTGGGAGTTGGCCTGAGCAATTTCCAGGATCCGCTAGATGCTGCTGGGCAACCAACCCTGTTTGCGTAGGTCGAAACGAGGAAGAAACTCACCGGCGAGGACGTGTTGCCAGCCAATAGAGTGGAAGGGCTTGGCCACAACCGCTTCGGAGCCAGGTTTCCACTTCCATCGCATCAAAGAACTGGTCTCGTGGACCGAGTTCGCGATTGAGCAGTTCGGTAATTTCTCCGGCTGTACTGGGTTTCCTGATCTTGTTCAGCGCGCGAACGATGAGGTCATCGAGTTTCTCATCTGCATCCTTGGACCGATCCAGCACAGCTCGACTTTTTCTCATCGATTCACCGTGACCGGATTTTACAAAACAAGTCGTGCCCATCGGCTGGTGCAAACCGGTCAACGCCGCCCGGTATCAGGATCTGGAAGTTAGACGCACACGCTTTTTCACAATTGCTGTTGAAATCCGGGATCGGTTCAACCCGGACTCAGACCCTTATGCGAAACTTTGCGGAGGCTTGGGAATTACCACAGAATGCGGGACGTGGAAATGGAAAAGGCTGCGACATTGGTTATGTTCCAGCCATCTGCTCCTGCGAGGGAGCCTAGAGCGTGGATTCATGCACCGTCGCAGCCCTTGATGCGATCGCCGCTTTCGCGTCCCAAACCCCGGCACCTCCTCGCAGAGTCAGCCGGTTTTTTCGGGTCTGGTTGCCCTACAGGTCGCCCTGCCGGGCAGATCACCCAGCCTACTTCGGGCTGGCAAGTTTTATTTCGCCAATCCTTTCAGCCGTCGACGTCGATCAAAGTAAACAGTCTCGCGAACGCTGTCAATGCGGAATCCGGGGTGAAAACGAAATATCTGTGAATCGGAATGTGGAAAACCAGGTCCCATTCCGCTTACCTCGTTCGCTGAGCAGCTTTCCACTTCGGCCAACGCGCACGTTGCGCCGCCGCGATCCGTTTCCGTGCGTCTGCCGACCTGGTCTTGCGCTTTGCTGACGGACGGGCCAAGGCTGCGGCTTCTTCCGTCGCTTCCACTAACGCCGCGGACTCCGGTCAGCGCTCTTAAAGCTTGATCCAGTTGATCGAGTCCGCTCTGCGCCTGATCCCGTTCCTTCCTTGAGTGCTGAACTACCTTCGCCAGGTTCGACACCGATTTTCCTCAGCCGGGACCTGTAGCAGGCCAGCCTTCGTCTGATTCCGTTCCATCCGCAAGCACTCCCGCGCCTGGCCACGCTTTCCGCTTCAGACGCCAATCGGAGGCAATTGCCATGAGACTTCGTAGCAATGAATTGTGCCCAATTCACAAATCCATCTCCTGCTGTGGCCGGGAGCTTCTCCCCAGGCCAAAGATGGTCCGGCTTGGTATTCAGAGAATGGAAGACCCGCACCACCTGCGGGGATAACGGGAATTGCGGTCACCGGCGGAGATAAGGAAACTGTTGAACCGCAAGATGCGGCAGCAGGGCGGAATCTGCGCCATCTGCCACGAAGAATTCACCGACTACAACGACATCGTTCCGGACCACAAGAATCCGAAAGGAATGG
>JBEKWW010000039.1:0-24301 GCA_049512655.1 Candidatus Sulfotelmatobacter sp. | reverse complement strand
CCGGTTTCACCCAATGGGCGTCGGGCATTTGGCCGGGTTCATTGAACTTTTTCCGATCAATTGCTACCGTACGATCGCCGTCCAAGGTTAGCGTGAATTGCTCGGGAAAGAGATACGGAAGACAACATAGGCTAAGACAAACCGCACTTTAGGCCCTAACTAACTATTTTGTTCTGCCGGAAGACGGCACTTTTGCCGACAGTTCGGCAGCTTCTTGGGACGAAGACACCGTATGTAGTTGAAAAAGTGGAACGACTCAGATGGCTACTGGCGTGCCAAGTCAAAACTTCATGCGGAAATTACCAGAATCCGACGATGAAGTGCTGGATCGGATCGAAGGATTGGTATCCGAACTAGCTGCAATTAAACGCTGGGACGCAGAAAAAGCGGGCAACAGAAAATATCCTCCTCCTGACGAGATACTAGCTTTCAGAGCACGCCGAATGAGATACGATGAAATTCTCCCCGATCTTTTTGAGCTAGTCCGTCGGTTAGAACGCATCAAGAACGCTCAACGGGAAATTGGCGACTCTTGATCCGATTCGACGTTCTCGGTTTGCATCTCGAAAGGGCGGCGAACTTGTTTGGCAACACGCCATAGCGTTGACACGTCCTTTAGCTGCTTTCCGTTTTTCAACCAGAGATCATTCTCTTTTATACGGAACATTTGTTTGCGCATGTTGTTGAATTCTAGTTTGCTGGGCAGCTCAACTCTCGGGAATACATAAAAATCCTTAAATGCTTGATTGTTTGGCTTACACCTGGCAACTAGGGTGACATAAGAGTGTTCAAACCGATTAACGTAGATGTTCCATCGAAGACCATGTGAAAGCGTTTTGCAGCATTGGCTGATCAAGACTGAAACTTTGACACCATCTCCGAAGCATAGAACATGCCGACAACCGTTTTGTTCGTGCACCAGGCGAACGTCGCCCGAGAACGCCCTCAAGATTCTGCGTAACAGAGCTTCCTTGATCTTAGTGTGTCGAAATCTCATCTTCGAGAGCCCTTCTCTGTTGCGAAACTCTTTGTAACCAATTAGGTCATAAGCTGCCCGGAGACCACCAAAGCGGTGTCCGTACGTGGCGGATGATGGAATCGCACGGGAAGCATCGATGATGTTGACCGAAAGTTTTCCTTCACGCTTCAGCACTTTTTTCAAGCTGATCAGCAATTCATCATTGGACTTCTTCCGTATTCTGTCTCGCAGTACGCGCTGGGCTGTATCGTAGGTTTGCCGGTCAATAATCGGCTGGAACGCTTCCTCGTTCACAATCCATTTTTCTCGAGGGACCTTTAGGCGTCTGATGCCAAGGATTCCGGTTGTCCGTCGCCAGGCTGCACAGCCAACATATTTTGGATTTTTCAGTATTTCGAGAATGCGACCATAAGTCCAGGGCGCACCTCCACAAGTGATCCCTTTACGATTGAATTCGCGAGCAATCGACTTGGCGCTTCTTCTGTCCGAGATGGTTAGCCGATAGATTTCTTTGACACGGGCGACTTCTTTAGCCGGACCAGGAACCAGAATCACACGCCCGCTTCCGACTCCTTTGACTTCTCCGTGGGCCAACAGCTTTCTAGGGCAACCCTCACAGTCGATCAACATGCGGCGCAAGCCAAATCCAGCCATCCCTCCAACTCGGAAACCACCTTCCGTCATAATTGTTTTCGTTCGACTGAGGCGCAACGACAACTCACGGCTATATTCCGCTGCCATGACCCGCTTCAGTGTCTTGATAATGGCGGTAGGCAGAGAACCATCGTTATCAAACGTCTCCGCGCAATAGAAGACGGGAACACCGGCGCTTCTGCAAACAAACTCATAATGTGCCGATTCATCGGTATCTTGAAATCGACCCCAACGGCTTATGTCGTAAACGAAAATCGCCTTGAATGGCCGACTGCCGCTGATCACGTCGTGGAGTAATTGCGCTAAACCCTTGCGATGCTTCAGCACAAGCCCGCTCTTACCGGGATCCTCATAGCTTCGTACTATAGTGAATCCACGCGCTTCGGCGTACTGCTTGATTGTCGCGGTCTGCGACTGCAACGAGAACTGTTGGTGCTCAGTTGACATTCTGAGGTACTGTGCAGCCGGGATGAGAAGCATACAGCCTCGCCTCACGATGATGGGTTCAGTGCCTAAATCTTTCGATTTATCTTTGGTGGGTTAGAATTCGGATTTTATCGAATGCCAACTTTAGGTGTTGAGTTCCGCCAGCGCTCGATGGAAATCGGTCACGGCGTTTAATCTTCTGCCACCCTGCAGCCATAAATCGCCGTCACGCACGCGAAACCGCCCAGGGTGGTGACCGATCCGCTGAAAAATGCGCATCTCCTGAACCTTGCTATTGGTCGGATCAAGAAGAACGAGCAATGTGACACGTCGGGATTCTCGTCGGACTGGCTCGATTTGCCAAATCCTTTCGAATTTCGACTTGACCGAGGGAGCAAGTTGGACGGTAACAATCCGACCATTTTTCATTAGGAGAAATGACCTACGCCAGCTTGCCCGGCGAACAATTCTCGATTTTGTCGGGGAGAGCGCATTAATCTCCTGCAAGACGTCCTCCCGTATAGCCTGTCTCCTTCGACGAACGTCGATACCGCCAAAGTCGGTGTCTTTGTAACCAATCAATTCGTAAGCCTGGCGAAGTCCTCCAAATCTTTTTCGATATGTGGAAAGCGCTGGACTCTCTGGGCTTTTTTTTATCAATTGCCAGGACAGTCTTCCATGTTTCGCAAGCAGTTGGCGGAGGGCGTCCAATACGTCTTCATCAGACTTACAGATTGTCCGATTCGCTAACAGCCGTTGTGCTTCTAGATAAACTTCTTCACTGACAACTGGCGCAAATGCCCTCGGCGTTCGTACCCACTCCGCTTCCGGCACCCGGCTGCAGGGCATTCCTAATTTCTTACTCGTCTTGCCGTAAACGTTACAGCCTACGTATTTTGGATGGGAAAGGATTTGTTGAACCCTGTAGTGGTTCCAGCAAGAGCCTCGACATGGTACACATCTTCGATTTAGTTCACCTGCAATTCCATGAGGCGTGCGCTTCTCCTCTATAAACATCCGATATATTTCCCGCACGATCTCTACTTCATCCGTAAGGCCGGGAACTAAGATGACCCGTTCAGTTGTTATACTTTTGCGCTCCCCAGAGGAGAGAATCCGTTTGGGCTGGCCATCAGGGGACAGAAGCATTCTTTGTAGGCCATATCCGGCACATCCTCCTTGTTTGAACCCGAGTGCAGCCAGTCGCTTTAATCCGTCAAGAACTTTGACGCCAAGTTCGCGGCTGTACTCGCCCGCCATTGATCTTTTTAGAGCTTTCAAAAGCATATTCGGCAAACTACCATCGTTGGCAAAGACCTCGGCGCAGTAGTGGACGGGCACGCCAGCGGACTTGCAAAGAAACTCATAATGAGCGGCTTCGTCGGCATCTTGAAACCGTCCCCATCTGCTGATGTCGTAAACCAGAATCGCCTTGTACCCCGGATTTTCGTTCACAACATCCTTCAACAGTCGACGCAGACCGTCTCGATGCTTAAGAACGACTCCGCTTTTGGCTTCATCGGTATAGGTCTTAATTACCGAAAAACCTGCCTTTTTAGCGTAAGCGACAATCGTATCGTGCTGATTGTCGAGCGAATATTGTTGATGTTCGGTCGACATTCGCAGATATTCGGCGACTGGCACGGTTGAGCTAGGCATATCCTCCCTCTTTTGGAGTCAGTTATTCCTTACACTTTCGCGACGATCCGATTTTTCGCCTTCGGTTACGATTTGGATCGTCGTTAAGGCTGACTTTTCAATATAGGCTGCTATGTTATTACGTTGTTTTCTGAGGGAATGTTGCTCATCTTCGCTGGACTTCCTCGTATACACGACAACCGGCGTGCCAGGGTCGGACATTGTTGTCTCCTTATGTGGAAGTGCAGATTATTAGCTAAGCTTTTGATGTGAGATACGATCTATAACCATTTGGCAACGCCGCCGTGACGTGAGCACGTTCCCCTACGGCTCCGGCTGAAACTATACGTTCCATCCGCGCATTGTGCGGTCGCGCCTTGCGGTGCAGCGGAACAATTCTCCGGGCGCTTCAGGGTTTGACCTTGACGGTTCACGTAAGTGCCAGAATCCGAGCAATTGGGCTTGGCCTTTTGTTGTTGCTGTGTCGGCTGATTTGCGGAGGTTTGATGAGTCTGAGCGAACAGTGATGGCAGGAGACCAATTGCGAGTACAAGTATTGACACGAATCGGCGCATGAAGTTCTCCTTTGAATTCAGAGGAAAACATACATCTAAGGACAGGGCCGAGAACGGAATGGATTATACGCCCTATAGGGGCCTGCTGTTATTGTGTGAAGATCAAGGATATCAAAAATCGCGAACCGCCGGCTTTGTGTATTCCGGTCTTCGGCCCGCTTATAGCTTTTATTCCGAGTCCGGAAAGGTCTCATTTCGCGGCTAACCGCCCAGACTGGGAACACTTAGGTAAGCAGGAGGCTCTTCTCGGTTACGACCTCACGGAGTGATATTCATTCCGAGCTTGAGTCTTGGAAAGGAATGCTCATCGTCCTATCGTGTTACGCGGTCAAACACTGACTCAAACTGCCCGCACATGCGCTCACCGGTTTGGGAAGCGCAGCGGAGCAACGGCTGCAGCGAGATCCGTAACCACCGGCAAGGTGAAAGGCACATATGCTCCCCTCTCTGCGAATCATCGATAATCACATCTGTTCGGCTCGCGGTTGGGCAAAATCGCTTTCGGTCCTCAGCCTAGCCTACCTGTACCTACAAGGCGTATTTGGCCCGCTCGGAAATCGATTGGTTTGTTCGACGCGCGTCGGAAGATCGCGGCCGAGGATTTTGTGCAGGCAGAATGAAAAACCTGTTTGACGCAACCGAGGCGGCGTCTTTGATTCAATCCTGACCCAATTTTGTCTCATCTTGTCCGGTATCCCGGCCATTCCCAGCAGTCTCTCCGTCCTAAAATTAAATCGAAGTCTCGTGGTGTCCGCCGCGGACGTTCCTGCGAATTAACAGATGGAGTGGCTTGAAAATCCGTTGCTCGCTGGAGAGCCCAAATGCGCTTCCCCCGTTTTGTTTCGTTCCTCATTTGCATAACGCTGAACACGTTCTCCTTGTTCGCGCAGTCCCCCGACGGGAACATAAACGGCTTGGTCTCAGATCCTTCCAGCGCTGCGGTCGTTGGGGCGGAAATCGTGGCGGTGAATGATGTGACCGGCGGGCAGTACACCACAAGAACCAACACTGATGGCATTTACGTACTGCCGAATTTGCCCCCAGGCCCCTACCGAGTTCAGGTTTCTAAGATCGGATTCAAGACCCTCATCAAGCCGGACATCGTTCTCAACGTGCAAGACTCCTTGTCCATAAATTTCACGCTCGTAGTGGGGGCGTTCCACGAAATCGTTACCGTCGAGGGGGGTGCGCCGATATTGAACACGCAGTCGCCTTCCGTAAGCACGGTGATCGATCAAAACTTCGTTGAAAGTCTGCCGCTGAATGGGCGTAGCTTTAACACCTTGCTTCAATTGACTCCGGGGGTGACTATTGCTCCGGCCAATCTCTCTTCCCCAGGGCAGTTCAGCGTTGCCGGTCAAAGGACCGACGCCAACAGTTTCTCGATCGATGGCGTTTCCGCGAATTTTGGCGTTCAAGCCAATGCCTCGGGATTTCCAGGCGAGTCGGGTACCGGCAGTGCACAGGCATTCAGCGCGGTGGGAGGGACCAGCACGCTCGTGTCGGTAGAAGCCTTACAAGAGTTTCGAGTGGAAACCTCCTCCTTTGCTCCGGAATTCGGCAAGACGCCGGGGGGACAGGTTATTCTCACGACCCGTGGCGGCACGAACGCACTACATGGCGGAGTGTACGAGTATTTCCGGAACAACGTTCTGGATGCAAACGATTGGTTCGCAAATAATGCGGGGTTACCTCGAGCTCCAGAGCAGCACAATGACTTCGGGGGCTTTCTGGGCGGGCCGATCCGCAAGGACAAGGCTTTCTTCTTTCTTTCCTATGAGGGTGCGCGACTGCGCTTGCCGCGTACCGAGGTAATTGACGTTCCCTCCCTGTACGCAAGGAGTGTAGCCACCGCAGCTGTTGCCCCTTTCGTGGATGCCTATCCAAAACCTAGCGACGGCACTGTCGCCCCAGGAGTTTACACCAGTTCTTTTACGGGCGACTTCTCGAACACCGCAAGTTTGAACGCCGTCAGCCTTCGAGTCGACACCAGGATCAGCGACCGCCTCTCTCTTTTCGGGCGTTACGACTACGCCCCCTCCAATTTCGATCAAAGACTAAACAGCCTCAACACAACCCAGACGACGACGTCTAACGTCCAGACATTTACCCTCGGAGCAAATACGCTGATTCGACCCACGCTGCTGAATGAAATCCGTTTCAACTTCAGCGCCCAGACCTCAAATGCCCTGTCCGGCTTGGACTCATTTGGAGGAGCGGTTCCGCCGTCTTCGGCATTGCTTCTGGGAACACTGGGTTCCTCGAACAATTCCGGTGGCTTCTATTCTTTCGATGTCGGTTTCTACAGCCAAGGGCCTATTGTGAGAGACCAAACCCATCAATTCGAGGTGGCCAACGATCTAACGCTGTCAGCGGTCTCACACCAGCTGAAGTGTGGGGCGGACTATCGCGCAATCTTTTTGGACAACCGGCCATTCCAGCACTCAATTACGTACGAAACCCCCAACCTAGAGACTCTGCTGACAACGGGAGCGGTCTCGATTGACAGCGTGACCAGTAATCCGGCGCAGTTTCTAACTCAATCCGTCTCTATCTACGCGCAAGACAGCTGGAAAGCGGGCTCAAGACTTGTCCTTACTTATGGTGTGAGGTGGGAACTGGCACCAGCCCCCTCCGCACGGGGGGCGACGGAGTTGGCCTCATGGTCAAATGTCAATACGCCCCAAGATATCAGCCTTGCACCCGCTGGGAGCCCCCTTTGGAAAACCAGCTATACGAATTTCGCACCGCGCTTTGGACTCGCTTATAGATTGATGGAGAATGGAAATTTTGTCGCGCGAGCTGGTGGCGGGGTCTTCTATGACCTCGGGGTCGGTTCGGCGGCGAACGTGGGCTCGTATTTTCCCAACTCAGCCACGGATACTTACAACACAGTTCCTCTGCCGGTCTCCGACTTGGCGCAGTACATCCCCGCGATCTCTCGGACCCCTCCTTACAGCTCGGTTTGGGCGTTTGATCCCAAGTTGGAACTTCCTCGCTCTTATGAATGGAATTTTGCGCTGGAGAAATCCTTTCTGAACAAGCAAAGCGTTTCGGCGACCTATGTGGGCCAAAGTGGAAGAAAGCTGCTCAGGCAGGAAGCGCTTTGGATGCCCAATTCAAATTTTGCTGGTGATTACCTGTTGAGCAAAAATGATGCCAGCTCCAGCTATAACGCGCTTCAGATGCAGTACCGGCGGCCTTTGTCTGGTCGTCTGCAAGCCATAGTGAACTACACCTGGTCGCATTCGCTGGATAATGCGTCGAACGATGTGGTCGCCGGGCTTGCAGACACCGTGATCTCCGGAGCGCGCGACCACGCGTCCTCGGATTTTGACGTTCGGCACCTCTTATCCGCCGCAGTAACGTACGAGATTCCCAGCCTCGCCAGTCATTTTCTTCGTGGAGTAACAGGCCATTGGGAAATTGACGCTGTAGTGTTGGCTCGAAGCGGGTTTCCATTCAATGCAAGCGTGTTTGGAGTTTCCCCAGACCCGGGCGGCTACGCGCTCACGCGTCCAAACTTGGTTCCGGGACAGCCCCTTTGGCTGCCCGATTCTATTGCTCCCGGGGGAAAGACGCTCAATGCCAACGCGTTCGCCGTGCCGACGATGATCGAGCAGGGTACGGAGGGGCGAAACGATATACCCGGTTTCGGTCTGACACAAGTCGATCTGTCTCTTGGGCGAAAGATGCGCCTCAGGGACAACTTCAGCCTGCAATTCCGTGCCGACGCGTTCAATGTTCTCAACCATCCCAACTTCACCAATCCTTACGGGTACATTCAGTTCGGTCCAACCTATCTGGCTTCGACAGAGATGCTTAATCAGGGATTGGGAGGGTTGAACCCTCTCTTTCAGCAGGGAGGGCCAAGATCTCTCCAGCTCTCTTTGAAGCTAACCTTTTAGCGGAGACTTCCCGCTTCCTCTCGTCAAGTAGGTGTTGGGTTGAAAGGGATGGAGCGCGGCTTCTCATGATGCACGGAGAACTTACTTGACTCGATGCTTTTTCGATGCCCTAAAACGGTTCATCATCCCTCTCATTTTCGCCGGCTCGGTCCTGCCCACAGTGGGTTCATCTTCCAAAAGACTGGTGACCGTGGCTGATTGTGTTCGAACCAGACGCTTGTATCGCGGCCAAGTGGAGCTCTCTCCCGACGGCAGCATGGTTGCCTACGTCGTCAAAGCCCCGAACGTTGATGCCAATAGAAATCAGTTTCTGCTCTATCTCAAGCCTCTCCGATTATCCGAGAGACGAAGTAATGGGAGGTTGCTGTATAGATCTGATTGGCCCCTCGACGGCCTCAAGTGGACAGAACACCCGACCAAACTTGTGCTACTCGAACAGAGAGGAAGCCTCGGAGAAATCCTTTCCATGGACTGGCGATTTGGCCGGCGCCAAGTTGTGGCTAGGGCTCCAGGAATGGAGGCGTTTGCAGTCGATCGAGACGGCCAGGAATTTGTGTTCAGCGCACAAGCGAACCCAAAATCACCGCAGGAAGTGCGATTAAGAAACTATGGTTACCCCATCGTTTTCGGAGAGGGACTGACACCAGAGGAATCCAGAGAAACTTTTTCAGTGCTGTCTTTAGTGAAGAAAGCGCGAGGCAAAAGATTTGAGACTTCGCGAGTGCCGCAGCCATGGACTAGGGATCACTCCCGAAGAACCTCGTTCTCCAACATACAGGCCTTAAGCCTGTCGCCTAACGGCAGATATCTTGTATTTAACTTTCAGAATCACCGCATCCCCCAAAGCTGGCTGAACAATCCATTTGTAAAAATGTGCAGCAAGATGGAAGCAGAGCCGCAGCAGTTGGGCATGATCGACTTACATACGGAAGAGTTTTCCATCGCCTTTGACTCACCCTCAGCCGGGTTCGGCCTTCCGGCCGTATGGGCCGCCGACAGCGACGCCTTTAGCATTGTTGCCCTGTCTCCTCCCGGAAGCCCATGGGAAGAAAGCGACGAGGAATCTGGATTTCGCCACGGGCTGCAATTCGAGCACTACACGCATCTTTTTTGTGTCGATACTCGCTCGCATACAATTTCCCAAGTATTGGCTTCCCCGGCTAGCTGGTACCAGAACAGCACGCTGTACTGGAGTAGAAGCCGAGGCGAGATGCTGGTTCAGAACAGTAGCCATACCTACGCCTGGTTCTCCCCCGGAGTTCCCGATTGGCATGAGGATCGGCAGTCCAATCGTGCTTTGGGACGGCTGGAGCTCGGATCGGGTGTGATGCTTTCCCGAATCAATGCGGCCAGTGACGGCAAAAAGGTGGTGGGAGTTCTGGAAAATTCCGTAACCCCTCCCGACCTCTTCGTCCAGGACCTCGATAACCAGAGCGTCAGGGTGCTTACGGATGTAAATCCCGAGTACCGCGGGATCAAACTCGGCGCGGTCGAGAATATCGAGTGGATCGACGAGTTGGGTTACCCGTGCAAGGGGTACTTGATCAAACCCGTCGAATTCGAACCTGGAAAAAAATATCCCTTGGTCATCATGGTCAAAGGTTGGGGGGATTTTTTCTTGGCCGACACTCATTTTCAAACCGCCTTTCCCCCTCAACCGCTGGCCGCCGCCGGATTTCTGGTTCTCATGGCAAATGTACTCAGCTTGGATCAAATTCCGGAAGGATATCCCGGAAAAATGGGGGAGGCGTATCAGTTCATCTCAATGGTGAAGAGCGCGGTCGAAGCGCTCGACCGTCGTCGATTAGTGGATAAGTCGAATGTCGGAATTATCGGGTTTAGCAGCACGAGCTGGCAAACGGATTTCATGATTACTCATTCAGATTTCCCGTTCGCTGCCGTATCCTCGGCCGACAGTGGCATTCGCAACTATGGTTCCTACTGGATGTTGAATTCTAAGAAATCGATGAACGATTATGAAGATGTGCTGGGTGGTCCGCCCTACGGGCTAACTCTCGAAAACACGCTGCGCTTTGCTCCTGCATTCAACGCTCAGAATGTGAAATCCCCGGTACTGATGGAATACTCGAGCTTTCCCGGAGACCTGACCGGAAATATGGAGTTCTTCGTGGCATTGAAGAGGCAGGGAAAGGCTGTTGACATGTTCTATTATCCGAATGGGGAGCATGTTCTCGACACGCCTGGCGAGCGGATAGCTTCCCTGCAAAGAAATGTCGACTGGTTTCGATTCTGGATGCAGGGTTTCGAAAACGCCGCTCCGCCGTACGATCCCGAACAGTACGTGCGCTGGGAGTCGCTGAGACACGAACAGCTTGAAAATCGCAAACAACATTGATCGTGCTGCGGTGATGGGTACGATGGGATTCCAACACGCTAGACGGCGGACAAAAAAGCAGGGCGCTCAGGAAGAGCACCCCGCTTGGCCAATTACTCGTCCGCTTCATAGGCAGCTGGCGTGCGGTCTATCTTGTGGCTGTCTGGAGGGAGTGGTTGACCTTTGTTGACACCCCGAACTGCATGGAGCGCTTGCTTGCAGTCAACGATTTCCGGCTTGTGGTATTGCATGGTTTGATCCTCCTTTCTCTCGTGTTTTCCTCTGCTCCGAGCTCGATGTCTCTGGCTCCCGCGGCTTATCCTGTTGATCGTTGCGGTACTGAATATGTTTTAGCGCCAGGGCGGATTCAAGCCACACTTCGAACAGGATGGTCCTAATCAGCGGCAAGTAATCCTTAAACTCGCCCGCTTGCACTGCAGTCATCGATTTGACGAGGGCTGCCGAGTCAATCCAGGGGATGCCTCTGCTGCTTGCCGATTCCGCAATACCTGCAAGTACCTCCCAATTGCCGGTGATGAAGGCCGCCGGTTGACGGGTCGCATAAGCTTTTCTTTTTCGCATCAGCACTTCTTCGGGAACAATTCCCCGAAGCGCGCGGCGCATCAGCGATCGACGCTGTCCCGGGCGAACAAGTTGTTCACGGGGAATGGCATACAGAAATTCAACGAGATCCCGATCAAGGTAGGGATAGCTTTGCTCATAGGGCACGGGAGAGGGAAGCGCTGCGCCAAGTTGCCGGCGGAGAGCGTCGAGGGCCTGGAGATTCTCCTGAAGGCTGGGGTGTGGTCCCCACAACTTGAGTCTTTCTTCGTATCCTGATAACGCGCGCTTGTGTCGTTGGACGAAAGTTGACGAAAGCCAGGGTGGCCGCTTACAGCTTGGATCGCCTACCGGCAAAAAGCGCCGAAGAATCTGGACCAGCAGGTGAGCCCAAGGCTCGTGTCGCGCCAATGCCCAGGATTTTAATTGGCGTCGTAGCAATCCCAGTTGTGCCGTTCGCAGTAAATCGGCTAGCTCCGGTGCTCCCGTTGGCACACCACCAGTTACCTCATCCCCGCCAGTTCCTGAGAGAAGCACTCGGTTGTGATTCGAATGCAGGCATTCCATAAACTTCCGGTCGGATTCATCCGGGGCCAAGGCGGCTGCGGGGCTCACCAGGAAAGGAACTCCTGCCGGCCTGGGCTCGAAGCCGAATGCGTTCCGCGATGCCAGGTTAATGTGGCATCCCTTTCGGGCACGCCTCTTCTCCACTACCTCGAAGTAGGGGCGCTCATTCCAGTTGAGGTCGGAGTCATCGTAATACGAAACCGTGTCCAGTCTCGGCGTGCCCGAGCCGTCGCGGGCGAGGATATCGTCTGCAACGCAGACGATGGATGAGGAATCCATGCCTCCGCTCAATTCGGCAAGGACCGGCGAGTCGGAACGAAGCCGTCGCCGCACGGAATGCTGAAAGACACTTCTAAAGTGTTCCTCGTACTCAAAATCCTTCCGATAGACGACCTTCATGGCGGGATCGATCTTCCAGTAAGTTGTAACCTGCTGGGCTCCTTTTACGAACCGAACGTATGAAGACGGTGGGACAGAAAAAATTCCCATGTAGGGGGTCCGGTTCGATGCCGGGAAAAACGAGAGCCATCCCGCGATATATTCTTCGTCCAGTTCGAACGAACGTCCCGCGCATAGCACCAGTGGATCCATAATGGTGCACCAGATCACGCGGTCGCTCTCGGCCGAATAATACAAGTGCCGAGTACCGACGAAGTCCCTGGCGAGAGTAAGCGACTCCTCTTTTGAATTCCAAATGGAGAGCGACCAGTCCCCAATCAGCTTCGCGAATGAATCCGTTTGCCACTTCTCGTATGCTGCCCCCGCGATTGCAACGTCCGCGGAGCCGGCCAACTCGGACGCATCGAGTTGCTTCAGCAGTTCTTCGCGATTGTCCAGCCGCCCGTCCCACGTGAGAACAATTCCAGAGGAGCCGACATGGGGCTGGACTTCACCCCGGGCTTCCTTACTGGTGTGGAAGGCGTAATACACCATGCTGAGGTTATCCTTGAGGAGGGAGCGTTCCCCGTCCGGGCCATACGGGCTCAGGAGAGGACGAACCTTATCGAGATCCTGCGGATCCTCTCGCCTGCCGTCGAAACTGCATTTGCCATATTGGATACTCATCGACTCACGACCTCGGGGGACCTAAAACGTTCGTTAGCATTGGTCGAGAACGGCATAGACCTCGCGCAGGTGGGGCCTGTCATTCACCACAGAACCATTCACCTCCACCCAAGCGTGCGCTCGGAACGGCATTTGTTGCGCTCCGATCGTCATTTGGGCCCGAATCCCATACCGTTTCAGCAAACAGGCAGTAACTGCCGACCGCTGTAAGCAGAGCACTTCCTTCCAGTACCAGATACAAGCGATATTGACAGCCGCGCAGACCTTTTCTGTGACATCGGGATGGGAAGATGACATAGCAACCGGGCAACTGCGTACCTTCTGATAAAGTGAGGCGAAATTCCCGCGGGCCAGAAGAAAATCGAAGTAGATTAGGTTCAGGTACGCTCGCAGTCCCAGAAAAGACATCGCCATCCTCCGCTTCAGACTGTCAGATCGAGCTGATCGCAGAGAAAAGCCATGCGATCGGTAAGCGCTTCCACTCGCTCACTCAAGGGCAGCACCGGCGAATGTCCGCGGTGGCAGTTGTAGTCCAAGAATATTGGCGACTCCGAGCGATTGGCAGCTTGTAGTCGAGCTGTCATCTTTCTGGCATGTAACGCATTGCAGTTCTGGTCGGAGTCTCCGGATACGATCATGGTCGCGGGATAAAACGTTCCATCGCGCACATTGTGATACGGGGAATAGCTGAGCAGGGAGGGGAAGTCCTCTGGATCGTTTGAGGTACCAAACTCGTCCCTCCAGACGTGTGCGTTGTCAAACAGGTGATAGCGCAGCATGTCGAGCAGGGGAACCATGCACAGGACTGCTCCGAACAGTTCCGGTCGCTGCGACATTGCCGCCCCGACAAGCAGGCCGGAATTCGAGCCGCCAAAGATTGCGAGCTTGCTTGGCTTTGTGCGCCCCGACTCAATTAGCCATTCCGCAGCGGATAGAAAGTCGTCGTATGCGACCTGACGTTTCCGCCGTCGGGCCGCCTCGTGCCACGCGGCTCCAAATTCCGACCCTCCGCGGATATTCGGCACGGAGAATAGGCAGCCACGCTCCAGAAGAAAAGCTACGAGTACGCTAAATTGCGGGGTCATCGTCACGCCAAAGCCACCGTAGGACGTCATCACCGTCGGATGTGATCCGTCGTTTAGAACATCTTTCCGTCCCACCAAATACATCGGAATGCGGGTTCCGTCTCTCCCAGTGAACCAGAATTGAGCATGTCTGAACTCTACGGAATTCAAAGGAACTAAGCGGCTCGCGAGGAGCTTCATCGCGCCACTTTTTGGCGAATAGCGCTGAACCTGAATGGGCTGGAAAAAGGATTCCTGTTCAAAGAGCAGTTCATTTGTATCTCCGAAGCCTCCGATGAAGCGAACGGTGCTGGATGCCTCAATCGGGAGGTGACCTGCTGGTTGGCCCGCAAGGTCGAAAATGGCGACTTCGGTTTTGAGACTGCGAACGTAGGAAACAAGAATCCGCCCGGCCGCGACCGCCCAGTTCTGGATGACCTCATTGCTCTCAGGTACTACATCCAAGAACTCCGGTTCCTGACCTGGCCGCGGACGCACTTCTACGATTCGAAAATTCGGTGCTTCCCGGTCTGTAATGGCCAGGATTCGTCCGCCCCGAAGCAATCGCGGTCCAAACTTGTACCCAGCACCGCTGAGGATTGGCTCTGGATCGTTGGTGTCGTCCATGGACCAAAGCAGAAAATCAGTCAGAGCTTTGTCGGCGAAATGAAGTATCAGGAACCCGAGCTGTGCCGTCCCTGGAACGATCTGCAGGCGGTGTTGCCGATCCTCACCAGAGCAGAAGATCTTTCTGTCATCATGAATGTTCGCGCCCAAGACGTGTTGATATGCCGTGTGCCGATCCGGGCGCTCAGCAGTCGACGCTTCGTGAACGTAATAGAAGCTTCTGGAATCGGGCGCAAATGCAAACCCGCGCAAGTACCCTCGCGGAAGGGCGTCGGGCAGCGTCGCGCGGGCCTCGATGTCCAATATTTCGAACCCGCCAGTGCGCTCCCCGCCTTCTTTGACTTCATAAAGCAGAAATCGACCGTCGGGAGAAACGCGAAGCGGTTTAACCGCCGTGTTGGGCCCGGTGGCGCGTTCGGCAGGATCGAGGAGAAGCTGGTCCGGTCCCTCTGCGCCTTCACGGAGATAAATGCAGAACTGTTCCTGTCCTGGCTTCCGTTTCCTGAAGAAGTAGCGGCGCCCCGCCTTCTGAATCGAGTCATAAGTTTCGACGTCCACTAATTGTCGGATCCGTTGCCGAATGCGGTCTCGTCCGGGGATGCTATCCAGATAAGAACGCGCGTACTCATGCTGAGAGTCAAGCCATTCGCGAGTGCGCGGCGAGTCCTGATCTTCCAGCCATCGATATCGATCCCTGACGCGGACGCCGTGCAGAATTTCCGTGACTTCATCGACGGGAGTGAAGGGTGGACGGCTCATCAGCTTAGGCACAGTGACCTCCGATCCGCGAGCCGTATGGCTTCCCAATTCATCCTCCTCGCCAAACTGCGGAAATAGCTGGCGACTTTCGGGTCTTCCAGATGCTCTTGGTTCTTCCAGGCATCGTTCCCGACCGCATAGGCAAAGACCGCCGCCAGTGGCGCGAGGTCCAGAGCATCGGTGATGATGTCGCCCGAAAACAATTGGCGCCACGGCGCGCAGAAGGAGCGTGACAATCGAGTTTCAAGTGCAACATCTGTACCGATCGTGCGGCGGAAGTGCTCAAGCAGGTACTCAAAACTCAGAAATGGAATACCCACATGAGATTCTGCCCAATCGACGAACACGCATCGGTCGGTTGCAACCACGACGTTTCCCGGATTCAGATCTGAATGTCCCACCACTTCCGGGAGGCCTAAGTCTTCGAGAAGCGTGAGTGAATCCTCGATACGGAGGGCCAATAGGCTCAGCTCCGGTTGGCTCAGGAGTGGAGGCGGGACTTTAGTTTGCCGCTCCATCAGTTGAGCGATAGACGTAAGAAATGGGTGAATTAGCGCGGAGAGCGTTTCAATTCTGAGGTCATGTGCGCCCGCCTCCAGGATCGACTCCGTCTTCGCGACCGATTCAATCTGCAATCGCGCAAGTTCAGTTGCCGCTGTTTCCCACTGCGCGATATCGTGTTTGTCGCCCAAGTTGGAGCCCTCGACGTCACGCGACAGCCAGCCATTCCAGTCGGCTCGCGAGCCGAAAATCTCGGGAAGATACTTGGGAAATTGCTCGGACAAATTCAGTGTGATGGGAAACTCTCGCTCATTCGGTTCACCGACGGCTTTGAACCAAACCGCGGGCCCGTCAGTCTCAAAGCGAATCAGGCTGAAAGAAGGGCCGGCATTGTATTGACATAACGGACCGGTGAGTTCGAGTCCCGACGGCCGGATTACCTCGGCAGTCCAGCGGCGTAATTCGGCAAGCCATCCTCTCCTCGCAAACGGCGAAGATGGATCGTGCTGATAGCCATTCAATTCCCAAAGAGACTGCTCGAACAGCCGGAACTCTGTTGCCTCCTGGAAGGAATCCGCAGTCAGAGAGGGGATCAGCTTCCACACGGTTTTGTCTTTGTGTGCTCCATCGCGCCAGCACTCCATCACTTCATAGTGCTTGCCATTCGAGTTTCCATCCTCCGATGAAGGGTTCGGAGTGAACAGGCAGACGGCGTCACAGTCCCAATCTCTTTTCAGAGCAGCCGTGAGATTTTCCGCCAAGCGCTCCCCGCGTGGAATTTCGACGGCAGGAAAGGCGAAACCAGGTTTGGCAATGCCGAGCAAGACCTCGGTTCCATCGCGCCCTAGGACAATGACGCGGCAAATCTCGCGCTCGGATTGGTCTTGAGATTCCACGGTCTCACTCCAAGTCAGTGCTTGCCGTTTGTTTCGGGTTCTTCGAGCAGATGATGTTGCTTCAGGGATGCGATGAACTCGCGCACGTCGCCTTCCGCGACGTCCCGGCTCACTTCGAATTTCTGGCTGATTTCGTCGATGATCGCGGATTCGGTTGCCCCGGTCTTAAGAAGCTCAAGAATTCGTGAGCCGACGAAGTTGAGGTTGAACATCTCGCCTTGCCGGATATCCAGGACAACGGAACCATCTTGGCCGTGCGCGCTGCGGACGCTCTCTGAAAGTCTGTACATCGGAGGACCCACTTCGTTGGCCTGAAAGGTGGCTGGTAATGTCTGCACGCACTTTGACACGCTCCTCAATGGGGAGCCACAAAAAGATGGAAATTTCCAGAAAAGCAGCCTAGTCGGGCGGATGTTGTTGTCAGGATTGGGCGACTTCCCGAATGACCGGTGACGCGAGAACGCGAGTCTGTTCGCTATTGCCTCCCCATTGGCTCGTATCGAGCCGCAGACAAGAGAATGCGCGAGCGATAAGATTGCGCGGCGCTTGGACTTAATTGGACATTGGAATACTGTCTGTCGGAGTGCACCGAGTCTGTGGAAATTTTCGAGTCGCTCACGTTGCGCAGCATGATCGGGACCATGCGGCACCCCTCTGCGTCCGATGGAACTCGCTTAGTCCCTTGCGGTCGCGGCGATCGCCTCGACCGCCGCGGCGAACTTCGCCTCGATCTCCTGTGCGTTTGTCGTCGGGCATCCGAGCTCTTGGGCAAGAGTCCAGTTCCTGTCGCCATTCCACAGGACGAGAGGCACTGGGTGGAAACGCGTGAGTGGCGCGCTGGGCAAAGATTTTTGCTGCGGCGATTAGTCCGAACGGGGCCGAGGAGTGTGCCGGATCAAGCTGTTGATGTCAATATAGTTCCGTAGCGGAACTAAACTGCCAAATGAAGGCCGGGTGCAATCCGAACGCTATCTGACGGATCTGGAAAGACATCCGAACGCCTTCAGGCAGCAGGGAAACATACGCCCGCTCTATGTCCTGGTCAATCCGTGTCCTGATAATCCCAGGAGCCGCCACATCGTTGGCCCGCGTCCGAGGTTGCAACCTTATTATTAAAGTGAACAACCGATCCAAGGATAAGCGAAGCAGGGGCACTGTCCTCGACAATTCGGCCGCCGGAAAGAACCAGAACTCTTCCGAACGATTTGAACGTTGACGACCGGTGCGACACAACGATGAAGGTCGTTAAGCTGAGACTGCGCCGTAGTTCTTGAAGAATAGAGGATTCTGCTCCAGGATCCAGGCAAGAGGTGGCCTCGTCCAGAATCAACACCCGCGGTTCCCGCAGAAGAGCTCTCGCGAGGGCGAGGCGTTGACGCTCCCCACCCGAGAGCTGGCAGCCGTCGGGTCCGATTCGCTGGCGAAGACCGTCAGGCAATGATCCCACCAAGTCGGACAATCCCACCATTCGAATTGTGTCTTCGATCTCCCGCTCAGAGGCTGCGGATCGGACGAACTGCAGATTGGACGCGATCGTGCCCTCGAACAAGACTGGGTCGCGCGGCAGATAGCAAATGTGCCGGCGGAGGCTCTTGAGATGAATATTCCGGATGTCTTCTCCGCCGAGCCGTACTTCGCCCGAAATGGGGTCGTAGAGCCTGGCGATGAGCCTGACAAGCGTACTCTTGCCGGCGCCGTTCTCCCCCGCGATTGCGATCTGTTCCCCCGGTAGTATCCGAAGCGAGGGGACGTGAAGGAGCTCTTTGTTCCTGGGATATCCAAACTCGACATCGGCAAACTCGATCTCTGCCGTGTCCTGCTTGGAAAACATTACTGCGCCCGCGGGGGTTGTCACGCTTGGCCGCAAGGCAAATGCGGCTTGCACTTGGCGGATGCTGGCAAAGGTTTTCTGTGCTCTGGCATAGAGTTCGGAGGCGCCGCTCAGTGGATCGAAAAGTTGGGTCACGAAGCCATAGAAGGCGACCAGGCTTCCAATGCTCAGTGTCCCCGCCAGCACGCTCTTCCCGCCATAGCCGATGACCGCGGACATGGCCAGAACAATGGCGAGAGAACTCCAAACCGTGAACCCGCTGGCGGTCCGATAAAGGCGCTGCTGAGACCGCAGCGAGCGTGCCAGAAGCCGGAAGGCGCTTCTCTCCTGTCGCTTCTCCTGGCCCAGAAGCTGAATGGAAATCACAGACGAGAGATGTTCCTCGAGGAAATTACTCCACGCGAGAGAATCATTCTGGGCAGCATCAGCATCGGTCGCAAGCTTTTTTCGGAAGTACTGCCGCGTCACCAGGAAAACTGGAATCAGAGGAACAACGGTCAGCGTCAGCGCCGGGCTGAGCCCGGACATGGCTGCCAACGTGAATGCGGTCGTGAGCAGCATCCGCAGAATCGCCGGCAGGAGATCGGATCCGAAATAGGAAATCTCCTCGATCGGTTCCTTAAGCGGATACATCACCGTGCCAACGGGCGTCTGTTCGTAGTAGTCCGCGGAAAGAGTATCCAGATGATTGAGCAGCCTCACTCTTAGGGTGAGCCCCATTTTCTGGGAAGCACTGAGCATCAGGTAACTGCCCAAACTGGTGAGGGCAACTCTGCCCTGGTGACCGAAGAAAATCAGCGCCACCGCGATCAGAAGCAGTCCGATGCGTCTTTGCGGAATGATGCCGTCAATGAGCCATTTGAGAAGCAGTGGCGAGAGCAGCGCGAGCAGGCTCCCGGCCGTGATGCACAGAAAGCTGGCCAGGTGCCAGCGCAGAAGCGGGCGAATCTCTTGGATCAGCCAGACGAGTTCAGGCGGCATCCACTGCGGCCTTCGCTCGTGAGTGACGGAGGACAACGTGCGGCTTCCCGAATGCCGGTGAGATCAGCAATCATGTCGAGCCTAGGGAAGCGGATGCGATTTGTCCACAAAAGGGGCGCCTTGTCCGGATTTCCATCAATCAAGATGGATTGCCGAGAGAAATCATGGAAATGAGTGGCTAGGAATAAAGAAAAACGTCCGAAAAACCGACAATGGGTTTCAAGTAAAGCTGGAAAAGAATTTCACCAGCCAGGTTGCAGATTACGCCAATTAGCGTTACGCTGATTAGCGTAATGACTCCAGAAAATCCTTTTATATTTGGCGAAATCATCGACGACGCGCGATTTGTCGATCGGACGGAGGAGTTGGGACAACTGGTGCGCGACTTAGCGGATGGTCAAAAGGTCTTCCTCCTTTCACCGCGACGCTTTGGCAAGAGCTCCTTGGTGGCCGTTGCCCTGCTCAAATTGAAGAAGCGGCACATACACACTGTTAATCTCACCGTGAGCAGCTATTCCAGCTATGCGCAGTTTCTCGAGAAGTATGCGGAGAAAGTGCTGCGAGCGGCGGGTCCGTGGGAGCGCGTCAAGGATTGGATTTCGCGTTTCGGAAGGCAGGTCAAACCCGATATCAACTACAACCTCAATACGGGTGAAGTCAGTGTTTCAATTGGCAAAGGGACTGGTTTCGATCCCGCCCCGGTCGCCCCTGATGTTTTCGCCTTGCCTGGGGAGCTGACGAAAAATGGGGGCTTTCGCATGGCTATCTGCCTGGATGAATTTCAACAAATTTCGGAATTCGACGGAGGCTCGATCGAGAACGCAATTCGAAATCAAGTTCAGCAACAAAGGGAAGTGGGTTACGTGTTTGCCGGGTCTCAACCTTCTCTCATGCAGGAAATGCTTTCTTCCAAGCGCCCTTTTCACAAAGCGGGTCCCCAGATGTTTCTGGACAAGATTCCAGCCGAGGCTTGGGAGGAATTCATAAGTTCTCAATTCCGCAGGCGGGGAAGAACAATCGATGGAGAGGCTGTGGCCGCTCTGCTCGCTACGGCCGATCTAATTCCCTATGACGTGCAGCGCATCGCACACGAGCTTTGGGACTACGCGGAAATCGCCGACAAACGCACCTTGAGTGCGCCTGACGTCAAAAGGGTCATCGATAAGCTTGTGATTGGCCAGTCCACCTACTACGAGCTCCTTTGGGAGCAACTGCCCGCTCGACAGCGCGCAACCTTGCAGGCGCTGGCCCATCGGGGAGCGTCGGAGATATATTCCCAGGCTGTCCGCGGCGAGTTTCGCCTCGGCCCGGCATCCAGTGTTCAGAAGGCGCTCCAGTCTCTGGATGCGCGCGACATTATCGATCGTTACCGGGGAGAGTATTTCTTTCTGGATCCTTTGCTCCTCTGCTGGATCCGATCCAAAGTCGCATAGCCTATACGCCGTTCAGCGTTACGCCAGAAGGCATAACCGTTTGCGCTCCTCGCCATGCACCGAAACCTTCTGTGCGGACATCACGCAGTGACCTTCCGGTTGAAGGCTCATGCGTATTTTGCGAGAATCCCTTTGGCCAGACCAACTCACGAAAACCGCCGCAAAATCCCGACAATTTGTCCGACGACTTCCGCATCCTGGTGAAGCCGGTACTGTGCGGAGTGATGAAAGTCCCGACTGTAGGGGTGAATCACCAGCAGGCCATTTTCAACCGAGCAACAGCAGGCCAGGTAAGCCCCTTCTCTCATAAGGATGATGTACAGCGGCTGCTGCCACCATGGTTTCGCCGCGAAATGAAAAGGCGTTTTTCGGCGGCGGTTGACCATAGCCAACAACCCGTCCGCCAGGAAGGGGTGAAGCGGATCGTCATCGCCTCCGACCCAGAAGAAGTCATCCAGGGAAATGTGTGCTGAACCAGCGAAGTGTCCCAATGAGTTGCGCAGGAATAGCGGGATCTCCAGGAACTCCCCGAGCAGCTTCTCAATGAATTCGGCGCCCACATTCTCTAGGTCGCCGCGTTTGGCTGCCACAGTTGGCTCAGCCCGGGACAAATATCGGTCTGGCATCGATTCGCTGCCCGCTTCCGCGACCTCGATTCCCATTCGTCCCATTACAGATCCAAAGTGCAAGCCATAGATCGAGCAAAGCGTAATGATCTTGTGGAAGTCCCGCGGAGGGGCGCTGCGCAGTTCATAATCGCTGAGCGAACTCGGCGAAGTCGTGTAACGATCCTCCTTCAGTATTTCGGCGATGACACGGCTCATCGCCGCAGCCTCTCGAATCGACAAATTCCTTTGCGTGCGAGTTCTCTTGAGCAGTTGCCCAAAGTCTTCGAGGGCGGGAAGCGTCTCGGGTTTCCACTGCCGGGCCAGATCCTTTGGAACTTTCGGTTCGCCGCCACCGAGCAGCGGCCGGTACTCGAGATCGACCGCGCCCCAGAGCCGAGCCTCCTGCGGGCAACGAAACTCGACCTGCGCATAAGAAAGCCCATTATCGAAAGGGACGATGACACCGCCGCCCAGCGTGCGGATTCGGCAACAAAAGAAGCCCTTGCTGTGCTCAACGAAAAATAACTGATCAGAAATGCCGGGGTTCTGTTTACCAACCAGATCGGCGATGACATCTGGATTCACGCGCACGATGCTTCCCGGGCTGAGTTCTGGAAACGCAAATGCGTCTTCCACTCCGACCTTGGCATAAATAAAATGCCGGTCGAGTTGTGACACAGAGGCGATTCTCTTCCGAGGCCCTAACTCCAGAAGCCGCGCGAGCGGTGTGACCGATGGAATAGGTTCGCCGAGCGGCCGGTTGCGAAGGTAGGGCATCCATTCGTTCGGGTCGGTAAGCGAGGTATCGAGAACGATGGTGCGTTTCGAAGGCAGCAGAATCTGCAGTCGGGTGATGTCTTCAAGATCAAAACCAAAGACCCGTAGCCAGTCCGCCACACGGTAACCGGAAATGCGACTTAAAGCGTAGATCTGCTGAATGCTTGGCCGGAAGGATCCCGAGCGAAGGTCGTAATACAGATGGTGCGGGAGGTAGTATGGGGAAGACAGGCCATAAAGTGCGACGGATTGCTGGGATGCTCGATATAGCGTGAGTCGCTTGCTTGCAAGAATAGATCGAACTTTTTCGGCGACTGCGGCGCTTGTTGATGAGCCCTCCCTCGCACGCGACGGCACGTTCCCTCTCGCTGGTTGGTTGCTGCGAGAACTTCTGGTCCGCGCCGATTACTCGTCAAGCGCGCCCATACCTTAGTAGGTCGCGCGAAGAGTCCCCCTCTCCCGGATGCGCTCAAGAATCACTGCTCGCAGATTTGCATCTTGTATAAGTGGCGGGCAGAAGTGGCCGCTACAACTATCAGTGGTTTGTCCCAATCTTCGGACAGACCGCCGGGTGCGCTAAGTAAATGAACAACCTGCAATCGCACGAGACGGGAAAGACCGCCGGCGGGGTGGTCGGAATAGCGGCCAGGCAATGGGCATTTTGTCCGGTTTTCAGAAACAGATTCAGAAACTTGTGGAAACGTGGCGTGTTTGCTGTAACATCTCACAATTCACGCGGTGGGCCGTCTGATGTGGGCCTCGTCTTGGAACCAGGAATCGGGTAAGCGCCTCAGAGCTGAGCGCGAACGCCTTGGCTTATCCCTGCGCGACGTGGAAGCTCTTAGCCACGGCATCGCCGAGCGATGGCAGAATTTCGATTACAACATCGCCCATACCTCTCTCGCTGACATCGAAAACGGAAAGTGGCCTCCCACTCTTCACAGACTTTACACACTGAGCGTCATCTACGGGCGTGATTACGATCGACTCGCGAGCCTGTGCGGCGTTCCGGTCGACGAGGTTCTTAAGGAGCATAGAAAAGTCGCTCTCCCCCGCACCTACCTGATTGGGCCAGTACCGGAAGCTCGCAAGTCAACCGCTCTATCGGCTGTTGATCTGCGAGAAAAGTTGCGTGCGGAGCGGACAAACCTGTTGCCGAAAATCATTGAAACTTGGGATGAAGTGCCTCTCGTGCTTCGGCAAATGGATGGGTCAAGTCCTCTATACGGATACATCGGCATGGATGACAACACGCTGCACCCTTTTATCCGGCCTGGAGCTTTTGTCAGGATTGATTCCCGCCAGAAAAAAACTCCTGCCCTCGCCTGGCATAGCGATCATGACCGGCCCATCTTTTTCGTTGAACTACGCGAGCGTTACGTGTGCACTTGGTGCGAAATGCATGATGGCCGGCTGATTCTGATTCCTTCCCACGAGTCAAAACGCCGGGCGCAACACCTCCGCTATCCTGCCGAGGCTACGATTGTCGGTCGCGTGACGGGAGTGAGCATGGACCTTGTCGAGCCGGAAAACGAGGCGCGGGCCTAGTGCCGTCCCCCGGAAAACTGTGTCCCCGGTTTTGACAGCGGCCTCTAAAGGTGACGCGGGCTCCTGATTCCTGTCTGTGTGCGGTACGTTACAGACATGCCCGGTGTCATTGCCAATAGTTCGTACGGCAAAACCACAAGGGTGCCCCTTCTGCCCCGGTTGCCAAAAGCGCCGGGGCTTTTTGTTACAACGTAAAAAGTGCAGAGACGATTCCCTAGCACTGTGGTAGACTTTTTCCGCTATGACTCCTGAAGAACGCGCACGGATGCAGGAATAGCTCTTATTGTATTGCCGGAGATCGTACCGTTCAGTATTTCTCGCCTCCGCTTCACCACCATCGACCGGCGGCTTCCAGAGCGTAGGAGCGGTACCAGATCGGAGCGGTGCAAAAACCATCCCGTACGGAGCTAGATAATTTTGTTCTGATACAGCGACTTAATTCGTTGCGGACTTTCGCCCAGAAGATTTCTTAATATTTCTTCCGTATGTTCGCCGAGCCTGGGAGGCGGAGTTGTGTGCGAAACAGGCGTGCGAGAAAAGTTGATGGGACTCCCAACCAGTCGGATGG
>JBEKWW010000038.1:0-28076 GCA_049512655.1 Candidatus Sulfotelmatobacter sp. | reverse complement strand
ATAGCGCCATGCCGAGCCCGGTCAAGAACTTCCCGCGCGAGGCATCGTTTACCTTGGCAATATCTTTCGCCAACTGATCTCCATGCAGGAAAGCCGTCACCGGCACCGCTTCCTTCGTTTCCTTATCGATCATCACCGCCATCCCAGTCCCGCAATTCGGATGGCAGCCACAACTAAGTTGGCCCCAGTCGTTCTTAACGTCGTTGGCGTGCATCAGGTCGGCCCAATCGCTGAAGGTGCCCATGAAGCTGATGGGGAACCAGTCGCGGCTCGGTTCGCCCAGGCCGGTTTGATTTTTTACGTCGTGGGCAAGATGGCTCAGCGTATAACGCTGTGCCTGTCGGCGATCGTCAGTGACCGCTTCGTCGCGGCCGGTGAAGCTCACCGGCTGGAACGACAGGAAGCTGATCGTTTTCGGATTGTCGAGTGCGAACTTAATGATGCGCCCGACCTGCTCGTTATTAATGCCGTTGACGATCGTCACGGAACGATTTCGACTCCGGCCTTGTGCAGATTCTCGATCGCCTTCAACTTCACATCGAACAGGTTGCCGACCATGCGGTGCGCGTTGGCGGCGTTGCCGATGCCATCGAATTGCAAGTACGCGTAACGCATGCCGGCTTCCACGGCCTGTTGGCAGAACTCAAAACTCTTCGCGAATTCGATTCCGTTCGTAGCCGCCTGCACCGAGTTGTATCCCACCTTGCGCGCATACCGCACCGCATCCAAAAAGTACGGAGATAGTGTCGGCTCGCCGCCGGAGAACTGCACGCTCATCTGACGACGCGGCTTGATGGTAATCGCGTTGTCGAGCATGGTCTTAATTTCTTCCCACTGCAGTTCGTGGACGAAGCCGACTTGATTCGCGTCCATGAAGCAGGGATCGCACATCATGTTGCAGCGGTTGGTCAGATCGATGGTCAGCACCGACCCGCGTCCGTACTTCACGGTCGATGATCCGTGATGATGCAGCTTCTCGTCATTGTGCGCCGCAATGTCGCGGCCAGGGAACACGTCTTCCAGGTGCTTCGAGAAATCCGTGTCTATCGACATAACATCTTCGAAGTGCCCGTGAATCGGGCAGTCTTTCACCATCAAAATCTTGCCGTCACGCTCGACAATGGTGGCTTTGATCTCGCCAATTTTTTCGTTCATCAACACTTCATGCGGAAGCTTGCCGTCCAGAATCTGCTGACGAATCTCCGGCACACACTTCGGGCACAGAGAATCGGTCGAGCGCGGCCAGCCTAGCGGCGGCTTCGATTTCTCGTACGATTTGAGCAGGGGCTTGTCGGACCACTTGGGAGTGGGCGACGGGTTGGGCTTGATTCGGTTCAAGCGGTCAAAGACAACCCAAGCGCCTTGAGCGGCGACGGTAACTGCTTTCTCTACGTACTTAATCGGCTTGCGCATTTCTTATGAGGCTCCTGGCTTTGAGCAATAAGCTGCCAGCGATCAGCCGCTGGCAATCTTCACTTCTGCATCAACCTTTTCTACTAACCTGCGTTCTATTGAGGAGGGTTTCAGGTCTTTGATGCTATTGCCCAAAACTTGATGCCTCGCAAGAACCTGAGATGGTACCAAAAAACTTGCACTACTCCGCGAAAGTTGAACCTGGTTGATACACTCTTTCCTCGGAGTTGGTCTGAAGCCATCCTATTGCAAGCGAAGGGGATGGCGCAGCTAGAGAACAATGAATGGGAGAAAAACGGGGTTTAGCGGTTGAATAAGGGATTGGGTGGGGTTAAGTTGTTGAAAGGAAAGGAGCGCGACCGGTTCACAAGAATCACGTAAAATCCTTCCATGCCGCCACGCTCCGAGGGCCACGATACCCGCTATCTTAAGCTGCAAAAAAACAACTGCTTCGTCTGCGGCCAGAACAATCCGGACGGGATGCGGCTGAAATTTGTTCTGGACGAAGAGCGGCAGACCTTCGTCTGCCGCTTTCGCCTCAGCAAGCGCTACACTGGACCGCCCGGCCACGCGCACGGCGGCGTCATCGCCGCCATTCTCGACGATGCCATGGGCAAGGTGAACAAGTTGCATCATGTCGTCGCGCTTACCCGAGAGATGACGGTGGAATATCTGAAGCCGGTTCCGCTGCAAAGGCCGCTGCGGGTGGAAGGGCGCGAGGTCAGCGTCTATGGCCGGCAGCACATTAATACCGCGGAAATCCTGAACGAGAAAGACGAAGTCCTGGCCCGGAGCCGCGGTATCTTTATCGCGATCGATCCGCAAAAAATGTTCGCGAAATTCGTCGAACGCTAAGAAGTTATCTATACTCCTCTGCGTTAAAGATTTTTGATGTTGCTCGCGCAGACTGTAACAGGGGTACCGCGAATCGCCGCACGGTTGTAAGATATCTAAAGCTGCGCTCCGTGTTAAGCGAGCCGCAACTTTTCCTTTAGAAAAGAGCCCACACATGTCCCAAAATAACGGTAGCTCCACCAGTCTCCGCCTCAAGACCGGCCTCGCCGAAATGCTCAAGGGCGGGGTAATTATGGATGTGACCAACGCCCAGCAGGCTGAGATTGCCGAAAAAGCCGGAGCCGTCGCCGTGATGGCGCTGGAGCGCGTGCCCGCGCAGATCCGCGCGGAAGGCGGGGTTGCCCGCATGGCTTCGCCAAAGAAGATTCGCGAGATCATGGCCACTGTGTCGATCCCCGTCATGGCCAAGTGCCGCATCGGACATTTTGCCGAAGCGCAAATTCTTCAGGAACTCGGCGTCGACTACATCGACGAATCCGAAGTGCTCACTCCAGCCGACGAAGCCCACCACGTCGATAAGCACGCCTTCAAAGTTCCATTCGTCTGCGGCGCGCGTAATCTCGGAGAAGCCCTGCGCCGCATCGCCGAAGGCGCAGCCATGATCCGCACCAAAGGTGAGGCCGGTACCGGCGACGTAGTCCACGCCGTCAAGCACATCCGCCAGATCGTGCAGGAGATGCGCATCCTCACTGTCCTCGGCGAAGAAGAACTCTACGCCAAAGCCAAAGAGCACGGCGCGCCCTACGAACTGATAAAGATGGTCGCGAAAACCGGCAAGCTCCCCGTCCCAAATTTTTCCGCCGGAGGCATCGCCACCCCCGCCGACGCAAGCCTGGTCATGCAGCTAGGAGCCGAAGCAGTTTTCGTCGGATCAGGAATTTTCATGAAGGACTCCACCACCTTCGCCGATCCGGCGGAAGCTGAAAAGCGTGCGAAAGCAATCGTCAAGGCTGCTACGCATTTCAATGATCCGAAAGTATTGCTTGAGGTCAGCGAGGATCTGGTCGGGGCGATGAAGGGGCTGGCTGTGGCGGGGCTGGATGAGGCGCAGATGCTGCAGACTCGGGGATGGTGACTTCGGAGTGGCTGGGCGCGCTGAAGCCGCAAGACGTAGTTTTTCAAGAGAGGTCGAGACGGCCGTTTTCATTGAGTCTAGGCGGGTGGCCCACCCTTCGCGCCTTTCGAAGGGTGGGATTTCCGAGCGCATGAAGCGTAGGCGTTCGTCCCGATTCGGCAGGCACTCGGGGAAATTCCGGATTACTTTCTTGCCTTACTCAGCACGGTCACCCAAACTCGAATCAGGGCCCGTGGTGTAAGGGAAACACGGCACTCTGTCGCAGTCGCAAATGCTGGTTCGAATCCCACCGGGTCCATTCTCCCTTTTGTGGAGGAGGAATCTAAATGAGGAGAGAACGCAGAGATAATCTCCTCAAGTAACTTGACTCTTCCATCCGATTCACCAATACTGAAATAGACAGAGTGCTACACCACGAGATTTTCACAATGGCTCCGGTATTCCGGGGCCATTTTCTGTTGCGTTTTTTTTTCTCGCGGGTGGCGCAGACCTGCCGTTTCCCATGTCCGCAAAAGAAGCGAGACCCTTCGACTCCGCTCCGGGCAGGCTATGGGGCACCCATATGCGCAGGGGGAACCTGGTTTTCGTCACAGACAGGCGAGGCATGAACTAGCCATGTCCGCGTCTCGCCTGTAGAATGTTCGGTCGGATTTCCCGACCAACCAAACGGAGGTTAGATGTCGTACAAACGCATCAGTCTTGTGGCCATTTCGGTTGTAGTATTCGCCAGTATTCTCTGCCTCGCGCAAGCGCCTTCCCTTGCCAGCATCCGCAAAATTTATGTCGAGCCCATGGATAACCATCTCGACCAGTATTTAACCTCCGAGATATCGCGCCAGTTTCACGGAACGCTGGAGCTCGTGACCTCGCCTGCCACCGCCGACGCTATCTTGAAGGGCGTAAATCTCGGCGCCCAGACCACAAATCAGGCCACCGTGAACTTGGTGGATCCTTCGGGCAAGGTCGTGTTGTGGTCGGGCACGGCGGGTGATCGCGATAAGAAGTTCCTTGATATCAAACACGGTGGCTTGGAAGCGGTTGCCAGTCACATGATTCATTCGCTTCACAAGGCCATGCAGGCCAAATAGGGTCGCACCTCAACTTATTCCGCCGCGGGTGGCCCAACCCGGTTTTCAATGCTCACGTCCTGGGCAAGGGCAGGCATTGTCAGGCCCGGTGGGTCGCTCATGTGTCAAATTCCCATGTCTCGCAAAACCAGCGGGATGTGGGGCACCCCGGTCCGCCCACTATACCCTTCCGCTTGTGACATCTGACCTTGCGCACATCCCCGACACGTTCCATCATTGTCTCGGCAGAGGAGTAGCCGCAGCCACCTCAGGCAGACCTCTAATGTTCAAGAATCGGCAGCTAAGTCCAATGCTCTCAGGTTTTTGACTTGTAAAATCTTTGTTATGAAGATTTTGCGAGGAATTCTCGCTTGTAGCGGTGCGTAAGCTGTTGATTCTAGATATTTTGTAAAAAACAAGAGGGAGGGGGTAGCCAGGTCGAAGATCTGGGGCGGGCAACACGTTCGCTGGCACTCACGCAGCGCAAATCCTCTGTTATCGTTTGTCTTTCGCTCAGTATCTCCGGAAGGGATTGGCTGGGATGATCGAAGAAGTCGCCGTATCCACGCTTGCGCGCTGGCAGAATTTCTATGTGATCGTCGGTTCCTCAGCCGGGGCTCTGACCGGACTCCAGTTTGTGACGATGACCTTACTCGCCGAGGGGGGCATCAACGACGAACGCGCCTTGCGCGCTTTTGGGTCGCCGACGGTCGTTCATTTCTGCGTAGCTTTACTGATCTCCGCCATCGCGAACTGCCCGTGGGGCACATTGGCTGCTGCAGCGGTGGCGCTGGGTTGCTGCGGGATCGGCGGTTTTGCATACTCCTTGAAGGTCATTCGACACGCCAGGAAGCAAACCGCTTACCAGCCCGACAGGGAAGATTGGATGTGGTACGGCTGGCTGCCGGTAGTGGTCTATGCGTCATTGATGGTTAGTGGATTTCTACTTGCGAGAGATACGACGTTGGGCTTGTTCCTGGTCGCCGCGGTCGCGTTGGCCCTGTTGTTCCTTGGGATCCACAACTCCTGGGATTCGGTCACGTACATTGCATTACATCGACCTGGAAAGAACCGTAAAGAAAAGGGCAGCGAATGAGCCTCGGAAAATAATCATGCCCGATCAAAGGGCTATTGCGCGAGATAGTAATCCATGAAGCTGCTCGGAGGTGGGTGATGACCGAGCATGCGGATCATCCCTACAATCTGCCCGCGATGCATGGTGGAGTGGCTGAGTACATGCCGCAGAATTTGCCAGCGCGGGAAGCTCCGCTCAATCCCTCCGGGAAGTTGGAGCATCAGTTCTTTCTCTAGACTTGTCTCCGGCAGCGCTTCGAGCCAAGGCTCGAAGCCAGTCCATATGACGGGCCAGGTCCGTGACAACTCCTCAAATGACGGTTCCGGCGGCGCACCCTGTGGCAGCCGCCAGGTTCCGCCGTCGGGAGTAGTGCGCAAGCAGTCGAGCCAGACTCGTTCTCCGTCGCAGATATGCCTGAGAGTAGAGAGGAGGTTCGTGTGTGAAATGCGCAAGTCGCGCTCTAGCTCCTCCGGAGCGAGGGCGGAACAAGCGTCAAGCGAGTTCCGATTGGCCCATGCGGACTGGCGCACTTCGACGAGCAGCACTTGTTTGGCGAGAGACACGAGGGAAGTATATATCGCGCTTTGCGTTTCGAGGTTTTCAGCGCGGCATCGCGTCTCAGGAGTTATCGAGAATCGTCAGCGTTAGCCCCGCGATACAATCCTCTCGTATGCCGCTTCTGGCAGAACGTTTTGGATTAGACCGTGCCACACTTAATAACTGCGCGCGCACCACTTTCACGGCGGTCGCATCCATGCTGCTGACGTATGGGCTGAAACTTCCGGAGTTTTACTGGGCGCCAATCTCCGCCATCGTTATTCTGCTCTCCCCATCCGATCCGGTCACCACAGCCTGGCAGCGCTTTGCCGGCACCGCTTTAGGCGTAATAGTAGCTGCGGCGATCGCCACTTTTTTTCATCCCAACTGGATCGCCTATGGGGCAGGGATTTTTATCTGCGGAATTCTTTCGGCCGTCTTGAGAATCGGCAGGGCCTATCGCTTCGCGGGGATTGCTTTAAGCATCGTAATGCTAATCGCGAGTGGTGGGCCGCCGTGGATGGTGGCTGTCCACCGTTTTATCGAAGTTTCATTGGGAATCGGGGTAGCACTGCTGGTCGGCGCAGTATGGCCTGCGACAAAAAGCTAGGTCGCTGAAAGACGACCGATCTAATGCTGCTGGGGCAGTTCTTCGCACGCGAGGCGCTCATCGCCTAGGATCTGCCCTCGGCTCAAACTCCAGTAAAATCAAATCTGCATGAGAATCGGAGTCCTAGCCTTGCAGGGCGATTTCGACGCCCACCGCCGGCGCCTCGAAGAACTGGGGGCTGAGGTAGTGCTGGTCAAAAAGCCAGAGCAGCTCGATGCCATCGACGGCCTCGTCATTCCCGGAGGCGAGTCCGGTACATTTTTGAAATTGCTCGGAGAAGGTGGCTTCGCGAAGCTCAAGCAGTTCGTTCGTCTCAAGCCGACCTTCGGCACCTGCGCCGGCGCGATTCTGCTGGCAACCGAAGTAGAGAATCCGAAACAAGCCGGCCTTGGCGCGCTCGATATTGGCATACGCCGCAATGCTTATGGGCGCCAGGTCGACAGCTCCATCCGCGAAGGCAAGCTCTTTGATTCGCCACTGGAAATGGTCTTCATCCGCGCGCCCAAAATCGAACGTGTCGGACCCGGCGTGGAGGTCATCGCCACTGAAGGAGCCGATCCGGTTGCGGTCCGGCAGGGAAGAACCATGGCCGCGACCTTTCATCCCGAACTCTCCGAGGACACGCGTGTCCATCAAGCGTTTTTAGACTTAATCTCGAAGGTTCAGGATTTCAAGCAAGGCTCCCCAGGTCTTTGAACTTTGAGGTTGACAACCTATTCGCGTAACTGTAAGGTTACGCATTATGCGTCACCGTTCGGTTACATATTCATCGGAGATCACTTTCCAGGCCCTCGCCGACCCCACCCGGCGCGCGGTCCTCGATTTGCTTCGCCGCGGCAGCCAGCCTGCCGGAGCGATTGCCGGATCATTTCCTGTATCCCGTCCCGCCATCTCCAAGCACCTGCGCCTGCTGCGCCGCGCACACCTGGTGCGGGAACACCGCGAGGGAAGGCATCGTGTTTACCAGCTCAATCCCGAACCGCTCCGCGCAGTCGATTCCTGGCTCGATGAATACCGCAACTTCTGGAAGATGAACCTGAACAACTTGAAGACATTTGTCGAGGCCGAATACGCTAAGGAAACGGAAATCGCGCCGAAACATTCATCCCAGGCTAGTCGCAAAAAGTTCAAAGGAGACCGCTAACATGAAACTACGCCTTGCAGTTCCACTTGCCCTGTTGCTTGCCGCAACCGCGGCGCTATCCCAGACCGCAGCCCAGAAATCCTTCGATCAGCTCAAAACGCTTTCTGGCTCCTGGGAAGGCAAGAACTCGGAGGGAAAGCCGCTGCTCGTGACTTTTGAAGACACCGCCGCCGGGTCCGCTTTGCTTAGCGAAATTCACGGCGACGGCCCGCAAAACATGGTTTCCATGATCCACCTCGATGGCTCGCGGCTGGTTCTGACGCACTACTGCAGCGTCGGCAACCAGCCGCGCATGGCGGGCACCGCCTCGCCCGACGGCAAAACCATCACTTTCGATTTTTTTGATGCCACCAACCTCGCCACGCCTGACGCGGGGCACATGCAGCGCGTCGTCATCGCCATGCTCGGCACCAATCATCACACCGAAGACTGGACCTTCAACGATCACGGAAAAGTAGTGAAAGAGTTCTTCGACCTTCACCGCAGCGAGATCGCCCAAAAATAGCTTCACAAACTGAACTAGGGTGCGGCGAGACGAAACACGAACTAACGGAAAGTGGGAAGAGCAATGACAAATAAAACGGCCAAATCAGTTATCACCCCCAATAACGATGCCGTCGTCACCGAAATCGACATCGCCGCGCCGCCCGAACGCGTCTTCCATGCTTTGATCGATAGAGATCAAGCTCTTCAGTGGGGCACGAGCGACGCTTTCGAGATGACGCTCTGGGAAATGGATGCGCGTCCCGGAGGCAGGTGGCGATTTGTCTCAAGAGCGCGCAAGGGAACTGGCGCCGGACTCGATCTCGATCATCACGGTGAAATACTGGAGATCGATCCGCCACGCCTGCTGGCTTATTCGTGGTATGCCAGCTGGCATGAAAATCCAGAGGTTCGCACCGTGGTTCGATGGGAATTATCGCCAACCAAGCTTGGCACTCATGTGAGTGTTACGCACAGCGGACTACTGCCGCTGCCTGGAGCGTGTCAGGGATACAGTCAAGGCTGGCCCGGCCTGGTGCAATCGATTAAGAATGTTCTGGAGAAATAAAGGAGCTAGTCCATGGCAACCATCGCAATCACCCCCGATCAGGACGTAGTCACTTGCGAAATTTTCATCGCCGCCCCACCCGCCCGCGTGTTCCAGGCCATCACCGATCCCAACCAGATGCCGCAGTGGTGGGGAGCGAGCAATCTCTACCGCATTAAAGAGTGGAAGGCCGACCTTCGCGTTGGCGGCAAATGGTCGAGCGACGGCATTGGCGCCGACGGTTCCGCCTTCCGCGTCGAAGGCGAATACCTCGAGATCGATCCACCCCGCCTGCTGATTCACACCTGGATGTGTACCTGGATGGCCGATGTCAAAACCATCGTTCGATGGGAATTGGTCCCGCAAAGCGTGAACCTGCTCAACTCGAACGGTCCACAACGCGCAGGCACTGGAACGCTGGTCAAGATCCGTCAGGAAGGTTTTGCCGGCCGCCCCGCCGCCGCCGCGGACCACTCCGAGGGCTGGAAGCGCGTCATGGGATGGCTCGTCGCCTATCTGGAAAAAGGCGAAACTGTCGACACTCGCGTTTAGAAAATCAAATCAATGGGTGCCCCATTTCTCGCGCGCGTTTTTTGCGCGCGAGAAGTGGGATCGTCACATTTGACGCCCCTCCACGCCGCAGACGACAATGCAGGCATGAGTCTGCGATCTCGCACCGGCATCGCCTGCATTTTTTCTTTTTATCTCGCCGCCAGCATCCACCCAGCTTTAGCTCAGAAGGGAACCACTATGTCGGGCCGCGCCTCCGGACCATTCGACGTCAAACTCACTCCGCAAGACGACAAACTCGATCCCACTCTCGGTCGCATGACAATCGAGAAAACGCTCCACGGTGATCTCGACGCCACCAGCAAAGGCCAAATGCTCACCGCCTCCACCGATATAAAAGGCTCGGCAGGCTATGTTGCCATCGAGCGCGTCATCGGAACTCTGAAAACTCCAGCAGGTCCACGAACCGGCAGTTTCTCCCTCCAGCATTTCGCCACGCTCACCCGTGGCGCTCCGGAATTGAACATTATCGTCGTCCCCGACTCGGGCACCGGCCAACTTACCGGCCTTGCCGGAAAAATGTCGATCGAGATCGCCGCCGGAAAACATTCCTACACCTTCGACTACAGCCTTCCAGAAAAAGACTAAATAACGTCGAAGAGATTTACCGGCCTCGATCCGCGCTGACCACGGTGCTATCCCACGGCATACGGATACCTCACCCTGCGCTCGCCAAAAGCCTTCACCAGTAATGCTCCCGATACAAATCCTCCCACATGCGCCCAGAACGCTACCCCTCCCATATTCTGCCCCCGCACGGAAAGCGCGGTCGCGGTCCCGCTTAAGAAATTCAGCACAAACCAATATCCCAGGATGATCCAGGCCGGAACCCAAATCACAAACACGAAGAACCAGGTCAGCACCCGCGCCCGGGGAAACAGAATAAAGTACGCTCCGAGCACCCCTGCAATCGCCCCGCTCGCGCCCACCGTTGGCATGGTCGAGTGAAGATTCACCGCGACCTGCGTGGCCATTGCGATCAGTCCGGTCAGAATATAGAACACCAGATATTTAAAATGCCCTAGATAATCTTCGACGTTGTCGCCGAAGATCCACAAGAACCACATGTTGCCGATGACGTGCATCCATGAACCGTGCAGGAACATTGAAGTGAAGTAGGGAAGCACCACGACCGCCGGCGAATAGCGGTGCGAGCCCGCCAATAACACCGCCAGATGATACGGAACCACGCCAAATTGATGGATCAGCACTCGCAAACTTGCCGGATCGAGCGACCACTCAAACAAAAAAATTATAAGGTTGATCGCAATCAAAAACCTTGTCACCCAAGGCGTGCTGTATCGAGGTTGATCGTCCTTAAAAGGAAGCATGTGGAATCTGTTAAGTTAGTTAAGAAACAATCCTACTAGATTGCTTCGATACAAAAGGCAACGTACGCTCGACTCGTCAAGCTTTGGAATTACCCGATCTGCAATCACTCAATCTTATGAATGGTGTCATCATTGTCGACAAGCCTGCCGGATGGACCTCGCACGACGTCGTCGCGCGCATGCGTCGCATCCTCCAGCAACGTTCCATCGGACATCTCGGCACGCTCGACCCGCTGGCCACTGGAGTGCTTCCGCTGGTGGCGGGCAGTCTCACCCGACTGGCCCAGTTCTACATTGGGTCGGAGAAAACCTACGAAGGCGTGATCCGGTTCGGCTTCGCCACCAACACTTACGATGCCGACGGCGAACCACTTTCGGAGCCTCCCGGCTGTCCGGGAGTGAACTTGCCGCTCGACCTTAGCGGGCTACAAACTCTGGCCGCTAAGTTTCTGGGTCGCATCGAACAGACTCCTCCGCCGTTCTCGGCGAAAAAAATCCAGGGTGTCCCGGCCTACAAATTCGCACGCAAACAAAAAGAAGTTGTGCTGAAGCCGGTGCAAATCGAGATCAAGGAATTCGCCATCACTTCGGTCGAAGGCGATTGCGCTCACTTCCGCGCCCGCGTCTCCTCCGGAACTTACATGCGGTCGATGGCTCACGAGATGGGTCAATTTCTGGGATGCGGAGCCCATCTCCAATCTCTACGCCGCACTGCAGTTGCCGAATTCGACATTTCGCAAGCCCAAACGCTTGATAAGATCGAAAGTCAGATGAGGGGTTCTGCGCAGGAGGGGAAGGATTCGGATCAGGAAAATACACGTCATTCCGAACTCGTCCCAAGGACGGGTGAGGAACCTGCTGTTGCCGGCGGTACCTCAAAGTCAGCAAATCCTAACTCGCCAACGTTCTTCCTTCATCCCAGAGAACTCCTCCCGCAGTTTCCCTCTGTTACTGCCGACGAACCCACCGCCGCCCGGATCCGAAGCGGCCGCGCCGCCAACCTTCCTGACGTCTCGCGCGCACTGCAAATTAAAGTCTTTGCCAGCCAAAGCGAACTCCTGGCCGTCGCGACCCGCATCGCCGGGACGTTGTTTCATCCGAAAATCGTTTTTTCGCAGGATTAGAGTGATCCCATCGCCGATGCAGAGGCAGGAGCGAGGCGTAAATCCAATGTCCGATAACAGGTATTATGTAAAGTAGCGGGGAGTCGGGTCTCGCCACTATCGATGAATGTGGGCGCCTGTCCCCTACATGCAAAGTTTGGTCTTTCCATCCCTACATCTTGTATTTACCTAAATCCTCGTCGTTCAGCCCTTCTAAATATTTTCGCAGCTCCTCGGCGCTTACCCGGTCTGACATATTGGCGGCCTGCTTGGAATTCTTGAGCACATCTTCATCCACGAAGATCGGACAATCCACGCGCAACGCCAGCGCCAGCGCATCTGACGGGCGCGAATCGATGCTGATCACTTCGCCGCTCCGTTCTAGCCAGATCACCGCATAAAACGTCTCCTCGCGCAGCTCCGTCACGACGACCTTATGCACCTGAGCCTCCAGACCTGTTAGCACATTCTTGATGAGGTCATGCGTCATGGGGCGCGGCGTATTCACCTTTTCCATTTCCAGGGCAATCGCATTTGCCTCATATACGCCCACCCAGATGGGCAGAACTGCCTCTCCCGCCACATCCTTCAAAATCACAATCGGCGTGTTCGTGACTGGGTCCATCAAAAGGCCGCGGATGGTCATCTCTAATTCCATGAGGAGCTCCTGACAGGCTTGAGGCCCGCCGCAACTTCTTAAGCTTTTTATATCACCAATTCTCCCAGGAGGCTGTTAGGAAAGCTCTGGGTCGCTTTTACTTTTACGTATGTTCCTGTCTGGGGATTCGATCCTTCCGGGGCGGTAAAATTCATGGTTTTATTCTGGCTGGTGCGGCCGATCCATTGGTGGCGTGCTTCATTCTTCCCTTCAACCATCACTTCTAGTTTACTTCCTATATATTTCTTGTAACGGTTGATCTGGATTTGCCTCTGGTGAGACATGATTACTTCCAGGCGGCGGGATTTTTCTTCATCCGGAATGGCGTCTTCGAGCGCTAACGATGGAGTGTTGGGGCGCGGGGAATATTTGAAGGTGAAGACAGCGTCATAGCAAACTTCGTCGAGCAAGCTCAAAGTGTCAGCAAAGTCTTGTTCGGTTTCTCCGGGAAAACCAACGATGATGTCGCTGGTGATGCTGATGTCGCGCCTGGCGGACTTCATCCAAGAGATGCGCTCGAGGTATTGGTCGCGGGTGTAGAGGCGCTGCATGGCGTTCAGGACACGATCGGATCCGCTCTGTACGGGTAAATGTACATGGTCGCAAAGCGTGGGAACCGCGTCGATGGCATCGATGATGTCGCGGCCGAAGTCGCGTGGGTGCGAGGTAGTGAAGCGCACGCGGCGGATGCCAGGGACTTGGCCGACGGCGGCCAGCAATTCAGCGAAGGTCTGCTTCCCTGCCGGGTCCTTATACGAATTCACGTTCTGGCCGAGCAGTTGAATTTCTGTGTAGCCGAGATCGGCCATCTGGCCGGCTTCGGCGAGGACTGAATCCGAGGTGCGGCTGCGCTCTTTGCCCCGAGTGAACGGGACGACGCAATAGGCGCAAAACTTGTCGCAGCCTTCAATGATGGTGATGTATCCGCGATGAGGATTAGTGCGGGCGGTGAATTCGGTTTCGAAACATTTGTCGGTTTCGCGGTCGTCGAGGCCAGTAATGCGAACGAGTGCGGCGGCCTCAGGTTTGCGGTTGCCAGCGCCCGAGGGCTGAACGCCGGGTACCGATTCAAGTTCGGTCAGCATTTTGGGCAGGTTGCTATAGCTTGCCGACCCGCAGACCAACGAGACATACGGAGCGCGCTCGAAAATCTTTTCGCCTTCCTGCTGCGCGACACAGCCGAGCACGCCAAATTTCTTGCCTTGTTTCAGAAGCTTCTTGTAATCGTTCAGCCGGTTGAAGACTTTCTGCTCAGCTTTGTCGCGGATGGAACAGGTGTTGTAGAGAATCAGGTCGGCTTGCTCGACGGTTTCTACCTGCCGGTATCCCTCGTGGACGAGCGTGCCAATGACTTTCTCGGAGTCATGCACGTTCATCTGGCAGCCGAAAGTTTCGAGGTAGAAGGTCTTGGTGGGCGCAGCGGACATAGGTGAAGTTAAGTATAGAGGAACTTCGAAAATATCTGGAAGGATTGAAGGAGAAGTTTTAGGGAGGGACAAGATTTTAGGGAGGGCGGAGCAACATCGAGGATTAAAATCTTGAACACAGAGGACACGGAGGGTCGCGGAGGAAACGCTGCCATTACCGCTGTCGTCATATCTCCGGTCCTATGGCTTGAAGAACCCACTTGCTTTTATTGCCTTGACCTGTGGTACACTCGCCGCCGACTCTTGCTTTTGCTATGGGCAAAGGCAATGGCCGTGGGGAAATCGTCCGCGTCGCTTCTTTACTAGGAGGACTGGGGAATGGGCCTCGCGTTAATGGCGTTAATCTGGCTGATCACACTGGCCAGCACTTACTTCTTCGTAGCCAAAACCTGGTGGTTGCCGATCGGGGCAGCCGAAGCCGCACACTTCATCGACGGACAATTAGCACTCACGTTCGTGCTGATGGGAATTGTCTTTCTGGCGGCGCAACTTTCCTTGGGTTATATCGTGTGGCGATACCGGCAACAACCTAACTCTCCGCCGGTGAACTATTCGCACGGCAATACAAAACTGGAAATCGTTTGGACCGTACTCACTACGGTTCTGTTCGTGGGATTGAATCTGATGGGCAGCCGGGTGTGGGCAAGCCAGCGCTTTGACCAGGCGGGGCCGGGCGCGGTGCAAGTGGAAGTGACGGGGATGCAGTTTGCCTGGTACTTCCGGTATCCGGGGCCGGATGGAAAGTATGGGGCGACGAGTCCGAAGCTGATGGATCCATCGGCGGGCGGCGAGGCAGCGGTGGGGTTGAATACGTCCGATCCGGCGGCCAAGGATGATGTGGTCACGGGAACGATGTATCTGCCGGTGAACCGCGAGGTGGATGTGAGTTTGCGGGCGGTGGATGTGATTCACAGTTTTTTTGTGCCGTCGCTGCGCTTCAAGCAGGACGCGGTGCCGGGACTGAATATTCACATGCACTTCACGCCGACGGCGGTTGGCGAGTATGAGATCGCGTGCGCCGAGCTCTGCGGGCTGGGGCATTACAAGATGCACGGCATGGTGCATGTGGTGAGCCAGGAAGATTTCGACAAGTGGATAGCCGCACGGGAGGCGGAAAAACAATAACATGGCGACCTCGGCTACGGTTCATGCGCACGCGGCTCCTCAGGGGTTTATCCGGAAATATATTTTCAGCCTGGATCACAAAGTAATCGGCATTCAATATTTTTTTCTAGCGCTCACGGCGGTGTGGGTGGGGATGTTTTTGTCGCTGCTGATGAGGATCCATCTGGTGTGGCCGAATGCGGTGTTGCCGCTGGTGGGGGAGATCAAGCCGGAGACTTATCTCAGCCTGCTGACGATGCACGGGACGATCATGGTGTTCTTCGTGCTAACTACGGCACCGCAGGGCGGGTTTGGAAATTATTTTCTTCCTATCCAGATTGGCGCGCCGGATATGGCATTTCCGGTGCTGAACATGCTTTCCTTCTGGACGACTTTTGTGGCGTTCGTGGTGATGATCTGCGCGTTTTTTGTGACCGGCGGGGCGCCGCTGCATGGGTGGACGGGATATGCGCCGCTGAGTGCCCTGCCGTCGGCGGGACCGGGGGAGGGTCTGGGCGCGGATTTGTGGATTACGAGCATTGCGATTTTTTGTATTGCTTCGTTGATGGGCGCGCTGAATTTTATTACGACAACGCTCGATCTACGCGCGAAGGGCATGACTATGATGCGCATGCCGCTGACGGTATGGTCGTGGTTTATCACGGCGATTCTGGGATTGCTGGCGTTTGGAGTGTTGCTCTCGGCGGGAATTTTGCTGCTGATGGATCGGAACATGGGAACGAGTTTTTATGTTCCGCTGGTGGTGGTGAACGGGCAGATTATGGGGCACAGGGGCGGATCGCCGCTGCTATGGCAGCATCTGTTCTGGTTCTTCGGACACCCGGAAGTTTACATCGCGATTCTGCCGGGCATGGGCGTGGCTTCGCAGGTTTTATCGACGTTTTCGCGGAAGCCGATTTTTGGATACAAGGCGATGGTGTACGCCATGCTGGCGATTGGATTTTTTGGATTCATGGTGTGGGGCCACCACATGTTCATGAGCGGCATGAGTCCTTATTCGGCATTCGCGTTTTCGATATTGACCATGTGCATCGGAGTGCCCTCGGCGATCAAGACATTTAACTGGCTGGGGACGATGTACAAGGGGCACATACGGTTTCAGACACCGATGCTTTATGCCATCGGGTTTGTGTCTCTCTTCGTCTCCGGCGGATTGAGCGGGCCGTTCCTGGCGCAGCCGGTGCTCGACATTCAGTTGCACGATACATATTTCGTGGTCGGGCACTTTCATCTGATCATGGGTGTGGCCGCGATCTTTGGAATGTTTGCAGCGACCTATTACTGGTTTCCGAAGATGTTCGGGAGGATGATGAATGAGATGTGGGGACGCGTTCACTTCTTCATCACGCTGGCGGGAACCTATGCAATCTTCATGCCGATGCACTATCTCGGCATCGCGGGCGGGACGCGGCGGTACTCGCAATATACGGAAGTGGCATACCTGCAGAAGCTGATGCCGATTCATCAGTTCATGACCTACGCGGCGATCATTACAATTGCGGCGCAGTTTATTTTTGTGATCAATCTTTTCTGGAGCATGTTCAAAGGACCGAAGGCGAGTGACAATCCGTGGGAGGCGACAACCCTAGAGTGGACGACGACCACGCCTCCGCCGCACGACAATTTCGGTGGAAAAACCCCAGTCGTGAATCACGGACCGTATGAGTACGGAGTTCCGGGGGCGCCGCGGGATTATGTAATGCAAACCGATCCGGCAACGAGTTCGGTGCACTAAACATCTCAGTGGATCATGGCAACTTATAGTCCGAATGCTCCAGTAACCGGGTTGGGCCGCGGCGGGGATGTACCAATTCCGCCGAAGAGCGGCGATGGCGGCGACAACAATTCCTCAGGTTCGGAATTTCCAAATTATGGTGCACGCTTGCGGCGGGCGCGGCTGGGGCTGATCTGCGGCATTGCGACCGTCAGCATGGTTTTTATTTCGCTGACCAGCGCTTATGTGGTGCGGCAGGGATTGCCCACGTTCGATGGCGCGACGAACTCTTATGTTCGTGACTGGGGTCAGGTGCAATTGCCCTGGCTGCTGTTGGCAATTAATACCTTGCTGTTACTGTCCAGCAGTTTGACCGTGGAGTTTGCGCGGCGGGATATTACGCGGCGGGCGGCGCTGGCCCCGCTGAAATCGATTCCGGGGATTGCGCTGGACGATGGGAAGAGTTTTCCCTGGCTGGCAGTGACAGTTCTATTGGGCTTTGGATTCCTAGTGGGACAGGGGATGGCATGGAACGAATTGAAGGCTCGCGGGTTCTTCATCAATACGAATCCCGACAGTTCCTTCGTTTATTTGCTTACGGCCGCGCATGCGTTGCATCTGGCGGGAGGGATGATTGCGCTGGTTTGGGCGGGGATCACTTCCCTGCTGCATCGTCCGATTGAGGGACGGCGCATTGTGGTGGATGTAACGGCCTGGTATTGGCATTTTATGGCGGTGCTGTGGATTTATGTTTTTGCGCTGTTAGGGTTCGCGAGGTAGAGGGGCGGTTGGCGTTCTAAGATCAAGAAAATTGATGGAGATCCTTTTGGCGGCCAAAAGCGCCCGCCTCAGGATGACAATTCGGATAAGGGAGTTTCAGGATGACTGAAGCTACGCTGCAGCAGGATGCCGTACACGGATTAGCGGGCGAGTATGAGGCTCCGCTGTTTGGAGCGTATTCGAAAAAGGTGGGGATGTGGCTGTTTCTGGCCTCAGATTCGCTCACGTTCGGGGCTTTATTATTCGCCTTCAGCTATAACCGGATCTCGAATCCTGCATGGCCGACGCCGTTTGGAAAAGAAAGTATTGCCAATGCCACACTAATGACGGCGTGCCTGCTCTCTAGTTCGCTGACCATGGTATTGGGAGTTTTAGCGGCGAAGCGGGGTGACAAGAGTTGGACGCGTAATTGGCTCCTCGGCACCATGGTGTTTGGAACGGCTTTCATCATTCTGCACGGACTGGAATGGACCCGGCTGATTGACCATGGAATGACGCCGTTTGGGAATCCGTGGGCGGCTGGGGTTCCGCAGTTCGGCGGGACATTCTTCACCCTGACCGGCATGCACATGCTGCACGTGACCATTGGCGTGATCTATTTGGGCGTGGTGGCGTTCCGCAAGAAGTTTCTTCCTGTTCTGGCGTTGCTTTGGATTGTTGGATATTTTCTGATTCCGGCCGGGAATATTTTTCACTATGGAATTCACGCGCTGGGGATCGGGTTGATTGTCTCTGCGTTAATTTTGTTTTTGAAGCCGAAGGAATACGACTCGCAGGATGTGGAAGTCTCTGGTTTGTACTGGCACTTCGTCGATCTGGTTTGGATGTTCATTATGCCGTTGGTTTATCTGATGTCGACGAAGATTTAGCGCGGGTGCGGAATGCTGCGGTACGAAGGGGCAAGGTACCGGAGAACCCCTCCGGCTTCGCTCAGGGCAGGCTTTCACGTGCGGCGCGCTCAGGATGACAAGCGTTTCAAGCCATAAGGGAGAATACGATGCACGATGTGGCGATGCATGACGATAGCAAAGCGCAATATTTTTGGGTGTGGGGTGCGCTGCTGGTTTTGACGGCAGTGGAAGTGGCGCTGGCCTACAACCAGGTGTTTCAGCCGGTGGCGATGTTGGAAGTGCTGCTAGGACTTTCGATCGTAAAATCTGCGCTCATCGTGGCTTATTTCATGCACTTGAAATTTGAAAGCTCGCTGATGCGATGGATGCTGGTGATTTCAGTGCTCGCCTTGTTTGTAATCATGTATTTCTTTTTCTTCCCGGATGCGGGGCGGATTTTACGGTTGGGAGTGCGGTAACTGGTGGAAATCAAAGTGAAATGGCTTCGGCAAAACGCGTTGCGTTTGGCTCTTTTGGCAGCGTTCTCTATTTGGGCGGTGCCGGGATTTGCGCAGGGTTGCGCCATGTGCAACGCGGTGGCGCGGAGCACGCCCAAGGAAGGCCAAAGGGCTCTAAATCGTGCCATTCTGGTGATGCTGGTTCCGCCGATTGGCATTATGGTGTTCGGCGTGGGACTTGCTTTCCGATACGGCAAGCGCCGGGACGAGGATCACCGGAATGAAGATCAAGAAGCGGAGCGTAAAGCTTAAGTAGAAAACAGCTCAGGCAAAAATCTTCAGGCCGCTGCCGCGCTGGCAAAGCCTAACCTATCCCGCAGCGTCGCAGTTTCACGAGCGCCAGTGTGGCGCAAAACCTCGCAGGCCCACTCGGTTTTCTCCCGTTCCGCACAAGAGACATAGACCAGCACACCGACTTTTCGAAGTTGGGTTTCAAACCTGTCAGCTTCGTCGTCGGAGAAGCCCAAGCCAGCGAGCGTCCTGGCATTTCCACAGATCGCGGGAGTATCGCGTGCCACCATCAACGCGTGGAAAAAAGCCTGCGAGCGGATGAAGAATCCCACCGTTGGAATTAATACTGCGCCGAAGCCGGAAAGCCATCCGATCAACCTGGCGGTTACCGCATTTGAATCGTCCTCGGAATTGAACAGGGTGGCATCGCGCACGAGCGATGCGATTGGGTGCGTCGGCGCCAGCATCATGCAGATATCTGCATTATCGAATCCGGCTTGATTGAGGCTGTGGATGACATTATTGAGGGGCACATCTTGAGGATACATTCCGTAGGCGGCGGTGTTCAGTGCCATCTGAGATCTCCGTGGGGGCGAAGGTGAGCTACACGAACTTTCCTGCCGTGGTATGAACAAGAAAATACGCTGCTTTTCGGTTGTTGAAACTCCGGTAGATCATGTAGCGGAGCCTAAGGTTTGTGGAAAACGGTTTAACAGGGGCGGACAATATCGGCATAAGCCATTTGGTATGTGTTGTTTGATTGGCATACATCGCGTTACCCTTTATATACCAATTGAGTTATGTACGAGAAAAATACGAGCGAAGATTCGCCCTTGGACAGGGTCCAGTGATCCCTCCTCGGATATAGAGCCGTAATTTCCTGCTTTATAATAGAGGATTCGGCAGCGCTCTCCGAGGCTGCTGGGCGACGATGGTGCTGGTCCGTAGTTGTTTTACCGGCATTCGCTGGCCCTGAATTGAGTTAATGTTCAACGAAAACATAGTTGTTCATGGGGCGCGCGTTCATAACCTCAAGAATATCGATTTTGAGGTGGGACATAACGCGCTGACCGTGGTTACCGGAGTTTCCGGCTCGGGCAAGTCTTCCCTTGCATTCGACACCATTTATGCGGAGGGGCAGCGGCGATACGTGGAGTCGCTTTCAGCCTATGCGCGGCAGTTTCTGGAGCGGATTGAGAAACCGGATGCAGACCTGATCGACGGAATTGCGCCGGCGGTGGCTATCCGGCAGAAAAACTCTACGCGGAACCCGCGATCCACCGTAGCGACGGCAACCGAGATCTACGACTACCTGCGCCTGCTATTTGCGAGAGTAGGGCGAACCTATTGCACGAATTGCGGGCGCGAGGTGAAGAAAGACACGGTGGACGAAGTCGTGGAAGCGGTTCTGGGCCTGGATCCGGGCACGCGATTGCAAGTGTTGTTTCCGTTGCAGACGGGTTCCGCCGAGCAACCCTCCGCGCAAAAAAAGACGGGGCGCGCCGGGAAAAAGAAGATGGGTAAGAAGAGCGCGGCACCAGATTATGGCTTGACCGAGCAGATCAAGACGCGATTGTTCGAGCTACGCAAGGCGGGGTTTAACCGACTGTTTCAGGGTGGACGAGTATTTGAGTTTTCCGCGCCGGAATCGTTGCTCGATATTCGGTTTGACCAGCCGGTGTTCATGTTGGTGGACCGGGTGGTAGTTTCCGCGGAGGCACGGTCACGGATTGTGGATGCGATTGAGACAGCATATCGAGAAGCGGGCGAAGTGATCTTTTCTCTGCCAACACAAGATGATCAGACTGGTCGGCAGTTAAGGTTTTCCCATCGCTTTGATTGTAAGCACTGCAATCTGCGTTATGAAGAACCGGAGCCGAGGCTCTTCTCATTCAATAATCCTTATGGCGCTTGCCCGCGCTGCCAGGGATTTGGTAACACGATTGACTTCGATCTTGATCTGGCGATCCCGGACAAACTGAAATCGCTGGGAGAAGGCGCGATTGATCCGTGGAACAAGCCGAAGTACCGGCCGGTGTTTACGGAGATGAGGAAGTTTGCCAAGCAGGCTGGGATTCCGCTCGATGTGCCCTGGGGCGAGCTGGAAGACGAACAACGGGAACTCATTTTGAATGGAGAAGGTTCGTTCCTAGGGGTAAAGGGATTTTTTCAGTACCTGGAACGGAAGAAGTACAAGCTCCATGTGCGGGTGTTCCTGAGCCGGTATCGAGGATATGCGACTTGTCCGGAATGCAATGGGGCTCGGCTGCGGCTGGAGGCGCGGCAAGTCAAGATCGAGGGACGGAATATTTGCGAAGTTTGCGCAATGACGGTGGAGGATGCAGCGCGGTTCTTCGCGGAAATCGAGTTAAGTCCCGAGGAGGCGGAGATTGCCGAGCGCATTCTGGAAGAAGTCCGGGAGCGGCTACGATTCTTGAATGATGTCGGGCTGGAGTATTTAACGCTGGACCGTCTGGCTTCGACGCTTTCGGGTGGTGAGGCACAGAGGATTCAATTGGCTACTTCGCTGGGGTCGCGGCTGGTGGGGACTTTATATGTGCTGGATGAGCCATCGATTGGACTGCACAGCCGCGACACTTTCCGGCTGATTAAGATCTTGCAGGATTTGCGTGATCTAGGGAATACGATTCTGGTGGTGGAACACGATCCCGACATCATGCGGACGGCGGACCGGATCCTCGATCTGGGGCCGGGAGCGGGAGAGAACGGCGGCAAACTTGTGGCTGCGGGCACGTACCAGGAGATTCTGAAGAATCCTGCTTCGCTGACGGGTAGGTATCTTTCGAACGATCTGCGCATTCAGGTTCCGGCGGTGCGGCGGCAGCCGGGAGCCCAGAAGATCTCCATCAGGAATGTGCGGGCGAATAATCTCAAGGGTATCGATATCGACATTCCATTGGGAATGTTGGTTGCGATTACGGGAGTCTCGGGATCGGGCAAGTCTACCCTGCTGCACCAGGTGCTTTACCGGGCATTGGCGGAGGCTAAACAGCAGGCGATTTCGAACTCGGCGGGGGGGACCGCAACGTGGGAAGAACTCGAGGGTGATGAGTTCATCGATGAAGTGGTGCTGGTGGATCAGTCTCCGATTGGGCGAACGCCGAGGTCGAATCCGATTACCTATATCAAGGCGTTTGATGCGATACGCGATCTTTTTGCGTCGCTGCCGGAGTCGAAGAAAAGAGGATTCACGTCCGGGCATTTTTCGTTCAACATTCCGGGCGGGCGCTGTGAGACTTGCCAGGGGGATGGAACGGTTACGGTGGAAATGCAGTTCCTGGCGGACGTGGAACTGATTTGCGAGGAATGCAAGGGTACACGGTACAAATCGCAGGTGCTTGAAGTTCGATACCGCGGCAAAAACATTCACGAAGTGTTAAACCTGACGGTGAAAGAGGCGCTCAGGTTTTTTGCCGAAGTGCCGAAGGTGACGGAAAAGCTTCGGGCTTTGGATGAGGTTGGGTTGGGATATTTGCGGCTAGGGCAATCGGCTACGACACTCTCAGGCGGAGAGGCGCAGCGTATGAAGCTAGCCGCTCATTTGCAGCCGGCGGCGCGTGAGATTGGGCGACCGGGTGCAGGACGGCAGGACGAAGGGCGGCGCAAGCGGCGCATGCTTTACATTTTTGACGAGCCGACGACAGGGTTGCACTTTGATGACGTCAGCAAGCTACTGGCGGCCTTCCGGCGGCTGATTGAGGCGGGTGGATCGATTCTGGTGATCGAGCATAATCTGGAAGTGATCAAGACGGCGGATTGGGTGATTGATATGGGTCCGGAGGGTGGAGCGCGAGGCGGACAGATTGTGGGAGCAGGGACGCCGGAGGCGATTGCCAGCTTGCCGAATTCCTATACGGGGCAGTATCTCTTTCATGTGCTGAATGGCCGGGGGAACGGAGCTTCGCATCGGCATGGCGGGAAATAGATTTCGGGCGGTTGTGCTGGTCGCGGTAGTGGGTGTGAGCGCGGCACAGGGCGCTCTGCTGGTTTGGGCACAGTCTTCAGCTTCAACTTCCTCTGATTCGCCATCCTCAAGTTCTTCATCGACTTCCGGGGCATCCGGTTCTGGATCGAATTCCCATCAAACTGTTCATCATGTGCAGGTTCCGGACGAGGATTCTCCAACGCAGCCTGCCGAGCTTACCCAGGCTGAGTCGGCGATTGAAAAAAAGAATTATGCGGCCGCTGAACCTCTTTTGCGAAAGCTGGTCGGACGGGATCCATCGAACTTTGAGGGATGGTTCGATCTCGGCTTTGTGGAGAATGCGATGGGGAAGGTCGAGGAATCCATCGCGGCATATCGACAATCCGTGGCGGCAAAGCCGGAGGTCTTCGAATCGAATTTGAATCTGGGATTGCAACTGGCAAAGACCGGGCAACCGGATGCAGAAAAATTCTTGCGCGCGGCCACGCAGCTTACGCCGACGAGCCATGTTGCCGAAGGACAGTATCGGGCATGGCTGGCATTGGGCGATACGCTGAAGAGCTTGAGGCCGGATGAGGCGCTGGCAGCGTATAGAGAAGCAGCTTCTCTTCAGCCCAAAGAGGCCGAGCCGCATCTTGAAGTCGGCTTACTCCTTGAGCAAGAAAACAAGCCGGCGGATGCGGAGCAGGAATACAAGCGGGCAATGGTACTAGATGCGGCATCGTCGGAAGCAGCTGTTGCCTTGGCTAATTTATATATGCATGGCCGGCGGTTTCCTGAGGCTGAGGGCGCCCTGCGAAAATTGGCTGCCGAACGGCCCGCGTCCGCAGTGGTGGAAATTCAACTTGGCCGCGTTCTAGCCGCCGAAGGCAAATACGATGAGGCCATTGCGGCGATGCTGGGGGGGATGAAGCTGGCTCCGGGGGATGAGACTGCGCAGCAGGATCTGGCTGATTTGTATACTGCCGCGGAAAAAAATGATTTGGCGGAATCGGCATACCGCGGGCTGCTACAGGCGCATCCTAATAATGCAGAGTTGCATCGCAGGCTGGGGCAGGCGCTGCTTCGGCAGAAAAAGTTCCCAGCGGCGCAGCAGGAGTTCCTGCTGGCGGTGAAGCTTAAGCCGGATCTTGGGGAAGCTTATGGCGACCTTGCTTTTGCAGGGGGGGAGAATGCGGATTACCAGCTTGTTCTCCGCGCCCTCGATACGCGCGCCCGGTATCTACCTGAGATTCCAATCACTTACTTCCTACGGGCTTCGGCCTACGACCATTTGCATGACTGGAAAACGGCCGCCGTGAACTATCATTTATTTCTAAACTCGGCGCAGGGGCTGTATCCTGATTACGAGTGGAAGGCGAAGCATCGGCTGATTGCGATTGAGCCGAAGAAATAAGTAGCCGAAGAAGTAGAGGGCGTCATGGAATGCGGGAGAAAGCATTCGCGATGGGCGGGCGTGCTCGCGGTCTTGATCTTGGCGGGACAATCTGGGCGGACGCTGGCACTGGACCAGACCTTGGAAGCGATGAAGAGCCGAGTTGCCGGTACCAGCGTTGGAGATCGCCCGCAACTGTGCATCGACATCTCCGAGCGGCAACTCGAAGTTGCTACGCAATATTATGTGGCGGGCGAGACCGCCAAGGCGCAGGCGGCTCTGGCCGAAGTTGCATCCTTTTCACGTATGGCGAGCGATTCCGCGATACAAGCGCACCGCAAAGAAAAACAGAGCGAGATCGCCATTCGTAAAATGGCCCACAAGCTGGAAGATCTTAAACACACTGTGCTGCAAGAGGATCAAAAGGAAATCCAGAACACGATCGACCGGCTGCAAACGCTGCGCGACAGCCTTTTGGGATCGATGTTTTCGCAGGGAGTTAAGAAGTGAAAATACTGCGTGACAGAAGGTGGATTTCCCTGGGCGTTGTATTCTTGGCCGCGACGCTGCCAGTAACCGCTCAACGGCACCGGGATCCGTTTACGCCGGCGGAGATTGACCAGATTCGCGATACCAGTTGGGAGCCGCAGATGCGGCTGGCCCTCTATGTGAAGTTCGCGCGGGCCCGACTGGTGGCGATCGGGCAGCTGCAGAATGATCCCAAGATAAAAGATAAAGCGCAGCAAACCCATGACCGCCTGGATGATTTCCAGCTGATCTATGACGAACTGAACGACAACATTGATACTTATGTTGATCGCAAGAATGACATTCGCAAGCCGCTGAAGTCGATCATTGACGCCGATACTGAATTTCAAGCTAAGCTGCGAGCATTGAAGGATGCGGCTGATGTTTCTCCTCAAGAGGCGCAGCAATACGAATTTGTGCTCAGCAGCGCGCTCGAGACGGTGGATGGCTCGGCCGAGGATCACCGGCAACTTATGGCCGATCAGCAAGAAGCTGCCAAGCACCGAAAGAAATCCGATTCAGTGCAGGCGGCAGGCAGGCCTGAGTAGGGTTAATGGTTCGGAGATTTACCACGAACTGCGCCCGGGCTAAATATGCTGATCTAGCCATGCTAATCTAGGCTCACTGTGCGTGAGGGACTGCTCGAAATTTTCCATGACGAGCACCGGCAATTGCGCCCCGGGGCTACGCCTCCTGAGTTGAAGGTTGAGTTCTTTGCCTTCGCCAATGTCAACAATACGATCCGGTTGCGGCAGGGGCGGCTGCTAGTGCGGCTTTCCGATTTACTGGAAGGAGCGCCGGAGGGAGTGGTTCGCGCCATTGCCCACATCCTATTGGCGAAAATGTACCGCAGGCCGATTGATCCTGGCCTGGCAGCGCGCTACCGAAGATATGTGGGAAGCCACGAAGTGGTGGGCAAGGCGCATCTGATGCGGCAGATGCGGGGACGCAAGCGACTGCACTCTCCTCGCGGGCAAGTTTACGATCTGGACGTCGTGTTTGAGGATTTGAACGCGCGTTTTTTTCATGGACTGCTGGGGCGTCCACGCATGAGTTGGAGCGCGACAAAGACTCGCCGCATTCTGGGACACTACGATCCTGCGCATAACGCCATCGTGATCAGTTGCATCTTTGACCATCCGGCGGTTCCCCGCTATGCGGTCGAATACATCGTGTACCACGAAATGCTGCATTTGAAGCACCCGGTGAGGCTGCGCGGCAGCCGGCGGTGCGTGCATTCGGCCGAGTTTCATGCAGAAGAGAAATTGTTTCCGCGGTTGGACGAGGCGAACGCGTTTTTAAGGCGGCTGTGAGCCTAGGCGCCGTTGACCATTGTTGAACCTTCTGCTGAAGGAGAAAGCCGCCCGAAAGTGAGCGGCTTGGAAGTATTGATTTTTCGCAATTAACTTCTCCCTTAACTTTCGCGCTTAATTCTTAACTTTCGCGCTCAAATTAAGGTTGGTTGCCTGGGTTAGTCGCTATCCCTGCGGATGGCAGCTTTATCGTGGGAGCATTTACACTGATAGCTTCTTTTTGGGTTGCGCCAAATAGCTCGGGATGCATGTAGTGCCCTCTTTCCTGGCTGGGCTTGTCCTCCTCCACCTTGATGCGATGGGCCTTCGCATAGGCATCCTGCCTGACTCCGGTAACTTGCCATGAAACCTTGGCCCCGGCCTTCCCTCCCGCGATCTTAAAGCGGTTGCCTGAAATTTCCTCCGCGATGTAAAGGTTCGGTCCGGGTGCTCCAATCGCCGTTAACTGATAGCGAAAGTCGCTGTTCAATGCTTGGAAGTAATCCGGCAGGTCTACCGAGGCTTCTCCCTTCGAGTTCAGGACAATTACGCCGTTGTAGATGTTCATCATGTCGGGCGACTCGACGAAGGAGTGTTCTAAATACTTGTTGGCAGGATCGAGCGGGTGATCAATTTTGAAGGAACCACTGCCCTTGCTGAGGTTTCCAGTAATCGACAGATTTCCGTTGCTGTCCACACTGAAGACTTGCGCGTAACTGTCTCCGGCAAGTCCCTGCAGAATAATTCCTCCCGCGCCTGTGACGAATTCTCCCGCAGTGCCAGCCACCAGGTTGCAAGTCGGTGAACAAATCTGGTTGAACGCCGCTACCGCGACGTGTGGAGACGAGCCTTGCACGCCCACCCCGCCGCTGCTTGAACTGATACCCTGAACCCCCCAATTGAGCCCGGATGTGGCGTTCGCCGCCCCTACGACCCCGTTCCCCCCGTTGTTCGTGATCCCTAAAACTCCATCGGAACCTCCACTCGCGGTGGACGTCCCAGTCCCTTGCACGCCCACTCCATTCGGGGAATTGGAGAAGCCAGTGACCCCGAACTCAATGCCCGTGGTTGCCGTCGCGGTTCCGGAGATGGCAGATGAGTAGTTTGTTTTGCTTGCGGTAGTGGCGTAGACACCATACGCAGTTCCGCTCGTAGCGCTCGCGGTTCCTGTAATGGCAGCCGCTGTCGTGCTGGCGGTAACCACATCCAGCTTAGCGTCGGGCTTCTTGGTTCCGATGCCCACATTTCCGCCGGTTTGAAAAATCCCAGAACTCTCTAGTTTCGTCGTACTCGCCCATAAGGGGATGTAGTCTGTAGTTCCCGAGCCAGTCACTTGGGCATAAGCCATCGAAGCGCAAAACAAAATCGCAAACGTACAGAAGGCGTTTTTCATTTTCATTTGTCTCCTCGATCTCCATGTTTGTCTTCCTCCCGAGCAGAGAGCGAACCCCTTACTTGGGCGTCCTTTCAAAGTCAAGGCAGGTAGGAGGGATAGATGTTAGCTCGGCTAAAATGCTTACGTCCAGATGAATTCAGCAAAATACGGTTTCGTCCGGCGGATGTCACTGGGCTGGAGGGGCCCAGCCACGCCTCACGGGATGTACCTACGAAACACGGGCACGCCGCCCATCGCTGGCGGTGAATCCCGTTCAATGCTCTGGTTTGCCATGTGATGCGGATCACGCCGATCTGTGATGCGTTGGATTGACTGCCCCGAAGCCAACGGCATATCCTTTAAGTTGAAATTGAAATTCATTTTCAAAATTGAATCGGTGTCATAAGGCAAACCAAGGATGCTTCAGGCTTTCATAGTTACGCTGCGCGAAGGGGTTGAAGCAGCTT
>JBEKWW010000037.1:0-32039 GCA_049512655.1 Candidatus Sulfotelmatobacter sp. | reverse complement strand
TGGGTGCCCCGCTCTTGCGTTCTGTGCAAGGGCGGGAACGATGCTGCCGGCATCATAAGCCTTTTCGCCTTTCATTCTTTAGGCGGCGACCTACGCCACACGATTCCGAAACGAAATCTCTCCCCACCCCTCATTGATCCGGACTGGTCCGCTTTCACCGAGACAATAAAATCGGTAACTGCTCCAACGCCATTGCTGGGGCGACTCCACCAGTCCGCGCTTCACCGGGTTGCGATGCATGTATCTCAATTTCTCCCGGCGCTTCTTGGTAGTCCAGAGGTTGAAGTCATAAAAGCGCGCCTGCCAAAAAGCGAGGCGCGGTTCGTCCGGAAACAGGCTACGCTGGCGACGATCGCGTCGCTTGCGAGGGGCAGCAGAGCATGAGCCGTGCGTTGCTTCAACACCGGCATCACCGTAGACGGAGTTCCGACGTCCGGTTCGGTGATGAGCCAATGAAAATGTTCCGGCATGACCACGTATCCCACCACCACGAAGCCATAACGCTGACGTGATTGCTCGAGGATGGAGAGAAAGCAGTCGCGACTGCGCGCCGTGCCAAGAAAAGGCAACCACCGATAGCAGGAACAAGTGATAAAGTGCAGATGATGAGCACCGTAGCTGCGGTGCAGGCCGGCAGGCATAGAATCTCATGATACCGTCAGCATCGTACGCGCCCTTGCACAAAACGCAAGAGCGGGGCACCCCCAGTTTCGAAACGGGAAGGGAAAAACCTGAGAGGATGGGCCACCCGCCCATATGGAGATTGAATCAGTTGGAAGGGTCATGGATCTCATACAAGTAGCGTCCAACGAAGAGAACGGCGCTGAGATAATACATTGTGACTACCCACCAAAACGTGCTCGGTTCTTTAGCACGATAAATCGTGCGACCAATGCGCGCCCATGTTTTTCCTATACAAGTCGAAACCACGCCGCCGGAAAAAAATAATACTCCCAGTATCAGGTAAATATAGTGCGAGTACCAATCAGGCATGAAAACTGTCCCCTGTCGTTCCTACTGCGTGATGCCCAGCCGACACTGCGCAGCACCGAGCTCAGTCACAAGCGCCTAAGCCCTGACACTCGTTCACCCCCTGAGGACTTTGTATCGTGATGCCGTTCCCGTTGTCCATCGTATTTCCAGGGGTTGCCTCTATCATACCCTCCCCTGCGGTTTGGACCTCGAAGTTTAGGAGGTCAGCTTCTGCACCTATGAGGGCGGACGGCAAACTTAGCTCAGTAGAAAAGAGCCCAGGCACAGTGATTAGGGTGTTCTGAGGACTAGGATCATTCCATAAACTTACTGCTGCGGTCGCAAGCCCCAGTCTCGCATAGCCGCCGACAGCGGCAACGATACCCGCAATGTCAGTGCCGTAATGTATGGTGACCAACTGTTATTTGCGGCGATGATGTTCAGCGCGTCAAGGCCGTTGCCAAGGTTCTGCCATCCGCCCGTGACCACGCCGAAAGTGTAAAAAGGGTCGCCGATCTGGTTCCCCTGCGAGTCTAAGGTATAGGTAGCGGTCATCCAATAGCTTGGGGGGATATAGGTGGAATTTGCTGTAACCGTGGGGATGGATAGTACGGCGAATTCATTCCAGTTTCCTCCGAAGCTCACCCCGTTGTTCAGGAAGCCAGCGCAAGTTCCGAATACCTGCTTTTCTAATGGATAGCAGGCCAGGCCGGAGGGATCGATATTGCTATTCGGATTCGTAGCGTAAGCGTACTGGTTCCAGCCAGTCCCGGCCGGATCAGGCGACAACCATCGGCCTTGATTTTTCGCCGCAAATTCGCGGTTCGGTGTGTCGAACAAATATTCAGAATCGAGCTGCGTCACATCCCCAGTAAACATCCAATCTCCACCGGCACCGGCGATGAAATTGTAAACCTCCCCATAGGGAGCATACGCCAGATCCACCCCTACGGTCTGCTCACTGATCAACTCTCCGATTCGGGCGCTCCCGAGCCAGTCTTTGTGCAGATAATCGTTCTGACCGCCAAGTTCCATGAAGGTTCCACCGCCCGGAGCACCTCGGTAGGCCTCGCTTAAAGTTGCCCCGGACATTGTGACCCTACCGGCCTGGGTATACCAATTTTCTTTGTATGTTGCATCTTTACTGAACTCGACCATGCGGCCAAAGGCATCGTACGTAGCGCACTCACCATTCGTGCCACAGGCTGTCGAGTTCACGCCGAGCAGTTTGTCGTACGGATCCCACGCGTACGTATTGAATGAATCGCCCGTTACGTTGCCACTGGCGTCGTAAGTACAGCCAGCGCAAGTATAGTGGTTCGTCGAAGTCGAATATCCCGGATTCCAAGCCACAGTGCCCTGTAGTTACTGTGGTTTAGGAAAATATGGCGGAGAGAGTGGGATTCGAACCCACGTTACCCTTTCGAGTAAACACGCTTTCCAAGCGTGCGCCTTCAGCCACTCGGCCATCTCTCCGGCTGGAACTTAGGAACAGCACAACGTCCGCGAGGAACCGTCTCTCAGGCTACCCAACTAACTGCACGGCTAGGCTGAGCTCATTCTATGTGTCGTGAGTACATTGGCGCAAATTTTTGCTTCTACGCGAGAAGGCGAGCTCATTACACACGACTACGTGCAAAGTTCATTTCGAGTTAAGAAAGTTTGTCAGTTGCAGGAGTGGAGAGGATTGAGGAACCTAAGGTGGTTGCGGCTGGTCTAGCTCCGTTGGCGGCTCCGGCGGCTGCGCCATTAGCTGCGGCAGGGGTACTTTCTACGTCCGGATTGGCGGTTGGAATTGGCGGCGGTTTCACTCCGTCCACTACGTGATGGCTCAGGCAGTACAGGGCTAGTTCAAGACGATCGGCGACACCCAGCTTGTCGTACACCTTGCGCAGATAGTTCTTCACCACTTGTTCGGTAGTTCCGACGCGCACGGCAATCTCTTTGTTTTTCATGCCCTGCGTTACGCAGGAGACGATGAGAGTTTCCTTGGGCGTTAGTTGAACCTTGGGGCGGGCTCCGGAGGGACGCAGGTTGTGTCCTCGGAAAGCTTCCATTACCCAGTGCACAGCTTCATTTTCCAGCCAGGGCTCTCCAGCGGCAACTTTGCGCAGGCAGTCCACCAAAATCTCTGGTTCCACTTCACGAGAGAGAATTCCGTGAGCTCCGCGACGGAACAAATCGAGCGTGAGTTGCTCGTCTGATCCCGGAGTGACCACGACAATTTTCAGTTGTGGCGCCTGGCGAAGCAACTCCGTTACAGCTTCTACTGGATTCGGTGCCAGAGCCGATTCAAAAATCAGAATATCCGCGGAAAATTTTGTTACGGCAGATTGTGTCTGAGACAGCGTTTCGGCTTGTCCAACCACGCGAATATCGTCTTCGAGAGCAAAAATTTTTCGTAGTCCAGCGCGGAAGATCGCCTGCGTATCGGCGAGGATCACACGAATCAGATGCCTCGAGCTTACATCCTCAGGAGCATTTTGATTTCCGTCAATTTGGACCGTGCTGGCCATTCGTTTCTAGTTTCCTTCTACCTTCGTTAACAGTTTGCTTCCGCTACGCTCGTTCGAAATGGTATTCGTCAATGACTACGCCTACTCCTCGCCGGCCTTTGTCTTCAAAGCTGCGCACCACGCGACCGTGACAATCAATCTGCACATCGCAACGCGAACCAACCACGTCTGCCGGAAGCAGGATGGTGAACTCCACCAGCGAACCTACGGGCACATCGCGATCCATGGCGAAAAGCACTCCATTCGCGGAGATATTTTGGGTTTCGGCCGCACAGGCATTTCCTTGCGACTTCAACTCCACCGGCAGATGCAGTGGAAACCGCGGGGCACTCTGCATTTCCGCATAGTGCTTGATCGCAGTTTGCTGCTGCGAGTCGGAAGATAATTCCTGCTCTGTCGCTTCCCCTGGCACTGTCCCGATGAACCTTCCCTCCGGCCGCATCGCACACCGGATGAGATATTGTTTTTCGTTGAACCTTTACCGAACTCAAGGGCAGCGTACACCCCGGAACCAGCCTCGCAAAGTTACGGAAGTCATGGAACGCTGGGGCTTTAACTGCTTGTAGATGAGATAATTACAACGAATCCGTAAATACGGAAAATGTTAAGCGGGGATCTTGCCAAGAAAGCTGGAGTCTTAAAACTTCGTCACTTCCGTGAAGTTGAAATCGCGAATCTTCATCGCTGGTACGACCATGTCAAACGATTCTTCGCCGCAAGAACGCACAGGCATGCTCATCGCTTCAACATTTGAAAGCATGTGAATCAGGCTTTGATTGAAACGAAAGTTGCGGATGCCTTGCCGCACTCGCCCATTTTCCACCAGGAACGTTCCGTCACGTGTCATTCCGGTGACAATTTTTTCAAAAGGATCGACTTCGCGGATGTACCAGAGGCGAGTCACCAGCACTCCGTGCTCGGTGGAAGCAATCATTTGCGTAACACTCTGCGGATTTTCCGGAGATGCGAAAACAATATTGACTGGCATCTCGCCCATCTCATTCGGAAGCGCAAAGCCATGGCCAGTGGCTTCGATCTGACCAGCGTTGTCCCGGTGTTCGGATCCTTTCATTCTTTTCGCAATGGACCGTGCATAGACAACGCGTCTCACCACTCCGTTCTCCACAAGCGGCACCCGATGTCGCCGGACACCTTCACCGTCGAAGGGCGAACCGGCTTGCAGCGGATGACTAACGTCGTCCCAGATAGTGATGTTATCGCCAAAAAGCTTGCTGCCAATTCGTCCAGTAAGAAATGAACGCTGGTCGAGTATCGCCATGCCGGAAAAATCCCAGAACATGCTACCGATAGCATCGAGGACGGCAGCCGGCTCGAGAATCACTGTGTACTTCCCGGCTGGAAGCATCACGGGGCGTTCTGAGTCGCGCGTTTTTTGTGCTGCCACTTCGGCTAAAAGTTGCGGATCGAGATTTGCTATGTCCGGCGAATTGGCTTTTTGCCACCCAGAAGAATCGCCGCCCAGCATGGTGATGGAAACCTCCGCCAACGTTTGCGTGTACCAGTTGCTTAAACCCCGAGAATTGAAAATACCCTCCGAGGATTCCGAACTGGAAAATATCCCAGCGGTCGTGAATTGATGTTTCTGAGCAACATCAACGACTTTTGCAACACCATCAGCGCGAAGATCGGGTGTGGAAGCAGCGGTCTCTGCATAGTAGCGCGAAGGAAAGCTCGCGGTGTGGGCATCGCCGGGTGCAAATTCAGTTAGCCCATCTGCCTCCTGCGAAGTTGGCACAGACAGAAGATCAGGATCGGGATGCTGTACTTTTGCCAGGCTCTCGGAAGACTCGACCACGCGCCGCAAACTGTCGTCATCGAACTTATTGGTGAAAGCGCGGGCCGTGCGGCCGGCAAACACGGTTCGGACGGAGACCACCTGATTTTCTTCAGCAACATTCTGATGAATTGCATTGTTGGCGAAACGTGTAAGCGCAAACCTTCCGCCGGAGAACAGAACCTCAATCTCATCGGCCGAGGAGAATTTCCTGAGACGATCAAAGATGTTAGCGGCTTTCTCGCGAGTTATCATCTCGAATTCTTGTTTTTCTCTCTGGCTCTGTGGTGAAATCAGCTCCCCCTGTAAGCGCTGCCCACCTTGATTCCCCGAAACCGCGACGGCGCCGCGCCATGCCCGGTGCCCATCACTTGCTGGGGCTGTCCCTTGCCGCAGTTCGGCGTACCCCACAGAGTCCATTCGTCGCGTGAACAAATAGCATCGAGCGCGTTCCAGAACTCCGTTGTGATGCCTGAATACGAAGGGTTCTTAATCATCCGAACCCGTTTGCCGTTCTTGATCTCCCATCCAATCTCGCAGCCAAACTGAAAGTTGTAGCGCTTGTCATCGATCGACCAGGATCGGTTCGTCTGCATCAGAATGCCATGATCGGTGGATGCAATCAGTTGCTCCAAACTCAGCGGCTTCTCCCCGGGCAGCAGGCTGATGTTGGTCATGCGAATCATCGGCAGCCGGTTCCAACTCTCCGCGCGCATCGTTCCCCCCGATCGATTCTCGCCAATCGTGTGCGCGGTATCGCGGGAACTCAGATAACCGGTGAATAAGCCATTAGTGATGATCGGCGTGCACTGCGCGGGAACGCCTTCATCGTCATAGGCGAAAGTCCCAAGCCCTGGACCGTGCTCCTGACGAGCATCCGCAACCACATTCACAAGGTCGCTGCCATAGCGAAGTTTGCGCAGCTTATCGAGGGTTAGAAAAGAAGTCCCCGCGAAATTCGCTTCCATGCCGAGAACGCGATCCAGTTCAATAGGATGCCCAATAGATTCATGGATCTGCAATCCAAGCTGAGAACTATCCAGAATCAAATCGAAAGCACCCTCCGGACATTGATCTGCCTTGTGCAACGCGACAGCCTCTTCGGCAATCTGGCGAGCATTCTCGACGAGCTTCGACTCTTCAATGAGCTCATAACCTTTGTTCTGCCACTGTCCGCCGAAAGAATTAGGATAAGAACGTTTCTGGATCTCATTGCCGGCGAATGCGTGCGCAGCGTAGCCCACGCCCGTGGAATACTTTGTCTGATGAATTTCGCTATCCTCGGACGAGGCAAACCACTGCTCTTCACGGTTGAAATTAAGATTAGCTTCGGCCAGAGTGACGCGGGGAACCGATCGCAGTTCGGAATCGATCTTCAATAACAGCTCGATATTTTGCTCGACCGAAGTCGAGAAGGGATCGGTGATGTATGGAGTGGTCCACTCGGCGATGACGGGTTTTTCCGAAGCTAGCCGCACATCCTCTTGTTTCACTCGAGCCGAAGCACGAGCGATTTCGACCGCCCGCTCCGCGGTAGCTTCCACACTGGAGCGCGATAGGTCATCGGAGGCGGCAAATCCCCAAGCTCCATCTGCCAGCACGCGCACGTTCATGCCTATCGATTCGGCGTCTGAGGCGCTGCCGACTTTGCCATTCTTTGTGGTAAGCGCTCGGCTGCGCTGGCTCACGACGCGGGCATCCGCGTAGCTCGAGCCACGCACGAATGCAACGTCAAGAGCCCAACCGGTAATCTGTTTCATGCGGAAAATTTGAATCTACCACGGGTGATTACGCGCAGCCTAAGGGGCAGCGTGAGCTGTTTCCAAAGCTTGTCGCACCGCTAACAATTCCTTCAACACCTCGCGCAGCTTAGTGGATTCGAGCGCATTCGCGCCATCGGATTTGGCCACCTTGGGATTGTCATGCACTTCCAGGAAAACTCCGTCTACGCCCGCAGCTACAGCCGCGCGTGCCAGGACGGGAATAAATTCCGGCTGTCCACCACTCACTGCCGGACCGCCATTACTGCTCTGCGAAGACGGCAATTGTACGGAATGAGTTGCATCGAACACCACCGGAGCAAACTTACGCATGATCGATAACGAACGCATATCGACCACTAGATTGTTATAGCCAAAACTGCTTCCGCGCTCCGTCAGGAAAACCTGCGCATTGCCCGCCTCGCGGCATTTTTCAACGGCGTGCCTCATGTCCCATGGCGCAACAAACTGCCCTTTCTTGATGTTGACTGCGCGCCCGCTCAGCGCCGCCGCGACGACTAAATCGGTTTGCCGGCAAAGAAAGGCGGGAATCTGCAAGACATCGGCCACTTCCGCAACCCGCGAAACGTCAGCGGCTTCATGAACGTCAGTGAGAACGGGAAATTGCAGATCGTCTTTGATTTTTTTAAGAATCCGCAGACCTTCCTTCATACCCGGCCCGCGAAAGCTTCGAATCGACGTACGGTTTGCCTTGTCGTAACTCGCCTTAAAGATAAAGGGAATGCTAAGAGCTCGGGTTACGCCCTTGATGATCTCCGCCATGCGAATCGCATGCTCTTCGCTCTCAATTACGCAGGGCCCGGCAATCAGAAAAAGATCGCCAGAGCCAATGTGAATTTCGCCGACTTGAAATGAAGAAATCAAAAGTAAAGTCTTCTCACCGCCGAGCACGCGCAAAAATCGCCGGGTTAAACCTCGCACAACGAAGCTCGCAGTTATTTCTCTCGGCGTCCTCTGCGATCTCGGCGTTAGATCCTGATCACCGCCGCCCAACTTTTTCCGGACGATGAAACATTTCGACCGTCGCTATTTCTTTTTCCGCACGCCTCTTACTGCCATGCTCGTACGCCGCCGCAATGAATGTACTGAACAGCGGATGCGGCTCCAGCGGCTTCGATTTGAATTCGGGATGAAACTGGCATCCGATGAAATGCGGATGGCCGGGCAACTCAACCATCTCTACGTAGGTGCCATCCGGCGACGATCCAGAAATCCGCATTCCCGCGGCCACCATCGGCTCTTCATATTCTCGATTAAATTCGTAACGATGCCGGTGCCGCTCGCTGATCTCACTCTTGCCGTAAACTTTGTGAGCCAGTGTGTCAGGCTCAATCTTGCAGGTCCAGGCGCCCAACCGCATCGTGCCGCCAAGCTCTTCAACTCCGCGCAATTCGCGAAGTTTGTAAATCACCCGGTGCGGCGTTGCCGGATCGAACTCGCTGGAATTTGCTTCCGCCAGCCCAACCACGTTGCGGGCAAACTCAACGCAGGCCGTCTGCATCCCCAAACAAATTCCGAAGTAAGGGACCTTATTCTCCCGCGCATAACGAATCGCAATCAGCATCCCTTCAATGCCGCGTTTGCCAAAACCTCCTGGAACTAAAATCCCGTCGTAGCCTTCGAGTTGGGCGCTGACTTGGTCCACACTTTGATCGGCAGCCTCCAAACCTTCAGCTTCAATCCAGTTCACCTCAAGTTTGAGATTGTGCGCCAAAGCCCCGTGCACCAGCGCTTCCTTCAACGATTTGTAAGAGTCTTCATACTCCACATACTTCCCGACGATTCCAATCGTAACCGTATCCTTCGGGTTGTAGACGCGGTGCACAATCTCTTCCCACTTCGAAAGGTCCCGATCTTTCGCTTCCATATGCAGATATTTCAGCACCAGCGTGTCCACACCTTCATTGGCGAATACCAAGGGCACTTCGTAAACTGAAGCCACATCTTTAGCGGTGACCACCGCTTCTTCCTGCACATTGCAGAAAAGAGCGATTTTCGATTTCAAATCCTTCGCCAGAAAACGGTCCGTGCGGCAAAGCAAAATGTCCGGTTGAATCCCTATGCTCAGCAACTCCTTCACCGAGTGCTGCGTAGGCTTGGTCTTCAGTTCCTGCGCTGCGGCGATAAACGGCACCAGCGTTACATGAACAAACAAAGTATCTTCGCGGCCAAGCTCCTGGCGCATCTGCCGGATCGCTTCCATGAACGGCAACGACTCGATGTCTCCGACGGTGCCTCCAATCTCCACGATGGCAACATCCACATCTTGCCCAACCTTCTTCATTGCCGCTTTGATTTCGTTCGTGACGTGCGGAATAACCTGCACCGTCTTGCCCAAATAATCCCCGCGTCGCTCTTTCGCGATGATCTGCTCATAGAGCCGACCCGTTGTCCAATTGTTGTCGCGAGAAAGTTTGGCGTGCGTAAAGCGTTCGTAGTGGCCGAGATCAAGATCGGTTTCGGCTCCGTCGTCGGTCACAAAAACCTCTCCGTGCTGAAACGGTGACATGGTTCCCGGATCCACGTTGAGGTAAGGGTCAAACTTCATCAGGTTGACCTTCAACCCACGGCTCTCCAGCAGGCAGCCGATCGATGCCGCAGCCAATCCCTTGCCTAAAGAAGACACAACTCCGCCCGTCACAAAGATGTACTTCGCTGGCATCTCTTCCTCGCTCTAAATTGTGATTGAAAAATGGTGCAGGTGGGGTGCACGAACAATTATGGCAGAAGATGCCTGTGAAAAGAAACAGAAGAATGAGTCAGCGTTGACTATCCCATGGATGTGGGCGAAAATGATATTGGAGAAGATGATTTAGCACCTCCCTCAACCCGGTTAGCCGGGTTTCGGATTTTTGTCCTTCAATCGTGGGCCTGTGGCGCAGCTGGGAGCGCGCTTCCATGGCATGGAAGAGGTCGTCGGTTCGATCCCGACCAGGTCCACCAATCTTTACCGTTTCTTCTCTTTCTTTGTAGGTCGCATCTTTTCCAGTGCCTGCCGCAGGTCCGCGATCAGGTCTTCGGTATCTTCAATTCCGACCGAATAACGAATCAGCGCCTCAGGAATTCCTGCTGCCGCACGTTCCTTGGTTGTCAACTCGACGTGACTGGTCGTGGCCGGAGGCCCCGCAATAGTCTCGACCGCGCCCAAATTCGCCGCCAAGTGCGCAAGGCGCAAGCGCGGCAACAAGGTTCTTACCGACTCGAATCCTCCCCGAATCACAAAGCTCAGCACGCCTCCAAACCCGCTCATCTGCCGGCGGGCAATCTCATGATGTTCGTGCGACTCCAGCCCCGGATAGTAGACCTTAACCACATTTGGATGCGATTCCAGGAATTGCGCGATCTTCAGCGCACTTTCATTCTGACGCGCAATGCGGAGATGCAGAGTCTTCATTCCCCTCAGCAACAAATAAGCGGCCATGGAATCGAGACACGCGCCGTTGATCTCGCGAAAATGATAAATCTTCGCCACCAGATCGGCACGCCCGCACACCGCTCCTCCCAGAGCGTCAGCGTGGCCGCCGAGGAACTTTGTCGCGCTATGAATCACCAGATCGGCGCCGAGCGCAATGGGTTGCTGGTTGATCGGGGTAGCAAACGTGTTATCCACAATCACAACCGCCTTATGGCGATGGGCCACGCGCGCCAGCCGGGCGAGGTCGACAACCTTGATAGTTGGATTCGTCGGACTCTCCAAATAGACCACCTTGCATCCCTGGCCGATCTCCGCTTCGATCGCATCGTGGTCGCCCGTATCGCACAGAGAAACCTCGATCCCGAATCGCGGCAGGAACTCAATGAACAACTTATTCGTTCCGCCATATGTATCCTTAATAGAAACTATACGGTCCCCGGAAGACAGCAAAGCAAAAAGCGTGTTGCTGATCGCGGCCATGCCACTCGAAAAACTTGTGGCGGCCTCAGCGGACTCCAAATCTCGAACTTTTTCTTCGAAGACCGCGACCGTGGGATTTGTATTCCGGCTATAGATATGACCTTCGCTCTTTCCGCGCGCTACATTGAGCCACTCATCTACATCTGCGTAGCCGAATGCGGCGCTCAGGGCCACCGGCACTTGCGTGGCGCGCTCCCATTTTTTGCCGGTCTCACCCGCCCACACCGACCGTGTTCCTAATCCCGCGGACATCTGGTTGCCTTTGCCTCGGATCACAACAGCGCCTCCTTCGTTTCGTTGGTTTCTCGCAACTGCTTCCTGCAATTCCCGTCCGCAGTCTAGCAGCAGTGAGGCCGATCTTTTGTCGCAGGAATCCCATGACATAGCCCTTAGGGGTTCGGAGGAATGCTAGGCTGTAGCCATGAATGGTCGAGTAATAGCCTTAGTCGAAATTCTTTTCGTTCTATGCTTGTCTGCGTTCTCCGCCATTCCAGCTTCCGCCGCGAACTGGAGTGCGCACGCTCAGCCCACGCGACTGGTTAATGGCGGCCCCGTTTTATTCCAGGTCAAACCGCCACGCCCGTTAGAGTCTCTAACAGGAACATGGCTCGGACACGGAATTCCCTTCAGCTACGATTCCGCCACGAAGACATGGTTCGCTTTGGCCGGAATCAGCCTGGAAACAACTCCCGGCACGTATGGTCTTGAACTGGCTGGCCAAACAAAAACAGACAAAGGAGAAAGCACGAAGATTTCGTTCATGCGGGAATTCGCAGTCACTCGCGCAGAGTATCCAAAAATCGCAGTCAATCTAAGCGTGGAAGGAAAATTTACTGAGCCCACCCCCGAGCAGCAAAAAGAAATTGCCGAAAGCCAGGAAGTGAAGAAAGATTTCTTAAATCGAGTCACGCCGGAGCGCGAATGGTCCGGACAATTCGCCGCTCCAGCTCAAGCTCCAATCTCTGACGTCTTCGGTTCGGTTCGCATTTTTAATGGCAAGAGCTCAAGCCCGCACCTCGGCCTCGATTTCCGCGTTCCCAGCGGAACTCCCATCCATGCGATGAATGACGGCACGGTGCTCTTGGCGCGCCCGCTCTACTTCGAAGGCAACTTTGTGATCCTAGACCACGGCCAGGGGCTTCTCACTCTCTATTTGCATCTTTCGGAGTTTAAAGTGAAGGAAGGGGATCAAGTGAAGCGCGGCCAGGTGATTGGATTGAGCGGGGGTACCGGCCGTGCAACCGGCCCGCACTTGCATGCCGCAGTGCGTTGGCAAGGCACGTACCTTGACCCTGCCCGGCTGATCGGCTTGCCCTTGCCGCAACCCGCAGTTGGCAATTAGCGGTTAACATCTGATGCGTGCAATCCTCTCCACGCACTTTACCCGCCAATTGGCGATTGCAAATCGCCAATTGATCCTTATGCATTCCCACGCGAAAGCCCGCTCAAACTGCGCGGCGGTATGTCTCGCAACGAGTCTTTCAAAATTCCCTTCAACTCGAGATTACGAATCAGCCGATGAAGATAGTTCGGGTGCACGCCTAATATTCGTGCTGCTTCCGTATAGCTGCCGTGTGTTTGTTCTATGGCATCAAGAATGAGCTGTTTCTTCAGTTCTTTTACCGCTGCGTGATATTTTGCCTCACTCATCTCTGGCGCCGGATTGCGCTCCAGCAATGACTCCGGTAGATCTTCGGGCAGAATCATTTCCGAACTTCCCAGCACCAGAGCACGCTCAATGGCGTTCTCCAGTTCGCGCACATTTCCTGGCCAATCGTAGTTGACGAGGAGCGACAACGCTTCCCGCGAAATCGGCCGCGGCTTCACCTTGCAGCGTTTGGCATGTTTTTGCACAAAATGACGGGTCAGCAGCGGAATGTCGTCGCGCCGCTCACGCAGCGCGGGCATCATCACGTTCAACACTGCCAGCCGGTAGTACAAGTCCTGACGAAACTCGCCCTCTTGCACCGCCTTCTCAAGTTTGCTGTTGGTAGCGGCGATCAAACGGATATCGACTTTGATGGGATGAGTTCCGCCCACGCGCTCGAATTCGCGTTCCTGCAGCACCCGCAGCAGTTTGACCTGCAAGGCAGGCGCAAGTTCTCCAATCTCATCGAGAAACACTACGCCCGAATCAGCAACCTCCAGCCTGCCCTTTTTTAATCCTGCTGCGCCGGTAAATGCTCCTCGCTCGTGGCCAAACAGATCGCTTTCCAAAAGCGTCTCCGGAATCGCCGCGCAATTAATGGCCACAAACGGTTTGCTGGCGCGAGGACTGTTTCTGTGTAAGGCGCGCGCCACAAGTTCCTTGCCAGTTCCACTCTCACCCTCAATCAGCACCGTCGAATCGGAGGGGGCTGCTCGCTTTATGAACTGGTAGATTTCTTTCATGCGAGCCCCTTCGCCTACCAGGCTTCGCTCCTGGCTCACTTCAACTGTCAGGCGCTCGTTCTCTTTCTGCAACCATTGCAATCGGCGGGCATTATCCAGAGCCACAGCGGAGATGCCGGCAATCGCAGTCACAAGCTCAAGGTGGTCTTTATGAAGCCGGTCGTTGAAATCATTACTGTCCAGATAAATGCACCCAATCACCCGCTGAAACACCGTCAGCGGAACACACAAAAGCGAGCGTACGTTCGATGCAGCCAAACTTTCGACTTGCCGCAGATCACAGTTGTTCGGTACATCGGTCCCAAGAATCGAAATTCCCTGCTCCAGAACTTGATTCGCCACTGTGCGGCTCACCTTCACCAAAAGAGCCTGCCCTTTCTCCCGCGAGCGGGCGAACATCGAGTCGAATTGACTCCCCTGTTTCTCAGCCAGCAAAACCGCTCCACGCCCCGCAGGCACAACTTCGAAAATCAAGTCCAGCAACTCACCTTGCAGGCTGTCCAGATCTCGAATCGAATGCACTATGCGGCTGATCTTTAGCAACGCATTCAGGTTCCGGGCCAGTGGCGAAGTCGACGCCAACTCTCGCTGCAATCGATCGGGTTGCAAATAAACAACATCTCTGGGATGAATAATGGTGGTCTCCGCCGTGCCGTGGGCATCTTCCAGCTCCACGCATCCTGGCTGTAGCCGCTCATGCTCGTCGACCAGGAACAGAAAGGAGGAATCGCCGACAGCGATCTCGTCGCCATGTTTCAACTCTTGGTTTTGCACGGCTTCGCCGTTGACTAGAGTGCCGTTGCGGCTGCCCAGGTCTCGCACCCAGAACCTTCCATCTTGCCCACGGAGGATACAGTGCTTTCGAGAAACGGAGGGATCTACGACCGGTATGCCGTTGGTCGATTCCCGCCCAAGAGTAACTTCCCCCTCTCCCACAGCGATCATCGAATCTTTTAACGGCCCGGAAAGCGCCAAGAGTCTGGGGTGCAAGCAGTCCACCTCGTGCTCTTCTTTATCACACTTCCCGAAGGAATACATTCCCCAAGTGAAGCTGTTACGTTATCCGAACGGATAGGCTCGCTATCTGATCGGATAGCTCATTCAGCTCTTCTAGCCATGTTTCCAATGCGCAGGCACAGCCTTTTGCAAGGCCAAACACTTAGGCGACAGTGAGTTGCGGCGATTTTCACCGATTCACCGGGAGCGTGGGGGGTCTGGCATCCCGAATGCAATCTGAGAGACTGCGCCACTGCTTGGCAAAAAGCGATGGGGGAAGCGCTTTTTGACATAGTCTTTCGCTGAGCTGCGCAAATCAGGGATCCGAGGGGCCCCCTCACCGGATCCCTGATTTTTTTGTTCTTTAACTGGCAACCGCCGCAATATCACTTGAAGGGTGCGTGACGATGCCATTCTGATAAGTAGCACTATTCCCCGAGATCGCCGGCACACGATCGCCCGGAACCAGAATCCCGACTAAATTCAGCGGATCGGCCGCGGACAGCGTAATCGTCTCCTGACCTGCATCCAGCTTCCTCATGGCTCGCACCGATTCAACCGCAACCGGCAGCGCGAACTGCTCGCCCAGAAATCCATCGACAAATCGCCCGCCGCGAATCTCGCCACGATCCTCAAGCCTCCGGAAAGCCATCAACAACTCGCGCCACGGGGGCAGGTTCGCCTCCCGCGCCAGCACATCGCGGATCACAATGCCATAGCGCCTCAGCAGCATCCAGCAAGCCGACTCCACCGCCCGCGACCGTTCCACAACTTCCTCGGCATGCAGAATCGCCCAACGTCCCGCGTTGTGCCGTGGGCGCGTGCTGCGCCCACTTCCCTGCCCAGCCCGCCGCTTGGGATCGATCAGGGAACGAAGGTTGTCGAAGCCATCGGCCGTGACCAGTCCGGCCGCTACTAACTCCCATAGCGCAGTCTCTACTTCCGCTTTCAACTTTTCCGTCCCCCGCACAATATCCGCAAAGAACGAAGCCCCGCGCTGCCGCAGGAAATTGAGCACGAGCTGAGCCCCGTGACTGAGGCCATTATTTGAATCCTGTTCGGCGCCCCGATGACGCGGTGTCATCCAATCCGCATCTTCTCTTACAAAGAAAGTGATTGGCGCCACGCTGGTTGGAATCACACGCCGCTGCCTCGGCGCGCCGCCAGCCTCGGCCCCCGTACCACGCGCAGGCGAATAATCGAGCGTCGCCGGATGCGGCGATAACCTTCCCCATCCGACGGCACCCGTCAGGCAAAGCTGGTCCAGCCACTTCGGATCGTAATCCGCGATCCGACGGGCCAGAACCTGCCGCTCCCAGGCATTGGCAGGAATTTCAAACCCTTGCAGTTGCCGGAGCACCTCCAGCGTACCGCGTTCACCCATCACCTGCGTCCCCGACGCCACATGCTGCCACTGCAGCAGCCACTGCATGAACTGCGCCGCCGTTACCGGCTCGATCTGTTTGCGCAACGTCGCAACCGTAAGCCGGTGTATCCGCGCCAACAACCTCCGTTCACACCATTCGATTTCGTGAGCAGGTTCAGCCGGTGCAGAAACAGCGGCATTCGAAAGCCTAGCCTGAGCACAGTCGAAGGCTGGCGTAGGCACTCCCGTCCGCGAAGAATCACGCGTAAAATTTCCGCGTAAAACAGTTCCGCTCGCTTCCATGCGAAGCAAAGCGCTTGTAACCTCAGAAGCCGGGACGCCTAAGTTCTCACCCAATTGCCCCGCCGTAGTCGGCCCCTGGTGCGACATCCAACCCGTGACCAGCGTCAGCAAAGCATCGTCGTGACTTGGAGCTGATCCCTCAAGCTGAGAGATGGGCGGCAAGAATCCCGCGTCAGGAAACAGCATAGAAAATAGCTTGACGCGCTCCGCAGCGACCCAGTACTTGCGGCCCTTAAATTCAGCGATCGTCGCCCGGCCTTCCTGGATCAACCGTTCAAAAAAGTATTGCCATTGCCCGCTTCCATAACTTGCGCTCGCTTCCGGCAGCGCCACCAGCGTATGCAGCACATCGTGCAATTCATCCGCGTCGCGCACATCGGGCCAAGCTTCTTCCCGCACCTGGGCAATCGCCGCCGGATCAAGTCCACCCACCTCTTCCAGCACCGATTCCGGCAGCATCCGCCGCATCTGAACCGCGCGCGCCCGCCGCTCCTCAAGTGGAGCGTCATCCAAATAAGCGTAGGGATTCGCATTCAGGATTTCGTGCGAAAACTGCGACGGCACCGGTGTATCGACGGCTATGCAACGAATTCGACCATCTGCCAGTCCGCTGAGCAGGTTCTTCAATCCGTCGATGTCCAAGGCTTCGGTGAGCACATCTTTCATGACCTCACCGACTAGCGGATGATCCGGAATATGCCGCTCACCTTGAATGTTCTCGAAGCAGGCTGCGGCGTCGGGAAATACTGAAGCCAGCAGATCGTCGGAACGCATCCGCTGAATTTGCGGCGGAACCTTTTTTCCGTTTTGAAAGCGCAGCAGAGCCAGGGCACGGTTTGCGTCCCATCGCCAGCGCGTAGCGAAGATCGGAGAATCCAGCGCAGCCTGCTCCAGAATCGGCTGCACCGTCGCGGCTTGCAGGAAATTGAAAACATCTGCGAGTGGAAAGCTATGCTGTTCCGCAAGCGCGATATTGAGACCGTTGTCAGTAGCCGCCGCTTGCAACTCAAAATTGAAACCCACGCAGAAACGCTTGCGCAAAGCCAATCCCCAGGCCTTGTTAATTCTTCCCCCGAATGGCGAATGGATCACCAACTGCATCCCACCGCCTTCATCGAAAAAGCGTTCGGCGATCACCGTGGTCTGGGTAGGAACCGCTCCCAGCACTGCCCTGCCCTGCAAGACATATTCGATGGCCTGCTCCGCGCCGGAATCGTCCAGGCCGCATTCCAGCTTCAGCTTACTCACTGCCGCCGCCACGTCCGGCTGCGTCGCCGAGAAACCTACGGGAGAAGTCCTGGGAAGCATCTCGCTGATTTCTTCTCGCAACTTCCCGATATGCTCGGAGAGTTCTTCCGTTCGTGCCGGAGCTTCGCCCCGCCAGAACGGCACGCTCGGTGGCGCTCCATGCGCATCCTGCACCAGCACGCGTCCGGCGTTGGTCTCAATGCGCCGAATCATCCACGAAGTATTGCCCAGCAGCATGATGTCGCCGCGATTGCTCTCCACTGCAAAATCTTCGTCGACCGTGCCCACTACCAATCCGTCGGGCTCCGCCACCACGGCGTAAAGAGAATTGTCCGGAATCGCGCCTCCACTCGTGATCGCTGCCAGCCGTGCCCCGCGCCGTGCCCGCAGTTTGCCGTTCACTCGATCACGGTGGACGTAGGCGCCATATCGTCCACGGCGGGCGGCAATACCTTCGGAAAGCATTTCAAGAACGGAGTCGAAAGTGGCGCGCGTCAGATTGCGGTACGGATAAGCGCGCCGCGCCAGAGCAAACATCGCTTCTTCATCCCACTCTTCCGCCGCGCACGCCGCCACGATCTGCTGCGCCAGCACATCCAGCGAAGATTCCGGAATCATCAGCCGATCCAGATCGCCCTGCCGTATCGCGCGCACTAACGCGGCACATTCCAATAAGTCGTCGCGAGTCGTGGCAAATAGTCTTCCCTTGGGAACCGCGCCACGCCAGTGTCCTGAGCGCCCCACGCGCTGCAGCGTCACGGCAATGGAGCGCGGAGAATTAATCTGCACCACCAGATCCACGGTGCCCACATCAATTCCCAGTTCGAGCGATGCCGTCGCCACCAGCACCCGCACCTGGCCTTCTTTCAGTTTCTTCTCCGCGGTCAATCGCAGTTTCCGCGACAAACTGCCGTGATGCGCCGCAACATTTTCTTCTCCTATGCGCTCGCCCAGATGATGCGCCAGCCGTTCCGCCATGCGCCGCGTATTCACGAATATCAGTGTCGAGCGATGCTGCTCGACCAGCGTCACGAGCCGGTTGTAAACCTCGTCCCACATTTCATTCGAAGCCACTGGACCCAGCGGCATTTGCGGGACTTCCACCGCCATATCGAGCTTGCGCTTGTGGCCAACGTTAACGATGACTGCGTCTTGCCGCGAGTTTTCGGGATCGGTGCTCCCAGTCAGAAATCGCGCTACTTCCTCAATCGGCTTCTGCGTGGCGGAGAGGCCAATGCGCACGGGCCGCTGGTACGTCAGCGCGTCCAATCTTTCCAGCGACAGCGTTAAATGAGCCCCGCGTTTATCGTCGGCCACGGCGTGAATCTCGTCGACGATCACCGTCTCCACGTCGCGCAGAATCGCCCGGCTCTTATCCGCAGTCAGCAGGATGTAAAGCGACTCCGGCGTGGTGACCAGAATATGCGGAGGCCGTTTCAGCATGGCGCGCCGCTCGTGCATGAGCGTGTCGCCGGTGCGGACCGCCGTGCGAATCTCGGGCATCAGCAAGCCGCGCTCGCCCGCCATCGCGAGAATTTCTCCCAACGGGACTTCCAGGTTTTTCTGAATATCGTTGCCCAGCGCCTTCAAGGGAGAGACGTAGAGAACCTCGGTGCGATCCGCGAGATTCCCCGCCAGAGCCTTCCTTACCAGCCGGTCGATGCAAGCGAGAAATGCAGCCAGCGTCTTGCCCGAGCCGGTGGGGGCGGAGATAAGAGTGGGGCGGCCAGCGAGGATGTGGGGCCATCCCTGCTCCTGCGGTTCGGTGGGTGTGGCGAAGCGCTGCACAAACCACTCGGCAACCAGAGGGTGCGCCCAAGCCAAAGAGGAAGGAGGGGACTGCATGAGTTCATTTTAGCTAAGAGACGATGTTTCGTAAAATGTTCGCTGCGGGGCAGCCAAAGAAAAAGCCCGCCGGATGCTTGCTTGGGGCGTGCTCGGGTCAGCATCCGGCGGGTTTACGACTCTCCCTACTCACCCTGTCGTTTTCAGGAGCATTTCCATTATTAAACCGCACGAAGCGCCGAAGTTGCGTCTAGTTTCGTAAAACTTCGTAGAAATTTTTGCTGTGCGTTTTGGTGCGCACCGCAGCGGTCGAATTGATCTAGTTCGCCGAAATCACCGGCGCGGCGGATGCCATCAGCTCGGTAAATTTAGGGCTCTTGCGGAGCTGCGCAAATTCCACGTCCTTGTAAACGCTCTTAAGATCTTTGTAACCGTTTTCCATGGCCTTTCTCAGATATTCGAGCGACTGATCCGAGAACCCCATCTTGGCGTAAAGCTTGGCCACGGTATAGTCGTAGCGGGCGCGATCTTCCGGACTTGGCAACTGCGCCTGCACGCCTCCACGCGAAGTTCTGGTAAAGACATCGGGGTCAAGCTCCAGCGCATGCTGGTATGCGGCCACGGCCGGATCGAACTGGCGCCTGGAGAAATATGCCGCACCCAGATTGTTGTAAAACGATGCCGAGTCGTGATCGATCTGAATCGCCTTCTCATACTGCTTAACCGCGGGACCGTACTTTTTAACTTCGTAATAAATCACGCCAAGATTGTTGTAGGCGTCGGCGTATTGGCGGTTGGCATGTATAGAGCGCTCGAATGATTTTTTCGCCTCTTTGTAGCGCTGGATCATCAGTTCCGTAATGCCAATCTTATTGAGCAGGCGCGCATCATTCTGTTTGCGATTCAGCGCGGCATGGTAATAGTCGAGCGCATCCAGATACAGCTTGTCGGAACGCAGCTCGTCGGCTTGCCGCTCGAGCTGATCTGCGGTGGCATCAGGTGCGGGAGGATCGACGCCACGCACCAGAGGCAGAGGCGGCGCAATCTGCACTTGTTCCGCTAGAGAAGCTTGTGCCAGCGCGGCGGTGGAAGAAATGAGAAGAACACAACTGAGCAGAAGCAGCAGGCAGGCGTTCCGGCAGGACATACGTACCCCCCAAAAGCGACCCAGTTTGTAACGAGCCCATTTTGCCACAGTTTTCGGCCGACGGCGAAAGAAATTTGTTTCCTTGGGCGTGCCCGCCATGCCGACCCGGGCCGGTGAATTCGCTACCCAAAATAAAGTTTCCGTGTCGGTCTCGGAGAGGACGCCAGGAGGCGAGAATCACGGATACCCTCCCCTCCCCCCTTTTTCGAAAATGTGTGAAATCATCCACTTAGCGGAAAATTGTCGGTAAAGTACCTTTTTCAAAGGACTTAGATATAAAGTTCTTTGAAACGAGGGAGTTAGCGCCGGGCGTTTTGGGGTGATCCGACCGTCACTGCCTCGACTAGGATTACGCGGTTTGGAGTGCGGGGGCAAGGTTGGATGTCACAGGGGATTGTGGAAGGTTTTTGAGGGTCACCCCCCGGGACTCGTTTCCCGTGTTTCGGGGCTTGTAGAGCGTCGCCTGGACATCTTTCCCCGAGGGTTGAGTTCGAGCACGAGGTGTAAATTGGGAATATTCGCGAATCCCCAGTTCTCGCAAAGGACGCGAGAAATGGGGCACCCATCTTCGCTCTTCTTGATCATTGGGGGGCGGGCTGAGGGGCTGAGGGCTGAGGGGGAGGAGTCGAGGATTTGTCGTCTTTGAAAATGCCGGCGATTTTGCCGAAGAAACCTTTTTTCTTTTTGGCGTCCGGGTTATTTGGGTCTTGAGTGCTCTGGGCGTTCGTCGGGGTGGGACGATTTGCGGGCTGGTTGGTGAAGGTTTGACCTACGGGTCCGTTGGTGGTGGGAGGAACCGGAGGCAAAGCTTTCGCCCCTCCGAAGATGCGGGAGAATACTCCGCCTACGCCGGTTTGCTGGTCACAGGTTTCGCGGGGCTCAGTGCCGACGATGAAAGCCGAGACGTAATCGTCGGGACAGGCCGCCGTCGCCAGGCGGTTGGTGAGCTTATCCAGTTGTACGTCGACGACGCCGGGGGGCTGGGCAAAAGGCTTCATGTCGCTGTATTGCGGGAGCAGCGAGGCCTTCTTCATGAAATCGGCCCAGATAGGCCCGGCGGTTTGCGCGCCGGTTAAGCGAAGATCGCTGTAGTCGTCGTAACCCACCCAGACGATGCATAACAGATTGGAGGTATATCCTGCGAACCAGCCATCGTGCGAGCTGCCGGTTTTGCCAGCGGCGGGTAAAGTAAATCCACGCAAGCGGACGGCGGTATAGCCCAAGCCGTTGTTAATGACGCCTTCCATCATGTTGGTCATGACGTAGGCGATGCGGGGATCGAGGACCTGACGCTGGTCGGTTTTGAAATTCGAAATGACGTCGCCCTTGGCGTTGCGGACTGAGTTCACCAGAATGGGCGAGAGGCGCTCACCGTTGTTGGCGAAGCTGGTATAGGCCGCGGCCATATCGAGCGGCGTAGCATCATAGGAACCCAGCGCCATGGCCGGCGTAGGCTTCACGGAAGTGATTCCAGCGGATTTCGCCAGATCGGCGACTTTGTCATAGCCAACTTCTTCGGCGAGCTTGACGGTGGCGTTGTTGAGCGACATGGCCAGCGCGTAGCGCAGGGTGACGTCGCCGTGGTACTCCTCTTTGTAGTTGCGGGGCTCGTAGATCTGATCTCCGTAGGCGAAGCTGGTAGGCGCGTCCGTTACGGTGGAAGCGGGAGTGATGACGGTCTGCGATCCATCGACCGCGGTATTCATTGCAGTGGCGTAGACAAAAGGCTTGAAGATGGAACCAGTTGGGCGCTTCGAAACGGCGTGGTTCAACTGGCTGAAGCCGTAATCGCGGCCGCCGACCAAGGCCAGGACAGCTCCGGTGTGCGGGTCGAGAACGACCATCGCTACCTGCGCCTGTGGGCCGGGAAGAACGTGCGTCTCGATTTTCTTGCCGACCTTCACCCGCTTGGTGCGCAGTTTTTCGACCTGCGCATCGACCAGCTTGATTCCGGTTTCGACGGCTTGCGCGGCGGCTTTTTGCAAATCGGGATCGAGCGTCGTGTATATGCGGTAAGACTGATCATTGAAATCATGCTCGCTGAACTTGTTGATCAGCGTGTCGCGCACCATGTCAACGAAATAGGGCGCGTCGCTGGCTTCCACGTTCGGCGGCGCAAGCTTCAAGGGCGCAGCCTTGGCTTTTTCGGCTTGCTCGCGGGTGATGGAATGGGTATCGACCATGGAATCGAGGACGAGGTTTCTGCGTTCGAGAGCCCGTTCGGGATGACGATAGGGCGACAGACGGCTGGGGCCCTGGATGATTCCCGCGAGCAGCGCGGCTTCCGGCAGGGTGATATCTTTCAAGTCTTTATTAAAGTAGGCGCGCGAGGCCTCGGCGAAGCCGCTGATGGCGAATGAGCCGCGCTGACCCAGGTTCACCCAATTGCTATAAAACTCAAAGATCTGCTGTTTGCTGAACTTCTGTTCCAGTTCCTCGGCAATCAGCATCTCGATCAATTTGCGGCGGACGGTTTTTTCCGGGGTGAGAAAGAATCCGCGGGAAAGCTGCATGGTGATGGTCGATCCACCCTGCTCGTGGCGCTGGCGTATCAGATCGACCCATCCCGCCTCGAACATGCGGATGAAATTCACTCCACTATGCTCGAAGAACCTGCGGTCTTCGATCGCCATGACGGCATCCACCATGACTTTGGGAATGTCGTTGTACTTGACTATCTCGCGTTTGGAACGCTGCTCGGAGTCGAATAACGCTGTGACCAACTGCGGCTCCAGTTCGTAGGCCGAGAGTTCGTTGCCCTTGCTGGTGATGCGTTCGACGCGGCCACCCTCGAAAGTAATGCTGGCTTCTTCGGGACTGTGATAGGACTCGGGGCCGGGAGTAATTTCGATTCCGCCCGACATCAGCTGAAAGGTGCCGAGCTGCGATTCGCCCGGTTTGTCGGAATATCCGGCGCGGCGCAGGCTCTCGGCAACTTCTTTGGCGTCGGCCTTGTCACCGTCGCGCAAGGTGCGCGGGATGGCATAGATTTTTGCGGAGTTGCTGAAGACCGGAGTGCGGAAGCGCTGCGCGATGATGCGGTCGTATTTGACGTAGAAGTAGCAGAAAAACGTGCCCAGGCCCACGGCTCCGGCTAGAAAGACGATGAGCGCGGCGCGCAGCACGGGATCGCGCGGAAATGCGGCGCTGGTCTTGCCGGCTTTACCTTTACTTTTCGGAATCTTGATTTTGATCGCCACTTTGGTTTGTAAGCCCGAGTTATAGCCTAGACCTGTACTTCTGACCTATGACGTTGCCGAAAAACCCGTCTTCTATTCAGACGGCGGGGCACAAGAAAAGGTTTCAGCGCCCCTTGATTCTCCGGCAAAGGGTGCGCAAGGGAGCCCTGCGATAAGCTCCTGCGATCATTCTCCTAACCGTGGCCAGTTCGCCGAAGAGTGTTTGCCTTATTGTACCGTCATCGGGAGAAATAAAAAGGGACCCATTGTCGCGGGTCCCTCATTTTGCAATACGGCGCAAGCGAAACTGCTGTTGACGCTTCATGACGCTCAGCGTCTTTTATTGAGCATCGGTCACCGCAAAGAATCCGCCTGAGGCCAAGGTCAAGGTGGTGGTTGGTTGAGTAAGCGCGCCACCGGATGCGACATCAATGGCGCTCATCTGATAAGTAACAACGTTGGTGCCTGAGTTTTCGACCGCACCGTATACGAAGAGATAAGCCCCGCTCTGGTCGAAGTCCGCGAGGGTTCCAAGCGCGACGCTGGTAAAAGGTGATCCGCTTACAGCAGTAAGACTTCCGGTTGAGCTTATCTCATAGCCTTCCGCGGGATTGAACCCCAGGTCGGAATCCTCCAGTCCGAAGGTATAGACCAGATTCCCGCCAGAATTTTGCTGCACGGCGATGTTAAAGGGAGAGGATGTGGTGACGAACGGCGAACCTGATACCGGGGTAAGTGCACCCGCCGCCGAGCCAGACTGACCGATGCTGAAAACATATAGATTGTCATCATCCGTGCCGTTCACCGCAAGGCTGTGACCGCTGGTTCCAATCAGAAATTTCCCGGTTGGCTCGCCTTGCACTTGCCACATGGGATAGACAAACGGACTGCCGGTCACGGCCGTGAGCGTTCCGCTGCTGCCGATTGCATAAGCCGCGATCTTCGAACCAGTATGATTGGTGGTTGTCTCGGTGATGTAGAGATATTTCCCCAAGCCGTCCGTCGCCATGTTTCCTGGCGGGAGAGCAACGCTAAAGGGAGAACCAGACGCAGCCGTAAGAGCTCCGCCGCTGCCAATCTGATAGACGTAAATCTCACTCTGCAAAGTGTCTGCGAAGAACAGCAGCGTCCCAGCGGGATTGGTGATAACCGAGGTTGTGTCGACTCCCTCGCCGACGTCGTGCATGAACGAAGCCGAATAAGGGCTGCCGCTGATTGCGGTCAGGTTGCCGGCAGCGCTGATAGTCCAGCCATAAATGCTATCGGTGGAACCAAACCCCGTGTAGAGGTATTGGCTCTGAGCAACCACCATGCCCACGCCAGAGTCGTTAAGCGGAGTGATTGGAGCGGTATAGCTTGAAGTGGCCGTGAACGTGGAGGCGCCGGTGCTTAGGGTGTAGCCATCGATTGTTCCGGTGGTACTGGTGCCGCTGGTAGCGCTTGCGCCGGTAGCATCCGCCACAAACACAAAGGCCGACGCCGCGGTGCTGGTGCCAGTGCCGGTGCTCAGGCCAGGTGTTCCGGGGGTGCAACTGCTGCCACTAAGGATTGGACCGCTGCCGCAGACGTAATGACCACAACCGGTGAGTGCCATGATGGCCAGTGCCACAATCAGAGCCGCATAAACTCGCATCTTCATGAACCGCCTCCGCACCAGCGATTGCGCTGCGTGCATTTTTGGGAACATTCCAGTTTCGGCTTGAGTTGAAATCTGAAAACTTGCAAATATCAACGGCCACACAGCCTTAAGAAAACTCTCACGCTCAGGCCGATATTAGGCGGAAGGTAACTCGAGGGCAACGTTACGAATGTCACTGGCGCACACGTCCGTTTAGCCGTGGAGATGGTAAGCGGGCGGTTTGATAGAGGAACTGGATGCTGGCTGAAAAAAGGAGAGAAAACTGACTATTTGTTTCCGCTGTCAGGATTAAAGTGCATATTGAAGGAATAGCCTGGGAGGTTGACGGTTACGGAGTAGTCTGCCGCTACATAGACTGCGGCGATACCGGGGGAATTCAGTCGCTGTACTGTGACCTGTTTGGGTTCGATGGGCAGGTCGTGTTCTTTGGCTCTGCGAAGCACATCGTTGCGGATGTCATCGTCGGTCTTTTGAAGACTGGCACTGTCCATCAAGGCGACATTCTTCAGATCATCCTGGAAATTGAAATTGGCCATGATGGGAGGGGCGATTTGAAACACGGCCCAAACCGCGGCGAGAATCACCAGAAACCCCAAGACTGCCTTGATCATTGCCATGGTTCGACCCTGCGCCGCAACCTTGGCGCAAGACTCAGCCTAGGCCCGCAGCATTCCTTGTAAATGTTCCACTACCGCCAAAATCGTAACATCGCGCACTTCGCGGGTCGAGCGGATAACCACTTCCACGGTACCTTCGGTAACTTTCTTTCCAACCGTGATTCTAAAGGGGATACCCACCAAATCGGCATCCTTGAACTTGACTCCGGGGCGCTCGTCGCGGTCGTCGAGAATGACATCGAAACCGGCAGCCTCTAAACGGGTGGCAATGTCGACTGCCGCGTTGAGGAGGCTCTCATCTTTCACGTTGGTGGGGGAGACGACAATTTCAAAGGGCGCAATGGAGGGCGGCAGCCAGAATCCGTTCTCGTCATTGCTCTGCTCCACTGCCGCAGTCAAAATCCGCTCAATGCCGATGCCGTAACAGCCCATGATCGGCATGACTTCCTTGCCGTTCTTATCGAGCACGCGCGCGCCCATCGACTCGGAATAGCGGTAGCCGAGTTTGAAGATGTGGCCGATCTCGACGGCGGTGTCGATGCGCAAGGGCGCACCACAACTCGGACAAGCCTCGGCGGCAGTCACGTCGCGTAGATCGGCGTAGGCCGAGGGATGAAAATTTTTCCCCGGGCTGAGATTCTTGACGTGGTAGTCCTCTTTGTTCGCGCCGGCAATCAGATTGGCGCGCCCTTCGAGCGCTTTATCCACGAGAAGGTAGGGACGAGCCACATCGTCTAGATCCTTCGCCCAATCAATTCCTAGGGGCCCGAGGTAGCCTGCCGGGGAATGGAATAGGTTCTTGATCTCCGATTCTTCCATGGGGCGAGTTGCGCCGCCGATCGCTCCGTTGAGTTTGGCCTCATTCAACTGATGATCGCCACGCATGAGCACGACAATTCCGCGTGACTTAGTCTTGCCAGTTTTTTCGTCTTTCTCTTCCGCGATCAGGGCGAGCGTCTTGATCTTGTTCTTGGGCGAGACTCCCAGAAAGCGCGCTACTTCTTCAATCGTCTTCTGCCCTGGAGTATGCACTTCGAGCGGCTTGCCATCGCCCTCGGGCTTCAGATCCTCGACTGCCTCCAGTTTCGATGTAGCCTTCTCGAGGTTTGCCGCGTAGTTGCACCCATCGCAGCTGACGATCTGATCTTCTCCCGCCGAAGTTCGCACCATGAACTCATGCGATTCCTTCCCGCCCATCGCCCCGGAATCGGCCTCCACCACCATGTACTTCAACCCGCAGCGGTCAAAGATGCGGCAATAAGTCTCGTAATGTTTTTTGTAGGAAACATCCAGCCCGGCTGCGTCGATATCGAACGAGTAGGCATCCTTCATCATGAATTGGCGCACGCGGAGCAGGCCAGACCGGGGCCGGGGCTCGTCGCGAAACTTGGGAGCAATCTGGTACCAGATCTGCGGCAACTGCTTGTAGCTGCGTAGTTCCTTGCGCGCGATCTCGGTCATCACTTCTTCTTCGGTCATGCCCAGGCACAGGTCGGCACCTTTGCGGTCTTTGAGACGGAAAAGGTTGTCGCCCATCAGTTCCCAGCGACCGCTCGACTCCCAGAGTTCCCTGGGATGCAGCGCCGGCAAATAGAATTCCTGGCCGATGCGATCCATCTCCTGGCGCACGATGGCCGTGATCTTGTTGAAGGAGCGGTTACCGAGAAAGAGGTAGGAATAAATCCCGGCTGCGAGCTGGCGAATGTATCCAGCGCGCACGAGAAATTTGTGGCTGGCGACTTCCGCGTCGGCAGGAGCTTCGCGCAGGGTGGGGATGAAGAGTTGTGACCAACGTTGCATAAGGGTTTTCTTGAGTATCGAGTTGCGAGTTGCGAGTACCGAGTGAAGGATGCTCGCTATTTCACCAGGGCGAATTTGTTATTGTACTATCGGTAATAAAGTGAGCGGGCTTTGCCCGCTGGACAGCCGAGGGCAGCTGTCCCTGCATGAGCACCGCGCTACGCCGCCAGCTGCTTCAAGATTTCTTTCCCCAGCTTCTGCGCTTCGCCGAAAAACTTCTGATATTCCACGAATAGGCGGTTCAACTCCAGCGCCTTATCGGTCGAAGGATGCTTGCGGAGGATCATGTCGCGCACGTGTACGGGATTCGGCAAAGTTGCATCTTCGGTTAATTCTTCCAGAGCGGTCTTAGCGTCATAGTGGTACATGCACGTATTCTAGCCCCTGGCTACACCAGTTCGGTGCTCCACAGATCGTGCAGGTGCACGATTCCCTCCAGCTTCCCTTTTCCATCGACGACCATGAGCGAAGTAATCTTCTTTTCTTCCATTAACGCCAGGGCGGTTGCGGCAAATTCTCCGGACGCGATCGTGCGGGGATTCTTGGTCATCGCTTGTTCCGCCGTCAGATCGAGCACGTCTTTTCCACGCTTTTCAAGGAGCCGCCGCAAATCTCCATCGCTGATGATCCCGACCAGCTTTTCGTTCTCCACTACCGCGGTTATACCCAGTTTCTTCCGGGACATTTCGTAGATTACGTCCGGCATCTTCGTCGCTGGTCCGACGCAGGGCAAGGCTTCACCCGAGTGCATCAGCAACGCCACCCGCGCCAGCCGTTTCCCCAGCTTCCCTCCGGGATGAAGGTTGGCGAAGTCTTCTTCCTTGAAGCCACGCTTCTCGCTCAAGGTGACGGCCAGCGCATCTCCCAAGGCAAGCATCGTAGTCGTCGATGCGGTCGGCGCCAAACCTAAGGAGCAAGCCTCCTGGTCAACAGAGCAATCGAGGGCCACATCGGCTGCTGCGGCTAGAGTCGAGATACCTGTCATGGAAGAAGGCCAGCCGGTCCTCGGGGGATGAAGCCCCGACTCATTTTGACCGCTTTTCGGCACGACTGAAGTCGTGCCCTTCCCGGTTATCTTTGGTACGGCTGAAGCGGTGGTCTTTCCGATTATTTCTGGTATGACTGAAGTCGTGCTCTTTCCGTCCTTGAGGGGAGCACAAATCTCATCCCCTGTCATTGCAATCAGCGGCACACGTAATCGCTTGATTGTAGCCAACAATGCGAGAATCTCCTCCGTCTCGCCGCTGGCGGAAAGCGCCAGCACCACGTCCCCGCGGACAACCATTCCTAAATCTCCATGGAGGGCTTCTACGGGATGCAGATATAACGCGGGTGTGCCGGTTGAACTGAGGGTCGCAGCGATCTTGCGCGCAATCAGCCCGCTCTTCCCCATCCCTGTGACGACTACACGACCCGCGCAGCCGAACATCAACTCCACCGCGTGCTGAAAGGACGGTGCCATGGGCCCGGCAATGCGGTCCGCCAGCGCGCCCAGCGCTTTGGCCTCAATCCGCACCACGTTCTCGCCAATATTTTTCATTAATTGAAAACTAACGATTGAAAACTTAATGATCGAAAGCAAAAGCGCGCGTTTGCGCCTAGAAATGGTCCTCCACCCCAAGGGCTTGCGGATGCGCCGGTTTTTGCCCAAGCACCGCCAACCCTTTAGCCTGAATGGCGCGATCCCATGGGCCCCCCTGCCAGTTGTCGCGCATTTTTTCGGGATGCTTCCAGGCTGGGATCGAAAGCATCAGATTCTTCCCGGTGGCATGAAGATAGGGTTCATACATCGATCGTAATCGATCCAGCTTGGCGCGAGCCTCATCCCCGGGGCGCAACTTAAGTCCGGCCGACGAGAGCGTTTCGTACAACGACATAAGCGTTTCGTCCGTCAAACGTTCCGGCGCCGTCGGATCGTAGCGCGCATTGACCACCTGGGCAAGATCCACTGCCGCATGGCGCGCCATGGCAAATGTCAGTTTCGCCTGTCCAGGATGCACTCCCTCAATGCCGGTGAGGATTAGGGAAGTCACGTCAAGAATGGTAGCGAGCGCGCTCAGCCACGATTGATTGCTATGCTGCGATCGAAAAAAACTGAGTACGGGATAAGAAATATGACTCTCCAGCAACTCCGCCGACCAGCGTTCCCAGTCGCGCAATATCGCATCCAGCACGGCCTGATCGATCCCCGGATTGTCGGAAGCCCGGGCCAGCCGCACCCACAATTCCGTCGCCGTAGGTGGAGATCCGGCGCGCGCATCCAGCATCGATATCTGAATCTCAAGCCTTGAAAATGAGGTGTAGACCACCGGAAGATAGCCGATCACTACGCCCAGGAAGGCGAATCCCATGCCGGCTTCGAGCACGGCCAAGGCGCGCGCCAGCGCCGTGATAGGCAGGATGTCACCGTAGCCGAGAGTGAAAAAAGTCTGCCCGCTGTGGTAGAGAATCCTGCCAAAAGTGATGGGTTCTCTTCCCAGTTGCTCATGGCCGCCAATGCCATGCTGCACCAGAGCAAAACCGAAGATCAGGGTGGTTGCCCAGAACGCCAGCAACATGATCAAGGAGAGCGGGCCAAAATACCCGAGAAAGCTCTCCCGCTGCCTGCCCTGGGGCATGTGAGCCGCAATAAACTTCCACGGAACCCAAGTGCGCCGGTAGAACCACGCCGTCAGCTTGAAATGCCTGGTGACCCGCCGCGGCAGAACCACGGTCTCGAAGGCGTCGAGAAACACCACCCACACGATCACCAGCCCAAAAATGATTGCGGCGATGCTGCCATGTGGTTGCATGAAGGAAGCTTAACTGAGAATGCAATCTTGATGCGACAGCAGATCCGGCGATCGGCTTTCCGACCAATCAAACTGGGCCGACGAAACTAAAAGCCGATAAGAGACGCCGTTTCTACTGCGGCTTGGACTGCGGCGCCGGTTGCGCGGGCGTAGTGGCCGGCGATGCCGTAGCCGGAGTGGTCGCGGCCGGTTTTTTCGGCGCAGGTTTTTTCTTAACCACCGGCTTCTTCGGGGGCTCGTTGTCGTCCACAACCACTTTTTTTGGAGGCGCAGCGACAATCGCAGCTTGCGCCGTCTTCAAATCGGTGCGCAAACGGACGATCTCCTGCTCTTTCGATGCCGCCAGATTATTGATGCGCTCGGCCAATTGCTTCCGCGTGCCTTCGAAACCAGTCAGATCGTTCGAGAGCGATTGAAAATCGTCCCTCGACCCAAACGCTCCCGTCGATTCCACCACCCCACCCAGAACGTCGTAGAGCGCATCGAGATTCCGGTAGAGCTTGAAGGTCGCGGGCATATCTTCCGGGGCGTTGCGCAACTGCACGATCATCTCGGGCAGCGCAGTCTGCAAATTTCGCTGGATGGAATCCACATCGTTCAGAGACTGCTTCTTCGTGGAAGCATCTGTCTTCCATTTTTCAATGCGAAGTTTGGACAGATCGTCCTGCGCGGCCTTGGAGGTTGCCTCCAGCTGGGCCAGCAATCCATTGAGTTGCGTGACGGAAGCATAGGAAACCGCCTCGCCCTGCGGGGCAGGTTGCGCCTCAGCCCGCGGTCCTTGCGACGAGGATTGGGGCCCGGCATAAGCAGTTGTCTGAAGAGTGGACGATTGGCCGAAGGCCGCCGCGCTAAGAACCAGCGAACTAGAAACCAGCGACCTCAGCACAATTGTAAGAGAGAGATATTTAGCGTTCATGTTTGTGAAGACGGCAGCGCGGCGCGCACATCGTATCCCACATCGGGATCAGAATATAGACTAGCGGAGAATACTACAAACCGAACTACAATCTCAGCATCGGAGAAACCGGAAACAGCCGAACCGATACGGAGCCAGACTAAATAATGGAGCGGAAAATCTTCTGGATCGTTTTCGTTATCCTCGGATTGGTGGCGGATTTCGTACTGCCCATCTGGTGGGGGCTGTTCGCCACCATTCCCATCCTATTCATCGCCTGGTGGGTTGCCTACCGCAGCGACTGGTTTTCATGAGGCGGGCGCAAACGCCGCTAGGGCGTCCCAGTTGTTTCTGTCATGGTAAACGGGCCGCTGGCCTTTACGCACTTGCTGTCGCTCCCTGGCAGTAACGTCCATGTGCCAATGATGGAGCCGTCGGTCAGGACGTCGTTGGTATCGTCATAAGTGCCCGTGATGGTCGTACTGGTAAGCGTGACCTTGTCTCCGGCCGCAGATGTGAGGGTGAATGAAAAAGTTCCGGTCACCGTACCCGCCGAATTGAATGTCAGCTTTAAGGTTCCATCCTCTGAAACATCGGCCCCCCCAAAGCAGCTGTCAGTATTCACCAGCTGAAAATTGGAAATGGTCAAGGCACCGTTACTAGCCACCGTGAATTCCGTAATAAAGCTGAACCCGGACGAATCGCCAATACCCCCGCTCATGGCCGACTGCCACAGTTCGCCCGTGCCGGTAGTCACCGTGGTGGGAGTGGAGCCGCACCCCGCAATGCCGAGCGTCAGCAGCAGCAAAATCACAACTTCCTTCATGAATTGTCCTTGAGCCTGGGATGAAGAACAGGATACAACGTAAAATTCTATCGCAAGACTACAGAGATGCGCCCCGAGGGGTCAATGGATGTAAGC
>JBEKWW010000036.1:0-50423 GCA_049512655.1 Candidatus Sulfotelmatobacter sp. | reverse complement strand
TCTTTTTTTTCGAGAATCGCCAGCGCCGCGCGGTTGGCCAACTGAGGATATCCCTCGGAAGCCACCAGCATCGCGCCATTCCTCACCAGATCCAGCCCGTAGGTCAGCGCAATCATCACATCTTGAGAGCTCACTTCGTCCGTTGTTGACCTGGGATAGGAACCAGCGGCAAAAGTGCTGCTCGAATAGACCTTCAGAGGTTCAGCACTGGAAGGAGATTCGCTTTTAGTTGCATTGTCTCGGGTATTTTCCATCGAATTCAAATCTGCGGCTCCCGAAGTCCCGCTACGGCTGATTAGGAAATGTTTGGATTTATGCTGGCCATTTTTCCAGCCCCAGCTTGTGTCTTTAGACTCACAAACTTTAGTGGAGCGAGTATCGTCGAAGCCTGTTACTGAAAGATGACACTTATGTTAGGGAAATGTGAATTTCGGGCCAAAAACGGCGATTCTGTGGAAATGCACCGTAAAGCGAATCCTTCCCCGCGGCCAAGCGGTACTTCAAGACCACTGGCTATTACCTCATCGGCGAGATCGTCCTCCAATCTCCGGCAAGGCGTGAAAGAAAAGGAAGCAGAAGTAGACTTTCTTGCGGAGCGGGTTGTCGATGGTTGGGCAGGAACTTGGCAGGAGCATGTCCTTGATGCAGGAGTAAGTCCTTATATAGTGACCATTTGCGATTTGCGTAAACCCTGCCGTGGTCGAATGCAACCAAAGTAGTAGATCACAGTAAATCCAGCAGTAGCGTGGCAACACGCTCTGCATTATTGAGGGGAACTAATATGGCAGGCGACATGGATAGGAACAAGCAGCAGGGCAGCCAGGACCAACAGGGTCAAGGCAACGAGTTCCAGAAGAGCGGACAGACCGGCCAGTCCGGACAAACGGGCCAGAGCGGTCAATCCGGACAGAAGGGCAACGTTGACCCGAACAAGAAGCCGACCCATGACCAGCAACATGACCAGCAAGAAGAGCGGGACCGCCAGCGTCGCGCTTCATAAGAGCAAGAGATTGACAGTAAGGAACGAGGAGCTCCGGCCCATGGGCTGGAGCTCTTTTTGTTGGAACCGGATTGAGGTCGGTGGACTGAGTTGTGCACGCGCCGTACTGGAGGTAGTGGAAGAAGATTCAAAATACGGTGGTGAAACCGTTAACCGGCAAAGGTCTGGAAGAAGTATCGCGAAGGAAATCGGTCCGAGTGCAGCCTTTCTTCGTGTAGCTTCGTGGACTTGGTGGTTAACGGTTTTGGAGACTGCCCCCACTGAACTGGATAATCGCTACGGGGATGCGGTGCATTGTTTACAATAGGAGATTCGACTAGTTGCGTGGGAGAATCCTGTAATCAGTCGAACATACCTTGGAACAGTCTAATCACAAACCCGGCGCGTCAGCTCGCGTTGCGCCCACCGTTTTCTGGCGTGTGGAGGGGAGTCTTCTCGACCTGACCGTGGTGCAGCCGGTGGCGTTCTTTACCTGGAACGCGCAATCGTTCTCAGAGCGATTCCGGCGTCGAGGATTGATTTTCCTGATGGCGGTGCTGCGTCCGTTTCTGTACTCGACCAACCGGAAATTTGCCACGCGGGTGGTGCATACGGTTTTGCGGGGGGTGACCCGTGACCGGCTGGATCTTTTGGGTGAAGAATACTTCCAATACAAGTTGAAGCCGAAATTGAAGGCGCACGGCGTGGAGCGGGTGCGGGAGCTGGTTTGCTCGGGCGCGGATGTGGTGCTGGTGAGTCAGGGCCTGGAGCACGTAATGAAGCCGCTGGCGCTGCATCTGGGAGTGAATCGGATTGTGGCCAACCGGCTGGAGTTTCGCGATGGAGTGGCCACGGGACGGCTGCTGGAACCGGTGATCCGGCCCCGGGGAGCGTTCGCCCCGATTCGCGATCAGAGTCCGGACGGACGACGGGCGCCCAAGACGCTGGCGCGGCAGTTGGATATTTCCGTGGAACAGTTACGTGCGGCAGTGATTGGAGCGAAACGAGAGCTCCCGGCCAAAGAACCTCCGATCGTACATTTTGAGGGGAAACGGCAAGAGGCCGGACTTTCGGTGCGGCGTGCCCTGGCCGGCAAACATGTGATGCTGATCGGCGTCACCGGATTTATCGGCAAGGTGTGGCTGGCCAATACGCTGGTGGAGTTGCCGAAGATCGGGCGGATTTATTTGTTGGTGCGGCGGCAAAAATCGAACCCAGCGCTGCGGCGTTTTGAAAAGATTGTGGAAGAGTCGCCGGTCTTCGATCCTTTGTTTGAAAAGTACGGAGTGGGGCTTGGCGATTATCTGCGGGAAAAAGTGGAAGTGGTCGAGGGAGATGTTACCCGCGCTGGTTTAGGGCTTGAGGCTGAGGTTGGGCGACGGTTGCAGAAGAATCTGGATCTGATCGTGAACAGTTCCGGATTGACTGACTTCAATCCCGATCTGCGGGATGCATTGTCCACCAATACGGATGCGGCGATGAACATCCTGGAGTTTTTGCGGGGATCGGATCATGCCGGGCTGTTACACCTGTCAACCTGTTACGTGGCGGGCGAGCGGGATGGGCGAGTGCCGGAGAGGCTGATTCCGAATTACACGCCACATCGCGTTCCTGATTTTGATGCCGAGAAAGAGTTGCGCTCGCTGCATGAGTTGATTGCCAAGGCAGAGGCCCAGGCCGAGGGCGAAGAAGTGACGGCCGGGCTGAGGTCGCAGTCCTTGGCAAAGGAACATGCCGCCAAGGGCTTGCAGGGTGCGGCGCTGGAAAATCAGATTCGCAAGAACAGGATCCGCTGGCTCAAAACTTATTTGACTGAGGAAGGCACGCGGCGGGCGAAGGAACTGGGCTGGCCAAATACTTATACTCTGACGAAGAGCCTGGCGGAATCGCTGATCGTGAAATACGGACGCGGCTTGCCCATTGCGGTAGTGCGTCCCGCGATCGTGGAAACTTCGGTGGCGAAACCTTTTCTGGGGTGGAACGAAGGCATCAATACGTCGGCATCGCTCTCCTATTTGTTGGGGACTTATTTCCGGCAACTGCCGTCGAATGAACGCAAGCGGCTGGATATTATTCCCGTGGATGCGGTTTGCGCGGGGATGACGCTGATCTCTGCGGCCATTGTGGAGCGGCGGCATGATGAGTTGTACCAACTCGCGACTTCGGCGACGAATCCGTGCGACATGGGAAGATCGATTGAGCTGACTTCGCTGGCACATCGCAAACATTATCGCGCGCAGGAGGGACTGGAATCCTGGCTGCGATTGAGGTTCGATGCCATTCCGGTATCGAAGACGCGCTATCAGAGAATGTCAGCGCCGGCGCAGAAGGCCATTGTGAAGTCGATTCAGAAGATCATGTCGCCGCTGCCCCTGAAGAAAACGCCGTTGGTGAAGGCCGAGAGGAATTTAGAGCGGCTAGAAAAACTGATTGAATTGTTCGAGCCGTTCATTCTATTAAATGAGCACGATTTTGCGGCGGATAATGTGGAGAAGCTTTCACAGGCGTTAGTTGAAGATGAGAAAGAAGAGTTCGGCTACAAAGCAGCCATACTGGACTGGTGGGATTATTGGATCAACGTTCATATTCCGGCGCTGCGGAAGTGGACTTATCCGTTGATCGAAGGCAGGCCGCTGGAGGCGCGTCCGCCGCGGAGTCTGCAAAGTGGTGAAACGGTGAAAACGGGAACGAATGGGAACTGGTGAATGGCGATTTTTCTGACAGGATCGACGGGATATATTGGCGCGCATGTGGCGGCGAATCTGTTGCGCGACGGCGCCGGCCTGAACGTATTGGTGCGCGCGCGGGATGCGGCGGAAGCCGAAGGCCGATTGTGGCAGGCAATGCAGTTGCATCTGGATTTCCCGCAGTTTGATGAATATTTGCAAACCCGGATAAGGGTGTTTCGCGGCGATTTGACCGACTCGGGTTTTGGATTGGGACGCGATGAATACGATCGCCTGGTGCATACCACCGATTCGGTGATTCATTGCGCGGCATCGCTGAACCGGAAATCCGAGAAAAGCTGTTTGAATGTGAACCTGCGCGGGACTTTAGAAGTGCTGACGCTGGCGCGGCATGCGGAACATTATCACGGGTTGCGGCGCTTCAGTCAGGTGAGCACGGTGGCGGTTGCAGGCAAGCGGCAGAATGAAGTCGTGGCCGAGGACCGGTCGATTGATTGGGAGCGGTCGGATTACGATCCCTACGCGCGTACGAAGAAATTCTGCGAGCACATGATGCGCGTTCTGCTGCCGGAGACGCCAAAAACTATTTTTCGCCCAAGCATCGTTCTCGGCGACAGCCGCTTTCCGGAGACCACGCAGTTCGATATGGTGAAGGCGTTTGTTTTTCTGGCAGGCCTGCCGGTGTTGCCATTTCGTCCCACCGACAAGATCGACATCGTGAACGTGGACTTTGTGGCCGATGCGATTTCGACGCTGCATCAGAAAGAAAATCCACAGTACGATACGTATCACCTCTCGTCCGGAACCGGTTCGCAGACATTTCGCGAGATCACGAAGGCATTGTCCGCGGCCCAGAATAAACGCGCGCCGGTGTTTGTGCCGGTGGCGGAGCGTCCATTTGCGGGTTCGGTGAATTTTCTGGCAAACCGCAAGGGCGCGGTGGGCAAGGGCGCGTCGTTGATGAAAGTCTTCATGCCTTATCTGGTGTGGAATACGGTTTTCGACAACCGACGCGTGACCGCGGAACTGGGGAAGAAGCCTGTGCCGTTCTCGGAGTATTGCTATCCGCTCTACAAATTCAGCAGCGAAAATAATTTTGCCTACCGGTATCGGCCGTGGCCGGCAGCGGCGGGAGGAACAGCCGCATGATGGATTTTATTCTGGAAGCCTGGGTGAGCAGTTCGATTGAGCGCGCTAAGGCCGGCTGGATGCTGGGCGCGGGCAAGCGCTGGCAGCCAGGCGAGAAGCTGAAGTTGTTGTTTGCCGGCTATAACGGCACGCGGAATATGGGATCGGACGTACGCGTGGAGGAGATGCTGCGGCAGATTCGTCACATCCTCGGAGCGGAACGTGTGGATTTCAGCGTGATGAGCCAGAATTTCGACTTCTCGCGGGGATATTTTGAAGGCACGAAACAAGTGCATCTGCCGGATATTTTCCCGCCGTTCCTGGCGAATGAAGTGCCGCGGCACGATGGCGTGGTGGCCTGCGAAGGATCGATGTTTAAGAGCAAATTCGCCAATGCGCTAACCACGATGATGATCGGGTCGCTGGGCATCGCGGCGGCGCAGAACAAGCTTTCCGTGGGTTATGGCGCGGAAGCGGGGCACATGGATCCACTGGTGGCGAAGATGTGCGGGAGATACTGCAAGAGTTCCTTTGTGATCACCCGAAATGAAGAATCCCGCGGAGTGCTTCGCGAGTTGGGCGTGCCGACTGAATTGGGCACGGACACAGCCTGGACGTTTGAGCCGAAGCCCCCGGAATATGGGCAGAAGGTTCTCCGAAAAGTTGGATGGGATGGAAAGACTCCGGTGCTGGTGGTGTGTCCGATCAATCCTTTTGAATGGCCGGTGAAAGCTTCGGTGGCAAAATATGCGATCCGTAGTTTGACCGGCGCTTATAAAGACAGCCATTACCGCACAGTTTATTTTCACAATTCGGGACCGGCGGCGGATCGGGCTTACCAGAAGTATTGGACGTCGATTGCGAATGCGGTGGATGCGTTCCGCAAGAAGAAAAATGTTTTTGTGATTCTGGCAGCGACGGAACGATTGGACGCGCGTCCTGCCAGGCGCATTTCCGAGAAATTGGGTGGAGTGCCGGTTCTGACTTCGGACGAATACAACATGTATGAATTGGTGAGCGTGTTGCGGTCGTGCCACATGATGGCGTCGTCGCGGTACCACGGGATTGTGACCTCGATGCCGGGATTGGTGCCCTCGGCGGGGATCACGATGGATGAGCGCATTCGCAACTTGATGCGGGAGCGGGGACATCAGGATCTGTTGATGACGGTGGATGATCCGGAACTCGAGGGCAAGCTGCTGGTTGCCTTGGAGAAACTAAGCAGTGACGGCGAAGCGATTGCGGATGGAATTGCGAAGACAGTCGTCAAGAACTTGAAAGTGATGGCTCGGATGGGCGTTTATTTTGAAGAGGAAGTGCAAAGGCGGTATCCCGAGTTCGAAACGCGCCGCAGCGAATGGAGTTGGGAGGACTATTTGCCGCCGATGAACCAAGGGCTGCGCGAGTTGGTGACGGCTTACAACTGAATTATGCGAAGCTTCTGCGGTTAGTTTCAGTATTTCGATTTTGACTGATCCCATCCCATTCATCGGAGATATTTTCGCGCAGCTTCAGGCGGCTGCGGATGTCCGCATTCTCGCCGAAATTCGTGACGGCGAAATTACCGGGGTGACCGGGCGCGAACTCCTGGAATTAATTTGCCGGGCGCGAACCTTTATCGCCTCGAAGAAGCTGAAGAAGGGCGACCGCTGCGGCTTGCTGGCAGCGAACAGCATTCGCTGGGTGGCGACGGATTTGGCGCTTATGGCTGAGGGATTGATTGTGGTGCCGCTCTACTCGCGGCAATCGCCGGCTGAGTTGACCGCGATGATGAAGGATTCCACGCCCGCATTGTTATGCTGTGGCGACGCTACGCTGCGCGATGAGATTGCGCGCGAGTGGGCGGAAGCGCCGCCGCAATATTTATTCGATGAGATTTTCGCCGGAATCGAGCGCGTGCAACTGGAGCGGCCACAGGTAGAAAAAGATGATGCGGTAACCATCATCTATACCTCGGGAACATCGGGCGAAGCCAAGGGCGTCGTGTTGACGGTGGCGAATGTGAGTTTCATGCTCGGGCGGACCGCGGAGCGGTTAGAGCAGTTGATGTCCGGTTCTGCTGCAGAGCCTGCGCCCGAACCGGCAAGGAAAGATTTGGCGGGGCAATATCTTGCGCGTCAGGATCGTATCTTTCATTATTTACCCTTTACCTTTGCCGCGTCGTGGATTGCGCTACTGACGTTTTTGAAGCGGGGAAGCCTGGTCACCATCAATATGGATCTCGCGAAGATCGCGAGCGATATGCGGACGGTGGCTCCGGATTATTTTCTGAATGTGCCGCAACTGCTCGAACGCATGCGCCGGGCGGTGGACGAGCAGCTGTGGCAAACCGGTGGCGTGGCGCAAGCGATTTATTCCCGCGCCAAGGGCGCCTGGGCGCGCCGACAGGAGAAGCAGTCCAAGAGCGGCGACGCGATGTGGCTGGGTCTGGCGAACCGCCTAATCTTCCCCGCGATTCGGAAGAAGATGATTGGGAAAAATCTGAAAGCGCTGATTTGCGGTTCGGCGCCGCTGAGCCTGGAGACGCAGCTCTATTTCCTGATGCTGGGAATCCGAGTCTTGCAGGTGTATGGACTGACGGAGACGACGGCGATCTGCACTATGGATGATCCGGATCGCGTTGAATTGGGTTACGTTGGCCCGGCGATTCCAGGGATGGACATGAGGCTCGCTGAGAACGATGAAATCGTGGTGCGTGGGCCGAATGTTTTTCGCGGATATTGGAATCGTCCGGAGCAGACCATGGAAGCGCTGCGCGATGGATGGTTCCGTACGGGAGATCAAGGCGAAAAAAGTGCGGCGGGCAATTGGCGCATTACCGGGCGTATTAAGAATTTGATTGTGTTGGGCTCCGGGCACAAGATTTCGCCGGAGCCGCTCGAGAGTGCGATTGCGAAACTATTGCCGGAGGCGCAGCAGGTTGTCGTAGTTGGAAATGGTCGAGGATATTTATCGGCATTAGTGACTGGGAAGGTGGCCTCTGAGAAAGTGCAGGCGATATTGGATGCGGTGAATCCAGAGCTGCCCCACTATAAACAGGTACGAGCGTTCCGCATAGTGGAAGAGGCGTTTTCAATTGAAAATGGTTTGTTGACGGTGAATGGAAAATTGAAGCGCGATGCCATTGCAGCGCGCATGAAGAATGAGATTGAAGCTTTGTATGGCGTAAAACAGGCGGCCAGTTGAGGGAAGAATTTTGATTCCTGCCAACGATACAAACGTGGGTGCTAAAGAATCTGGGACAGGGTCGGCGAGCGCGTGCGCCAAAAACACTTTAGCTTGGACCCTGAATGACGGGGTGGTCGAACTGGCTCTGCATCGGTCACCTTGCAACGAGTTGGGGTCTGCCTCGCTGGAGGAGTTGGAGGAATTTGTAACGGCATTGGCGCGGATGCAGGATGCGGCGCACGCCCTCATTATTTATAGCGAGATGAAGCCGGGGTTTTGCGCGGGGGCAGACTTGCGCGAACTCTATCTTCGCTCCCAGGCGATGGAAAGATCCGAAGCGGCGAGAGGGGTGCGGGATTTTCTGGAACGCATTCATCGCGTATTCAATATGATAGATGCCGCGCCGCTGACCACGATCGCGGCCGTGCATGGAGTAACTTTTGGCGGAGGCTTCGAGCTGGCGCTGACTTGTGATTTGATCATCGCGGACAAGATGGCGCGATTTTGTTTTCCGGAACTGCGGCTGGGATTGATTCCAGGATTTGGCGGGATCCCGCGACTGAAGCGAGACTTGGGAAATGCGGTGGTGCGGGATTTGTTGCTCACCGGGCGAAGCTTTAATGCGAACAAGGCCCAGCAGGTCGGTTTGGTGAGCCAGGTCGTGGGAGAAGGAGAGGCATTGCGCGCGGCGCGAGCAACGGCGGCCCAGCTGAAGAAATTCGATCGTGCTACCGCGGTCGCGGCCAAGAGATTCATCAAGCCGATTCCGCATGAGGAGTTGCGGCAGGAGATCGAGTTGTTCTGCGAATTGTTTGCCAGTCCTGCGGTGGAAGCGGGTTTGCGGAGATTCGTCGAGAGTACGGATGCGCAACCTTATCTGCCGTAGCGGACCGGCAAGGGTTGAGTAGCAAGTACCGAGTACCGAGTATCGAGGGAAAGCAGGTTCCTCACGGGGCTGGCGCCCGTTTCGGAATGGCAAAGTTTTATCGGAATGGTTTTGAGAGGAGAGATGGCGAACGCTGAACAGACGCTGGATGAAATATTGCAACTTGCGGCGGCGCATTTTAAGGTGGCGCGCGAGAAACTTTCTCCGGATGACGATTTTTTCAAAACCCTGGGGATCGATAGTTTACAGACGCTCGACTTGCTGACGAAGCTGGAAAACCACTTTCATGTGGAACTACCCGATTACGAGTTGCAGGGCGTGTCCGACTTCCGCACGCTTGCAGGGAAAATACAGGCAAGGTTATAAAGAAATAAAGAATTCGAAGAGTGAATTGCCGAATGGAGTAAGGACGGGCATAATGCACTCTTCCAGGAATCAGTACTCGCAGTCTAGAGCATGAACTACAGCAACAACCGTCAACTTTCTTTGAATGCTCGATCTCCAAAAATATAGCTGCCTGGGTGCGGCCTTACGCGATGCGTTGGACCGGTTTTCCGGTGAGACCTGCCTGATTGAAGCGGATCGCGACCGTGAGAAGACCCGGCTTACCTACTCAGACTTCAAAGAAATCAGTTTGCCTTTGACGCGCGCGCTGGAGGACGCCGAGTTCGATGCCGGTGATCGCGCGGCCATTCTAATGACGAATCAGTCGAAGTGGCTGATCTCCGCCTATGCGATTTTCTATTGCGGCGGCGTGCTGGTTCCGTTGGATTACAAACTGGCTGCGAATGAGCAGTTGGCCTTGCTGGAGCATTCGAAAGCCAAAGTGCTGGTCGTGGAATATCACCTTTGGCGGGCGATTATGCAGTTGCCGGAATTTTCTAAACTCAAGACCAGGCTGGTGCTGGTGACCGAGGCGCCGCTGAAGAGTGATCTTGGCGGAGGATTTCGCTGGGAAGATTTTAAGCGCAAGGGCGCGCCGGATTTTGTCATGCGAAAGCGCGACGATGTCGCTTGCATCGTCTACTCCTCGGGCACGGGCGGACGGCCCAAGGGATGCGTGCTGACGCACGAGAATTATCTGGAGCAGTGCCGGGCGCTGACCGCGTGGTATCCCTTTTGGCCGGGAGTACGGTATCTCAGCATTCTTCCCACGAATCATGCGATTGATTTCATGGTGGGGTTTATTGGCCCGTTTGTGTGCGGAGCCTGTGTCGTGCACCTGCGAACCCTGCGCCCGGAGTTTGTGCGGGATGCTTTTGTGCGTTACCGGATTACCTACGTCGCGCTTGTACCAATGATCGTGAAGAATCTAGAGCGCGGGTTGCGGGCCAAGTTCGACGAATTGCCGGCCTGGAAGCGGACGATTTTGAACCAGATGATCGGACTGAACAAGTTGCTCACGCGGGACAGACCGCGAGTGCGGTTGAGCCGATGGTTATTGCCGCAGGTACACCGGGCGTTTGGCGGAGATTTGCATGCGCTGATCACAGGTGGTGCGTTCATGGAACCCTCGACCATGCAATTCTTCTACGATTTGGGCATTCCGGTAGTGAATGGATATGGACTCACGGAAGCTGGGACGGCGCTGACCTTGAACGATCTGAAACCGTTTCGTGCGGATACGGTGGGTAAGCCGCTGCCGGGGGTGGAATTGAGAGTGCTGAGTCCGAACGACGAAGGGGTCGGCGAGATTGCAGCGCGCAGCAAGACCGTCATGTCAAATTATCTGGACGATGCCGAACTGACGCTGGAAACGATTGTCGACGGCTGGCTGCTGACCGGTGATTTGGGGCGCTTTGATAGGACCGGACATTTACAGCTCTTCGGCCGAAAGAAAAATATGATCGTGACCGAAGGCGGTAAGAATATTTATCCCGAGGATATTGAAACCATTTTCGATGGGCTGCCGGTGAAGGAATATTGCGTGTTCGCGGCCAACTATGTTTGGCCGCAAGGGAAGTTGGGCACGGAGATGCTGTTCGTGGCGCTGCGATTGGAACAGAATCAACGCTTCGACAGCGTTTTGCTACAGGAGATCGTGAGTCGCAACCGGAGGCTGCCGGATTTTAAACGGATTGGCGGATACCTGATCTGGGAAAAAGACTTTCCGCGGACGGCGTCAATGAAGATTAAGCGCCAACTGCTGGGTGAAGAGATCGGAAAAAATCTGGAGCGGGGAGCGGTGGTGGGCTTGTGAACCAGCGCCAGCCTTATCTCGGCGTGGTGAATCCGGCGGCGGGGGGCGGGCGAACCCGGAAGATGCTGGGCCCGGCGTTGGAGCGGCTGAAGGCTGGCGGAGTTGCGGTCGAGATAGTGGAGACGCGCGGTGCCGGCGATGCCACCCGGATTGCACAGGAAGCTTTCCGGGCGGGAAAAAGAAAATTTATCGCCGTGGGCGGCGACGGGACTTCTTACGAGTTGATCAACGGACTTTTCCCGCAGGCAGAAGGCGAAGACCCTCCCACGCTTGGGTTTCTGCCTTTAGGGACGGGCAATTCTTTTCTGCGCGATTTCAGCGATCAGGGAGTGGAATACGCGATTGAGTCGCTGATTGCGGGCCGAAGCCGAAGCTGCGATGTGCTGCGTTTGCACCATCGCGCCGGAGTGATTCATTACATCAATTTGCTGAGCGTGGGATTTCCCGCCGATGTGGCGAATCTGAGAGCGCGGCGATTCAGCGGTCAGGGAGAATTGGGATACGTGATCTCTATCTTCCTGGGGCTGGCCCGTTTGCAAAGACGGCCATTTCCAGTGCGGGTGGATGGGGCAAATGACTTTGACCGGCGACGCTGTTTGTTTCTCACTTTTAACAACAGCAAGTTTACCGGCGGAACAATGATGATCGCTCCCCAGGCTGAAGTGAACAGCGGGCGCATCGAGTATGTTCGCTGGGGTCCGATTGGGAGAATGGGGCTGGTGCGTAATCTGCCGCGACTTTACGATGGCACACACATTCAGCATCCAATGGCGGAGAGAAAAGCGGTGCGGCGGGTCGAATTCGATCTGGAAAATCCAGTCGATGTAATGGTGGATGGAGAGGTGCTTACGCTGCATTGCGAGTCGATCGATATATTGCCCGGAGCGTTGAACGTAATCGCTTGATGGCGTGATATAAAAAGTTGAACGAGCGGGAAGGGAATCATGTCCGAACAGCGGCGGCAGCAGCAGAAAATGCGAGTGCAGGAACCGGAGAAGTTTGTTCCGTCCCGGAAGATGCTGATTTGGGGCGGGGTCATCGTGCTGTTCGCTCTTGCCTATGCGGGGGGATGGTACTACAGAAATCATAAGTACGATGACTTTGCGAAATGTCTGGCCTCGAAACAGACGAAGATGTATGGGCTGTATTGGTGCCCGCATTGCGCGGAGCAAAAAGAAATGTTTGGCAGGGCATTTCAGTACGTGCCCTACGTGGAATGCGCGATCCGGGGATCGAAGGCACTCAACCCGCAATGCTCGGCGGCGGGCATAAAATTGTTTCCCAGTTGGCAGTTTGGCACGAATCCTCCTAAAGAAGGCGTGTTTCCCTTGGAGGAGCTCTCCGATAAAACCGGGTGCAGTCTGCCGTGAGCACAGCCTCGGAACAATCTGAGAGCACTGCTCGCGAGAATAACGATCGCATTTTGTTTGTGGCGATCGCTATTCTTGCCCTCGCCGGCCTTCTAGTTTCCGCGGTATCTTTGCAACGTCACTATGCGAAGTCGGCCACCGGGTTTTGCGAAATTGGAGAGAAGTTCAATTGCGACATCGTGAACCGGAGCGAGTACTCGAGCATCATGGGAATTCCGGTGGCTGGAATCGGAGTAGTGGGATATGGCTTGCTCCTGGCGCTAGCTACGGGTTACCGGTCGCACCGAGAAACGCCTTTACGCTTATTGCTCGCGGCCGCAGCGGGGCTCGCCTTCGCGCTTTATCTTACCTATGTGGAAGGCCGCATTCTCGATACATGGTGCGTCCTTTGTTTGAGCTCGCTGGCGATTATTGTAATGATCGCCGTGCTTGCGTCCGCGATTAAAGTGCGCGGTCGATTCAACGCCTGAAATTCTCTCCGATGGCAAGAACCCAGAAAATTAAAAATAATATAGTCGCTGCGCAGCCAATTCGCGCCGAAGGAGCGGTAGGAGATCTGCGGCTGCATGAGTTTCGCAGCCGTATTTTTCGCAATACTCGCTATTTGCGGGTGTGGCTGCCTCCGGGGTATGACGATGCGCAGAACGCGAGCCGCACCTATCCGGTTTTCTATCTCAACGACGGGCAGAATCTTTTTGAGGCTATTTCCGCATTCGGCGGAGTTGAATGGGGCGTGGACGAAACCGCGGACCGGTTGATTCGCCAGGGCGCGGTGCCGCCGATGATTGTTGTGGGCATCGATAATACTGGCAAAGATCGGCTGCGCGAATATGTGCCGTATCGCTCGTTCCATCCGAAGATGCTGCGCGTGCAAGGGCGTCACTATCCGGATTTTTTGATGAAGGAAGTGATGCCCTTTGTGGAATCGACTTATCGAATAGCGCCTGGGCCGGAAAATACTGGACTAGGCGGTTCTTCGCTGGGAGCGCTGATTGCGCTCTATACTGCGATTGCACGGCCCGGAGTGATCGGCAAGCTGCTGCTCGAAAGTCCGTCGCTATGGGTGGCGAGCCGGCAGGCGATCAAAGACAGTCGAGTGGTGCGGATCTGGCCGGAGAGAATATTCCTTGCGGCGGGAACGGCGGAAGCCAGCACTCCGGAACGCAGCCGCAGCGTAGTCGACGACGTGCGGGAACTCGCCGCGATCCTGCGTCGTGCAGTGTTAAGCGAAAAACGACTACGCATGGTGATCAAGGATGGAGCCAGCCACACGGAAGCAGCCTGGGCGGAACGATTTCCGGAGGCGCTGCAGTTTTTGTTTGGGGAGTAGTGTTCAAATATATCGCAAACGGAGAATGTAGCTAATTGCCAAGGATTGCGACTATGGTTCCGACGCCCGATGTGGATTTTCATTGCTGCGTTTGTGTTGCGAATCGGAATAGCTGGGGCGTTCTTCGCGCATAGCAAATTTTCGTGGGGAAAGAATGAACTGGCTGGAATTGCTCGGTCACTGCTGGAAGAACATGGATTTTTCTCCGCGTTTCACGATTCCTGGGGACCCACAGCCTGGTTCGCGCCAGCGTATCCGGCTCTGCTCGCCTGCATTTTTCGCGTCTTTGGGGTTGAGACGAGAGCTTCGGCAATTGTGGCAGTCTTCCTCAACGTTATCTTCGCCTCGTTGACCGCATCGGGCCGCCCGAATTTCTGTCGGCATTGTTGCTTTATCCACTGGTGTATTACTTCACTCATGCCTTTGCACGTTTTCGGTATCCGATTAAGGCGCTGATGTATGTATTCTCGGCATCCCTTATCTGCAGACTCTTTAGCTGCAGTCGGAATTGGCTGTGCGGTCGTCCACTAAGCCTTAGTTGGCCGGTGCCACGGTATAAGGTTCCAGCCGCGGAGACGCCGGGTCACCATTGAGCGTCCAGATGCGCCGGTTGTGGAAGTAGTGCAGAAGTTCCTGGTTGCGATTCTCGCCCATATCTCGAGCCCACACGATTTTAGCGGAGTCAATGTCAGCGCCGTTGTACACCCACTCATGGTCTACGTTGTGTTGCGTGCCATAAGCCGGCTGGTACCGAACTAAGATTAGATCCTTATCAGGCTGACCGTCGAGTTGCTGGACGATTGCCGCGCGATCCAGATTTCCGCGTGGCCAAGGAGGTTCTATCGCAGCGTGGGTAATTGCGGCGACTAAGCGCGACACAATCATCGCGCAGCAGACCACCACGATCATGCGAACGGCAGCGGCTCCCGGGAAAAAGTGGCGACCCCTCCACACCTTGATGTGCCGCATGCATTGCAAGAGCAGCAGATAAAGTAGCGCTGTTGCAGGAGAGAAATAGTGTGGAAGGGTCCAGGTTTGCACTGACAGCCCCGCGAAGAGTACGGCTAGGATGGACAGCGGAAAACGCATACGACGGTCGCGGAGCATCCAGGGGAACGCAATTAAAGGAAAAGTTAAGGCTGGACCGAGATAAAACCCCCAAATCCCAGCAAGCTTTTCGCCCGTTCGCCGGGCCGCTCCACCTGGTGTACGGTTTTCTTCAAACTGTGCAAGCTCCCAGCGGTAGAAATCACGCATGATTTGGTGTTGGTATGAAGGTTCGGGACTGGGTTGCTGCCAGAGGAAATAGGGAGCCGTCGCGTAGGTGGAGCGATTGACTTGATAGGTCATGCGAAACGGGTTACCTGTAACACGCCAGTAGTAGTAACCGGTAGCAAACCCACCAACGATGAGAACTGCTAGCAGCGGGAGCACCAGACGATAGGCCGACAAATTGATTGCGGGCCGATGTTTTTTGGTCAGCCACCAAAGCATCGTCACAGCCACAGGGAGGCTAAGAATAAAACCTTCATAGGGACGACTGTTGGCGAGTATCACCAAGCCCAAGCCCATCAGCAAGGAGTCGCGTACCCGCGGATGTTTTCGCAGCCGGGGCCACGCTCCAAGAACGAGTGCGCCACCCAATGCGGCTACTGACGCGCACCAGTAGCTGTTCATCCAATAGCTTAGAAGTCCCAGACGCAAAACCGCTAACGCGGCGCCCAGCAAGGCCCACGAAGGCGGCAACCAGCCTTGCAGCATCCAGCACAAAGCCGAGCACATGAGCGCTGGCGGCAACCAGCCTTGCAGCATCCAGCACAAAGCCGAGCACATGAGCGCTGTGATTAGAAGTTGCCCAATCCACGGATTGCCGAGCAGTTCGCCCGCAGCCAAAACGATGCCCTCCGCCGGCGGATACATGGACATATATGTCGGCTTCTGAATAATGTGGAAGCTCTCAAAATGAATCCACATGGGATGTGTAGGATTAGTGAGCCTTCCGTGAGCGAAGGTGTCCCCTGCAAGCAGATAGCTGAATTCGTCGTGAAAGCGCGGCTGGGGAATGCCGAGTACAGGAATGAGGGCGACTCGGACGGCGATTACACTAAAGCCCACCAGGAACACGGCCAGCCCTTTGCGCCTTCCCAAACGGGCAAACGCAAGTTCGATCCGCCGGAAACTCTGAGTTTTACTCGCGGGAAGATCATCTTTCGAGTGCAGTAGGATCAGCGTTCCGGCACCCATCATCAGCAACAGCTCAATTAGCGCGATCAGGTGCGGAGCCAGTTCCCGATATAGATTCTGCATCGTGACCAAGGCTAGCTTTTCACGGCTGTTCGATCAGACTGCTTGTTTTTCCGCAGTTTTCTCGAATAGTCCGTCGACGATCTGGATCATTTCGTCATCCACGACCCGGTTACGCGAAATTGCTTCCTGCAAGGTAATGGAAACGATCTTATTCGAGCGCAGGGCGGCCATGCGTCCGAACTCGCCCCGGTGCACCATGTCAATGGCGCCCAGGCCGTAACGCGTGGCCAGCACGCGGTCAAAGGCGCTGGGAGATCCGCCGCGCTGGATGTGGCCGAGAACTACGGCGCGGGTTTCATAGTTGGTGCGTTTTTCGATTTCGCGGGCGAGAGTATTGGCGATGCCGCCGAGCTTGGCGTGCCCGAACTCGTCCTTGCCCATATCCTGAATGACGGGAGCGCCTTGTGCCGGTTCGGCGGAGGAAAATTTTGCGCCCTCGGCTACGACCACGATGGAAAAATAGAGGCCGCGCTCGTGCCGTTGCCGGATCGATTCCGCGACTTTGTCGACGTCGAAAGGCCGCTCGGGAATCAGGATTACGTCAGCGCCTCCAGCGATGCCGCTGTAAAGGGCGATCCAGCCGGCATCGCGGCCCATGACCTCGACGACCATTACACGGTTGTGCGCTTCGGCCGTGGTGTGCACGCGGTCCAGCGCTTCGCACACGATGTTGCAGGCCGTGTCGAAACCGAAGGTGTAGTCGGTGCCCCCTAGATCGTTATCAATGGTTTTTGGTACGCCTACTACTTTTGCGCCGCGCTCGTGCAATTTCTGGGCAACGGAAAGCGTGTCGTCGCCGCCAATCGCAACCAGGGCGTCGATTTTGTTTCTCTCCAGCGTGGCCAGGCAGCGGTCCAATCCGTCGGGACGCTTGGAAGGATTGGTACGCGAGGTGCGAAGGATTGTGCCGCCGCGAGGTAGAATGCCACTGACGGCTTCGAGGTCGAGCACAGTGCTCTTATCCTCTACCAGTCCCCGCCAGCCTTCCAGAAAACCTACGAATTCATCGCCATAAGTGAAGGTGCCTTTGCGCACAACCGCGCGGATTACGGCATTCAGCCCAGGACAATCGCCACCACCGGTTAACATCCCGATCTTCATGTTCCAATTCCCTCGATCAGTTCAGAATAAAGGTTTTCCTGATGGTGTCCGGAATGCGGGTCAATGGCAACTCCCGCCGGACGGGCGATTCCGCAATCGCCAGGAAGAAATAGATTATCACTAAAGCGGATTGGGTTCGATGGATTACCGCTCGCCCATCAGCCGACGCTGATCATTAATCGGGCAAAAAGCAGGAGCGACAGGCCAATGGCGAGGAAACTATTAGCGCGCAATCCTCTGTAGGTCGCCGGCCAGGGGAACATCAGGGTTTCAAAGATTGGCATAAACTTTTCTGGCCACAATAATCCGGCCACGCCGCCGGCAAGGCACAGTTGGACGATCACGCAAAGTCCCAGGGCATTCATACGATTGCGATCCGAAGAGAATAGAAATTTTATTCATTAAACCCGATCCGGGGCTGAGGAAAAAAGTGACGGAGGTCACATCGGGGAAAAATTGCGGGAAATATTGTTGAAGATTGGCGCGTTGCTGAACAGGTTCTAGTTGCGCAAGCCAATAGCGACTGCTTCCAGCTGTTCGTGAACTTCCGCCGCTCGGCGCAGGGCCGATTGCACATTGTCGCAGATGTTTTGCGCACCCACTACGTCTTCGAACTCTGCTTGATGAATCAGACCGGCTGGTTGCTCACGCGCCCCGCACAGAATCAAAACTCGACCGCTGGCCTGCAGTTGTTTGGCAACCTCCTCAATCGCGAATAGTCCGGTCGCGTCCAGGGCAGTCATGTTGCGCAAACGCAGGATCACCACCGGAGGCAGCGTGTGCAGGTCTTCCGTGACGGCAGTGATTTTATCGGTGGCGCCAAACAGAAATGGCCCGTGGATGCGGAAGATGGTGGCATAGTAAGGGATATCTTTGTCCTGAAGAATATGGACGCGGCCGTCTTCCACGTATTCGTCGGTGACTTGCAAGACGGTTGTAGTGGAAGCGATACGCCCGATGAAGAGCAGTGCGGCGAGGATCATGCCAGCCTCGACGGCGACGGTGAGATCGGCGAAGACGGTTAGGGCGAACGTAACGATCCAAACGCTGATGTCCGTTTTCGTGAGCTTCAGCAGCTGCGGAATCTCGCGCCACTCTCCCATGTTGTAGGCGACCACTATCAAAATTCCGGCGAGCACGGCCAGTGGGACGTGGCTGACCCATGGTGCCGCGAAGAGCAGGATGCAGAGCAGGGTAAGCGCATGAATCATGCCCGCGACGGGTGTCTGCGCGCCAGAGCGAATGTTGGTGGCAGTGCGGGCGATTGCGCCTGTGGCGGGGAGTCCGCCAAACATTGGGGAAATGATGTTGGCCACGCCCTGGCCGAAGAGTTCGACGTTGGGATTGTGGTGATCGTTGCTCATGCGATCGGAGACAACGGCGGACATGAGTGATTCAATTGCGCCGAGCATCGCGACTGTAAGAGCGGGTCCGAGCAGGCCATGAATCAAATCCGCACGAAAGCGCGGAATCGCGAAGTGCGGCAAACCAGCCGGAATTCCGCCGAAGCGCGAACCGATGGTTTCTACCGGCAGTTTGAAAACGATCACCGCCGCCGTTCCTAGGAGAAAAGCGACGATTGCGCCGGGGATGCGATTCGACAAAGTACGGCAGAGAATCATGACCAGCACTGTGCCCGCCGCCAAGGCAGTTGCGGTAAAGGAAAGCGTGAGAAAGCTTCCGGCTAGGGCTTCCGCACGCTGCCAGAAGATGCCGGGAACTTTGGCCAACTGCAGGCCAAAGAAATCCTTGACCTGCGTGCTGGCGATTAATATGGCGATACCGTTGGTGAAGCCGATGACTACGGGTCGAGGGATAAACTTGACTGCCGTGCCCATGCCGGCGATGCCCATGATGACGAGCAAGACTCCGGCCATTACGGTGCACATGAAGAGGCCGTCGACGCCGTGCAGGGCGACAATCCCAGAGATGACCACGACAAAGGCGCCGGTTGGGCCACCGATTTGTGTCTTCGAACCGCCGAGCGCGGAGATCAGAAATCCGGTGACGATGGCGCAGTAGATTCCGGCTTGTGGCGTTAGGCCTGACGCGATGGAAAACGCCATGGCGAGAGGCAGCGCCACCAGGCCCACCGTGACGCCGGCGATGAGATCGCGAACCAACTTGTTGGCGTTGTACTCCCGAAGGCAGAGGACAGACTTCGGCAGCCAGCGATCCTCGACGAAGCTACGGCCCATGCTCTGATTATCAGGTAAATGTTGATGGAAGACTATGATTTCAACGCGAACGAGAACAAACGAAGGAACATGGCCGTTGCGAAACTGGCATGCGACATAGCTATTGCTTCGCTGCCTGGCATTCGGCACAATGCTTGGCTGTGGGAGTGATGGATTCAAGGCGAATCAGACGATGAGGAAATTGCTTTGGGGTGCAGTCGCGATCCTGGGGGCCCTGGCGCTTGGTACGATTGCGCTGCATCGCGGGGAACCGATCAATGCTTTGTGGCTGGTGACGGCGGCGGTTTGCTGTTATTCGCTGGGATATCGCTTCTACAGCAAGTTCATCGCGGTAAAAATCCTGGCTCTCGATGGCCTGCGCGCCACTCCGGCAGAACGGCTGGAGAATGGCCGCGACTTTCTCGTCACCAATAAGTGGGTGGTGTTTGGTCACCACTTCGCCGCCATTGCCGGGCCGGGTCCTTTAGTCGGGCCGGTGCTGGCAGCGCAGTTCGGCTATCTCCCGGGGACGATGTGGGTGCTGGCGGGGGCGGTGTTTGCGGGATGCGTGCAGGATTTCGTCATTCTGCTGTTTTCGGTGCGGCGCGACGGAAAATCGCTCACGGAGATGGCTCGAGAGGAAATCGGGCGAGTGGGCGGATTCGTAGCTTATGTCGCGGTCATCGCCATTCTTGTCATTTTGCTGGGCGTAGCGGCGCTGATTGTGGTCAACGCGCTCAAGGCAAGTCCATGGGGAACGTTCACCATCGCTATGACGATGCCGATTGCCGTATTGATGGGCGTCTATCTTCGGCGCATTCGTCCGGGAAAAGTTTTGGAAGTGTCAGCGCTCGGATTTGTGCTGGTAATGGCCGCGATCTGGGGTGGGCAATATGTTTCACAGAACGCCGCCTGGGCGAGGCTGTTTACCTTCACTGCGCCCACGCTGGCAATTCTGATCATGGTGTATGGCTTTGCGGCGTCCGCGCTGCCGGTGTGGCTGCTGCTGGCGCCGCGCGATTATCTCAGCACCTTCGTTAAGTTGGGCACCATCGCCCTGTTGGGGATCGGAATCATCGCGCTGCATCCCACTCTGCATATGCCGGCTTTGACCCGGTTTGTGGATGGCACCGGCCCGGTTTTCGCGGGGAAAATTTTTCCTTTTGCTTTCATTACCATCGCCTGCGGAGCGATCAGCGGATTTCATGCTCTGATTTCGAGCGGCACCACTCCGAAAATGATTGCGCGCGAGACTCAGACTCGCATGGTGGGTTACGGTGCCATGATGGCGGAATCCGCGGTCGCGGTGATGGCGATTATTGCCGCTTGCGTGATGCAGCCCGGGGTTTACTTCGCGATTAACAGTCCAGCGGGAGTGGTTGGGCAGGCTCCCGCGACTGCGGCAGCCACTATTTCGAGCTGGGGATTTCCGGTGACTGCGGCTGACATGCAGGCCCTGGCCCATGCGGTCGGCGAACAGACTCTTTTCAACCGTACCGGGGGCGCGCCCGCGTTTGCGGTGGGCATGGCGCACATCTTTTCCAGCAGCCTGGGCGGCGAGACGCTGATGGCGTTGTGGTATCACTTCGCCATCATGTTCGAGGCGCTGTTCATCTTGACCATTCTCGATGCCGGTACGCGAGTCGCGCGATTCATGGTGCAGGATGCGCTGGGGCATGTATACAAACCGATGGGGCGGACGAGTTGGTATCCCTCGATTCTGACGACAAGCGGGCTGATTGTCGCGGCCTGGGGTTATTTTTTATGGCAGGGGGTGAAGGATCCGCTGGGTGGAATTAATTCCTTGTGGCCGCTCTTCGGGATTTCGAATCAACTGCTCGCGACGGTAGCCTTGTGCGTGGCGACAACGATCATCATCAAGATGCATCGCGCGAAATATGCGGTGGTAACTCTGGCTCCGCTGGCTTGGTTGGTTGCGGTGACGTTTACCGCGTCATGGGAGAAGATGTTCAGCCCGAATCCGCGGGTTGGATTTCTGGCGCAAGCGCGAGTGCTGGCGGCAGCGCCGCAGACCGGTGCGACCTCCCGGCTGATTTTTAACAACCGTCTGGACGCGGCAGTGACTGGAATCTTGGTGTTGATGGTCACGCTGGTTCTGCTGGAATCCGGGCGGCAATGGCTGGGGATTTTGCGCGGAACCAGAGAAGCACGCACCAAAGAATCGCCATTTGTGAGGACGCGGCTGGTGGAGGAGCGGGGATGAATCGGGCGAAGACGATTTTCCTGAACGTCGCGGCAACTGGGATTGAAATGCTGCGCGAAATATTCGATGAAGCGGCTTACGCGCGATTTTTGAATCGCGCTGGAACTGTTTCCTCCAGCGAATCGTATGCTGCATTCCGGCGAGAGTTCGAAGAGGCCAAGACGCGCCGGCCGAAATGCTGTTAGGCAGAAGTAAACGTCTTTAAGCCGTACTGAGCGTTACTGCTGAAGTTCGAAGACTCCCAGGGTTAGCTGGTTCTGATCGTTCTCGATTGCCACCGACTTCGTGGGATTCACCAGATAGAAGGTGAACTTGTCGGAAGGCACCGGGTGGGAGGCGATGCCGCTGATATTGCCGGTAAAGACTCCATTCGTGGAAGTAGTCGCGAAAGTTGCCGTGACGGCCACGTCCGGGGTCGGGGTCAATGCAGTGGAAAGTACGCCGCTGAGGTCGAGATATCCGGAGAAAGCGCCGACTCCATCGGCCACGACGATTCCTGCACCATCGCACTCGAATCCCTCGGCACCATCCTGCTGATCGATATTTAGAGCATAACTCCCCAGCAATGAAGCGGCGTTGAATGTGCCAGTTTGCCGAAAACCCACGCCGCTAAGGCCGTTGGGGCCATTCGGGCCCTGGCCACCGTCCTTCGTAGAGGACGACGTCATGGATACCACGAAGGCGTTGCCATTGCCATCCACGTACAGTTCGAGGTTGTAGGCAAATGTCGGAGTCGTCGCACTATCAGTCACATTGGTGATGGTGACCCTGCCCGTGTTATCGACTATGTAGCAGGCAGTGGCTGCCGACCCGGAAGAGCACGGAGTCGAGGTTATTTCAACGGCGAGAGCAGTACCACCTTGCGGACTCTGATTCGCGGTGTCATTGAAACTCAAATTTCCACTCACGCTTCCGTCCGAATTGAAAGTCAGTATCCCCGCTATAGTGTTAGTGCCAACATTATCGGCGCCGATGAGACTGAGCACATAGCTCGATCCGGAGATCGAACTGGTGCTGAAAGTTCCAACGCCTGTTTGCAGCAAAGCATTTCCGCCCGTGGTGCCTCGAAGGTGATCGACGTTCGTGTTCTCGACGATTTGAATGTGGGAGTTGTCTATCATATAGCCGGCCAGCGTGATTCCGGGCGTGTTGGCGACAAAGCCGGAGTTCAAATTGAAGGTAACCAGGCCGTAGGCGTCAGGACTGGAAACCGAGCCAGCTGTGAAAGTATTTGCCGGAGTTGAGGTCTCGAAGTCATTGATATCGAAGATGCTGCCCGCGCCAGAGATACCGCCGGTTCCACCGGAATTGTCCACGTTGATCACGCCTCCAAGGGCCAGCGCGTTTTGTACTTTATCAATCCCGGTAAGGTAGAACGCATAGCTGCCGGAAGGCGTGGCGATGGAGGAGGATTGCAGATCGAGAGTTCCGCTCGCACTGGCCCAGGTGTCGAACTCGGTAAGCTGCGCATGCGAATTCGAGATCAAAGCGGCGTTGAGAATCTCCTGCCCGGAGCCGCCGGTGCAGTTGTCAGTCGCTCCCGGTCCAATGCAGGGATCTCCCGTTTGCAGCGTGATGGTTAGATTCTGATCGCCGTGGCTGGTGCTTGCCGCGATGGTGCCGCTGGAGATGGTGTCATGAACTTCGTTGTAATAGTCGGAAAAATCCTGCTCGCCGCCTGTGATAGTCATCGTCGAGCCACTGGTGGAAATAGTAATGACTCCAGCCACGAAGTAGGGGCTCTTGTGCGGATCGTATCCGGAAAGAAAAAAAACATAGTTGCCGCTGGCCACGGTTCCTGAAGCGGCCGTGGTGAGGGTGACATTGGCGCTGGCGCTCACCGCAGTGTTCGCAACCGAGGTCGCGGTAAGAATGACGTTGCCCGTGGAAGACGGAGCGGTATAGGTGACAGCCGTGTCGCTGGGCACCGCTTTGGTACCTGAACTAAACGAGCCGCAGGAGTTTGCCGGAGCGCAGCTCCAGGTGACGCCGGCGGATGTGGAATCGTTGGTGACCGTCGCGGTCAGGCTGGTTGTAGCTCCGGGCAATAGGGATGCTGCGGGCGCCTCACTGATAGCAACTTTGATCGGGGCGGTAGAACCGCCGCCGCCGGAACTCTTTGAGTTGCCGCCACAGGCCACGAAGGCTGCGATCATACTCAGCGTGATAAGAAGAGGAGTGGTTCGCCCCCCCGCAAGCGATCTTAAGAATTCTGTACTGCGATTAGATTTCATGCTGATTCCTGACATTCCCATCATGCGGCGCGAGCGAAATAGGCGTAGCTATCTACTGTAAATCGGCTGGCCAATGTTCGCGGCATGGAAGGTGGTTACCAAGGTGACTCTGGTAATCAGTCGGCAATGAGGAAGAAGCACTCAGGTGAAGGTAGATGCGGGTAGCGGGAGAGGTTCGGTGCGTTCGCTTCCGTCCGGGTTCCGCGATAAACTGCTCTGAACATGCGCGTGCTGGGAATCGATTGCGGCGGGCACTACACCGGGTACGGGGTGGTCGAAATGTTTGCTGGCGGCAGACTCGCTTGCCTGGCGTGCGGCGCGATCAAGCTCTCACCACGGGAATCGCTGGCGCGGCGGTTGTCGCGAATCTATGAAGATCTCGGTGCGCTGATAGCAGATCATCGTCCGGACGAAGTGGCGATTGAAGGAATTTTCTATGCGCTGAATGTGCGGTCGGCCTTGCAGTTGGGGCAAGTGCGTGGAGTGGCAATGCTGGCGGCGGCGGCGGCTGGGTTGGAGGTTGCGGAGTATTCACCGCTGAGCATTAAATCGTCGGTAGTCGGATATGGGCGCGCGGAGAAGCAGCAGGTGCAACATATGGTGACGCGTTTGTTGGGATTGGCCGAGGCTCCCAAGCCGATGGACGCATCCGACGCGCTGGCGATCGCAATCTGCCATCTGCACACCGCAGGGACGTTGCTGCGGCAGAGGGTCACGGCGGCGCGCGTATGAGGCCGGGGTCACTGCGCAAACGATCTAGCTTTCTCGAATTTACCGGTCTGTTCGCCAGTCGATCTCAATCTTTATTTCGATTGCGATTCCGATTGCGCGAGGCGCCGTTTCGCTCAAAAAACTTCTGCCGCTTCACGCTGGTTGCGTTGACAGCGCTAGCTGGCCTTTCGGGAGTGCTGTTGGCGCAGGTTACAACCAACGATGTGGCGTCGGTTACATTCACGTTGGACTTTCCCGACTCCGATCCTTCGCACTATTCGATCGCGGTAGACACGGCAGGCCATGCAAAGTTTGAATCCGCGGAGAAGACTGACCAGAAGGGTCAAGATCAGAATTACGAATCTGATTTCGAGGTTTCGCCGGGGAACCGCGATCGCATTTTTGAATGGGCGAAACAGGCCCGATACTTTGAAGGCAAGATTGACGCGGGAAACAGCAAGCTGGCCTTTACCGGAGAAAAGACGCTGAGCTATCAGGACGGGCAGCGATCCTTCACGGCGCGTTATAACTATTCAAACTTGGAACCGGTGCGCGAGCTCACCACATTATTTCAAAACATTGAAGGAACGCTCGACTACGGCCGGAGGCTGGCGTACCTGCACAAGTATCAAAAGCTGGCCCTGGACGACGAGTTGAAGCGCATGGTGGCGCAGGCCCGGCAGAACGAATTGAGTGAAGTGCAGGGAGTAACGCCCGTCTTGCAGGCAATCGTCGACGACCCTTCCGTGATGAATATGGCGCGTGCCCGAGCCAAAGAACTGATTCAAATGGGAAGCTCGGCCCGACCGGCGAATTAGACGCGTCCCACCCCTTCCTTATTGCATCCGACAAATTGTTGACAACCGGCAGGGCAAAATCGTGTTCTAATGGGCGCAGAAGCGATCCAGCGGTTGGGGAGGCTCCTCCGATGTACAAGCCTAAAAATTATGCCGTAGCATTCGCGGTCATTGCCTGCACGCTTATGGCGCTGCCGGCGGCGGCCGATTCGCAGGCCCGCATCGTTCGCTTGAGCGATGTACAGGGCAAAGTACAGATCAACAAGAATTCAGGACTGGGATTTGAAAATGCGTTCCTCAATCTTCCGGTTACACAAGGGACGCAGTTGAGGACGCGTGACAATGGCCGCGCCGAGATTGAGTTTGAAGATGGCAGCACGCTGCGCCTTACTCCTAACACGACAGTTGAGTTCAGCACACTGGGTTTGAATGACGGCGGGAAACGACTATCCGCGGTGCATCTGGTGGATGGACTGGCCTATGTGAATTGGCTGGGGAAGAGCGGAGATACGTTCACCCTTAATTTTTCGCGCGAGAAGATCGAACTCACGCAGCCGTCGCATTTTCGCGTGGCGATCTCTTCGCGCAACGCTGAAGTCGCGAACTTCAGGAATGAAATTGACGTGATGAGTCCCGACGGCGCCACCGTCAAGGTTGAGAAGAAGAAGATGGTGGCGTTCGAAGCGGACAGCGATCAGCCGTCTCTGGCTAAGAACGTGAATCATCTTCCGGCCGACGAATGGGATTCCGACTCCACCACGTACCACGATCAATATGCCAAGAACAATTCCACCCCGCTGGGTTACGGGGTGAGCGATCTCAATTATTACGGCAGCTACAACAACGTCGCCGGGTTTGGAACGTTGTGGCAACCCTACTTTACGGGGGTTGGCTGGAATCCATTCATGGACGGGGCCTGGTCGTATTACCCAGGGATGGGATTCATGTGGGCGTCGGCATATCCGTGGGGCTGGATGCCTTACTACTACGGAAATTGGCTCTATGCGCCTGGTTTCGGCTGGGGTTGGCAGCCGGGTGGATTCAATAGCTGGAATGGTGGAGTTCACTATCTGGGAACGGTAGCGGGTTTTCAGGCTCCGGTGGCGCCGAAAGGCTCCGTGAATGCGGTGGTGGTAGGAAGAAACGCCTCAGTTTTCGCGGACGCCCAGGCAAATATGATTGTGAAAAAAGGGTCGGCTGGTCTGGGAGTTCCGCGCGGAGGTCTCAGCGACATGCATTATTTGAACTCGCAGGTCGCGAAGAGCGGGTTTGTGCGAGTTTCAGCGGTGCAGCAATTCTCCGCTACGTCGCCACGTTTTGTCGGCTTTGGCTTTGGAGAAGAACGTTCTCCGGATGGCCGGCCTGACGCTGGCCGGTTTGGCGCCGCACGCGCTGCTGCTGCCCCCGTCGCAGGACAATCCTCGGCTGCTGGTGGTGGGGGACACCACTAGCGGGCTAGCCACCGGAATTATTAACACAGGTTTCACATAGGACTTAACTAGGCGGCCGCAAGGCCGCCTAAATTTTTGGCCCCGCTTAACTGGTGGATCATGGGCCTTCAAATACAGAATCTACCGGATACGGCGGGAGCAGCCTGCGTCGATAAAGTTACCCTGTGCAAGCGATTGTGCAGATTGTGCAGGAGGACTGAGATGCAAGTGGAAGACCTGGTTTCGGTACGACATGAAATGATGGAACTGCTTCGTCAGCAGATGGAAGTTCTGAACTCCTCGCGGGACTTGTCGGACAGCCAATTGATGGAATGCTACGATCGGCAATCTCGCGTGCAGGATTTGCGCGAGCTGTTGCAAGCCGCTTCATGCGCCGAGTTTGAGAGCAGCCCGATGGCGGTTCCTGATTCCCCGGAGTCGAACGTAATCCCCATTGATTCCGGTAATATCGAATCGTTCAACGCTGCAGCTTAGTCGACATACGAATTAACTGATCGTGACTCCTGCGTAGCCCACCACCATATTTCTGTCTCCGGAAATGTCCCCCGAGGTTGCATATTTGACCAGCTCGGCAGAGCTCGCGCCGAGATGCTTTGTTGCAGTGAGCATCGTGACTGCCGGCCCCAGGCCGCACATGCTGATATGTTGCAGAGCGGCAGTTTCATACAAGCCGCGCGGGTTGAGCGCGAGCATCTGTTCAATTGCGCTTTGATCCTTAACCCGCGTGATCTCATCAGATTCGTAATGGTTCATATCGCTCGACGCGACGATCAGGGCGGGCCCGTGGTAGGCGGCGATCGCATCGGCTAGCGCAATGCCAAGTTGATGGAGCGTTTCGAAATGCCTCGTCCCTAGCGCGATTGGAACGAATTTTATTCCGGGGCGCAGGGTTTGCAGGAATGGGAGTTCGACTTCAATAGCATGTTCCGCCCGGTGGGCGGCCGAATCCTCTTCCAAGGCAGGGAGCCGCTGCTTGAGATTTGCGGCGAAGTTCTCATCAATGGAGACTGAGCCAAGCGGCGTTTCCCAAATCCCTTCGCTCATGATCGCAAGCGGACGGCCCATGCCGGTGTGATTCGGGCAGAGAATAATGCAGAGTTCAGGAATCTCCAGTTTCGCAAAAACTGCGCCCGCAACGTAGCCCGAATATACGTATCCAGCGTGGGGAACGATACATCCCAGAGCGCAGATTTGTTTGGACGAGCGGCCCTGCGACAGCAAGGTTCTAACTTCCTCTTTTAGAGTCGCAGGATCAATTGGATAAAAGCGGCCGGCAACAGCGGGAGATCGAATTGCGATCGCGGTCATTAATCTTTCTCCGCGAATAGGACCTGAATCGAAACAAATCTGTGCCTATCCTACGAGTCGTCCCGGTTCTGGCGCAAGGCGTGATACAGCGCGGCACTCTCTTCCAGGCTTAGAGTCTCTGCGCGAGCGGCAGGTTTCACTCGGGCTTTCGAAAGAGCGTCACGCAGAGCAGATTCGGAATATGACGATTTCAAATTGTTCCACAGCGTTTTTCTCTTTTGACCAAATGAAAGTTTAAGAAAATCGATGAAGCCGGCTTGTACCAGACTGTTGCCATCCAGCCCAAGCTCTTTTTGCCTGGGCGCCATGGTGAGGCGAAGCACGGTGGAATGCACCTTTGGCGGGGGCGCAAACGCGTCGGGAGGAAGCGTAAAGAGTTTTTCCACGCTCGCGTAAAGTTGCGCGGTAGCGGAGAGCAGGCCGTAATCGCTGCTGCCGGGTTCGGCCGCGATGCGGTCGGCGACTTCGCGCTGCACCAGGATGACCAGCGTTTCAAAATACTTTGAGTATTCGAAAAGCCGCAGCAGAATATCCGACGTGATGTAGTAAGGGAGATTCCCAATCACCTTCGCGGGAGACGGCTTGAACTCGATTCCGGGACGGCGCAGGCCAGGCTTGGGGCCGAAGAGCGAATCGATGTCCACGGATAAAATGTCGGCTTCGATTACCTCGACATTGGGGAACATGCCGAAGCGCAGACGAAGCTGCGCAGCCAGCACGCGGTCGAGTTCCACGGCGATCAGACGGCGGGTGCGCTTGGCCAGCAGCGAAGTAAGTACGCCGCGTCCAGGGCCGATTTCCAGCACGGTGTGTTGCGAGACATCTCCCAGGGCGTCGACAATCTGCAAAGCAAAACTGTCGCTGGCAAGAAAATGCTGGCCGAGCTTGGGCTTCAGCTGGGGGCGTCGCGTGGAGACAGCTTTGGGCAAAAGTTTGACCCTCTTTTCATCGGGCATATAAACTGAAAACTCAGCCCGCATCTGATGCGGGAGATTAGGCCCGCAATAAATTAATCCATCATAACGTGCGCCAGTAAAAAACGGGCTTAGTCCGAGGGGTCCTCCATGCATATTGCGTTCGCGGCGTCGGAAGGTGTTCCATTTTCGAAAACTGGAGGGCTGGCCGATGTTGTGGGCGCATTGCCACGGGCGCTGGCGACGCTGGGGCACCAGGTAAGCGTCTATCTTCCCCGCTACCGGCAAACCAAGCTGGCGGATCCGGCAACTGTGGTGCGTAGCATTACGATTCCTTTTGATGACAAGTACCGCTTCGCTTCCATTGTGAGCGGCGGAAGCCAGGGCGGAGTCCGATTTTATTTTGTGGAATGTCCTGAGTACTTCGATCGCGAGGCGCTCTACGGAACGGCTGCGGGAGATTATCCCGATAACGCGGAGCGCTATGCGCTGTTTTCGCGCGCTGTGATCGAGGGTTCGAAAATTCTGGGCGTACCGCATGTTTTTCATTGTCATGACTGGCAGTCGGCTTTGGTTCCCGTTTTGCTGCGGACTATTTATGCGGAAGACCCGGCGTTCCGCGATGTGGGGACGGTATTTACCATCCACAATATGGGCTATCAAGGGCTGTTTCCCCCGGAAACTTTGCCCCTGCTGATGCTGCCGTGGGATCTGTTCACCATGACGAAGATGGAATTTTTCGGACAGGTGAATTTTCTCAAAGGCGCGCTGACTTATGCCGACTACGTAACCACGGTCAGCCGAAAATATAGTCAGGAAATTCAAACCGCGGAATATGGGTTTGGATTGGAAGGCGTCTTGCGTGACCGAGCCGCGACCGTGACGGGAATCCTGAATGGCGTGGATTACGACGAGTGGAGCCCGCAGACCGATAAGTTGATTGCGGCAAAATATTCGCCTCAGGACTTGGCCGGAAAGGCTCAGTGCAAGAAAGATTTGCTGGAAGCTTTCGCAGTGAAAAATGCCGATCCGAAACTGCCGGTTATTGGGATCGTTTCCCGGTTTGCTGCGCAGAAGGGGTTCGACCTGATCGCCCAGATCATGGACCGGCTGGCGCGCGAGGATATGGTCGTGATTGCCCTGGGCACGGGCGATAAACCGTATGAAGACATGTTCGTCCGCTTGAATAAACAATTTCCCAACAAGATCGCGGTAAAAGTGGCTTACGACAATACCATTGCGCACAAGATCGAGGCTGGGGCAGATGTGTTCCTGATGCCCTCGCGCTACGAGCCTTGCGGATTGAACCAGATCTACAGCCTGAAGTACGGTACGGTGCCGGTGGTTCGTGCCACCGGCGGGCTCGACGACACGATCGAACCGTGGGATGCGCGTACCGGAAAAGGTACAGGATTTAAGTTCACGGAATACAACGGCGAGTCGTTGCTTCTTACCATCAAGCACGCGCTCCAGGCGTTTCGCGATCAGACCTCATGGCAGGTGCTGATGCGCAATGGCATGAATAAGGATTTTTCCTGGAACGCTTCGGCGCGGGAGTATGGGAAGGTTTATGAACGGGTGAGGCAGATGCGGGGATTAGCGTCGGGACAGGAGAAGGTGCCAGTGTGATAAGCCTGTCATCCTTAAAATAAATCTGTCATCCCGAGCGAAGCCAGGGACCTTGGTTTTTGCTTGCGATGCTGGTGCTCTCGAAATAAGCAAAAAAGGTTCCTCGCTGCATTCGGGAGGACGATCCCTTACTGGCATCACTTTGCGATAACCAACGTCGCAGGCAGGAATCGATCGTCCTGCTACAATTCTGCCCAGGATGTCCGCAGCACCCCACCCGCCGGTTTTCTCCCGAACCATCTTCCACGTCGATATGGACGCATTCTTCGTCTCAGTGGAGGAGTTGTTTGATCCATCGCTGAAAGGTAAGCCCGTGGTGGTCGGCGGGCAGCGGCATGAGCGCGGCGTGGTTTCGGCGGCTTCGTATGAAGCGAGGAAATTTGGCGTGCATTCGGCGCTTCCGTTGCGAACGGCGGCGAAGCTGTGTCCGCAGGCGATTTTTGTCGATGGGCATCCGGAGCGCTACCGGGAGTGTTCGGAAAAAGTGTTCAAAGTGTTGACGGCATTCTCGCCGCAAGTAGAGATGGCTTCGATCGACGAAGCTTACCTCGATATGACCGGTACGGCGCGGCTGCATGGGCCGCCGCTGAAGGCGGCGCACAAACTGCACTTGAGGATGAAAGAACAGACGCAGCTGAATTGTTCGATCGGCATTGGATCGTCGCGGTTGATTGCGAAAGTTTCATCGGCGCAGGCCAAGCCGAATGGCGTGCTGTGGATTGTTTCTGGCGAAGAGGCGAAATTCCTCGCGCCGCTCGATGTGCGCGAGATTCCGGGCGTAGGCAAGGTGATGGAGAGCCATCTGCATGCGCTGGGCATAAAAAAAGTTGGAGACCTGGCGCGGCTCGAAGAATCCGAACTCGAAGGCCGGTTCGGCAAGTGGGGGCTGGCGCTGGCGGGCAAAGCTCGCGGAGAAGATGCCGGCGGATGGTTCGATGCAGAAGTGGGCGCGCATGAGGCAGCGAAATCCATCAGCCACGAGCATACCTACAACGAAGATACCGCGGATCAAAACCAACTCGAGGCTACGTTGATGCGGCTCTCGGAAATGGTGGCGCGGCGATTGCGCGAGGCGGACTTCCACGCGCGCACCATTCAACTCAAGCTGCGCTATAAAGATTTCACCACCATGACGCGGGCTCATTCTTTGCCCGTAGCTACGCAGCTCGACGGCGAAATCTTTGCGCAGGCCCGCGGATTGTTCCGCAAGAACTGGAAGCCGGGCAAAGAAGTGCGGCTGCTGGGAGTGCAGGCCTCTTCTTTCGAGGCCAAGGCAGAGCAGATTGATTTGCTCGAAGGTGGCCGGCAACAACGCTGGAAAGACGCGCTGGCTGCCGCGGACCGTTTGCGCGACAAGTTTGGCGAGTCCAGCGTGAAGCTGGCTGCCGGCATGCGTGGGAATTTCCGGGAACGGACGCACGAGAATCCGGCGGGGCTTCCAGGGAAGGGCAAGACCAAGTAAGCAGGCAGCTACAGCGCTAATCCTTCGGCATGGCCACCGCTGGACAGCTGGGCGGCTGTCCCTACATGGGCTGTGCGTAGATAAGTAGTTTGGTTTTGAGGAGCCAGAACGAAGGCCGGGCGTTCCGGAAAATCATTCCGGAATCCCGGCCTTGTCTTTATTGCAACTTGTTTTAGATCTAATTCGTGGATGGTGAGTTAGCTGCCGTAGTCGCTCCGTTGGTCGAGTTCGTTGAGCCGTACCGAGCCAACCGGGGATAGAACGGGGTCACTTCAAAAGGCATCTTATCGCGCGCGGAAGTGAGGGCGACTGGAGCCGCTTTCACCATCTCCGCCGTGTCATTCCAGGGATTGATTTTAACGCGCCCGCCCAGGGGCAACGCCGCTACCTGGTCCAGCTTTGCGTTGTCCAGTGCCGGACCCTGCTTGGTCAGGACTTCCAGCCGTAAGAGGTTTCCATCCTTGAACAGCGGATTGCCCAGGTGTGTGGTCAGGAGCGCGTTCAGTTCGGGGGCGCGGGCCTGAAGAGCTTTCAAGAACAGGCTGACGTTATCGAGCTTCGCGGCATAGGGCGAGTTCTTCAGCAGTTCGAGCGCCTTGTTTTCGGCGTCGGCTTCTTCCTGCGGAATGTGCTTGAATCCCAGGTTGGCGTAGGTGGAATCGTCGGTAAACAGCATGCGGTCGTTGAACGCGTATTTGCTGCCCAGATTATGGCCGAGGACAATGTGGGCTAATTCGTGCGAAAGTATGGCCGCCAGGCTGGCTTCGTCGGGAAGTACGTCAACCAATCCGCGGCTGATCACGATGGTATTGCCCACGCTAAAGGTTTCAAGCGGGGAAGTGAGCAGTACGCGAGCCCGCACCGGACGAGCTAAGTCGATGTTATTGGTGACCACAATATTGTTGATCACGGTCTGGAGGACGTGATCGACATCACCCTCGGGCGCAAGCAGACCGGCCGTGGTCAGGCGGTCTAAAACATTGTCTTCCGCCTGCTGCTGCCACTCACGCTCGGCTTGCAGCGGAGAAGCGTCCTGCGTGGAGGCGGTTTCGTCCTTCACGCTATCCACGCGAATCTGCGTGAGTTCGTCGTCCTTGCCTTCTTTTTTCAGGTCATATCCCCAGATGCGAGTCTGAGCTTTAAAGGCGAGCGCACTCTTTGCGCCGGCGCTGAAGTCGCCTTCCTCGCTGTAGATGTACGCGGGAACCCAGTATCCGGGAATGAGGTTGAGGCGCCAGCTATCCATGTGGAAGAAATAAGTATTGTGGGGCGCGGAAGTGTAAGTGCCATTCAGGCGAACGATGTTGAAATCCTGATCTTCAATCCAGAGCCGTCCCAAAAAGCGTCCCCGGCCGGAATCTTTTTTCGGGGTCACGTCGAATACCAGGCAGCGGATGTCGCCGAGAAACTCACGTCGCACATAGTGGAATTCGTAATGCGCGCGATCGAAATCAGTGCGATCCACGTATACCATCCAGGAGAAGCCCAAAGGCTGATACTGCATTTTGAAAAGCTTGTTGAAGCCGCCCATCAGGCGTGCTTCCATGCTCTTATCTTGTTGTTTCAGATAATCCGTGCGATCGACGGTGGCGCCCATATCCATTCGCCCCAGAAAATAATGATCCTGGCTGGGGACGGCGCCGAGCTGCGAATCTGCTTTTAAATTCTGCAAATAAGTTTCGACCACCGGGGTTCGCGTGGAGAGTGCATTCATCAGTCCATGTTCGCGCTCGATAAAGCGATCGACCACCTGATCCATGGTAGTGGGCTGAGCCAGGGCCGCAGGAGTTGGCAACTGCGCGGGGCTGGCTCCGGAGCTGGATGCTTGTGAAGATGCTTGAGACTGTGCTGGAGATGGTGGCAGAGAAGCTGATACCGGCGCAACCTGCGTGGTTTGTTGTGCTGTGGCCGCAGCCGAAACCAGCAGTGCGGCGGTGAATATCGACTTCCAACTGCGCATGACTTTTTCTCTCCGAGGTATTGGTTCAGACCGCTGGTTTTCTATCTCGCTCTGTTTTCCAGAAATATCTTTTGCAAAATGCTCTTAGTACGCCATCTGAAACACCACGTGCACAACTGCGGTGGAATCCACCGCCTGACCCATGCGCAGCGCGGGCTTGAATCGCATTTTGTTGGCAGCGGCGATGGCCGCATCGTCCAAACCATGACCTAAGCCGCGAACTACGCGGTTGACTTGCAGCGTTCCATTTGCGCTGAACAGCACTTCCAGCAGAACTTCGCCTTCCAGTTTCAGGTTGCGCGCTTCATCGGTATAGACCGGCTGTGGTTTGGAGATGATTTCAACGGGAGTCGTCGCTGGTCCGGCATCGAACTGCGCCAGCTTGTTTCCGTGAACCACTTGTTCGCTGCCGAATCCGCCGGTCGATATAGCTCCGTGGTTGGCGGTACCAGCGGTGGCAACGCCGCCGCCGAAATCAGCGCTGGCGACTGTGCCTTTTATGCCCTTTGCGCCGCCCGATCCGTTGCCTTGTCCCGCGCCCACGGGCATGTCGAAGCCGCCCGGCTGCGCGGCATAGAGCTTGGCGGCTTGCTTGCCTGTACCTTGCAACCCGTTGGGATCGCCAAAACCTCCGGTCTGGACTTTCTGTACCGCCACGGTCACCGTGGGTGCGACCGAGCTTCCCGCGAAATCTCCGGTATGCAAAAGCTTGGGGACGGCTACACTCGCCATCTTGATCTGAGGAGCGGCGGCCTGGTTGATCACAACCTGCGGAGCTTCAACCGGTACGGGTTTGGGTGCGCGGACAACTTGCTGGGGCGCGACTAATTTTGGTTCGGCAAAAATGGGAGGCGGCGGAGTCAGCTTCACCTTCATTACTGGCGGCGGCTGGATTGGAACTGGCTCCGGTTCAGGCCGCAATGCGGGGACCGGAATCAATTCGGTCACGCGAAATTGCGTGAGCTGGAGCCGGTCGGGGAAGACCATCCCAAGATTCACGAGTAGAAGAGTGGCCACGGCAATGAATGCGTAGCTGGCAGCCAGCGCGCGCTTATCAATCTGCCGCTCGGGCAATATGCCGAGCTCAAAACCTCTTCCCGATAGTTCTGGTTTCGACAAAGCTTGTCCCGCCATCGCCATAAAGTGCACTCCAAAGGGGATCCGGGCCAAGGCAGAGGACCGGAATTGGAGTCTTCAACTTAAAGGAGAAGGGACAGTGGGGAAACGTGTCTACGGCTCTTGACCAAACGTAACGAAAGAAAAGACTCGCGAAGGGGAATGACGTACCAACTTAGTTACGTCGTCGCTATCTTAAATGGCGCTCCTCTAATGGCGCTCCTCTTAACGCGGCGCTGATGGCTCGCTGGGTATTCCATCTGCGTTGTAAGCGATCACGCGATACTTCGTAGTAAAGATTCCAGCGGGCTTAGGATCCGGCCAGGGAGAATCGGCGTCGGTGGCGCACTTGTCACAAATCGTCTCCCACGGAGCGGAGTCGCTGACCTGGCGCTGCACGCTGTAGGCGATGGCTCCGGCGGAGCCGCGCCAGCCGATGAAGCCGATGCCCTTGGTGGTGATCACTGGAGCGGGAGGCACCCGGTGCGCCGGGACGGGCTCGCCAGCCATCGCGTAGGCATGCTTCCTTAATTGCTGCGCGCGCGCCCGCATGTCTTCGCTGGTGTTCACCATGGTAGTCAGCCCGCCGTAGTAAAGAGCCCACCATTGGCCGCTTTCACCGTGCCTAGCGTAATCCGGATTGCTGACGTTGGCGGGAATGGCTTGCCAGCCAAACTCATTGGCGTGAGCCTGCAAGGCCCAGTAGTCGTCCCCGGAAATGTTTCGATCCGTTTCCAGAGTGTGCAGCACGGTTTGAAAATCCTCGCGCGTGGCCCAGTCGGTCACATCCCAGCCAAATTCGTTCACGATGTAAGCTTTGCCATGCGCGGTGATCGCCGCCGCATCCTGCGAAAAAGTTGCAGCCGTGGTTTTCTGGCCGGGCAGAAACACATCCCAGTGCGGATAGTATTCCCAGGTGATGAGATCGGGAGTTTTCGAGTCGAGCGCGTTTTTGTCGTAACGGAAAAATCCAGTGGTATCGAGATAGAGATGGCGCGAGTCGATGGCCTTGATAAAGTTTCCGATGGTATCGATCCAGGGCAGAAACGGCGAATAGTCTTTCGACGGCGAAGTCCAGACCGCGCCCAGGGCGCACATGTTGCAGTTCTCCCACGCAAGAATCGTGGGGTCGTCTTTATAAGCAACTCCAGTCAGCGCGTTCTGGTGGTTGAGCAGAGCGGCGATGTGCTTCTCGAATGCGGCGATGACGGCAGGGTCGGTGAAAAAAGCCTTCAGGTCGTGCTGGCCATTCCACTCCAGATATTCTCCGGGGCCGCTGAGATCGCAATAGGCGCAGTCCCCGGCGAGGGTAATGATCAGGCGAAGGCCGCGGTCGTGTGCGGCTTTGATGGCGTAGTCGATAGCCTTGAACGCTTCCGGATTGAAAACTCCCATGCGGGGCTCGATGCACAGATCGCAACCCACGCTATCGCCCAGGGTCTGCGAGCGAATCACGCGCGCGCCCATTTCCTTGGCGGTATCCATGGCATCGTCAACTTCAAAGTGCGTGGGATAGCGCGGCCCTTGCGGATCGTGCGGGCCGTATGCCTCAAGCCCCAGCCACTCGATGTTAGGACCGCTATAGCGAAACGGCTTGTCCGAGAGTTGGAGCGAGGTCCCGGCCCGGGTGACGAATTCTGACCGCTCGTCTGGCTGGGAGGGTTGCTGCGCGAAGAGCGTTGGGATTGCGGTCGCGGAAAAGATGGCAAATATGATGAACACCTTCGACAGCTTCATGGGAAGCGGTTCCTCCAGAGACGACCTCTTAGGGTAAAGGATTAACGATTACTCGTGGGGAAAATTTACTTCGGCGTGGAGTTGGAAGCTTTCAGGTCGCGGCAAACTCAAATTTTCAGCGCTCGATGAGTGAACTCGTCATCTTTGATACCTCCGTCCTCGTGGACGAGGCGCACACGGGCCGTCCCCGCAAGCGGATCGAGTTGGTGGAGGGCTCGGTTCGGACGTCGTCTGGGGTCCTCGCGGAGTTGTTGCGCGGCGTCAGTCGACCGGCGGAACACAAATTCCTGCGCGCTCTGGCGAGAAACCACCCGATTTTAACTCCGGCGGAAGAGAATTGGCCGCAGTCTGGCGAGATATTGGCCAAAATCCGCGCGGATCGAGGCTTCGAGCCGCATAAACTCCGTGACCTGCACTCCGATGTTCTCATCGCCCTCACCACCCGCTCCCACGGCGCTCGACTCATCACGACCAACCGCACCGACTCCGAGCTGATCAATCGCTACCGCCAGATGAAGCTTGAGGTTTGGTGAGCTGACGGGTTTCAGGGTAACGGGAGCGGGAGCATCTTGCGCTCGGCACGGCGGGAGCCACGAAGCGCTTACGCCTTCCGGCTCCGGACGATAGCCTCCCTGGCTTCCTTATCCGCCGTCCGCCTGCGGTCCGTCTCCCGCTTATCCCACAACTGCTTGCCCTTGGCCAGGGCCAACTCAACCTTTACTCTGCCATTCTTGAAGTACATCCGCACCGGGATCAGCGTCAGGCCCTTTTGTTGGGTTTTGCCGATCAGTTTACGGATTTCCTCCTTATGCATCAGCAACTTGCGGGTGCGCAGGGGCGCGTGGTTGAAGATATTCCCGTGCTCGTAGGGGCCGATGTGGGCGTTGAGCAGCCAGAGTTCGCCGTCTTTGACCAGCCCGTAAGAATCCTTGAGGTTGGCGAGTCCGCCGCGGACCGATTTGACCTCAGTTCCAGTGAGGGCAAGGCCGCATTCAAATTTTTCCAGCAAGAAGTAGTTATGTGAAGCGATCCTATTAACGGCAGCATCCCGCTGGCCGGCCGCGGTGGGGTCGCGGCGGGGAGATTTTTCCGGGCTGGGCTTCGTCTGGTGTGCGGACTGGCGGGGCATAAGCTCGGATTCAATCTTAACAGCGATCTGAATAGGATGATCTATTTAGGAGATCTTGTCAGGACGATCTTGTCTGGATGAACTTTGCGACGCAGGAGCGGCAATAGTCCTCCCGGCATGCGGCTGGTGACCGCATGCCGAGCCGCTCCCTGCTCCGCAGAATCCGCTTGCATAGGTTCCACCCACATTGGGACTACGACCAAAGAGTGTAACTCTAGTGCGAGGAACGCGATGAGGAGCCCGGAAAGCCGATGCTATAATCGCTGCAAAAGTCTTCATTTTTATATGGGCCGGGCAGGTCTCGCGTTTGCGATCCGCAGCGCGCAGTCGATGCTGAACCTATGAAGACTTCCGCCCCAGAATTCAAAGGAATTTAGTAGATGAGGGACACCGAATGAGACGTCTGATGCCTGCGGCCGTAGCGCTGCTGGTTATGGTTTTCATGGTATCTGCCATCGCCGGAGACAAGGCCAAGGCCGCTTACGCCAAGGGTGAGGACGCCGAGGCGCGGGAGAACTACGAAGCTGCCTATAACTTTTATAAGCAGGCTTTCGATCTGAAACCAAAAGATCTGCGCTACAAATCGGCCTTCGACCGGCTGCGATTCAAGGCGGCGGCGACTATCGTCCACCAGGGAGAGCTTTTGCTTGACCAGGGCAAATTTCAGGAGGCGCTCGCCGATTTCCAGAGGGCCGCGGCGATCGATCCTTCTTTATTTATCGCGCAGCAGGAGATGAAGCGCGCCCTGCAGATGATGAACGATAAGGAGAATCCGCCGCCGCAAGCGGCGGGACCGCCTAGTTCGATAGAAAAGATGGTCAGGAATGCGGGCGGGCCCGTCGAACTGGCTACCATTTCGAATGTTCCCATCACCGTAAAACTCACCGAAGATTCCAAGGTTATTTATCAGACGATCGGGCAATTGGCCGGCATCAACGTGCTGTTCGATCCGGATTACACTTCGCGCCGGATCAAGGTCGAACTGAATGGAGTAACGTTGGAAGAAGCGCTGCAGATTACGGCGTTGGAGTCGAAAACTTTCTGGCGTCCGGTGACCAGCAATACGATCTTCGTGGCGCAGGATAATCCCGCCAAGCGCAAGGAATTGGAACAGAGCGTTCTGAAGACGTTCTACCTGCAGAATCTTTCCCAACCCACGGAATTGCAGGATGTTGTGAATGCCATCCGCGCCGTATTGGACGTGCAGCGCGTGCAGCAGTTGCTATCGCAAAACGCCCTGGTGGTGCGTGGAACGCCGGATCAGATTGCCCTGGCGGAAAAGCTGGTCGAGGATCTGGATAAAGCGCGGCCCGAGGTAGTGGTCGATATCGCCGTGCTCCAGATCAGCAAAGATAAATCGCGGACCTTGGGCCTGCTTCCGCCCAGTAGCGCGACCGTTCAGTTGCAGAGCAACATCAACACCACTCCAACGACCAGCACGACTGGAACAACTACGACGAGCACTTCCACGAGCGGCACGGGGCTCGAGTTGAATACTCTGGGCAATTTGAACGCAACCGATTTTCAAGTGACGATCGGCACCGCCAATTTGTCAGCGGTGATGGGCGATAGCGACACTAAGATGTTGCAAAACCCTCAGGTTCGCGCGCTGGATAATCAGAAAGCGACATTGAAGATCGGCGAACGCGTGCCGGTGGCTACCGGATCGTTCCAGCCCGGCATCGGCGGTGTGGGTATTAACCCGCTGGTGAATACGCAGTTTCAGTATCTGGACGTCGGCGTGAACATCGACGTCACTCCTCACGTGCACGGGGATCGCGAAGTGACGTTGAAGATCACCATGGAAATTTCTTCCGTGGTGGGGCAGTCGAGCATTGGTGGCATCAGCCAGCCCATTATCGGCCAGAAAAAAGTCGAGCACGAAATCAGGCTGGCGGATGGGGAATCGAGTTTGATCGGTGGAATTTTCGATGATTCCCAGACTAAATCCCTGGCTGGCATCCCTGGTTTGGCCCAGATTCCGATCCTCAGATATCTTTTTGGCCAGGTGACGCAGGATCATTCCTCAGACGAGACCGTCTTTGTCATTACTCCGCACGTGATTCGCGGTGCCAGCGTCACCGATTTGAATCAGCGGGCGATTGATATTGGAACCGCGAACTCCATCCAGTTGCGGCCCATGAGCCATTCCGTATTAGCACCGTCACCTGCGCCAGGGCAAAGTTCGAGTAATGCGGCCCCCCAGCCGGCGGCGCCAGCTACGAATCAGCAGGCGGTGACTCAACCTGCCGCAGGTCAGAGTGCTACGCCGGGCCTGCAGGGCAGCCCTAACTTCCTGTTCGATCCGGGACAGATTACCGCCAAGAAAGGCGATACGTTTGTAGTGAATTTGATTATGTCGGGCGCGCAGAACGTATATTCGGTGCCCGTGCAGATTAATTACGATCCATCCAAGTTGCAGTTGGTGAATGTTTCGAACGGTGGCTTTCTCTCGCAGGATGGCCAGGCTGTGGCGTTGGTGAAACGCGAGGATCCGGCAGGTACCTTGCAGATTACAGCGTCGCGCCCGCCAGGAGCGGGTGGCGTTTCCGGGCAGGGCGCGATCGTGACCTTGACCTTCCAGGCCAAGGACAGCGGCCAGACTCCTTTGACGATTACTCGTGGCGGAGCCCGCGATCCTGGCTTGCAGCCGATTACTGTCAATGGCGCGCAGGCTTCGGTGACGGTGCAGTAGTGGGATGGAAATGGAAAAAGAAGTAGACGACGATGTTACCTAGAGTGTTACGGAGATTGCATGCGGGACGGAGTGAGCGTGCCGAACATGGGTTCACCCTCCTTGAACTGATTATCGCCACCACCATCCTGCTCGTTTTGACCACCATGGCGGTGCCGTTGGCGCGGCTGACCATAAAACGCGCTAAAGAGAAAGAACTGCGAACCGATCTATGGGAGATGCGGGACGCCATTGACCGCTACAAAATTGACGCCGATCGAAACGCTTTTCAGATCAAAGTCGACAGCCAAGGCTATCCTCCCGATATGGATACGCTGGTCAAGGGCGTGGATGTGCAGGGCAAGAAAGTTCGCTACTTAAGGAAAGTCCCCGTTGATCCGATGACTGGAAATACGGATTGGGGATTCCGCTCCATGCAGGACGATCCTGATTCGGATTCATGGGGTGGACAAAGCATATTCGACGTTTACAGCAAGTCGACCGACGAGGCGCTGGACGGTACGAAGTATAAGGATTGGTAAATAGGGATTGGGAAATAAGGATTGGGGAAATAAGGGCTGGGAAATGGCGGGCAAGTTTAAATTACGGCGAAGTTCGGGGTTTACCCTGCTGGAGATGCTCATCGTGATGAGCATCATGGTGATCCTCCTGTCGATTGCGCTGCCCCTTTATAACCAGTCCATCGTACGGTCGCGGGAGGCGGTGCTGCGCAACGATCTGTTCGAGATGCGGTCGCTCATCTCCCAGTACACGCTCGATAAGCAGAAAGCTCCGCAGTCGCTCGATGATCTGGTCACCGGAGGCTATATCAAAATGGTCCCCAAAGATCCCATGACCAATGAGGCGAACTGGGAGGTAGTGCAGGAAGATGTGCTGCTAGCGGTCGACCAGCAGGATCCAGGCATTACCGACGTAAAGTCGGCCTCCAGTGCGTCAGCCAGCGATGGGACTGCCTATAGCACCTGGTAGCTGTGATCCTCAATTCCTCGGAACGCCGTCTTACAGCGTAGCGCTCAGGTTGGCGGATTGAATACTTCCACGTTGACCCGTTAACATCTATCCATGCCAGTTGAAACGGAACTCACTCAGGCTCCTGCTTCCATTCGTGCGCCACGCGGAACATCCATTACTTGCAAAGGCTGGCAGCAGGAAGCTGCCATGCGGATGCTGATGAACAATCTGGACTCCGACGTAGCCGAGCGTCCGCAGGATCTGGTCGTCTACGGCGGAACCGGGCGCGCGGCGCGGAGTTGGGAGGCCTACCACGCGATTATTGCGACCCTGAAGAAGCTCGGCCACGACGAGACTCTGCTGGTGCAATCCGGCAAGCCGGTGGGCGTGTTCAAGACGCACGATCATGCGCCGCGGGTGCTGCTTGCGAATTCGAATCTGGTTGGGCATTGGTCGAACTGGGAGAAGTTCAACGAACTGGAGCGCGCCGGCTTGATGATGTACGGCCAGATGACGGCGGGTTCGTGGATTTACATCGGCTCACAGGGCATCGTGCAGGGCACCTTCGAAACTTTTTCCGCAGCCGGCGAAAAGCATTTCGGCGGCGATCTGGCGGGAAAGCTGATCGTCAGCGGCGGAATGGGCGGGATGGGCGGGGCTCAGCCGTTGGCTGCGACCATGACGGGCGCGGCTTTCCTTGGAATCGACGTCGATCCCGACCGCATCAAGAAACGGCTCAAGACCGGCTATTGCGACTTCATGGCCACCTCCCTCGAGGAAGCGCTGCGCATTTTAAAAAATGCAGTGCAGAAAAAAGAAAATGTGTCGGTCGGGCTGGTGGGGAATTGCGCCGACCTGATTCCGGAACTGGCCGAGCGCGGTGTAGTTCCCGATATTCTTACCGATCAGACTTCGGCGCACGATCCGCTCAACGGATATGTGCCAAACGGCATGAGTTTGGCGGATGCTTTAGAGTTACGAAAAAACGATCCGAAGTCTTATCAGGAAAAGTCGCTCGATGCCATGGCGCGCCACGTGGAAGGCATGCTGCGGCTGCAAAAGATGGGATCGGTCACATTTGATTACGGCAACAACATTCGCACCTTTGCTTTCCAGCGCGGCGTTAAAAATGCCTACGATTTTCCCGGTTTCGTGCCGGCGTATATTCGTCCGCTGTTTTGCGAAGGGCGCGGGCCATTCCGTTGGGTAGCGTTATCGGGAGAGCCCTCCGATATTCACCTGACCGACGATCTGGTGCTGGAGTTGTTCCCTGAGAATCGCATCCTGCGCCGCTGGATCGACCTGGCGCGGAAACGCATCAAGTTTCAGGGATTGCCGGCGCGCATCTGCTGGCTGGGATACGGCGAGCGGGCGCAGTTTGGGCTGGCCATGAATGAACTGGTGAAAAAAGGGAAGATCAAAGCGCCAATCGTTATTGGCCGGGATCATCTGGATTGCGGGTCGGTAGCGTCTCCCTTTCGCGAAACCGAGAGCATGAAAGATGGTTCGGATGCGGTTGCCGACTGGCCGTTGCTGAATGCTTTGCTGAACACGGCCGCTGGCGCGTCATGGGTATCGATTCACAACGGCGGCGGCGTGGGCATTGGATATTCGCTGCACGCCGGACAGGTAACCGTGGCCGATGGTACCGATGAAATGGCAAAACGCATTGAGCGCGTACTGACAACCGATCCAGGGATGGGAATTATCCGGCATGCCGATGCGGGTTATGAAGAGGCAAAGGAATTTGCGAAGAAAAACGGAGTACAGGTTCCGATGAGCCGGTAAGCGGTGCGTAAGGCTTATTTCACCGGCAACGCCGGTTCATAACTGGCCCTGCTAAACTCTGGCCCTGCTAAACTAACGACTGCTTGAATCGAAACCGAGAGTCCGAGGCGCACGCCACAGAAGCACTCCTCCTTATTAATATTGGCCAGCTTCTCACTCTGCATGTGTCTTCGCATAATACTGGCCCGCGCCGTGGTCGCGAACTGAAAGAACTCGACATCCTGGAGGAAGGGTCGGTCCTTTGCCTGAACGGCAAAATCGTCTCCGTCGGCGCAACGAAAGACGCCATCCGCGATCCGTGGCTGAAGAAGAATCGAAAAAAAGTTCTGGAGATTGATTGTTCGAACAAGGTGGTTCTGCCGGGTTTCGTCGATTCCCACACGCATCCAGTTTTTGTGAGTCCTCGGCTGGTTGATTTTGAGAAGCGCATCGAGGGTGCGTCTTACGAAGAAATCTCCGCTGCGGGAGGCGGTATCCGGTCGAGCGTAGATGGCGTTCGCACAGCTGAGAAGGGCCTGCTGGCAGAAAAAGTTCTCGCCACACTCCACGCCATGGCGGCGCAGGGTACCACGACGGTTGAGGCCAAATCGGGCTATGGGCTTACAGTCGAGTCGGAGATGAAGTCCCTGGAGGCAATTCGCGATGCGGCGCTGTGGTGGCCCGGTACGGTTGTGGCTACCTTGCTGGGAGCGCACGTTGTCCCAAAAGAATTTCAAGGCCGCTCACAAAAGTATGTTGAGACCGTCTGTAATGAAATGATTCCGCTTGCGGCTAGGCGGAACCTCGCCCGCTTCGTGGATGTCTTCTGTGATAAGGGCGCGTTCACGGCGGAGGAAACTGAGCGCATCTTCGAAGCCGCGAAACGAAATGGTCTTAATGTACGTGCGCACATGGGTCAGCTTTCAGAAACCAGTCTGCAACCCTTGTTGCGATTTAATCCGGCATCTTTCGATCACATGGATCACGTAAACGATCTCGACATTGCCCGGCTGGCGAAGCGCGATACGGTCGCCACTCTCGTGCCCGGAGCCAACTATTTTCTGGGACTGAAAGATTATGCTGAAGCGCGCAAGATGATCGATGCGGGCGTGCCCGTCGCGCTGGCCACGGACTACAACCCAGGTACGTCGCCCACCCTGAGCATGCCCATGGCAATGTCATTGGCGTGTACTCACATGAAAATGTCCCCCGCTGAGGCCATCGTGGCGGCGACCATCAATGGCGCATGGGCCCTGCGGGTGGCGGAGCGGAAGGGATCCATTGAAGCTGGCAAAGACGCTGATTTGGCCGTATTTGCGGTAAAGGACTATCGCGAGATACCTTACTGGTTCGGAGCAAACCATTGTGAAATTACCGTTTTGAACGGAATCCCTGCTCGATCCGATTGAACTTTTTCCGTGTGGCTCCGTATAGGGATACAACCGAATACGTGTAACCGCACTTCCAATGCTGTGGACTTGTGCGTAACATTTCGACATCGAATCGTCTCCCGAGGAACTTATGAAAAGAGTTTTTGCCGTAGTGGTGTTTGTTTGTTCGACCCTTTCCCTGTGCCTAGCGCAGCGGCTGCCTCACCAGGCTAGTCCGGAGAATTACAAACTCACGTTTACGCCCAATCTGGAGAAGGCCACATTCGAGGGCGATGAAACGATTTCGATTCGCGTGTTGCAGCCGACCTCAGAAGTCACGCTGAACGCGGCTGACATCGATTTTCACGATGTGACCATCACCAGCGGCGGAATTGCGCAGCCGGCCAAGGTTACTCCCGAAAAAGAAAAGGAAATGGTGGTTCTCGCGGTCGAGAAACCGCTGCCGGCAGGACCGGCGACCATACACATTACCTACTCCGGCATTCTGAATAGCGAAATGCGGGGATTTTACATTGGGAAAGACGATCAGGGCAGAAAGTATGCGGCCACTCAGTTCGAATCCACCGACGCGCGCCGCGCTTATCCGTCTTTCGACGAGCCCGCTTACAAAGCTACTTTTGACATCGCCGCGGTGATCGATAAAAATCATGTGGCCATCTCGAACCAGAAGATTGCCTCCGATACCCCTGCGCCCGGCGACAAACATACGGTGCGGTTCGCCACTACCGTAAAGATGTCCTCGTATCTTGCCGCTCTGGTGGTGGGAGATTTCAAGTACATCGAAGGCGAAGCTGGTGGTATTCCGATTCGGGTTTGGGCCCCTGCTGGAAAACAGGACATGGGCAAGTTCGCTTTGGAGACGGCCGAGCACGTCCTCAACTATTACGACAATTATTTCAGCATCAAGTATCCCTACGGAAAACTTGATCTGATCGCGTTGCCGGATTTTTCCGCTGGCGCCATGGAGAACACCGCTTGCATTACATTCCGCGAAATCCTCCTCCTGATCGATGAGAAGAACGGTTCGGTCGATCTAAAGAAGACCATCGCCTCGGTCATCGCGCATGAGATGGCTCATCAGTGGTTCGGAGACCTGGTCACCATGGAGTGGTGGGACGACATTTGGCTCAACGAAGGTTTCGCTACATGGATGTCGAGCAAGCCGATCGAAGCCTGGAAGCCGGAATGGAACTTCCAGTTGGACGATGTGATTGATGCAAATAGAACGCTGAATACGGATTCTTTGGCGAGCACGCGCCCCATCCATCAGGAGGCGAACACGCCGGATCAGATTCAGGAACTGTTCGACGGAATCGCTTACGGGAAGGCTGCCGCGGTTTTAAGAATGCTGGAGTCCTACCTGGGCGAACAAACTTTTCAGGCGGGAGTGAATGCTTATATTCAAAAGCATCAATATGCGAACGCCACGGCTTCCGATTTTTGGGGCGCACAGGCGCGGACTTCAAAAAAGCCCGTGGATCAGATCATGCCGACTTTCGTGAGCCAGCCCGGAGTTCCGATCGTCAACGTGAAGCCTCAGTGTTCTGGCAAATCCACTACGGTGACCCTGGATCAACGCCGCTATTATTTTGATGCCAAAGATTTCAACGCTGCGAATGAGCAGCTCTGGCAAATTCCTTTCTGCATGAAGGGGTCTGCGGGGAACGGCGAACCCCATTGCGAGCTTCTCACCAAAAGCCAACAGACCTCAACTTTGGCGGGTTGTTCGACCTGGGTCGTGGGAAACGCCAATGCAGCAGGCTATTACCGGGTCAGCTATCCGCATGAAGAAGTGCAGGCTCTGGCCAGCGCTGCTGAAAGTAAACTCTCTCCCGCGGAGCGAATCGTGCTGCAAGAAAATATCTGGGCTTCGGTGCGCGTAGGGCGCGAGCCGGTGGGCGATTATCTTGCGCTCGCCCAAGGACTGGGTAGCGATCGAACCCGCGCCGTTTTGCAGGAGGTGCTGGACCATCTCGGCTACATTGGCACGAATCTAGTGAGTGATAGCGATAGCGATGCTTATCGAGCATGGCTGCGGCAATATCTAACGCCAATTCTGAATGATGTAGGTTGGGAGCCGAAACCGGGCGACGCCGACGAACAGAAGGCACTCCGCGCCCGCTTGATCGTGGCTCTTGCCCATGATGCCCGCGACCCTGCGGCTATCGCAGAAGCGCGCAAGATCGCGGACAAGGCTCTGGAGAATCCTGCCTCGGTTGAGCGCGACCTTGCGGAGGCTGCACTTCGGGCAGCGGCGATGAACGGCGATGCGAGTTACTACGACAAAGTGATGGCCAAGCTAAAGGATGCCAAGTCACCCGAAGAGTACTACATGTATCTCTTCACTCTGGCGCAGGTCAGCGATCCAGCGCTGCTGCAACGGACATTGGAGCTTGCCGTTTCTCCGGACGTGCGTTCGCAGGACGCGCTACAACTAATAGGCAGCGTAATGCGAAATCCCGCAGGACAAAAATTAGCCTGGGATTTTGTCCTGGCGCACTGGGATTCCGTGCAAAAAGCCGGCGGACCTTTTGCCAGCGCAGATATTGTCGCAGCTACTGGCTCTTTCTGCGATGCGCAGGCACGCGATCAGGTAGAGCAGTTTTTCGCCGCTCATAAGATCGAAGCGGCGGAGCGTACCTATCGCCAATCCATGGAACGCATCAGTGATTGCATTGCCCTGAAGTCTGAACAGCAACCCCAACTGGCTTCATGGTTGGGCAAGCAAGGCACCATGGCAGGCGGTAAATAACACTGGCGCATCTGAGTCAGTGCAGGTTGGCGAAGATCGCAATAACAGCGGGCCATGTTACTGGCCCGTTGTTTTTTGATGCCTCAATATCCGGATGCTTAAGGGAAACCTGTCAACTTCCTTTGTTGGTAAGACTTGAGCGCTGCCAAGCTTTGCTATAATCGACAAGTTCCATTCGAGTTGTGCCTGAAGCGGCTTCTCACTGCCAGCGTGCCTACGCTAGCTGCGAGAGTTTCAAACTGTGGCCAGGTAGCTCAGGTGGTAGAGCGCAGCCCTGAAAAGGCTGGCGTCGGCGGTTCAACTCCGTCCCTGGCCACCACATTCCAATTGCCTAGCGCCAATCCTCACAGACTATGGCCCGCCGACTGCCAAGGGCGCCAATGCTTCGGGAGGTCCGAAAGGACATCTCGGGGAGTCAACAGGATGGTTTGCAGGAGGTCGAAAGCTCCGTCGGCTGTTAACCACTGATTAGAGGAAGTAACGGCTAACCAGAAATTCGTTGGCCCGAAGCAGTACGCAAAGAACTGATGGGACAAATGCAAGTTTGCGATGCCCGTCCTCGACGGGTAAGAAGCAAGACCGGCGAAATCCCCTTTCTAAGAGGAGTTGGCGCTCTATGTGTAGGCATGTCAATACGTCACCAATCGGGGAATCGTGGAGTTTCTGATTTCTGCAGGGAGCAACTATGTGGAATTCGATTGACGGAGAAATGCCGCCCGTCCTAATATTCAGGGGTTATGATCTCGTCGAACTACCACCGTCACCACCGTCACCATCACAACGCGATGAGTGTGTCGGCGGAGGACTACGGATAACAGCCTAAAAGCACTGATAGGAAATCCAAGCCCGCTGACGCGAACCGCGCAGCGGGCTTCTTGTTTCTATTATCGGCGTTCGAAGCGCCCGGATCGATAGGAGGAGGTTACGATGGCGATCGACTTCGACAAAATGCAAGGCCTGGCACCCGCCGTGATTCAGGATGCAGCCACCAGCGAGCTGCTGATGGTGGGCTTCATGAGCCGCGAAGCGCTGGAGACAACCTTGCGGACGGGCTTCGTCACATTCTATAGCCGCACGCGAAAAAGGCTTTGGACCAAAGGAGAAACCTCCGGCAATCGGCTAGAGGTTATCGCGGCATGGACGGACTGCGATCGCGACACGGTGCTGCTCCGCGTCCGCGTGTTGGGCGAGGGCAAGGTTTGCCATACGGGGTCGAGATCCTGCTTCACGCAGGAGCTGCAACTGGGTGCGGCGGCAATGGTTGTGGCGGAGGAGACACGGCGATGAAACTTCGTCTGGGCATCCCCAAGGGAAGTCTGCAGGAAGCGACGCTCAGTCTGTTCACCCGCGCCGGGCTGCGCGTCTACACCAGCGCGCGCTCCTACTTCGCCGCCACCGATGATGCAGAAATCGAATGCCTGCTCATTCGTGCGCAGGAAATGGCGCGCTATGTCGAACACGGTGCACTGGATGCCGGCCTGACTGGTCTCGACTGGGTGGCGGAAAGCGGCCTTGAGGTGGTCCGCGTTACAGACCTGATCTACGCCAAACAGAGCATGGGCAAAGTGAAGTGGGTGCTGGCTGTGCCGGAGGATTCGGGCTTTCAGAAACCTCAAGACCTCGAGGGCCGGATTGTCGCCACCGAGCTGGTGAATTTCACCCGGAACTACTTTGCCAGTCGGAACGTGCCTGTGCGGGTTGAATTCTCCTGGGGCGCGACTGAAGTGAAGCCGCCTTTGCTGGCGGATGCCATCGTCGAAGTCACGGAGACTGGGAGTTCGCTCCGCGCCAACCATCTGAGAATTATCGAAACCGTGCTCGAGTCGAATACGCAACTGATCACGAACAAGGCAGCCTGGGCCGATCCCACGCGGCGGCGCAAGATCGAAAACCTGGCGGTGATGCTGTCTGGGGCCATGGCAGCGCAGGGCCGCGTGGGCCTGATGCTCAATGTTCGCAAACCCGATCTGGCCGGGGTTCTTGGCCTGCTGCCCGCGCTGAAGAATCCGACCGTCGCCCCTTTGGCCGATGGCGAGTGGGTCGCGGTCAATACCATTATCGAAGAGCAGACCGCCTGGACCCTGATTCCGAAGCTCAAGCAAGCAAATGCACAGGGAATCGTCGAGTATCCGCTGAACAAGGTCGTGATGTGATGCGTCTTTGCATTCTTGAGGGAGCCAAGAAAGACCGGTTCGTGCGCGCTCTGGAGCAGCGCGGCGCGAGCGATCTGGCCGAGGTTGAGTTGGCCGTGCGGCGCATCGTGAGCAATGTCCGGCGCAATGGCGATCGTGCTTTGCGCCGTTATGCGGAACGGTGGGACGGGCCAACCAGCAGCGAACCTGTGCGTGTGCCCGAGGCTAATCTGCATGATGCCTGGCGGAGAACCGTTCCGGAATTACAAGATGCCATCACGCAGGCCGCAACCAACATCAGGCGCTACTGCGAGTGGCAGAAGCCGCACGAGTGGCATCGCGAAATTCATCCCGGAGTTTGTGTGGGGCAGTTGGTTCGGCCTCTGGAATCGGTGGGATGCTATGTTCCCGGCGGACGTTATCCGTTGCCTTCAACGTTGCTGATGACCGTGATTCCGGCTCAGGTTGCGGGCGTGCCGCAGATTCGTATGGTGTCGCCGCGGCCTGCCCAGGCGACTTTGGCTGCCGCGTCATTTCTCGGCGTGCGCGAGTTCTATCGCGTGGGCGGCGCGCAGGCAATTGCTGCTCTGGCTTACGGGACGGAGAGCATCCCGCGCGTGAACAAAATCGTCGGTCCTGGCAACCGCTACGTGACCGCGGCCAAGAAACTGGTTGCGTTCGATTGCTCGATCGAGTTCCTGGCTGGTCCTACCGAAGCTGTGTTTATCAG
>JBEKWW010000035.1:0-32394 GCA_049512655.1 Candidatus Sulfotelmatobacter sp. | reverse complement strand
CGCCCTGGCTTATTTCAAGCAGGCAATCGAAGAAGATCCGAAATATGCTCAAGCCTATTCTGGCTTAGCCGACACGTATGCTTTGTTGGGAGACTGGCAGTACGCAGTGATGACCCCCAAGGAAGCATTCCCCGAAGCCAAGGCGGCGGCGATCAAATCACTGGAGTTGGACAGCACGCTTGGCGAAGCCCACAACTCGCTCGCATTCGTCTTGGACGGCTTCGACTGGGATTTTGACTCTGCCGGGAGGGAATTTCAAAGGGCCATTGAACTGAACCCAGGCTACGCCACTGCTCACCATTGGTATGCTTGGCACTTAAGTCTGTTGGGTCGGTACGACCAAGCGCTGGCGGAAATGAGAAAAGCGGAAAACTTAGATCCGCTATCTCTCATCATTAACGCCGATTTGGCGGAACTCCTTGTTCTTGCGCACTCTGATGAGGAATCCATACAACAGAGTCGCAAAACGATCGAAATGGATCCCAATTTTGCTCTGGCACATAATCAACTCGCCCAAGCGTACCTTCAAAAACACATGTACGATGAAGCGGTCGCGGAGCTTAAAACAGCCGTCCAGGTATCTGGGGGTGGCCCGGCATTCATCGCCAATCTTGCTCGCGCCTATGTCGCATCCGGCAAGAGAAGCGAAGCGGTAAAGCTGCTAGACCATCTGAAGAAGCGCTCCAAGCCTGATTATTCGAATGCTTCGGAGATTGCCGTGATCTATGCATCTCTCGGAGATGCGGATCAAGCCATGAATTGGCTCGAAAAAGGTTACAACGAGCGATTTAACCCCGGCGTCCTGCTGCGGCCGGGCTTCAATCCTCTCCGCTCCGATCCGCGGTTCCAGAATCTTGTGCACCGTATTGGCCTAGCCAGGTGAGATTTGCGGGCTTTGCGGCGTTACCGAGACTTGCTGCCTGCGGGCATTTCTCTTCAGCCGACTCGGAAAGCGAGCATCTCATTCAGCTTGAGATTTAGCAGAGCAGAATCACCGCTAGCGAGGCGGCAACGCAGGCGATACATCAGACGACGATCGAGCCTGCGCATCATTCAGGTGCAACCAATAGCGGAGGAGAAGATCGGCTTCAGGGCTCTCGCACGGGTTGATCTGCAGGATATAAGATGGACGGAAAACTGTGAGCATACCGTCGGGGTCACCACAAATCGCGAGCTGTCAGTCTCGCTTGAGCACCCTATCGATCGCGGTACTGGTTTCTCTGTTTAACTTTGGAGTCTGTTATTTTCGTTCGTTTGTCTTTCCCAACATCCCACTCCTGCCGTGGGGAGATGCGGTGGGTTTTCTGAACAACGGAACCAGAATTGTTGCCGGCCGACTGCCGTATCGGGACTACTTTGCATTTCTCCCACCTGGAACAGAATTAACCTATGCCTCAGCGATCAGAGTGTTCGGGGCACGCTCCTGGATTCCGAATCTGATAATTGCTTGTTTGGCAGCCGCAGCCGCATGGCTGATGACACTCATTGCGGCGCAGCTGATGCGAGGGGCTGTAATTGCATTGCCGGGACTGCTATTGGCTGGCTTCGTCTTGCCAGGATCGCTCGATGCGACCCATCATTGGTTCAGCACCATTGCAGTGATGGCCGCCTTGCTGGTTTTGCTGTACGGCGATTCATTCCCCGACATCGCGACCGCGGGATTCCTGTGTGGCATAGCAGGCTGGTATACCCCGCCAAAAGGAGCCTTAGCTGTTCTTGGCTTCATGACCTATCTACTCTTCTTGAAGAGGTGGCGAGAGGGCGTTCCGCCAAATGATCGATGGCTTAAGTGCATACTGCTATCTGGCCTGGCATCGGCGGTATTCTTTGCGGGCAATGCGTATTTCATCCGTGCTGCCGGTCTTGGCCGCTGGCTGTATTGCCTGGTCGTGTTCCCACTCCGGTACTATCCTTCTGTTCACCTGAATAGCTGGCGGGTTTATGGGGACGGCTTTAGGTTTGCACTCACAAGCATCCCATTCCTTTTTGTTCATCTCACCGTTCCGCTGGTGTATGGCATTTGTATCGTCGTCCTGCTTCGGCGATCAAGAAACGAACCTAATGAGGTTTGGGAAAAGATATTGCTTCTTTCTCTCGTTGGCATCGCGATGTTTCTTGCGGTTGCCTCAGCGCCTTCCTGGAAACGGCTTTCGACGGTCAGTCCTCCGGCCATGATTCTCCTTACCTGGCTTCTGGATCGATCGGGCCGGATTATGGCGAGGGTCAGAAGCGGGCTGGGAACGGCAGCGATCGTTATAGCACTAGGCGGGGCATTGAGAAACCAAACCCGCGAAGCATCTTTCCTCGACCTACCGATAGGGAGAACGGCATTTATCGATTCCGCACGGTATGAAGAATACCGCTATGCGATGGGGCGTACTTGCCGCGGACAGTTTATGTTCGGGCCGCCACCAATCCTATTCGCCTTAGAGGTGCGAAACCCTGCACCGATTGACGCTTTTGTACCCTTCGAGTACACCCGTCCAGAACAGGTAACTGCAACTATTCGAGCACTGGAAGACAACAAAGTTCCATTGTTGATGCTCAATCGTGAAATGCTCACAGACCCGAACGCGAACCCAGCATCAGATCATCTTGCTCCTATTCGAGCCTATTTGGCTGGGAGTTTTCGTCTGACGGCAGCCTTCCAGACGGGCGATCAACTGTGGGAAAGAATCGGGATTACGATGCCTTGCACCAAATAGGCGGGAAAAGGGCGGCTTGCCGAATTCCACGGTCGCCGGTGAGACCTGCTGCCTATCGCCGCTTAATGCGGTTTCACTGAGTTGACCGCTGCCGGGCATAATTCCATAGCTCGCTGTCGAGCATTCGTCGAATCGTTGGCCAGCGCTCCGGCGGCTCACAGCGTCGACGAAAGGTGTGCAAACCCTCAGGGCACGAACTTATAACCCAGGCAGTGTATTGTGAGAAAGTGTGACGGCCGTCCAGGATCGGTCTCCAGTTTCTGTCGTAACCTCAGGATGTGGTTGTCCACGGTTCGGGTACACGGGTAGTGATGGTAACCCCAAACTTCATTGAGGAGTTCATCCCGTGAGATGACGCGGTGGGCGTTCTTGGCCAGGAATTCCAATGTCTTAAATTCCTTTGGAGTCACTGTGATCTTCTCACCGCCACGAGTGATCTCGTTCTTGGAAAAATCCACCATCACGTCCGCAAAAACACATACGTCTGCATCCTCCTGACCGAAGCGCGACGCACGTCTGATTAACGCGCGCAGACGGGCAACAAGTTCCCTCGGGCTGAAAGGTATGGTCACGTAATCGTCGGCGCCCATTTCCAGTAGAAGGACCTTGTCCGCGACCTTTGAGCTTGCGCTAAGAATCACAAGGGGCACACCAGGGGTCAGATTCGCAATTTTCTTGCAAAACTCACACGCCGAAGAACCTGGGGCCTGTAGATCGAGGATTACTGCGGATGGTAATCGTCGGCGGAGCATCTCCAGACCAGCCACAGAGTCAGGAACGACATCGACCGCATACCCTTCCGAGGAGAAAAGTCGCTTGAGAATCTTCCGCAAGGCACCATCGTCCTCGACGACCAAAATCCGCTCCACTGGAGCCGGTCGGAGTTCGGATATTGGAGTGTTCAAGCTTGCTGCCAAGGTAGCGGTTGCCATGAGCTTTTCCTTTTTTCTGCGGGATCGCCGCTTGCTTCGGGCGGACGTATTACAGCGCTGCTTCGCGCGGTTGCACGGTAGCTCTCCTGATGTAAGGCCGTGGCTCCCCTAGAGCACCGCTGCGCTTGATGCAAGCTGCGGACTCAATCCGTCAACCGTTTGGTTCCTCTGTCCGTTTCCAGGTTGGCCACGATACTCCTTGTGCGTGCCAAAGTATTCGCTTAGCAGTTCGCGAAGCTGCAGCCGAGCTCGCCATAACCGCGCCTTCACCGCAGTATGACTCAGGTTCAGCGCTGTTGCAGTCTGATCTATTGATAGCCCTTCAATATCTCGTAGGACAAAGACCGTCCGCAAGATCCGCGGCAACTCTTCCAAGGTCTCGATCAGGATGTGCCGTAATTCGAACACCCGGTAGAGTTCTTCAGGATTGGGAGACCAGTCGGCCACCTCCATTGGAAGCATCTCTCCATCGTCCTGAAAATCCTCATCCAGGAACACCTCTCGTACAGTGCATTGCTTTCGCAGCTTCGTCAGCGACTGATTTAGCGTGATGCGAATTAGCCAGGTAGAGAATTGAGAACATTCTCGGAATTGACCCAGGTTTTGGAAGGCCTTCAAGAAAGCTTCCTGCACCGCGTCTTGGGAATCTTCCCTGTTACGCGTAACGCTTAGAGCGATTCGGAAAAGTTTTTGATCATATCGGCCGACCAGCTGCTCGAAAGCGGAAATATCTCCATTCTGGGTAGCGTGGACAAGATCCAAATCGTCGCTGGCAGTCATATTCATTAATAATTACTCCCTCCGGAATGGGATACGGTGGAATGCATCCCTAATGCCTGTCATCCGGACCGCATAACGACTGTGTCAACTATGTTTCGTGCAGCAAGCCGAAGTGTGTCACGTGTTCTGACCCTAGATTTCGTCAGATGATGTCCTACCTTGATGGGCCCCATCTTTGAGCTGCTCGGCCATAAACGGGTTTGTGCGTATCAGACCGACACCGCGACTCCTCAGTTCTTTTAGGAATACGATCCCCTCTCCATCGGCGAATGAAACGTCCGCCAGGTCCAGAGACAACTGAACCGCATTGGGGACAGTATGCACATCGCATGTTCTGCGGAGTTCCTCGACCGAGGAGCCCGTTATCCGGCCTTCGACCCGAAGGGTTACTGCATCTCTTGACGATTCGACAACCGTAACCCTCAGCATCGCGGTTCACCTGATCTCCACTGGGCTTGATAAAGCAATTGGCATGCCCTTCACAAAATCAGCCCGGGCGGAAAGCTTCCTACCGGAACCGTCGCGGCCGCTTGGGCCAATATTCATCTAGAATCAATACGTTGCGAAGGCTTGCCGCCATCGGTTGGCCGTCCGCCTCCGGGATGCGCAGACTGCCGTCTCCTCCAGGCACTGGACAGAGCGAGCCGGAACCACCACATACGGTAATCACGCGCCACTTGGTGTTGGTAGGAACTACGATGGGCGGTGACGAGATCCCCTGATGCCGAGCTTATCCATCCGGTGGCGCAGCGTGTTTGGATGAAGGTTCAAGATCCTCGCTGCACCCTTTGGACCATCCACGACTCCACCGGTATGTTGAAGGGCGGCGAGGATGTGGTTTCGGTCTACCTCATCCAGCGATAGGAGGAGTTTCGGAGACTTGAGGTCAACCTGCCGACGCTCCGGATCATCCGTCTTAGGAGTCTCCACGCCTTTGGTCGAGGCGGCAACCGGCATAAGGTCGCGGTCCAGCCGGAGGGTCGGTTCCGCAGACAAGACGACTGCGCGCTCGATAACGTTCTGCAGCTCCCGAATGTTTCCGGGCCAGTGATAGTTCACCAGGTTCTCCATCGATTCCCGTGAAACGCCATCGATCTTCTTCCCTAAACGCTTGCAGAACCGGGATATGCAGAAAGCCACCAGCTGTGGAATGTCGGGTCGGCGTTCTCGCAAAGGCGGAAGTTCGATGGGGAAAACGTTGAGGCGGTAGAAGAGGTCGGAGCGAAAGCGGCCTCCCTGGACGGCTTCGTGGAGGTTGCGGTTCGTGGCGGCAATCACGCGCACATCCGCGCGCAAAGAGCGGCTGCTCCCTACCGGTTCAAACTCATGTTCTTGCAGAACGCGGAGCAGCTTCACTTGCGTTTCTGGGGGCAGCTCCCCGATTTCGTCTAGGAAGATAGTGCCGCCGTGAGCAAGCTCGAAGCGGCCGATGCGCCGCTCCAGAGCCCCCGTGAAGGCCCCTTTCATATGCCCAAACAGTTCGCTCTCCACCAGACCCGCCGAGATGGCGCTGCAATTCACGTTCACCAAGGCACGGCCATTGCGGGCGCTGCGGCTGTGGATCGCGCGCGCCACGAGTTCCTTCCCTGTCCCCGTTTCTCCGTAAATGAGCACGGTTGAATCTGTAGGAGCGACCTGATCGACGGCGTGGAGCGCCTTGAGGAGTGCCGGACTATTGCCTACGATCTCCTCGAAGTTGTGCTCCGCGCGTAGTTCCTCCTGGAGATAAACGTTTTCCTTCTCCAGCCTTGCCTTCAGGCTGTCAATTTCCTGGTAGGACTGCATATTCTGAACTGCCAATGCGACCTGGTTCGCCACTTCCTGCAGGAACACGGCGTCCTCATCCGAATACCGGTTCTTTTGCTGGCTCACAAGGCTGAGCAGTCCGACACACTCCCCCTGAAGAGCCAGGGGCACGACGCACATCGACCGGATGCCCTCCGCAACCAGGCGGCGCTCGTTGGCATACTCCCGCTCTTTTTCAAGATCCCGGCGCACGAGAGGTCGCAGATGTTCGAACACCCAGCTGCCGCAGGTCTCTTCCCGGCTAAACTCCAGCCCCGTCTGAAAGTAGTCCGAGTGCAGCTCTCCCTCCACAGCGAGGAAACGGAATGAGTCTCTCTCCGGCTGATAAAGGGTAATCGCGCATCGGTCAAATGGGAAGACAGGACGCAAGGCCTCGGAAATGGAGTGCAGGAGAGCTTGCTGGGTCAGATTCGTGATGATGGCATTGTTGATCTGAAGCAGGATGCGGTTCTTCTCTTCACTTTCACGCAGCGCCGCTTCCGCCTGTTTCCGCTGCGTGATGTCCTCGGAAAGCGCCATGATAAATCGTGGCGTGCTTTCAGTACCCGGAACCAAGGAAACGTTGTTGCTGACCCACCTCAGGGTGCCATCTTTGCGTAGATATTGTTTCTCGATCTGAAACTGTTGTCGCTTTCCCTCTAACAGCTCGCTGACCAACTCCCGGTTGGCGTTGCGATAATGCTCTTCGGTGATCTCCAGAAACGTGAGCTTGCAAACTTCCTCTTCGGTGTAGCCCAAGATTTTCTCATAGGCGCGATTCACCGCCAGGAAGCGTCCGTTGAGATCTGTAAGCGCCACCCCGATGGCCGAATTCTCATACACGGACCGCCACCGCTCCTCGCTTTTCTGCAGCGCCGCCTCCGCCTGTTTCCGGTCCTCGATGTCGTGGAGCGTCCCATACCACTTAACGATGTTTCCCTTATCGTCGCGCAGCGGCACTTGGCGGCCCAGGTACCAGCGATATTTCCCGTCCGCCCGTCGATAGCGTACTTCCACTTCGAGAGGTTCTCCACCCGCCAACGCCGCCCGCCACGTGTTCACTGCCCTGTCGGCATCTTCGGGATGGGCGATGTCCTTCCAGCCCCAGCCCAGCCACTGCTCCCTGGAGAGGCCCGTGTAATCCAGTAAACTTTGGCTTAGGAAATCCACGGAGCCATCAGGTAGAGCGCTCACGACGAAAGCCGGAATTGTTTCAATAGTGGTGCGAAGTTCCCTTTCGCTTTTGCGGAGCGCCGCCTCCGCTTGTTTCCGCTCCGTGATATCGATGAACGTTATGACGGCGGCCAGGGTTCTACCTTCCCGAACGACAGGATGAGACCAATACTCTACGGGAAAGCTCGTGCCATCCCTTCTCCAATAAACCTCATCGTCCCGGTGGACGCTTTCGCCTTTTTGAAAGCCTATATAAATGGGGCATTCTTCAATTGGATAGGGGGTACCGTCCTTTCGGGTATGGTGCTCCAGCGCATGCATGTTTTTCCCGATCAATTCCGAGGGATCGTCATATCCGAGTATGCGCGCCGCCGAAGGATTTGAGAAAAGACAAGTACCTTCTGAATCGCAGCCACAGATCGCTTCCGTAGCGGAATCGAGGATTAAGCGGATTCGCTCTTCGCTATTGTGCAGAGCGTCTTCCGCCTGCGTTCGCATCGCGCTGTCTTCAGAACGCAGCATGGTGAGACTGCGGCTGCTCCGGTGGATGTGGATGCACACCCTTTCGGGTACGGGGTTAGTTCTGCTAACCCCAAACTTTGCTCAGGGGTTCATCCCGCGAGAGCACGTGTTTGGCGTTCTTTGTCAAGAACTCCAGTGTCTTGCATTCCTTCGCGGTGACCGTGATCTTCTCGGCGCAACGAGGTGATCTCAGCCTAGAAAAATACAACACCACTTCATCCATGCGCCGCTTGTGAGCCAGCGTATCGCCGAGTACATAAAGGATACACGAGGACTACGAAAAAGTGCCATAAAGACAAATCCTTGGCTTGACAGCTAAGGTCCGAGACGCTTTGATTGTGCATGCTGCTACTTCGCGTTCCCCCATCGGATGGTTACGGGGAAGCTAACGATATATTTTCCTTGGCAGGCGGCGGAGTCCCGCACGAGTCTTGAGGTCGGATATCCCTACCACCTCGTGCACCATGCGGTTCGATCCAGCGCCAATGTACTCCTTCGGTTTTTCCATCTACCGGTATGCCGTGAAGGATTTCGGAGATGATTTCCGCGGTTCGGGAGATCGTCATTCCGGACCGGTTAAAGAACAGATTGCCGTCCGCGAACGCGACGTTACCATTCCGTACAGAGCGAAGCTCCCGCCACCACGGATACCGCTCCAATACGCTTTGTTCCTGGAGGCTCCGTTCCAAGTTGAATCCGCAAGGGGCCACGATCAGGTACTCCGGATCGGCATGGCGAAGCTGCTCGGCAGGAATGGCGGCGGAGTACTCGCCTTTTTTCCCCAGCATGAGATCGCCGTTCGCGATTTCCACCAGTTCTGGACCCCAGTTACCCATCGCGAATATTGGATCCGTCCACTCAAGCAGGACCACGGTGGGCCGGCTGAGACGCGCAACTTTCTCCCTGACCGCGTCCAAGCGTTCGCGTTCACCCCACACTACGGCCTCAGCCCGATCTTCCAAGTCGAGCGCTTGCCCAATCCGCAGAATGCCTTGGAATATCTCCTCCAAAGACGAGGCGGAGAGTGCCACTTGATGCGCGGCGGGTACGCAGGCACCACTTCGCTCGATATCATCGGGAGTAACGGCACATACATTGCAATGCGATTGCGTAATCAGCAAGTCGGCATGCAATTCTCGAATCAATTCCGCGTCGATGTGATACAGCGGCTGGCCCGATCGGAGGCGTCGCCTAACTTCCGCATCAATCTCCGCGCTCGACACGGCAATATCGAACGCGGGACTGCTGCAGGCCGGAAGTTGCCTCACCCAATCGGGGTTATCGCACTCATGCGAACGCGCTACGAGCATTTCACCAGCACCCAAGGCACAGACGATTTCAGTGGCGCTCGCCAGAAGAGAAACAATCCGCATGTTATGCAGCCTGCTGTACCGGTTGGCAGAGGCGCTGGATGACCGCGTAACCGCCGAATATTGCAATCGTGTAGACGGCATCGCCCAAGCCTTGATTGCGGTAGAACGGTACGCCAGCTAGATAGCAGGCCCATAGGCCCGTTGCCGTATGCGGGTACATTCCGCCGGTAGCCCAGACCATGAAGTTCGTGATCAGGAAGAACGACAGGCTCGAGGCTAGCGCCGCTGTGGCAACTGCACCCCCCCCATCTCGGTTGCGAACCAACCTGCCGAGCAACACCGGAATCAGCGCCGCTGCATATACGTACCAAAAGCCAGGGTAGAAACCCAGCACGGCATCGCTTAGAACGAGCGCAAGCAAAGTTGCCAAGACAGCCGTGCTAGCTCTTCGGGCTTGACTTCCCGCAAACAGTCCAATGGCCATCATCGGAGTGAAATTCCACGGATGAGGAACCAGCCTTGCACTGGCGCCCAGGACCATCATCCCGATCCATAAGCGTTTCGGAATTTCCATCATTGACTCTCCTGTAGCGATATTGTAGTTCTTCGGCGACACCCCAGTTAAGGCCTTAAGATCGGGTCTCGGATTCCACCTTCATGAATTCGTAAACCTGAATTGCTGGAACATGGCAAGCGCTCTCAAACATGTCTCCTCTTCCTGCGGAGAGAAAGATCGGACGCTCCGGTTCCGCAAAGAAAAGATCGTGCAACCTAATCAATGCGAATCCGTTCGATCGAAAATGTGACCTAATGCGTTCAGTGGAGTGGTTCGCGGTTATGATCTGCCCCGCACCCCGGATATCGCGAAAACCTGGGCGCCAACCTCGGGCGTAGGCTTCTGGGTGCATCTCACTTATCAAGAGTCGGCCTTCCAATTTCGTCGTTCGCGCCAGTTCTCGGGCCAACGCTTGCAGATCCATGATGTGATTCAGGGCAAAGGAAGACAGAACGAAATGAAATGCCGAACTTTGAAAGGGAAGCTGCAAACCATTGGCGAGCACGAGGCGGTCACGGATTGCGGATTTTCCTCGGGCAATGCTGAGCATGGCTGCCGAAAGATCGATTCCAACCACAGAGCTCGCTCCCCGAGCCAAAAGACGGGTGAGCCATCTTCCCGTACCGCACCCCAGGTCCAGAACATTGCCTGCGGCGAAATTCCGAAGAATGCTCGTCAGATGGCGTTCCTCCAATGCCAGGAGTGGGTTAGGAGCTTCGTCATATATTCGTGCCCAGCGATCATAGCCCTCTTGCACTGACACGCATGCGGCCTCGGACCGGACAGGAAGGGATACTTTCGCGTCATCGCTAATCGGATGCGTTGCCTGCTCCGCGCTTGCCACGCCGCTCACAAGCTCTCCGCTTTTGGTTTCCGCAATGCGATCATGCGCTGAGTCCATTTCAGTTCCATCGGAGCAGAATAAATTCCGAACTGATACCTCCAGCTACTGAGCGTCTTCAGCGCTAATCGTCCCCACCCTGGGAGTCGGATATCCTGTGCCGTGGGCCAGCGAGAAGACACTACCAGTTCAAAGTTGTCGATTAACCGCTTTGTCCTGGGCCGCAGCCAGGGAGTTCTGGGATCCTTCTGAGTTGCGAAACGCTGCCAAGGCTCGGTCGCCCACTCGTCCGGGGTTTCGGGAAACTTGAATTGGTTCTCTACTCCGCCGTACATTCGAGCTCTTTGAGGCACGGGCGTATAGTGCTCGACGACAATTTCTGAATCTGGATTGAGTCGCTTCAGCTGACGAACAAAGTCGATGCAATCCCGCGTATCTCCTTCAGGGTCCTGCGGATTCCCGAAAATAATGGAAAATTCCGGAATAATTCCAAAGTGTCGGATGCGCGATGCCAGAGCTAAGGTATCTTCCGCTCGAAGATCTTTATTCATCTCCTTCAGAATTTTGTTAGAACCTGATTCGGCGCCGAAGAAGATCATGGCACAGCCGGCACGCCGGATGGCCTCGAAGGTCGCGTCGGAGTATCCCATCATGATGTCGGTTCTAGCTTCGCACCACCAGCGCATGTTGAGAGGGGCAATTCGGTCGGCCAGTTCTCGGGCATGATCCTCCCGCAGGAAGAAATTGTTGTCGTAGAACTGGACGGCATCGACTCCGTAGGTGTGCGCCAAGTGACGAAGAATTTGTTCTGTCCGCGCCGGTCCATCCAGTTTCTCTCGACTACCAGAAAAATTAACCACGCCGCAGAAATTACAGCGAAATGGACAGCCGATGCTCGCCTGATGTACCGCGGTCCTCCGGCCTAGAAATGTGGGCAGCACGTATTTCTCGGCAGGGATGCGGTGATAGGGATACCAGGGAAAAGCGTCAAGCTTCCTCAAGGGGCGTTCCGGATTGTTCCTTTGACCGCCGTCTGAGTCCTTATAGGACAGTCCTAAAATGCTTTTGAGCTCCCGCTTTCCCCTGATCGCTTCGAGCAACTCCAGAAATGTTTGTTCTCCCTGGCCGCGCACGGCAAAATCGACGTATGGCGCATTCAGAACTGCCTGCGTGTAGTTCGATGCAAAATATCCGCCCCAAACGATCGGCACCGTAGGGAAACAGCGACGAACCTCACGGCAGCCTGCGACCGCACCTACGGTCTGCGGACCAGGCATCACGGTGACAGCGAGAAGTTCCACCCGTTGTTCGCGCAGAATTGCGAGCAGAGTCTGAGTAGGATGAGGATCGAGATTGCCGTCGACGATCACGAATTCCTCGCTTCCTTCGAGAACAGCTGCAATGGCCAAAACCGACAAAGGGAAGCGCCGGTTGCGAGGCTTGGTTGCTTTCGGGTTGTAGAGAACGATCATGGACGATGTTTATTTTGGGCAAGATTGGAGCTTTTCAGACACAATCGAACGACTAAGCCTGCTGACTTCAGGTATAGCTTGTAGCCGTCTCTGGGCCCATGGTCTTCGCGTCGACACTGGGCTTGGGCAGCTTCACAATGTTTTTCAGTTGACGGTTTAGCCAAAGTTCGATCGGGAAACTGTAGAAGTCGTGGTTCAATCGCATGCGTGCCGGATAGGCGGTCAGATGTTGGACGATTTTTGCGAAGCGGCCCGGGCCGTTTGCCGCAATCGGAGCCCGGTCAAATGCAATCCGCAAATAGTCCCGCATGGTCTGCACGCGCTGGTGGTCTTTGCCATTAAGCCAGGGCAGCACGGTGTACCTTGGGAAATAATTCACCCACTCTTCGAGCGTCTTAGGCACATCGATACCCAATGTTGCAGCCTGACGGAAAATGGGAGAGCCCGGATAAGGTGTAAAAATGTTGGTCCAGAATTCGGCTCCGGGAAATTTTTGACAAATATCCATCATGAAATTGACAGTCTCACGCCGTTCCTTATCTCCCTCTCCCGGATAACCGAAAATGATATTGAAGGATGGAATGACGCCCGCCTTAACGCAGCGTTCAGTCGATTCGTAGATGTCCCCCAACACCTGAAAGTCTTTGTTCATGAGTTTCATCACTGTGGGGGAAGCAGTCTCAATACCCTGGCAAATCTGGTGTAAACCGGAGCGGCGAAGCAAGGTCAGTTCCGCCACGCTGAGACGTGCGGTCAGGTTCGTCGTCGCCTGGACGCTCCATTTGAAATTTCCGCCTTTCCGAATAAGTTCTTCTGCGATTCGCAGCGAACGCGGAAGGTCAACCAGAAAGTTGTCGTCCGCCATCCACAGCAATTCAAGGCGGTAGCGACGAGTGAGGTCGATGGTTTCCTCCACAACCTGCTCGACCGGAAGAGCATTCCACTTGCGGCCGTAGACTCCCGCGTTGGTGCAGTACGAGCAATTGAACGGACAGGCCAAACTTGAAACATACATTGTCCACCGACGGCCACATACTCGCTCGTACGCGTCAAAATCGGCCAGTTGATAGGCTTTGGCTGGCATTTTGTCCAAAGTTTTTAACGGCCGTTCGGGAGTCAGGTGCAGTTTGCCGTCCCGCTTGAACCCGACCCCGAGAACTTTATCCAGTTCACCTCCGTCCTGAAGACATCGAACGACTTCGAGCATGCTGTCCTCACCCTGGGCCCGGACGATGATGTCAACGTAGGGAGCTTCCAGCGTCTGGCCGGGCAGTAGCGATGGATGCCAGCCCCCGAGAATGACGGGGAAATCCGGATCCCATTTCTTTACCGCCTTGGCAATCTCGACAGTGTCGCGGATCATCGGGCCGGTTACGACCGAAATGCCAAGACACAGTGCGTCCCGCACTTCCTCCAGAATCCGCTTCTTGTAATTTGGCGTGATAGTGGAGTCGATGATCTTAACTTCGTATCCCGCATCTAGCAGTGGCGTTGAAATCGCAAGAATTCCCAACGGCGCTGTCGCTTCGATGCTGGAAAATGAGGGAACAAAAAAAACGATCTTCTTCGAAGACTTCACGCGATTACCTCTTGGCCTTTTGCCGCTTTTTCATGGCAGTTCTCAGGGGTGATACGTTCATGGCACTTGGAACAAAGACGGACTGAAATACATACCGTAAGGATGAAAATCTACTTGCGCCGAACTTCGCGATTGTCGCCATCTTGTCAACATTTTGTAAAAATCCGGGCTCATCGTCGAAATGTTCCGGGGCACCTTTGAAATGACAAAAAGTTGACAAACCAGTGACAAATACGACTTCGCGCGGGGCGTAGATTTCATTGTTGACTGCGACACCTAAGGACCGGGTGCACAACTGAGAATGCCGATATCGAACGTTGCGCCGGCTTTCCCCTGGCAGCCAAAGCGAGAAGGTTGAGACGCGAGGATAAGTGAAAAAAAAAGTCGTTCTCTTCTATCCACCGTATGATGGCCCTCCTCTCAGCGCACCTCTTTGCCTACTCGCTCTAGCTTCTCCACTTCTGCAAGCTGGATTTGAAGTCAAACTAGTGGACAACCTGACGTCACCCGATTTCGAAAACGAAATTCTTCGGGAGGCCCAGGACGCCCTGTGCCTCGGCATTTCGGTTCTCACGGGTCCTATGATCGGGTCAGCGGTCCGAATTGCGAAGAAAGTGAAAAAGCTCCAGCCTGGCTTGCCTATCATTTTTGGAGGTTGGCATCCCAGTCTTGTTCCCGAGCAGACGCTAAAGCCCGACTTTGTGGACGCAATCGTGCGAGCACAGGGAGAGCTAACTTTGCTTGAGTTCGCGCAGCGAGTCGCCGGGGGACAAGACTGGCATGGTGTAAAGGGACTCTCATTTAAGGATGGCAGCCGGGTCCATCATGAGCCTGATCGGCCGGTGGCTAATATCAACGATCTGCCGGCGCCCGCTTATCACCTTGGCAACTTTGACGCTTACGCCGCAGCTGGGGGCACCCGCCAGCTAGGCTACGCCAGTAGCCTTGGTTGCCCCTATGCCTGTAACTACTGCACCGACATGATTTTCTATAAGCGCCGCTTTAACGCCTATCGCGCGGAGCGCGTGGTCGATGATCTGGCTGAACTTGTCAGCCGCTACAGAATTGAACAAGTGGCGCTCCTCGATTCCAACTTTCTCGTGGATATCAAACGCGCGTTGGCCATCGCCCGCGGAATTGTTTCCAGCGGCGTTCGTTTTCGTTGGGATTTCCAGGCTTCCACGGATTTCATATGGAAGATGAGCGACGACGATGTCCGCCTTCTCGGCGAGAGCGGCGTAACCCACATGGGTTTTGGCACCGAGTCAGCGTCTAAGGACGTGCTCAAGTTGATGAACAAGCACCACCAGCGTGTCGAGCAGATGGTGGAAACCGCACGCAAAGCGGAATTGGCCGGGATCCATGTGACCTTCAATATCATTCTCGGCTATCCCGGCGAGACGGAGGCAGATCGTCAACAAACCTTCAGCATCATGAGCGACATTGCACGGGAGTATTGGAATGTAAGCTTCTCTCCCAACGTTTTTACGCCTTACCCGGGAATTCCGATCTGGCCTCAGTTGAAGGATCTCGGTGTCCGCGAACCGCAGAATTTGGCGGAATGGGAAGCCCTGGGGCTGGGTCACAACATCCTCCCCTGGCTCCAAGGTGAGGAACTCTATCGGCTGCGGCGCAGCTTGGAATACTTCCTGCTCAACAACCAGATTCGCAAGGCGACCCGGAAACATGCTTGGCTAAGGCGTGGTTTCCGACGTGCTCTAGGTGTGCCTATCCGTTGGCGGATCAGCAGCAACCGGTACTCGTTTCCCTGGGAGCTGTGGGTTTCACGTGCTGTTGAAAAAGTAGTAACGCGGCGGTCTCTTTTGACGGGAAAGAAATTAAGTGAACGGATGCAGGAAGTATGTTGAGTTCGTAGAAAGAACTAGCGAGGCGCGACTGGCGTGATTGACATCTTATTAACCCACTCGTATCACCTGTACTTCGACCGCAAACAAACGCGGAAGATGCAGCCCTACCCGCCTCTGGGCACGCTGTACGCAGCCGCTCTTTTGCGTAGTGCAGGTATTTCGGTCGCATTGTTTGACACTATGTTGAGCAACCCAGAAGAACATTTTCAGGCAGCGCTCGAACAACATCGCCCCAAGATCGTCGTCGTTTATGAGGATAACTTCAACTTTCTGTCCAAGATGTGCCTCAGTCGCATGCGGACGGTGGCCTTTGGCATACTCGAAGACTCGCAGCGGGCGGGATGCACCGTGCTCGTCAATGGCTCCGACGCCTCCGACCATGCTTCCGACTACTTGGCAGAAGGCTTTCGTTGCGTGCTCATGGGAGAGGCGGAATGGACTCTGCTGGAATTAATTCAGCATCTTCTGCGCAATCGCGATTCTGACATTTCACATATTGCCGGAATTACCTACTTGCATCCCGAGACCGGAGAACCGGTGCAGACTCCGCGCCGCTCCTTAATGCGTGATCTGAATCTGTTGCCAACACCGGCGCGAGATCTGGTTGACATGGAAAAGTACGCAACCGCCTGGAGGTCAGCTCATGGGTTTTTCTCGTTGAACATCGTTTCGAGCCGCGGTTGTCCCTACCGTTGCAATTGGTGCGCGAAACCCATCTATGGTGATCATTTCTCTCTTCGATCGCCACTCAGTGTCGCCGAAGAAATGCGGAAACTAAAGAAAGATTACGGAGCTGACCATTTATGGTTTGCCGACGACATCTTCGGTCTTAAGCCTAAGTGGGTTTGCAAACTTGCTTCCGAAGTAGAACGCTTGGATGCCGCTATCCCGTTCAAGATGCAATCGCGTGTCGATTTGATGACTCCGGAGGCCGTCCGTGCATTGCAGAGAGCCGGCTGCGCGGAGGTGTGGATGGGGGTCGAGTCAGGATCCCAGAAGATTCTATCGGCGATGGACAAGGGTACGCGTGTCGATCAGATCGCGGTCGCTCGTGAAAACCTGAGAGCGGCAGGCGTCCGGGCTTGCTACTTTCTGCAATTTGGATATCCCGGCGAAAACTGGCAGGACATTCAGAAAACCGTTGCGCTGGTCGAGGAGACCCGCCCCGACGATATAGGCGTTTCCGTGTCTTATCCGTTGCCAGGAACCAGATTCTTCGATCGAGTGCGCGCCCAGCTGGGCAAGAAAACAAACTGGTCTGACAGCGGAGATCTTTCCATGATGTTTCGGGGCACGTATACCGACGAATTTTATCGAGCCTTACATGATGTCCTGCACGCGCAGGTCGATGCCTGGCACTCTGTGGATAACGATGGAATCGCGTCCAACCCAGTTCACGAGCACGGTGGTTCGAGCATAAGTGAAATGTGGGCGCAGGTGGTGCAACTGGAGAAGATCTGCCGGAATTCGCATCCCACCATGTTGGAAGAATTGTCGGCAGAGTCACTTGTGCAATTGCGACCTGCTCCAGGCCTTGCGCAGAGCTGTTCAGCGAATGATCATTCGGGTGGCGACTAACCAGGACCTCGGCATGGATCTACTGCTCACTCACGGCTATTTCTTGTACGAGGATCCGAAGGAGCTTCAGATCATGAAGCCTTATCCTCCTTTGGGCATACTCTACATTTGCGCCCACCTACGCCGTAAGGGTGTGCAGGTTCAAGTCTTCGATTCCACATTTTCCTACCGGCAGCAGTTGTTTGATGTTATTCAAAAGGGGCCTCCGTCGGTGCTGGGTGTATACGCAAACTTGATGACACGTCCCAACGTAGTTGAAATTCTGCGCTGCGCGAAAGATGCGGGTTGGCAAACGATTGTCGGCGGTCCGGAGCCAGCTGCATACATCGAACAGTATCTCGAGGTTGGGGCAGATTTTGTGGTCATTGGAGAAGGCGAGATTACTCTGGAAGAGCTGCTCCCTGTGCTGCATAGAGTTTCGCATCGGCCGCTGGAGGAGATCGCAGGAATTGCCTTCCGCTCGCCAAGCGGCAACATCATCCAGACACGGTCACGGGACCAAATTCGTGACATCAATGCACAGCCGTGGCCGGCGCGCGAAGCTATCGACATGGACCGCTACGTTTCTGCCTGGCGCGAACATCATGGCACTGGAGCCGTTTCGTTGATCACGGCCCGAGGCTGTCCGTATCATTGCCGGTGGTGCAGCCATCAGGTGTTTGGCAAAACTCACCGCCGCAGGACACCCGCATCTGTAGCCGATGAACTCGCCTGGCTCATCGGGAGATACCACCCCGACCTGGCCTGGATGGCGGATGATGTCTTCACGATTCATCACGGCTGGCTTTTCCAATACGCTTCAGAACTCAAGCAGCGTGGCCTTAGACTGCCATTCGAATGCATCTCCCGCGCTGACCGTCTGAATCCCCAGGTCGTCCAGACGCTTGCCGAGATGGGCTGCTTTCGTGTGTGGATTGGTTCGGAAAGTGGCTCTCAGCGAATTCTCGATGCGATGGAACGCGGTGTGACTGTCGACGAGGTTCAGGCCGCGGTCAGTCTTTGTCGATCAAAAGGCATTCAAACCGGAATGTTCTTAATGTGGGGATACGAAGGCGAAGAGCTCGACGATGTTGAGGCTACCATTCAACACGTAAAGAAGACTGATCCGGACATTTTCTTTACCACCATATCGTATCCCATCCAGGGCACCGAGTATTCCTCACAGCTAGCGGGCCGGGTGGAACGTCTGAAAGCATGGAGCGTCAGTTCAGACAGGGATGTGCGTATCCGAGGGCGCCACTCCCGCCGATTCTACGGATTTGCCGACCAACTGCTACGGAGCGAGGTTGAACTCGAGCGTACGAGACGAAAGTCGGGCATTGAAGCTGCAGTGATTGCCGATTTGCAGAATAAAGTGGCAGATTTGCGCGTTGGTTTGTACGCTTCCTCAGCTGAGGTGGAAGCGTGACCCCGGCGCAAGTATCCTTAAGCCAGAAACCTGCATATTCGTCTGCTTTTGACAACATCGCGGAACAATACGACTCTACGTTTACATCGTCGGTAATCGGCCGACTGCAGCGTGATTCGGTTTGGAATGAACTCAAGAAAAGCTTTCGTGCCGGAGATCGAATTCTCGATATTGGGTGCGGCACCGGAGTGGATGCCCGCTTTCTGGCCGAGCGTGGCATAGATGTCGTTGCCTGTGATAGTTCGCCGCGTATGTTAAGCGTTGCCGCGCGGAGAATTTCCGGCATCCCTCAATCCGCTGGATCGGTTCGATTGCATCTGCTGCCAGCTGAAGAGATTTCGGTTCTGCACAACGACGGTCTCTTTGATGGCGCGTTTTCAAATTTCGGTGTTGTGAACTGTGTCGAAGACCTCGGTAAACTGGCGAGCGATCTGGTCCAGCTTCTCAAACCCGGCGCAAGTCTGCTGCTATGCCTGATGGGTCCAGTGTGCCTTTGGGAGACCGTGTGGTATGTCCTCCACGGAGAGTTCGCCAAAGCGCTCAGGCGATTTCATCGTGCTGGCGTAGAAGCTCGGCTTGGCGGCAATGCCGTAATAAAAGTTCACTATCCATCCGTTCGTTCCATCCAGCGTGTGTTCGCTCCGGAAATTCGTCTCAGGGCCATCCGGGGCATCGGAATTGCAGTGCCTCCCAGTTACCTTGAAGCTTGGGCAAGCCAATTTCCAAGTATTCTCAGGCCGGTGGCGAACGCAGATCTCGTTCTCGGACGTTGTCCCGGAATTCGCATGTTTGCCGACCACGTTTTATTGCGCTTCGAGCGAACAAGGGCATGAGGGATCTTGTGACTTCATCCACGCCAACTCTCTACCGGATAGATCCGGTGGACCATACGCCTCCTACAGTGGTCCAGTTGCAGTGCCCTGCCTGCCATCACGGGCCGTGCAGGCCAGATTCCCCTTCCGAGCCAAGTTGTCTTGCGTGCGGATATGTGTTTTCCGAATTCGACGGAATCTATAACGCACTGCCGCCAGATCGGGAATCGACTTTCCGGCAGTTTGTCCACGATTACGAATCTGTGCGAGCCAAAGAGGGCCGTGGTTCTAGTTCCGACAACTATTATTTGGCGCTTCCGTTCAAGGATCTCACTGGTCGCAACGTGTGGCAGTGGCACATTCGAGCTCGTACATTTCGTTTCATGGAGAAGCATCTCCTGCCGAACATCGAACGTTCCTATCCGCGGGGTTGTGACGTCCTCGACGTTGGAGCGGGCAATGGTTGGCTGTCTTACCGGCTCGGACAGCGTGGTCACCGCCCGGTGGCCGTCGACTTGCTGGTCAATGACACTGACGGATTGGGCGCTGCCCGGCATTATTTCCGGGTTGCAACCCCATTCTTGCGTTTCAAGGCCGAGATGAATTGCCTTCCGTTCATGCCAGCACAGTTCGATGTGGTGATCTTCAACGCTTCGCTTCACTACTCGGTGGACTATCGCAACACTCTTCAGGAAGCTCTGCGATGCTTGCGGCAAGGCGGGCACTTGATTATCGCGGACTCTCCATTCTATTGGAGCGAGGAGAGCGGTCAGAAAATGTTGCAGGAGAAGCGAGATGCTTTCAAGCGGCAGTTTGGTTTCAGCTCCGACAGCATTCAAAGCCGCGAATATCTGACCCCAGATACGCTGAAGTATCTTTCGGCTCATCTCGCGCTCAAGTGGAACGTTTACAAGCCCTGGTACGGACTTGGCTGGGCCCTGCGCCCCATGAAGGCAAGTTTATTGGGACGCCGGGAGCCTTCGAAATTTTATCTGCTGCACGGCAGAGTGGAGAACTGAGTTCCTATTTGTCTCCGCAGTAATAATGCTTTGAAGGGCGGGGCGTGCGGACATTTCTTCATGGAGGTGCTCGGGAATGACCACGCTAATATCCATCTCGACGTTGGATCCTGCGGTCGACAGTGCCGACCAGGCCCTCCATCGCATTCATACGATGCCGATTGTCGTGATTTATCCCCACAATCAATGCGACTGTCGCTGTGTGATGTGTGACATCTGGAGGATTCGCGATCCAAAGGAACTTTCTGTTGCTGATCTTGAGCGTTACATCGCTTCATTTCGGGATCTTGGCGTGCGTTGGGTAGTATTCACGGGAGGAGAGCCCCAAAAAAATAGCCGTCTTCCGATATTGGCCAGGATGCTTCGTGACGACGGGATCCGCGTCACGCTCCTCACCGCTGGGCTGCTCCTCGATGCGCAAGCCGAAACGATCGTCGCAAGCGTCGATGACGTTATCGTTTCTTTGGACGGCCCTCCTTCTTTGCACAACCGCATCCGCCGGGTTCCGAGAGCGTTTGAGCGGCTCGCAACTGGAGTACGGGAACTACGGCGCCTGCGCCCGGACATTCCCATATGCGGCAGGTGCACGGTTCAAAAACTGAATCATACCTCTCTGCGCGCCACCGTAGTTTCGGCCCGAGATATTGGTTTGAAGTCCATCTCATTTCTCGCAGCCGACGTTACGTCGTCCGCTTTCAATCGTCACTCCGTCTCGTCGGCGGAGGGTCACGAGCAAATTGCCCTCAATGCCGTCGAGGTAGAAGCGCTGGAGCAGGAGGTTCAGCGTTTGATCCAAGAGCACGCCTGCGATCTCAACTCGGGTTTCATCGCGGAGAACCCAGCCAAGCTGGAGCGAATCGTACGGCATTTTCGCGCCGGCCTTGGGCAACTGGAACCTGTCGCTCCCCGCTGCAATGCTCCGTGGGTTTCGGCCGTGATCGAAGCTGGAGGGGACGTCCGGCCTTGTTTTTTTCATCATCCCTTGGGAAATACTCGTGACGGGACATTGCACGAAATCCTGAATAGCCCCCAGGCTCTCCAGTTTCGCAAAAATCTCGACATAGCAACCGATCCGATTTGCCGGCGGTGTGTGTGTTCTTTGTACGTCCCGAAGGCGGAGATGTTGGATGCCGGCTCTACCTTTGCGACTCGAGCCGCGCGAAGGAAAGAAGCACGGAATGGCTGACTCAACGGCGGAAAGACTGGTGATTGGCACGGGCGACTTTTCTGAGCTGGCATGTTCCGCGGCAACATTGGGCGCCCGTCCGGATCCAATTGGGTGCGATTTCAACCTACCTCTCAAGGCTGTTTTCCATCCGCTCGGATTCACAGTTGAAATCTCCACCAATTGCCCAGAGGTATTGGCTGCGGCGGAGGAGAATTGGAAATCAGTCGAAAGGGTGTTTTGTGCGCCGCCGGTGCAGCTTCGCATCGCTGTAATCGAGGGTCCGGCAACTGATTGTCCGCCCCCTCCCATTTGCCGCGGACAACGTAATCTAGTGATGTTCGTTGCCAGTCCTTACGATTTTGCGGTGTGTGACCTCACAACCGGATTCGCATCATGCTGGTTGTCGGCAAGCACCGTTGAAAACAGTGCGTACGTCCGCTATCACTTTCTGGACGCGACGGTGTTGCTTTTAATCGAGGCGCTATATTTAACTCCAATTCATGCAGCCTGTGTCGCTTTTCAAGGCCGCGGCCTCCTGCTCTGCGGTGACTCGGGAGCAGGGAAATCCTCACTCTCCTTTGCCTGCGCGCGTCGTGGATGGACTTTTATTTCGGATGATGCAAACTTCCTGGTTCGCGGGAGAAAGAAGCGTGTGGTGGTCGGCGATCCTCATCACTTGCATTTTCGCGAATCCGCGACTGAGTTGTTTCCGGAGCTGAGGTCCCACCGCCTCGCCCCCCGCATCAACGGAGAAATGGCGATTGAGTTGACCACGGCCAACATGCCGGAAATTCTCACGGATTCGCAGGCCACAATTGACTTCCTAGTTTTTCTCAACCGGCAAACATCCGGTCCCGCGAGTCTGCGGTCTTTCTCGAGGGATCGGGCGTCGCAGTGCCTGGAGCAGGTCATTTGCTACGGAGAACAACACCTTCGCGATGCCCAGAAATCCTCATTGCGCGATCTTCTTCTCGCGCCGGTGCTGGAATTGCAGTATAGCGATCTTGACTCCGCTGTAAGTTGCCTCGAAGCCTTGGTTCGTCGCGGCGAATGACCGTTTGAAGGTAAGCGTCCGAGTAACGCAACTGTCGGAGGAACGCCATCTGTGCTGAAGTGTAGGTATGAACGGAGAACAGCAGCCAGGTAGCACCACGGAGCCGACGGAACGGAGAAGATATGTTTCGGAAGACCTTGCCGCTCCTGCTAGCCGCCACGATCGCCCCCAACGCATTCACGCAACAACCGGCATTCAAGGGGATCGAAACCGCCGACCTCGACCGCAGCGTTCAACCCTGCGATAATTTCTACGACTTCTCAAATGGCGCTTGGCGCGCACAGAATCCAATCCCTGCCTCTATGGATCGCTGGAGCCGCCGCTGGCAAGCGGCCGAGATCAATAAGGACCGGATCAGCGCTATCCTCAATGAGATCTCCGCAAAAGCTGACGCTCTGCCCGGAAGCCCCGCGCAAATTGCTGGCGATTTTTACGGGGCCTGTACCAACATCAAAGCGATTGATGCCGCGGGAGTTACTCCCCTCAAACCATATCTCGCTGAAATCGACGCGATCCATGATCTGGCTGGCCTGCAGAATGAGATGCGCAGCCTGAATGCGATGGGAGTGATGGTACCCTTCGTCATCGGCGGCGCGCAAGATCCTCAAGCGCCGGGCGAGATCATTGCTTGGGTTCTAGCAGGTGGTCTCGGCCTGCCGGATCGGGACTATTACATCAGGCCTGAAAAGCGTTTTGCGGATGCCCGCGCTGACTACCTCGTTTATATCGCGAAGCTTTTCGCTCTCAGTGGAACACCCGTGGACGAGGCGAACAAGGCCGCGCAAACTGTGATGCGGTTTGAGACCGAGCTCGCCAAGGCCACGCTCGACAACCTTGCGACGCGCGATCCTCACGCTATCATCCATCCCGTTAGCTTCAGCGCCTTGCAGAAAATGACTCCCCACTTCGACTGGGAATCGTTTTACAAGAGCGCTAATCTCCATTCCGGTTCGATCAACGTCGAGCAGCCCGAATTTCTCGCGCAGTTCGACCGTCAGCTGGCTTCAACGCCGCTCGGTGACTGGAAGATCTACCTGCGCTGGCAATTGCTTAATTCCTCTGCCGAGAACTTATCGCAGAATTTCGTCGCTGCACACTTCGACTTCTATCAGAATCAGCTCGCCGGCATCAGCGCACCGAAGCCTCGCATCACACGCTGCGCGGAAACCACTGATGCGCTTTTTGGCGAAGCGCTGGGCCAGGAGTACGTCAGGCGTTACTTCCCACCTGAGGCCAAACAGCGCGCCCAGGTCATGGTCGGCAACATTGTCTCTGTTATCCGGGACACCATCGAAAATGTCGACTGGATGTCCCCCGCTACCAAGCAGCGTGCCTTGGAGAAACTCTCCAGCATCCGCGTCAAAGTCGGATACCCTGATAAATGGAAGGACTACTCGCATGTCAGAATCACGCGTGCAGATTACTTCGCTGACACGATTGCTGCTTCACGTTTTCTTGTCGCCGACGATTTTTCCACAATAGGCAAGCCCATTGACCGCAGTCGCTGGGATGTGACGCCTGCGTCCTCCAGTGCCGGATATAAATTCCTATTGAATGAGATAACCCTTCCTGCCGGCATCTTGCAGCCGCCTGCTTTCAGCTTGAATTACACCGACGCGGTGAACTACGGAGCGATCGGAGTAGTCATTGGGCACGAGATCTCGCACGCCTTCGACGATCAGGGGGCAGAGTTCGATGGCCAAGGCAGGCTCGATAACTGGTGGACTTCCGCCGACTTCGAGAGATTCAAGGTGCGCACCGGGTGTCTCGCCAAGCAGTTCGACAGTTTCACGATCGACGGTCCGGGCGACATCTACATTAATGGCAAGCTAACGCTTGGCGAATCCATCGCTGACCTCGGTGGCTTGAAGATTTCCTACCTCGCCTTCAAGAAAACTCCTCAGGGAAGGTCCATCGCGACCATCGATGGCTTCACGCCCGATGAACAATTCTTTATCGCTTGGGGACAATTCATCGGTGACGAGATTCGCCTGGAAAAACAGAGGCTAATGGTGCAGGGGGACCCGCATCCGGTCTCGAAATACCGAGTTATCGGACCCGTGTCAAACTTCCCGCCGTTCGCAAAGGCCTTCGGTTGCAAGCTGGGTTCACCCATGGTTCGCTCCGAGGCCGAACGCTGCGTCGTCTGGTAAAACTTCCCGACAAGCCCGGGGGCAAGATTTCTCTAGGTCGCAGAATTAGGCTTTATCGCGGTCAGAATGAGCAAGGGCGAACGCTGATGAACCTGGATCCGCTCGAATCCCGCTCGGCAGGCGTAAGTCGCGTACTCCGTCGAGGTGGCCGGTTTAGGTGTGTATGGAGGGCTCTCGATCTGCACCGGCGAACTTGCACCTCGAGCAAAAGGTGCCCAACCCGCATCCGATTCAAGGTCTGTGTTGTCGATGAAAAGCCGCCCGCCGGGACGAAGCACACGAAAGGCATCTTCCACATATAACCAACGATCCATCTCATCTAAATGGTCGAACATGTTCGTGGAGTATATGACATCGCAGGTCTTAGCCTCAAAGTCCCTCAAGCCAACCTGAGCTAATTTCAAGAGCCGCACGTTGTTTAAGCTGGATAGGCGTTCCGAAGCGACCGTCAGCATGTTCGCTGAGATATCCACTCCAGTCCAAGACCGGCAGCGCGGGGCTAACTCCAGTCCGATGCGGCCGACACCGCAGCCGATCTCTAGCACCTCGTCTTCTGGACCTAGGCCAGTTAATTCCAGAATATTGCGAACCGGCCGTTCCGCCGAGCGGCGGAGAGCATCTTCCTCATGCTGGCCACACGCCGCCGATCGCGCCCGCCAAGGCGAGGCAGCGAGATTGTCCCAAACCTCTGCATAGCGACGCCGGTGTAGGTGGCCAAGAAATGGAAAGTTGGTACTTTTACGTGCGTGTGCGGAGTAGCCGCAAACAAACGACGCGAGCCCGAATGCGGCGCCCGCACTTAAAAGCCAAAATAGGTGCAGTCGCAACAGCGGAACCGCCACGAAGACGGCTGCCATCAAGAGCATGGCCGTCGCTGGCAACCAGCTGTGTCTGCGAAGCAGAGACGATAGCCACCGCCGCACTTTCATGGCCTATTGTGCCTCCGATCCCTACTTGCGCCCCTCTTCCAATCCGGCCCTTCGCCTCTCAAATTCGCGCGCGGCCTTTAGGGTCGTCCTTGAGCTTGCGCACCGACCGCCTCGATGCTCTCGATTTTGATCTTACTTTTTTCCAGCGTTCCCAGCACGCGAACCGTTTGCCCTGCAAATGCCTCGGCTTTGCCCTGATCGTCCAAGCTGTAGATCGCCTTCTTGCTCCCGTCGTACAGGACATATTTAGAGCCGAGTCGTGCGCACATGGTCGCGCAGCTATTCTTGTCGCGCCCCATGTTCTTCATTTCGGCCATCATTTTTTCGTGGGTTCCGTCTTTGGCGCAGAGCGAATCCATGATCTCGCCCGAGAATGTCTGCGCATTGGCCATGCCGGACTGAGTTTTTGGTTGTGCGCCCATGAGTGGCGCACTGAGAAGCAATCCTAAATAGAGCGTAAGAATAATGCCTGAGTTTCTTTTCATTTTCCTTAATCGTCCTTCCTTCTCCTAAATTCTCTATCGCGGGCGTTAATCGGCCGCACTCAGTTAAATTAATTCGGGCTCCATCCGCAGTTGTCACACCCATGTCAACACTTTGTAATTAGCTGTCCCAGCAACACTCTGCTCCGAAAAGTGACAACTTATTTACATGTCGCTGACAATCGGCGGTCAACGCCAATCTAGTCTTTAGCCTTCGAGGAAAATACGAATGTCTCCTGACAGTGGTGTCTCCTGCTTTGGATGCTCGATTTTAGGATTCGTCATTGCCTTCGCGGTGCTTGCGTCTGGCCAAGCTCCTTCCAGCGGCAATGCGATATCCGCGCCTGATCTGGGTATTTCTTTTGTGGAAGGCTCCTCGTCTCAAGTCATCGTGGAACGCGATGGGACGAAATACATTGTGGACCTTGCGACTCACCAGATCCATCCAGCCAACAACGCAGGCCAACCTGTGATCGCCGCTTCGACCGCGCAGACTGTGGCGGGACCCGCGCAGTCGGCCACCGCGCAGTCGGCCACCGCGCAGCCGGGTCCGGTAAACTCCGTCAAGAGCAACATCTATAAAGCGGGCGACGATCTTCTGTTTAATGTACCCACGGGCCGGCGGGTCGAGCGCCACAGTCTCTCCGTCAATTTTACTCACCGCTTTCCGTACGAAGCGGCATTCACGGGACCGGGACGCGGGGACACGTTGCTTGGCCTCGACGACTTTGCGATTCCCTCGTTCGGGTTACGCTACGGGTTGACGTCGAAAGTTTCCGTTTTCGCGTATCGCTCGCCCAGCATCATCGGACGTCCCATCGAACTGCTGGCGGCCTATAACTTTCTCGACGAGCACGACGGCAATCCTCTGAACGCCGCCGTAAGATTCTCCGTGGACGGGCAGAACGATTTCACCGCGAATTTCGCCGAAAATTTTGAGCTGATTCTCTCGCGGAGTTTGACTCGGCGCGCGCAGTTGTATGCGGTGCCCACTTTCACGATTCACCAGCGCCCTCTGATTTCCAATCCTGGCGCCTCACTCGCCGACGCCATGCCGAACCAGCCTTGTAGCGCGCCGCTAGCAAATGGAATTGCCCCTTCGTTCAATGCGCATCCGTGCGCCAATACGTTCTCTCTGGCCGCCGCAATTGCGGTCGATATCCGACCCACCGCCGCGCTCATTGCCGAAGTTACGCCTACGCTGGTGAATGCCACTGAATTGGCGATTCATCGCCCGGAGTATGCCTTTGGCATTCAGAAAAAGATCTGGCGACATGCTTTTACCTTCGGATTATCTAACGGGCCGGGATCGATAGTCTCGCAACGGGGAGGCACGCGCGCAACTTTCTTGCAGGATCCAACCGCCGACAAACCGGGCGGGTTGTTCGTCGGCTTCGATTTGACACGGCAGTTGTTCTAGAGATGGAAGACGGGTACGTTCCTCGAGATCCTACCATTTCTTCGGCTGCAAGCAGGCACCGGATATGGTTTCCCTTGATCGGATTGCTTACGATTTAGCCTCAACGGCTTTACGGAGGACGCATGGGTAGGTTTATTCTGGGCGCAATTGCGGGTCTTGCTGTTTTGGCAGCGGCAACATTCGGCCTCGCCATGCTGGGATTCTTCCCCACCCAAGCAAATGTTGCCCCACCCGGACTGGAGGGTCGCGTGGCCAACCAAGCGCTAGACGCCTCTATGGGGCGTCACGCTCCCCGCGTGACCAATCCGCTGACGGCGAGTGATCAGAACCTAATCGACGGTATGAAGATTTATTACGTGAACTGCTCGCTTTGCCATGGAGGCCTCGACCGCAAGCCGGCAGCGTTGGCCAAGAACTTCTATCCGCCTGTTCCGAACCTGATTTCCGATGCTCCGGATGATCCCGAGTGGCACATTTTCTTCACGATCCGCACCGGCGTCCGTTACACCGGTATGCCCGCCTGGGACAGCGTCCTCCCCGAGCAGGATATCTGGAAGGTAACTTTGTTTCTCTCCCACATGGATAAACTCCCGCCCGCTGTGCAGGACTATTGGCAGGATACTTTCAACGGTGCTCCGGCACCGGGCGGAAAGGGAAAAGAAGACGACAAAAAGCAAGGCCGCTAGGAGGCCGACAAATCGGCAACGTCGGCGTGGGGCAAAAAAGTCAACCCGTGACCCGCACGCGGCGCTAAGGCAAAGCAACCGAGTTAGCTTCTTGCCGACCACCACCAGCAGAACCCATGCCAGAGCGTAGTCGGAAGAATCCGCAAGTGATATGCCACTCGGGTAAATAAATAGACAACGTAGCGGCTATACCTGTAGAGATCAGACTCCTCGCTTGGAGAGCTATTCGGCATGTTGCTGGCGATTGCAGCATCAACCGGCAGAACTCTCGGAAGCAGCCGATCAAAAACGACCTTCCGCTTTTCGGCAGTCGTTTCCAGCAAACTGCTATGCAGCCAAATGCGGTCCTTGTTCGGCCGCAACCACCCCATGGGAGAAGGACAAGTAGCAGTGGATTCGAACCAGCGTCGTGTACCAAGTGGAAGACGCTCGATTTCCGTCTCAATCGCTTCGGGCAAATCACAACGAAACCAGGTCTTGGCCAACAGGAAAGAAACTGATTCGAGACGTCTCAGTTCTCCGTCGTGCATCTTAGTCCACTTGTCCCAAACTTCCATGTTGCGTGAGTTCCTGTGTAGGAAACAAGCTAACTCGTACACTTGGGAGGTCACGATGCCAGTGCCGCGCAAGAGATCCCGAAGAAGATTGAGCGCCAAGTACCCCAGGTTGTCAATCGAACATAGAGCCGAAAAGCTGATCTCTTCCAGTCTTCTTGCGACGCGTCTCTGCCAGAAGTCATTCATGGCCTCCGGACCACATCGTGCCGTAGCATGGTCCCAAAAGGAGTGGTGGAGTTCAATGGCTAGTGGCATTTCAGGATCGTAAGCATTTTCGCGCCACTGCCACGCTGTTTTTCGGCGCAGAGGGGGCAGATGTTCGCATATATCATCCACTCGGTGTTGGGCTTCGAAGCCGAGAGCGGAGAGTGCGTCGCGAGCACGAAAAATACTCTCCGGAGGACAAAACAAATCAATGTCGGACTGAATCCGATGGCGGGGATCCGGAACATATTCTGGCGCCTTGGTAAATCCTTTCAGAACCAGATTGTCGACATTCGCATCCCTCAAAGCGTCAGCTATTTCGGCGTAAGTGGTTTTGATCACCTGGAAGCGCTGCGAATTGTCGGCAAGATTTCGTTCCACTCTCGCGTGCACCCAACTGGGACAAAAGTCGCCGCAGGCCTCAGCCAAAGGAATTGTTAAGTGCATCTGATCGCCGAAAACAAGAAGCTGCTCCCATTCGGAATCATCGAGAGTGCGAAGCAGCTCCGGCTGTGGCTTCCGCAAGTTGAGCGCGGAAACCAATGCGGTGACGTAACGCGGGGTGCTAGGCATTGCTCGCCCTTGATCAGAAATATGAGCTAGCGGTTGATTTCATCGAGAAGCTCTGGTTGCCGTATCCCACTTAACAACTTATGGAAGAGGAATCCCTGCTACAGCAGCGATACTACAAGAGGCCATCGCGTGAGTTGTCTCGGAATTGTCAACGATTTACCCGTTTCGGGCTCCTTGCGTGCGGTTCCCCCCCTAACGAAGTCGATTCAACATTGAGTGAGACAACGAGAACCCGTTAGATAAAGCAAAGAGCGAGCTTCTACTTGTCTACCGCGATTCGAGCAAGGGCATTCAGTTCGTAACCGCGCCCGCAGTCGGTGGCGTAGAGAAGCGTATGGGAGTCTTCCCAGGTCGGCGCCGTGGCGTTGCAAGCCCCAGTGGTCAAGCGCTGTTCCGTACCTGTGGTCAAGTCCCGTACAAACAGGTGCCAGGAGCCGGATTCACGGCGACTAAGAGCTAGCCACCCAGAATCGGGAGACACGGCAGGATATCGTACCGCACCCGGAATTTCATCGAGCGACTTCTCTTCCCCCGTAGCAGTTCGTAGCAAGACCAGATGCGGAGAGGCAGCGCTGCCTAATGCGGCGATTATATCACCCTGGGTCGTGATACTTACCTCCAAAACATCGGACAGATTAGCTCCTGCCCCGACCTGCTCGGGCTTGTTGTCGTCGCGCGATCTCCAAACGGTGGTTTGCCCATGATCCTCGCGAAGAAATGCCAGCCAACGCCCGTCGTATGAAAGTGAAGGTTGCTGCCCCTCCGTTACATATTGGGAAACTGCGTTAGGCTGACCGAATTGGTCAGATCTAAGTCGGAGAATATGCGAGCCACGGTCTACCAGTTCGAGATAGATATAGGGAGACTCCACACTCGCGGCCATCGAGAGGATGTCGTTTGGCTCAGACACAGGAATCACCCTGCCATTCGAGACCATCACGGCACGGTAACCCCTATCCACCATCTCAATTGAGGCGACCCCGCGACTCGTGGCTACCGGGTTAAAGGACGCGTATCCGTCCTGGATGTTAGAAAGTCGCCTGGAAAAGTCCGCATCCCTATTCTTCAACGTGCTTAGACTGATCGCCACAAGCGTGCATGATACGAGTCCGGCCATTGCCCAAAGTGTCTTTCTTACGCGTAGGTCTGTGGCTGCGGGGGCGTTATACAGTAGAACAACATAGAGGCCAATTGTGGCCACCAAACGCCTTAAGAGAAAGACACCACTCCCCGGAAGCGGTACACAAGCAATCGCATAAAGCAGCAATAAAAGCCACACTGCACGCCACCGGCCCATTTTAATGAGCCCGTCCGTTCCCACGATGAGGGTGAAGATCAGAACCGCGTAGTGATATGAGCCAGGCATGGAAGAAAGCAGCAAAAGAAGAGGTATGAATGTGGCCCACTCCCAAGCCGTGGTCTGCTCGCTGCTGGACCGACCGGTCGAGAAGAGAAATGCGAAGAGAAGCGCCACACTAGTAATTACCTGTATCAAAGCGTAAAGCAACGGCAAGCTCAGAAATGGGGCCGGATTTAATTCTGGTTCGAAGAGAAACAACCGGTGCCACAGAGCACTGAAGGAACTCCACTGCAAATCATAAGGCCCAACCATGTCCCCGCGGAATGCCCTCGGTAATACTTCGAAGAGCCACACGCGATGGATGTCCAGCCCAAAGATGATCACCGAAAAGATCCCAAGAATGAGCGAGCCGACGATCAATCCCGAGACGGCTCGCCAATCGCGTTTTCGCAGAAAGAGTAGGAGAAAAACCGCTGGAAAAAGTTTGAACCAAGCAGCGGTTGCCAGGAAACCTCCGGCACTGAAATGATGGCCACGCACGAAAGCAAAGTAAGCGAGGCAAATTAACAGCAGAATCACAATGTAATACTGGCCAAGCATGAAATTTGTGCGCAGGGGCAAGATGCATAAACCGGCGATCAGAAGTATGTGCCGCCAGCAAAGCTGAGTGAGCCGATGCAGGATGGATAATGCAGCGAGTAGAAACGAGAGGTTAAGTAGTAGCCACACACGCTTGGCCGGGAGAGCTGGAAGCGAAGCGAGTAGCAGCATCGGCGCGGCACACAGGGGAGGATTGGGTACAAACCCGACAAGGCGCTGGGAGATATCGTTGTGGTCTTTTTGCCGTTGAAACCAGGTCCACTCGTACATGCGGTCCAATGAACGACGCTGGTAACGAAGGACAGCCGCCAAATAGTAATTCGGGAAGTCAGTATTCAGGATGCGCCAGCCCGGAACAAGAGCGTGCCCCACAAACAACCAAAGTAGGGTGAGAAGAACGAGCCACTCGACAGTAGGAAACATCTGCCTGGCCGTCCTGCTGAGAGTCATTTCTTTCAGGTCCAAATTCATATCTCCGCGAGAAAGATACGCCAGTCGCTTGGGCGATACCAGAGGTCGCAGTGCGCCTCCTTCATGTCACGAACAAGTACCTGCAGGCGACATCGAAGACCAAACGCTTGGCGCAGGACAAATTGGTCGATGCGATTTTGCCCACGGGTATTTTGCCGAAGACCAACTTAATCCAATGACTGTTATTTGGGAGCGTTTTCGGATGGGACCATTCTCGTCCGGCGCTTATCGTCCCCTAATCGCCCCTGATTTGCCGGGCCTTAGGTTTGCAAGTGCTTGAAAAGAATTGGCGGGGACGACGGGACTCGAACCCGCGGCCTCTGCCGTGACAGGGCAGCGTTCTAACCAACTGAACTACGTCCCCGCTTGTTTTCACCGGGTTAGCGGAAACCCATGATTTTCCTGTCTTTTCTTACTGTCGATAGAGTCGCCTGCGTCAATCGCTTCTACCCCA
>JBEKWW010000034.1:0-33658 GCA_049512655.1 Candidatus Sulfotelmatobacter sp. | reverse complement strand
CTCGACTACGTTCGGATCATCTCCTGCCAGGAAGTCTCCCGCGAAGGCATTCGCCGAATCGCCCCGGCGGCCATTGCCCTCGCCGAAGCCGAGGGTTTGCGCGGACACGCTGAATCGTTGCGGGTGAGGTGTTCTCATGCTTGAGGCCCGCGCCGCAGTGAAGAGTTTGCGTACCTATCGTCCGCCCCTGGCGGGCCGCCAGGGACTGCGTCTCGATTTCAACGAGAGTACGATCGGTTGCTCGCCGCGTGTGTTGGCACGGCTGCGCTCGCTGGATTCCGAAACGCTGGCCCGCTATCCAGAGCGCGAGCCAGTCGAAGCCGAAGTCGCTGGCTTTCTCGGACTCGATGCGTCGCAGGTGCTGCTCACGAATGGTGTGGACGAAGCGATTCACCTACTGTGCTCGACCTATGTCGATCCCGGTGACGAGGCGATCATCGTCGTGCCCACCTTCGCCATGTATGCGATCTTCGCTCAAGCCGAGGGCGCTCGCCTGGTCCAGGTTCATTCCAGCGAGAACTTCACCTTTCCTCTGGACAATCTGCTCTCGCGGATCAGTTCACGCACGCGGTTGATCGCGGTGGCCAATCCTAACAATCCAACCGGGACGGCGGTCGTATGCGACATCCTGCTGCGGATCGCTCAGGCTGCGCCTCACGCGGCGATTCTGGTGGACGAAGCCTACTTTGAATTTCACGGAGAGACCATCCTTCACCACACGTCGCCGCCGGCGAATCTCTTCGTGGCGAGAACATTCTCGAAGGCTTATGGGTTGGCCGGTCTTCGTATCGGCATTCTTGCCGGAGACACGGCCCAGATGGCAGTGGTGCGCCGCGTGGCTTCGCCCTACAACGTGAATGCGGTTGCGCTTGCGGTGCTGCCGGAGGCGCTTCGAGATCAGGATTACGTTGAAGACTATGTCAGCGAGGTGCGGCGCGGCCGCGAACTATTGCAGCAGGAACTCGAAACTCTTGGCCTGCGCTACTGGAGGAGCCGCGCCAACTTCGTGCTGGTGCGTGTCGGTCCCGCGTACGCGGAATTCATTCAAGCCTTGCGCACCCGCGGAATCCTGGTTCGCGACCGCCACACTGATCCAGCGTGCGATGGCTGCGTGCGCCTGACTGTCGGATCTCTCGAACATACACAGACTCTGATTGTCTCTCTGCGCGAAGTGGTTAGGAAACTCAGGGAGCGTCGTGAGGTGAACATGTGAGGAAAGCCACGCTGCATCGCGCGACCGCCGAAACTGAGATTCGGATTGCGCTCACCATCGAGGGTCGTGGGAAATACGAGGTTTCTACTGGAATCCACTTTCTGAACCACATGCTGGAGCTGTTTGCACGGCACGGTGGATTCGATTTGAAGCTCAAAGCCGTGGGCGACTTGGAAGTGGATCAGCACCACACCGTGGAAGACGTTGGGATTGCTCTGGGCGAAGTCTTCGACCGCGCGTTGGGAGATCGACGTGGCATTTTGCGGGCCGGATACTTTCTCATGCCCATGGACGAGACTCTTGGCTTGGCAGCCGTCGATTTCGGTGGACGGGCGGCTGCGGTGGTCGATACCCGGGTTCATGCGGCACGAGTAGGAGATCTACAGGTGGAACTGGTGTGCGATTTCTTCGAAGGCTTCGCCCGTGGCGCTCGTGCCAACGTTCACGCGCGGGTGCTCTACGGACGCTCCAGCCATCACAAGATCGAAGCGCTCTTCAAGGCGTTCGCACGAGCCCTGCGCGTAGCATGCTCCCGCGACCGTCGCCTGAGCCGGATGCTCCCGAGCACCAAGGGGCTTCTATGATTGCCATCGTGGATTATGGCGCGGGCAACCTGAATTCGGTGAAGAAGGCGTTTGACTACCTCGGAGCGGATGTTGTGGTGACAAACCAGTCTCAGGTCTTGACCGCGGCGGACAAAATCGTATTGCCTGGGGTGGGGCATTTTTCCTCTCTGCGAGGTCTGGAACGCACCGGCTTGCGCCGGGCCTTGTTGCGAGGGGCTTCCGCGGGGAAACCTTTTCTTGGGATTTGCCTGGGCATGCAGTGGCTATTCGACGGGAGTGAGGAATGCATTGAAGTTGCGGGGGCCGGCATTTTTTCAGGTAAATGCCGGCAGTTTCCGTCCTCGGTGAAGTCGCCACACGTTGGCTGGAATTCTTTGACAATTCAGGAAGGCTCGCGGCTACTGCGAGGCCTCGCGAAAGATCCATTTGTCTACTACACGCACTCTTTTCATGCGCCTGTGCTTGCCGCAATGAGCGCGGCGAGTGAATACGGCCTCCCGTTTACCGCTGTAGTCGAGCGATGCAATATTTTCGGAGTGCAGTTCCATCCGGAGAAATCAGGAGACGTGGGGCTTGCGATCCTGAAGAACTTCTGCGAGGTCTGACGTGTTGACCAAGCGCATTATCGCCTGCCTCGACGTCGACGGTGGCCGCGTTGTGAAGGGCGTACGGTTCAAGAATTTACGCGATGCCGGCGATCCCGCAGGGTGTGCCACGGCCCACGCTCGCAACGGCGCGGACGAGATCGTGCTGCTCGACATTGCCGCGACCAGCGGGAACCGGCGCACTCTGCTGGACGTGGTCCGCGAGACCGCATGCTCGCTGTTTGTTCCGTTCACCGTGGGAGGGGGAATTCGCCAGCTCGAGGATGCGACTGCGGTCTTCGATGCGGGTGCAGACAAGATCGCAATCAACTCCGCCGCGGTTGGCGACCCTGCACTGATCGGCAAGATCGCAGCCTGCTTTGGTTCGCAGGCAGTTGTAGTCGCTATCGATGCGAGAAAGGTGAACGGAGGCTATGAAGTGTTCACCGCGGGTGGACGCGTCCCCACAGGACGGAATGCAATTCAATGGGCCCGGGAAGCAACTGCTTGCGGAGCGGGCGAGATTCTGCTGACTTCGATGGACCGGGACGGAACTCAATCCGGGTTTGACTGCCAATTAGTGCGGGCCGTGGCAGAAGCAGTCACGATTCCTGTCATTGCCTCCGGGGGCGCTGGATCTGCACTCGACTTCATCCAGGTGTTTCGCGAAGGCCGCGCGGACGCAGCCCTGGCCGCCTCCATTTTTCACTTCGGCATCGAGAATATCGCACAACTGAAGCGTGAACTGCACCACGCCAGCATACCGGTGAGGTGGCCATGCTGATCCCGTCGATCGACCTGATGGGCGGAAAGATTGTGCAGTTGGTTCAGGGTGAGAAGAAAGCGTTGGAGTTCGACAACTTCGACTATTGGATCGAGCGCTTCTCCAAGTACCCGTTGGTGCAGGTGATTGACCTTGACGCAGCTCGGGGCAGTGGGAGCAACCGACTGTTGGTGAACCAGATTGTGAAACGGCTCAACTGCCAAGTGGGTGGCGGGATTCGTAGCCTCGCAACAGCGCGAGAGCTTTTGGAAGCGGGCGCGCGCCGAGTCATTCTCGGTTCCGCGTTGGTGCAGAACGGCAAGATCAACACGCCATACGCTGCTACGCTGGAAAGTGTGCTCGGCAACGCAGCCCTCGTCTTTGCCCTCGACTCGCGAGGTGGCCGGGTTGCGATCGACGGCTGGCGCACAGAGACTGCCGTTACCGCGTTGGACATGATTCGGGCACTGGAGCCCTTCTGCGCCACTTTCCTTTACACGCACATCGATACCGAAGGCTCGATGGGTGGAATTCCGATGCGGACTGTGAGCGCAATCCGACAGGCCACTTCGCGGCGGCTAGTGGTCGCTGGTGGCATCACGACGCAGCAAGAAATCGACCGCCTCGAAGCGATGCGGATGGACGCCGTTGTCGGGATGGCCTTGTATTCAGGCAGGATCTCGGCCTAGGGCAACTCAAACCAGCGCGAAACCGGTTTCGAGAAAGTTTGGCCGGATTAGTAACGACAAGTCGGCTTCTCGTTATCAATCGCACAACTGACGCTAAGCGCGTTTCTCGGGACCCATGCAGGCACAACCCCACTTAGCTCATGTCTCGGGAGGACTATGTGCGCGTCGGCGGCTGCTTGCAAGAGAAGACGATTTGCACGCGCTTTTCTAAGTCTTCCGGAAGGGGCTGGCGTCAAAGAAGAGCTCGTTACTTAGTAGCTCGAACCGTGAAGGCTTTCCTCCGCGCAAAGCCGATAGCCCTGGACCCGAAAGTTCGCTATCAGTTTTTAATCGACTGCGGAATCTGGCCAATTCCAAGTGCCAGTTGCTGTCAATGATTGCTTTGAAGTCTACTGATTCAAAGGTGTCACATTTTCGAAAGGCTTTAGTTTGGGCGTGCGACCAGCACAACAAACGATCCAGCCTTCATTTTTCCGCGGCGTTCTCCTGGCAGGGGAGAGTCAAACTCGGCGGCTGGCAAAAAGATTTTGTGTGTCTTTAAGTCGAGACCCATCGTACGAGCGGATTTCTTTGTGGCGAGGTTTGTAACCACCGTATACTTGTCGGAAGAATCTTCGTGCGCAACTGTGAGATGGCCATCTCCGGTCGAGGCAAAGACCAAGTTAGTTCCGGGATCGAAAGCGTTGGCATCCACCCCATCTCCGATGGGAATGGTGGTAACCACCTTGCCTGACTCGGCGTCGATTACCGCCATCAGTTTATTGTCGCAGCCGGCGAAGAGACGACGCGATTTCCAGTCCGCCGCCAGTCCGGAAGGCTCCGTGCAAGGAGTCATGGGCCATCGATGTAGCACAGCGAGTCTCTTTGTGTCGAACTGGACGAGTTCGGACTTGTCTTCTATGTTGACGTAGATTGTTCCTCTGCCATCGGTGACGGCGAATTCCGGTTTGCCACCAAGAGGCAGGGTGCCTGCCACGGTTCCGTCCATGGCGTCAATCGCCGTCGTATCCTGGCTGCGGCCATTCATCGTGAACACGCGCTTCGTTGCGGGGTCGTAGATGATGGCGTCGGGATTTGTTCCCGTCTGCACCGTACCGAGCACTTTCAGTGTGTGCAGATCGAATATTGTCGCCGTGTTGGCGCGGCCGTTACTAGTGAAACCCCGGTTGAGATCGGCAGCGATGGCTATGCCGTGCACTCCCTGTGTATCCGGAATATCGCCCATAACCGAATCGCTATCGGCATCGAGAACCACGACGTGAGAACTGTGAGAAACATATACGCGCCGCGCATCGCTATCGACGGCCACGTAGTCCCATCCTTCGTCACCGGCGATGGGGATGCTTTTGGTCACGCGATAACCACCGGTTTGCGCCTGGGTAAACATGACACCGGCAAGTAGGACGATTCCGGAAAGGAAAAAACTCAGGACGAATGGTTTGAAGATCCGACGCATAGCTAGTGCTCCTTCGCCGTTACTCTGCATTACGTGTTTACCCGGAGCAAGATAAACAGAGCATAAACGCGAACTTATTTCGTTGCGCATTGAAACTTCGCGGCGGATTATGATCTCCCTATGCGGCTTCTGCTGGTTGAAGACGATGCGCGGATTGCGCGCTTTATAGCAAAAGGGCTGCGAGAACAAACCTATGCGGTGGATGTGGTGGGTACAGGTGAAGAAGCGCTCTATCAGGCGGCCATCAATACCTATGACATCATTATTCTCGACGTGATGATTCCCGAGCCGAACGGATTCGCCGTCTTAAAAGAATTACGCGATGCCAGACAGCGGATGCCGGTGTTGATGTTGACGGCGCGCGATGCGGTAGAAGATCGGATCGAAGGCCTGGACCGCGGGGCCGATGATTATCTTACGAAGCCGTTTGAGTTTCGCGAATTGTTGGCACGATTGCGGGCGCTGCTCAGGCGGCCATCTGGGTTGCAGCCGGCGCAGATTGTCGTCGCTGACCTGGTGGTTAACACGGCGGCTCAAACGGTTTCGCGGGCTGGCAAACAGATTTCGATGACGGCGAAAGAGTATGCCCTGGTCGAATATTTGGCGCGAAATGCTGGACGCGTAGTAGGGCGTGCGGAAATTGCCGAACATGTCTGGGATGAGGAGTTCGATCCATTTTCGAACCTGATCGAGGTATATGTAAACCGGCTCCGCCGAAAGATTGACGCGGAACCGGCGAAACCGTTATTGCACACGCGGCGCGGCGCGGGATACATTCTTTCGATCGACGGGCAAGATGCAACGCCGGGAATGGGGCGGAATCGCAGGAATGTTTAATTCTGTCCGGATTCGACTGACAATCTGGTATACGGGCGCGATGGCGCTCGTACTGGTTGTTCTTGCCGTGGCGACTTATGCCATCATCAAGCAAAATGTCGTTCGCCGCGCCGATGCAACGGCAGTGGAGTTGGCCAATTCTTTTCTCGCGACAGTCAATGCGGAGTTAAGCGATCGGCCGAATCCCGAAAGCATTAAAAGCGCGGTGAATGCGGCGATTGCAGAACACCGGTTTCAAGATGTGTTCTTCGTGGTCCTTGACGGGCATGGCGATCTCTTAGGAGCGTCCGAAATCCGTCAGGATTCTGAACGCGGAGACAATCCGAACTGGGAAGCCGCGGTGGGCGAATTCCGTGCTCTACCGTCAGATTCAAAACCGTTTCATTTCGTGCGAATTGGCGCGCGCAACTACAGAAGCTATTTCCATCATTTTTCCGTCGACCAACAAGCGGATACGCTAGTCGTTCTGCAATCGCTTCACCGGCAAAACGAATTTCTGGAAACACTGACGGGCAGCTTTGCCATCGTGATTCCTTTCACGCTGATATTAGCCAGCGTGGGAGGATATCTGCTGGCGCGAAGAAGCCTTTTACCCGTGGTGATCATGAGCGGGCAGGCCAGCCGCATTGGCGCCGAAAATCTGCACAAACGGCTGCACGTGACAAATCCGCAGGATGAACTTGGCCAACTGGCAGGGTCTTTCAATGAGTTGCTTGACCGGGTCAGCCGATCTTTTGAAAGGCAGCGGCGTTTTGTAGCGGATGCATCGCACGAGCTTCGTACCCCCATCGCTATTTTGTGCGGGGAAGCGGAGGTGACTTTATCCCAGCCTGAGCGCACACAGGCGGAGTATCGCGAGTCACTGGAGATCTTAAGAGAAGAAGCGAAACGCCTGAAACACATCGTTGAGGATTTGTTTACGCTGGCGCGAGCAGATGCGGGCCAGTACCGGTTGACGCTTAGCGATTTTTATCTCGAAGAGCTTGCGTCGGAATGCTGCAAAAACGTTAGAACGCTGGTTTCTGCAAAACGAATTGCGATTTGTTGCGAAACAGAAGCTGAATTACCGATTCGCGCCGATGAAACTTTAATACGGCGCATGCTGCTGAATCTGTTGGACAACGCCATCAAGTACACTCCTGCCGGCGGCAACGTGTGGGTACGGTGCGGGGAACGAGACAAGGAATATCGTTTGAGTGTCGAGGATTCCGGTGTAGGCATTCCCGAAGACCTTCAGGGGCGGATTTTTGAGCGCTTTTTTCGCGCCGATAAAGCGCGCTCTCACGCGGAAGGCGACAGCGGTGGAGCTGGGCTCGGCCTCGCGATTGCCGCATGGATCGCCGAGGTGCATGGAGGGACAATCGAATTGACGCACTCCGGCCCGGGAGGAAGCGTGTTCACGGTGTTTCTGCCAATAGCTTCTTCGTAGCCTTCGTTGAGCGATCAGTCCTTGGCTATTAATCCTGTATTTATCTCCCACTGGCTAGCGTGTGATTAGCAGCGGTTCACAGGTATGTTGCCGCTTGAAAGATCATGCGCTCGTTTGAACTTTGTATGCACAGTTTTTATGGATGTTTGCTGGCGACGTTGCTGGCGACAGCATCGCTCACCGCCCAGCAAGCTGCTTCGCCGCCGAGCGCTCCCATGTTAAAGCTGACTCTGCAAGATGCCCTGGACCGGGCTAGGCGCAACAGTGTGGCTTATCAGGCTGTTGCCACCGAGGCCGGAATTGCGCATGAAGACAAGAAACAAGCAATGACGGCACTGTTGCCGAGCGTCAACTACAACAATTCCGCGATCTATACGCAGGGCACAGGCATAAGTAGCTCGATCATCTTTATCGCCAACAATGCCGTGCACGAATACGTAAGCCAGGCGGATATTCATGAAGCTCTTGATGTGGCCGGCATTGCGGAGGCACGGCGTACGGCGGCCTCGGCAGCGGCGGCCCGAGCCCGCGCTGAGGTTGCCGCGCGCGGCCTGGTGGTGACTGTGGCACAGAACTATTTTGCCGCGGTCGCAGCCAGGAGCAAGTTGGAGACGGCTCAGAAAGCGGCCGACGAAGGCGATCATTTTTTTAGGCTCACCCAGGATCTGGAACACGGCGGCGAAGTCGCGCACTCTGACGTCATCAAAGCGGAACTTCAGGCAAACGACCGCAGGCGGCAATTGAAAGAATCGGCACTGGCTTTTTTGAACGCGCGGCTGGATCTGGCAGTTCTTATATTCCAGGATTTCAACGACAACTTCGAACTCGTCGAAGATTTGCATGCGAGTGTGCCTTTGCCCGCGCTACCGGAATTTCAAACGCGTGCAGCTCAGAAGAATCCTGAGATACGAGCTGCGCTCGAATCTGCAAAGGCGGCCGGTCAGGATGTGTTCGCGGCTCGTGCCGCATATTTGCCGTCGCTGAGTGTTGATTATTTTTATGGAATTGACGCTACCCACTTTGCCACCAAAACCGACGGCATCTCGAACCTTGGATCTTCCGTGATTGCGACGGTCAACATTCCCGTCTGGAATTGGGGAGCGACGCAAAGCAAGGTCAAACAAGCTGAGTTGCAGCGCGACCAGACGAAGCGCGAACTGTCCCTGGCACAAAGAAAATTGCTCGCCGAGATGCAGTCGCTTTACGCCGAAGCCGCGACGGCATCGGAGGAATTGCTCAATCTGCAACGCTCGGAAGAATTGGGCGCCGAGAGCCTGCGCCTTACAACATTGCGCTACAAGAATGGGGAATCGACGGTGCTGGAAGTGGTGGATGCGCAGAACGCTGCAACACAGGCCGAGGTCGCCTATCAGGACGGCGCGGTTCGCTATCGGGTCGCACTGGCGAATTTGCAGACGCTGACGGGAGATCTGACGACACCATGAAGAATCATGTGCGAAATGGTACGGCTACACTTCTCGCCATTTTGTTGGCTGGCGTTGCTTGTAGCTCGTCCGAAAAGGAAAAAGAGCCGGTGGTGAGTGTGGAGGTTTCGCCGGCGGAAACAACATCGATCGCGCAGACGGTCACCGCGGATGCGGTGCTCTTCCCCCTGAGACAGGCTACTGTCGCTCCGAAGATCACTTCGACCATTGTGGATTTCAAAATTGAGCGCGGCAGCCGCGTAAAAAAAGGCGACCTGCTGGCGATTCTTGAGAGTAAAGATTTGGCGGCACAAGCCGAGGCCAGCAAAGGTGATTTTGATCAGGCGAACGCCACCTACATGATCACCCTGAATTCAGGATTGCCGCAGCAACTGCAAAAGGCGGAACTAGATGCGGCTGCGGGTAAATCCGCATTCGACGCTGCCCAGGCTGTGTACAACAGCCGAAAGGATTTATTCCAACAGGGCGCCATTCCACGACGCGATCTCGACACCGCGGAAGTTGCGCTGGCTCAGGCCAAGAGCCAAAACGAGCAAGCACAAAAACAGCTCGCCGATTTGCGTCGACTGGGTCAGGACCAGTTAACCAAGGCGGCGCAAGGCAGCAAGGAATCGGCCGAAGGACATTATCGCGCTGCCGCCGCGGAACTGAGTTATTCAGAAATCCGCAGCCCCATCGATGGCATTATCACCGATCGGCCCATGTACGTGGGCGACCTCGCGACCGCGAACCAGCCGATTTTGACGATCATGGATACGTCAAGCTTGATTGCTAAGGCGCACATTCCGCAGTCGGAAGCGATCTTGCTCAGGGCTGGTGATTCGGCGGAATTGATGGTCGCGAATCTCGATGAGCCGGTGAAAGGCCGGGTTACCCTGGTGAGCCCGGCGCTCGATCCTGGCAGCACGACGATTGAAGTTTGGGTTGAGGCACGAAAGCCGAACCCGGCGCTCAAGCCGGGAATGACAGTCAGTCTGCAAATGACCGCGAAGACGGTAAAAGACGCTCTGGCAGTTCCGATTACGTCTGTGTTTAAAAATGCGGACGGCGCTTACTATGTGTTGCTGGCGGGCACGGATAACAAGGCGCATCAGAAAACCGTGCAGCTCGGGGTGACAAATTCCGAGCTCGCGCAAATTGCCGGCGGCATTAACGCAGGAGATCCCGTGATCACATCGGGAGGCTTCGGAATTCCTGATGGCACATCCATCCAGATGGCAAAAACCGCCGTGGGTGAAAAAGGCGACAAAGGCGATTCGGCAGACAAACCTGCCGATGAGCAAGAAAAAAAGACGCCGTCCACTCCGAACCCTAAGGATAAGGATTAAGCGCGCGTGGCCGGCCCATCGAAATCGCAGGCGCCGACTCCCTGGTTCGCACGGTTGTCCCGTCCGATTCTTTTTCTGACCATCAGCCTTGCATTGATTGGCGCGTATCTGGCGCTGTCAATTCCAGTCTCGGTCTTCCCCAATACAGATTTCCCGCGCGTGATCATCGGCGTCGACAACGGCGTCATGCCGATCGATCAGATGCTCGTGAACATCACTCGACCGCTGGAAGAGGCCGTGAACAGCGTTCCTGGGTTGCAGAAGGTGACGTCGGTCACGAGCCGCGGTTCCGCTGAGATCGACCTTTTCTTCGACTGGAAGTCGGACATGATTTTAACTTTGCAGCGGGTCGATGCCGTTGTGGCGCGGCTTCAGTCGGAGCTTCCTCCCACAGCGAAAGTGGACACGCACCGTCTGACGTTCGCCGTGTTTCCGATTATGGGTTACAGCCTCACTTCCGACAAGGTTTCGCAAAGCAGGCTATGGGAAATTGCGACTTACGACTTGAAGCCGCGATTGAACCGGCTGGACGGGGTTGCGACCGTCGTTATTCAGGGCGGCCTCGTACCTGAATTTCAGGTCACTCCCGATCCGGCGCGCCTGGCGAATGCCGGAATTACGGTGCAGGACATTCTTGATGCGATTCGCCGGACGAACATGATCGATTCGCCGGGATTGATCGAACATGAGCATCAATTAGTGCTTGCCTTGATCAGCGGCCAGGTTCGCACGGTCGATCAAATTGGCCAGATCGTGGTAAAGAGTTCCGCGAATGTGCCGATTCGTCTGAGCGACATCGGGACCATCGCGCCATCGACTGCGCCCGTGTATACCATTGTCACGGCAAACGGGAAACCCGCGGTTCTTATTAATATCAACCGCCAGCCGGAGAGCAACACGCTGCAGGTGGCCAATCAAGTTCACTCGCTGGTTCAGGAACTTAAGCCAACGCTTCCGCCGGGAGTGCATCTGGAGCCGTTCTACGATCAGTCGACCATTGTTCATGACTCGATCGCCAGCGTCAGAGATGCGGTTTTGCTGGGCATCGTACTGTCGTCGATCATTTTGGTTCTGTTCCTGCGCGATTGGGGAACTTCGTTCGTTGCCGGATTGGTGATCCCAGTCACGCTGTTCATTACTTTCATAGTTTTGAAAGCGACGGGGCAGAGCTTCAACCTGATGACGCTCGGTGGCCTTGCCGCAGCGGTGGGATTGGTGATCGACGACGCGATTGTCGTCCTGGAAAACATAATCCTGCATCGCGATGCGGGCCAAAACCGTTTTCTGGCGATTCAGAGTGCGCTGCGCGAACTGGCTGTGCCCTTGATTGGTTCGACCATAACTCCCATCGTGGTTTTCTTGCCGCTCATCAGCATTACCGGCGTCACGGGAAGTTTTTTTCGTGCGCTCGCCGTGACGATGACCGTTTCACTTTTTACTTCACTGATTCTTGCGCTGTCGTGGACTCCAACGCTGAGCCTGTTGGTGGTTCGACGAAAAGAGTCCGTACGCGCTGAAATTCCGGAAAGCAATGGTGCCGATGCTGGCGCATTACTTGCCGTCGAAGAAGCGCACTTATCTGGGTATTTTGGAAAGATAGTCGCCCTCTATGGCCGAGTGATGCAGAACGTGCTCGAACGTCCGTGGACACTGGTGGTTGGCTCGCTCGTAATTGTTGCTCTTGCCCTTCTTAGCTACGGACTGCTGGATACGGAACTGCTCCCGGGAATGGACGAAGGCGGCTTCATTCTCGACTACTTCACTCCGCCGGGTAGTTCGCTCGCGGAATCCAACCGCATCTTGAACCACATCGAAGAGATTCTGCATGCCACTCCGGAGGTCGAAACCACTTCGCGCCGCACTGGTTTGCAACTCGGCCTGGCCGCGGTTACGGAGGCGAATAACGGCGACTTTACGGTGAAACTCAAGAGCAAACGCGATCGCGATGTTGAGGAAGTGATCGAGGACGTGCGCGGCAGAATCGAAGAAGAGGAGCCGGCGGCGAAGGTGGAGTTCGTTCAACTACTACAAGACATGATTGGTGACCTGACCAGCCAGCCGGAACCTGTCGTAATCAAGCTCTTCGGGCGGGACGGAAACTTTCTGAACGCCACCGCTACTCGCGTCGCCGATGCCATCGGCAAAATACCGGGAGTCGTGGATGTGCTCGATGGGGTGGAGAATACGGTCAGCAGCCCCACCGTTACCTACCAGATTAATTCGACGGTGGCTGCACGCGCGGGTTTTTCGGCCGAAGAAATTGCCACGCAGGCTTCGGCGGTGCTGGAAGGCGAACCCGCGGCCACTCCAGTCGTGCTCAACGACCGCGCTTACACGATTCGGGTTCGATTTCCCGACCGGAACCGCTCTTCGCTCGAGCAGATGAACAATACGTTGCTTACCAGCGCTACCGGGCATACAGCAACGCTGGGCTCGCTGGCGACGCTTGTCAACGACCCCGGAGAAACGGAAATCCGGCGGGAGAACCTGCAACGACTGGTAGAAGTCACCGGCCGATTTGAAGGTATGGGGCTTGGAAAAGGAATGAACGCCGTGCAGAAAGCGGTGAACGATCTCCATCTCCCTAGCTTGGTTCGCGTGGAGTACGGCGGCCAATATGAGGAACAGCAGAAATCATTCAAGGATTTATTGTCTGTCCTTCTGCTTGCGCTGCTTCTTCTGTTTATTGTCCTACTTTTCGAGTTCCGCACGTTCTCGGCGCCATCGTCAATTTTGGCGTCCGCGCTGTTGTCCACCTCCGGCGGATTTCTTGCCTTGCTGATAACGAGGAATACATTCAATGTGGCCTCGTTCATGGGAATGATCATGGTGATCGGCATCGTCGCCAAGAACGGCATTTTGTTACTGGACGCAGAACATCGCTTCCGCGATCTAGGTTTGTCCTCCAAAGAGGCCATGATGCAAGCGGGACGGCGCCGGCTGCGACCGATTGCGATGACGGCGCTGGCAACCATTGCCGGGATGCTCCCATTGGCGTTTGCCATTGGCTCAGGGTCGCAGATGCTTCAGCCGCTTGCGATCACTGTGATTGGCGGCCTTTTAAGCTCAATGGTGTTGTCACTGATTTTCACGCCGGCGATTCACTACTACTTGCAAGGGCCGCCGTCTCTTGAGCGTACACCGAGACAGCTGGACGCACACAATAGCGGCTAGAGAGAGTTACCGCTTAAGCAAGGTTTTGCCGCAATGTTTGTCGATCTAATTCGTGATCCAGACGGGCGATGACGAGAGTTGCGACTCCGTTTCCGATCATGTTCACCACCGCCCGAAACATGCTCATAAAGCGGTCGATGCCCAGGATCAGCGCCATCCCGGCCACGGGAATAGCGGGGATCACCGACAAAGTGGCAACGAGAGCGATGAACGAAGCGCCTTGTACTCCGCTCGCTCCCTTAGAAGTAAGAACTGCCACAGCGAGAATTGTGATTTGCTGAGTCAGGGTCAGATGGGTGTTTGTCGCTTGTGCGACAAACAGGGCAGCCAAGGTCATATAGAGGCTGGTTCCATCGGTGTTGAAGGTAAATCCGGTAGGCACCACGAGCCCCACGAGAGACTTGGAGCAGCCGAGTTTTTCCAGCTTGCCCATCAAGGTGGGAATGGCGATCTCCGACGAGCTGACGGCTAAAACAAGAAGGATTTCTTCCTTGATGTAAACCAGGAAGCGAATGATGCTAAATCCAGCGATCCATGCGACCGCGCCGAGCACGATTATGACAAAAAGAATTGAGGTTAGCCAAAAAGTTCCGATCAGCGTGGCCAGCGGGCCGAGAGAAGCTAGTCCAAACTTGCCCACGGTATATGCCATCGCACCGAAAGCGCCGATGGGCGCGAATTTCATCAGGATTCGAGTCACCTCAAATACCACATGGGTGAGCGATTCAATCATATCGACCAGAGGTTTCGCGCGCGTCCCTGCACTGAAGAGCGCGAAACCAAACAATATGGACACGAAGACCACTTGCAGAATATCTCCCTTGGCGAAAGCGTCGGTCACGGTGGTAGGGATGATATGCATTAGAAAATCGGTGACATTTTGCGATTTGGCCTGTCCCGCGTAGTCGGCCACCGCTTTGGCATCAAGGGTCGCGACGTTCACGTTGAAGCCACTTCCCGGGTGCACAAGGTTACCGACAACAATTCCAATCAAGAGGGCGAGCGTGGATAGCACTTCGAAATAGAGGAGCGCCATGCCACCAACCCGGCCAACTTTTTTCAAGTTCTCCATGCGGGCGATGCCAGTGGTCACGGTGCAGAAGACGATCAGCGTGATGATCGACGTGATCAGGCGGATGAAGGCATCGCCCAGCGGCTTCATGGAAACTGCACGCGGAGGATCCAGATAGCCGAGAATGACAGCCAGAGCGATCGCAATAAAAACTTGCACCCAGAGCACGCGGTACCACGGCGGTTTGCCGGTGGCGCGGGCCGGTGCGGTAGCGCCCGCGGGCGCTTGCGGAGAGATAGACATCAGAGGTCCCTCTTATTTCCCTTGAAGTTTCAATTGCCTGCTTTTGCCGGTTCGGTTTCCAGCGTTTTTACCAGCCAGGGAATAATGACTTCTTTGAAAATGCGGGGATCGGGCCACACGCCGACCTGCCTGCCAAGATGGCCTCCCAGGGGATTAACCCAGGCGGTCTTCGGCACGTCGCCGCTGCTCATGAGCAGGTAAATATCGGAGATTGGAACCTGAGTATCTTTTACGCCAGCGAGGATGAGCATCGGCGCCATGTGCTTGCCGAGCAGTCCCTGTTTGACGAGCGACATTTTCGGAAGCACTTCAGCCATCTCATCCAACGTGTTGACGTTGTCGAAAATCGCCATCAGCGCGGGAACTTGATCGAATAAATATTCGCGATTGCCCAGCAAGGAATTCATCAGAAAATCTTTTTGGAAGAAGGTGTCTATGGGTGGCGACTGTGCACTCGCGCCGCGCAAACGCGCCGATTCAACAATGGCCATCTTCGCCGCCCAATATGCGCCCCAGCTCACGCCGTGCATGGCAACCCGATTTTTATCGATCTCGGGACGGGTGGCGACGTAGTCCAGCACCCGCGAGAGCATGCGGTCCGCATTTTCACTGACCTTGATCGGGTTCTGGCCGGTGCCGGGTCCGTCGACTGCGAGATACCCGATGCCGAAAGACAGAATGGGGCTGAAGCTCTCAGCTAAGTCTTCTTTGCGGCTGTCTAATCCGTTCACCGCCAGGACTAGAGGTACTGGCCCATTTGCGTTCTTCGGCAGGCGCAGGTATCCGATAATCTCTTTCCCTTCGAAGGGAATTCTCACGACTTCCATCGGCGGATCCCAAAAACGGGCGTGCGCCTGAAAAGCTGCCAGCGCTTTTTCGTAGGAACGCTGTTTGCCGGGTGAAGCCGGAATCGGCCAGCGTCCGAAGGAATACAAGCGCCATGCACGGATGTAATCGGCATTTGCTTTTGCCGGTTCGGTTTTCTCCAGCGCTTGCGCTTCTTTCATATAGCGATCTCCCACTCCCATGAAAGCGGCAGCCCACTCGTCTTTATCTTTGGTGTGAATCGACTGCACCGCTTCTCTTATGTCAGCGGGATCGAGGCCAATCAGCGGATACTGGCCTACTTCGGCACGGCGCACCGCTTCAGTTTTGATTTCTTCGATGGTTCGCTCGCGGCGTTCCGTAAGGTTGGAAGTTTCCTGGGCAAACGAAGTGAGCGGAAGAACTGCGAAAAGCGATAGCAGTGAGAAAATAATTATTGTTTTCATGATTGAGTCCCTAATCGTTTCGTTTCCGTTGAAGAAAATTGGTTATGAAAGAAGCCGGGACGAAACGAACCCGAGCCCAACGTCTTTTCAAATTTCGCCAATCTAGAAAATGAACTTCGCGCCAAGTTGAATCGAGCGCGGACCTCCCGACCCAACCGCGGGATTGGCGGCCGCGATGTCCGGCGTGGCGCACCCGCAACCGAAAGGCCGCACCGAAGGATCGTTCAACCCGAATCCGTTTTGCCCGCCATACGGGTTAGCAAAATTCGGATGATTGAAAATGTTGAAAAACTCGGCGCGGAACTGCAGGCGCATGGTTTCTCCGAAGTGAAAGTTTTTAGCTAACGAAAAGTCGAGGTTTTTGAAGCCCGTATCCTGAAACATGTTTCTACTCATATTTCCGAACTGACCGAGCGGTGGCGGAAGCATGACCGAGTTACCGTTGGCATAGCAGCCGAACAGATTCAGTGACGCGTTCGAGGGACCAATGGGCCCTCCGTCTACGGTTTGTGCCTGCGCCTCACATGCAGCATTGCTATCGCCGGAAAAATATGGAATGCCCACGCCTTTTTGAGATTTGAAGTCGGAGGTTTTTCCGTAGAAGCTCCAGCGAATCGGCGTGTTGGCCGGAGGGCTTACGGGCAACGGCCCAACTCCGGCAGCGTCGGTTCCTTCATCCATCGGCCCCCAGAACTGCGGGCTTTCGAGGGTCGTGATCGAATTAATTTCCCAGCCTTCTAACATTTGGCCGTAACCGCCTCGGCTGGGAATGTCATAGGTGAGGGAGAGCGTCAGACGATGGCGAATATCGAAATCGCTGTTGGCATACTCCGCACCTGGGTTGTGAGCATTTTGCGGCAGGCCGGAGCCATAACCGAAATCCCAATTCGCGCCGACGTCATCCAGCGCGTGAGCATACGTGTAACCTGCCACCATGCTGAGCCCGTGGTAATTGCGGCCATTCAGAGTAATCTGTAACCCGTCGTAATTTGAGCGATAGACGTTTCCCATCTGGAAAATATTGGCGAGATAGGGGAACTTTGAGTTGAAGGGTTCGGCCGTGGTTTCGTTGCCACTGTCGACGGAGCAGTTGTTGTATGCAGGGGCGCTGGCGAGACAAGCGGCGAGCGTGCCAGCGCCAACGCCAGCGGGTGTCCATCCCGATCCCACGGGTGGCTGGTTGATATCGCGAATACCCGTCAGATTGGCTCCGTGATTTCCCACATAGGCGGCCTCAAGAGACAACTTCGCAGTCAGCGCGTGCTGCAAGCTCAAAGTCCAGTTCCAGACATAGGGAGTGGTGAGATTACGATTCACGGTCATGATGGGGCACGGACTGTTGAAGCAATTGACTGTGTCACCGCCATACAGAGGAGTAGTTGGGCTGTCCCAGGGAATACCGTTTAGGAAATTTTTGACGGTTACGTTTCCGGTAGTGATGGTGCCGCCGGATGTGTTGCCTGCGGCGTCGATCACCGCTCCCGTCGGTACGCTGCCCGGACCGAAAGCATTATTAAACGCGACAAACGACTGCCAGTTCACGGTTTCGTAAATCAGGCCGCCGCCACCGCGCAGTACGGTGCGGTCATTGCCAAAAATATTCCAGGCGAAACCGGCGCGGGGACCAAAGTTTGAGTGATCCGGCTTGTAGAGACTGCTGATCTGGTGACCGACCTGCACCATACCGAGATTCGGATCAAAGTTCCCTAACAGATTGTTGGCCTCCTGCGGCACCGAGCTGTCTTCGTAGCGAATGCCGAAGTTTAAAGTCAGATTTTTGGTGGCGCGAAAATCGTCCTGGAGAAAACCGGAGTAGGCCCAGTTGTGCAGATGGAGTGTCGGATTTCCCACCTCGACCGACGATTTGAATGGCTGGCCTGCCAGAAAATCTTCCAGCGGCGTGGATCCAGCTCCGGCTCCGATTGCAACGCCGCCAAGGAATGTAATGCTGCCTCGAGAGTTACCGTACGCCGCGTTCGTCACTTTGTTGTAGTGGAGTTCGCCTCCGAATTTCAGGGCGTGCCGGCCGGCTGTGTAGGACACGTGATCGACGACCTGCGTGATCGAGTCGGGTCCCTGAAACTTCGGCCATTTGAAACCACCCAAGCCGGGAAAAAAATAACCGCCAAATCCAATGCGCGGGAGGCCACCGGTGAAAGGCCCGCTTACACCGGTATTCAGGCCATAGGCCGAAGCGGGCGTGTTGATATCACCGGGCAGCGTGGGCTGGTACAGACGGTTATAGCCCGCGCGCGCTTCGTTCACCCAGCGAGCACTGGGAGTGAAAACCCAGTTGCCGCCGACCACCTGCGCGCGTGTGTGAATATTGGAGAGCCATTTTTTTTGCAGTTCCGGGAAATCCTCGACGGTGCCGGAATTGTTGCCGTAGAAATACATGCCGCTGATAGAGTGGCGTTCGCTGAGATGGTGGTCGAGCTTCGCGATGACGTTATCCACATGAACGTTATTGTTAAATCCATTGGTGACGTTGATGCTTTGGGTGTTGTTGAGAGGAAACCCTGATCCGTTACAGACGACTGTATTGCCGGATAGGGCGCATCCCGCGATGTTCAGACTTGCAGCATCAATGGGCACACCCGCTGCTTTGAGATCGGTAACGGCATTGGGAATGCTGTCTGCGCAGTCGCCAGTTGCAACGATGACGCAGGTGCCGTTCGTCGGCATCGAAATCATCGACGGGCTGGTTACTCCTCCGAAGGAGTTGCCCACGTTGTAGCGTTGGCCTTCGTAGGCGCCGAAAAAGAACGTTTTATCTTTGATGATTGCACCGCCCAAACTGCCGCCAAATTGTTCCAGGGTGCGGGTCAACTTTGGGTTCGGCGCGTCGTTGAAATAATTTCTTGCGTCGAGTGAGTCTCCGTCGCGGCCAAAGCCGAACCCGGTTCCGTGAAAGTTGTTCGTGCCCGATTTCAAACCCACGTTCACCACCGCCCCCGGCTTCCATCCATATTCGGCGGGCGGATTTTGCTGGATGTTGAATTCCTGAATGGCGTCGATGGGCAGGATCGTGGCGGAATCTCCAGCGATCCCGGCGCCGTTGATGATGGCTTGTCCGGAGTAAGGCTCGCTGTTGAACAGGCCCTCGACAAAGTAGGCGTTGTCTTCCGCGCGCAGGCCGTCGGCGCTGGTAGTGGAGAATCCTCCTCCCGGGTAGCGCATGACGCCGGGCCGCAGTTGCAGAAGGTTCTCGTAGTTGCGGCCGCTCAACGGCAGATCGTTGATTTCCGCATTAGTCAGCGTGCCGCCGAGCGTGGCTGAGACACTATTGACCAGAGGCACATCGCCGGTGACAACAATTGTCTCCGAAACCTGCCCGGGCGGAAGGGTGATGTCGACCCGCAGATCTTCCGCGACGGCCACTACGATGTTCACCCGATCCACGCTCTTGAAGCCTTTTGCTTCGGCGTGAATTTTGTACACTCCGGGCTGCAACTCTGGAGCGACATATTCTCCGGAGGATTCGGTGGTTGTGCTGCGGCTAATATTGCGCTGGACATCGGTAATGGTGATCGTGGCCCCGCTCACGGCGGCGCCCGAAGGATCGCTCACGTTGCCTACGATCCGGCCGGTTGTGGTTTGGGAAAGCGCAGAGATAGAAGTCGCCCATATCAGGCAAACCGCGCCTAAAACTCGAATGCCATTCGACGGTGAACGCATTGCAGCCTCCGTGTTTTTTAGAAAGACGACTTCCAATCGATCTTCTGAACTTTTCCAAAAGCAGAATTAACTGCGACGATTTGCAGGTATAGTCTTGACATGGGCCACCAGTCAAGTAGTATTGTGGTCCAACCACAATACATTTCGTTTTTTCTTTAAAAAGCGACCTTGTGGACCCTGGCGTAATATCTCGACTTAGGAAATCGGACGGAAATTTGGCGATAGCGACTACAAATCCGGCCACCGGCGAACTGCTCAAGACATTTCAGCCTCTGACCGGGGATCAAATTGAACGGAAGTTGAAGCTGGCGGCCTCCGCTTTCCAGATTCATCGACGAACTTCCTTCGCCGAGCGTGCGAGCAAAATGTTGCGTGCGGCTGAGATTCTGGAAAAGGAAAAAGACGAGTGCGCGCATTTGATGACACTCGAGATGGGCAAGCCCTTAAAGGCGGCCGTGGCCGAAGCGCTGAAATGCGCCACCGGATGCCGCTACTATGCGGAAAATGCGGAGAAGTTCCTGGCGGATGAGATCGTGGAAACCGCCGCCCGGCGCAGCTTCATCCGCTATTTACCGATTGGTCCGGTTCTTGCCGTCATGCCTTGGAATTTTCCTTTTTGGCAGGTGTTCCGCTTTGTCGCGCCGGCTTTAATGGCGGGCAATGTCGGGTTGCTCAAGCATGCCTCCAACGTTCCGCAGTGCGCGCTGAAGATTGAAGACATCGTTCGCCGCGCGGGTTTTGCCGAAGGTATCTTTCAAACCTTGCTCATCGGCGCGGGCGAAGTGGATGGCATACTGAACGACAGCCGCGTGGTCGCCGCGACTTTGACCGGCAGCGAGATGGCCGGAATTCAGGTCGGTGTCGCCGCTGCCAAGCGCATCAAGAAGGTTGTGCTGGAACTGGGCGGAAGCGATCCTTTCATTGTGATGCCAAGCGCCGATCTGGAAGCTGCCGTGGCAACCGCAGTCGATGCGCGCGTCCAGAACAATGGTCAATCGTGCATTGCCGCCAAGCGTTTTATCGTGGCGGAAAAGATCGCCGACGACTTCGAGCGAAAATTTGTTAAACGCATGCAGGATTTGCGCGTGGGCGATCCTTTCGATGAAGCCACCCAGCTCGGCCCACTGGCCAATGCGGACGCAGTCACCTCTCTCGATTCCGATGTGAAAAAAACCGTAGCCGCCGGAGCGCGCGTGCTGACAGGCGGTCATCCGCTCGCTCGGTCCGGCAGCTTCTATGCACCGACCGTGCTGGCAGATATTCCAAAAAATTCTCCTGCGTATAACGAAGAATTCTTCGGTCCTGTAGCATCGATTTTCCGCGTAGAGGGCATAGATGAGGCCATCGCGATCGCCAACGACAGTCGCTTCGGCCTTGGAGCCAGCGCCTGGACGAACGATCCTGCTGAAATCGAAAGATTTATCAATGAGCTGGATGCGGGCATGGTTTTCGTCAACAAGATGGTGGCTTCCGATCCCCGCTTGCCTTTTGGGGGAGTCAAGTACTCGGGGCATGGCCGTGAGCTGGCCGAGTTCGGAATCCGCGAATTCATGAATATCAAAACGATTTATATACAGTAGCTTACCCAGCATGGTACATTGGTCAGACCAGTAGACCATAAGCGACGATGCAGGGTGGTGGGGGCAAATGACGCACGAAACAATAGATTCTCTGGCTGACAAACTTGCATATCGGACCGTTAAGACTTCTCGACTTTACGAGCAAATCGTACAGCAGGTGGAAGATTCGATACTTAAAGGTCAACTCAAGCCCGGCGACCAGCTGCCCGCCGAGCGCGACCTGGCGCAGCGCTTTGGCGTCAGCCGTACCGCCGTGCGTGAAGCGGTAAAGACATTACGCGAAAAAGGCCTCGTGGAAGCCTACTCCGGACGCGGCACCTTCGTGACCAACGGAACCTCTTATGCGGTCCGGCAATCGCTCGACCTCATGATACGCACCAACAAGCAAGAGGGATCGGCGAATTTGTCCGGATTGCGTCTTGTACTCGAGCCCGAAATTGCCGGCCTGGCCGCCGAACATATGGAAGAACAACTTTTGACTACCATGCGGGAAGCTGTGGCAGAAATGGATCGCAACCTGCACGATCCTGATGCGTACGTGGAAGCGGATCTTGACTTCCATTTGGCTCTGGCTGAGGCCGCGGATAATCCGCTGATCCTCTCGCTGCTGGATTCGATTGTCGGTCTCTTGCGGGAACAACGCAGCCGTATCTTCAATGTGGATGGAGGGCCGGAACGCGGCCAGTTCCATCATAAGAGAATTCTGGCCGCGGTTGAACAACGGAATCCGGAGGCTGCGCGGGAGGCGATGCGCGCTCATCTCCACCAGGTCGTTTCAGATTCTTCTTCGTTGACGAATCCCTTGGACCGGAAGTAGTTCGTGCTTTTCTGAATCGATAATCGCGAATTGTGCGAAAGGCAAATATTGTATGGCGAAGCTTGGCTTCATCGGTCTCGGGGTAATGGGCGGAAACATGGTCGCTCGCCTGCTGGAAAAGGGGCACGCCGTCACCGGTTACAACCGCACGCGTACTAAGGCGCAATGGCTCATCGACAAAGGGATGACCTGGGCCGATTCCCCGAAGACTGTCGCCGCCGCCTCCGACGTGACTTTCAGCATGGTGACGAATGCCGCGGCATTGGCCGCTGTTACCGACGGGCCGGATGGTTTGCTCGCCGGGATTGGCCCGGGAACGTTCCATATCGACATGAGCACGGTGAGCCCCGAAGTCAGCCGTGCACTGGTGGCGAAGGTACGCGAGAAGGGCGCGGACATGATCGACGCGCCAGTTTCCGGCAGCGTGATTACGCTGCAGCAGGGCAAGCTATCGGTGATGGTCGGGGGACGCAAGGAAACTTTCGAACACTTGAAGCCGCTGCTTTTGGACATCGGGCCCAAGGTGACGCACGTTGGCGATAACGGCGTTGCGCTCGCTATGAAGATTGCCGTGAATCTAAGCCTAGCCGTGCAGATGCTGGCTTTCTCCGAAGGCGTGTTGCTGGCTGAGAAAAGCGGCATTGCACGCGAAGTGGCAGTGGATGTCTTGACTCACAGTGCGGTGGCATCGCCCATGATCCAGTATCGCGGTCCCTTTGTTCTGCAGCAGCCGGAAGAAGCCTGGTTCGATGTCAACATGATGCAGAAAGACATGCTGCTGGCGATGGATATGGGGCGCAAGTTGAATGTTCCCCTTCCCACCACGGCTGTGAGCAACGAGTTTCTGACGGCAGCCAGAGGCATGGGCTGGGAAAAACTTGACTTCGCGGTCGTGTTCGATGTCCTGGCTCGAATGTCTGGAGTTGCCAAATGACGACCGTCGCCGTAGCAAAAGAATCTTCCCAAAAGATTGAGTTGTGGCTGCGCATGTACCGCCAGATGGCCGCCATCCGCCAATTTGAAGCGCAGGTGAACGAACTCTACACGCGAGCGTTAATGCCGGGACTGGCGCATCTTTACATTGGCGAAGAGGCGGTTGCTGTAGGCGTGTGCGAGGCCCTTGATCGCAACGACTACATCACCAGTACACATCGCGGGCATGGACATTGTTTGGCGAAAGGCGCCTCCCCCGACAAAATGTTCGCCGAACTGCTGGGGAAAAAGGCCGGGTACTGCAAGGGCAAAGGTGGCTCGATGCACATTGCAGACCCGGCAACCGGCAACCTGGGAGCGAATGCGATCGTATGTGGCAGCGCGGGCATTGCGACGGGAGCTGCGTTCGCCGCCCGGCGGCTTGGCAACCGCCGGGTTGCCGTGTGTTTTTTCGGTGAAGGTGCGCTTGGCCAGGGCGTGCTGTATGAAGTGATGAATCTCGCCCAGCTTTTTAAGCTGCCCGTGATCTATGTTTGCGAAAACAATCTGTACACCGAATACACCCACTATTCAGAAACCACTGCGGGAGACATACTGATGCGGGCAAAAGCCTTCGGGCTTGAAGCTGAGGAAGTGGATGGTCAGGATGTGCGCGCGGTGCATACGGCGACAAAACGTTTCGTTGCTCGGGCACGCACGGGAGAGGGGCCGGCTCTCCTGCTTTGCAATACCTATCGCTATCACGGGCACCACGTGGGCGACATCAATCGTGAATATTACCGCTCCAAACAGGAAGAACAATTATGGAGAACGGAGCGCGACCCGATCGACAATTTCGGCAGATGGCTGGTGCAACAGAAGTTGGCCGATGCAGCCTCGCTAGCGCAGATTCAGGCTGAACTGGAAACCGAAATGAAGCAGGCCGTCGATTTCGCCATTGCCGCGCCGTATCCGGCCGTCGAGGAAGTACACGAGGATGTCTATGCCTGAGAACGGAGGTCGGGAACTAACGTTTGCCCAGGCAATCCGAGAAGGTCTCGCGGAAGAGATGCGGCGCGACGCAACAGTCTGCATTCTCGGCGAGGACGTGGCCGAAGCAGGAACTCCCTTCAAAGTTCTTTCTGGGCTTCTCGAGGAATTTGGCAAAGAGCGCGTTCTCGATACACCAATTTCTGAAGCGGGGTTTACTGGGCTTGCGGTAGGCGCGGCGATGACCGGAATGCGTCCGGTGGTCGACATTATGTTCGGCGACTTCATTACTTTGACCATGGACCAGATGGTCAACCAGGCCGCCAAGGTTCACTACATGTCGGGCGGGAAATGGAAAGTGCCCATGGTGATGCGGACGACGCTGGGCGCTACCCGGCGCTCGGCTGCGCAGCATTCGCAATCTCTGCATGCCTGGTTCTGCCATGTTCCTGGATTGAAAGTTGTTTTACCCTCGACGCCTTACGATGCCAAAGGACTGCTGAAAGCAGCCATTCGCGATGACAATCCGGTGGTCTTTTTCGAAGACAAGATGATGTACAAGCTCAAGGGAGCCGTACCGGAGGGTGATTACACCGTGCCGCTGGGGGTCGCGGACATCAAACGCGCCGGGAAAGACATCACGCTGGTTGCGACCAGCAGCATGGTGCAGGTGGCGCTGGGTGCGGCTACATTGCTCGAGGAAATTGGAATTAGCGCCGAAGTGGTCGACCCGCGCACGATGTGGCCGCTCGACGAAACAACTCTGATCGAGTCGGTAAAGAAAACATCGCGCGCGATTGTGCTGGATGAAGGTTATGAACGCTATGGCGTGACTGCCGAACTGGCTTCGGTAATTGCTACAGGAGCGTTCTACGATCTGGATGCGCCGGTGAAGCGCATGGGCGCGATGCACGTTCCGATTCCGTTCTCGCCGCCATTGGAAGATGCAACCGTGCCGACGGAACAGACCGTTTTTAATGCAGCCCGTGATCTCTGCGGCCGATCCTGAGCGCAGCTGATAGAAGGGGAATTCACATGGCTCTACCAACTCATGGAACGATGGCGGTCGATTGGGAGAATCGTATCGATTTTGATCGCTTGCGCCGCGAACGCCTGGCACGCGCAAAGGAACTTCTGAGCAAGTCAGAGATGGGGGCACTGTTGTGCTTCGACATGAATAATGTCCGCTACCTGACGGCGACGCACATCGGCACCTGGGCGCAGGACAAAGCGAACCGCTTTACGCTGTTGCCGCAGAACGACGAGCCGATCCTGTGGGATTTTGGCTCTGCGGCGAAACACCATCAATTGCATTGCCCGTGGCTGGGAGATCGATCGCGCCCGGGGATTTCCATGCTGCGCGGCGCTATGACGCCGGAGATGGGACGCGCCGAAGATGTCGCAAAGAAAATCCGCGTCGAGTTGGAGGCGCGCGGCCTGCACAAAGAACCGGTGGGCATCGACATAATCGAATTGCCGGTGTTATTTGCGCTGCAGAAAGAAGGAATCAAAGTTGTCGATGGACAGGCGCTGATGTCGGAGGCGCGCCTCATCAAGACGCGCGACGAAATCTCATTGTTGAACACATCTGCCATGATGGTCGACGCCGCCTATGACGAACTGTATCGCGCCATGAAACCGGGCATGAGGGAAAACGAGGCGGTTGGCCTCGTGAGCAAAGTTCTCTATGATCTTGGCTCCGAATATGTGGAAGCCGTGAATGCAATTTCGGGCGAGCGCTGCAATCCCCACCCGCATGTTTTCTCCGATCGCGTGCTGCGCCCGGGTGATCCGGTTTACTACGATATTCTTCACTCCTATATGGGCTACCGCACATGTTATTACCGCTGCTTCACCGTCGGGTACGCCTCGCGCGCAATGAACGATGCGTACAAACGCTGCCGCGAATATCTCGATGCGGCGATTGAACTCGTGCGTCCCGGGCGTACTACGGCTGAGATTGCTTCGGTGTGGCCGAAGGCGTCAGAGTTCGGATTTCCGAACGAAGAGTCCGCATTCGCCTTGCAATATGGCCATGGAATCGGTCTGGCCATCTGGGAGAAGCCGGTGATAAGCCGTCTTGTTTCGCTGGAGCATCCTTGCGAGATCAAACCCGGTATGGTGTTCGCTCTCGAAACTTTCTGGCCCTCGACCGACGGTTGGAGCGCCGCGCGAATCGAGGAAGAAATCGTCGTTACCGAAACCGGCCATGAAGTCATCACGCGTTTCCCCGCGGAAAAACTTTTAGTTGCAGGCCGCCACTATTTCACCGTGGATGGTCCGCTGCCTGCGATTCGCGAGACGGAGGCCGAGCCTAGCCAGCGTGTGCGCGAGATGGTAGCAACGAGCTCCCAGAAGGAGCGAGTCGGCGTCGGCGATTGAAATTGCTCCTTGTACTCTCAAACATAGGTTTTTTTACAAAATATTTTCGGTCAGGCAATTTAGCTATGGCAATCAGCGTGGTAATGCCGGCGCTCGAAATGGCTCAGGAAACTGGCAAGCTCATTTCGTGGCTGAAAAAAGAAGGAGACGTGGTTGTAAAAGGCGAACCGCTACTTGAAATTGAAACGGATAAGGCGGTAATGGAAATCGAGTCCCCAGCCGACGGAGTGTTGGCGGGACTCACCGCTCACGCTGGCGCCGAAGTTCCAGTCGGCCGCACGATTGCGTGGATCGTTCGCCCGGGAGAAGCGCCCCCTCTGGATGAGGTGGCCGTAGAGTCAGGAAGAAAAATCACGACGGCGGCTGCCCACGCTTCGGCTCCAAGTCCGCCGCTATTAAGGCCGCAAGACGCGAACTGGAACCCGAGGATTTCTCCCAAGGCACGGCGTCTGGCGAGCGAACACGGAGTCAATCTGAACGATGTGCGTGGGACAGGACCTGGGGGAGAAATTCTTGCTTCCGACATTCTTGCCGTGGCCGAATCCAAGACCGTAGCTTCAGCCGCGAGTTCCAGAAGTTTGAGTGCAATTTCGCGATTGATGGCGGAACGCACTGCCGAAAGTTGGAAGACGGTACCTCATTTTTTTCTGACCAGAGAAGTGGATGCGGAAGCACTGAACGAGGCGAAACGAAATCTGAGTCCGGAGATCGAAAAGTCGTACGCGGTAAAACTAACGCACACCGACCTTTTGGTGGCAGTGGTTGCTCGCACACTTGCCCGACACTCCCGTATGAACGCTAGCTGGACCGGTGAAGGCATCCGCGAAAATCCTGAAGTGAATGTTGCCTTGGCTATGGCCGTTGACGACGGCGTAGTTGCCCCGGTGATTCGCAATGCCGGCAAGACCAGGCTGGGCGAGATTGCAGCGCAACGACACGATCTCACGGAGCGAGCACGGTCCGGCAAGTTACGGCCAGCCGATCTTGCGGACGGCACGTTTACTATCAGCAACCTTGGCATGTTTGGCGTAGACGCCTTCACCGCGATCATTATTCCGCCCCAGGCCGCGATACTTGCTGTGGGAGCCATTGCGGACAGGGTTGTAGCGATCGACGACCGTCCGACTGTACGTCCCATGATGACGTTGACCTTGTCGAGTGACCATCGCGTTGTCGACGGTGCACGATCCGCGGAGTTTATGAGAGATCTCGCCCAATCTATTACCAATCTCAGCTTCACCCTGAGTTAACAGCAGAACTGCCGCACGGACGGCGCTGCAGGAGCATTTTAGTAAGGCTTGGGAACAGTTAGTAGATTTAAAATCGGCCAATCGTTCAGCGGAACATCGCGTTCGAAGCGCCTGAATCAGTGCTGCTGCCATCCATCCCGCATCTTTTCTGCCTTGAGCGAAATGCCATTCTTCTCCAAGGTTTTTCCCAGTACTCGGTCCAGCTGATCTGCGGCCTTCGAGCCGCGCGGCCTTGGCAAACACCTCCGTGCTCTGCGCCTGTGTCAGATAGGTTTGCTGCTCGATGACTGAAATATTGGTGGAGTAGCCTGCGCTGAAGCTCTCCTGAGCGGCACCCAGCAGTTGTGCTTGCAACTCCCGCGCCTTGGTCGCGGCGTCCACCGCATTTTCGGCGGCATGGAGGGCTGTGATCGCGTTCTGCACCTCAGCTGCCACTTGGGATTCCAGTTGCGTCACTCGAGCTGCTGCTGCCGCAAAAGCGCCTTGTCAGCGCCGAGATTCGCCTCTGCCACCCGGTTTTGCACGGGCAGGGAGAACTGTATCCCGGCCTCATACAGGGTGGAGGAACGGTTGCCTCCAGTTGGAATTGCGTCAATCGGCGCGTTTCCTGTCAGACTGTTCCGCCGAAGCTTTTCCGTCTCCATGCGCAGGTAGGCCCGACGCGCCAAGCTGCGGTGATTCCGGCACGATACCCTGCGACGCAAGGCGTGATCCCGGTCCTTTTCTGCGCATCGCTTCTGCGCCACGACACGGGATGTTGCCCTGTAGGAAGAAGGAGCGTTCGTCCCTGAGGTTACGGCTGATGTGTTCGAACGACTGCCCAAGCACCCTGAGGAGTTCGAAGTCCGCTCCTATCGTGTATCAGGCGTTCGCAAGCAAGTGCTCGAAATCTCTCATGTTGAAAAGCATTAGATTCCGTCGTAGCGGGAATAGCCGCGCTCGGCCCAATAGTCTCTTGGCTCTTCCGCGGCATACGTAATCCTGGTAACGGCCTTCACATTTTTCAAACCAAGTTTCATGGGCACCAGCAAACGGAGTGGCGCTCCATGATCAACACTGAGGGGCTGACCGTTGAAGTGCGTGGCGAGCAGCGTCTGTGGATGGCGGGCCGTCGCCAGGTCGAGCGACATAAAGTAGGGATCAGGATTCCCCGAGGCATCGAGATTGACCGAAGAATCCACACGCGCCCATTTCGCTTGCGACATCGGGGGGTAAGCGCGAATCAGATCGTCGAATCTCACACCGGCCCACCACGCGATCGCACTCCACCCTTCCACGCAAACTAGCCTCGTAATCTGCTCATGCACCGGGAAGCGAGTCAGAAGATTCCGGATATCGAGAGAGATGCTCAGGCCGGAAGCGAGCCCAGCCAGAGTCAATTTCCACCCGGAAATATAGCCGGGATCAGGAGTCGATCCGTTGTAGTTGTTCTTGAGCGGGGTAATCTGCGATTTGGTATAGGTAGGTACACTCCGATTCACCGAGTACAGAGCTTCTGCAACGTCATCGTCAATCCGCAGTGCTCTGTTCAGAAACCACTCCTTCGCTGGAGAGTTTATGTTTCGACGAATACCAATGCGGCTGAGCGTCTCCTGCGGCAGGAGAAATCCGGCGCCGGCCAGGGCTGTCAGAGCGCCAGCCCCAAAAAGCAGAAAGTCGCGCCGGCTCTGATAACGCAGGCCCTGGGAAGCTATCTCAATTGCGGGGAGAGGTCGCTCTGCAAAGAAGCTGTGTGGCTTTTTCACGGAGACAGATTTTACTTCCGGTTCCACGCCCGTCGAAGGGACGTCTAATCCGCGCAATGAATCGCGCTTCTCGTCATTGTTCATTTCGCGACGACCTCCGACCGCTCGACTCTCGTTGACCAACCTACGATCATGCTGCGCAGCGTGTCCCACCCGTCGGCGAAAACTAGAAACACATGCGGCACGACGAAGAAGATGTAGAGCCAAATCAGCCAGAAATGCCAGACGCGCGCAGCGTTGTATCCTCCAAAGAGTGCTGCCAGCCAATGGAGTTGCATGGGCTTGTGGATCGCCCATCCCGTAGCGACCGAAAGCAACCCGGCAACTGGAATAGAGAAATATGCTGCACGCTGGAGCGCGTTGTACTTTGTGTCAAAGAGGGGATGCGGCCATTGGCGGCGTGCCAGTTTAGCGAAAGGAAACCCCAGGTAGTATCGAAACATCCTGAGCGCGTCGAGCAGATCGGTCCGGCGAGGCAGCAAGGAGCGCCAGCCTCCTCCGATGACTAACCCCGCGACGTACAACATGCCGTTCAACATGAATGAATACGCGCACAGCCAATGCACACGCAGAGCCGGCGCTAACATACCCGGCCCAAGGCTCATGTGGTTATAGATCCAGTCGGGTGGACTGGTGTAGTGATGCTGTCCGGGCACATGAGCGCATATCCAGATTCCAATGTCCGCCGCGACATCGAAGTTTCCCGTATTCGGATCTGGCTTGTGTTGGTAGATCGGCGAAGCCCAGTAAATCGAGATGCCACTCAGAATGAGACCAAGAAGGATCGGTACATTCAGCCAGTGACTCCAGCGCACCAGGAAATGGTGTTTCCTGACGACGAGCACGCCCGGCTGATCCGGTACCGTCCTCGTGGGGGTCGGTTTGTAATAAAGGGCCGGCAAAGAGCTCACTCTCTGATACCTCAACCGCACTGTCTATTTGGACGCCGCCGCTGGAACGAACTGAAAGATCTTGTCAGTTACAAGTGTTCCGTCCGGGAGCTTCTCAGTTGTCGCGTAGACAACATCGCCCGGGCTAAAAGTGACCGTTTGAGGTGCGACTTCCGTGACCGGGACATTGGGGGGTACGGAGATTGTTTGGGAGCCGTCCTGGTAGTTAACAACGAGCGTGGTACCGCCGCTCTTCTGGACTGTCCCGTTCGTCATCCGTGAGTGCGAAGGACGAGAAACTGTGCCGTTGGTCATTCTGCTGTGGGAGGTTGCACCAGGAGGGTCTGTAAGGACGCTGCCTTCCGCAGCCCCACGCAGCTCCGGGGGAAATATGAAGATCTGCTTCGCGACTTGCTTTCCATCCGCCTGCTCAGTCGACGCAACACCGATGTAAGGCGCGGTTGCGACATGACTCAAATCGGAGGGTATCTGCTTGTAAGTTGTGAGGGGCTGCTTGACCGTAACGTGCACCGCGCCTGCAGGTGTCATAACATCAAGCGACTTACCATCAAATGACTGGAGCTTTCCGATGATCCCATCAATCGGTGGCGCCGCTCGCTGCGCCTCGGCCGCACCGATGGTAAGCGTGCACGCGAGAAGAGTTAAACCGAGACGCCGCATCAGTCTTGGGAGCGCTGACTTCGGCTCCGGGGGCGCGGAATCAGTTCGAAACGTTTGCGAGATTTTCATTGGTTTCTCCTTGGTGATCATTGTTTTCTCCTTATTCGTCGTTTCGTTTTCCTTTGGTTCAGCTTCGGATGAATGCGAGGATGTCCGCATTGATTACATCGGCATTTGTCGTCATCATGCCGTGCGGCAAGCCCGGGTAAATCTTGAGCGCGCCGTTCTTGAGCAGCTTGGCCTGCAGCAATGAGGCGTCTTTGTACGGTACGATTTGGTCATCGTCACCTTGCATCACGAGAGTCGGCGCCGTGATCGCTTTCAGATCGTCCGTTTGGTCGGTTTCCGAAAAAGCCTTGATGCCTTCGTAGTGAGCGAGCGCGCTGCCCATCATTCCCTGACGCCACCAATTCCGGATGATTCCTTCCGAGGCCTTCGCGCCGGGTCGATTAAAGCCGTAGAACGGGCCCGACGGCACGTCGAGAAAGAATTGAGCACGGTTTGCGGCCAGCGCCTTGCGGAAGCCGTCGAACACTTCCATCGGCGTGCCGCCGGGGTTGTTTTCGGTCTTGAGCATGAGCGGGGGAACTGCGGCGATCAGCACGGCCTTGGCGACGCGCTTCTGAGGCTGGCCGTACTTCGCCACATAACGCGCCACCTCGCCACCACCCGTCGAGTGCCCGATATGAATCGCATTCCTCAGGTCGAGATGCTCGACCACCGCCGAGGCGTCGGACGCATAGTGGTCCATGTCATGGCCAGTGGCCACCTGCGAGGAGCGACCGTGACCCCGCCTGTCGTGCGCAACGACGCGATAGCCGTTGGCAAGGAAAAACAGCATCTGCGTGTCCCAGTCGTCCGACGACAGAGGCCAGCCGTGGTGAAACACAATGGGCTGTGCGTCCTTCGGTCCCCAGTCCTTGTAGAAAATCTGTGTACCGTCTTTCGTCGTAATCGATGGCATATCACTTCCTCCTGCTTCTGATTGTGAAGTTGTCGAAGCTGCCATCCCATGCAAGAATGGAGCCGGTTTCCCGATTGCTGCGCCTGCAGCAAGAACACCAAGTGTTTTCAAAACATCGCGTCGGTTAGGATGAAACATCGTGCGAACTCCTTAGAGTTGTAGGGGGGCTCGGCCGAGGATCAATGCAAACACGACCGAGCCTAACCCAGCACATCCAGCTACTGGTTACGAGCGGATAGTCATTCACTTCGGCAGTTCGGTCCCTGCCTGCTCCGCCGCGATGTACGCTGCATACCAGTCCGGCCAGTTCGCGTCGCGCTGACCGTTGCTCTTCTCCTGCTTGCCATGCGCGGCTGCCGCGTGCCTAATCGCGCTTGCCAGATCACTTGCGGAAGCAAAGGTCGTCGCTGCGGGATCGATTCGACCAGGTGCCCGGCGCGTGACCTCCTGGACAATCCACGCGTTGCCATCGGGATCTTCGAATGCGACGTAGGAGCGGTAGCTCTGGCGCTCAGGGTCCGGGCCGCTGATGCGTCCTGCCGGCGAGAACGGCGAGCCGTGGAATACTTCACTCGCATTGAGGCCCCTGGTCACGAGCTCCTTGTGGGCGGCTTCGATGTCGGAGACGATCAGCCCGCCCCGGAAAGAGCCAGGCGCGGCCGACGTGACTCCTTTGCCAAATGAAATCGAGCTCCCTGAACCGGGGGGCGTCATCTGTACGACGCGAAAATCGTCTCCCACAACGAGATCGTCGTCGAGCCGCCATCCAAGCCTTGTGTAGAACTCCTTGGCACGGTCGACGTCTGAGACAGGGATGAGCGAGACCTCCAACTTCATATCGATTCTCGCGACGCCGGCGTCATTCTTCTGTGGTTTGACACTGCTGACTGCTTGACTCATGTGATTTTCCTTTTGCTCGTGGTTTCGTTTCGCGAGCCTATGCGGCTCATAGGGTTCCTCGAACCGCGCACTCACCCTTTTAAGGGTGTGTTCGCGAGGATCTCCACTTTTTCCACCTGCGGAGCGACCGCAAATAATTCGCTGGCCCGCGCTCCCAATGCCTTCGCGATCTCGCCAGTCAAGTGGGCATTGCGCCCCGCTTCATTTGCAAAGACCATTTCAAGGTCCCTTTTTCATTCAGCGCGAGTGCTTGAGCTGACTTCAGAAAGGCCTCGGTATCCGCCTCCTTACCTGCGCGCGCTTCGAGCGTGACTAACAATCCGATTGCTTCCATTAACTTTTCTCCTAGGTTGAATTAGTTCCGGCCGATTGACGGCCTCTGCTCACAACTGTGAGTAAACTGCACATGGAAAATGGACTTGTGCGGATTTCTGCTGGGATGGTCGGAATCTTGCTAAATTCACGCCCCTGGGAGATTCGGGCCTGAGGCAAAGACAAAGACTAAAGACAAAGACTAAAGACTAAAGACAAAGACTAAAGACTAAAGACAAAGACTAAAGACTAAAGACAAAGACTAAAGACAAAGACACGGAGATGAGTTATCAATTTCCGGACAGGGCAGGACTTTAACGCTCGTTTTAATAAAGAAGTGAACGGCTGGGTGCAAGAGAGAACTCCCGCTTAACCAGCAATCACCAGCCGTGCCGCATCTTCGGAACAGATTTCACACGCGCAAGTCACTTCGGAGCCGACAATATCCTGGCGATACTCTGTCGGGCTAACTCCCCAGATCTCACGA
>JBEKWW010000033.1:0-37241 GCA_049512655.1 Candidatus Sulfotelmatobacter sp. | reverse complement strand
CCCTGTGAACGGTTTCTGCTCGTTCATCGCCGTGAGCGAGATATCCGATTCCGATGGAATTAGCGACTTCGTGGCGCGGGCGCTCAACGGGGTGGCGAGATGAGACCACATGGAAAAACCAAGCTGGGGTTTTTCCCGTTGCCCGTACCGGAAGCCGCGCGGATGAAGAATTGCCTTGCCTTCGCATCGGAGTTCTCGGCACTCGATCCCTGCGTGGGAGATGGCGTGGCGTTCACTCACTTGCTGCATGGCGTAACCGCTCATCGCTATGGCATCGAGATCGACGCCAATCGGGCCGAACAAGCACGCGCCTTGGGAATCGAGACTCTGCAGGCTAACGTCATGGACGTGCGGTGCCAAGCGGAAGCTCTGTCCCTGCTCTATCTGAATCCACCGTACGATTGGGAATCCGGGGAGAGCAACAATCAGCGATTGGAATTGGTCTTCCTCGAACATAGCTATCGTTGGCTCAAAGCTGGTGGTGTGCTCTTATTCGTGATTCCTCAGATGCGGTTGGAGAAATGCGCGAGGCTGCTGACCGAACATTTTACCGATTTGCGAGTGTTCCGACTCACCGAGGCGGCTTGCCTGCAATACAAACAAATCGTAGTCCTTGCGACCCGTCGCAAACGACATGCCCGGGTCACTGATGCGGCATTGTTGGATGGAGTCCGATGCCTGGAAGCGCTGGCCACGAAAGCCGAGATTGAGCCTCTGAGGGCCGTTCCTGAGGTCCGTTACGGAGTTCCTGCCTCCGATCCGGCGGTACTGACCAACATGGGCATCCCCCTGGACGGAGTGGAGGACTTGTTGCTGGAATCCGCCGCTTATCGTCAAGCCGGACGCGTGCTACTGCCCAAGCTGAATGACGTCAAAGGCCGCCCGCTCACACCACTGCATGGTGGGCATGTCGGATTGCTCTGCACCGCCGGAATGCTGAATGGAGTATTCGGCGAAGGCGAGGCCCGGCATATTGCGCACTGGCGCTCGGTGAAATTCACCGACCATTGGGAAGAAGAGGAAGAGGACGGAACCAAGATCCTGCACGACCGGGAAAGGTTCTCGCATGAGTTGACCCTTGTCTTTGCCAATGGAAAGACTCAGGTTCTCACTCACGAGAAGAAAGAGGCAGAATGAAAAATGCCCACCTTCGATTCGGCTGGCTGACCTACGTGAAGAGCACAGAGAAGACGACCACCAGCATCAAGCTCCAGCTCGACCGCTTCATCGGCGAGGTATTGCCGGATCCACCACGGCAAGCCAAAGCTCACCTCATATCCGTGATTGGAGGGGACACGCAGATTGCGGCCGTCAGCGCGGCGATCTCGCTGGGAGACAGGTTCATGGTGGAAGGGGCGGGCGTGCAGCCGATTCGGGTCTGTCTCGAGCGGAACGCGCAGTGTTTCAAAGGCTCGGTACAGCTTGCCGGGCGTAAAAAACCCCTGCGTCACCTAATCGCGCTGTCGGAGGAGTTCGCTTCGAGCAGCATATCCGCGAGTTCAGGAAGGACTCTGCTGGCAAGCTCGGAAAACGGATTCATCTGGGCCTCCGTCGCCCATACTCACGGAATCCCCGGAATCCCAGAGTGGGCTGACTGGTTCGCGGGCGAACTCGAAACGCATCGGGCGATCATGCCAGCGCTCGGCATCGGATGTGATCCAGTGGTTATCAAAGGTCAAAAAGAACAGTTCCTCGACTGGCTTAGCTGGGGAATCGAAAGTGAAGCGATTCGATTCCCCGCCTCCACAGGTTCGATCCGCTGGCCGGGCTTCAATCTCGCAGACCTCTTCCCGCAGACGAAGTAACTCTTAGTTAGTGGGTTTTTACTGGGTACAAGCCGACTTCGTGGTACCAATCCGATTAGGGCGGAGGTCAAGTTCCGCTGCAAACGCGAGCATCGCGTTTGGCCCTGCTCAAGGACTTGTTGAAGTGCTGCTCCCCCTTCTGAGATGAACGGCTCGCATCAAGCTTCTGCGGCTGGCGGAACCGCCTCGGCTGCGCCAAAGCTGCGAAACAGAGCCACAACACGATTGGAGGCATCGGGTGCGTAGAACATCTCTGTGTTCACCATCGTGTCTTCCGTCATGTGCCGCATGCGGGCAAACATCTCTGCTTCGTACGCCGCGATCGCGTCAGAGGATGTGTCTTGGCTGAGAAGGAGTCGTGACAGCACCAGGGCGTCGAGCATCGCCATGTTTACGCCCTCGCCTGCGTACGGCGGCATCACATGCGCTGCATCGCCGATTAACGTGACGTTGCGCTTCGGCTCCCAAGGCTGATCTGTCGGGCAAACGAGTAGCGGGCGCCAGACCATAGGCGCGGCTTCCTTGAAAAGAGGATCCCATATCTCGCTCCACCCCTGGAAGTTGGCGCGGAACCATGCCACTCGCTGGTCCGGGCCGCTTGCCTCTTCGAAGCCACGCCTCGCGGAGTCGCCACGGGTCTTCACTCCTGCGTAGAGCAGCACGCTGCCGTCAGGCTTGGTACCCATGCCGATGGTTCTTTCGCCTCCCAGAGCGATCAGTGCTGATCCGCCGAGAAGATCCCACAACTCAGGGATCCTCTGCTTTGCTCCAGGAACGAGACCCTCTACGAGCGACACCCCGACGTACTCTGGCCGAGTGGGAGTGACCAGCTCACGCAAGCGGGAGTTCGCCCCGTCGCAGCCGACCACGATATCGGCCAGTGCAATCTGTCCGCTGGCAAAACATAACAAGACCTGCTCGCCCTGCAACTCTGCAGACTCGAGCTTGCAGTCCCACTGCACGGTGTTGGGTTGAAGCGAATCAAGCAGAAGATCGCGCAATGGACCACGCTCGATCTCAGGACGTTTCCCGGCCCCGGACATTCGGCGGAAATGATCGTGGAGAACCGTTCCCTTGGCATCGGTAACGCGAAGACGATCAAGATCCGGCCGGTGATTGGCCCAGAACGCATCTATCAGGCCGGCGGCTTCCAGTGCCGCTAATCCGGAGTTTTCATGGAGGTCTAATGCGCTGCCCTGGACTCGCGCGCTGCGGCTCTGGTCACGCTCATACACGGAAACCTGCGCACCGCTTTGCTGCAGTAGCCGGGCCAGCGTGAGTCCGCCTGGCCCCCCGCCGACAATGGCGATCCTCTTTCCAACAATGGCACTCATACACACCTTTCGGGTCGTTCAACACCTGCTTGAAATCCTGCCCGCTCCCCATCACTTCTCATAGGCCGACTTATCATTGTCAATCCGCATTTCTCAACCTGGATAACTTCCGCATTGCCGACCAACCATCCAGAATCGCTCCTATACGCTCAGAACTCCACCCGCGCCTGGAAGGCGATCATCCGTGGACTGCTATCGCCACCCAAACCGACGCCTAGCAGGCCGGTCGGCGGAGAGGTTGTGTACGTGAGCGCTCCAAATCCACTTTGCGTGGAAGGATTTGCTGGAATTCCGGCCTGAACCATGTTTGGAAGCGCAAAATTCGGATGGTTGAAAACATTAAAGAACTGCCCTTCAAACCGCAGCTTCACGTGCTCAGTCAGAGCAAAGAATTTTGTCAGGTAGAAGTCGCTCCAGAGAAAATCAGGACCGCGCAGGGCGTTACGGCCGAGGTTTCCGAATTGGCAATTCTGCGCACTGTCGCCGCCATAGCACTGTTTGGTACTCGGATCGACCGCCGATACAAATGCGTTCGGATTAAGCCACTGAATCGTTCCCGCTTGTGTTACGCCCGGAATCGGATGATGCTCATACAGCGAAACACCAGGAACGACACTGGCGAACTGCGGTCCGCTGCCCTGCACGATGCCGTTTTCGTTTGCTGAATAAGGCGTGCTCAGCACCGAGAACGGAACTCCGCTGTGCCAAAAAGCTGTTCCAGAAATCTGCCAGCCGTTGAGCGCATAGCCCAGCGAGTGACTGCGCACCTTTAACGGCAACTGATAAACATATTGCGCGTTGAGGTTGTGCCGGATGTCGTAGTCGCAAGGACCGTAATCTCGGGCCAGATCTCCCGGGAGAGGCGAGAGAATTCCTCCTGCGGAAAACGAAAGAAAACCTCCGTTCGAGACTGTATCCATACAACGGCTCCAGTTGTAATTGACCTGCCCTTGCAGACCGTGTCCGAGGCGCTTCATCGCGGTTAATTGAAGGCCGTTGTAGTGACTGTTCGCGCCGGTCGAGAACTGCGTTACTGCTCCGAATCGTGCATCGGTCGGCTGCATGTAGGGGAACGGCGCAAAACAGCCTTGACATACAGTCTGGTAACCGTTCACTTGTGTTGAGTACGGCTGGTTTACGGCGCGGGTGCCAACGTACTGCGCTTGCAAACTGGCCGTAGTTCCGAATTGATGTTCCATTCCCAGGCTCCATTCCATGAAGTAAGGTGCGTGAAGTTTGCCATCCGGGACGGCCGTGATCGCAACCGGTGGGATACAGCTTCCGGGACTTGACTGTGGAGACGCGCACGACAGCTGTCCCTGGGGAAATCCCAACGTAAAAATCTGATTGGCGACTACGGTTGCGTCGACGGCACTGTTCGGTACTCCGGGCGCGATTGCCGCACCGCCTACGGTGCCGAGGAGACCTCCCTGAAACGTTTTATCGTAGGGGGGATTGGTGCCGATCAGGTCGGCAACACTGCCGGGCAAAATATCGCTGAAAATTCCAAAGCCCGTCCGAAGCACGGATTTTGGCTTGAACTGCCACGCAATCGCCGTTCTTGGTTGCAGAATGGCCAGCGGCGTAGACGAAAACAGATTGCCGAGATGAGTTTGAATCGCCTGATTCAGGGGTTGATTGACATCATGCGAGATGGAACTGAAGGAACTGCGAAGACGGCCGATCTGATCGTGAGGATTCAGGGGATTGGAATTAAATGTGTCGCGCAGGCCGAACGTCCAGGTTAGGGTGCGAGTCACTTTCCAGGTATCTTGCGCGTAGACATCGAGATTCAGAAAGTTAAACGGCTCATTTGCCTTTGAAGGGAATGTCTCAGACGCGGTATTGGCTACTCCAGAGATGAATTGCTGCAAGTTCGCGTAGGTCACAGTCGGAACCGTGCCTTCTCCGAAGTCATAGTCATTCAAGCGGAAGATACGGGTATTGGTTCCAAACCGCAGTTCATGAGCGCCGCGGCTCCAGGCGAGATTGTCGTTGATGAAAAACCGCGACGCGCGCCTCCCTTGAATCCAGGTGTTGTCCAGCCCTCCCATTGGCGTGAAGGCATTCGCGCCCGTGCCCTGCAACACGATCGGAAACGCCGAAAGTGTTTGCTGCAGGTTGCTTGGCCCGAACAGGCTTTCATACCAGGAAAATGCGGGATTGAAGTAGTTGACCAGGTTCTGCGAGAAGACGTGCGTGTGTCCGGCGGCGAAAGAATAGAGGGGCTGCGGCGAAAACGCATCGAACACCGGATTGATAGGGTCGGTCCACGCGGCTTGCAGACCGGTGTCCGACTGAAAACGAAACCACGCCGTGTCTTTTTCATTGATGTTGTAGTCGACGCGGACCGTCTGCACCTGTTCGTGGTCATCGCTGGAATGTGAGACGCTCTGCCGGTTCGCGCAGCCATCCCCGGCAGCTCCGAGTGGGCATCCAAGTATCGCGGTCGGTGTGCCGCTGGTGCTTCCGTATAGCGAAAACATCTGCTGATAGAACGGGACCGAGGCAGAACGAAGTTGCTGCAGCACGTATTGCTGGAATGTAAGGGTGGGAACAATCGTGGGCGTCACGATGGGTAGCGCGATTCGCACCCACTCGCTGTCGAAGAAGAAAAAGAGCTTGTCGTGCGCAATCGGCCCGCCAAGACTTCCTCCGAAGTGATTCACGGTTGATCTGGGCTTGTGGTTCCCCGGCGTCGCATTGGTGAAGTAGTCGGCGGCATTCAGTAACGAGCCATTCCACAGCTCATAAAGATTTCCGTGAAACTGATTCGTGCCGGATTTGGTGACATAGTCTACCTGTGATGCTCCATACCGTCCTTGATCCACGGAATAGGAAAGTGTGTTGACGGTCACTTCCGAAATCGAATTCAATCCCAACACGAGGTTGGTAGAGAGGCCGCTGTTGAGATTGGTGAGCGGGTCGTTCGTTTCCAGCCCGTCCACGATGTAGCCATTGGAGAGAGCGGGAAGCCCGTTGAACTCCACGTTGCCGTAGCCGTTGCTGCTGCCAACAAAATCGTTGCTGCTTCCCGCCGTATTGATCAGGGCCCCAGGCGCAAATTGCAGAGGATAGGTCAGGTCACCTCCTGGATTCGGCAGATCCTCCAGTGCTGGAGCAGTCAGGGTCGTGGATGTGTTGGCGTTCTCCGGATTGATGATGGGGGCTTCGCTGCTTACTTCAACTGCCTCATTGGACCGCGCCACCTTGAGCGTGAAATCCACAGTTTGCTTCTGGCCCAGGCCTGAAATCACGTTGTCATTTTGCCCCGGATCGAAGCCCTGTGCTTCCGCCCTAACCGCATAAGTGCCTGGCTTCAGCTGCGGAAAGTTGAACCGTCCTGCGTCATCGCTCCGGGCAGAGCGCTTCAGGCTGGTCGCGAGATTCGTGATCGTCACAGTGGCGCTCGGCACAACCGCGCCGGTTGTGTCTCGCACTTGGCCAACAATGGCACTGGTGGTTTCCCCTTGCGCCAGCGCATTCGCCGGCAGAAGACACGCCACCGCCAAAACAAGAAAAGTAAAGTTCGCTCCCCGCGCCATGGATACCCCACTGAGTTGTCCCGGAGGCAAGATGTCCCTTGATCGATCTATTAATCAGGGATTATTCTTTGTAGTTAACCACAGTTAATAGAAACAGGCAAGAAAGAAAGCGAAGGGGAAGCACATGGCGCCTTTCACGCGACCAGACACCGTTGTTGCTAGAAAACGCGGTGCCTGCCGACTCCCAAGGAACATCACCCGTTCTGTAGGGGGATGACTTGAAACCCGAGCTGAGCTGCTTGCCTTCGGAGCCGAAATTGTGCGCGTTTTAGAGCTTCTTCGTCGCAGCGGTGAAAGACACTCTCGTCGTAAGCTTCCCTCGTGCCAAGCAGGTGATACACAATGCGTGCGAGTTTGTGAGCGGTGGCGGTGATTGCCTGGGGCTTGCCGAGTTTCCGAGTGATGCGCCGAAAGAACTCGCCGAGATAATCTTTTGCATGATGCAGCGAGTTGGCCGCCATTCGTAGCGCCGTGGCAACGCGGCTCCTGACGCGGCGACTCTTGGTATAGAGCACCTTGCCACCGCTGATCTTGTTCTCAGGACAGAGTCCCAACCAGGATGCAAAGGCGGAAGCATTGCGAAACCGGGACACATCTGTGCCGATCTCGCAGAGGATGGTTTTGGAAAAGCGGACAAAACGCCGGTAGAACGGATGCCAGGAGAAATGGTATCCGCTCTCATGGACGCGCGAAGTTCCCCGGTGTCGACCACGATGACTCCCTCATCATGCTCGATGACCCAGGCGTAAATCGGCAGCCACTCCGACCAGTCTTCGTCAAATAGTATGTGCGCTCACATAGAATGGTTGGCGCGTCTCTTTCATCCCCATTTGGTTAGCACTTGCTAACCTAATCGGTCAAGCCGTATTCTCGCGGATTCTGAGAACTGCTCGATGGACAAAATCAGGCCAAGGTCACTCAGCCAGAATTGGTTTGCTAGCTCTTCGAGGGAGCAGTAACGCTAAACGGGCCTGTAGGAAGTGATCTCCGCACTAGACATTAAATTCTGGGTAGATTGCGAGCAACCAAAAGTCAAGAACATGGTGGGGCGCCTGACGTCGTGACCGGCCGGTAACGTGAGGGTAATCTCCGCACTTTCTCTGCGTTTTTCTTTTCTTTTCTTCTTTTTCCCTTCCATGAGCAGGCGCTGTGACGTTAACCGAAGTGTTTGGTTTTGGGCTTCGATTGTGTGCCTTCGTTTTCTAGCGGAGAGGTTGTCAGCAAACGGGCAAGGGTTCAGTCAAGGTCGATCAAATGCGAGCCGAACGGCAACCTTGACGGGTTCCTTGCCCGTTTGCAAGATTTGCTCCGAAAAACGAAGGCGCGAAGAGCGGGCACTAGTTGTGACAGCGCCGGGGCTTGGGAAGATTTGCGATGGCTTCCCGCCCTGACTGGTTTATTGTTCTGTGATGAATCTTTCAGTTACGTACCTGCCAGCGGTTGTTGCTCGCTTTCCGCCGGCAGAGGTCGCGTCAAAGATCGCGGTTTCATTGGGTATTGGACTGCTGGTGGGAATCGAAAGAGAGTGGTCGAACAAAGACCTCGGTGCGCGAACATTCGCTCTTACAGCACTCTTAGGGACTGCGGGAACGCTGTTCGGGCCGGGGATGGCTATCGCCTCCTTAGTCGGCGTCCTCCTGATAGTGGTTGCGGCCAATGCGCGCAGTATTTTGGTTGATCGATCCCTAGAAGCAACGACTTCAACTGCATTGTTGGTCATCTTCGTGTTAGGCGGGCTCGCCGGGCAGGGCCATTTGTTCACACCCGTTGCGGCGGCGATTTTGATGACGTTGCTGCTCGCCTGGAAAGGGGAGCTGCGACGATTCGCGGGAGGGCTGACGCCAGAGGAGATTCGGAGTGCGGTTCTACTAGGATTGATAGGACTCGTAGTCTATCCGGTGTTGCCGGATCGGTTCATTGACCGGTGGGAGTTGATCAATCCGCGGCAAGCTTGGATCAGCGTCATTATTATTGCTGGCATCGGATTCGCGAATTATGTTTTGCTGAAAATGTATGGTGCTCGTGGCGTGTACGTAAGTGGTTTCCTTGGGGGATTTGTAAACAGTAGTGCGGCTGCGCTGGAACTGGCAAGACCGGTTGGGCAAGGTGTTGGGCCCGGCGTTGCACTTTCAGCCTTGCTGCTCACGATCGTAGCGATGTTTGTACGCAACCTGCTAATTCTTGCCCTCTTGTCTCCCGCGGCTGTACTGACTGCAGCTGGCCCTCTTTTGGGCATGTCGATCGTGGCGCTGATCTTTGTTCGGACGGCAAGCAAGCACGATGTTGCCGGAGTTACGGACCTTCATTTGGAACTGCCGGTTTCTCTGCGACGTGTGCTGAGCTTTGCGGCGCTGTTCTTGGTAATTCAGATTCTCTCGACATTGGGCCAGCGTTATTTGGGAAAAATGGGCTTCCTGGCGATTAGCGTTTTGGGGGGGCTAGTGAGCAGCGCTAGCACGTCTGCCGCAGCAGCAAATATGGTCGGTCATCAACAGATGCATGCAGCAGTGGCGTCGGAAGGCGTGGTGCTGGCATCGGTGGCCAGCGCGCTTATTAATCTCCCCATTCTGTATCGCAGTGTGAAGAATCCAGCGCTCTTGAAGCGGTTAAGCGTCTTTACTGCGATCGTGGCTGCAGTCGGCGTCGCTTTGCTTGTCTTGCAGGAATATTTGAAAAGGTAGGAGCGCTGCAGATGGGAACGAAGTTCACCATGGCGTGCGATTATTCGTGGCAATGGGCAGAGCTTCGCAGAGTACACAAACGGTTTCGACGTGCTGTACTTGCTGCGGTGGCGGTGTTGGGGCTCACCTTTGTTACCGAGTTTGAGCCGCGCGCACTTTCAAGAGTGACTGCTTTAGCCCTGCTAGTCGCGTGGATTTTCTTTGTGCTGAAGATTTTCAAAGTGTACTCTGAGCGCACGTATTGGTTGTGTCCGCGATGTGGCGAGCCCTTTCATTACGTCGTTGGCTGGTTAGTAGATTGAACAACCCATTCACTCGGCGCTGTGTCCATTGTGGGCTGCGGAAGTGGGCGGAGGACGGCAAGAAGAATGGCCCAGACCGGCCTAGAGAATAAGAGAATGTGCGTCCAATGTTTACACCGCTTCCTTCTGACGTTGGCGAGCGTTTTCGTCGTCACGGGTTCAGCTCAAACGACAGATACCCAGCCAAGCCACCTCAAAACCGTATGGGTCATAGTGATGGAGAATCAGAACTGGGCCACAATTAAGGGTAGCAAATCTGCCCCCTATATCAATGAGACGCTACTACCGATGGCGTCCCATGCCGAACAATACTTCAATCCCCCGAACGTCCATCCAAGTTTGCCCAATTACGTTTGGATCGAGGCCGGAACCGATTTCGGTATTCGTGACGACTTTCCGCCCATCGCTCACAGCGAGTCTTCGGGCCAGCATCTAGTGGCGCTTCTTAGGAACGCGCCAGGTGGCGAAATTGAATGGAGGGCCTACGAGGAAGACATTTCTGGAGCCGACTGTCCACTCTCAAATCGGTATCCCTATGTGGTTAGGCACAACCCGTTTGTTTATTTCGATGATGTGACAGACCGAAAAAAAAGCAGCTCGAAGTATTGCATTCAACACGTGCGCCCTTTCAGCGAGTTGGCAGAGGATCTGAAAAATGAACCTGTTGCTCGGTACAACTTCATTACCCCGAACATCTGTAACGATATGCACGACAGTTGTGCTCCGCTACGCGACCGAATCAAACAAGGGGACACCTGGCTGTCGAAATATTTGCCCCCAATCCTGAATTCCAAGGCGTATCGGGACGGCGGAGTCGTTTTCATCACATGGGATGAAGCGGAAAAGGCCGATGGCCCGATCGGGATGATTGTCCTGTCGCCTCTTGCCAAGGGGCACGGCTACGAAAATTCAGTTCGATATGATCACGGTTCAGCCCTCCGAACATTCGAGGAAATATTAGGAGTTACTCCTTATCTCGGGGAAGCCGCGAACCAGACCGATCTAAGAGACTTATTTTCGGTGTTTCCTTGACCCTGAACAAGGCCGGTTCGAGTTGATCCACGAAACGGGATGGTTCCCGTTATCGGAGTCGCTGTAGAAATTTCGAATCACGCGAAGTGAGCCGGAAAGCGCGATGGAATGCCCCGAATGCAGAGGTTCTGGGACCGATTCGCTTGCGATGCCTGTATCGAACTGATTGCCACGCTTCCATTCGCACTTGTTCGGCATTATCGAGGCCGGTGCACATTGGGGTTCTCAGTATCAGGTTGGTGCTCGAACATTCTCGTGCCCCAGCATTTAAGATCACTGTCCAGACCAAAACGTCCCAGTAGATATTGAGCACACTGAACCAGCAGGGAGCGGAGTTGCTTGTTGCCGGCTTTGCTGATCCGAAGTGATTGCTCGAATCGTGATCTGTTCGGTTGTTGTCTGAAAGCTTGGTTGCAGTTCGTGAATCTTCCCTAGCGTTTCATTCTTTGCCATTGGCCATCCTCCTAGCCAGCGTTCTACCATACCCCGGCGAGCGCCTTCTCATCCCATCTTTCCTTACGCTTCTTCTCGAAGGACTTCCATGCCAGACCTGTGCACAATTTACGACTACATGAGATGTCATGCGGTGCTTTTGGGCGAGCGCATTCTCGAGGAGTATCCGGCGCTCCACCAATTCGACGATGCAGTTTCCCCTCGGATTGAAGGGCTACTACGAACGCCTTTCCCTGCACAGACCATCGCCATTATGGGGGTCGCCAAACGCTGGCAGAAGGCGCGAACCGCCATGGTAGTCGCCGAATGCGGCACCGGCAAGACGCTGATCTCGCTGGGAGCCATTCATGTCCACCACCAAAGAAGTCCGTTCACGGCCTTAGCGATGGTTCCACCGCACCTGGTCGAAAAGTGGGCGCGGGAGGCGTTTCTGACATTGCCAGGAATACGCGTTTTCCTAATCGATGATCTGCGAAATGGCGGGGACGAGAACAAAGCGCACGGAGTGAACGAGGTGCGCTTGAGGCAGGGCCACATCGTGCGCGAAGGCTTGCAAACAACGTTGAGCGAGTTGCGGCTGCGCAAGGATTCGCCGAGTTCCCGGAAACGCTGGTTGTCGCTTTGCGGCAGGCCATCCTTATTTATTGTCGGACGTGAGCGAGCCAAGCTGGGCTACTTCTGGCGCCATGCTTACCGGGTGCCACGCTCTGGCCCTTACGTTGGCTGCGTGGTGAATTCGGATACGGGCAAGCCGGTGATCGTGGACGACAGCCGATTAATCATAGGTGACTTTGAGAAGATCAAAATCTCCGAAACCATCGAAACCAGGGGCGATAAGTCTTGTCGCTCACTGCACAGCCCACTCTGGCAGGCGGATGCGGACAAGATCCGCCGCATGGCACCGATCGAGTTTATTGGGCGCTACATGCCGGATTGGTTCGACTATGCGATTTGCGATGAGATTCACCAACTGGCCGGGGATACCGCGCAAGGCAATGCTCTGGGCACGCTGGCCTCCTGCACCGACCGAATTGTTGGCCTGACCGGCACACTGCTCGGTGGTTATGCGGACGATCTCTTTAATACCCTGTTCCGCCTCGAAGCGAGACGGATGAAAGAACACGGCTACGAATGGGGCACGACCGGACGCAGTTCCTTCATTCAGGATTACGGTGTCCTCGAAACCATTACCAAAGTAGAACCCGCGAACAATGCCTGCTCTAAGGCCAAAGCCACGAGCACGGTTCGGCGCAAGCCGGGAGCATCCCCGTTGTTGTTTGGCGAATTCCTCATGCAGCTGTGTGCTTTTGTGTTTCTGGAAGACATTTCAGGGGAACTCCCGCCATACGAAGAAACTTATCTAAGCGTGCCGATGGACGCTCCCATGCGGGAAGCGTACCGCGAGCTCGAAGAGGACATGCGGAAGGCCTTGAAAGCTCACAGGGGCAACCGATCGGTTCTGAGCACGATGCTCAATACTCTCCTGCTGTACCCGGACCACCCGTACGGAATTGGAACGCTGTACGGAACGGAGTTCGATCCTGAAGTCAAACGCAGGGTGAGATTCGTGATTGCAGAACCCCGCGACCTTCCCGAGAGCCAGATCTATTCGAAAGAACGAAAGCTAATCGAGGAGATCAAGAAGGAACTGCTAGAGGGACGGCGGTGCCAGGTCTTTGCCGTCTACACGCAGAAGCACGACGTCACCGCCAGGCTGCACCGAATTCTGAGCAACGAGGGTATCCACACTGCTGTTTTGCGAGCGAGCGTTGATACCTCCAAGCGCGAAGCTTGGTACGCCAGGCAAGTCAAAGAAGGTGTGCAAGTAGTGATCTGCCATCCCAAGCTGGTGGAGACGGGCCTCGATCTGCTGGACTTTCCGACCATCATTTTCTACGAGTCTGGATACTCCTTACATACCTTGCGTCAAGCCAGTCGCAGGTCCTGGAGAATCGGCCAGCGCCGGCCGGTGCGTGTGAAGTTTCTTTGCTCGGAAGGAACCATGCAGACGTCGTGTTTGCGCCTCATGGGGAAGAAACTCCTCGTGGCACTCACCATGGAAGGCAAATTTGCCGGCGAGGGATTGCAGAGCCTCGATGAGGACGATGACATGCTCTCGGCGATGGCCCGGGAGTTGGTCGAACGGAACGGTATTGGCGAAAGCGCCGACGCCGTCTGGAGAGCCCTCAACACAGAACACGAAAAGCTGTTTTCAACGTCTGCTCATCGCGACGATGACACAGCATCCATCGAAGTGCCGGGCATTCTACTGGGCCCTCAGTCTGACCCTGCGAGTCTTGTTGAAGATGCTATGGACACCACGTCGATTGTCGTTTTTGGACAGCGGCCGCAAGCGTTGTCAGGTACGAAGCGACGCAAACGACCGGCTGTCCCGGAACAGGCGTCATTATTTGGCTTAAGCTGACCTAAGAACCGAATGTCGTGGGACCTCGCATTTCGCCACTCATGAGGTAAACCCCCTCTCCTGGAATCGCTAAACCCTCGCCAGCGATTCAGCGGTCCCGTCACCACCGTGTTTTTCTCGCCTTCAAGAAGTTTGTTTCAAATCAATAAGGAGGAAAGAAGTATGTCAGAAACAAGTACGTTAATTGGCTACAGCGGCCGAACCATTGGCCGCGAGGAACTAGCACTGGTGCCAACACCAGTGGCAACTGAAACCCACCGTCCAATACCGCATCACGAGATCGTGCAGGCATTGGTCGAAACACTTGGCTTTCGGCACATCGGTGTTGTCCACGATGAATACGCGGTTTCGCCAGATGGCATGAAAGCCTTTGGGGTTCTCGATCTCGAAACCGAGATGGCAGGATGCCGTTTCTCCATCGGGTTGCGAAACTCCCACGACAAGAGCATGCGTTTGGCGATGACCTGTGGCTATCGCGTGTTCGTGTGCTCGAACATGGCGTTCGCCGGAGACTTCACTCCGGTGCTCGCCAAACACTCGAAGTCGTTCTCGCTCATTGACTGCATTTCGGTCGGGGTAGACCGGATGCAACGAAACTTCGAGCCGATGCGAAACCAGGTCGAAGGTTGGCAGAGAAGTGAATTGACCGATGTCACTGCGAAGGTCGTCATCTACGAGGCGTTTGTGGAGGGCAAACTGGAAGCCCCCAAGCACCTTGCGCGTGCGGTTCACGATCTGTACTTTGAGCCGAAATACGACGAATTCCGGTCTCGAACCATCTGGAGTCTCTCCAACGCGTTCACGTCGGCATTCAAGGGACTGGATCCCATCCCGCAATTCAGAGCCACAGCGAAACTGGGTGAATTCCTTGAAGCGCGGTTCTCACAATCGTTCTAGCTTATCGGGCGGTGTCGGCCGACCGCCCCTTTTTACGGCGAGCATCGCGCACAGGATCGACGCTTCCTCCGAACTGACTTCCGAGAAGTCCCGTTTCTGGATAGTTTCCGGTTAGCCGACCATCCACTCAGAATCGTATCTGGCATGATTTCAGGATACGACCACCGGATCTGCCACGGATAGAATCATGAGAGGCGTTGGAATGTAGTCGGGAAGAACATTCTGCCAGTTCACATTGGCCAATGGTGGCGCGGGGGTTGAGCCGCGCCGGATTGTGACCCCTTGGCGGTCTCGGGATTGCGGAGGACTGTTGCGATGCCGCTTCTTGTTACGAGCGCGTCCGGTGCAAATGGGGACGGTTTTGGCGCGCTGCTCAGCTTTGAATTGGACGGCACGCCGCGCGGAACATTTATTGATGACGATCGCATTGTCGATCTGCGTGGCCTTGCCGTCGATCCAAACGAAAACTTGCTGTTTCTGAACAGTGGGGCCGATCGGGTGTTAGCGATTTCCGCGCATGGGCACATCGTTCGCGATACTGGCCGCATTGAAGACCTGAATCCCGGCGGTGGCAATTTCGGCCCCGATGGCCGGTATTTCGTTGGGCTGCGCAGCGAACGCACAATCGTCGCCTTGTCGACCAGCTTCGATGCTGCCTTGGAACATGTCTTACCGCCCAGGGTCGTACCTTTCCCCCGAGGATTTGCTTTTGGTCAGGATGGCCGGCTGTTCCTTGCCTCAGGAATCGGGCCCAACGGCCAAGGCGATGACAGCATATTGGCCTTCACTCCAGCCGCACCCATCAAGCCCTCTCGGCTGGTCGCGGATCCCGAACTGAGTCCGCTCGATCTCGCAATTGCGCCCAACGGCAACATCGTTGTCTCTAGCGAGCGTCCATTTGGCGCAGTGGACGCGGTGACGAGCGTTCGGGAATATGATGCGATGGACGGTCACCTTGTCCGAGTTTTCTCCTCAAATGGAAAGGCCGAGTTCCGCAAACCGCGCGGTTTGCGCTTTACCCCCGATGGACTCCTCTACTGCGTCGCCCGCGACGAGGTTGTTGGCTTCGACTTCGCGAGCGGCGAATGCCTGGGGGCTATCGCACGCTTGCCGCGGTTAAATGGACAAGCCTTGGTGTTTTTCCCGTAGTGAACCGACTGCTAGAATCTGAGCTCGTTTGTAAGAGTTTTTTGTCCCATTGTGTCTGGATGACGGGCTACCCGGAAGTTATGCCCCGGACAAGCTTTCAGCCACGCGGGCAATTGAGGGTTGCATTTGATATGCTCGAGGGACGTTTGCCCTGTTACTGCTCCACGGATTCGCTATGCGAAGGCGCAATACCTTTGGCGTCTCAGTCGGTGCCGCGCTCATCGGACTGGCTGTGGTCTCTGCGGTTCGCGCTCAAGAACTGCAGCCACAGGCACAGCCGCAAACCCAAACGCAACCTCAGCCCGCTCCCGAAGTACTTGACGGGTTTGCTGATATTCACGTGCACCAGATGGCGAATCTGGGATTTGCGGGATCGATCGTCTGGGGAGGCGCCGGCGGTGATCCGGCGACGACGCTTGGGCCCATTCCGCCTTCCATGCGACGGGGGCATGACGGCGTGGAAGGAGCGACCCACGGACACACCGTGCCGGTGTTATTCCGAACCCTCACCAACGCTTTCTTGGGGGATTGGTTTCAGCACAACGAAGAGGGATTCCCCGGCTTCAATTCCTGGCCGTCCGTGAACCGGTGGACCCATCAGCAGGTTTATAAGGTCTGGTTATTTCACGCATATCAGGGAGGACTTCGCCTGATGGTGATGCTCGCGGTCAACAGCGAGGACATGTTTGGACGCGGCGAGGACGAAATTCCGTTGATCCGGTATCGCGGGTGCAGCGAGTCAGGTACGAGGGAAGGACGAGCAACGATATGGAGGCGCTCGACTGGCAAATCCGCGCGGCCTACCAGCTACAGAAAGAGATCGACGATGAAAATGGTGGACCAGGCATGGGTTGGTATCGCATCGTCCGCGATCCAGAGGAGGCGTCGAGAGTCATCTCCTAAGGCAAGCTGGCCGTCATTCTCGGCACGGAGCTGCAGCACCTGTTTAACTGTGACAGTGATCGCCCGGCTTGTACTCGAGACACAGTCGTCGAGGGGCTAAATCGTTTAGAGGCCATGGGCGTGAATTATGTTTTTCCGGTTCACCACAAGCTGAACCAATTTGCGGGACCTGCGAGATTCACAGTTGCGAATAATGGCCCGTCAGAGAAGTGTCCCAATTATGAGCCACGATACGAGCACGACTGCTCCAGTGTTGGCCTGACCGACCTCGGCCGCTTCCTGGTCAAAGAGCTAACTGCGCGGGGAATGATGATCGATACAGAACACATGTCGATTAAAACGTTCAACGACACGATGGAGATCGTGGAGAGCCGCCATTACCCGGTGCTGGCAGGCCACGTTGTTCCTTTCGATCTCGCGGAGAAAAAGCATGACCGAACGGAGCGCGCGAAAACGAAAGCCCAGTTGCAGAGAATTTTTGCTCTTGGAGGGATTGTGGCTCCAATGCTGGGAACAGGAGCAGGCGTCTATTCACAAGGCGGCGTGAAACGGATTCCGATCTACTGCAAGCCGCACGACGGAGGAAGTGTCGATCAATGGGCGAACGCCTACTTGTTCGTAAAGGATGTTGCAGGCGAGAATGCTGCCCGTAACGCTGGAAGTCAATTGGCGCTCGGTTCGGACTGGAATGGCTTCGCGGGATGGCCTGGACCACGCAACAAGTGCGCACCGGCAACGGAGACGAGAGTTACCTACCCTTATCCGCTGCCAGACGGACTGAGACCTGCGGCAATTCGACCGGTTTCGGAAATGAATTATTTCGAATTCCCGCAAGGAAAGAAATGGGACTTCAACCAGGTCGGCACAGCTCACGTCGGCATGTTGCCGGATTTTCTGCACGATGTTCAGCTGCTACACGTGACGGAAGATGAGGTGAAGCCCATTTACCGCTCTGCGCGCGGGGTTGTCAATCTCTGGATCAGCCTGCGGAATCGAAACGAGACCTGGAGCCGGCCTCACCTGATCTGGGCTCCGCAACATCCGTTCGAGACCTTCGACTTTCCTCCTGCTTTCGACGGAACGAGAATGATCGAAGCCTTCCATGGCTTTCCGATTTGCCGCAGCAGAGTTGAACACAAGCTCGGTTTTCTGAAAGATGGCTCGTGCGAACTGGTAGAGACTCCTCTCGAAGAAAAGGAAGATCCGGGGGAGGTAATTGAGTATTATGACGGCAGGTGCCTTACGGGTGGCTTTTCGGAGCCCACTCCGGCGCAGCGAGCCTGCGGGAACGGTGCGGACCAAAAGTGGTATTTCCGGCCGGACTCCGGGAATTATATGCGTATGGAAAAGAGCTTGACCGGCAAGTGCCTTACCTCGTTGCACGGTTCCGACGACGGCAAAAGCAGGGTGGTAGAAGAGCCGTGCAGCCCCGGGAATCCTAACCAGGAATGGATTCCAAAACGATTAGGCAATACTTTCGAATTGATCGGATACTTCGAACTGTGCTTGGGAGTCAACGGTCAGAGCCGGGCCGAGGGCGCGAAGATTCTAGAGCAGGACTGCACGGGAGCCTCGAATCAGCTGTGATCCGTGGAATTGCTTCGGCAGGGTGACTATGAAACGCTGTATCAGGCAGACAGGGATCGCGAAGACTGGCTTCCGACGGCGACGGATTCGTATCCGAATGCAGTGGAGGTCGATGCCGGAAGACCGATTTGCCGACCAGCAAACGAATCCTGGCTCGGGGTCGTGCAAGGGCAGCAATGCGTCGGAAGGACCTACGATGGCCAACCCGCGGCTACGCCGATATATGAGAGTTTGTATCAAGCTCCCTAGCACAGTCGCCCTTGCCAAGAATTCGCCTACTCACGTTTCCAAAAGAGATTCGCCCAGTCTTGGCGTTTGATTTGGTTGACCTGAAGAAGGGATTTCAGCACCCCCCTGGTTTGCCCGCGGAATGCGCCCAGTGGCATTTCTACACCCTAGCGCGTTTGTCGGGACCTATCCGGAGGCGTTTGGCTCCGGCTAGGCCCGAACCTAGGCGACTCGGCCATTGACCTTTCGGGGGAAACAGCTGATCGGGTAAATGCTAGGATCAGGCCAGCCTGACTAAGTAGGCCCAGTGAGGAGATTTAATGGCTGCAGATCATCGCCCTCTCATCTTGTTAACGGGAGCGTCAGGATACATCGGCGGGCGCCTGCTAAAAGAGTTGGAGAAAGCGGGCTGGCCGGTTCGTTGCTTGGCTCGACGCCCTGATTTTCTGAGATCAAAAGTTGCCGCTTCCACGGAAGTCATTAAAGCAGATTGCCTGGATCGCAGTTCACTAGTGCGGGCGATGGCAGGAGTGCAGACGGCGTATTACCTCGTCCACTCCATGGGGTCTTCGGGTAAGTTCGAACAAGAAGACCGCGAAGCCGCCCAAAATTTCGCCGATGTAGCGCGCGATTCTGGATTACGACGCATCGTCTTTTTGGGTGCCTTGGGGAACCAGGACCAAGCGCTCTCCGCTCACTTGCGCAGTCGTCACGAGGTTGCAGACATCCTGCGAAGCTCAGAGATCCCCACCATCGAATTCCGCGCATCCATCGTGATCGGTTCCGGCAGTCTTTCATTTGAAATGATTCGGGCACTGGTACAGCGGTTGCCGGTGATGATCTGCCCCCGGTGGGTTGCCGTCAAAGCCCAACCGATTGCAGTCGAAGATGTGGTTGCGTACCTCATGGCCGCGCTGGCGTTGCCGGTGGAGCAGTGCGGAGTTTTCGAAATCGGGGGTACCGACCAAGTCAGCTACGGCCAGATTATGCAGGAGTATGCCCGGCAATGCGGCCTCCGCCGATGGATGATCCCGGTTCCAATCTTGACGCCTCGCCTCTCAAGTTTGTGGTTGGGGTTAATCACGCCCGTTTATGCCCGCATTGGCCGAAAGCTCATCGATAGTATGCGCAACCCAACTCTGGTGCGCGACACCTCCGCTTTGACCGCTTTTGACATCAAGCCGAAAGGTTTGCGGGAGGCGATAGAGAGAGCTCTTCACCATGAAGACCAGGAATTTGCCCAGACGAGTTGGTGCGACGCTCTTTCGTCGGCCGGGAATCCGCAGTCATGGGGCGGCACGAAGTTTGGCACTAGGCTCGTCGATTCTCGAACCGCGCAAGTATCGGTTCCGCCGGCTTCTGCTTTTGCTCCGATTCAGCGTATCGGAGGTTTGAATGGTTGGTACTTTGCCAATGTTCTCTGGTGGTTTCGAGGCGCAGTGGACCTTCTCGTTGGCGGCGTGGGACTGCGCCGGGGCCGTCGCGATCCTCACACACTTTCCGCAGGTGACGCTCTGGATTTCTGGCGAGTGGAAACCTTTGTGCCGGATCACGAACTCGGTCTGGTCGCTGAAATGAAGGTGCCGGGCCGCGCGTGGTTGCAGTTCGAAGTGGAAGCTAATAGCCGAGGTTCCGTCATTCGGCAGACCGCTATTTTTGATCCTGCCGGATTGGCGGGGCTTCTCTATTGGTACATGCTTTATCCTGTGCATCGCTGTATGTTCGGCGGCATGCTCAACGAGATTGCAACTATTGCAGGACGCAGGACAACTACTTCTTCCCTCGGGGCATGACGGTCCCTGCAGTACTGCGCGCAGAGCGACGGTACATCACTTCTCGAACACCTTTTCGATCTGTCCGACTTTCTTCTGAACTTTGCCGGTGTTTTTTTCCGCGTTGCCTTCAGCCTCTAAGTTGAGATTATTCGTGACTTTGCCCGCCGTCTCTTTGACTTTCCCTTTGACTTCATGAACCGTGCCTTTAATCTCATCTTTTGTGCTGGTATTCATCTGTCTTCTCCCTGTGGTTGAATGACCTAAATCCGCAGATCCTTCGGTTTGTTAAAGGACGTTAGGATCGGAGCCACGCTCACGGTACCAAGGACATCCCCACTAAACTGTGCAAAACGGAACAGTCAGGCAACAACATATGCGGGGCGGACGGGAAGGGGTCCAGCCTCGTCACGATCAAACCTTCTTGAGCGACGGCTGGTGGATTCTTATTCGACCGTCGTCATCCCACTTGACGACCGCGTCTTCGTCGTTAGCTCGCTCAACCGTGCCGAATTCTCCATTCGGCTTTCCGAAGTTACCCAGACCTTCAACGCGATCTCCCGGACTCAGTTCCTGGCCGGTGGCGGCGGCCTCAGAGAGCGGGGGTCTCTTGGCACGATCTGAGTCAGGGACCGCCCCAGCGTGTGACAGTGGCGGCTGGGGAGCCTTACGGAGTTTGGGCGTGGCCTTCTTGGTGCCATGAGTCATAGTGTCTTCTTTCCCCGCGCGGGGCCAGAGGATCGCGCTTCCTTGCCGCGACTCACCAGCTCGATAGACACCTAGGATAAGAGGCGCCGTTGTGCGCAGACTGAAATCGGCACCCGGCAATGCCGAGCAATTCATTCACGGCATCCACCGGGCGATCTTCTTTTTAGCCGGATGACACTGCTCTCCACGATCGTTTTTCGCGAATTGAAAAGAGGAGACGGTGACTCAGTGAGCCAGGGGAAAGAGCTAGTCGTGTAGAACAACGCTGAGGAGCGAACTGTGAACCTGTAAGGCATCGCCTGGGTGATAATCAATAAACCCCAATTTCCTAAACCGGTTCATGAAGAAGCTCACCCGCGAGCGAGTTGTGCCGATCATCTCTGCGAGGGTTTCCTGACTGATCTTGGGGATCACAGATTCGGGCTTTCCGTCCTTGCCGAAGTGAGCCAACAGTAGCAACATTCGGGCCAGTCTCTTTTCACTGGAGTTGAAAAGCTGGTCAACCAAATCCTCCTCGTATCGGATGTTCCGGGTCAGTAGATACGCAACGAACATGTCAGAAAAAGCCTGTTCCCGGTGAAGCACTTCTATCATCGACTTCTTATCGATTCGCATGACACAGCAATCGGTGATCGCGGTTGCCGAGCACAGGCGGACGGACTGCCCTGCAAGGCAACCTTCTCCGAAAAAATCGCCCTCATTCAGAATGCCGATCGTGGCTTCCTTTCCGGTCTTCGACACGACGGTCAGTCGTACCTTTCCTTTCTGAATGTAAAAAACAGCATCAGACGAGTCGCCCTGAACAAAGATCGCCTGCTTCTTGGAAAAAGCTCTGATCTGTCTACCACCGTTGATGGTCGAAAGGAATGTCTCGGTATTGAATTTGCCGAGTTTCCTAGACCATACCTTGGGCTTCATGAGCGGCCCCTTTCAAGAGTTCCGAATGCTCGGAAGCCGGCGCACACCAGCGAACGCAGACGGGACCAAATCAGAGAGCAGAGTATCGTCCCATCATTTGAGGTACGCACGGACCAAGCCAATAAGATCTTCTGCCAGTTCTACGGACGGCATCGTGTTCTTTTCGCCACTCAACATGTGCAGACGAATGTGGTCTTCGAGAACCTCAGCCATGAGGCTGTTTATCCCGCCACGCACGTTGGCCAAGAGCATCAACACGTCCGCACAATCGTCGTCTGTCGTCAACGAACGTTCGATGGAGTCAACCTGCCCACGAATCCGCTTAATGCGAGCCACTAGCTTCTGTTTTTCTTTTTCGAGATGCGACATTTTTTCCCTTGCCTATATCCTAGGGGGATATGATATAAGACTTTGAGTCGAGATTCCCAGGAACTCGACGAGAATTATAGAAGGACTATGAATATTGAGCCTGCGCAAGACCCTCCAAATAGATCGAGGGTCTCCCTGTGCTGTGAAGAGCGTTCTGGACGAAGCGCCTAGCGTGTTATGGGCTGATTTCCTCCTCGCTCCTCACAGTATTTGACCTGTGACGTGAGCGAGCGAATCCGTCGAATGTGAACGGCCTGACTCACTCCTCCTAACCAAATTTCTTGCTGAGACGGTGATCCGGACGCCGAAAACAAACCCGGCGTTCAAACAGGATACGTGTCTCTACTAGGAGGGAACCATGACGAACATCTTCATTCCGACATTGGGCCGTCAACCGCTCTATTGCGTTTGGATCAAGACCGAAAATCCGTCTCGGCCGATAGCCTGCGTGTGGATTGATCCTCAACTCCGTAGTTTTCAGTTTTCTGATTCTGAAGTCGAGAGGACATCAGCAACTCGGGCGAGGACTAAGGAGTTTGGGGTGTCGTCGCAACGCTTTCTGCAGGAAGGTTTCTCACGGGGGAGGCTCCAGCAGTATTGAAGGCCGCCTCGATCGGTGGGAATGGTGCACACAATCAAAGAAAACGGAAAACTCATTTTGCGGGTCCGGCGAATCCGTGGCCAAGTCGAAGCTGTGGAGAGGGCCCTAACAAGTGAACACAACTGTTCCGATGTTTTACGGCTTATTGCTGCTGCGCGAGGTGCCATGAATGGGCTGATGGCCGAACTTCTTGAGGATCATGTCCGATTTCATGTGCTCGATCCGAAGCGAAAACCAACCTCCGACCAGGCCATGGCCGCCGACGAGTTGGTCGACGTTGTAAAAGCTTATTTGAAGTAGGCGATCACAGCCTCACCAAGGGACCGTATTCACCCGAAGGGCACTGGCATGGCGCAAAAACTCCAGACACACTCCGTGCATGAACTGGGTCGTGGTCACCGGCAAAGATCGCAACCGCATGCTCCGTATGCAATGGATGGCAGACGAAGGCTGCCGAGAGCAAAAAAAGGAAAGAAGCGGGGAGAACAGTATTGAGTACGAAAATGCGCGTCACGATGAGGCCGGTCTCATGGGTGCTGGTTGTGCTTTTACTTCTTCTCCACAGTGCATGGGCTCAGATGGAGGGAAGAATCTCTGGGGTGGTCAGTGATCCAAGCGGAGCTTTCATCGCCGTAGCAACAGCTACTCTCAACAACCTTGGCAACGGAACCAAACAAACCACAATCACCAGTGATCAAGGGCAATATTCGTTCCCGGTCGTTGCGGTCGGGCAATACGAACTGGAGATCGCCTCTCCCGGCTTCCAGCCGTATAAGAAGATCGGTGTGGTGATTGACGTGAACGGCGTACTCCGGATCGACGCCATCTTGCAAACAGCGCAAAGGACACAGTCGGCGCAGGTCACCAACGTTCCCACGGCCTCAGAAAGCACTCAGACCGACAAGTCGGACGATACGTCATTTGGCCTCATGCATTACCTCTCGAAAAATGGTCGACACGACGTTCATAACGAGACGTGGAACCTTTATGGGCAGCTTACTGCGATCGGCTTCGACAAACCTTCGTTTCATGCCGCCTACACCAATCTCAATGGAAGCAACTCCTCGCTCAACACCTACGCCGAGCAAAGCTATACGCAAACGCTGACTCTTTTCTTCGGGCTTCGTCTTCGACCGGGGACCGATCTCTACATTGTCCCTGAAGAGATCTCAGAGCTGACGCTCTCGAAGCTGAAAGGGCTGGGCGGTGCGACGGAGAACTTCGAACTCCAGAAGGTCGGAAGTGTAAAACCGACAATTTACCGCTCGCGGTTCTTCCTCCGTCAAACCTTTGGCTTCGGCGGCCAGAGCATCGAACTCCCGTCGGGCCAAATGCAGCTCGGAGAACACGTGGACAGTCGGCGGCTGGTATTCACCCTGGGCAACTTTAGCGCTCTCGACGTCTTTGACCAAAACAGTGTGGTCGGTGATCTCCGGAAGTCCTTCTTCGACGAGGCGTTCATGACGAACTCAGCCTGGGACTTCCCGGCGGACGCGCGCGGCTACTCGATCGGCGGCGCCGCTGAACTCTATTGGGACCAGTGGGCTGTCAGGGTGATGCGGCTCATGCCGCCGGTTGAACCGAACTCGCAAACGCTCGTTTTTCAGCCTTTCAAGTACTACGGCGATCAAGTGGAATTCGAGCACGACCACGTGCTCTTTGGCGACCAGCCGGGCGCAGTGCGGCTGCTACTTTACCGCAATCACGAGTTAATGGGACGATTTGCCGATGCCATCAACGCCTTCGAGGCCAACCCCGCCGACAATGCGGCCAATTGCGGAACTCTCTACAACTACGGATCGGAAAATCCCACTGCGCCAGACCTATGCTTTGTCCGCAAGACCAATGTGAAGGTCGGCATCGGGTTCAATGCCGAGCAAAGCATTACGCCCAACATCGGCGTGTTCTTCCGGGCAATGTATTCCGATGGGCGTACAGAAGTTGAAGCCTATGATTCCGCCGACCGTTCCGCCACTGTCGGCACAAAGGTCAAGGGGGCGTTGTGGGGGCAGCCGCTCGACTCGGCCGGCCTTGGGTTCGGAACAAGCTGGATTTCGGCCATTCACGCGAAATACCTGGAGATGGGAGGCGTTGATGGTTTTATTGGGGACGGCGCCTTGACGCAAGCCCACGAAAATATGACTGAAATCTACTACCGCAAGCATATCAGCAGGTCAATTTATCTATCGGCCGACTATCAGCGCGTCTGGAACCCGGGGTACAACGCTGCCCGTGGTCCCGTCAATCTCTTCGGGGGGAAGTTCCATGTGGAGTTCTGAAAGGCCTTGCGGCCTAGCATTCGCAAGCATCCTTGTGGCTGTGAGCCTGTGCTCCTTGCCCGCGGAGGCGCAGCAACAGGCCGAAGGGTTTGCGCTCGAACGCTTATACACGTCGGCTCCTGGCGGGGGTTGGATTGTCCTGGACGCCCTCGACATGCACGGGGGACTTGGCGGCGCAATGGAACTCACGACAGGCTACGAACATGATCCGCTCCGGGTGCAGGCCGGCGGTCAAACTCTCGCCGTTGTTTCCAGTGAAGCATTTGTAGATTTCGGTCTGGCCGCCACATACGATCGCTATAGGGTCTATGCCAACTTCACCATGCCAGCTAGCTTGACCGGAGACAGCGGTACCGTGGGCAACTACACTTACACGGCACCGAACGTCGGTCTCGGGTCGGACCCTGACAATTTGGCTGATATTCGTCTCGGCTTCGACGCACGACTTCTGGGAGACGCTCGAAGTCCCTTTCGCCTCGGCGCGGGCGCGCAGCTCTTCATCCCGAGTGACAGCCGCGCCAATTACGATACCGATGGCAGGGTCCGCGCAATGGGTCGAATCTTGTTCGCCGGGGACCAGGGGATCTTCACGTATGCGGGACAAGCCGGAGTGCACATCCGGACACTCGACGATTCCCCGATACCGGGAAGTCCCCAGGGTAGCGAATTTCTCTTTGGGATTGCCGGAGGAGTGAAGATTCCAGTTGGGTCAGCCAAGCAGTTCGTCGTTGGCTCTGAGGTTTATGGGGCTTCGGCTTTTCGATCATTTATGCAAGCGGGGGAAACAGACAAGGAGTGGCTGCTCTCGACTCGGTTTGAAGGCACGGGGAGTAGCGGCCGGCAGGCGCGTGTGAAACTGGGCGTCGGGCGCGGAATTAACCCACAATTTGGAGCGCCGAAGTGGCGGGTCGTATTGGCGGTCGAGTTATTTGGATGGACGAAATAGCGACCAATTCCATTGTCTGCGGATCCGACCGGACCCATGTCACGTTCTTCTTAGTCCCCGTTCTCACAGCATCAGCCAGCCTACATTCAGTGGATACCTGTCCGCGGAAGTGGTTGGCAAGAACGACGAAACGCTGTGGTCATATCTAGTGACTCCCAGCAACTTTCCCTGGAACGATATTCCAGATGCTGGAGTTTGGTGGTTTCGCCGTTTGTTCGGCTCTGCCCTTGTGCGTTTTTCCCTGTGCACAATTGACCAGCCTCGAGCTTTCGGGGGTGACATCATGCTGACTCTAGTTTGTTACGGAACAAAATCTCTGCTTGGACGGCATGACCATGACCTACGTCTGGTACGAATCGTATGAGTCCGTTGTTCTGGAAACCGATTGGACGAAGATGCACGAACGAATTCAGTCGGCGGAGTCCAAAATAAACGACCGGAAGCGCGTGCTTTCACAGGATCACGGCGGAACGCCGGAAGAAAGGCAAGCGATCGCCAACGCCTTGAATTCTATGTGTACGCTACGAACTGAAGTGGCTGACTGGCAAAGTCACCAGGCTCAGCCAGTTTAGCGACGAAGAGATCACCCCGAAATTGCACTCAGTCCCGACTCTCAGATTTCGGCCTGATGCGCTTGCCCAATTGTGAGCGTTACAGACCAGTTTAAATCCGTCCCTGTCTCCATAATGGACACTAGCTGCACTTCCGTTAGGACGGCCTTCTGTGTCAAACAAAGTCGCGACCGCGACGAAAAACGATTTCAATCCCCGAACCTTTTTGTCAACCATCGGCAAGGGAAGAGAAATGGTGTCGTTTGGAAAGAAAAGCACGATTTTCGCCCAAGGCGACGCTACGGATGGTCTGTTTTTCGTCCAACAGGGAAAGGTCCAGCTCAGCGTCGTGTCGGAAGCCGGTAAGGAAGCAACTCTGGGCATCTTGAGCGAAGGAGATTTCTTCGGAGAAGGCGGCTTGGGTGGCCAGTTCACACGCATGTCCTCTGCGATAGCACTAACGGACTGCGTCCTGCTGCATGTTGAGAGGAAGGCACTAATGCACGCAATGAGCGTTGAGCCAAAATTGTCGGCTTTGTTCATGCGGCACTTGGTGAAGCGCAACATCCGGTACCAAGACGACTTGGTCGATCAACTTTTCAACTCCAGCGAAAAGCGACTGGCACGAGTTCTTCTGTTAATGGCGCACTTCGGCAACGAAGGCGTTTCCGAAATGTCAGTTCCAAGACTCAGCCAGGAAACTTTGGCAGAGATGGTTGGGACCACACGCTCGCGAGTCAGTTTTTTCATGAACCGATTCAGGAAACTGGGTTTCATCAATTACGACACTGGCGATACCTTGCATGTTCGCAGTGCACTACTGAACGTCGTACTTCATGATGATGACGGAGAATTCACAGCTTCGGCAGCCAGACATCCCGCTGCAGCCAGAAAGAAGGTTTCAGAACCGCCTCCAGAACATGGCGGCTTACTTGATCGGGATCGTGCCAAGCGACCCACCCTGCCCGAAGCTGGACGCCGCCGTAAATAGCACGCTCTTTCCTGTGTTTCCGCGAAGACTAGGCCCCTCGGAGACGGCCTTCTCGGGCGCGCCTGTGCGCGAGATTCGTGGCGCAGCACTCCGACCATTTCTCGAACACCCGATGTCAAATGGGGGCTAACTTTTTGCTCGCCAGCGGCTATACGAGTCTTACGACGGAGACCTTGCACTCGCAATCGATCCCATTCCTTTCGAGCGCGTCGTCGATGTTCCCTTGCTACGCGATATTTTTCCTGACAATCGTATCCTCAGGTTCTGCCTCGACTGTGACGTCTACTTTAGCTCCTGGCTTGAGAGCAACGTCATTGCCATTGGCGTCCTTCAGACTGTTCTCGATCCGAATCTCTTTGTACAAATGTTCGGCGTTCTCGACCACGATCTGAGCTTTTTCTGGCTCGGTCGGGTCCGGCGACTTGATTACTTTTTCGACAATTCCGGGAAGAGTAGTGCTAGGTTTGTCGCTGTTCTGCTCATCAGGCATATGCCTCCTCCAGCCGTGCTTGCCCACATATTTTATGCCCTACGATGGCCTCTCTCAAGCTGTGTAGTCAAAACGCAAGATTGGGCTCGCTCAGATCTGGAGTTTGCTGCGAAGTAATATGTTTTCTTCCAAGGCCATATGGTACCAAGCATTTTCGAATAGCGTCAGCCGACTCTCATCTTGTCTAACCGAAGATGTCCAGACTGCATCATGATGGTATCCTGCTTGTCCGAACGGGAAAAAAACGACCGCGCGGTCGCCCTCGAAGGATTCGAAGTAGCTAGGAAAAAGGAAAGAAGACAATCGCAAATAGAATCGGCTAGGGAGTAGTCAAGTCTTTCACGGCTGCATGTGTTCAGACTGAAGTCTCCGTAAGGCTGGTATTAGTTCAGCACTGGCATTACTTTTCACTACGTACCCACTCGCGCCAGATGCAAGAGCTTCCCTCATAAACGGGGCGGAATCGAACTGGCTCACCATTAGGATCAGAATTGACGGTGATTCATTCTTGATGCGACGAGCAGCCTCAAAGCCGTTCATGCGCGGCATAGTAATATCCAAAAGCACGATATCCGGTTTGTGCTCACGGGTTTTGAAAACGGCATCAGCTCCGTCGGAAGCCTCGCAGACAATCTCAATGTCAGCCTGTGATTTGAGGATTTCGCAGATGCTGCGCCGAACGATTTCACTATCATCAACAACCAACACACGAAGAACTGAACTCCGCAAAGAGCCTCCTAAGCACCTCTGCGAGTCGCCAGTCGCAGCGATTGCTACGAGGAAGCAGGAAGAGAAGCGCCTAAACTATCTCACACCTTGCGTCGCATCGAATGTACAGGGTTTAGGGTATTCGCTCGAGCGGGAATCCAAAACACTGATCCGTCGCGCGAAGCCGCTCGGATGGGGAGCAGCGTCGCCGCGCCCATTCGTCCTTATCGATATAGCATTTACCGGTAGAACGCCTGACTGGCTTTGACCTCGTGAGCCCGAGCGATATCTGAAAGGGTTTCTGCACTCGATCACTCGGAATAGTGCCGCAAGCCTCTTCCGACGGTGGTCACACCTTCTTCTCCTAGTACACAACTCCGATGCGCACAGGTCAAAAAGCGGACGCAGGTGAGCGTTTTGGTGACAACGTGCCCGATCAGATTTGTTGAATCATCTGCTGTTTGCAAATGGCGATCGTCGTGCGTATCGATTGAACGTGAACGAGACGCATTGATAAGAGACGAGAGGGTTCTGTGAGCGCTGCGACACCAGGAAAACAGCGGAGTTTGCGGGCGCTCGAATGGCTGAACTTCTTCCTCGCCGACGTGCAGACCGGCCTCGGTCCCTTCTTGGCTGCCTATCTTGCTTCGAGTGGATGGAATCCCAGCAGCGTCGGCTACGTTCTCACTTTCGGTGGGTTGGTCGGGGTCGCGATGCAGACTCCAGCGGGAGCGGTCATCGACGCAGTGCACCGCAAGCGAACCTTGCTTGCCGTAAATCTTGGTTTTTTGGTTGCCGGAGCATTCCTGCTCATGGGCCATCTGAGCCCATGGCGGGCGTATTCCGCGCAGTTCCTTATCGGCAGTTCAGGACCGTTTCTTGGGCCCACCGTCGCGGCGATCACTCTGGGGATTGTTGGCGTCGCAGCGTTTGACAAACAGTTCGGGAAGAATCAAGCGTTCAATGCGGCCGGGAATGTCTTCACCGCGTTGCTTGTCGCCTATGTCAGCTATCAATTTGGCTACCGCGCGATATTCGCAGTCGCTGCACTGCTCGCCATTCCTGCTGCCGTCTCTCTCTTTTTCATCGATGCCAGGCAGATCGATTATGCACGGGCCCGCGGTGCGATCCAAAAACAAGGCAAAACTACGGCGGAGGGATGGTCTGCTCTTCTCAAGGACCGCATTCTCATTTATTTCTTGGCGACGGCCTTTCTTTTTCACTTGGCGAATGCCGCAATGTTACCGCAACTGGGCGAGATGCTGTCGAAGGACAATCTGAAGGCGGCTGCTCCGTTCATGTCCGCCTGCATAATCGTGACGCAGCTCGTGATCGCGATCTCTGCCGCCTGGATTGGAAAGCGAGCTGCCGCGAAAGGTAGAAAACCGCTCCTGCTGCTCGGCTTCGGAGTCCTCCCCATCCGCGGAGTTCTTTACACTCTCACGCACGCTGTCGGGGCGCTAATTGCGATTCAGACGCTCGATGGAGTCGCAAATGCCATATTCGGCATCGTCTCGATCCTGGTTGTCAAAGACAGAACCCAAGGCACGGGGCGCTTCAATGTGGCTGCCGGATCACTTGCGACAATGGTTGGCATCGGGGCGGCTCTGAGCACAACAATCGGAGGCGTATTGATACAACATCTCGGGTACGGAGCGTCTTTTCTTGGATTATCGGCGATCGCCTTGCTCGCCTTTGCCGTGCTTTGGTTCGCGATCCCTGAAACCCTTCGTGATGCCGCTGACGACACAACGTCCGGTCCCGAAATCAAACGAACAACGGCATGGGCCCTGAGCTCGGGTCGAACAAAAGCGGGAGAAACTGGTAGATGATCTCGCCCGTGCTCGCGCACATTCTCCTGTCGCTTATCGTCGGTATCAGCATCGTGCTGATGTTAGTCCGTCCCCGCAACATTCCCGAGGTTTACTGGATTGCGGGCGGCGTTCTCTTACTACTTTCCCTCAGGCTAATACCGTTGCAGTTCGCGGGTCGAGCCGTCGTGAAAGCATTGGATGTCTGCTTTTTTCTCATCGGCATGATGTTACTTTCTGAACTCGCACGCGAACATGGAGTCTTCGACTGGCTTTCGTCGGTCGCCGCGCGAAGTGCACGCGGATCCTGCTCCAGGCTGTTCGCGCTGGTCTACGCCGTAGGCACAATCGTCACCATCTTCATGTCGAATGATGCTACAGCCGTCGTTCTAACACCCGCGATCCTGACGGCCGTGCGCAGGGCCAAGGTGCAGCCCTTACCCTATCTCTTTGTTTGCGCTTTTATCGCGAATGCGGCGTCATTCCTTCTGCCCATTTCGAATCCTGCAAATCTGGTTGTGTTCCACAACCAGATGCCGCCGTTAGGTCGATGGCTCGTGTCCTATGGCGTTCCGTCTTTTCTTTCGATCACCACGACATTTATCGCGATGCGTTGGCTGTTTCGAAAAGAGCTCTGCGCAGCCATTGAGGGCGTGGCGGAAACCAAGCCGCTAAGAAGAGGGGGTGTTCTGATCATGGTTGGACTCGCCGCCATGGTGGCTGTCCTGTTAACAGCCTCCTCGCTGGGTAAGGATCTTGGATTGCCCACCTGCCTCGCTGCTCTCGCAATTACAGCATTCATCTCGATCATAACGCGCAACAATCCACTGCGACTTGCACGGGAGATTAGCTGGCCAACACTAGCCCTCGTGGTCGGCCTCTTCGTAATGGTCGATGCGGTGGAAAGTGTCGGCGCAATGCAATGGACTCGGGAGTGGTTGACCTGGGTCCAAACCCTGGAATCGACTACGGGCACATTGATTACGGGATTTGCCGTTAGTATAGCGAACAATTTGGTTAACAATCTGCCGCTCGGCCTGATCGCCGGGAGCACGCTGCAGGCGGCACATGCCAAGGGTCTGATCGCCGACGCCGTCCTCATCGGTGTCGACCTCGGACCAAATCTCACCATCACAGGCTCGCTGGCGACCATTCTATGGCTGATCGCCTTGCGTAAGGAAAAGCTCGACGTGAGTTTCTGGGATTTTCTCAAGGTTGGAGTCGTGGCGATGCCGATCGCTCTATTGGCATCACTCGGCGGGGCGATCTTGATGCAAGTATGTTTTCGGGTTCACTAGGCGCGGTACGAGGAGTGACTCCCATCGTAACGTTCTAACCTGCTTGATGCCCCCTGCCATTCTCTCCCTCTCTCGTGGCGAGGCCAGTGTTCGGTCACACTTCGTACAGATCAGCTGAGCCTGTTCGTGCGTCTTCCGCTCACTCAGACGTTCGCTTTTGGATCACTCGCAGAAGAAAAAAGCAAGATCAGCGTGCGCAAAAACCTGATTCTACCTGGCATCCGATGATTCCTAGTTCTGGCAGGCTGCGTGCTTCAAGAAATACGAGCAAACATCAAATACGGAACCTCAAGAAGCTCATCGTGAAACTACGACTAGCACAACTGATTATGTTCGTTGTCATGACCGGATGCGTGACTGGATTCGCACAAGGTGGTCCAAGAGGCAGGGATCCGCGTGGGCCGGGTATGGCCGCGCAAGACGCTCAACTTGACGTGCAAGATGCCATGCAGCGTGCTTATGACGCACTCAACCGCTCAACTGCGCTTGTGGAAGCAGCGAAAGGAACCGCCAGCGGCATCTCGCTAAACCGTTTCATTGCAGACGGCAAAGCCTTCTACCAGGAAGCTCTGAGCCGGTATCAAGCATTCGATTACATCGGAGCACGTGAATTGGCGGCCGCGGCCGATGATATGGCTCACGCGGCAGAGACGATGGCCATGAGCAGCATCGGTTCTGGAAATGCTGCCGGAATCACTGCACCGCCAAGCCAACCCGGTGTAGCCGAAGATGCCTTTCGTGCCAATGACGAAATCGCCCGCGCAGGGGGCACGATCTTGCAAGTGCAGAGCGCAAGTAGTTACTCGAACGTTGTACCCGCAGAAACCGCACACCGCGTACGCGATTTGTTGACTCTGAGCCAGCAACTCCAACAGCAAGCGCAGGCTTCGCTATCGCAAAATCCGCGCGAAGCATCCGCCGCTGCCCGTGCATCCGATGTGATCGCACACGCTGCAGACCACCTTCAGAATCGCTATCTCATTGCCTCCGGAATAGTTCCTGCCGGCCCCGCGGGCAGACCTGGGCCGCCACCTCCACCTCCAGGCGGACCCGGAGCGCCTCCGCCGCCTGACGCGGATAACGGAGCCACGCCACCTCCACCGCCGGGCCCTGGAGGGAATACTCCGTAAGGGCTGAGTTCCTGTTCATAGCAACGCACGGGAGGAATTATGAGACGCACTTTGACCTACGTGGCAGTCGTGTTGTTAACGCTGACGGTCGCGAACTGCGGTCCCGGTCTTCTCGTTCCGGGACCGCCTTTGCTGGGTTCAGGTCCGGGATTTGAGTGGATTGCTCTCCTCGGCATTATCGTCGCCGCTGGAGCGTGGCTCAGCCGCTCCAGGTTTGCCACTTTCTTCCGGGCATACGACAAAAGGCGATCTCAGGCCTTCGAGATTCTCCGGGAGCGCTACGCGAAGGGCGAGATTTCGCGAGAGGAATATCTTCGCATTGCAAACGATCTGGACCGGCATGAGAATGTACCAGGGGTCTAAGGAAACGCGCCGTGGTCGATTCTTTCCGCCCGCGTGAATCTTCTTCCAGCATCTAACTGGCGCGGCGAGGCTCCAGATCGGGGCACGTGATGGCCCAGTTTCGAATGACGAATTGGCAGACACAACGAATCTGGTGGCTGGGCAGCGTACGAACGCGCGTGGCAATCCTTGCGTCGTTGGTAATTGCCTTATTGATCGGCTGCGGGTTCGCGTTTGTCTTGATATTGCAAAACAGGCAAAGTGCCGTCACTGGGGATACTCAGCGGCGCCTCTCTGCTCTGGCCGTTACGATAGCTCGCGATTACAGCAGTCATGAGGACTTTCAGACACAGCATCGGGAGTTCCCTCCTCTTGAGAATCCTGATGCCTCAGGTTCAGATGATGTGCTTTCCTTGATGACGACCGTAGTGCTCAAGAATGAACAGGGCACCGAAGGCGGATTTTACTCGAAGGCTTCGGATGGGCTTTTAGGGTATGCGTACCCGACGCACGAGGGTCCTGGCGTGAAGAGGGACATTCCCCCGATCGAACGACCAATGATCGAGGATGTGGCCCGCCGCGCAGCCAGCCAAGATCAGGAGGTTTCGTACACATATAGAGGAGCCCGCGCCGTAATCGTTTTCGAGTCGGCCCCTATCGTCGTAAAGGGCAATCCCATCGGCAGCGCGTGGGTGATGAAGCGGCTGCCTAGTTTGCGTTCTCAGCAGGGTTGGACGCTCAGCCTCGGTGCCGCTGCCTTTGTCGCGCTGTCTCTGCTTTGTGTGCTTCTGGCTTTTCTAGTGGCTCGTGATCTGGGATCGGGCGTCAGCCAGATCGAAGAACGACTGCACGAGTTGGATCGGGATTTCTCTTCGCCAGCGAAACCCTTCTCGGGACTCGCTGAACTGGCGCGCATCTATCAAGGAGTGAATCAGCTTGCCGAGTCGCTGCGCCAGAAGATCGAGCAGGAGCGGGATCTTCGTGAGCAACTCCGCCATAAAGAGCGCCTTGCGGCCCTCGGACAAGTCGCTGCCGGCGTTGCCCACGAACTTCGAAACCCTCTGGCGACCATCCGCTTGCGGACTCAGATGAACCAACGCGCGGTTTCGGACAGCGCAGTGCAGCAGAGTTGTTCGATGGTGTTGGAGGAAATTGATCGCCTGAATAGAATCGTCGAACGCCTTCTTTACTTCTCCCGGCCTCTGAACTTGGAGGTCGAGTCATTTGATCTGGTCTTACTCCTACGTGATTGTGTCGAGGCGAAAGCAACGCTGATTCGCAGCGAGACTATACGATTCCTCTTTGATGCCACTACCGCGTCAGTGATCATTCGGGGAGATCGTTCGAAGCTGTTTCAGGTATTCGACAACATCCTTTCGAACGCAATTGACGCACTGGAGCCGGTGGGGACGGTCGAACTCAGTGTTCTTGATCAAAACGGGTATGTCACAGTCGAATGTCGCGACGACGGTCATGGCATCCCAGAAGAAATTCGCGACAAGTTATTTGATCCCTTTTTCACAACCCGGCCGAAGGGAATTGGGCTGGGACTGTCCATAGCCTACGAAATTGTCCAAGCTCACGACGGAACAACCGAAATCGCCTCTTCACCGGCGCTCAAAGGAACGATTGTTACCGTGCGTCTACCCTCGTCCGGTCCAGTCACTACAGGCTCAGGTGTCGAGACGATAGAGATCGAAAACGTATGAAAGCCAGAATCCTGATTGTTGACGACGAGCGAAACCTTAGAGTCACTCTGGCTGAAATTCTCGCCTCGCACGGCTACAAGATCCTTGAAGCCGAGAATTCTGTTGATGCTCTGGCTACGCTTCGTGACCAAGACGCCGACCTCGTGTTTTGCGACTGGAAAATGCCTGATGGCGGAGGAGAAGAACTTCTACAGGCGTTACAAGAGCAGGAGAAGATTCGAAAACCTCCAGTCGTTATTATGACGGCATATGGGACCAGTGGAAACGCCATCAAAGCCATTCAACTTGGCGCCTACGATTTCATCTCCAAACCTTTCGACCTCGACGAAATCTGTACGACTGCGAAACGTGCGTTACAACATATCGGGTTGCAGAAGGAAGTCGAGGAACTTCGTCAGAAGCTCCTCAAGAGTCCCCGAAAGGAGCAGGGCGAAATTGTCGGTTCGTCGCGCGCGATGCTAGGTGTGTTTAAGGATATCGGTCGAGTGGCCGCCAGCGATACGACTGTTCTAATTCGAGGAGAATCGGGTACAGGAAAGGAACTCGTCGCCCGAGCGATCCACCAGAATAGTTCGCGCGCAAATGGACCGATCGTCACGGTCAACTGCGCGGCACTTCCTGACGAGCTGTTGGAGTCGGAGCTTTTCGGTCACGAGCGCGGCGCATTCACCGGTGCTATCGCGCGGAAGGCGGGGAAGTTCGAGGTTGCTAACAACGGCACCATCTTTCTGGACGAGATCGGCGAACTACCCGTTAGCCTGCAACCTAAACTCTTGCGTGTCCTGCAGGAACAAACGTTCGCGCGAGTGGGCGGCAATGACACGATTCACTCCAATTTTCGTGCGATCGCCGCTACCAACGGGGACCTCGGCGAACTGATCAAGGCTGGTGAGTTTCGCAAAGATCTCTACTATCGTCTGAACGCGTTTACGATTTCACTACCACCCCTTCGAGAGCGGCGTTCAGACGTCGTTCCTCTGGCGGAACACTTCCGGGAAGTTTATGCCGACAGGAACAGGGTAACCGCTGCCGGGTTTTCAGAGGGGGCGCTGGTCGCGCTGCAACAGTATTCGTACCCTGGAAACGTGCGTGAGCTAGAGCATATTGTTGAACGGGCTCTGTTGCAGGCCAACGGTCGTGTGATCTTAGCCGAGCATTTGCAATTCGAGCAACAGTCTGTTGAAACAAACAGACAGTGGATGGAAGCCTTAGCAAAACTTCCTCTACACGATTCGGTAGCGGAGTGGGAGAAGTTTCGGATTTCTCAAGCTCTGAAAGAAAGTGATGGCAACAAAGCTGAGGCTGCGCGCCGACTCGGTGTTCACCGGCGGCTGCTTTATGAAAAAATTCGAAAACTCGGTCTGGATGCGGCGGACCAGCCGTTAGAAGATGAAAGCCCCAACTCCACCGAAGACCCCTGAACGCATCCGGAATCTTACTGTCATCGGCACCCTGCAATTTTCAGCCACGCTAGAGGCGGACTGTAAGCTGACCGAGCGAGAGGCAGTTCGAGTTTAAGTCCTTCACCATCATCGCGGCCAGGAACCGAACCGGATCTTGCCGAAAAGTAGCGGACTGAAAGCGGACTAGGAGAGAAAGATGCGAGTCAGCTAAATTCTTTAGAATGATGGTGGCCAGGGACGGAGTTGAACCGCCAGACGCCAGCCTTTTCAGGTATTCTCTCGGCCTAACCCTTTTCCAATCAACAACTTAATTTGTCGAGGTGGCCACAGTTTTGTGACCATTCTGTGACCAGCGCCGATGTTCGCCTAAAGCCCCTCGTAATCGACAAAAGGGCGGCGGCCGCGGCGATACTTAGCGTCATCGATGGCGCCTTCTCCATTCGAATGCTTTATGGGAATTCGAAGGAGATTCCGATTCTCTCGCCCGCCGAGGCAATACTCAAGAGCTTTCAGAGCCCGCGAGCTCAACGCTGCAGCTGATTCGCTGTCACTATCGAAGCCTCATCCCCACACAGCTGCCAACCGTAAACGCGTCAGGCAGGAACGGTCTGGATTCATGCAATATCACCGAGTCACTCATCGAGCCCGGATTAGTAATGATATGTCGGCTTCTCGCCAGCGATCAGTTGGTTACCGCTAGCGCGTTTCTCAGGACTGATCCCTTTAACTATCGTGGCTCATCTGTCGCGGCAGGGGAAAAGCCTTCACGTAGACGGCCACGCGAAACGAGGACTGTTGATGCGACGACGACGGTGACCGCTAACCCAACCCCGAATTCTGTGGTGATGTACTTTGCCCAACCGACAGGAGCCGT
>JBEKWW010000032.1:0-114402 GCA_049512655.1 Candidatus Sulfotelmatobacter sp. | reverse complement strand
GAGACGCCGTTCGGGCAGAAATGGGTGTTGCAAGGCAAGCTGTGTGACCAGTGGGCGGCGGACCTCAAAGAAAGATGGGAGAGCACTCGGAGCACGCGAGAAGGCCGGAAGTGCACCATCGATCTTGAAGATGTGATTTCGGTGGGTGCAGGCGGTGAAGAAGTATTGCGGGAGATGGTTAGTGAGGGCGCGGAACTCGTCGCCACGCGGGCTTACATGAAGCACATATTGGAATCGTTGCAGGCATCGCCGAAGGCGAGGCCGACAGCCGAGTAGTCATAGCTTGACCGCATTCATGCGGCGTGCCGGGAGAATTGTCATGTGGATTGTTCGGATTGCGTTAGATCGTCCTTATACGTTCATTGTTTTGTCTCTATTGATCTTGATCCTGAGTCCAGTAGTGATCTTGAGGACGCCGACAGACATCTTTCCGAACATTAATATTCCCGTCATTGCCGTCGCCTGGCAATATACGGGCCTGAATCCGGAAGAACTCGAAGGACGGCTGACCAGCGTATTCGAGCGCGTCCTGACCACGACGGTCGACAACATCGAACACATCGAATCGACCACGGTGAACGGCCAGGCGATCATCAAGATTTTTCTGCAACCGGGCGCGAGCCTCGATACCGCGAACGCTCAGGTGACGGCAATTTCCCAGACCGCTTTACGTCAGTTGCCGCCTGGAACCTTGCCCCCGCTCATCATTAATTACAGCGCTTCCAGCGTGCCGATTCTGCAACTCGGGCTCAGCGGCCAGGGCCTTTCCGAGCAGCAGTTGAACGATATGGGCCAGAACTTTGTTAGACCGCAATTGGTGACGGTTCCCGGCGCAGTGATTCCATGGCCGTACGGAGGGAAACAGCGCCAGGTCATGATTGACCTGAACCAGAACCTGCTTCAGGCTAAGGGTCTTTCTCCGCAGGACGTTCTTTCAGCACTGACCGATCAGAACCTGGTTTTGCCCGGAGGCACCGCCAAGATCGGCGAGTTTGAAGATGACGTGCGCTTGAACTCCAGTCCAAGGACGGTCGCTGAACTCAACGATCTTCCGATTAAACAGATCGGAACCACGACGGTATATCTGCGCGATGTCGCCAATATTCGTGACGGCTTTGCTCCTCAGACCAACATCGTCCGCCAGGACGGGCATCGCGGAGTGCTGCTGAGCATTATGAAGGCAGGCACGGCATCGACCATCAGTGTCGTAGAGGGCATCCGCGGTCTGCTGCCTCGGGTTGCCCAGACGCTTCCGCCGGAGCTCAAAATACAAGCACTGGCAGACCAGTCCATCTTTGTGAAATCCGCTGTCAACGGCGTGGTCCGCGAGGCTTTGATTGCCGCTTGCCTGACCGCTTTGATGATCCTGCTCTTCCTCGGAAGCTGGCGCAGCACTCTTATCATCGCGGTTTCGATTCCTTTATCGATTCTGACGTCGGTGATTTTGCTGAGTGTGTTGGGGCAAACCATCAACATCATGACCCTGGGCGGCCTGGCACTCGCGGTCGGCATTCTGGTCGATGACGCAACCGTCGAGGTCGAGAACATCAATCGAAATCGAGAACTGGAACCGGACAAAACCCTGCGGGAAGTGATTCTCGACAGCGCGCAGCAAATTGCAGTCCCGGCGTTTGTCTCCACGCTCTGCATTTGCATTGTATTTTTGCCCATGTTTTTTCTTGCCGGCGTTTCCAAGTTTCTCTTTGTGCCTCTGGCGGAGGCGGTCGCCTTTGCCATGCTGGCGTCCTACTTCTTCTCCCGCACTATCGTTCCGACCATGGCCATGTATCTGTTGAAAGGGGATAAACACGGGGCTGAACACAAGAACGGCAAATCGGGCATGCTGACGCGCTTCCAGCAAGGTTTTGAAAGACGGTTCGAGCGGCTTCGCTTGTCCTATCAACTTTTTCTTACTACCGCCGTGCATCGCCGAGCGATTTTCATCCCCGTTTTCCTGTTGGTATGCCTGGCCACGTTTCTCCTTATTCCGTGGCTGGGTCAGAACTTCTTCCCCGACAGCGATAACGGTCAACTCATTCTGCATATGCGGGTAAAGAGTGGAACGCGAATCGAAGAAACCGCCCGGACAGTCGATCTGGTGGAGGCCTCAATCCGGCGGCAGATTCCTGCCAGGGAGGTCGACAACATTCTCGATAACATCGGCCTGCCATACAGCACCATCAACTTCATGCATTCGACCTCGGGACTGATTGGAGCGGGAGATGCGGATGTGATGATTTCGCTGAAGGAAAAACATCATCCAACCGCCAGCTACATGCGCAAGCTGCGGAACACTTTGCCCCGGGAATTTCCCGGAACGACGTTTTATTTCCTTCCCGCGGACATGGTCACACAGGTCCTGAATTTCGGATTGCCCGCGCCCATCGATATTCAGATTGAAGGAAATGATATTCAGGGCAATCGAGAGGTAGCGGAGAAGATGCTCGCTGAACTCAAGCGAGTCCCGGGACTCACGGATTTACGCATCCAGCAGCCCTTCGATTATCCCACCTACGACATTAATGTGGATCGCACAAAGGCGGCTCAGGGCGGCCTGACTGAAAGGAATGTCGCAAACAGCGTGCTGAACTCGTTGAGCGGAAGTTTCCAGATTACTCCAATCTTCTTTCTCAACTGGAAGAATGGAGTGAGTTACAACCTAGTAACCCAGACTCCGCAATACAGGATTGAATCACTCCAGGATCTCGCGAATACACCGGTCACCGCAGCCTCCACGTCGCGGCCCGGAATTCTCGCCGATGTGGCCTCGATCAACCGCTCTACTGAGATGGAAGCCATCAGTCATTACAACATCCGCCGCATGGTGGAAATTTACGGCGCAGTGCAGGATCGGGATCTGGGTTCGGCGGGACGGGACGTGAACCGTGTTATCGACGCCAATCGGAAATCGCTGCCGCGGGGAAGTTTCGTTACCGTCCGGGGGCAACTCCAGACCATGCGGAGTTCCTACCTCGGGTTGTTAGGCGGCCTGGTGTTCTCCATCATCCTGGTTTACTTCCTGATCGTAGTGAATTTTCAATCATGGCTGGATCCTTTCATCATCATCACCGCGCTGCCGGCCGCGCTGGCAGGTATTGTTCTTTTCCTATTCGCAACCCATACCACGCTCAGCGTTCCCGCCTTGATGGGGGCAATCATGTGCATGGGAGTTGCGACATCCAACAGCATTCTGGTGGTGTCCTTCTCCAAGGAGCGCCTGCTGCACCACGGAGACCCGATTGAGGCCGCGATTGAAGCAGGATTCACGCGCTTTCGACCGGTGCTGATGACCGCGCTGGCCATGATTATCGGCATGGTGCCCATGGCGCTCGGCCTCGGCGACGGCGGTGAGCAGAATGCGCCCCTCGGCCGCGCCGTCATCGGCGGTCTGTTATGTGCCACGGTTGCCACCCTGGTCTTTGTTCCCGCAGTGTTCAGTCTGCTGCATAAAAAACGTTCAGACCCCGAGCCATCCGTTTCGGCCGAGATGCAAGGAGAACCAACCCATGCCTAAGCAAGACGATATTCCAATGAAATCCGAGGAAAGCAACGCGATGGCTCCTGACATGACGAAAGCACCCGAAACGAGTACCGCAGAGGTCTCCGAAACAAAACCTCCGCAAGCGAAGTTTTCGAGAAGTGGCCTCCTCGCGCTTATCGCTGTGGCAGTTGTGGTCGCGATCGTAGTCGTCTTCGGGATTCTTTCCCGGCTCGCGGCGGAGACCCGTTTGCAGCAATCGACTGATCAAGCCGCAATTCCCAGCGTGAACGTGGTACATCCAAAGCCCGGAGATCGCGCTCAGGAACTGGTGCTGCCGGGCAATACGCAGGCCTTCATCGACTCCCCGGTCTACGCCCGGACGAATGGCTATCTCAAACGGTGGTACTTCGACATCGGCGCCCGCGTCACCAAAGGGCAGTTGCTGGCGGAAATCGAAACTCCCGAACTCGACCAACAGCTGCGGCAAGCACGGGCGGATCTGGCCACGGCCGAAGCGAATCAAAATCTTTCGCAAATCACCGCGGCGCGGGATGAGAATCTGCTGAAGACTCACTCCGTCTCTACGCAGGAGCGGGATAATGCGGTCAACGGTTATGCCGCCAATCAAGCGACAGTTGAGTCGAACAAGGCTAATGTCTCGCGGCTCGAACAACTACAGGCCTACGAAAAGGTCTACGCGCCGTTCGATGGAATCATCACCGCCCGGGAGACGGATATCGGCGCACTGATCGATGCCGGCGCGAACGCTCCCAAAGAATTGTTCCATATCGCTTCCATCACCAAACTGCGTATCTACGTCGCAGTTCCGGAGGTCTATTCGGCGGCTGCGCGCAACGGTGCTCCCGCGGATCTGACGCTGGATGAATTTCCCGGCGAGACATTCCGCGGCACTCTGGTTCGCAACTCGAATTCGATCGATCCCCTCTCGCGAACCTTGCTGGTTGAAGTGGATGTGGAGAACGCGAACGGCCGGCTCAAGCCGGGCGCATATGTTCAGGTCCATCTGAAAATGCCGGAGGGAGCACACCCGCTGGTCGTTCCTGCAAACACATTACTTTTCCGCAGAGATGGTTTGCAGGTGGGCGTGGTGCGCGATGGAAAGGCAGAACTTCTCCGGGTGACGCCCGGCCACGACTACGGCGACAGCATGGAAATACTTTCCGGCCTGCAACCAACCGACGATGTAATTCTCAGTCCTTCGGACTCGCTGACGGACGGCACACAAGTCCAGATCAGCGGCTCCGGCTCAAAGACGGAAGGGGCTGCGAAATGAAGCACCGCAAAATGAAGCTTTTCACACTTATTCTCGGCGTGTTCTCGATGATGCTGCTCGCGGGCTGCAATGTAGGGCCCAAGTATGCGCGCCCCAACGTACCAACCGCGCCGGTAGACGCATTCAAAGAAGAGAACGGCTGGAAGCCAGCGCAACCCAGCGATCAGTTATTGCGCGGGAACTGGTGGGAGATTTTCGGCGATCCACAATTGAACGCTCTGGAGAGCGAACTCACAGTATCGAACCAGGACTTGAAAATTGCCAACGCTCGGTTTGTCGAAGCGCGGGCGATGGTCCACTACAATCGAGCTGCACAATATCCCACGATCTCCACATCGCCGGGCATCGAATCACTTCGTGATTCGGCGCACCAGCCATACCTACCCACCACTTCGACCACCGGTGACTTTGTGTTGCCCCTCGATGTTTCTTACGAGCTTGACGTTTGGGGACGAGTGCGCCGAACTGTATCGGCCTCACGCGAAGAAGCCCAGGCGACCGCGGGAGATCTGGCAACTGTCAATCTAAGTCTGCACGCCGAACTGGCCTACGACTATTTCGAATTGCGCAGTGCCGACGCTCAGAAAAAGCTTCTCGACGACACCGTGAAAACTTACCAGGATGCTTTGCAGCTCACCGTCAGTCGGTTTGATGGCGGGGCTGCGCCCAAGTCAGATGTCGCACAGGCGCAAACCCAACTTCAAACCACCATCGTGCAGGATACCGATATTGGCGTACAGAGACAGCAGTACGAGCATGCCATCGCCATATTGATCGGCAAGCCTCCGGCCGCGTTTACTCTGCCCGCAACCCCGCTCAACCTCGTGCCTCCGGATATCGCCGCCGGTTTGCCCTCACAACTTCTCGAACGCCGTCCGGACATCGCCGCTGCGGAACGGCGAGTTGCCGAGGCCAACGATCAGATCGGAATTGCTCGCGCCGCATACTACCCAACCATAATATTGGGCGGGTCGGCGGGTTTCGAAGGCGATTCCATCACCAACTGGTTTAGCTGGCCAAGCCGCTTCTGGGCCGTAGGGCCATCGTTAGCGGAAACGATCTTTGATGGCGGCCGCCGCCGTGCGACATCCACCGCCGCAGGCGCCAACTATGACGCGACGGTCGCCAATTATCGCGAGTACACGCTCACCGCTTTTCAGCAGGTCGAAGACAATCTGGTTGCCCTGCGAATCCTGAGCCAGGAAGCGCAGCAACAAAAAGATGCGACCGCCTCCGCGCAGGAATCACTGCAAATCTTCACCAATCGATACGTCGGTGGAGAGGATCCTTACCTCCAGGTCCTCACTGCACAATCCATCGCTCTTCAAAATGAACGAAACGATGTCGACATCCTGCGGCGCCGCATGGATGCCAGCGTGCTGCTGATCAAAGCTCTTGGAGGCGGGTGGACGGTATCCGATCTGCCGAAAACCGCGCAACTGCGCTAAGCGCATTCGACGATGCAAGGTAATAGTTAAAGCAATCAACGTCCGTTATTCCGAAACGCGGCGTACTTCAGCCGCGTGAGGAATCTTCCGGCTGCACTCAGGACAATCCCGAACGATAGGCGAAATTCAAAGTGAGCCGCCCAACTCTCCAGCCGGCTGTAAACGAGTGCAACTACCTTCCATCTCGTGGCATCATTTTCTTCTCCGCCGTCCCCCACGATTGTTTGGATTGATTGAAACGATAGGTTCAGGTCCGAGCGTTCAGGGGTTGCTGCGTAGAGGCCGTCTTCCTGGCCTTTGAATTTGAAGACGGTGCTTTGCGATCTAGCGCCGCGGAGCCGCGATGAAGCTGCCGTTATACGAGACACGTTTGCAGTGGGCGTCGGCAATATTCCTTGCCCTGATCGCCGGCTATCTGGACGGTTACGGACTTCTTTTTTTGGGCACTTATGTCTCGTTCATGAGCGGAAACACGACTTATGCCGGCCTGCGAACTGGACAAGGTAATTTCCCAGGCGCTCTTCCTCCGGCAATTGCCATTGTGTTCTTTGTGGCCGGCAGTTTCATGGGAAACTTATTTACCCAATCCAGATTGCGTTTTTCTCATCGCGTTATTTTCGGCCTGATCGCTGGCCTGCTCGCGACCGTGGTTGGTCTTGAACAGGACGGCCTGCGGAATGCGCTTTTCCAAATCGCCATGCTCAGCCTGTCTATGGGTATGATGAATCCAGCTCTTTCTAAGGTCGGCGCGGAGCCGGTTAGTCTCACGTTCGTAACTGGCACGCTGAGCAGAATAGGCGGCCATCTGGCTGCGGCCGTGGGGCGGAAACCTCTGCCCGAGGGAAAGAAAAGCCCAAGGGATTCCCATTTGTCCCGCGCTCGGATTGAAGCCGGCATATGGTCGGGGTTTCTGGCTGGCGCCGGGCTGGCCGGAGTAGTGGGTTCGCGCTTTAGTTCGTGGGCGCTGCTGCCTCCTTGTGTCGTCATGATTGCGTTGAGTCTGTTCACCGAGTGACCTACGCATTTCCAGGTAACCGGCAGAAAGCTCGAACCCCTAAAGTCACGAAATACCGCGAAGACAATCAATCCCTGCGCGTTTCTTCGTGTACTTCGTGGCCTTGGTGATTCACGGTTTTGGAAAACCTGACCTGCCACAATAGGGGCCAGCTATACTCAGTCCGTCATTTCCGTCGGCGGTTGTCCAATTATCAGAAAGTGAATCGACACATGAGCAAGTTAAAAGTTGCCATCTTTGGAACCGGATTCATGGGCCGGGTCCATACCGAAGCTCTGCGCCGTCTCGGCAACATTGAGGTCGTTGGAGTCGCGGGAAGAACCCTCGAAGCAACTCAAAAATTTGCCAATGAGCTGAGCATCGAGTACGCCACGGCCGACTACAAAGCATTGCTTGCCGAGCGGGAGATTCGAGCGGTTCACATTTGCACTCCCAACTCGCTCCACTTTCCCATGGCAAAAGCGGCCCTGGAAGCGGGGAAGCACGTTGTGTGCGAAAAGCCGTTGGCATCGTCCGTTGCCGAGGCTGAAGCCATGGCGGCATTGGCGGCCGAAAAACAACTTGCGAATTGCACACTTTACAATATTCGCGCCTATCCCCAGGTTCAGAACATGCGCCGGATGCGCGAAGCCGGAGACTTTGGCGCTATCTATGCGGTGCACGGCACTTATTCGCAGGATTGGTTGCTCTATGACGCGGACTGGAACTGGCGAATCGAATCCGGACCGTCCCGGACATTCGCGGATATTGGAACCCATTGGTGCGATCTGGCGGAGCACGTGACCGGTCTTCGGATCCGTTCTCTTTGCGCCGATCTTCAGACATTCCACAAGCAGCGTAAAAAACCGGAAGGTTCGGTGGAGACATTTTCTGGAAAAACATCCCCGAGCAACGAGCACACCGAGGTCGCGGTCACCACGGAAGATTTTGGCGCGATGATCTTCCGCATGGGAGAAAGCACGCGAGGCGCACTGACCGTCAGTCAAATTTCAGCTGGACGCAAGAACCGGCTGTTCGTCGAAATATGCGGTTCAAAGGCCTCCGCGGCCTGGAACGCGGAGCAGCCCGATGAACTCTGGATCGGACATCGCAATTCACCCAACGAAACGATAATCAAGGACCCCATGCTGCTGCGGGGCGACGCTCGGAGCTACGCGGATTTACCGGGAGGCCACAGCGAGGGATACGATGACACCTTCAAACAAGTTTTCCGGCGGTTCTATCGAACTATCGCCGACCGCACCGCACTGGTGGAGTACCCCACATTCGAAGACGGAATTCGCCAGATGCGGATTCTGGACGCTGTCGTCGAAAGTTCAAAGAACAACGGTTGGACTAACGTCGACAATTAGTGGCTCAAACTCCACACATAGACCGCAAGCGCCGATGCCTGGTCAGGCGTAAGTTGCGCTCCTCCCATCGGCGGCATCGGACTGCGATATTGCTTGGGCTGCGGCACACCGTCAATGATCGTTTTCTTGATGCCCTCATAGTTGCCATCGCTCCACAGCCATTTGTGCTTGATCAACGGAGGCCCCAAAGGAGTTCCTTCACCATTTCCGCCGTGGCAGCCAGTGCATCCCGCACCGCCGACTTGACCGTGATAGATGCGGCGACCGAGCTGAACCATTTCTGGTGTCGCGCCGGGAGGAAGATGAACCGGAACATTGGCGTTCGCGGCTGCGCCAGCATCGGGATGCGTGCCTTCTGGCGGTTCTGAGGCCTGTATAGCGGGATTGCCCGCGGGCGCAGTTGCGCTCGGACACGGGGTTACATTCGCCGTGTCAAAGTCCGCGCCTCCGCGATAATCAATGCGATAGATTCGTCCGCTAATGTCATCGGAAACGTAGAGCGCACCGTCCGGTCCCACTGCCAACCCTGAAGGACGGTGTTGGGCCTCCGCCGGCGACTCGACCGCTCCCGCAAAACCATCCGCAAATATTTCGCACTGGCCGGAGGCGTGGTCTCCATTGAGCGCCTGAAAAATTACGTTGTAGCCGCCTTGGGTATAAGGCGCTCGATCCCACGAACCGTGGAAGGCAATGAAAACGCCGCCTCGATAGTGAGCAGGGAATTGTTGGCTGTCGTACCGCACCATTGCATTTGGCGCCCAGTGTGCAGGATAGACCGCAATCGGAGCGATTTTGTTTGCGCACACGCCGGCGGTTTTTCCGTCGCCGCCGTATTCGGGCGCTAGAACGAGCTTTTGCAGGAATGGATCGTGGTAGCATTCCGGCCACCCATAATCTCCCTTTGCCTGCAAGAGCAGCAACTCTTCCGATGGCAGCGTCGCTTCCTGCTCGGGTTTGTAAATATCAGGCCAGTTCGCGTGCAGCTGATCGCGCCCGTGCTGAGTAACGAAGATTCGCCCGCTTGAGTCAATGGCAAACCCTTCGGCGTTGCGAATTCCGGTGGCATAGCGCTCCGCCGGTGAAAATGCCTGGTTGGTTTTATTCGCGTCATAGAGCCAGATGCCGCCTCGAGTCTCAAGTTCAGTGCACGGGTTCAGCCCCGGAGATTTCGGCGTGCGATTTTTCGCCTGGCACGCATTGGTCGCAGTGGCAACATCGATGTACATCTTTCCGTCACTATCGATGATGAAGGGATGCATCGGATGGTCGCCGCCCAGCGGCAATCCGGAGACGACCGTCTCAGCCGAGCCGCTGGGAACGATCGAACCCGCGACCAACGGATAGCGCACGATGCGATCGTTGATCTCAGCATAAACCGCTCCTTTATATATGCCGATGCCGGTGCCGCCGTGGCCGCCGCTTTGCACGGTTTCGCCGAAGCGCTCATTCACATCGGCTTTTCCAGCGCCTCTCTTGTCTTGCAGGGCCACCAGAAAACCGCCTTCATGCGGCGTGTCATTGCCGTAGTACCTGCCGGACCATGTGTTGACGTAAAGAACTCCATCGGGCCCAACCACCATGTGGCGCGCGTGACCGATGCCGTCCGCAAAGACCGTTGCGCAAAAACCCGCCGGCAATTTCAACCCGCTATCGTCATTCGAGCACGCTTGGCTCCCAGCTTCGGCCACGGAATTGGATCCGTTCTGAAGAGGCGCGTAAGAACCACCCATGCCCAACGTCGCCAGCGCCACCAGCGCGGATAACACAGTCTTGAAAAAGTTGGATAATTCCATTGGAGCCTCCCGTGAATTGCCATTTTCTTTACAGGCAATCCATAAATACCAGCAATCACGAATTGTCATCCCGAGCGCGACGAGCGACCACGGGTTCTGCTTGCAGCCTCAACCAGGCACTTTCACTTTCAATGCATGTCCTGTTCCAAAAGGCCGTTGAGCGCTCAATTCGCCTGCAAACTCTTCGATGAGGCCTCTTTTCATTGGGTTGACTGCCATAAGCCCCTCTCTCTGCGGTATTGGATGTGTCGAGATAGGGACCCGCTGTCAAAATATGCACTCGGCTTAGAAGTAATAGTCTTCGAACAGCGATAACACAAAAAGACTAGAGATACGCGTCAGGCGCATTGTGTATCATCCGACTCCTGCATCAAGCGAATCATGAAAACCTCATCCCCAGACCGAAGTGTCGCGGTCGGCGTGTCTGAGATGCAACCCGCCGGCAGCGCGCCTGCCCCCACTGAATTCGATCTCGGCTACTACGGATGGCGCGTTGTGTTGGCGGCGTGTCTCGGCGTGATGGCGGGATTTGGTTCGCTCTTCGTTTACACGTTTTCCGTTTTTGTGAAACCGCTGGCCGCGGAATTCGGCTGGAGCCGTGAGGCCATCTCCAGCGGCTTTGCCATCGCCGCCGTAACGTTGGGCGTCATCTCGCCATTGCTTGGCCGATGGATCGATCGCTTTGGCCCTCGGCGCATCATTCTCGCCTGCATGGCGGTATTCGGATGCGCCATCGCCTCCTTGTCCTTCTTGCGCTCCGGATTGTGGCAGTTTTATGTAACTTGTTTCGTAATCGGCATCGTGGGCAATGGCGCGGCTCATCTGGCCTATTCGCGCTCGATTTCCACCTGGTTTCAGCGGCGCTTGGGGATGGCGTTAGCCCTTGTGATGGTGGGAGCGGGATTGGGCGCTATGATTTTGCCTGTCGTTGCCCAATCCATTATCAGCCGCTATGGCTGGCGCGCCGCCTATGCGTCTCTCGGCGGTATTGCATTACTACTCGGATTGCCTCTCAGTTGGCGCTACATCCGGGAGCGCGGAGTGGCCGGGCACAAAGTCGCCCCGGTTGCCCACTCTGGAATGACATGGCAGCAGGGCCTGCGCTCCTCTGCCTTCTGGATTATCACCGCCATCCTTTTCGCGAGTTCGATCAGCATGAACGGAGCCATCACTCACCTTTCCGCGCTGCTGACGGATCGGGGCCTCACCGCCGGAAAAGCGGCACTCTGTGCGTCGATGCTCGGTGGATCAAGCCTGCTTGGCAGAGTCGTAGTGGGCTGGCTCTTGGATCGATTTTTCGGCCCGCGTGTCGCACTTGTAATCAATCTGATTACGGCGCTGGGCATCTTTCTCCTGGCGCGGGCCAGTAGCTTTCCTGCCGGCTGCGTTGCCGCCGCGCTCATTGGCGTGGGAGCCGGAGGCGAAGCCGCCACCACACCTTACCTGTTGACGCGATACTTTGGGCTGCGTGCGTTTTCCACTCTTTACGGTCTCACCTGGACCTTCTATGCGGCTGCAGGAGCCATAGGCCCCGTGATCCTGGGCCACGCATTCGATGCGACCGGCTCTTACTCCTCTTTGCTGATTTTGCTCGCAGCGGTGCTGGGGCTTGCAGCGGCTACGAACCTTCTTCTTCCCCGCTATTCGGATTCTTTTGCAGCCGGGACTTAATCACCGAAGATTCAACTTCAGCTAAGGTGTCACTTTCCCGGTTCCAAGATAATCCTGCGAAGGAACGCCGAATGCATCGGCGACGCGATTGAAAAACGCAAACATCGCGGTGATGTAAACCGCTTCCGCGATCTGATCTTCTTTCCAGCCTAAGTCGCGAAGTTTCTGAACATCCTCGGCGGTCGAGCGATAGGCGGCGTCGGTGATCAGCTTCACATAATCCAGCAATGCGCGCTCCGCGGGATTAAGTCCCGCTTCGTCAATTTTGCCTTCGACGATGGCTTGCACGCATTGATCGGGTGCTCCCTGGACACGCAGGAAGTAGGCGTGACTGTCCAGTCAATAAGGACAGCGATTCAAGTAGGAGACATAGCTCGCGATTAATTCTTTATATCGCCGTGAGAGATGCCCTTCCGAGAAGTGGACTGTATTTCCAAATTCAATCACTCGACGCAGGAAGTCAGGACGAGCGCCAAAGCACTTGATGATGCCCGGAACTTGCTGTCTCCCCGACCCGGCCCGCCAAAAATCATAAGCCGCAGCCGTTTCCCCGGTTGCTTCCGCGTCTTCAATGATCCTGATTTTCGTGGCCGGCTTCTTAGCCTGAGCGCCGTCTGCTCCCGGCGAAGCTTTCGTATCGTTTTCTGAGTTCATATCATTCGTATCGACGCATCATCGCATCGACGGAGCATTACTCGTCCAGCGTTTTTCGAATCTCGCACCTAGGCAAACTAAGAATAATGCGATCCTCTATTTACCCGTCGCGACAAATTATCCGTGGGAACATTGTGACGCAATAATGCGAAAACACTAGTTGCCGTCCTTTTTCTTGCGAAGTTACGACGCGATCGAAGCCAATACTGCTTTCAGATTATTGATCTCGCTGCAAACCATCCCTATAGTCGCGGCACTTCCATCTGTGGGGCGAATTCTTTCGCGTGTTTTCTAAAGCACTGTTGAAAAACTGTTTTGCGAAATCAATCTTGATCCTTGAGGGGACGAATGGGGAAAAGCATGCGTAGAGCGACCACGCTGACGTTGTTCATGATGGCCCTGCTTACAAGTTTGAATGTCGCGGGACAGCAAATCACCGCCAGCATCCGCGGAACCGTGGTCGATCCGAGTGGTGCGATTGTCCAGGGTGCCACGGTCACTGCAAAGCAGACCGAGACCGGCTTGACTCGTACGGCGGTCACGGACCATCAGGGTGAGTATGTGCTGGTCGAACTCCCGATCGGGCATTACCAGCTGGAGGTTCAGGCAAGAGGTTTTCAGAAATACTTGCAGCAAGGAATCTCGCTGGATGTTAACCAAACGGCTACGGTCGGCATTCAACTCAGGCTGGGGGCAGAGTCGCAACAGGTGGAAGTGAACGCCAATGCGACTTTGGTACAGAGCACGGTCAGCAGTCTTGGGCAAACCGTGATGGAGCAGGAAATCCTCGACCTACCGCTTGACGGACGCAATTTTTCTCAGCTCGGGCTACTCCAGCCCGGCGTGGTGCCGTTGACGCCAGGCCTGCTTGAAGCGGGCGGCCCGGCGCGGCAGAACCAGGCTTACGCCGTGGACGGCCAGCGGCCGGAATCCAATAATTTCATGATCGACGGCGCCGACAATGTCAGCTCCGTGGACGGCGGATTTGTTCTGAAGCCACCGATCGACGCCATCGCCGAGTTCAAGATTCTAAGCCATAACGCGAACGCGGAGTTTGGACGCAACACCGGCTCGACCACCAACATCGTTACGCGGTCCGGCTCCAATTCGTTTCACGGCGCGGCCTGGGAGTTCCTCCGCAATGACGCCATGGATTCCTCCGATTACTTCACGCAGAGCGTGCAACCGCTAAAGCAGAACCAGTTCGGCGCGACCTTCGGCGGCCCGATTCTAAAAGACAAGACTTTCTTTTTCGGATATTACGAAGGCTTCCGGAACCGGCAAGGTGAGACTGTACCTGCCACCGTGCCGTCCGCCGCGGAAAGGCAGGGCAATTTCGCGGAACAGTGTACCGACCTCAACTCCACTTTCAACCAAAACACCGGTCTCTGTGGCAATCCCAATGGGCAACTCACCTACTTTGGAACCCCAGTGCCATTCAACCAGATGACTCTGTTCACGCCCATCGATCCAATTGCGACCAACGTCCTGCCGTCTTTCCCTCTGCCCAACGTTGGAGAAAATGGCTTCACCGCCACGCAGACTCTGAGTGCCAACAACGATCAATTCGGCGTGCGCGTGGATCATTATCTTTCCCCCGCGGATACCTTGAATTTCCGTTACATGTTCAGCGCGGGGCCCACGACAGATCCACTTTCGCCGATTGGGGCAAATGTCCCCGGCTTTCCCGTTGGCGAGGACGATCGTGCGCAAAACTTTGTGGCGCAGGAGACCCACATCTTTTCCTCAAACACCATCGGCGTGGGCCGCTTTTCGTATTTGCGCAACAAGTTCCTGCTTGACGAGCACTTGAATCATCAGTCGCCAGCGGACCTGGGTTTCCAGTACGAACCTACGCTGGCGTCGGCAGTCGGACCTCCGTTTATCCAAGTTGGCGGATATGCTTCGGTAGGCGATCCCATCACGGGACCGCGCAACACCTTTCAGAATACCTTCGACCTTTCGGGCTCTTTGAGCTGGATCCACGGCCGCCACGAATTCAAATTTGGCGGAGGCTATCGGCGCGACCAGATCAATGCTCTTCAAGGCATCGCCACCAACGGCTTTTTTGTATTCGAAGGCATTCCCTCATTCGAGGACTTCATCTACAACGACGGGTTTGCCAATTTTCTGTCCGGCAATCCCGTTGTGTTTCTTCAGGGCGGGGGCAACTTCTCTCGTGAAATTCGGGACCGCGCCCTCGACGCTTACGCCCAGGATACTTATAAGGCTACATCTCGCCTGACCTTGAACCTGGGACTGCGCTACGAACTGCCCTTCCCCTCGACGGAAAGGCACAACATGGTCAATCTTTTTGTTCCGGGAGCGCAGTCCCGCGTCGTCCCCAACGCTCCCGCGGGACTTCTTTATCCCGGCGATCCTGGCGTGCCAGCCGGATTGATTCCAACGCAGGCTACTGCCTTTGCACCGCGCTTTGGCTTGGCGTGGGATCCGAGCGGAGACTCCAAGACCGTGATCAGCGCGGCTTATGGAATTTTCTACGAGCCTTATTACACCGGCGAGGGCGGTCCGCTACAGGATCCCGTCAGCTCGCCTCCTTATCTTAAGACGCAGCAAATCAGTTTTCCCGTCAACTCATTCGCCAATCCGTTCTATACGCCGAACCCTTTCAGTCAGGCTTTTCCCGAACCGATGACGCTGCTCGTAGTCGCCCGCAATCTGCATTTGCCTTACGCGCAGGATTGGAATCTGAATATTCAGCAGTCTCTGGGCCAGGACTGGCTCTTTCAAATCGGGTACGTAGGCACCACCGGTGTGAGGCTACCTCGATTCATTGAAGGCAATCCTCCAGTCTTTATCCCCGGCGCGGTCACGACTGGCCCTGGCTGTTCGGTGGCAAACCCGTGTCTGAATTCCACGGAAAATAACGTGAACCAGCGGCGGCTCTATTCCGGATGCACCCTGGCAAGCCCCAACAATTGCATCTACAGTTCAGTCGGTGAAATCGCCAGCGTGGCAAACTCCAGTTATAACGCCCTGGAAACCAGCCTGCGAAAACGCTTTAACCACGGCATGTCCTTCCTCGCGTCCTACACCTGGTCGCATTCCATCGATGACGTTTCTTCGTTCAATATTACCGGCTCCGCTGCGCAACCCGTCGCCGGAGAAAATGATCTGGCGCAGGATCCCTTTGATCTCGCGGCCGAGCGCGGCCGGTCTATGTTCGATTCCCACAATCGTTTCGTATTCAGCTATCAGTGGGCGCTGCCATTCCTGCAACATTCCAGTAGTTGGTACGGCCACGTTTTCGGCAACTGGCAGTTGAACGGAATTGTGACGGCCATGAGCGGCGGCCCGTTTACGGTATTCGACTCGAATGACGTTTCGCTGCAAGGGCAGGCGCCGGAGATCACCGGCTTCTCGGCAAACCGTCCCAACGTGATTGGCAACCCAAACTCGGGTCCGCGCACGCCTCAGGAATGGTTCAACGTAAACGCTTTCCAGAAATTGGAGCCGGATCCTCTCGGCCGCTTCGAAGTATTCGGTGACGAAGGCCGCAATGCAGTCCAAGGCCCGGGATACGTGGACTGGGACGCCTCCGCCTTCAAGAACATTCGGCTGACTGAATCAAAAGAGCTTCAATTCCGCGGGGAATTGTTCAATCTTCTGAACCATACCAATCTCCGCTTGCCGGTTAGCGATATCGAATCGCCAACTTTCGGGCAAATCCAGTCGGACGTGAGCCCTCGCGTGATTCAGGTGGCGCTGAAGTTTTTATTTTAGGGAAACCATCCAAGCAGTCTTGTCGGAGCTTCGCGATCCGAATATATATACTTGGTGCGGAAATCGGCTCGTACATTCTCTAACTGGCTTTTGGACCCGACCGGAAACAATTTTTGCCAAAGCCAAATCATTCCGAGTTCCGCGGCGCTTTTTCCTTGACAGACGGTTATCAATAAAAGCACCATTCATACGTTTTAATAAACATTTTGTCGGGCTATGTTTGTTTGCGGCCACGTAAAGATTTTGTAAAGATTTATGAATTATTGACGGTCGGATCGGCTGGATATTACTTTGTGACTCTGGGTAGGGAGGCTGTTCATGAATAGCACGAATGCATTCCTCAGGACTGTACGGAATTTTCTTACTCTTGGTGTTCTTCTCCTGTGCGCGGGTTCCATAGCGCTTGCCCAAGCCGGCAGAGGCACCGTCAGCGGCCTGGTTACCGATCCAGGCGGAGCGCTCGTTCCCGGAGCCCAGGTGGTCCTGATAAACCAAGCCACCGGAGTGAAGCAGCACACCGTCACTACCTCCGCCGGACTCTACACCTTCATCTCCCTCAACCCCGGCGCCTATCAGGTCAACGTCAGCCAGAAGGGCTTTAAACTCGCCGCCCACAGCAACGTCACGGTTACCGTCGACCAAGTCACGGAGGTCAACGTTACCCTGGAGATCGGCGCTATTACGGAGACAGTCAACGTCACCGGAGGCACCGAACTGGTCGAGCCCAGCAACTCTACTGTCGGCCAGCTGATCGAGTCGCCCACCATCGATCGCGTCCCGTTGCTCTACCGCAACGTTTACGATTTGGTCCAGTTGAGCGCCGGCGTGACTCCGGCAAACGGTTCACCCAATTCCAGCGATTCCATGCAGTCAATTCAGAACATTTCTGTCGGGCGTCCCGGAGTGGATGTGTCTTCCGCTACCATCAATGGCGCAATCGTCGGCTCCGTCTATTACATGCTCGATGGCAGCCCCGTCGGAATTGCGGAAAATAATGCCGCCGCCATCATTCCGGCCATGAACATCCCCGAAGATGGAGTGGATGAGGTCCGCGTCGAAACCCAGAACACGCCAGCCTCCTACCAGAGCGGCGCAGCGGGAGTCATCAGCCTGGTCAGCAAGTCCGGCACCAATAAGATTCATGGCGATGTTTTCGGCGTATTCCGGCCGAACGCCTTATCCGCCAACGAATACTTCAATAAGCAAACCCAGTTGAGCAGCGGCCAGTCCAACACCCCTCCTGATTTCCACCGTTACCAGGAGGGTGGTGCGATCGGCGGACCGATCAAGAAAGATAAGCTCTTCTTTTTTGGGGACTACGAAGACACGCAGCAGGTCCAGTTCGAGGGAATCGACTACTTTAGCGTTCCAACCGCCGCCGAAAGAGCCGGTAACTTCTCCGCCCTTCTCAATAACCCTGCCGGGCCTACCGTGATTTACGACCCGACCCGGCCCGATGTAGGCGGCAACCGGCAGCCGTTTCCCGGAAATATAATACCCAACCCAAACCCCATCGGTTTGCTGTATCTGTCGAAGATGCCAATGTGTAATCTCCCCAGCCCGACAACCTGTAATGCGGCAACCTCCGATGTTCAGAACAATTACGGTGAGCCCGGATTGGACCCATACAAGGCGCACAGATTCGACATTCGATTGGATTGGGCCAAGAGCGACCGGCAACACATCTTCACCCGCTTTTCCTATGACAAATTAATCTTCGCCGAGGCCAATGTCTTTCCCAGCGGATGGGATCCGAACTATGCGGAAAACATCACTAACGGACGCAACGTGCTCGTAGCCGACGATCTGACGCTCAATTCCACCACCGTAATGAATTTGCGGTACTCCTTCACCCGGCATTATGAGAATCAGGGAAATCCAGCGTACCTCAATACCAACATTACAACTTTGGGCTTTCCCGCGTCACTGGCGGCGCAGCAGGTATTCAAGCAGCTGCCTTTCATAGTCTTTGGCGATGTGGGGGGCGGTGTTGGCGGCACCTCCGACTACAACAACTTCGTCTATGCCAGCGAAAACAGCGACGTCAATGCCGCCATCACTAAAATTCACGGCAAGCATTCCATCTCATTCGGTTTCGAATGGATGAAGCGCTACCTCAACGTCGGCCAGCCGCCGGCTCCTGCGGGCGCCTACGAGTTTGATAACAGTGCCACGGACCAGTCCAACGCCAGCGGTGTGGGCGGGAGTGATTATGCCTCCACCCTGGTGGGCATGGCGGCCGATCCGAACGGCGCGAATCCCGAAGACGACTACTACCCCAACTTCACCAAAGATGTCTTCGCGGCCGAATCAAACCCCTACTACGGAGCATTCGTGGAAGACACTTTCCATCCCACGACCAAACTAACCATCACTGCCGGCCTGCGCTGGGATATCTTCGCCGGACGCAACGAGCGTTTTAACCGCCAGGAATATTTTGCTCCGAATGCCACCAACACCGTCAGCGGCGACTCCTATACCGGCGCTGAAGTTTACGTCAACGGCAGTAACCGGTCGCCGTTCACCACCAATTTGCATGACTTTGGTCCGCGCCTGGCTTTCGCGTGGCAGCCGGTCACTCACCTTGTCGTCCGCGGCGGTGCAGGCTTCTACTACGGTCCCAGCACCCATAACGTCGGCGCCGCTACCATGAACACGGACGGATTCTCCTCTTCAACCATATGGCAGGGCACCTGTTACAACTCAGACGGAAATACGGTCTTCAACGGCACATCGTGCAACACGAATACGGGGAGCGCAACCGACGTTTTCAACGGCCCCTATTCCCTCAGCAACCCCTTCCCAACCGCGCCGGGCACGCCGACTGGAATTGTTCCGGTCTTCACCACCCCGCCTCCTGGTCTGGCCAATAATTTGGGGACGACCATCCACACGGTGTTGCGTTCTCAGCCCGAGCCGACCATCTATAACTTTAATTTCGCCCTGGAATACGAGCTGCCGCATCAGGTCGTCGTAACCGCCGGCTATGTCGGTAGCCGGGGTCTCTTCCTGCCCTTCGGCGGTGTCGACTTGAATCAGCTCGACCTGGGCACCATCGCAAGAAACGGCGCTGCCTTGTGCATCAGCAACGCCACATCTTGCAGCACCACGCCCAATCCCTATCCAGCCCTGCCGGGCGCGTTCAATGGTCAAGCCACGGTCCCGCTGTGGTTTGCGCTGCAAAAATACCCCCAATTTGGCGACGGAGCATATGGCGCAGGCAACGGCGTCAACCTCTCCGGCAATCCCCAGGGCGATTCGGAATACAGCTCTTTGCAAACCAAGGTACAGAAGCGGCTCACGAGCCACTTCACTACCCTCGCTACCTTTACCTGGGGAAAGATCATGACCGACGACGGCAACCCTCCTCTGGGTTTCGTTGGCAGCCATGCCGGCGGAGCTCAGGATTGGAGGAATCTGAGCTACGAACACTCCATCAGCCCGCAGGACGTGAAATATCAGTTCACCGGAGAGGTGTCCTATGACTTGCCCGTGGGCACGGACAGAGCCGTTAATCTGCACGGCATCACCAATGCCGCTCTCGGAGGCTGGACCATAAACGCGATCGGCTATCTCAGCACGGGAGTTCCCATCGCATCGCCAACTTCCGGAGTAAGCCCGGCATACTTCGCTCAGCGTGCCGACCTGACCTGCGATCCCAGCAAGGGCGCGCCCCATACCGTGGCGGTATGGTTTACCGACACTTGCTTCCCGCTACCCGGCACCGAGGCAACCGGCAATCCCAATGATGCTAATCCGTTGATTCCGGGAACGGCCCCGGCCTATCTGGACCACGTTCGGACCAGAGGTGCACGGGATCTGGACCTCTCGATGTATAAGTCGTTTAATTTCGGGGAAACCAAAGCGCTGCGTTTTGATGTTTCGTCTTACAACATCACCAACACGCCCCAATACGGATATCCAACCGTGCCGAACGTTGTGCAGGCGACACAGCAGGGCCTTCCCTTCGGACAGATCCTGAACACGATTAACACCCCGCGCCAATTCCAGTTCGGAGCGAGGTTTACCTTCTGATTGGAGTTTCTGTTCGAGCTGCAAAGAAAAATCCCGGCCAGTACGGCCGGGATTCTTTTGCTTCCGCTCAAGAAATAATTCGTATAACGGATTCGCATCAGGGTATGGCTTTGGCCACGCCATCAGAGTCGCGCCGTCATAAGCCCTTCTCAGCCCTCAGCTTTTCCTCTGTGATCCCCTGTGCCTCTCTGTGTTTAAAGATTTTGACTTCCCCGACTTGTCGACCTTGAATCCACTCCTAAGTAGGAAAATCCCGGCGTGAGAAAACCGCCGGGAGGTCCACAAAAGCTACGATAGATCTGAGCCTGTGCTACTGCCCTTTGTCCATCGTCGCTTGATACATAGCCTCCAACAAGTCCTGGCTATGCCCATCGTAATCGGCGTCGAGCGACCACATGAACGTTCCACCGAGCCCGAGGTTATAGTCGGAATACGACACCCGGACATAGGTTGAAGTGGGATCATCGTAAGTGATGAAACCCATCCCTCCGTCGGCTCTCAGCATGTATGGAACCAGAGCGATCGGGTCATAAATCGTCTCCCACCCATTCTGGTTCACGCGCTCCTTCATGAACGGCGCGTAGTTCTCGCTCAAAACCTTGCCATCGCAATTCCCGTCCTGCGTGGTCGCGGCGTTGGGACATACCTCGAACAGCGCGTTGATGTTGTCATAGATATAGCCGTAAAAGGGAGTTCCCATGTTCAGTTGTGCCGCCGGAACCTCTTTGAGAAATATCCCCGCCGCACCCTTGTCGCTACCGCCCGGTTGGCACTCCCAGGGTTGGGGATCGCGCGTGTCCCAGATGATCGGGGCATTCAGCTGGCCGTCATCCGTCCAGGGCCCGGCGCAATCGTACATCATGATATTGATGTAGTTGAGGGATTGTTGCAGCCGAGCCAGATCGTAACCGTATCCGCCCCAGGGGGCCGCATCGATCGACAGAATATAGTCGGGATTGGTCTCGCGCAGTCCCGCCATGAGTTCTACAAAAAAATCACGATCCTGCGTGGTTTCTGGATACTCCCAATCCATGTCGAAGCCGTCGTAGCCATACTTGGCGGCGAAGTTGGAGAGTTCCGTGATCAGGGTCAGGAGGGTTCCATTGGCCTCAACCCCGTTAAAGTCGCCGCCCATGAGCAGAAGAACCTTAACCCCGGCCGCGTGCGCCCGGGTGATCAGCTCCGGCTCAAGAAAGCCTTTGGGAACAGTCAGCGTGCCATCCGCGTTAAAACCCACGCCGTCATGGTTAATGTGCGTCAATTTCTGATACGGAATCTGGGTTGCGCTGTAAGGCGGTGTCTGAAACCTGGTCCAATAGCCGTAATCTCCCACTAACCGCTTGGGGAGTTGTTGCGCGTAGGAAGGTGAAGGTTGAACCGCACAGGTCAGAATAGCGAGCGTAAGCAGGCAAACCGGGAAACGCGAAAGAAACCTCATGGGTCTTATCCTCTGGGAGAAAGTCTTGGGGGAGAGCTGAACCGAAGCCGCATATTCGCGCCATTGGCGCGGATCGGAGAATTCTACTACCGATTCGGAGCGAATCGTCTTGTATATTTGTCTATATTTGTCAACCGCAAGCGAGGGGAAATCGGCGCAAAGGGCGAATGCTATGCGCTTTCCCAGATCTCGTTCGCTACGACAATTAATCCTTCAAAGTAACCACGGATACCGACAATGGCATCAACTGCACTTTGACATCTGCAACATTTTGCGACACCGTATCCGGAGACACTCCTCCGATCGTCTGGATGGTAGCCCCCAAACATTCTTTCGGCAGCTCTACCGTAATCTCGCGATTTCGCTCATTGATCAGCGCTAACTTCCTGTGTCCGTCGCGGACAAAAGCCTGTGCGTCGAGTGCGTCAGAATCCGCCAGCGGACCCTTATTGTTTATTATTTCGGTATCGGCCAGGTCGTCTCCCGGGCCAAAATTGTTCTTCAGCAATTCCAGCACGGTGAAGCGTGCATTGGGCTTGCCATTGGTCCAATCGATCATGCTGACGCTGGGAAACTGCGAAGGGTACCCCACCAGTTGCGACTCTCCCACCGAATCAATGCCCAGTTTTGCCAGCTCTATATAAAGGTAGCCATAAAGGGCGCCGCTCAGATTCCAGTAGGCCGGGGGAATCGGTTTCTCGACATGGCCCGGTTCGCCCTGAACCATATCGCCCGACAGGATCGAACCCGCCTCGTTGACCATGACTTTGGTCGTAGGCGACTGCTTATCGCGAATCTCAACAATGTAACGCGTAGTCGTGAGAAATTCGCTGGCCTGGGCGAAAAAAGTGTACTGCCAGTCTTCCAGCGTTTGATCTCCTGACGGCGTGGCATAAAAATGAAAAGAAATGTAGTCCAAAGGCACGCCTGGCTTGTGATTCGTGGCGTCCAGAAAATACGAGAACGTCCGCGGAAACAGAGACGGCGAAGAGAGCGCCAGACCCACGAACTTCATGTTGGGCGCAACTTTGAGCACCGCCTCTGTGATCGCATCGTAACGTTCCACGTATTGCTCGGGCCTGGTGTCGTGCTCTCCATCGATCTCGTTGAATACCTCCCAGTAGCCGATGTCGAAGTGATGACCCGAGGCGTGGAATTTACCTAATTCGTCGGTGAATCCGCCCTGTGTGTACCAGCCGGCCAGTCGCGCATAGTAGTCGCCCAGTGCCTTCAAGTCGGCCAGTTGGGTGCCTTGGGTATAGTCCCAAAAAACCTGGGTGGGATCCTCGGGATACACCACTGGCTTGGGAGTCGTGAACATCCACTGCGGGATGGTGCTGAAGCTGAACACACTGGGATGCCCTTTCGACGCCCGCAGGAAATCATCGACCAGCGGGTCCATATATTTGAAGTCCCAGTAAGTCTGATTTGCCTCGGGAGCGCGTAACTCCGCTACCGCCATCTGCGGGTAAGGAAACCAGAAAGCGTAACGAACATAGTCGGCCCCCAGTTTGCGCAGAGCCTCGATGGCGGCATCGTGAATGGGCGATCCCCGTTGCAGCATCGGGTTGATCACCGCTTGCAGGGTAGGAACGGTGCGGTTCGGTATTTTCTTGTCCCACTTCACAGCAACCGAAGGGGGTCCCTTAACCACGGGCGCTCCCTGCGCGAGAAGCGTGCCGCTCGTACTCAACACAACCAGCGCCAGAAAGAAGATGGAGATAATTCGAGGGTTTTCCGTTTTATTAGTCATTTTTATTGGTCAATGGATTTAGATCGCATCATTATTAGAAACTCTTGCCGGGCTCGTCTTCCTACACTCGCGTTCACGTACTGGTTTTCAGACCAGGCTCAACTCCAGCTTGGTGACGGAAGCCGGCGGAATTTGAACCGTGATCGCGCTGCCCGTCGATTGCAGGGCTTTCACTTGTGGAATCACTTCATTTTTATGATCGAACGTATTATGGGCGTGAATATCAGAGTTCGTGAGGACGGTCATGGTCCCCGACTTTACCGAAGCACTTCGAACTGTGATTTCCGTCTCCCGGATTTCGTTCACGCTCGGGTTCACCAGAGTGAGTATCAGATCCTTGTCATGTAAAGACGTGGAACCCTTCAATCCCCAAAACGGCGCCGGCTGGCCATCGCGCGCGTACTTAGTATTTGGAGCCGAGATCACAGTCCGCACCGCCTGCCCTCCCTGGTGGGCGCTATACATTCCAAAGACATGGCCCACCGGAGTTACACAAAATTTATCTTCGTGAGCCAGATAAAGGCTGTTCAGGCAATTCACCAACTGCGCCGGGCTGGCCAGCGTCACTTTCTCCGGATGGCAGTTAAAGATATCGAGCGTCATCGCGCTAAATACTGCGTCCCTCAGCGTCGGAGTTTGCTCGAGAAAGTCAGTGGCAGTGAGTTGGCTGCCGGGGCGATACCAAAGACCCCACTCATCGACGACGAGCTTCACCTTGTGCGCGGTGTCAAACTCACCCATGGCTTGCCAGTGACCCTCAATCAGAGAATCCAACCGGTAGCCCTCGTGCAATGCCTCGTACCAATCCTGCACATCGAATTTAAGCGCATCCCCTTTGCCCAGATCCCAGTCCTGCGTCTTTCCCCGGCTCAAATTCCAGGCATAATAGTGGAGCGCAAAGCCAAAGATAGAACTAAATAAATCTTTGTCTTTTCGAGAAATATCCTCAAAGAATCCCCGCGTCCATTGCCAGTTATCATCGTTCGGACCCGACGCAATGAATAACGGCGCCTGCCCATACCGCGGCACCCACGCGGTATACCGGCGAAATTCACCAGCATATTCTTGCGCGGTGAAATTACCGCCGCATCCCCAGGCTTCATTTCCTACACCCCAGTAGCGCACGTTATAAGGCTCGGCAGAGCCATTCGTCGCGCGGCTTTCGGCTAGAGTCGTACTGCCGGCGGGTGAGTTGCAATATTCCACCCAATGAGAAAATTCTTCTGCCGGCAAGCTGCGAACATTCACCCCCAGATACGGCTGGCACCCAACTAATTTGCAGAAGCGCATGAACTCATCGGTGCCGAAGCGGTTGGGCTCGTAGAGGTGGTTTGCAGGCGCGGTACTGGCATCGGCCTCAATCCAAAAATTCGATCGTCGCGGACGTTTCTCGGCTGGACCAATCCCGTCGCGCCAATCATAACTGTCGGCGAAACAGCCGCCTGGATAGCGGACCACCGGAGCTTTTATCTTGCGCATTTCTTCGACAAGATCCTTGCGGATGCCGCCGATATTTGGGATTTTGGAATTCTCCCCAACCCAAACTCCGTCATAGACGACGCCGCCAATGTGCTCGATAAAATGTCCGTAGATATTTGGCGAGATCGTGCCCGTGACCTCGTCCAGCAAAACCTCGACACGAGAGTCCGAAGGACTCGATGAAGCCGCACTCGCGAACTTCGCAGGCCTGGCTAGCAATAGGCCCGCCGCGCCCAGAGCCCCGCTGCGAATGAACTCCCTGCGTCTGATCATGACTATGCTTCAACCCGGCGGGAGAAAGTACATCGAGCAAGAACGCATTGCATTCGAGCGTGTGTCCCTGGAACAGATGACTGGATTTCAAGAACTTGAAATGCGTGAAAAGTATAACTCAGACGCACAACCGAAAAAGTTCGTCACTCCGAAACACAGTTTTATCGCGCAAAAGCCTGGCCTGAGCGAAGCCGCAGCCAACCTGCTTTTGCCCGGACGAAGCAGGTTCCTCACTGCCTGAAGCCCGTTCGAAATGACAAAATGAAACATTGTTCACACCGCACATGTGCCGCGATTCCTGCCAACTTCCAAACCGACTGCTGGTACTCTATACTCCGATATTCCAGTTCCCTTCAAAGCATGCATCAGGTTCCAGGCCCCGCTCGGCAAAGACGGCTGTCTCTGAAAACAATTGCTCTGCATTGCACTCTGTTCCTCCTGGGCCCGACTGCCTTTGCCGCTCAGGCCGCGCAGCCGCAATCCACGCAACCGCTGGAACTTTCGCGGCCAGTTCGATCGTGGGAGTTTCTCTCTGCCGTAGGTACACGCGCCGCCGTGTTCGGCAACGAACAGGGCAATCTGGAAGCCTGGGTTTATCCATTAAAAATCCTGCGTGATTTTCGTTTACGCTTCCACATCGAGGGCGCCACCATACCGGCGGAAGCATTAGCGCGAACTTTGATTGTCCATCCCGAATCCACCACCATCGTCTATACCTACGACAGTTTTTCCGTCCGCGAAACTTTGTTCGTCCCCGTACATGAGGCCGGCGCCGTCATCTCCTTCGAAGTAACCACTGCCGAGCCACTGGAGATCGAGGCCATTTTCACTCCTGATTTTCAACTGGAGTGGCCCGGAGCCATCGGAGGAGTTGGCGCGGATTGGGACCCAGCCTTGCGGGCTTTTCTTTTTGCCGACCAATCGGAAAAGTTTCAGGCTCTGGTCGGTTCTCCAACCGGAGTGAAGGCTGCTGAAGCGTACTCCACGGATTATTTCTCCTCGCCTCAGAGCTCCATTCTTCTGGGTGAGACAAAAACCGACGCGACAAAAAAGGGAAGTGATACCAAACTCATTGTCATCGCGGCGTCCTTCGAAGGCCGCGCGCCGCTGCTAAGCCTGTACCATCATCTGGCCAATGATCACGCGCAATTGTTGCAAAGTTCCGCGACATATTATCGCGATTATCTGGATCGCACCATCAGCCTCAAGCTTCCCGACTCGCAAATCGAAGCCGCGTACGACTGGTCGAGAATCAGCATGCTGCAAGGCTTGGTGCAGAACCCATTTTTGGGCGAAGGCCTGGTCGCCGGATTCAGCAATTCAGGAAACGACTATCGCCCCGGCTACGCCTGGTTTTTTGGCCGTGACGCGGAATGGAGTTCGTTGGCCCTAAACGCCGAGGGTGATTTTTCCACTGCCCGCCAGGCTTTAGATTTTCTCAGCAAGTATCAGCGGGCGGACGGCAAGTTCCCTCACGAAATCTCTCAGAGTGCTAGCTTCATGGATTGGCAAAAGATGGATTGGTTCAAAACTCCATGGGCCTACGCTTCGGCGGACGCAACTCCGCTGTTCATTATTGCCGTGAACGATTACGTCACTCACAGCGGAGACGTTGCATTCGCCCAGGAAAAATGGGACAACCTCTGGAGAGCGTATGAGTTTCTGCGATCCACCTATGACCCTCAAGGACTGGCGCAGAACTCAGGCGTCGGCACCGGCTGGATTGAAGGAGGGCCGCTCTATCCCGTGCGAACCGAAATCTACCAGGCTTCTCTCGGACTGGAAGCCGCACGGGCGCTTTCTCACCTCGCTCATCTCCTGGGCAAAGAAGACATATCCCGTGATCTCGAGCAAACCTTCGAGCGGCAGGAACCGCGGTTGGATAAAGCCTTCTGGTCGCCTGAAAATAAAATCTACGCTTACGCCCTCGATGCCCATAACAACCGCCTCGATACGCCTAGCGTTCTGGCTACCGTGCCCATGTGGTTTCAGCAGCTCAATGGAGATCAAGCTCGAAGCATGATTGCAGAACTTGCTGCTCCCGATCAGCAGGCTGACTGGGGCATGCGGATTCTTTCTTCCCACGACCCGAGATACAATCCCGGCGGATATCATTTCGGAACCGTGTGGCCGCTGTTCACCGGTTGGGCGTCCGTGGGCGAGTATCGCTATCATCGCCCGCGGCCCGCCTATTCGAATTTACGGGCGAACGCCTTGCTGGCTTTGAATGGATCGCTGGGCCATGTCACTGAAGTTCTTTCCGGCGACTATTTTCAGACGATGGCAACTGGATCACCCCAGCAGATCTGGTCGGCGGCCATGGTGGTTAATCCTCTACTGAGCGGGTTGCTCGGCTTGCAAACGGACGCTGCCAGTTGCCAGCTAAATTTCGCTCCGCATGTCCCGGCGGACTGGAGTTCGTTCGCGGTGAACAATGTCCACATGGGACCGCTGGCGTTGAACCTGGACTACCAGCGGACGCCAGACAAAATCCAACTGGAAATGCAATCAACTGGCACGGGAGCAGGCACAAGAACGGCCGCCGGAAAGTGTTCGCTTCAGTTTTCGCCTGCCTTGAGTTTGCGCGCCAGAATTACCGGTGTTCGACTGAACGGGCACGCGCTGCCTTTTCATATGGAAGCGAATTCATCGGACCAACACGTTACTGTGAACCTCCCGATTCTGGGTGAACGAAACAGCATCGAAATCCAGATGAAGGACAACTTTGAGCTTGGCGTCTCCTCCACTCTTCCAGAATTAGGAACCGCGAGCCAGGGTTTGCGAGTCCTTTCCGAATCATGGTCGCGAGAGCGGGACACTCTGACCGTGTTACTTTCAGGAGCAAGCGGAACGAGCTATGAACTCTCGGCATGGAACCCGGAACAGATCTCTTCCATTGAAGGCGCTGCGCTGGAACCGAAATCCGGCCCCGATGCAAAAGTCCGCGTGCAACTGCCAGCGAGCGCACCCGGAGCAGATCCGAAGGCTACTGTGATTTTTCATTTTATCGCGCGCTAGATATCAGCGCGTTTTAAGCTTTAGCTTCTCAATAATATTATGGAGAGCAACGCCCAAATGCCCTACAACTTAAGATTCGCAGCTCTATTGATTATGGTGGTATCTTTCGCGCTCTCTGCCTCCCATGCGCAGAACAATCCGGCGAATGCCGAAGGTCACGAGTGGTGGAAAAACGCCGTTTTCTATGAGGTCTATCCGCGAAGTTTTGCCGACAGTAACGGCGACGGCATCGGCGATCTCAAGGGAATCGAATCCAAGCTCGATTACTTACAGCAACTCGGTGTGGATGCCATCTGGATCTCGCCCTGCTATCCCTCGCCGCAAGTCGATTTCGGATACGACGTTTCCGATTACGAGAACATCGATCCCATGTACGGTACCCTGGCCGATTTTGATCATCTGGTGCAGGTGGCGAAGCAACACCATATCCGCATCATCATGGATTTCGTCATCAACCACTCCTCCGACCAGCATCCCTGGTTCCTCGATTCGAAATCGTCGCGCACCTCCGCTCACCGCGACTGGTACATCTGGCGTGACGGCAAGGCCAACGGCCAGCCTCCCAACAATTGGATCTCCGGTTTTGGCGGCTCCGCCTGGAAGTTCGACGCGACCACCGGCCAGTATTACTACCATTTCTTCGCCACGGCTCAGGCTGATTTGAACTGGCGCAATCCGGCCGTGGAAAAAGCCATGTTCGACGTCACTCGATTCTGGTACAAGCACGGCGTTTCCGGATTTCGTCTGGACGCCGTCGATCTATTATTCGAGGACCCGAAGCTGCACGACAATCCGGTTCTGCCCGGGAAAGATGAAATGGGCGACCCGAATATGAAGAACAAATACAATGACAAGCTGCCGGAAAATCACGACGTTCTCCGCCGCCTGCGAAGCGTTGCCGACGAAAGCGATGCCGTTCTGGTAGGCGAGACCTACACCGACAGCGCCGCCGAGTTGAAGCAGTACTACGGCGCTCATAACGATGAAGTCCAGCTCCCGATGGATTTCATGTTCTGTACGGTTAATAAACTTTCCGCTCCCGATTTCCGCAAACAGATCGCGCTCGCCGAATCCACCGGCGGCTGGCCCACTTATGTCATCGGCAATCATGATATGGCGCGATCCTTCGACCGCTACGGCGACGGCCAGCATAACGATCAGATCGCCAAACTAATGGCAGCCATGTATCTCACGCTGCGCGGTACGCCGATCATGTATTACGGCGAAGAGATCGGCATGGAGACCACCGATCCCAAGCGCAAGGAAGATGTGAAGGATCCGATAGGCATTACGGGATGGCCAAAAGAAAAAGGCCGCGACGGGGAGCGCACTCCCATGCAGTGGGATGACTCCGCCAACGCGGGATTCACCACCGGAACCCCCTGGCTGCCCGTCCCCGCCAGCATGAACACGCACAATGTTGCCGGCGAATTAAACGACCCGAACTCCATCCTCCGGTTTTACCGGCAGTTGCTGCTCCTGCATCATCAAAATCAGGCCCTCGCCGATGGAAATTACGTTGCGCTGAACCAGAACGATCCCAACGTGCTCGCCTATCTGCGTCGATATAAGGATCAGGCCGTGCTGGTGGCCTTAAATATGTCTGGCGCGGCGCAACATGTCAGTTTCAATCTTTCATCGGAAGGTTTTTCTTCCGCCAAGGCCAGCACTCTGCTTACGACCTCGTCGCCCGCGCCCACGGGTCTGGATCAGGTTGTTCTGGAGCCGTTCTCCGTATATATCGTACAACTCTCCCGGTGAAAAACCGTCGCATGAAACAAATGAACCAACCACACCTTTCGCGGTTACAACGCTCACAAAAAATTCTGATTGGCATTTTGCGTGGCGCCCTGATTAGCGCCGTGATGATGTCCGCTGCTGTCTGGGCGCAGTCGGATGGCATTCAGAGCACCATGCTCTCGAGTCTTGACTCGCCTCACGACTACGTCCAGAAGCGGGCTTCCAGCTACGACCGGACTGGCGGCAATAACGATTTCTACAAAATTCCCGCCGGCGGCACGATCACATTGCTCGATGACGCAGGCCCCGCAATCATCACCCACATCTGGGTCACCATCGCCTCGCCCGAAGACTTTCACTTAAAAAAGCTAGTTCTACGCATGTATTGGGACAATGAAACTTCGCCCAGCGTGGAGGCTCCTATCGGCGATTTCTTCGGCCTCGGCCTGGGCGACTATTTTCAATTTCAATCTATCCCCCTGTCCGTGGCCTCGGATAAGGCCTTGAACTCGTTCTTCCCCATGCCTTTCCGCAAGCGAGCCCGTATCACGGTGACCAACCAGGGAAGCGAAGCCGTTGATGCGTTCTATTTCAACATCGACTATCAGGCCTTGCATAAAGATCTTCCCGCCGACACCATGTATTTTCACGCCCAGTACCGCCAGGCCACGCCAAATAAAGGTTGGACGAATCAGTGGGAGTCGAATGACAACCCTGCCGTAAATGCGAAGAAAAATCTCGACGGAGAAAATAATTACGTCTGGATGGAAGCCACCGGACATGGCCACTTCGTTGGCGTGACCATGTCTATTCTTCAGAATCAAGACGGCTGGTGGGGCGAGGGCGACGATATGTTTTTTGTCGACGGAGAAAAGCTTCCCTCCATCAACGGCACCGGATCGGAAGACTATTTTCTCGGAGCTTGGGATTTCGGAGGCCATCCTTTTTCTTACTCGTTATTCGGAGCGCCCGTGGTAGGCGCTGAACTTGCCGGTAGCCGTTCCTCCGTATATCGCTTCCATCTCGACTCGCCGATCCCGTTCACCAAATCTGTTCGCGCAACCATCGAGCACGGACACGCCAATCATCGCTCCGACAACTTCTTTTCCGTCACCTACTGGTATCAGAATGAGCCACATGCTCCCTTTCCCGCTCTACCCACGGTAGAGCAACGCCTTCCTCGTATTTATCCCGTGGGAGGTCCCGGAAATGCCGCGAAGTAGTTTCCGCAAGAAGAGCGGCTTGCGCATGTCGCTGACCCTGTTTCTATGGACAATGGCTCTTGTGGCTACTGGCTTGTGTCTCACCGCTTTATCCGTTACGGCGCAAACCCCTCCTGCTTCGCAGCATCCCATCGTCGTCGGCTACTTTCCGCAGTGGGGCATTCACAATGGATTCTTTGTGAAGAATCTCGTTCCCAGGGTCGCGACGGGAATGCTCGATCAGATCAACTACTCTCAGGGACACATCGACGCCAACAGTCAATGCGCAATCGCGGACCCCAACCTGGATCTGTATTACTCGTTCTCCGCGGAAGATAGCGTGGATGGCACCGCCGACACTCCACAGACGCCATTGCGCGGAAACTTCCACCAGTTGCAGGAACTCAAGCGCCTGTATCCCGATATCAAAATCCTGATCTCGATTGAAGGACAAGCGCCCCAGTTTGCCGAAGCCGCTCAACCCGCCAACAATTTTGCCTTTGTAGCCTCCTGTGTACAAACTTTCATCGAAGGTAAATTTGCTGACGGCGTCGAGGTACCCGGCCTATTCGACGGCATCGATATTGACTGGGAATATCCGCTCGAATTCGAAAAATATAACTTCGTCGCCTTGCTGTCGGAATTTCGCCGGCAGCTCGATGCCGCCGGCTCTAATCTTTTGTTGACCGTTGCCATGGGCGACAACCGCGCCACCTACCAGTATTTGGATATGCAATCGGTTGCCCTGTACGTCGACGAGGTCGGGGTGATGAATTACGACTACAGCGGCCCCTGGAGCCCGCGCACCGGCCTGGTCGCGCCTCTCTACAGCTCGCCGGGCGATCCGGAAATCAACAACGACGTTGATTCCACCATCCGCGATTATCTAAAAGCCGGAGTGCCTGCATCGAAGATGCTGCTCGGCCTGCCCTTTTACGCCTATTCCTGGAGTCAGGTGCAGCGCGTCAACCACGGACTCTTTCAGATGGGGCAGCCATCGCGCGCCGATATTTCTTACAACTACATCCCTACCATCCAGAACAATTTCACCCAATACCGTGATCCAAAGTCGATGGCGCCGTGGTTATTCGACGGGATTACGTTTTGGACGTATGACGATGAAATCTCCATCCGCGCAAAAATCGCATACGCGCAACAACAAGATCTCCACGGAGTAATGATCTGGGAGCTGAGTGGCGATACCACGGATGGAAAGTTGCTCCGCACCATTTCCGAACAGTTCAGAACTCCAACACACCAAACACCATGATTCGACGATGTGAAAATTTAAAGATTTAAGATTCAAAGGAGTCACCGCTTGCATAAAGTGACAGTGGTTGTGAAGTTGTCTCTCGCGTTCCTGTTGGTCGCGCCTTCTCTGGCGCAGACCATTCAGGTCGATATAACTCCGGCCCACTCCACCAATCACTTTCGTCCCGATCAAACCCTAGGCGCGGGCATCGACCGCATTCCTTCAGAGGCAGTCGATAGCGGCCTGGCCCAGCCAAACCTCGCCAGAGCTATGGCTTCCGGATGGCAGCCCGTTAGTTATCGCAACAATACCGAGCTCTCCATCGAGGCCTGGCACTGGAATCCTCAGGGTACCTGGAGCGAACCTGGGAACAAAGGATACTTCACCGGATCTGCTACTCCCGGCGAGCCCATTCGCTACTCCTACGGATATAGCTTGCCCCACCGTGGTTTCACGCGCAATGGTGGCACCCCCAATGCCGGCTTTTCCCGCATGACCGATGGCGACGACAACACTTATTGGAAAAGTAATCCCTATCTCACCGAGCGCTTTACCGGAGAAAGCGATTCCCTGCATCCGCAGTGGGTCATAATCGATCTGGCGCAAATCCAGCAGGTCGATAGCATTCAAATTAAATGGGCCGAGCCTTTCGCCACGAAATTTATGGTGCAACACTGGAGCGGGGACGATCCTATGGGCGGCCCTACGCGCGGAGTCTGGCAGACCTATCCTCTGGGCGAAATTGAACACGGACATGGCGGATCGGACATTCTTCGCCTGAGCGAAAGCCCCCTTCCCGTCCGCTTCCTGCGCATCCTGATGACGGCGTCTTCGAATACCTGCGGACCGCAAGCCCCTGCATCCACATCAACTGACCCGCGCGATTGCGTCGGTTACGCAATTCGCGAAATTTATCTTGGCACCACCTCCGCCGATGGAGAGTTCCACGACATCCTGCGGCACACACCCGATCAGGAACAGACAACCACCTATTGTTCTTCCGTGGACCCCTGGCACGACTCTTCCGATCTGGGCACAACTCATCAAGCGCAGGTAGGCCTCGACCTTTTCTATAACAGCGGCGTCACCCGCGGCCTTCCCGCCATGATCCCGATCGCTCTGGTGTATGACACTCCGGAAAATGCGGTCGCCGAGATTTCCTATCTCGAGAAACGGAAATATCCCATCTCCTACGTCGAGATGGGGGAAGAATCCGATGGCCAATATCTGGCCCCGGAGGACTACGGCGCACTCTATCTTCAGTGGGCCACAGCGCTTCACCGCCTCGACTCGAATCTCAAACTAGGTGGGCCGTCATTCGAGGGCGTGAACCAGGACATCGAAACCTGGCCTGACGTTAACGGCGACGTATCCTGGACCGCTCGTTTCATCGCCTATCTCAAACAACACAATCGCATGAGCGATCTCGCCTTCTTTTCTTTTGAACATTATCCCTACGACCCTTGCAAAATTCCCTGGGGCAGTCTTTATGAAGAACCACAGCTGGTAAGCCACATCATGCAGGTCTGGCACAATGACGGAATCCCCGCGGACCTTCCCATGTTTATTACCGAGTCAAATCTTTCCTCGGGCGCGAGCGAAACTTACATGGATATTTTCTCCGGGCTCTGGCTCGCCGATTATATTGGTTCGTTTCTAACCGCAGGAGGAAACGGAGTTTATTACTTCCATTATTTGCCCCTGGTGAATGAACACGGCTGCAACGATTCGCCCGGAACATTCGGAATGCTCTCCGTCGATGCCAACTATAAAATTCAGCAGCCCCTGGCGCAGTTCTTCGCGGCTCAGATGATCAATCTTGACTGGATCGCTCCCGGCGACGAAGAACATACCGTGTTCCCCGCCGCGAGCGACGTCAACGATGGCGCGGGACATGCCATGGTGACGACTTATGCTCTGAAGCGTCCCGATGGCCAGTGGTCTCTGCTGGTTGTAAATCGCGACCAGTGGAATGCTCACCGCGTAAAAATCGCGTTCGAGAACAGTGACAACAGCCGGCGCAATGCATTCGAGGGGACGGTTGAGATCTCCACATTCGGAAAAGGCCAGTATCACTGGCATCCCGGAATTACGCGTTTCGTCGGACACGCCGAATATCCGGCCGAGCCTTCGGTTACGGTAGAAACCAACGGCAAAGCCGATCCGGATGGACCTGTCCTGCATACGAAGCAGAATGTCAGCGCAGACACAGCTTTTGATTTGCCGGCTGCATCGGTAATCGTAATTCGCGGCAACATTCGCGCCCAGTAGCTCCTTCTGTCAAAATCCACCGCCATAGGACTCCACTCATGAAGCTGGAAGTGAAGCAGTTCGTCATCGCCACTCTGCTCGGTTTCTCTCTACTTAGTTTCTCCACCATGGTTTGCGCCCAGGATACGCGTTTTGAGCCTGACCATCAGCAGATTCCCGGTCCCGATTGTTTGCTGGCGAAACCGGCATGGGAGGGCGGATCGAAGCCCTGCGACCAGCAGGACCATGACGCGTGGCTCGCCGACATCCACCATTGGCGCAGCGAGCGCCTGATTCGTGTTGGCTATGACGGATCGCGTTACGCCCTGCCCCAACTTCAATGGACGCAGTCCAGTTTCATGCAGCCGCAGATGATGGTGCAGGACCGTTACTTCTACGACCCGGTCGCACGCCATTACACCGTCGATCGTTATCTCGACGATTTGCAAAAACGCTACGGCGGCATTGACGCGGTGCTGATCTGGCCGACTTATCCAAACATGGGCATCGACGACCGCAATCAGCACGACCTCATCCGCAGCATGCCCGGCGGAGTTGCGGGTGTTCGGCAAATGGTCGCGGATTTTCATAAACGCGGTGTGCGCGTGTTGTTTCCCATGATGATGTGGGACCAGGGAACCCGCGATCCCGGCAAACCTTGGCCGCAGGCGATTGCTGAGCTGATGGCGGAAGTTGGAGCAGACGGCATCAATGGCGATACCCAGGATGGCGTTCCATTTGCATTTTCGGCCGCTGCCGATAAAGTCGGGCACCCGCTGGCTTTTGAGCCCGAGGATGGGCCTTCCGATGAAGCCCTGGCGTGGAACGTGATGACTTGGGGACAGTACAACTTTCCTTCCGTTCCCATGGTTGACAAGTACAAGTGGCTCGAACCGCGCCACATGGTGAATATTTCAGATCGCTGGAATCGCGACAAAACCGACGACCTGCAATTTGCCTTTTTTAATGGTGTCGGATGGGAAAGCTGGGAAAACGTTTGGGGAATCTGGAACGGGATCACCCCGCGCGACGCCGAAGCCACTCGCCGTGTCGCCACCATCGAACGCGCCGTTGCACCGTTCCTTACCAGCGCCGAATGGGAGCCCTTGACCCCCATGTTGCGCTATGGAGTCTTCGCCAGCCGCTGGCCCCTGCATGGCCAGACGATCTGGACCATCGTGAATCGCAATCAGTACGGCGTGGATGGCCACCAGATCGAACTTGAACCAGAAGATGGCATGCGCTATTTCGATCTTTATCATGGCGCCGAACTGAAGCCTGAACGCACTTCTGGAGGCAAAGTGATGCTTAGTTTCGCTATTGAAGCCCACGGCTACGGAGCGTTGCTGGCCACGAAAACCGCGCTTGAAGCCGGCATCCAGGCGCTCATGTCCAGCATGAAAGAAATGAGCGCTAAACCCTTGGCAAGTTATTCGCATGAGTGGACCGTGCTGCCGCAACAGATCGTACCCATCGCCGCCACTAAGACTCCCTCGCAAGAACCGGCCGGCATGGTTAAGATTCCCGCCGGAAACTTTGTCTTCAAAGTCGAGGGAATTGAAATTGAAGGATCGAATGACATCGGCGTGGACGTGCAATATCCGTGGGAGGACTCTCCGCGCCGCTTCCACGAACATTCCATGCAGATGAAGTCATTCTGGATCGATACCTATCCCGTCACCAACGCGCAATTCAAAAAATTCCTGGACGCTACCCACTATCATCCGCAAGACGATTTGAATTTTCTTCGTGATTGGAAAGACGGAAGCTTTCCCGCCGGTTGGGACAACAAACCTGTAACCTGGGTTTCGTTGGAAGATGCGCGGGCTTACGCGGCGTGGGCCGGCAAGCGTCTGCCGCACGAGTGGGAGTGGCAGTACGCGGCGCAGGGTAGAGACGGGCGCATATATCCCTGGGGGAACGACTGGAACGCGAACGCAGTGCCTGTGCCGGACAAAGGCCGCAACATGCGCGGGCCGGATGCGGTGGACGCGCATCCCGAAGGCAAGAGTCCTTTCGGCGTTATGGACCTCGTTGGCAATGTGTGGCAATGGACGGAAGAGTTCACCGACGACCACACCCGCGCCGCCATTCTGCGCGGCGGCGAATACTATCAGCCGCAGGGCTCAATGTGGTATTTCCCCGTAACCTACAAGCTCAACGAACATGGCAAGTTTCTTCTCGCCGCTCCAAGCCTGGATCGTTCGGGTGGAATCGGCTTCCGTTGCGCTCAGGATGCAGATTAGCGACTGCTACTGTCGCCCAACTTCCGGTGTGCAATTCCCTGCATTAGAAAATGTGTGGTTCGCCTTGCTTTTGATTCACCGCCATCCGATCTGTCGGATCGCAAAAAAAAACTTGCATACCGGCGGCGGAGGTGCATAATGAATCGTTTTAATTGGGAGATGGAGTAGAAGTTTATCCGAACCAGGGGGGCAACATGAGTCTCTCAGCTCTACGGCTTTTGGGAAATTCCAAGTGCTTATTGCGAACTCTAATCTCTACTGTCATCGTCCTTCTGCCGGCGGTCCTGATCGGTCAGGGCTACTTCGGAACCGTGAGCGGCATCCTGACCGACTCATCCGGAGCCATGATCCAGGGCGCAAAAGTCACGCTTCTTGATGAGCAGAAGGGATATCACTTCACCACCAAATCGGACAGTGAAGGCCACTATCTGTTTGCTTCCATTCCGCCCGGATTGTATTCCGTGACGGCGGAGATGCCGGGCTTCGAGAAAACCGTGCGCACCCACATCCGATTGAACGTAACCGAGAATCCTAGCGCGAATCTGACTCTGAAGATTGCCAGCGCTTCCCAGACGGTTGAAGTCAACGCCCAAACCGTGACCATCGACACCCAGGACGCTGTCGACCGCAGGGCCATCAATGATCTGCCTTTGGTCGACCGCAATGTCTTCGATTTGACCTATCTGGCGGCGGGCGTCACCGACGTGGATGATCAGTGCCCCAATTGCGGCGGGACGGACTTTGTTTCGAATGGCAGCCGCGGTGCGAGCGCCGACATTCTGATGGATGGCGCTTCCATCACTAATTTCGAGCCCAACGGCGGGGTCACTCAAACCATGTATCAGCCTTCGGCGGAATCGGTCGAAGAGTTCAAGCTGCAGCAGACCAATTTCAGCGCGGAGTATGGCTTTTCCGGCGCTTCGGTCATCAACATGGTGACGCGCTCGGGCACGAACACCTTCCATGGCGAGGCCTACGACTTCATCCGCAACACCATCACCGACGCGAACAACTGGTTCAACGATCAGGCCGGCATCCCGATTCCTCCAGTTCACCGGAACGACTTTGGCGGCACCATCGGCGGCCCGATTATCAAGAACAAGACTTTCTTTTTCTTTGATTGGGATGGAACACTTGAGAGTTCGATGAATACCTACCAGGCAGGCGTGCCCAGCGCTGCGATGCGTACGGGTGATTTTGGCGAGATCTGCACTTCACAGGGCGGATCGTTTGATTCAACTGGCATGTGTATGCAGGGCGGTGCTCCGTTGATCGCCGGGCAGCTTTATGATCCTTATTCGGGCGTCTACAACTCTGCCGACGCCGGTCCGGTTCGCAACACTTTCATTCCCAACAACAGAATTGACCTTTACACCAGCCCGGGCAACCCGAATCTTCCCGGGAACCTTCAACCGCCCCCTGGGCCTGGCAACCTGATCGATCCTGTGGCTAGGAAGGTGATGGGGCTCTTCCCTCTTCCCACGCCAAATATGCCGAACGCTTCGCTTTACGATAACTGGATCGCCTCGGGAGCAACTCCTTACAACAACCAGCAGTTCGATATCAGAATCGATCATCGTTTCAACCAAAAAAACCTGTTGAGCGCCAAGTACTCTCAGGACTGGAATTCCACCACTCCCTTCAACTGCTTCAAGACGTTCATCGATCCTTGCGGCAGCGGGCAGAACAAAGGCACAGCCCATCTGTTCGCCATCAATGATACCCATACCTTCAGCCCCACCTTACTTCTGACCACCACTTTTGGGATCACCCGCGGCGCCACGCGCATTGATGCCTACAATTCGAGCCTGAACCCCAATCCACTCAGTACGCTGGGCTTCCCATCGTATCTAAAGTCGAATGGCTTTAACGGGGTTCCAGCGATGTTCATCAACGATTATTTTGCCGCCGGATTTCCCAATGCCGGGAACGATCCCTACGGAAATTACAAGCAGGGTCAGGACACTGGCCAGATTACTGGAGTCGTGAGTAAGATCCATGGGCCGCACGAACTGAAATTCGGGGTGGAAGGGCGGCTGCATCAGCAGAACTACATCCAAACCAATGCGCCACTGGGATATTTCCAATTTAATAACTCCGGCAGCTCGATGTGTCCCTTTGTAGACGATCTTCCGGATTGCGGCGGAGACTCCATGGCCAGTTTCCTCATGGGCCAGCTGTACGGGGGCGGAAATAGCTTCTACGAAATACAATTCCAGCCCGCCACTGAAAATTATCAATACGCCACCTTTGCTCAAGATAATTGGAAGGTCACTCCCAAGCTCACGTTGAACCTGGGTTTGCGCTATGACGTTTCCTTGCCTCGGACTGATCGCTTCAATCACCAGAACTGGTTTGATCCCACGGCAGTAAGCCCACTGAATGGCGGCAAGATCAGCTATACCGACCCGCTTACCGGCAATCCTGTCACGCGCGCGCTGCTCGGCGGCGAGGTTTTTGCCAACCCGCATGACCGCACCAACTATGTGACCGACTGGAAAGACGTCCAGCCGCGCTTCGGCTTTGCCTACCAGTTCACTCCCAAAACTGTGGTGCGCGGCGGCTATGGAATCTACTATGGCCAGTCACGGTCGGGGGCCAGCGGAGTTGTGCCCTACGGCGGACAGGGGTTTGACGAATACACCAGTGCGATCACCACCTACCATAACGATGGCGCCACGCCGTACCTGCACCTCAACAATCCGTTTCCCAATGGATTAAACCAGCCAGCCGGTAGTTCTTTGGGCTTGTTGAACGATGTCGGCTATGGAGCGAACGGTCCGCTTAAGATCTCGGCGGCAAATTTGACCCCTTACGAAGAAAGCTGGACCTTTGGTATCGAACGCCAGGTTCCGTGGAACGTGGTGCTTGATGTCGAGTATCTCGGAAAGAAGGGAGACCATCTGCCTTTCAGTGGTGCCAACTCTCTCGACATCCTCGGGCCACAGGTCGAGAAATATAGCGCGAACCAGATCAACACTCTCAACAGCTATGTAACCAATCCTTTTTCGTCGCTGAATGGTGGGCCGATCAGCGACCCCAACAGCACCCTATCCAGCGCGCAGGTTCAGGCCGTTCAGTTGGAGCTTCCCTATCCTCAATTCACCTCGGTTAGCACAGACGTGCAGATGATCGGCAATTCGATCTATCACGGATTGCAGCTCAGGGCAGCCAAGCACTTCAGCAACAGCCTGGAGTTCCTGGTCAATTACACCTGGTCGAAGTCGATCGACGACTCTTCCGTCGGGGACGACAATGTGACTTGGCTCGGGAGTTTTACCAGCCTTCAGGATCCTAACAAGCCCTGGCTGGAGCGCAGCCTGTCGACTTTCGACATTCCCTCCGTGCTGAAATTCAGCTACAGCTACGATTTGCCCTTCGGACGCGGCAAGGCGCTGCTCGGCAATATCCCGCGAGCGCTCAATGCCGTGGTTGGCGGTTGGAGGACAAACGGCATTTGGCAAATTTCAGACGGTAGGCCCCTACCGATCACCGTTTCCAATGGTGGAACTCCGCTCCCCACGTACGGCGCCCAGCGGCCGAATCTGGTGGGCGTACCAAAACGCAACTACGGCCCCGATTGGCAAAACAGCTTTTTCACCAATCCCCAAGTCTTTCAAATGCCCGCCCCGTTTACCCTCGGCGATATGCAGCGAACCATCTCAATGGTGCGATCGCCACTTACGTTTACCAGTGATTTGTCGTTGAACAAGCAGTTCTCGTTGGCGAACGTGCATGAAGGCATGAATCTGGAGCTGCGCATCGAAGCGCAAAATGCCTTCAATCACCCGCTCTTTAGTATGGGCTCGCCTGGGCCTTATGGCAGCAGCACTCTGAATGTCGGCGACCCCAGCTTCGGAGTGCTCAGCAGCATGACGGCAGTTGGACCGCGCCAGGTTCAATTGGCGCTGAAGGTCAATTTTTAGACATCGACCGACTCGAACGGGCGCGGCGACAGCCGCGCCGCAGCGCTCTCAGGGTCGCCAAAAGTTATGCCTCGACCCAGTTAGCGCGAACTGCGCCCATGTGAAACGAGAACCCGTCTGGAAAAGACCAGCGGCCGAATTCTGCGGGCGTGACCGGAGGCTTCGATAATGCGGGAACTGAAGACTGAATTGGCGGGGATTTGTACATTGATTTGCGTCCTGTTCTTAGCGGCAGACGCTCTGTTTGCTCAATCCGTCACGATTGATGCCGCCCCGTCCCACGTGGTGAACACCTTCAGTCCGCCGCACGCATTAGGCGCGGCCATCGACCGGCTAAGGACCGGCCTCGCCGACCACGTGCTCACCGATCCCTTGCTCAAGGAAATCCTGAACGCCGGCTGGCAGACGGTCACCTACCGTCAGAATACCGAGTTGATGGTTGAGGCCTGGCACTGGAATCCGAACGGCACATGGAGTGATTCCAAGAGCCAACAGGGATACTTTGTCGGGAACGCCGAGCCGACCAGTGAGATGATTCGGCACTCCTGGGCTGCGCCACTGCCGCATCGCGGATTCAGCCGCGGCGATGGCAATGGATGGTCCCGCCTCACCGACGGCGATCCGAAATCCTATTGGAAGAGTAATCCTTATCTGACCCACGCTTTCACCGGCGAGGACGATTCGCTCCACCCCCAGTGGGTGATGATCGATCTCGGCAGCAAGATAGACGTGAACGCGATAAAGATCGCCTGGGCCGAACCCTATGCGAAACATTACTCGGTGCAATTTTGGACCGGCGACCTCGAGCCTTTTTACGACGGAACGACCAAAGGCACGTGGCAGACATTTCCCTTAGGCACCGTCACCGAAGGCCAGGGCGGCACCGTCACGCTCAAACTTGTTTCCTGGATGATTCCGGTGCGATACCTCCGCATCTGGATGACGGAATCCTCCAACACCTGCGATTCCCATGGCTCCGCCGACAAGCGCAATTGCGTCGGATATGCCATCAATGAACTCTATGCGGGATCGCTCTCGGCTGACGGCCAGTTCAACGATTACGTCACACATTTTCCCAGCCGGGATCAGACTGTCACCTGGCCTTCGTCCGTCGACCCCTGGCACGCAGCCACCGATCTCGACCAATCCCGCGGCGACCAGGTCGGATTTGATTTCTTCTTCACCAGCGGCGTTACCCGCGGGCTGCCCACCATGGTCCCGATCGCCATGCTGTATTCCACGCCGGAAGATGCCGCGAACGAAATCGCTTATTTATATAAACGCCACTATCCCATTTCGTATATCGAAATGGGTGAGGAAGCCGACGGCCAGCACATGCTGCCGGAGGACTATGGCGCTCTCTACATTCAGTTCGCCGATGCGATTCACAAACTCGTTCCTGAAGCCAAGCTGGGTGGGCCTCCGTTCGAAGGAACTTTCGGCGACGTCGAGGTGTGGCCAAATACGGAAGGAAAAGTTTCCTGGCTGGGGCGCTTTGTCGACTATCTAAAAGCTCACGGCCACATCAACGATTTCACTTTTTTCTCTTTTGAACATTATCCCTACCAGGACAGGCCAACCTCTTCTTGGGCGGATCTGTATCCCGAGCCGGGATACGTCAGCCATATTGTTCAAGTCTGGAAAGACAATGGTCTGCCGGCCAACATTCCGTTTTTTATGACCGAGGGCAACATTGGCGGCGGCGCGGGGCCATCGACCGTAAAGAGCGGCCTGTGGCTAGCCGACTACGTTGGATCCATGATGACCGCCGGCGCCGGCGCTACTTATTATTTTCACTACATGCCTTATCCGCACCAATTTGGAGGTTTCGGAAGCTTTCTGTGGATCGACGAGAACTACCACGTCGTGGGGTACCCTCCTCAGTATCTGGCTGCGCAGATCATCACCAAAGAATGGGTGCAGCCGGTAGATGCGCCTCACAGGATGTTCAAGGCTTCAAGCGACATCACCGATGCCGCCGGAAACGTGCTGGTCACCGCCTATGCCGTGGAGCGGCCCGATGGACAGTGGTCGGTGATGTTGGTGAACCGCGATCAATACAACGATCACACGGTGAAACTGGTTTTCGCCAACAATGACGATGCCCAGACCAAACACAACGGTTACTTCTCGGCTCAAGTGGATCGCATCACATTCGGATCGGCGGAATATCAATGGCACCCGGAGGGCACCGCAGGTCATGCCGACCCTGACGGACCGCCATCCAAAACAACCGTTTCTGGCGGGCCCGATGCGCGTTATGAAGTTCCGAAAGCCTCGATCACCGTGCTGCGCGGCCGCATAACAAATTGATGCAGCCTTCTGTCTAGTTCACGGTCAGCGGATACTCCGCCGATGTGCTCGTAGCGTCGTTGGTGTTGCCTGCGTAGGTTGCGGTCAGGGTGGTCGATCCTACTGCCGTGAACTTCAGCAAGCATTTTCCGGCCGCAACCGATCCCGTACAAGTTTGTCCACTTGCGGCAGTCACGGTCACATCTCCCGCCAGGGCCGTACTCGTCCCATTGCTCGCCGTGTAGTACACCTCTACTTGCAGAGGATGCTCGGCATTGGCAATCGTGTTGGTGATGGTTGTAGTCGTGCCCAGCAGCGTTGCCGTGGTGGATTGCTCAAGGCTCGTCGCCAGGTAGTAATCGTTCGTAGCCCAAGTGGCCTTCACGGTACAGGTTCCCTCACCCTTCTTCATCGTGACGACGTCGCCGCTTACCGAGCACACGGTGCCCGTGGCCGACGTGATCTTCGGGGTGACACCCGAGTTCTGCGTAGTCGATACCGTAAAGGTGGAGAGATACGCGGCGTTGGTCGGCGCGCCGGTGAAGGTCACCGTCGGCGCAACCTTGGTCACCGTCTTCACCGCGGTCACCGTCTCGGTCACTGGCGAAGCAGCCGAGTAATTGCCGTTGCCCGCCTGATTCGCGACCACGTAGCAGTATCCCGTGCTGCTGGTCATGGTGTAAGTTGCGCCCGCAAGCGAGCACACTGAGCCCGCGCCAATGCTAAAGGTCACCGGGTTGCCGCTCGCACCGCCCGTTGCCGCGACGGTGAAGCTGTCTCCGGATTTCGCCGTCGCCGGAGCTGGGGTCGTGAAGGTAATGGTCTGAGCTATCGTTCCTGCATTGACGGTCGCCGTTAGTGTAGGTGCGGCCGCATAATTGTTGTTCCCGGTCTGATTCACAATCACCGAACATGTTCCGGTGCCGCTGGTCATGGTGTAGGTCGCGCCCGAGTTGCTGCATGACCCCGAGTTACCGAATGTGACTGCCAAGCCGGAAGTAGCCGAGGCTGCCACTGTAAACTTGCTGCCATCGTTCGCGCTGACGGGTGGAGGCGTGGTGAATGTAATCGTCTGGCTTGCCTGATTGACAGTTTGGCTGAACGTGCCCGAGCTTCCGCCGTGATTGCTATCGCCAGAGTAAGTGGCTGTTACCGTGTCAGTTCCACCCGCAAGGCTGGTTGTGGCGCACGTCGCGGTTCCTGGATTGCCCGAGGTCACATTGGTCGTGCCGCAGCCGGTATTCGCGCTCCACGCTACCGTGCCACTCACATCTTTTTGCTTCACTCCGGCAGTGCGACCCTTCACCAGCCCATACTCGCCGTTAATCGTTGCCGTAAATGTTACGGATTGCAGATAGGTCGACGGGCTCAAGCTGGAAGTCACGACCGTCGCTGCACTCGCCTGACTCACCCCTTGTCCGCCGCTGAGAGTCCCAGAACCGGTGGCAAAGTTCGTGCCGCCGGAGTAGACCGCCGTCACCGTGTGTGTTCCTTGCGCCAGCGTCGAGATGCTTCCCGACGTCGCCGTGCCAGAAGCTAGCGTCACAGCTGAACCAAACGCGCTACCGTCAATGGAGAACTGCACCGTTCCCGTCGGAGTCCCCGCTCCCGGCGCAACCGCAGCCACGCTTGCCGTGAAGCTCACAGCTTGCCCATAGATCGAAGGATTCAGACTGGAGGCAACGGTCGTGCTCGTCGTCGCCTGGTTCACAACCTGCCCGCCGCTCAGCGTGCCCGAGCCTCCGCTATGGTTGCTGTCACCCGAATAGGTTGCAGTAATTGTGTCAGTGCCAACCCCGAGGCCGGAAGTGGTGCAGGTTGCAACTCCCGGATTGCCGCTGGTCACATTCGTGGTTCCACATCCGGTATTCGAACTCCATGCTACCGTGCCGGTTACGGCCGGCGGTTTCGCTGCTCTGCCGCTAGCCCGCCCTTTCACCTGTCCATTCTCGCCGGTGATCGTCGCCGTGAACGTGACCGGCTGACCGTAGGTCGATGGGTTCAAGCTGGAAGCCACGACCGTGGACGCCGCAGCCTGATTCACCACCTGTCCGCCGCTCAGAGTGTCTGCGCTCGTGGCAAAGTTCGTGTTGCCGTTGTACACAGCGGTCACGGTGTGCGTTCCATCGGTTAGCGTGGAAATGCTGCCCGACGTTGCCGTACCGGAAGCTAGCGTCACCGCTGATCCAAACGCACTACCGTCAATCGAGAACTGCACTGTTCCACTCGGAGTTCCCGCTCCCGGCGCGACCGCCTCCACGCTCGCGGTAAAGCTCACAGCCTGACCGTAGCTGGAAGGATTTAAGCTGGAGGCAATGCTTGTGCTCGTGGTCGCTTGATCGACAGCTTGTCCCCCGCTTAATGTTCCACTGCTTCCGCTATGGTTGCTGTCTCCGGAGTAGGTCGCAGTAATTGTGTCAGTGCCAACCCCAAGGCTGGAAGTGGTGCAGGTCGCCACGCCCGGATTGCCGTTGGTCACATTCGTGGTGCCGCAACCGGTATTCGAACTCCACGCCACCGTCCCGCTGATCGCCTGCTGTTTTGCTCGCCGGCTGACCGACCCCTTCACCTGTCCATACTCGCCGCTGATGGTCGCCGTGAATGTAACCGATTCTCCGAATGTCGACGGACTCAGGCTGGAAGTCACCACCGTGGCTGCCGTCGCCTGATTCACACCTTGGCTGAACGCAATGCTCGTACTTCCGCCGTAATTGCTGTCGCCGGAGTAGATCGCCTCGATTGAATTCGTTCCCACTGGCAATACCGCTGTTGAGCATTGGGCCAGGCCTGCGCCGGAGAGTGCTACAGCGCTACATCCTGCTATGGCCGCGCCGTTCGCCGTGAATTGCACGGTGCCCGTCGCCTGCGGAGAATTATCCGGCGTCACGGTCGCAGTGAATGCCACAGTCTGGCCGTAAGCGGAAGGATTCCCGCTCGATTGCAAGCTGGTGGTGGTCGCCGTGGTCGATGATCCTACGTTGCAGGCTGAGCTGGCCGATGGAATGCCGTTGGCTACTACATACAATTCGCAAGCTCCCGACGGCATGTTGGCCGGCACATCGAAGTTCGTCGATACGGCGGTCGAGCCGGTGGCGACGCCCATGGTGCTGTGCCCGTGAGTCTTGGCGTAGTAAATACTTCCCGTCGAATTGTTGACGATTCGCACCAGTGGATAATTGGTGTTGTCCTGGAAATCGTCGCCATACGCAGCCCCCGTGGATACGCCATTGAACTGCGTTCCTGAGATCGAATAGGTCTGCCCGGCAGTCAGGGCATAGGGCGCGCTGCTGATGGTGGGTTGCCACGCGGACTGATAGGTCCCGGCGGATGTCAGGATTTCCACCCCCGTGGTGAAATCCGTGAACATAATTTGCCCGGTGGGCAACACCAGCAAATGGCCAAGATAGGAAGCATCATTGGGAGCATTGGCTGGATTGGGAAACGTGCTCAACGTGGTGCCATTCCACTCGTAGAACGTAGCCGGCGATGAGAATGTACTGGTATAGGGGCTGGTCATCACGATCGCATTGCCGTTGATCTCGGTCGCGCCCGGCGCGTCATTCGCCGCGTTTTTACCGGGAAATGTCCCTTGAGCAGTCCACGTATTGGTGCTCCAGTTGTAGGTGGCCAGGTTTCCGGCTTCGCAGTCGCTGGCCCCGGTCGCAAAAAAAGTTCCGTTGGGCATCAGCATCACCGGCCCCAGCTCATAGCTGGCGTTCGAACTCGATTTCCCGCAATCAGAATCCCAGAGTTGAACTGCCGTGCTTGTGTATTCAGTCCAGGTGTTGCTGCTGGGGTTGTATATCGCATAGCCTTTGGCGGTCCCGCTGTAAGACCCAAGGTATACGTTGACCATCAACACCTCTCCATTGGGCATCAGGTTCCAACCGGATTCGTCGAATTCGGTGGTTTCGCCGTCGGAGGCGCTGGCCTCGCTGGTAAAGTTCAACGAGCTTTCGTTGAAATAAAAGTAGTCGGCATACGTGGTATCGCCTGCATATTTCGCACAGCAGGCCGCCGTCATCCAGGTTCCATTCGGCAGAACCACGGATTGAGCGTCACCGTCAGCTTGCCATGACGCGGGCACCTCAGGGCTAATCGAGGTCCAAGTATTCGCAGCCGGATCGTAAATCGCAGCTCCGCTTTGCCAGTCGCCGGTGCAATTGCCGCTGGGGCAGTTGTATTCGCCGCCCTGAATTGCTACTTTTCCATCCGCCAGCACGGCAGAGCTGAAAAACAATGGTTCGTAGCCGCTTGGAAGCGAAGCTACCTTGGTCCACGTGCCGTTGATGTAGCTCCCTGTGGAATCGGGAGTCAATGTGTACCAGGCGCTGTAGTCAGTGCCCACGCAACCGGTGCCGCTGCAATTTGGCTCTTCATGCACCAGCACGCGGCCATCGGTGAGCAACAGCATCGCGCCCACGGAAACAGGTGGGGCGTTCACCAATGGCGTCCAGGTTTGCGCCGAAGCAGTCACCACCGAGCCAACCATTAGAAGAGAGAGAAGAGCAACTGCGCAGGCAGAGGACAGCTTCATGGTCACAGGGATCCTTTTGATTTGAATGACGTCTCAACGGCGCACGGAAAGGCAGACGGTCCCAAACGGCGGGCGCAACATTATGTTCGGTCGCTTCTTGACTGTCAACCAATAAATGTGCGGGTTAAAAATCGAGGTGGGTCTGTGCCGTGCCAGTAGCCCGATCCCACGCAAGCGAGTTGCGCATCCTCGCGGCGAGAGCTATATCAATTTGCATTTGCTTTGAAAGAGCGCGGCTTCAGAGTTCGCTGAAACCTCAGTTTTTCCTCTATGCCCCCTGCGCCCCTGTGTTTAAAGATTTTGACCGTCCCAATATTGAATCCATGCCCGCATCACGGATTCACCTGAATTTCGGCCATCATCCCGCCATCTTCGTGGTCAAGAACATGGCAGTGATACACGAATGTCCCCGCAATCTCGGGGTCGCGAAAATCCATGCGGACCTTCACGCTGGGAAAAGGTTTGGATCCATTCCAATAGGGCACAAGCACCGTGTCCTGCATCACCGGGGTTTGCAGCGGCACTCCATTGATTGCCAGGACGAGAAAATGGATCTGGTGCATGTGAAAGGCATGTTCCTCGGAGCTGTGGTTCTCAATCGTCCAATCCTCCACCGCACCCACATTAGTAACGATCGCGGGCGGCAGACTGGGATTAAACGTCATCGGTGTTTGTCCGTCGACCGTGAGGTAGTAGTTGGTGGGGCCATTCGATCCCTGCGGAGCCTCGGAGAAATAGAGATGCCGGATAGCTGTGGGTTTGATGTTGGCCAGACCGGCAAATCGCTGCTCGCTGGGTGCTTGCGGTGTGGCAAGGGAAGCCGCGGAAACGCTCTGTGCAGATGGCGTCGCTTTCGCGCTTGGAACAACATTGGCGTCCACCTTCGCTATGCTGGAATTGCCCGATGGCTCCGCATCAATCTCGGGAATGCGGTATGCCGTTTGAACTGAAGTCGTGCTCGGGACAATACTGGCGAGCGCCTGCGCCGGATTAAGATTTCCAACCGACCCAGTGTCGAACCCGAGGTTCACAAAAGAAGCGGACGTACCGGCCGGCGGCCCAGTCATCACAAATTCTCCACGCCCTGCCGGCGGCAAATTGATGGTCGTCACTTGCGGATCGCCGGTTACGGGCACGCCGTCAATCGCGATTAGCTCCATGTTCTGAGGAGTGCTGCCAAACCAAATCTGCAAAGCAAGAAATGCCTGCGTAGAAGCATTCAGCACGCGCCAGAACTGCTTCTCCCCCGGATTGGCGGCGATCAACGGCAGCGAGTGCAGTGGCGGAGTAACCACAGTTTGGAAATTGAGCGTCATCTCATACGGCCCCGGCAACCAGGAACCGGGATTCACAAATTGTTGGCGCACGATGAGAACCTGCTCGGGAAGTCCCGCCACCTGCGGCTTCACTTTCTCGATGCCGCCAACAATGATCGCTCCCGATGCGCCACCGTTCACCTGGTTGGTGGTAAACCCGTGTGGATGCGGGTGGTACCAGTACAAACCTGGCGGTTCATTCTTTGGAATTTCGATTTTGTAATGAAACGGCGGATCGGTCGGCTGGATCAGAGTATTGATTACATCGTCTTGGCCGCAGACCGGCGGAACGTTGAGACCATGGAAATGAACGTTCGTGGAATTCTGGGTTATTGTCCCGCCCTGGCATCGATCGCTATCGCCGGGAGCGTGCGCCGTCATCGGCCCCATGTGCCCCATATGCATTGCCGGTTTCATGCGCGCCGATGGCACCGCGGGAAGATCCAACTGGTTGGTAAGCTGCAGTTTCAAGGTATCCCCGGGATTCAGGCGCAGCGTGGGAGCTTCGATAGTGCCGGAGGCAGTGGCGTAGTCGTAGCAATCGTGCGTGTATCCGGCAGAGTCCACGCCGTTGCGCAAAGTCAGCGCCACGCTAAGCACCTTATTCTGGCTGAAGAGGTTCAAGGGTTCGGCAACCGCGCTGCCCTCCGCCGGGCGCACAGGGCAGTTCGGCAACTGCGCTGAAGCCGTAATCAACGCCAGCCCGACCAGTTGTCCCGCTATGGCCCACCTGAAAAACTTACGCATGTTCGAACTCCTATCACTGTTTACTTTCCCACTAGAGGCGCGTCGATCTGCATCAACAAAAAAGGCCACGGTAAATAACTGTGTCGAGACTAAAACGGCCGCGGCGGATACACACCAATGGATAGCAAGTTCAAGCTGTTGGGGTCCAATATCGGCGATCCCGCAGCTTCGTTCAGCGTGCACCTTCGCCCCCTGACATCTACATCGATAACGGCAATTGCAGATGGCTCGCCGAACTCAGCCACATAGAGCACTGAGCCCGTGCCCCTTGTCTGTTGCGTGACTGCGCCTGACAGATAGGAAAATGCGGAGTCAAAGCCATTGAGCTGCGCCGAAATGCAGCCCGGAGAAATCGTTCCCTTTGCCGGATCAAAGAATGCGGCCATCACTTGACCCGAGTTGTTATTGGTGATGTAGAGCAGCGTCCCATCGGGGCTGAGTCGAACATTATTGGAGTTGAACCCCGTGCCGATCTCCCGCTCCAGGCTGTACAGAACGGTCGGAGCCAAAGTACCTGCCGAAATATCGGAGACCTCGACGACTCCAGTACTCGAGGCGTCGCCAAAAATTGCGTAATGACCGTCCTGCGTAATGTCCACGCCGTCGGGAAAATTGTCAGTGTCGAATCCCGTGGCGTTCTGTTCGTCCCCGTTAGGAACCGGCACACCCCCGGAGACGCTAAACGATTGGATTGAACCATCCCCATAAGTCACAACCAGCAGATCGCCGGATAAAGATGAGGAGGAAGCCGAAGTCAAAGCCATTCCCTTGACCGTGCCGCCGTTCAATCCCACAGGAGAAATGTCACTGAGGAATTGCAGCTCACATTCTGCCTGGACTGCAAAGGTTGCAATCGTCCCGGAGCTGGAAAAACTGGCATAGAGATAATTGCTGTTCATCACCATGCCAACACCGTTATCGGTGCCATTGTCCGTGGACGAGGCGGGGAAATTGCCAGTCAAGGTTTGCGTAGAGATCTGCACTCCTGCGATTGTGTTGCTGATTCCTGAAGAGAGAAAGACGCATGGCGAACTTGGATCATTCAGCACGTTGACCCGGTTTGCCGTGAAGTATCCGCCCCCGCTTCCGATCCCTCCAATATTGACCAACACGGGGTTGCTCAATGCCCCATTTGCAATGGCAAAAAAAGTGGAGGAGTTCGATTCCCCCAGGGCATTGTCGTCATTCGTAATCAGGTAGCTGGTTGCGGCTCCCGGTGTTTCTGCAAATGCTGCCGGACTGTGCAGAATCACTGGCAGCATCAGCCAGCTCGAGATCAAGAAAGCCCTTAGTAACTTTTTCGTCATTTATACCTGCTTGCTTCCGAATGCCTGCCGGCCCAGACTCTCCAAACTTGTGCGCTTCAAACCAGGCTCCAGCCGCGGACTTCCGCTTGCCGCAACACTATACAGGCTCCTTCGAGGAATGACGATAGCACTAGAAGGCGGGTTTCTCTGCCCTCGCTTTCTCGGACAGAAGCGGGAAGAACGCCAGATTGGTATCGAAGCACGGTTTCAAGCTTCCGGAAAAACTCGATCTTAGTGTCGATTTTGGGTGGCGCAGAGGTTGATATTCGGTGGACAGACGCTGATTTTTGGGTGGCGCAGCGTTCACCGCTGCGATAATTCACTGTTTCCAATGGCGGCTTCAGCCGCTGTAGCACAGGGAAGCGGCCCTACCTGGCGAAGTTCAGCGGACAGAGCGTCGTAAGACAGATCCTTGTAAAACTGAATCATGAACTTTGTTTTGCGGCGATAAAGAATTACGCCGGTCGCCATCACCGCCGAATCGAGGCCGTTCACACTGAGGACAAACGGGCAACTGGAGGTTCCAAACCGTGCCCGCAGCCGAAAGGAATGTTGCGTCCACATGCAATAGCTTCGAACCGCATTCCAGGCAATGGATCAAAAGCGGCAGCGCCGACAAAGTGTCAAAAAGTTCCCCTACGGATTCGATTGGGTTAGCTCTAGAAGAGACAGACGTGAGTTTATTACTCATAGGAATCCTCAAAACCCTACGCGGAGGACGAACAGCAGTCTGTCTACAATAAGACATACATCTAAAGTCGTATAAACACTTCGCGCGCCCGTTCGATGCGACTCTAGCCGCCCCTCCAGACTCCCAACTCACTCTGGCGACGAATTGTTTCTCTTCTCTCCCGTCACTAACATTGCAGTCCGATAAGGAATTTACATTCACTGTTGCCTGCGCCCTGAAAGGCCGGCCCGGCTTTCCCACAAGCCCGCCGGCCTTTCGCATTCGGCCTGGCTGGGGGCACCCGAATTCTGCGTTTCCTCGAAGAAATTTCGAGGAAACATTATTACCCGGCGGAGCATCATTCATTAGTCCATTCAACCCGGCGAGCGCCGGATATGGCGCTACGCGAATGATATCGCCACGCGAGCTGCCTGCGTAATCGGTTGCCGGTAGCCTGTCTAGTTCGCCAAGAACCGGAGCGACGCTCTTAAAAAGGATTTATGCGATGAACACGACGACTCCTCTGCTGCGAACAGTCTCACTCGGATGGAGCTGCGGCTCCTGCGGAGAACTCATCACCAGCATCGAGGATGGTTTTGTGGAGTGGCTTGCTGGGGCGGATGAGTATGCTGCGGATAAGTACGGCACAACCAGGATCAAAGGTTTACGCCTGGTCCACAGCCTCTGCCGTTACGATGATCGGCGCGAGTTCCAAAGAGACCAGAGTCTCGTGGAAGGCTTGCCTCTGGCGAGGTTCGTTGGCGCTGACGGACTGATGCTGCTGCTGTCTTTAATTGCCAAGCGCGAGATGCCCGAGCCCGATCTGCTTGAACTCGTAAAGAGGGTACACATTCCGGGATATGAGCAGACTCGGGAATTTTTTCTCGAAGCAATTCATGGCGGAACTGTCGCGCCCCTGATCGGCGAAGGGTTTTACACGCAATCGGAAATCCACGAGGTCCTTGCCTGGGCAACCAAGGGCGCTGTGCCACGTGAATAGCCGGCGGGAAATCTCCTAAACTTTGGTGGCACAGCAAACCCCAGAGATCCATGACTTATCGCGCGGGCGGAAACTTCTGAAATACATAAAGATGTTTTTCATCAGAGGTTGTAGCGAGGGTCATGCCGCTTTTCTTGGCGGCGCGGTGAAGCGCGGAGCGAAGATCCGCCTTCTTTTCTCCCGTTTCCGAAAGGGCGACTTTGATGGCGCTGAGCTTGTCGAGTTTCTCCAGATCGCTGAGGATCTCCGACACAATCTTGGCGTGCTTGCCGGTACGACTGTCAACCGCTTCGGTCAGAGGAACAAATGGGAAATGACAGGATGCTGTTTGCCGCTTCTTGTTTTTCATTTGACGTGCTTCTTTCCTACCGTAAAGGCGCTATCGATGCAAATGAGTATCTTCGCGTATCGCACCGATCCGGTCTCTATCGGTTCGTATCTTTTTGACCCCTTTCGACAAAATCCGTTCATGCTTCTATACGGCTCGTACGAGGTGCCACTACAGTTAATTCTCACGAACCCCTTATCCCTTCTTGACAACGGTGGATGTTATTGGGTACTCATGTGGTTGTCTAAAACTCCGGCGGTTTAAAATGCAACACCCTGGCAAAACTTTCCATGCCACTACAACCCCCGTTAGCGGCACCCTCAAGAAGAACTCTGTGTGGCTGGCACAAAAGCAAATAGTCCCTCCGGAAGATGACGTCCACGCCTCGCTTTTCTGCATCGAAAAAGGCAATCTAAGATTCGCGCCGAAGCCTTGGCAAGACGGAAGCGGTCATCGCTGTTTTCTCTCGGGAGATTATTTTGGCGGAGGTGTTTCGCTCCAGGTCCTCATCGCTTGCCCCAAGCGGTGCGTTCCGAAGCCTGCGTTTGCTCTAAATCGATCGTCTTCAATCATACTCGAATTTGAAGCGAGTCCTCGCGCTGGCCAATGAGCTTGGGGAAGAAACGAGTCCGATGGTCGAATTAATCATTCGTTGAATTAAGGCATCTAGGATCAGGCGAGACTGATAGAGCTTAGTTGCTCTCGGCTAACTTCGAACAGTGAATGGGCAGTAACAGACGCTCAGGTAAGTTGAAACTGTCGGGGATTTGAAACCTTTCGGAGGTCCTCCGTGCTTGAGAAGCGACAGATAAGTGAGTTGGAGGATCGCAATGGAACGATTGAGCGCACTGCTTTCCCCCGGCGGCTTCATGCCTCACGGGTACTGCTACTTGTGGGATACAGGCCTGATCTGGCTGCATGTTGTTTCAGACTCCCTCACCGCGCTGGCCTACTTCTCGATCCCCCTCACTCTGATCTATTTCATTCGTAAGCGGCGTGATCTGCCGTTTAACTGGATATTTGCCTGCTTTGGCATATTTATCCTGGCTTGCGGCGCCACTCATGGAATGGAGATTTGGACGTTGTGGCACGCCAACTACTGGCTCTCCGGCGGAATCAAGGCGGTTACGGCAGTGGCTTCCATTGCAACCGCCGTACTGCTCATTAGTCTGGTTCCTCAGGCCCTCGCGATCGCCAGCCCAGAAGGTCTGCGACATGAAATCGCGCAACGCCAGCTCACGGAGGAAGCCCTGCACCGGGTAAAAACCGAGCTGGAATTCCGCGTCGAGACCCGCACCAGCGAGCTTCAGGAGGCAAACCAGGTTCTTCTCCGGGAAATAGCCCGGCGTCAACAGACGGAGGAGCAGCTGCGCCACAGCGAAGAGCGCTTTCGCTTGCTCGTCGAGAGCGTTCAGGACTATGCCATTTTTATGCTGGATCCATCCGGGATTGTTACCAGTTGGAATGCTGGAGCGAGAAAAATCAATGGATACGAAGACAAGGAAATTCTCGGACAGAACTTCTCCCGTTTTTATCCGCCTGGCTCGGATGAGCAGGGACCCCAGATGGAATTGGATGCGGCAGCCAAAGAAGGCCGGTTCGAAAATGAGGGATGGCGGATACGCAAGGACGGCTCGCGCTTCTGGGCCAACGTCGTCATCACCGCATTGCGCGATCGCAAGGGAAAGCTCATCGGATTTTCGAAGATCATTCGCGATCTATCCGATCGCAGACGCTCCGAGCAGGAGCAGAGAAAGCTGGCTTCCCTGATCGAACACAGCCGCGACTTCATTGGGATCGCTTCCCTCGAAGGAGACGCCCAATTCTTGAATGCAGCCGGTCAAGCACTGGTGGGCGTCGAAGGAGACGATGCGGTGCGCGCCAGCCACATGCGCGAGTACATATTCGCCGAGGATCAGGAGAAATTTGCCCAGGTCATCTGGCCCGCCATGTTGCGGCAGGGGCATTGGGAAGGCGAGATGCGCTTGCGCCATTTTAAGACTGGGGCTGCGATACCCATTCTCTACACAATCTTTTGCATCAAAGAAACCGACACGAACCGGCCACTGGCATTGGCCACGATCAGCCGTGACATTACCGATCGCAAGCGGGCCGAAGAGGATTTGCGCCAGGCCCAGGCCGAATTGGCCCACGTGTCACGGGTGATGACCATGGGTGCGCTCACGGCTTCGATTGCACACGAAATCAACCAACCGCTCGCCGCAATCGTTAACAACGCCAATGCCTGTAGACGATTGCTGACCTCTCAGCCCCCGGATATGGAAGAAGTTTGGCTGGCCGTGGCGGAGATCGTACAGTCTGCTACAAGAGCCGCGGAAGTGATCGCTCGGGTCCGCAACCTGTTGAACAAGAAAACCGTAGCCAGGGATCGTGTGGACATCAACGAAGTCATCCTGGAAGTGCTAGCGCTCCTTCCCGGCGAACTGGAGAAGAATCGGATTTCGACGAGCACCGATTTGCATCCCAATCTTGCCCCGGTCTCGGGGGACAGAATCCAGTTGCAGCAGGTTATCTTGAACCTGGTAATGAATGGCATCGAGGCGATGATTTCGGTTACCGACCGGCCCCGGCGACTGCTGATCCGATCCCAGCCCCACGAATCCGGCAACGTGCTGGTTGTGGTGCAGGATACGGGCTCGGGTTTAAATCCCAGCGATACGGCGCACATTTTTGATGCCTTTTTTACCACCAAACCAGCGGGAATGGGGATGGGCTTATCGATTTGCCGTTCCATTGTCGAAGCTCACGGCGGCCACTTATCCCTCGCTCCCAATCAGAATGAAGGAGCTGCCTTTCAGTTCACACTTCCAGCCTGCGCGTGAAAACCATGTACGAAGCAAATCCTGTTGTCTTTGTGGTGGATGACGACCCTGTAGTCTCCGTATCCATGAAAAGGCTCATCGGCAGCGTGGGTCTTCAGGTTCAAACCTTCGGTTCGGCCCAGGATTTTCTGCGCGCCAAACTTCCCGACGCGCCGGGCTGTTTGGTGCTAGACGTCCGCCTGCCCGATTTAAGTGGCTTGGACCTGCAGCAAGAGCTTGCAAGAGCACACGTCGACCTTCCCGTTATTTTCGTCACAGGCCACGCCGATATCCACATGTCCGTCCAAGCCATGAAGGCTGGCGCGGTCGAGTTCTTGACCAAACCTTTTCGCGAGCAGGAGCTGCTGGAAGCGATTCAACACGCTATTTCACAACATCGTGCGATCCGGGAACGGCATGCCGCTGTTGCAGAGTTATTTGAGCGCTTTGACTCACTTACTCCTCGCGAGCGTGAAGTTTTTCCTCTGGTGGCTCGGGGGATGCTGAACAAACAGATTGCCGACCATTTGGGTGCAAGTGAAAAAACCATCAAGATTCATCGCGGTCAGCTCATGCGAAAAATGCAGGCTGAATCTCTCGCGGATTTGGTTCGCATGAGCGAGAAACTCAAACTTATTTCTCCAAAGTCCTAGGTACTTATTTCCCTAAAGTCCTAGGTGGCTGATACCAAGGCCCGATATACACAAAGCCTGGCTAGAGTTATGGTTCGTTGGTAAGCGGGAGGTAAGCGATGGATCGTAGCCCTCTGACTGCTTTTCAACTCTCGAATCATCGAGTGCCTGATGCCGCGTTGTTGGCTGCCTCTCCGCCGGCGGAGCTCCCAGCGTTCGAGTCCCTGAATCTCGGCCTCCCAGCGGGCCCGATCGCTATCGTCGAGGATGACACCTGGGTGCTCAAGTCCCTTGAGAGGTTGGTAAGGTCGGCAGGGCTCAAGGTAGAGACGTTTGTTTCAGCCGAGGATTTTCTTCGGCACGGCCATAATTCAGGAATGGTCTGCTTGGTTTTGGACATCGGTCTGCCAGGAATGAGTGGCCTCGACCTGCAACGATACCTTGCCGACGAAAGCTATCGAGTCCCGATCATTTTCGTTTCAGCCCATAGCGATACGGAAATACGCAATCACGCTCTCGCCCAGGGCGCTATTGCTTTCCTGAACAAACCTCTCGACGACCAGGCATTTCTTGACGCCGTCAGTGCCGTGGTGAAGTGAATAGGAATCAGCATGACGACAAGAACGGCATCGCAGCTTGGAAGACTCCGATTCCAACGGCGTTCGCAAGGGCACGGCGTCCACAGGAAGCGGAAAACCTCGGTTCTGAAGTTGATTTTGGGTTGGCTCACCCGATTTTGACCTTGATTTTGGGTGGCGCAGCGGTTCGCTGCTGCCATCAATTCTCTGTTTTCAATGGGGCTTCAGCCGCAGAGGGATGGGTTAACTCTTATAACAAGCTTTTATAACAGATTTTTCCAAAACCGCATTTGCCGTTCACCGCAGGTGAGCAATAAATAGAGAAAGTATGAGTGGAGGATGTAAATGAACCCGTTAAGCCCGTTAAAAAAAATCAGTGATGACCACTGGCTGCGTCCGTCAGCCCTTGCCACTTTGCAAAAGGATGCGCGCTCGCCCGAACAATCATCAGGCGGAAATGGTCATGCGCATCTGGCCCTCGTGGAAAGAGAAGCGGATTCACTCCCGCCGCACGATCTTAGTCTGGATCCGCTGACCCTTATGGTTGCGGATGATCATCCTGTTGTTCGAGAGGGTTTGGTAACCATGATCGAGCGGCAGTCGAATATGCGGGTCATCGCTCAAGCTAAAAATGGGCAGGAAGCAGTCGAAAGCTTTCTGGCATGCCGTCCCGACCTTGGGCTTCTGGATTTGCGCATGCCAGTGATGGATGGCGTCGAAGCGATTCTCGCCATCCGCGAGAAAGAACCAACGGCGCGCCTTATCATTCTCACTACCTTCCGCGGTCAGGAGGATATCTATCGCGCGCTGCGGGCGGGCGCCTTGGGATATCTTCTGAAAGATACGCCGGCCGAGGAACTCATCGAGTCCATCCGCGCGGTCAGCACCGGCAACACTTGGATCCCGGCTGCAGTTGGGGCAAGCTTGGCGAAGCGCCTAACCGATCGCGCGCTAACCGTCCGCGAAATGGATATTCTTCGAACTTTGGCGCTGGGCAAGAGCAACAAGGAGATCGGAGCTGCTTGCAACATCAGCGAAGCTACGGTCAAAGTACACGTGACCCATATTCTCGAAAAACTAAAAGTGACTGGACGCACGGAAGCAATCAATGTTGCCGTGAAACGCGGCTTGGTGAATATGGATTCTTGCACGGCCGCCTGACTGCTTACCACTGCGATAAATCTTCCGTTTCCGATGGCGGCTTTAGCCGCTGGGGGAGCGGAGGAAGCGGTGGGCTCTCTCCCAGGTTCGTTATGAGGCAGCTCCTAAAGTCCACAATTTCATAATCCTTAAGATCCACGATTACTAATATTTAGGAAATCCAATGAACGCGAATAATTTCTCCGACCTTTCTGATTTCACGGCTGTCGAGCCGCGCAGTCAGATTTCATGTGAACCCGCGTTGCAGACGCTCGAGGATACTGCAATCACCGCTCGCACGCAGCGCCGCATGCTGGGCATGCCCTTGGAGAAAATTTTGCTCCAGATAAGGAGCGGAATTGTGATTTGCGACGCCGGCGGGTTGATCGTGCTGGCCGATGCTCACGCCAGACAATTGGCCTGCCGGGACCCTGAAGGCACTCCGCTGGATCTTTCCGAGGATACTTGGGGCGTCCTCCAGGATTTGAACGGCGGCCGCGTTGCGTTGGAAGAATGGCCTTTCATGAGAGCCCTTCGAGGTGAAACCCTTCCATCCAAAGAATTTCGGCTGCTTCGGCGGGACGGCACAGCTTCCGACATTTTGTTTAGCGCTACCCCAATAGTGAATGCCGAGCGCCGAATTTCCGGGGTGGCAGCCACGCTTACAGATGTGAGTGGGCAGAAGCGGGAAGAAACACTCCGGCATGAACTGGCGCTCGAACGGGAGCGCAGCCGAATGGCCACTCACATTCACGACACTGTCTCGCAAACCCTGACCGCAATCGCCCTTCAATTGCAGGCAGCTGAAAGAGAGCTTGGGCAGAATTCTAGCGCAGGCATTTATCTGCAGCGCGCCATGAATGGGGCTCGGCATGGCCTTGCCGACTTGCGGCGCTGCATATGGACTCTCTCTCACGAATCGCTGGATGGTGAGGATCTTGCTGAGGCCTTGTCGTTTCTCGCGGAGCAGATTTTTGCCGCAACTTCGGTTGATCTCCGGCTTTCTCTGCACCCGGAATCCGATGCTTTGCCTCGAGAGGTCCGGCATGAGATGTTGTGGATCGGCAAAGAGGCCTTAGTGAACATCCTTAAGCACGCCCAAGCGACCCAAGTTGATATTGAATTAGTTTGCGGAAGTAAAGAAGTGCTGTTGCGCATTCACGACAATGGCCAAGGATTTGGACCGGTTCGGGCTTTGTCCAATTCCAAGGGCAGCTTTGGTCTCATCGGCATGCGAAAACGGGCACAGAGGTTGGGGGGCAGCATCGTCCTTGACAGCTACCCTGGAAAGGGCACTCGCGTAATTGCCGTCGTCCCGTGCATGCAACAACATCTCGCAGCGTGAACGTGGAAACAGAAAAAGTTCGACCGGGCGTCGAATTGTTCATCGAAAATAAAATTGCCGTCGGTCGAATTGTCGTCTGCACGGAATTGTCATCCCGAGCACAGCGAGGAACCTTGGTTTCCCCTTGCAGTACTAATTAGCGCCGGCCTAGGAGGCATTTTGTGAATCCGCATCATATGAAATTAGCAGGCAACGTGAGCAATGTTACTCAAGCCTTTCTTTACCAGGACTGCCAGGAGCGCGTCACGGTATCCGTCGAGGGCGCAGAGCCACTGTACGCAGAGCTTCGCTTGCGGAATCAGGCGGGATGGGCTGTAGGCCAAAAAGTAGTTGTAGTGATTGTGCCAGAAGACGAAGGTCCGCGCTGAACCAACGATGCTGGATGCTAGCCGATCAGCATCGCACTATTTCTTTATCTTAGATCGCTCCCTCTCAGATCGCTTCCTCTCATCCGTAACTGGTTATTGCTTTTTTATAGGAAACTGCCCGTAAAGAGACAGGGACAGTGAACAGGTTTCCCCGCCCACTGTCCCCCACTCTGCCTCACTTATCCCGGCTTTCACTTTCTAAACAAGCGCTCAGAGTGCATCTCTTATAGGAATGCTATTCACCACCAACCGCTCCGGCAATTCTTCGTGAGATTAAACGGAATCTCCGCGTAGACACCTATAAGCTGTTGCAACCGCGGTTAAGGCTTCCTATACAACTCGTGAGTTATTGCAACTGCCGCTTGGGCAATAACATCCAAATAGGAGAATTGGTGGAAAGAGAAAAGAGAACTGACCATGACGGCGATGCTATGCCTGTAGTTCGAGCTTGCAAAGTTTGTGGACGGATGAACCGCCTTCCCGCGGCGCACCTGGCCGATACTGGGCGATGCGGCGCATGCAAAAATCCATTGCCGCCTGTGAACGAACCGCTGGACGTTGATTCCGCATTATTCGATGAGATTATCCAAAATGCCCGCGTGCCAGTGCTCGTGGATTTCTGGGCTGCATGGTGTGGGCCGTGCCGCATGGCCGCACCCGAGGTTGCGCGCACCGCCACCGATATGGCCGGACAAGCTGTCGTCCTAAAACTCGACACCGAGCGCTATCCGGACCTGGCTGCACGCTTCAACGTTCGCGGCATTCCCAATCTCATCGTGTTCAACGCAGGGCGGCTTGTAATGCAACAGGCGGGCTTGGTCAATCATGAGCAGATGGAAGCATGGTTGAAATCCGCAACTCCGTCTGCCGTAGTCTGACTGCGTTGCCACTGCCATCCCGAGCGCAGCGAAGGACCTTGGTTTCCGCTTGCAGATTTATGCTTCGTCGTCTTCCTTCCACCCTTTACCGTGAAAAATGGGAGTGGCCGAGAACCGGAGTGGCTTGTCCCTGCGTTCTTTCAACCCACTCGGCTTCGAAGCGGGAGCGATCGTAAAAAGACTTCTGTGTCCCCACGCTGGTCGTCGAAAGCGCTGCGTAAAGGTTCGCGCGTCGTACCGCTTCTTGTTCCGCGGCTCCCTCCGCTAGAAACACTGCGAAACTTCCGATGAAGGCGTCTCCCGCTCCGGTGCTGTCTACGCTGGTCACTGAAAATGGAGGCACGTGTTCCATCGAATCGCGGGAGGCAAGAAGAGATCCCTTCGCTCCCAGCGTGATAATTACGCGGCGAACGCTCCCATCCAAGAGCTTCTCCGCGCACTTCTTCGCCTCCTCAACCGTCCGCACCGGCAGCGACGTAATCGCCTCGGCTTCCGTCTCATTCGGAACGAAATAATCCAAGTCAGCCAACGCATCCACGTCAACCGGCTGCGCCGGCGCGGGATTCACAATGCAGCGGATTCCATGCTTTCTCGCAAAAGCTATTGTGTGGTAAACCGTTTCCAGGGGGATTTCGAATTGCAGTACGATGCAGTCCGCAGTCCTCAACATCTCGGCGGCAGTATCAACGTCAGCCGGTTTTAATTCGTCGTTCGCTCCCTTTACCACCAGGATGCGATTTTGTCCGTCGGGTTCGACGAAAATTGGCGCAACCCCACTGGAGACTCCTTCGACCACCTTCACATAGGTTGTGTCAATCCCAACTTTTTTAAAGTTTTCAATCGTGGCTGGACCAAACAAATCGCTTCCCACCCTTGCCACCATAAATACTTCCGCGCCACAAAGGTGCGCGGCGACCGCCTGGTTTGCACCTTTCCCCCCAAATCCCAGAATGAATTTCTGTCCGAAGCAGGTTTCCCCGGCCTTGGGGAATCTATCGGTAAACGTCGTCAGATCGATATTCGCACTGCCAACCACCGCAATTCGAGAGCGTTTTGGCATATATAGAAATTATGTTCAGGAACCCCGGCGAGTGTATTAGCAGCTTCTGGTTTGTGTCAATCCGCTTGCGGCTCAGGCAGTTAGAAACCTTGAGCATCTATCCTCTCTAACGGATGTCATCCAGAGCGCCGCGAGGGACTTTGGTTTCCGCTTGCGTGCAGTTAACGAAATCGATTTGAATTTGCCTTGAAAGAGCATGGCTTCAAGTGGCAGTGGGAAAATTCGGTCTGAGCGTTGATCTTGGGTGGCGCAGCGGTGAACCGCTGCGATAAATCTGTGCTTCCGATCGCGGCTTGAGCCGCCGAGGGCGATGCTTTCGAAATGAACCCACCGCCTGCCCGCTAGTCCGCTTGTGGTGCGCGTAAAAGAGGAGTAGAGTTACAAACTTTGCACCACAACGCCTCAAGGAGAACAATGTTCACGCCATCCAGTCTCGGAATTGCCCTGATGATGATGATTACCAGCGCCATTTGTTGGGGTTCATGGGCAAACACCTATAAAGGGGTCAAAGGTTACCGCTTCGAACTTTTCTACTGGGATTATGCGGTTGGAATTTTCGTCATATCCCTCGCGCTCGCCTTGACCATGGGAAGCTCCGGGCATGATTCTTCCAGCTTTCTCAATAATGTCCATGCCGCCGACACCGCGAACATTGTGAATGCCCTCATCGGAGGCGCGCTCTTCAATCTCGCCAACCTCCTGCTGGTGGCCGCGATTGACATGGCGGGCCTCGCAGTCGCATTCCCCATCTCGATTGGAATCGCCCTGGTAGTGGGAACTGTGTTGAGCTATGCGCTTCAGCCGAGAGGAAACGCTCTTCTCCTGGCGCTCGGCGTCGCCTGCGCATTTGTCGCCGTGTTATTGGACGGCAAGGCCTACGGCAGTCTTCGATCCTCCGGGCGATCGGTCTCCAGGAAAAGCGTGATCACCTGCGTCGTATCCGGAATTCTCATGGGCCTGTGGGCCCCATTCATGACTCACGCAATGACCCGCGGCAATCCCCTCGGCCCCTACAGTGCCGCCGTATTTCTTACGCTCGGCGCTTTGCTCTCTTGTTTCATCTGGAATATTTACTTCATGAAGCATCCGCTGGTGGGCGAGCCGGTAAGTTTCGGCGGTTTTTTTAGCGGCCCTCTATCGGGGCATCTGCTCGGGCTCCTTGGCGGATGCATCTGGGGCATCGGCACCGTGTTTAACCTGGTAGCTGCGAGCTTAACCGGCGTTGCCATTTCTTATTGCATTGGCCAATCCGCTCCCATGGTCGCCGCACTCTGGGGAATTCTCGCCTGGAAAGAATTCGCAAACTCAGGACCGCGCGCCAAAATGTACCTCGGCCTGATGTTTGTTTTCTACGCAGTCGCCATTTTCCTGGTCGCCCGCGCCTACGGCTGAGTTCAAGCGCCTAAACCCTATCTTTGGGGTGGCCGAGATCTTAAATAGTTCTCCGCATCCCACGGCTAGCGCCTGGAAAATGCTGCAGATGGGGCTCGGTCTGAGCTCGTTTCGCTTTCCTTGAGATCCATGCGCTCGATGAGACCGTTCGCGATGGTGTAAACGTGCCACACCTCGCCATCTGAAAGAATGTCGCCGTTAAGGCTTTTCACGAGTTGATGAACTTTGACATCGGTAATACCGCCTTTTTGGTCGATTATTTCAAGTGGTTCCACGTGAGGATCAAACTCCTTCCACTGACGGGTCCAATAGGCACGAATCTCTTCTTTTCCAACCACACGGCCGCCTTCCGACGCCTTAGGCCAGCTGACGTTCTCACTCATGAGCGCCAGCGCGCCATCAATGTCTCGCTGGTTAAAAGCAGAGTAGGCCTGAGCTATTAAAATCCGTGTATTTGCCATAGGGCCTCCGGCGTACATGTGTGTATGTTACCCGTACAGGCGTGGAAGTCCCAGAAGGCTTGTTAACCGCAAGCCTAAATAAAGCACCGATCCCCTTCTTGTCTCCGACTACCGCCAAATTGTCAATAATTTGTCAATTTCATGTCACTTTCTTCTCCGCTCCGCACTCATTCGAGAAATAACACGATAAAGTTAGGCGTATGATTTCTGGCAATTACAGTGCAGGTGTAGCCGTGACCAAAACCATATCTTCAGCATCAACCACATCAGCAATGCCGGTAGCCATGACGATGGACATGTCGCCCTCCGCTTCTGAGCGGATTCTGATCATCGAGGATGATCGTGCCGTACAAAAAGCTCTCAAACGGTTGTTCGAAGCCGAGGGTTTCGCCGTGGATGTCGCCGGCAACGGCGCCGACGGCCTGGGGTTGTTCCGCGAGGCAGCTCCGTCCGTACTCGTGCTGGATCTGAGTTTGCCCGGAATACCCGGACAGGACGTGTGCCGGGAAATTAGCCAGGCAGCCCCGTCTTTGCCCATCGTTATCCTGAGCGCGAAGACCGAAGTCATGGACAAAGTTCTGCTTCTAGAATTGGGCGCTCATGACTATGTGACCAAACCCTTCAGTCCGCGAGAGCTTCTGGCTCGTGTCCGCACCGCGATGCGGCGCTCCACGCGGACTCCAGTAGTCGAGAGTTTTAAATTCGGCGACGTGAAGGTGGACTTCAACAGGATGGAATTATGGCGTCAGGGAAAACTCGTGCCGCTGACTTCGCAGGAATTCAAAGTGCTCAAGTTCATGGTACATAATGCCGAGCGCGTGCTATCGCGCGACGAACTGCTGAATTCGGTTTGGGGATATCGGAACTATCCGAGCACCCGCACGGTCGATAACCACATCCTGCGGCTACGTCAAAAATTGGAAAAAGATCCCGCAAACCCTTTGCATTTCCGCACCGTGCATAGTTCGGGATACAAATTTGTGCCTTAGCGCTCGATTGGGGACTGAGACTTGAAAGGCGCGGCTTCAGAGGTTGCGGAAAAGCTCGATCTTGATTTTGATTTTTGGGTGGCGCAGCGGTTCACCGCCGCGATAAATCTGCTGTTTTCAAAGGCGGCTTTAGCCGATGAGGGGCGCGGGGCTTCAAATTGACCCCACTACTAAGAACATCGAGGCTTAACCATGGGCGGAATTCGGTTGCGGACCAAGTTCCTGCTTTCCATGCTCGTGGTATCGGCAGCCCTAACGCTCACCACTCTGCTGGTCGTGCGGCATACCGTGCAACAGGAAGTGCGCGTGGGAATCCAGCGCGACCTTGAGAATTCCGTCTCCGCATTCCACCACCTACAACAACAGAGAGAGATTACACTCGAGCGGTCGGCCGTGCTGCTGGCCGATCTGCCCAATGTTCGTGCGCTGATGACCACGCACGATCCCGCAACCATTCAGGATGCATCGCGCGACTTGTGGCGGCTCGGGGGCAGCGACTTGCTGATACTCGCCGATTCTTCCGGCAAAGTAATGGCGCTGCAAGCCACTCCACCGGAGATCACCCTGCCCGCCAGTCAGGATTTCTTCTCCGCCGTAATGTTGCGGGATGAAACTCGGGATCAAACTCGGGCTGAAACTAATAACGAAACGCGGCGCTGGTGGTACGTCGAGGGCCATCTCTACGAGGTCTTCGCGCAGGATATTTACTTCGGTCCCGCCAGTGGCCGCCATGTTCTTGGATATTTACTGCTGGGCTACGAAATAGATGACCGCGTTGCCCGCGACCTGAGCCGTGTGGCCGCCAGCGAAGTTGCGTTTCGTTATGGCGACGTAATTGTTCGAAGCACCCTGAAGCCCGCTCAGGAATCCGAACTGCTCCAAGTCGCGCCCCAACCGTCCACGGCAGGTTCGCCGCAGGGAGAGCAAATTTCGCTCGGCGGAGAACGCTTCCTCGCGACCTCGGTAAATCTACCCACCCCGGGCCAGCCCGCGCTTAATCTTTGGGTATTGAAGTCATTCGATCGCGCCACCGCCTTTCTGCGGAATCTGAACGACCTTTTGCTGGCACTCGGCTTCGCGGCCCTGCTGGCCGGAAGCCTGCTGGTTTTTGTGATTTCGCACACCTTCACCCGTCCGCTCGAGAATCTCGTGGCCGGCGTGCGCGCTCTCGAGCAGGGCGATTTTGCTTATCCTCTGCACGCCAAGGGCAGTGACGAAGTTGCCGAGCTGACCGGAACCTTCGACCGCATGAGAAAGAACCTGCAAACCACTCAGCGCGAGTTGTTGGATGCGGAACGGCTGGCCACCATCGGCCGTATGGCGAGTTCCATTTCGCATGACTTGCGGCATTCGCTGGCAGCGGTGGTGGCCAATGCCGAATTCCTTTGCGAGAGCGATCTCACGCCGGGGCAGCGTGAAGACCTTTACGCCGAGATACGAGTCGCGGTTGACCAGATGACCGACTTGATTGAGTCGCTGCTTGAGTTCTCGCGCACGCGGGAATCGCTCTGCCCCACCCACGGCGACGTTCGCTCGGCGGTGGATCGCGCCGTGCAAGGCGTGAAGGCGCATCCCGAATTTCAGCGCATTCGCATTCAGGTTTCCACTGAGGGCTCGACTGACGGCTGGTTCGATTTCAAGAAGCTGGAACGCGCCTTGCTCAACTTGCTGCTGAATGCTTGCCAGGTGGTGCCACTGGAATCCGGGAAGATCGATATCGAACTGAAACGCAGGGGCGCGAACCTGGAAATTCGCATTGCGGATAATGGCCCAGGAATCGCAGAAGCCGTGCGGGGTCGCCTGTTCGAACCGTTCGTGAGCCACGGCAAGGAAAATGGTACCGGCATGGGGCTGACCGTCGTTCAAAAAATCGTGCAGGACCACGGAGGCGACGTCACGGTAGAGCAGACTTCGGCCTCGGGAACCACCTTTCGCGCGAACATTCCGCTCAGTCCCTCGGTCGAAAATGCAGTGGCAGCGGCACGCTGAGTAACCCGCATGGGTGCCAAAACAGGGCGCCGGAACATGGGCCGCGACGAAATTCTTCAATGCATCACCGGTATGCAGATTTGAATACAAACCCGAAAATCAGAATGATATGCGGAGCCGGGCAGGAGGAGAAATGACCACGAGTCAGACACGCTGGTTCAAACGCTTACGATGGGGAATGCTGGCCGCAATGATCGCAGCCAGCGCATACGGCGTCGCGCAGGAACCCGCGAATCGTTCTAACTCAAATTCTCCCGAATTCAATGCTGCCAAAGCCTCGCCTGAATCCGTCGCTGACCCCGTGCGCGTGCTGCAAGAGCAAGTGCGCGAGTTGCAGACAGCGGTTGCCGAGATGCGCGCCGATTGGCAGCAATCCCGCGCCGAAACCGCCGAACTGCGCCGCCAACTCGACCAGGTTCGCACGGGAGTGCATGATCCTGCATCCGCGAATGCTGTGGCAGAACAGGGGCCGGCTCCAGAGCGTGGCCCATCGCAGGTTGCGGGAAGTTCTTACAACCTGCCGAACAACGCGCCGCCGGATCAGTCCGCGTCAAATCAATCTGCGCCCAATCTGCAAACTAATCAGCCAAGCGAACATCCCCCCACAATTGAAGAGCAATACGAATTGCTGAGAGGCAAAGTCGACGATCAGTATCAGACCAAAGTAGAAAGCGCCTCCAAGTACCGCGTGCGGCTGTCGGGAATTGTTTTGATGAATCTTGCACGCACCCAAGGCTCGGTGGATAGCATCGATCTTCCCACGATCGCGTATGCGCACGCGCCCGGCCAGCCCTCGGGAAGTTTCGGCGCAACCTTGCGGCAGTCGGAGGTCGGCCTCGAGGCATTTGGCCCAACCGTGGCGGGGGCAAAAACGACAGCCGACCTCCAACTCGATCTCGCAGGCGGATTCCCCGCTGTTCCGAACGGCGTCAGCTCCGGATTCATGCGTCTCCGCACCGCCACGCTTCGCATGGATTGGACAAACACTTCAATTGTGGTCGGGCAAGACGGGATTTTCTTTTCCCCGAACTCGCCAACCTCGTTCGCAACCCTTGCCATTCCAGCACTGACGTATGCAGGAAATTTATGGAGCTGGGTGCCGCAAATAAGAGTCGAACATAAAGTGGCGCTCGCGGAAAATTCAAACCTGCTTTTCCAGGCAGGAATTCTCGATCCACTCTCCGGCGAAACCCCGACGCCGGCGGCGGGTTATTACCGGCAAGCCGGTCCCGGAGAAGCCTCGCGCCAACCCGCGGATGGCGCGCGCATTGCCTGGACGCGAAATGTTTTCGGACAGCCGCTGCGGCTGGGAGTCGGTAGTTATTACAGCCGGCAGGATTACGGCTTTGGCCGCAACGTTGACGGCTGGGCCGCGATGACAGATATCGAACTTCCGCTTACTCGCCAATTTTCGTTGAGCGGAAAACTTTACCGCGGCAAGGCCCTTGGCGGCCTGTACGGCTCATTCGGAGAAAGCGTATTGTTTAACGGCAATCCCACATCGGCCGCTACCCAGGTACAGCCCCTGAATTCGGTCGGCGGCTGGGCACAATTGAAATATCGCCCGCTGAATAAATGGGAGTTCAACGTAGCGTTTGGCACGGACAACCCCTACGCCAGCGACTTGAAGTACTTTGAATATCCGCTGTCTTACGGGAATCCGACGCTCGCCCGAAATCAGGGGAGTTTTGTGAACATGATTTACCGTCCAAGATCGGATCTGCTGTTTTCCGCGGAATATCGACACCTGACAACGTATTCCGTTACCGACGGCAGAAACGACGCCGGACATCTAAATTTGATGATGGGAGTTCTTTTTTGAACAGCGTCGCACTTGAGTATGAGCCGCATTAAAACTTTAATTCGGATCGCAACCATCCCTGCGGCAATGCTGTGCGTAGGCGTGGCTGGATTGCACGCGCAGGTCGAGCCGCAGGCCACACCCCAGACTATGGCGCAACTCGCAACCTTGCATGGTCGCGTCGAGATCGTTGGCGAATCGCTTCAGGGCAGCGAATCGGCTCAAGGCAAGAAGCACCATAGAATTTTTCCGGAGACCGTAGTCTGGCTCACTCCGATGAATCCAGCGGGAGCAGACGCCCCGGCCGCAACGCCGAATATTCCGCGGTACGATCCCGCGAATCCACGGCAAATTCCTCAACTTGTGCAGAAGAACAAAACGTTCATACCGCACATCCTGGTAGTTCCCGCAGGCTCGCTGGTGGAGTTCCCCAACCGCGATCCTTTCTTTCACAATGTCTTTTCACTTTTCGAAGGCAAGCGCTTCGATCTCGGTCTCTACGAGGCAGGCTCCACGCGGATGGTGCGATTCGATCGTCCCGGAATCAGCTACATTTTCTGCAATATTCATCCCGAGATGAATGCCGTTATTATCACCATGGCGACGCCGTTGTTCGCTATTTCAAATTCCGACGGTCAACTCACCCTGCCCAGCGTTCCCTATGGCCGCTACAAGTTGCACGTCTGGAGCGAAGGCATGGATCCGGAAACTGCGCCGGCGGTTGAGCGCGATATCACGGTTACCGGCAGTGCCGTGTCCCTGGGGATCATTCGAGTTCCCCCAGCCAATGGTCAGGCTATGGCACATACCAACAAGTATGGACGCGAGTACGACGACCCCACCCCCAATAATTCTGTTTACGAACAGCAACGCTAAATGCTCACCAACGCAACTCAGAAACGGCCGCCCATTTCTGAGCGGCCCTTGCGGAGACCTTACCTCACTTCTACTTGTGATTGATTTCGAACGCCACGCTATTTCACATCGATCACGCCGAACGTTCCGGCCAGATTGTTGCCGGGGCCGGCGGTAAAGAAGAGTTGATTTGTCCGGCCGTTGTTCGCCGCGCCTCCGCCAAACTCAATTCCCCAGAGTTGGTCGATGGCGATGGGTTTGTTGTTCGTGTCTACCACCGTGCCCACCAGTTGACCATTTTCCAGATTGAAACCGTTGATGGTGCCGCTGTTGGTGTTGTTCGAGACCAGCAGCGTGTTGCTGAGCTTGCCAAAGTTCTTTGGCGCAACCGCGAAGCCCCAGGGCTGATTCAAAGGTCTACCTTGCGCTAGTACTTTTACAAATGTCCCATCCTCGCGGAAGATGTCGATTTGGCCGCTCGGCGCGGTCGAGGTCAGAGCGAACGAAACATACACCAATCCGTTGATGTCCTGAATGCCGAATGGCCCATAATCCGGTCCCAGCGTGGGATCGGTAAACGTATTGACGAGGTTGAAAGTGCCGTCGTACACCTCGACTACATTCTTCGCCAGGTTCGCCGCATACAGAAGATTGCCCGAAGGCCTGTTGGTGATGGCAAGACCGGTGTAACTTGCGCCAGCCGCCGAGTTGTTCACCGTGATCTCCGCATCATTGATGTTCTGTTTCGGAGCCCAGCCGCTGATGGTTCCATCCAATGTAGCGAACAGGAAAAACGTGGGCCATCCGCCGATCTGAAAATCTGACGACGCATTGGCCACTATTCCCGTCGGTTGGCCCGGGCCCGCTCCGCTAGCTGAAGGAATGGCTACCTCCAGGCTTTGCTTGACTCCCGCGCCGTTGTAAAGTGTCGACCAGCCTGAGCCTTCATCGCTCACCCAGAACGGGCCGCCGGTACCGTAAGCCAGTCCCCAACCGTTCACCTGAAGTGGGTCGCCGAACTTTGCCATTCCTACCTGATTCGAATCGAGGTTGACGAGTGAATACTGTGCCATGGCCGCGGTCGATCCCAGCATAACCGCGAGTCCGAGGCAAATCGTGAAACCAATCTTGTGACGCTGCATAATCGAGTCCTCCTTGCGTGAGCCGGACTAAAGTGAAAGTGCATGTGGAGCGGTGAAGTGGTGGAATCGTAGAGTTCACCGCGCTTGCCAATGCTTTCTCCATCCAGCTTGCAATCGAATGCTAGTTCCCCCATGGCCGTCGAATTGTCAACGCCGTGTCACCGGTTTGCACAATTCTTGTCGTTAGCTCGAGATCTAGCTCGCGATCTAGCTCGCGATCTGGCTCGAAAGCTGGTTCGAAAGCGGACGATTCATGCCGGCATAAGAAGTACAGCATTGCAGTAAAGAGGAATGACTTATGTTGCGGCAGCGGCTATCCTGACCATGGCATTCGGTAACGGATCAATTGGTTGCTTTGAAAGTGCAACGGCACAGCTTCCGAAGCTGCGGAGCAACTCAATCTTGCCGCTGATTGTGGGTCGCGTCGATTTTGCAGTAGCGTTGATTTTGGGTGGCGCAGCGACTCACCGCGGCGATTGATCCACTGCTCTCAAGGGCGGCTTTATCCGCTGGGAGCGGCGGGTTTCAAGTTAACCCACTACCCATGGCCGTCAGGACGATTCCCATGAGCCGCAAGGCATGCGTAATCGGTGCTGGCCCGAACGGATTGGCAGCCGCCATCGTTCTCGCCCAAGCCGGACTACAAGTCGACGTGCTCGAAGCCCAGTCCACACCCGGCGGCGGGGTCCGCACTATCGAACTGACTTTGCCCGGCTTTCACCATGATTTTGGTTCGGCGATTTATCCCCTCGGTGCAGGCTCGCCATTCTTCTCCTCGCTTCCTCTGGCCGGCCACGGCCTGCAATGGATACACTCGCCCGCCCCTTTGGCGCATCCATTCGACGACGGCACCGCCGTCCTGCTGGAACGCGCCCTGGACGCAACAAAGAACTCTCTTGGCATCGATGGAGCCGCATGGAATAACCTCATGCGTCCCTTCGTCGAACACTGGAGTGAATTTGCTCCAGAAATACTTCGCCCGGTTTCTTTCTTTCCCCGCCATCCGTTTCTGATGGCCCGCTTTGGCATGGTTGCGCTGCAATCCGCTCAAACTGTCGCACAGCGATTTCGCAGCGAGAGAACTCGCGCCCTCTTCGCCGGCCTGGCCGCCCATTCTTTCCTCGCTCTCGACGAGCCGCTCAGCGCAGCCTTCGCAATTCTCATGGCGGTTCCCGCCCACGCCGTCGGCTGGCCAATTCCTCGCGGCGGTGCGCAGTCCATCACCAATGCACTGTGCGGATATCTGGCCACTTTCGGAAGCAGCGTAAAAACATCATCACCAGTGGCAAACTTATCAGCGCTCGATGGCGATAGCCTGGTTCTCTGTAACCTGACTCCGCGGCAATTGATCAAGGTAGGAGGAGACAAATTCACGGAAGGCTACAAACGAAAGCTTGCAGGATTTCGCTACGGCGCGGCCGCCTTCAAAGTCGATTACGCGCTCAACGCGCCGATTCCGTGGAAAGCAGCCGATTGCCTGCGCGCTGCAAGCGTTCATCTCGGCGGAAGCTTCGAAGAAATCGCCGCGTCGGAAAAAGCGGTACGAAACGGAGAGCTCCCAGATCGTCCTTTTGTTCTTCTTGCGCAGCCCACGCTGTTTGATAGTTCGCGTGCTCCCGCGGGCAAGCACATTGCCTGGGCCTACTGCCATGTGCCCAACGGATCGAAAGTAAACATGCTGGAGAAGATCGAGAATCAGATCGAGCGTTTCGCTCCTGGCTTTCGCGAATGCGTTTTGGCCCGCCATGTCTCGTCTCCGGCAAACCTCGAGAGCATGGACGCAAACCTCGTCGGCGGCGACATAGGTGGCGGCGTTATGGACATTCGTCAGTTTCTATTTCGCCCCACATCGCGGCACTATGCCACATCCGCTCGCAATATCTACATTTGCTCTGCGTCAACTCCGCCCGGCGGCGGCGTGCATGGCATGTGCGGCTACCACGCCGCGAAGATGGCACTGTCGAGATCAGATCGCCTGCACTAAAGTAAATACCCGCGCCACAGCCTTCACTCCCGCGGAGCAACATCAGGATATTCCACGGCACGAACCTCGCCGTTCGCCTCGCGCTCGACCGTCGGCGCATACAAACCCAGATATTGCCGCCGCCACCAAAGCCCGGTCGCACGTTTTTCCTGCAGGCTGGTAAACCAGTATTGCCACAGCACGGCTCGCACCTGGTGCGGCGCCGCCTGCGGGAACGGATTCGCGGCAAATAAATCAAGAACGTCTTTATCATTCGAAAGCAATCGCACTTCAGTTCTCACCACAATCGGATAATCCTGCCATGAACCGAGCGATGCAAACCACAAATTCCAATCGAACCGCGGCTGATAAGGCGCATAGATTCCTGGCGCTTGATTTAGCGCCTGCGGTTTGTATCGAAACGGATACGCGCTCCAGTTCTTTCCATCCTTCGAACCCTGGAACTCAATCTCGTACCGTCCCCGCGTCATAATGCCGAACAGCCCATATTGATTCGCGATCCGCAAAGGCTCGAGCGCGGCTATCGGAGCCTCCGGCAGCGGCAGCCTGACAAACATCCAGATCAATTCCACAGCTGTAACATAAAAAATCAAGCCGAGAAAAACTCCCGCAAAAGACAATTTCAATACTCTGAAGTAGTGACGCAACCTTCCTGCACTCTGCATCCCAATTTTCTCCGGTGCCGGCGGCGTGAATGATTGCATCCATCTCTGCGGCAAAAAGCGCGCCAGAAACGGATCATCCAACAAAAGGAATCCGAGTATCAGAACCAGATAATTCAGAAACGCATAGTTGCCGGTGAGAATGACCATAGCTTCCCACGGAGTCACAATAAAGAAGCACACAATGCGCCACCGCCGCGGCAGAAACAACATCCAAACCAGGCCTAGCTCTAATACCAGCGTCGCTCCCGTTGCGAAAGCATGAAACCAATGCGGCAGATGCTGCACATACCAGCCGATCCACGTAGGCAACGGGCCATTCTGGTAGTACTCATCCATGGCCGTAAAGTTGCGCCATTCGGGATCTCCGCCCGCAATCTTTGCCACGCCCGATTCAAAGTAGATGCGGAACCATTCCCATTGCAGCAGGAACAAACTGGCGCGCGATGGCCGAAACTCACTCCCATACCCAGGACGAAATCCCGGTGGCGCAAAGAAGAGCGAGATGAATCCCGCTTCGAGCAGCATTCCGTCCGATTGATAGTTCGCAAAATCCTGCCCTGCGCTGACAAACGAAATAAAGCACAGAAAGCAAATCACCAGCATTCCGCGCGGCCACATGTTAAACACCAGCAACACCGACGCCGCCATGCCCACCCAGCACAGCGCCATCGGCATGTGAGAACCGCTGGCCATCCACAGCAACGTAGGCGCAAACCACACCCCGCGCGCGGTGCCAAACGAATGCGCTACCGCTTGAAGATACTGGTTCGCCGGAAGAATTCCTTCGGGCCCGATCAGCCCGCGAATTTGAAAGAGAAGAGAAAAGAACGCAGAAAAATAAATTCCGCCCAGCGCTCGCAAAAAAAGCCAGCGCGGAATCAGGCGCTCAGACGCGCCCCGCTCCGAATCAAACAGCCACCCGATGGCAGCGCCAATCCACTCCATGACTGCGAATAATTATAGCGATCGGAAAACGATCGCTATACCTAGGTCGGCGAATTCTGGCAGGTTGCGGAAAAACTTGATCTCGATCTTGATTGTGATTTTGACTTTTGGGTGGCGCAGCGGCTCACCGCTCGCTGCGATAAATTCGATGAATCCCCTGCTCCCGATGCCGGCTTCAGCCGCTCAGGGAGCGCTCGCCCAGCAAATGAGTTTTTCCGCAGCCTCTTCAATCGTACGGTAACCGATCCGTATCAAGGCGCGGCTTCAGCCGTGCCGAAAAAGCGTCACAATCACTGAGGCTTCAGCCCCTGAGGTTATGCTCCCACAGTAGCCGCAGATCCTTTTCCAACTTCCACACTTTCCAAAATCTTCTGGAAATATCTTTCGAACTCAACCAGCTTCGGCGAAATCGCTTGCTCAGTTTCGTAAACCCCCGCCAGCGCATCCGTAGTCTTTAGCCCATTTCCCGTGATGCACAACACTGTCGTTTCCTCCGGCAGAATGCGATCCTGCCGGTACAACTTGCCCGCAGTGCCCACAGTCACGCCGCCTGCTGTCTCCGTAAAAACACCTTCCGTCTCCGCCAGCAACTTGATCGAGTCGATCACTTCCGGATCGCTCACATCTTCACTCCAGCCCCCCGTCTGCTTAATCGCCCGAATGGCGTAAAGTCCATCCGACGGATTGCCAATCGCCAGCGACCGCGCAATCGTCGCCGGCTTCTGCGGCTCAATCTCCGCGCTGCCGGTTTTCACCGCCGTTGAAATCGGAGAGCATCCCGTAGCCTGCGCGCCGAAAAACTTCACCGCTTTCTCTTCAACAAATCCCAGCTTGACGAGTTCATCGAACGCTTTCTTGATTTTGATAATCAGCGAGCCGCCAGCCATCGGACACACCACGTTATCCGGCAAACGCCAGCCCAATTGTTCAGCAATCTCAAACCCGACCGTCTTCGATCCCTCCGAGTAATAGGGCCGCAAATTTACATTCACAAATCCCCAGGCCCGCTCTTCCGCAATCTGCGAGCACAGCCGGTTCACCTGATCGTAATTTCCGTTCACCCGTACTACGTTCGCTCCAAACACTTGCGTACCCAGAATCTTCGCGGGCTCCAGATCGGAAGGAATAAAGATCCACGCCTTCAACCCCAGCCGCGCCGCGTGCGCCGCCACAGCGTTGGCCAAATTCCCGGTGGAAGAACACGCCACCGTATCAAAACCAAACTCCTTCACCTGCGCCAGAGCTACGGCCACTACGCGATCTTTAAAGCTGAGCGTCGGCAGGCAAACGGCATCATTCTTTATATGTAGGTTCTTCGCCGCGATCTTGCCGTCGCTCTTGTTCCCAGCCAACCGCGCGGCCAACCCCGGAGCCTGAAGCAACGGAGTAAATCCCACCGGCAACCGCGGCTCAAAACTCGCAGGCAGCGGCAGCAACTCGGAGTAACGCCACATGTTCGGAGCTCGCTGCGCAATGCGCTCGCGGTTGAACCTTCCCGCCGCAATCAATGCCCGAATCGCGTCATAGTCATAGGCAATCTCCAGAGGAGAGAAACACTCGTGGCAAATGGACCGCGCCTGGTTGCCCCACGCCTTGCCGCACTCGCGGCAACGCAGCTCGTACCGAGCTGAACTGTACTGAGCTGGCTCGGATTGAGCTGGGCTATATTGAGCCGAAGCACCCTGCGCTGGATTACCCTGAACTAGATCATCCTCAACTTGAACGCCGTATGTAGACATCGGGCTACTCGCTTTCTATACCTGCGAATAGATGAGGACGAGCCGGGAAGCCCTAAAACAGAAAGGCCTCTTTTCCAAGAAATGGGAAAATCCGAATCTCATGTTCCCCGTTTCCGGGCGGGAGTTGGCACCTGGCGGTCTGGATATATGATCCAGATCCGGTTGCCGTGGCGTCACAGGGCTCGTCCCTCAGCCACTCTGCATGAAATTCAGGTCCGCTCCAAAAATAAAGAGCGAACTTGTTCTTACGATGCTACATAGACCAAAACCTTCCGTCAAGAGAAAACTGGGCACGTACCCCCAGAGGCGGTCCCACCCTCGTCGCGCTTTCGGCGACAGGGTGGGGATTTTGACTCTCTATTCTCTATCGATGATTCTCCCATAACCTTTGTCATTCCGACGCGCGAGCCAAGCGAGACAGGAGGAACCTGCTTTCTGTGGCCAAGTTGAACCGATGAACTCTCTAGAAAACTTCGGCCGCTACTCAGATCTCGCCTTATCCCGTCGCCTGTCTGGGAAGGTATCGCAGTCTCGCCGACTTCACCGCACCGTCCTACCCAACACCGCCACCGCCTGCGCCGGACTCAGACGCACCTTAAACTTGTGGTCGTCTCCGCAGCTGATCACCGTAATATGCCCAGGCTGCTCCTTCACCCAAACCACCTTTTCCGGATTCACAAAGACCTCCATGCCATCCGCATCCTCGAACATCACAAACTCCATGCCCCCTCCTATTCCAGTTCCAGCCCGTCATGGCAAAATCGCAAAAAATCGGAGCTCGGCCGGCCGAAAATTGCAGCCCACCGGCGCGATGAATTGAACGGGATTGTAAGCGCTGTACCGGCTCCACGTCGAGCGGTTCCGGAATCGCAGGGTGCACTACTCTCTACGGTCGCGCAGCGCCATCTCTCGCGCCAGTTCTTTGGAGGTAGCCTGAAGGCGTTTGGCCAGGATCACAGCCAGCGACATATAAAAACGCGACGCCAGACCAGGGAAGGCTTCAAAGATGGCACGCAACTCGGTCGTTGCTATCGAATCGACTTCGACTTCCTCATCCGCCGCCACCACGGCCGCCGTCGATCTGCCCTGCTCCAGAAACGCGATCTCCCCGCAAATATCTTCCGGCCCCAGGTGCGCCACAATAGTTCTGGCCACCGTCCCGGCAAGCTCCACCGTGGCTTCCCCCCGCCGGATGATGAAGATGGCCTCTCCGCTTTGTCCTTGCCGGATTATCTCTTCGCCCAGCTTGAACGTACGCCTCGACGCTTTCGCCTGAACGATTACCCAGTCGTTGGAATTGAGATATTGCAGACCGTTACCAGGCATATGGGTCACACCAGCATGATTCGGTGTGTATGGAGATTTCTCCAGGCTGAACTGGCGAATCTCAAACTCTTACGAACTCAACGCTTCAGCGGCGATACTGATTTCTCTTCTTATCCTGATGCCGCTCCAGCCCGTACTGGATCAGTTTGTCGATAAGATTTGGGTACGCCACGCCGGATGCCGCCCACAGCTTGGGATACATACTGATCGCGGTAAATCCCGGCATCGTATTAATTTCATTTAGAAAAATCTTGCGAGTCAGTGGATCCATCAGAAAATCCACCCGTGCCAGCCCGGAGCAATCGACCGCCCGAAAACATCGCACCGCCAACTCCTGAACTTTTTTCGTCTCCGCCTTCGTCAGCTTAGCCGGAATGATCAGCTCCGAACCTTCATCCAGATACTTGGCGTTGTAGTCGTAAAATTCTTTCACCGGAACAATCTCGCCGGGAACCGACGCCACCGGCTCATCGTTCCCGAGCACCGAACATTCAATCTCCCGCGCCTTATTTTTCCTTCCACCCACACCCTGCTCGATCACAACCTTGCGATCGAACTTGGCCGCTTCTTCAATCGCAGGACCAAGTTCCTTTCGATCATGCGCCTTGCTGATCCCTACCGAGGATCCCAGATTCGCTGGCTTCACAAATACCGGATATCGCAACTTACTTTCGACAATTTTCCGCACCTTCTTCGAATCTTTTTCCCAGGCGCTGCGCAGCACCGTAACATGCTTTACGATCGGAATCCCCGCCGCCACCAGCAAAGACTTCATCACATCTTTGTCCATCCCCGCCGCCGAACCCAGTACCCCCGCACCCACGTAGGCGATATCCGCCAGTTCCAGCAGACCCTGAATGGTTCCATCCTCGCCAAACGTACCATGCAACACGGGAAAGATCACATCGACATTGATCGCCCGGTCGCTGGCGCGCCGCGTAAGCGCGGCATCGGTCTGAAACGGCACCAGCCCGCCCTCGCGACGCACCGGCTCAGGCGGCACCACCACGGCCTCGCCCCGGGCCAGCACCGCGGCAGCCTGCGTCGTCTCCGGATCGCCCGCCCGCAAATTCCGCGCTTCAGGAATCAGCTTGCCCTGCAAAAGATTCTCCGCATCGGTCGCAGTCAACCAGCGGCCATCCTTCGTGATGCCGATCGGCACCACGTCGTATTTGTCCTTGTCGATTGCCTTCAGAACCGACGCGGCGGAAAGCAGCGACACTTCATGCTCGCCACTGCGTCCGCCAAACAAAATTCCCACTCGAAGTTTCTTCATAAATCTTTAAAGGATTTTTTTTCCAAACGCCGACAGCGCCAACTCCACCGCCAGATCCGCCGTCCGGTTGTGCTCGTCGATCACCGGATTCACCTCCACGATCTCAAAACTCAACATATGCCCGTGGTCGGCAATGATCTCCATCGCCAGATGCGCTTCCCGATATGTTGCCCCGCCGCGCACCGGAGTTCCCACCCCCGGCGCATCTTCCGGATCGATCCAATCCATATCCAGCGAAATGTGATATCCAGCGGTGCCTTTACTCGCCAGGCGCAACGCTTCCTCCATCACCGTTCGCATGCCGCGCTCATCGATGTCGCGCATGGTGAACACGGAAATGCCCGCGCGCCGCACATTTTCTTTCTCAATCGCATCAACATCGCGTATGCCCACCAGCACGCAATTTTCCGGCTTAACTTTGGGGCACAACTCATAAATGTTGCACAACTCTTGCGGCCCAAGGCCCATCAGCGCCGCCAGCGGCATCCCGTGCACATTGCCGCTCGGCGAGGTATCGGGGGTGTTGATGTCGGTATGCGCGTCAATCCATATCAACCCGATCCGCTGATGCTGGCGATGATAAAACTCCGCCACCCCGGAAACCGTCCCCGCCGCCATGGAATGATCTCCACCCAGCGCCAGCGGAATTTTGCCCGCTTCCAGTGTCTTCACCACCAACTCGGCATGCTTGGTGCAAGTCGCGGTAATTTCCTTCAAATATTTCGCGTGAGTATCGCCTTCCTTCTTCTGTTCGGGAATCGCAACCGCCACGTTCCCGCCATCTTCCACCTCATGCCCCAGGGCCTCCAGCCGGGCTTCCAGCCCCGCAACGCGAACCGCGGAGGGCCCCATATCCACGCCTCGACGCGATTGCCCCAGATCAAGCGGCACTCCAATCACGCGAATCTTCTTGGGTGCGATGTTTGTGGTAGTGAGGGATGTCGTCATAGATTTGGATCTTCCGTCCGATTCCTGTTCACCGCCGGGAGCACCAAGGCCAGCGGAGCGAAAGAAAATCTTGCAATGCAGCTATTCACCGCCCACCGTTTTTCCTTTGTCTCCCCTGTGTTGTGTTAAAGATCTTCGCCTTTTGCTGACCATGAATGCCCTCACGGATACAACCGGTTCAGCATCCTGGGGAACGGAATCGTCTCCCGCACGTGCTCCAGCCCGCAGACCCACGCCACGACGCGCTCAATACCCATTCCAAATCCGCCGTGCGGCACGCTGCCATATTTGCGCAAATCCAAATACCACTTAAACGCTTCTTCCGGCAACCCATGCTCGTGAATACGCTGCACCAGCAATTCATGCGATGCCATGCGCTGCGAACCGCCAACAATTTCACCGTACCCTTCGGGCGCCAGCACATCCACACACAATGCCAGCTCCGGCCGCCGCGGATCGGGCTCCATATAAAACGCCTTCACCTTCGCGGGATAGCGATGCACCATCACCGGCTTGTCGAACTGCGCCGAAAGATAAGTTTCATCCGGAGAGCCCAAATCTCCCCCCCACTCGAACTTCGCCTCCAGCGCGCCTTTCGCAAATCCTTCCTGCAAATTCTTCACCGCGTCGTCGTAACTGATCCGTGGAAAAGGCGCTTCAATCTTCTCCAGTTTCGTAACATCGCGCCCAATGGCAATCAGGTCAACTCGCCGTTTTTCCAGACACCGCTTCACTACAAAACTAATGAGCCCCTCGGCCAAATCCATCAGGTCATCAAGCTCGGCATAAGCCACTTCCGGCTCCACCATCCAAAACTCGGTGAGATGCCGCCTCGTTTTCGATTTTTCCGCGCGAAACGTCGGCCCGAACGAATAAACTTTTCCCAGCGCCATCGCAGTCGCTTCAATATAGAGTTGCCCCGATTGCGTCAGATACGCCTGCTCCTCAAAATAATCCACAGGAAACAAAGTGCTCGTGCCTTCGCACGCCGCAGGGGTAAGAATCGGTGGATCGGTGAGGGTGAATCCGCGCTCGTCGAAAAAATCGCGGACCGCTTTGATGATCTCCGCCCGCACCCGCAGAATGGACGCTTGCCGCTGCGACCGCACCCACAAATGCCGGTGCTCCATCAGGAACTCAGTACCGTGCTCCTTCGGCGTAATCGGATAGGGATCCGACTCCGGCACGCGCTGCACCACCCGCACATTCACCACATCAAGCTCATATCCGCCCGGCGCGCGCTTGTCCGCGCGCACTTTCCCCTCCACGATCACGCTCGATTCCTGCGTAAGCGTCTTGATCGCGTCGAATACTTCCGGCGGAACCGCATTCTTCGGCACCACTCCCTGAATCACGCCCGACCCGTCACGAAACTGCGGGAACAATAATTTCCCGCTCTCGCGCAGGTTATAAAGCCACCCGCGCAGCGTAACCGTCTGCCCGTCGTGCTTCCCAATTTCTGCAATCGTCGTTAACGTCGCCATAAGTTAAGTTTTTTTACCGCCAAGCCCGCAGAGGTGGCGGATAAATTAAAAATGTCCACGCCGCAGGCCCCTGGCCCCGCTTTTGTCGGTAACAGTGCAAATCGAAAAGTTTGTCATTTCGAATGGTGTAACTTGAAAAGCTTGTCGTTCCGAAGCGCGGCTTTATCGCGCGAGGAATCTGCCTTCGCCCGCACAAAGCGATCCTTCATCTGAAAAAGACGCCGGTTCGGAGCAAAATAAGATGCCGTTCAAGCTGTACCGTCGCTTTTCCTCTTCGGTGTTCTCCACGAACTCGGCGGTGCAAGCTCTAAGCCTGTTCCAACTTCTCGAAAGCCTCCCTCAACTTCTCCAGGGGATTCACCCTCTCATCCTCTCCTAGTTCCAGCATCAGGGGCGGGGTTTGCGGGGCTGAGCGCAACAACTCCATCGCTTCCTTCCAATTGATCGTTCCCTGGCCGGGCCACAAATGCGAGTCGTTGACTTTATCGTTATCGTGCACGTGCGTCGACCAGATCTGCTTCCGCAAAATCTCGAACGCTTCGCTCACCGAGCCCATAATGTGCGCGTGTCCAAAGTCAAAACAAATCCCCACATCGTCGAAATGCGCCGCGCGAATCATCTCCACCAACCGGTCCGGCGTGGAAAGTTCGTTCGGAATATTCTCCAGCAATATCCGCACGCCCAGCGGCTTGGCGAACGCTCGCAGGTGTTCAATCGATGTCATCGCCGACTCAAACTTCTTCTCACTGAACTCTTCATTGGGCACACCAATGTGCTGGATTAGAAATCGAAATGGAATCTGCTCCGCGATTTCCAGCGCCCTTTTCACCTCATCCATGGCCTGCACCAGCCCACCCCGGTCGACAGATGCGATATTCAACGGTGGCGCTCCAGCCCGTCCCCACTCGTAATCGGCATACAGCGGCGAATGCACCGAATGCAGCGGCACTCCGCTGCCGCGAAACCACTCCGCAATTTCTTTTACGTGGGCCTTGCGGTTGGCGTAATCGAGGTGCTGTCGCGCCGCAAAAATCTCAATCGCTTGCACGCCGCTGCGCGTCAGCCCATCCAGAATCCCCGGATGCAGCCGCTCCCTCACGTACAAATAAGTTGATACCGCCTTCACCATGCCCGTTCCTTGGAAAGCAATTGTTGATTTTATGATTGCTGATTGTTGATTGAAAGCCGCCGCCAAGCTGATCGAAGTTTTTTAATCATCAATCAGCAATCATCAATTCTTAATATCCTACCGCCTTGCCATGACTTCTATAATCGCTCGCACCCAGCCGCTCACCCGTCTTAGAGTCAATCGCAATACACTCCGCTTCGCTCCAATAAGGCGAAACGCTGTCCCCGTCGTGCAATCCGAACTCTACCTTGTAGCCCATCTTCCGTAAAATTGCCACCGTGTCCGGAGAGAACCATTGTTCCACATTCAACACGTCCGGCAACCATTGATTATGAAATCGCGGCGCGTTCACCGCCTCCTGAATATTCATTCCATAATCCACCACGCCCATCAAAACATTCGCCACCGTCGTAATAATCTTCGAGCTTCCCGGCGATCCCAACACTAAAACTGTCTTCCCATCATGCACCACAATCGTTGGCGTCATCGACGATAAGGGCCGCTTCCCCGGACCAATCGCGTTCGCTTCACCCTGAATCAATCCATCGCCGTTGGGCACGCCCGGCTTGGATGAAAAATCATCCATCTCATCGTTCATCAGAAAACCCAAACCATCGGCCGTCACCCGCGACCCAAACCAATCGTTGATTGTAGTGGTAACCGCCACCGCATTTCCCTGGGCATCGACTACAGAATAATGAGTGGTGTGCTGCGACTCGTGATTGGCCAAGGGCTGCGGATGTGCCGCCGCGTACTGTTCAAGTTCATTGAAGATTTCGGGCCGTTTCAAATCCTTGCTGGGCGTGGCATTCGCCGCATCGATTGTCTCCCGCCAGGCTGCCGCATATTTCTTGTCGATCAACTGCGCCACTGGAATCTTCCCGAAATCCGGATCCCCCAGAAACTCCGAGCGATCAAAAAATGCTCTTCGGAAGGCTTCCGTCGTAAAGTGAATCGACTCCGCCGACCGGTCCCCCAGCTTTTCCAGATCGTACCCTTCGAGAATATTCAGCGATTCCACCAGCACCGTTCCGCCTGACGAAGGCGGCGGCGCGCTGATCACCTCATATCCGCGATATGTCCCGCGAATCGGCTCGCGTTCCTTCACCTCGTAGTGCGCCAGATCGTCGACCGTGATCAACCCTCCGCCTTTGTGCATCGCAGCAGCCAATTCCCGCGCCATTGCTCCGTGATAAAAATCACCCGGCTTCACTGCAATCCGCTCCAGAGTTCTTGCCAAATCCGGCTGCCGAAAAATCTCTCCCGGCTGGTAATAGTTTCCGCCCCGCTGAAAAATCCGCCGCGACTCCGAAAACTCGCTCAAATGCCGATCCCGCAAGTCACGCGCCTCAACCCAGCTCAAGGCGTATCCCTCGCGCGCCAGCCGAATTGCCGGAGCCATCACCTGCTTCAGCGTCAGCTTACCCAATTTCTTTTCCGCATAAACCATCCCTGCAACCGACCCCGGTACCCCAATCGATTTATATCCAATCTCGCTGGCCGCCTCGATCACATTGCCCTGCGCATCCAGAAACATATCCCGCGTCGCCGCCGCCGGAGCCTTCTCCCGGTAATCGAGAAAATGCGTCTGCCCATCGGCCATGCGCACCAGCATGAATCCGCCGCCACCCAAATTTCCCGCCGCCGGATGAACCACCGCCAACACAAATCCCGTCGCCACGGCAGCATCCACCGCATTGCCGCCGGCGCGCATGATCTCTACCCCAGCCTGAGACGCCAGTTCGTGCGCGCTCACCACCATGCCATGCTGCGCCGGCGCCGGATCGACGGATGCGAAACCCGGCATCACGGCGGCAGCTGCCATCGTCAATAAAATCAACAATTTGTGCCGGAAAAGCATTTCGCTCAATCGCGTCCAGGAATGGGCTGACCCTTGAGGCTAGCCGACCTCAGCAAGTCGAGTCAAATCAGAGGAAACTTCGGTCGCAAGTCAGTTTGAAATTGCCGCTAAAGCCGGGTCCGCAGGAATTCGATGAAAATGTATCCGATAGTCGCTGCTACGGCGGCGATTTCAAGATTTGGAACAGTGAACACATCGGAGAGCGCCCAGATCAATCCTTTCTTCTGTCCCATGCCGGAACGTTCAAACTCTCCCATCAAAAGATTTGAATAAAACAAGAAAACAATGAACCCAACCTCGATCAACATTCTCCAGCCGTTCTTCTTCATCGCGCTCTACTCTTTCTCTTTCGAGCTTTCTTTCTCGCAGGCGTCCCAGCCACCTTCCCCACCGCATTCGCCGCCACCATCTCGTAGGACCGCCCAATCAACTCCCGCAACTCATTCCATCCCAGCGCCTCCAGCCGGTCCAGCATTACCCATTTGTAACGCCCCAGATATGGCGCGGGACGAAGGTCCTCACGCTCGATCAATTCGCCAAACGTCTCCGGAGTGCATTTAAAACATATCCGTGGATTGTCCAGTCCAACAATCGCAAAAATCTTCCCGCCAACCTTGAAACAAAGATTGTCCACCCATTGCAGCTTCTCCGTTGCCTGGTCAAACCCCAGACAGTATTCGCGAATCGCATCAACATTCATAGATTCCAATTCTGAATCGCACCCAACCCGCTCTTAATCAAAACCATCTAGATAAATGATAGATAAGGAGATTGAAATGCAAACCCGCCAACTTGGCAACTCCGATATGAAAATCACTCCCGTCGGCTTCGGCGCCTGGGCCGCCGGCGGTTCCGGCTGGCAGTTCGCCTGGGGATCGCAGGACGACAACGACTCCATCGCCGCCATTCACCGCGCCCTGGAACTCGGCGTCAACTGGATCGACACCGCCGCCGTCTACGGCGTCGGCCACTCCGAAGAAGTCGTCGCCCGCGCGCTTAAGACCTGGTCCGGCCCGCGTCCCTACCTCTTCACCAAATGCGCCCTGCGCTGGGATTCTAAAGGAGAAGTCCAGAAGGTTCTAAAAGCCAACTCCATTCGCGAAGAGATCGAAAACAGCCTCCGCCGCCTCTCCACCGACGCGATCGATCTCTATCAAATCCATTGGCCTCCCGATCCCGATTCACCCGATCTCGAAGAAGGATGGGCCACCATGGCCAACCTAAAACGCGAAGGCAAAGTCCGCTGGATCGGTGTTTCCAATTTCAACGTGCAGCAACTGAAGCGCGCGCAAGCCATCGCTCCCGTAACCTCTCTGCAGCCTCCATATTCGCTCATTCACCGCGAAGTCGAAGAAGACATCCTGCCCTACTGCCTGCACAAAAACATTGGCGTGATCGTCTACTCCCCCATGGCCTCCGGACTACTCACCGGCTCCATGACCGCCGAACGCGCGGCCCGATTGCCAAAGGATGATTGGCGTAGCGGCCATCCCGATTTCTCCGAGCCGAATCTCTCCCGCAATCTGGACCTGGTCGAGCACCTCCGCGAATTCGCCCAGCGCCACAACCGTTCCATCGGCGAAGTGGCCGTCGCATGGACTCTCCGCAACCCCGCCGTCACCGGCGCTATTGTCGGCGCCCGCAATGCCAAACAAGCCGGGACTGTCATGCGCGCCGGCGATCTGCGCCTGAACGATAAAGAAGTAAACGAAATCGACGACTTCCTCGCGGAAGCCGCATAAACCGTAATCAGTGGTCAGTGATGAGTGCCCGGCACGAACACTGACTACTGATCACAGTGTTCCCCTGTGTTCCTTCGTGTCCTCTGTGTTAGAGGTTTTGGGGCTTAGCTTTCTGCCATCTGTCGAATCACCGTCACCTTGCTATAAGCCACGCGAAACCCCAACCTCTCGCAATTCCGTTGCGAAGCCGAACCACCCTGCGTGACCACTACCGCATACTCGCACCCCGCTTCCACCGCCGCAGCCAGTCGCGCGTTGAGCAACGCCGTCTGTAGCCCGCGCCGCCGAAAGTCAGCAGCCGTTCCCGCCCCACATAACGCGAGCACGCGATGCTCCGGAATCACCAATCCAACTCCGCAAGCCACCGTCTTGCCCTCCACCGAAGCCGCGAACGTCATCGCTCCCTCCATCTGATAAAGCGGCGCCAGAAGATCCCTATACGCCTCGGGCGCGCCGTCCGGAAAGAACGCTCGCTCCACGATTGCCCCCAACTCCGCCGCTTCTTCCCGCTTTGCACGCCGAATCTCGCAACCCGCAGACTGAACGGGATCGGGAAACTTTTCCTCCGGCTGCAATTTCCGGAACAACACATTGTTCAGCTCAGCAATGCAATATCCTCGCTCCTTTGCCATCTCAAACACAGAAGCATCGTGCAGCGGACACAAATCCACCTGGGAAGGAGCCTTATGCACCCGATAAAACTCCTCCACGCGATCCAGGTCCTGCGCGGTGAACTCGTTGTCGAGACCCAATCCCGTAGCCCGCCCAATCGGCGAACCCAGCCCCGCGAAGATCATGTGACCGCCGCAGATCTTTTCTTCCGCGGCGCCGATCTCCGGCCGCATCTTTGCAAACACGCGCGCGTACAAAACCTGCGGCACTTCCTCGCAAGCCTCAAAACGGCGCGCCAGTGCCCTATCCACAAATTGCATGTGAAATCCTTTCTGGATTTTTCAATCTGAGTTTTCCCACAGAAATTAGGAGGAGCCAAGCGCGCACACTTCCGCGCATCTTCGCTCACACAGCATTTGCGGATTTAGCGACCGGCAGTCATAGGCAGGACTCAAGACTACTTCCGAACATTCAGCTTTTCAATCAAAATCAGTGACAACAACCGAAAATTTTCCACTCGATGGTAAAGATGCCGTTCATGGCCGCAAGCTAAGGCCTGGCGCCCGGGGACATAATATCCGCTCTCTTACACCTGCTCCCGCGCCTCGCCCAGCGCCACGTTCACTTCCATCCTTCTCTTGTTGCGGAAAAACGTAACCCTCACCGTATCTCCGGCGCGATGGTTATTCATCATCTCCGCGAGCCCTTGCTCGTCTTCCACTTTTTCACCGTCGATGGCCACAATCAAATCGCCGCCCAGCATGATCGGAGAATTTCCCAGATAAGCCCGCTCCGTCCCAGCCCGCAGTCCCGCCCGGTCAGCCGCCCCCCCTGGAATGACCCTCACAATCAGCAAACCGTAGTCCGCCGGCAATCCCATCTGATCGGCCAGTTCCGGGCTAATCGGGATCGTACTCACGCCCAGCGCCGGCCTCCGTACTCGCCCCACCGTCATCAGATCGTTCAGCACCGCTTTCGCCGTGTTGATGGGAATCGCAAACCCAATTCCCGCATTCTGCCCCACGTTCGAAAGGATCATGGTATTGATGCCAATCACCTCCCCATGCCCGTTCATCATCGGCCCGCCGGAGTTCCCCGGATTGATGGCCGCATCGGTCTGGATCGCATCTTCGATGGTCGCGCCATTCGGCTCCTTCACCGGCCGGATCGAACTGACAATTCCCCGCGTCATCGTCCCCGCCAAGCCAAACGGATTGCCGATGGCATACACCTTTTGCCCCACCTGCAAGTTGCGCGAATCGCCCAGCACCGCCGGAACCAGGTCTGGAGCCTTGATCTGAATCACCGCCAGATCGTGCACCGTATCGGTCCCGACCACCGTCGCCCTGTACTTCTTGCGGTTGTGCATGGTCACTTCCAACTGCTGCGCGTCTTCAATGACGTGGTAGTTGGTCAGAATGTGACCTTCTTTATCGATCACAAATCCCGAACCCTGCCCCTCCTGCGGCACCGCTCCATAAAAGAAGTCAAACTTCATGGCCCGCGAAGTGACATTTACCACCGAGGGAATATTCTTGCGGTAGATCAGAATATTGTTCTGCTCTTCGCTGTCGAGCGTTTCATTGCTGGCCGCTTCCGTGATCTCGATCTGCGGAACAGGCGCCAACGCAGAACGAGTCGACGCAGACTGGTTCAACGAAGTATGGTTCAGCCAGTAGCTGGTATGAAGCTGCCCCAACTGTGAGTTCGATCGCCAGGTGGTGAAATAGAAAAACGCGCCGGCGATCACCAGCGCCAATATTGCAGGTCGTAGGATTCTCATAAACGAATGATTATTGGCCACGAAATATTTGGAAACGGCCCATGATCATTCTAACGTGCGCCCCGCCAAAATGTTCCGCATGCAGGGACAGCCGTCCAACGCGTGCCCGGAGCGGAACCGAAGGGAATCTGCTTTCCCTTCCCACGTCGACCGCCCTCCCCATGAAACGCCCTGCCTCCGATCTTCACTATTCCTTCAAAAGGTCCACAAAAGCTTCCCGGCAGGGAGCCTTTGGCCGGACTTCTTCAGTTCTGCAAGTAGAGGCGCCCTGCGGTGGGCGCCGGAGAAGGAGTACTGTATGACGCTCGTAGAAAAATTAATGCTTTTCGGTTGGATTGCCACCTTCGCCATGATCGCCTATTCCGCCCTCAGCGAATCCGGCAAACTACTCAAGATTCGCAAAACCCTGACAGCGTGGCTCGAACGTTCTACCGAGACTGTCTCTGACCGCACTCCGCGATCCGAGGACGAAGAGGCAGCCTAGCGGAAGGGCGCGCGAGCTGGTCGTATCATCATTCGCAATAAACGCACTGTCATCCTGAGCCCTGCGCCTTTTGCGGGGCGAAGGAGCTATGGACCGCCCGGCCCCTAAGGCGGCGGCTGGATCCGAAGAACTTTCGGCATCGCTAAAGCGATGCCCTGATACGAACCTCGTGTTTTCAGAGAACTGTTTAACCGGCTGACTTGCCATTCGCTTTATGTGCTAAGGCGACGGCCAGGTCGGGGAGGGATTGTCTGATCTGATTCGTGATCTTTGTTCTGACCTCATTCATATCGACGTTTGCGGAAGGGCGTTTGGGCGGCAGTGGGGCCGGCGAAGCGGCGGGCTGCGGAATTTTGTGTTCAACACGGGTTGCTTCGGCTTCTTTATTTTTGCGGCTGGAGTCATTGGGCGGCCGCATAGCTTTGGCTTTCTTTTGTTCTGGTTCGGCTTCTTCTTCGTCCTCGTCGTCCGCAATACCGTCGAAGTCGGAATCGTCCCAGATGTGTCCATTCAATGGAGTTTGCTGGACGGTGTCCGGATCGAGAACCATGTCCTTGGCATACGGGCTGAAGTTGGTGCGGGCTAAATTGGCGCTGGCAGTTTGCAGGCCGTAGAGCAAAAGACCGGCGGTTTTGAGATCGATTTGGCCGGCGATGATGAGACGCATGATCTGCATGAGTGAGACCTGGATGGCGTTGGCGTCCTCGAGGACGGGCAAGTTGATGGCGAGGTTGCGGCGACCGGCTCGGGCGTTCTTCAGGCGTTCGGCGTTCAGGGCGATGCACTGGTCGTGATGACGCTGGTGGAAGTAGCAGAGGGTGTAGCGACGCAGCGCGGGTGACCCGCACTGGGTGCCGTTGACTTTGATGTGGTGACAGCGACTGGGGAAATTTGCCATGGTGATCTCCTACCCCCTCCCCCACGATCTATTGCAATCATGGGATTGGCGGGATTTTGCGATTTGATCTATGGGGTGCAATGAGTTAGAGGGAAAATCTTGAGAGGGCATGAGTTATGGGTTCCAGCTTTGTGGGCTATAGGGTGAGTATTCAATGTTGCGGGAAGGGGGACAAGGTTAGGTGGACAGGGGTGGTGTGGAAAAAGAGCGGTGTCGGGAATGGAGGGATTGCGCCACAAATGAGTCTGTCCCCGAGATTGGAGCCTGACGCGAACGAAGAAGGGACTCAGGATGACAGCGCGTTGATGGCCGGGCGACAAGAAGCGGGTTCCTCCGGTCTCGCTACGCTCGGGCGTGGGAATGACAAAGATTTTCGGGTGGTGGGCTCATCCATGGGCCGATTAGGAAGTCAAAATCCCCACCCTGCCGCAAAGGACGCGGCAAGAGTGGGGCACGCAGGAATCCGCCCTGCCCGGTGCGACATCCAATAGCTCCTAAATCAAGAAATTGGGAGCAAATCATGTCGATCCGGCCGGTAGATGATTTTCGCAACGATGTGCCGGAGGATTATCTGGCGGGATTTCCCTGGCATCCACATCGCGGGATTGAAACCGTGACTTACGTGCTGGCGGGAACCGTGGACCATGGCGACAGCATGGGCAACAACGGCACGATTGCCGCCGGGGACGTGCAGTGGATGACGGCGGGCAGCGGGATTATCCATCAAGAAATGCCCAAGGGCGACCACGCGGGCCGCATGCATGGATTCCAGTTGTGGGCGAATCTGCCGGCGAATCTGAAGATGACGCCGCCGCGCTACCAGGAAGTGAAGGCGCTGGATATTCCGGAGATCAAAGACGACGATGGGACCCATGTGCGCGTAGTGTGCGGCAGTTTTTGGGGAAAGAAAGGTCCGGTGGATGGGATCGCGGCCGATCCGATTTATCTGGATGTGTCGGTCGGGCCGGGGAAGAGAAAGACTTTGCCGGTGGCAACGTCGCACAGCGCCTTCGCCTATATTTTTGCGGGAGCGGGGAAGTTCTGCAACGCCTCGGGCCCGTTGGCGGTGCCGACCGAAGGGGTGAAGTGGCTGGATACGGCGCCTCCGGTCGACGCGGATAACCGATCGCTGGTGGTGTTCGACCGCGGCGACGAAGTAACGGTGCAGGCGGGAGAGGATGGAATCCGTTTTCTGCTGGTTTCCGGAAAGCCGCTGCAAGAGCCGGTGGCGTGGTATGGGCCGATCGTAATGAATACACAGGAACAATTGCGAGAGGCATTCACGGAGCTGGAACAGGGAAAATTTTTGAAAGAGAAATAACAGGTAGTGAGATCCTTTGCGGCGCAAAGAACGCTGGCTCAGGATGACAATCCAGTTGATGACAATCAGGCTGAGCCACTAGCGGATTCAGTTCGAGGAGTCTACCGAACGCGCGAGATCGCAGCGGAATCGGGATCCTGCTTTTGGGGCGGACCGGAAGCGAGCGGAAATACGGCGGTAACCTGGGTGCCGGTGCCGTTGGAGTGGATCTCGAAGCGTCCGCCGAGTTGTGTGACGCGCTCGTGCATGCCCTGAATCCCGACGCCGGTTTTCGCTCTGTGGAGTCCGCCATTCGTCGAAACGGGCATGCCGCAGCCGCTATCCTGAATTCGAAGGCAAATTTCTCCGGCTTCGCGCCCCAGGGCGATGCGGGCATCGCGGCTGCCGGAGTGGCGGTGAATGTTGGTGAGAGATTCCTGCACGATGCGGAAGATGGTCATTTCCATATCATCGGGAAGGCGGCCGAGTTGGGGCGAGACTGCCAGCTGCACTTCGATTTTGCTGCGTTGGGTAAAGCCTTCCAAATACCATCGCAGCGCGGCGGGAAGCCCGGCTTCGTCCAGCAAGGGCGGGTGCAGCAGATAGGATAAGGTGCGCAGCTCTTTGGATAACTCTTCCACCAGCTTGAGACTTTCGACAACGCCGTCGCGGAATTCAGGGTCAAGCTTTTGGGCCTCGGCCTCGAGTGGGGACAGGTTCATTTTGAGGGCGACAAGAAGCTGTCCGGCGCTGTCGTGCAGGTCGCGGGCGATGCGGCGGCGTTCGTCGTCCTGGGTCCGGAGCAGCCGGATGGAAAGCTCGCGAACTGTTTCCGTCTGCCGGCGCAGCGCTTCATTTTTTTCTTCGAGTTCCTGGGTGCGCTGCTGGACGCGAGCCTCCAGCTTGTCTCTGACCTCTTTTTGTCCCGTGATGTCGCGGGCGACCTTGGAAGCGCCGATCACGCGCCCGCTCGAGTCAAACACCGGGGAAACGGTGATGGATACGTTGAGCCGGTTTCCCGACTTGGTCATGCGCACGGTTTCGAAGTGGTCGATGCGCTCGCCTTTGCGCAGGCGGGCAATAATCTGCTTCTCTTCATCCCGTAGCTCCGGGGGAATGATGGTGGTAATCGGCTTTCCAATCACTTCCGCGGCGGTGTGTCCGAAGAGGCGTTCGGCGCCGGAATTCCAGCTCTGTATGATGCCGTTCAGGTCTTTGGAAACGATGGCGTCGTCGGAGGATTCCACGATGGCGGCCAGCTTGTATTTTGCCTCCTGGCCTTCGCGGCGGGAGCTAATGTCCTCAATGACGGAAATGAAATGCTTGAGCCGTCCGCGGGTATCGCGCGCGGCGGAGACGGTCAGACTGACCCAGAGGATGGAGCCATCTTTCCGGATGTAGCGGTTCTCGATCGCATAGGTTTCCAGATCGCCAGCCTTCATCTTCTCGGTATGAACCAGATCGTTTTCAATATCCTCAGGATGGGTGATGTCCCGAAAGGTCATCGCCAACAATTCCTCTTTGTAGTAGCCGGTGATCTCGCACAGCTTGTCGTTCACTCGAAGGAATCGGCCATCCGAGCTCACGTGGGCCACGCCCACGCCGATCAGTTCGAAGGTGGAACGATACAGTTCCTCGTTCTCGCGCAGGGCCTGCTCGAAGGCCACGCTGCGCTGCATGATCTCTTTATGATCAACGGGAATGGATTCGGCCGGCGCGGGGACCGCCGGATCGAAGAAAGGCTGGTGGTGGCTGACACAGTCGAGAGCGGAGAGCAGGTTTCTGGCGACCGAGGATTTAACCACGTATCCGCGGGCCCCCGCGTTGAAGGCCTGGCGAACCATCTCCGGCGAGTCGTGCTGGCTGAGGATCAGGACCTCCGATTGCGGCAAAGCCGCGCGGATGATGGGAGTTGCTTCCAGCCCGTTGAGCCGGGGCATGCTGACATCCATCACGACGACGTCAGGAGCCAGTTGCAGGGCCTTCTCGATCGCGTCCTGTCCATCCACCGCTTCGCCGCAGACCTGGTACTTGGGATCGGTGAGAATGAGAGATCGCACGCCTCGGCGGACGACTTCATGGTCATCGACTACTAGAACCCGCATGGAATGTTCCTGAATGGCCATAACTTGAATGGCCGCAACTAAAGACTGAGACTCTCTTACCCCATTCGCCTGAGCCATCTTACTTTCGCGCGGCGCGGGACCGTATACAGTTAACGCTGTAGGAGAGAAGAGTTCGAACTAGTCCGGAATTCTGGCGCGCAGGCGACTCCAGACCTGCACAACCTGGGAGCGGGTTTCCTCAAGCGACCCTGAGTTATCAATTACATAGTCGGCGGCTTTGACCTTTTCCGCTTCTGGGAGCTGGGCGGCCATGCGGCGTTCGACTTCCTTGCGAGCGACGTCCAGCGCTAATTTCTGCCGTGCGGCGAAGCGAGAGACGCGTTGCTCATCGGTGCAGGTGACCACGATCAGGCAATCGAAGCTCCGGGCCGCGCCAGCTTCCAGGATCAGCGCCGCTTCCACGATGGCGACGGAGTGTGGATCCTGGCGTCCGGTCTCGGCCATCCATTCCTCCTGGCTGCGAATCACCGCGGGGTGGACGATGCGGTTCAACTCATCGATACGGGAAATCGCGGAGGCCGCGGACGAGGACGTGGAAGCCGCCCGGCCGGAGGGAGTGCTGGATCCGAAAGCGGCTTCGGCCAGCCTGGAGCGGTTGACGCTCATATCGGGATTGAGAATTGCGCCGCCGAAGTGACGAACGACCTCGTTGTAGACGGGTTGGCCGGGCAACATCAGATGATGGGCAATGCGGTCCGCCTGCACCAGGTGTGCGCCCAGCGCGACGAACATCTCTCCGACAGCTGACTTGCCTGAGGCGATTGCACCGGTGAGTCCGACTTTTAGCATAGGGTTAGAGGTAGTGGCCTGTTGCCAGCGGCCAATGGGCGGTGGCTTCAGCGGCGAAAAGTTTCCGGCAGTCCTAAGATCTAACGCCTGACTTCTCTCAAAAACGCTCGGTTTTTCCGATCCTGATCACGAGGCAGTGGCCACCTGCCCCCGCCGTAATTTCGCGGCCTTCACGGTGTTGAACATCAGCATTGCGATGGTCAGCGGGCCGACGCCTCCGGGGACGGGGGTCAAGGCTGCCGCCACTTCTGCCACTTCGGGATGGACATCCCCCACCAGAGTGGATCCTTTCGCATGAAAGGTTTGTTCACGCTTGGCGTTCCCGGCAAACAAGCGCTGAAATTCGGCTGGGTCGGTGACTTTGTTCATGCCGACATCGATCACGGTCGCGCCCGGCTTCACAAAGTCACGGGTAATCATGCCTGCACGGCCAATGGCGGCGATGAGAATATCGGCGCGGCGGCATACCGCAGGCAGGTCGCGGGTTTTCGAATGGCAGACCGTGACGGTGGCGTTGGCATTGAGCAGCAGCATGGCGGCGGGTTTGCCGACGATATCGCTTCGTCCCACGACAACGGCGTCCTGTCCGGCGATCGGGATGTGGCTGCGTTGAAGGATTTCCATAACGCCAGCCGGCGTGCAAGGCACCAGGCCGGGACGCTGAGTGGAAAGATAGCCGACATTCATGGGATGGAAGCCATCGACATCTTTGGCGGGATCGACTGCAAGCAGGACTTTCTTCGAGTCCACTTGCGGAGGCAGCGGCAGCTGCACGAGGATGCCATCGATTTCGTTGCGGCGATTTAGAGTTTCGATCAGGGCAAGCAACTCAGCGGTAGTGGAGGATTCGGAAGGCGAGTGCTGCTCACCATAGATGCCGACCTCCTCGCAGGCTTTGACCTTGCCGCGGACGTAAATCTCCGAGGCCGGATTGTGCCCGACCAGGAGGACTGCCAAACCAGGGCGCATACCAGCCGCGGCCATCGCCTTCACGTCCGAGGCTACTTCACGGCGAATGTCACTGGCGATACTGGTACCATCGAGAATTTTGGCGGGCATTGGCTTGGTTGAGATTCTATCGCATGAACCAGTCAGACATAGCGGCTGCCTGCAGTCGCCAGTAAGGAAAAAGTCGAGCTTCGCTCAGGGCAGGCCAGCTGAGGGGTGGCTGTCCCAACATCAATATTTTGCAGTTGGATTCTGTCGTAGAATGCTTTTCATGATCGCGAAGGAATTGTTGGAGATTCTGGTTTGTCCGGCGTGCAAGCAAGAGCTCGAATATCGAAGCAATCCCGAGAGCTTGAAGTGCAAAGCTTGCCACCGCGTGTATGCGGTGAAGGACGATATTCCTATTATGCTGATCGACGAGGCGAAGATCGAGAGCGCGTAGTCCTCGGATTGTGATTCTCGGCTCTCAAGCCTTAGGTTTCAGAAGTCGGCACGCGGTGGAAATCTTTGGTAGTGGTGCAGTTTGACCGGAAGAGTGGCGTGCGCGTGGGAGATCCCTCAGCCCGCTGGCGAAAACGCGGGCTTTCGGGATGACTCCGAAAAAAGTGAAGCGCAAGACTTTTCAAACTGCACCACTACCAAATCTTTACGAACATTTACACCTTGGTTACATGTCTGTTACACCTTCGGAACCTTCCCAGCGTATTGTCTTCTCAGTTCCAGGATTTGCCGTACGCGATGGAGTGAAACTCCAGAGTTGTGCATCTCGGGACCGAAATGACACTCTGCGTCAACTTTGAGAATCCCAAAAGTACACAAAAGTACACAGAGGACCTTACCGGCGGAGCGGAAGTCTGTTAGCTTGGCTGCAACTTCGCGTGTATATAAGGGTTTATGAATCTAAAGCGGAGTGTTTTACGTACTTAGGATAGAACGACCGCTGCGGCAGCAGAATTGCATGCAACTTCGATGGCTGCCGATGAGTCTAATGGGTATCTGTGGTAGCAGGTCGGAGTCGGAGGTGATGACGGCCATGTATAAGGATGAAATGAACGAGGATGTAATCAGCGATCGGGTGACCAACGATCGAACCTATAACGATAAGGACCGGTTCACGGCAACGGAATTGGCTGCGTTGCGGAGCGATCTGCTGCAAGGCGGCATGATTGATTCCTACGAAGCCGCGGAACTGCTCCAGGTTTTTCTGATGGGCCGGGGATACGGAGTTTCGCCGAAGGCGGCGCTGGATGCCGCGGGACGCGTCGAAATGGCGGGGTGCGCTTTGCCTGTGCTCCAGTATGAACTGGAGAACCTGGCGATGGTGATGTGATTGCGCGGATGCGCGATCGAAGGTTCTAAAAACTTGAGATGCTGGCCGGAATGATTGAACCAAATTTCTTCCGACCAGTCCACGCAAAGAGAGCCGGGCCAACCAGCCCGGCTTTGTGGCGTTTGGGCTTGCAAGGCGGAGGAATCGGGACTAGCGGGTTAGTGAGTACCATAGGATCCCGCGGGGCCGGGGAGATCCCTCGGCCCGCTGGTGAAAACGCGGGCCTTCGGGAGGACGCCTGATCTCCAAATCGCGGGCAGTATGTACTGCGAGAATCGTTGCATCCGACCTATGCTTTGCCACGGATTTTCGCCCACCACCAGCGGACGCCGACAAATAAGAATCGCCAGTCGTGGAAGAACTCCGGAGCTTTGCCTTCGAAGGCATGGCCGACGAATTGAAAGATCCAGCCGACAATGAAGAGGGCGATCGCGTAGGGCCATAAGCGATGGAGAAAGATGCTGGCAATGAAAAGCGGCAGGGAAAGCAGGATGGTAGGAATGCCAAGAGTGTGGCAGGCGCGGTTTATGGGGTTCTGATGGCTGGAAGAGTATTGCGCGATCCACTGGGAGCTGGTGCGGTTCCCGAGCATGACGGGATAATACACCGGCCGACAGTGAGTTTGCACGGCATACCGGACCGGGTTGCTGGCCCGGTGGAAGGTAAAGAGTCGAGCTTCGCTCGACCAACAGCCGAGGGCGGCTGTCCCTACACTTGCTCGTGGGTTGAGGCTTCCGCTCGCCGCGTGGTAGCATCCTAGGTTTTGGCGGGTGGTGTAGGGCTGGCCGTTCTGAATTTGCTGATTTTCTTCCTGGCCTCCTCTCTTCATCTTGCACGCCCGCGAAGGAGCCTATCTCGTGAAAGTGTATACCGGAGAAAACATACGCAACGTTGCAATTGTGGGGCACGGTCACGCGGGAAAGACCACGCTGCTCTCCGCCATGCTTTATACGGCGGGAGCAACGCCGCGGCTGGGGCGAGTGGATGACGGATCGGCGACCACGGATTACGACGAAGAAGAAATCGCGCGCAAGATGTCGATTGCGGCGGCAGCGGCGTATGTGGAGTGGGGCAAGACGAAGATCAATGTGATCGATACTCCGGGCTTCAACATGTTCGTCCACGAGGCGCGGATGGTGCTGCCGGTGGTGGATGCGGCGATTGTGGTGGTGGATGGCGTGGCCGGCGTGGAGGTGGTAACGCAAAAAGTGTGGAACGATTGCGAGGAATATAAAACTCCGCGGCTGATTGTGGTGAACCGCATGGACCGGGACCGCGCCAATGCGGAGCGGGTGCTGGACTCGTTGATCAATGCATTTGGGCGGAACGTGATTCCGATTGAACTGCCGATTGGCAGCGAGAAGAATTTGACGGGCGTAGTCGACCTGGTGCGGATGAAGGCTTACAGCTACGAACTGGGCGGGAACGGCAGAGGAAAAGAGACGGAGATCCCGGCCAACATGCGGGCACAGGTACAGGAATCGCACGAGCAGTTGGTGGAACTGGTGGCCGAGGGCGATGACAAGCTGATGGAGGAATTTTTTGAGAAGGGGACGATTCCGGAAGAAGACTTAATACCCGCGCTGCATAATGCGATTCGCGAAGACAAACTTTTTCCGGTGATCTTTTCTTCCGGGCTGGGAAATATTGGCGCGGACCGGGTGATGGATTTTATCGTCGACTACACTCCGGCGCCCTCGGAGCACGAGTGGGTGCAGGGTGAGCCGGCGGCTTCGGGAAATGGAGACGCTCCGAAGCGGCATGAGACGGATGCGGAGCCGGTGTCGTTGTATGTGTTCAAGACTGTTTCGGACGCATTTGCGGGCAGGATTTCTTATTTTAAAGTTTTTTCCGGCGTGCTGAAGAACGAAGCCACGATGCAGAATTTCTCACGGGCATCGGCGGAGAAGTTGTCGCACATTTCGATCATGCAGGGAAAGACAGCGGTTCCGGTGACCGAGTTGCATGCCGGAGATATTGGAGCGGTGGCGAAATTGAAGGACACGCTGACCGGCGACACCCTGGGAGATAAGGCGGCGCCGATTCAATATCCGCGAGTGAAGTTGGCGGAGCCGGCGATTACATTTGCCATTGAGCCGAAGAGCCGCGCCGATGAAGACAAGCTGGGACCGGGGATTCACAAGCTGATGGAAGAAGATGCGATGCTGCGATTCTTCCGCGATCCGCAGACCAAAGAATTTCTGATTGCCGGGACGGGGCAGCAGCATATTGAAGTGGTGGTGGCGAAGCTGAAGAAGCGCTATCACACGGAAGTTGTTTTGAAGGCACCGAAGGTTCCTTATCGCGAGACGATTCGGGCGAAGGCTGACGTGCAGGGACGCCACAAGAAGCAGACGGGCGGGCATGGGCAATACGGGGATTGCAAGATCAAGATGGAGCCGATGCCGCGCGGCGGGCAGTTTGAATTTGTGAACGATATTTTTGGCGGTGCGATTCCGAAGAATTTTATTCCGGCGGTGGAAAAGGGAATTAAGGACGCGGCGTCGCGCGGGTATCTGGCGGGATTTCCGGTGGTGGATTTTCGCGTGATTCTGTATGACGGGTCCTATCACGATGTGGATTCGAATGATTTGTCGTTTCAGATGGCGGGGCGGATTGCGTTCAAAAAGGCGATGGAGCAGGCGAAGCCGACTCTGCTGGAGCCGGTGATGCATGTCGAGATCACGGTACCGGACGATTTTGCGGGATCGATTATGGGCGATCTGAACAGCCGGCGCGGGCGCATCCAGGGAATGGACAATAAGGGCGGCAATACGGTGGTGAAGGCCGAAGTGCCGATGGCGGAGATGCTGACCTATGGCGTGGATTTGACGTCCATGACGCAGGGGCGCGGCAGCTTCAACATGGAAATGCATCATTACGATGCGGTACCGGGGCAGTTGCAGGAGAAGATTATCGAGAAGGCAAAGGCCGAGCGGGGCGAGGTGAAGGAAGAGGAAGAATAGCTGCAATAATTCCCCAACTCTTACTTCGTTTTGCCTTTGCGCCTTACTGGAATGATGTGCGCGATCACGCGGTTGCGTTCACGTAGTTCAACGGTCTTCCCTGCGCGAAGCCATGCTTTGAGTCGCCGCGTATCGCGCAATTGACTTAACGTTATTGATGGCATTCTCATTGCAGTCAGGTCGCGATAGCTCTCCATTCGATATATCGGCCCCAGACCGTTGAAAATTTAGCGCCAGGGCATAAGCAGGAATCAGACCGGGGATTGGTGGTAACATCCGGCCAATGGCTGCCGCGAAAAGCAACTCCAACTTGAATTCCAATCCGGACCGCCTTGTCTCCGCGGCGGCAGTGGAGGACGATTCTTCGTTTGAGCTGAAGCTGCGGCCGCAGCGGCTTAAAGAGTTTATCGGTCAGAACAAGGTGAAAGAGAATCTGGCCGTGGCGATTGAGGCGGCGCGGTCGCGTGGGGAGGCCATGGATCATGTGCTGCTGTATGGGCCTCCGGGGCTGGGTAAGACTACGCTGGCTAATATTATTGCCAACGAGTTGGGCGTGCATTTCCAGCCGACGGCGGCGCCGCTGTTGCAGATCAAGGGCGATCTGACGGCGATTATCACCAACATGCAGGAGAAGCAAGTCCTGTTCATCGATGAGATTCACCGCTTGCAGCCGGTACTCGAAGAGTTGCTGTATTCGGCGCTGGAGGATTACAAGCTGGACATCATCATTGGGCAGGGGCCTTCGGCGCGAACGCACACGCTGGAAGTGAAGCCGTTTACGTTCGTGGGAGCGACTACACGGGCGGGATTGATTTCGGCGCCTCTGCGCTCGCGGTTCGGGATTGTGCTGCGGCTGGAGTTTTACACTCCGGAAGATTTGCGGGTGATCGTGGAGCGGTCGGCGGAGATTTTGGGAGTGGAAGTGGATGATGCGGGGGCGAAGGAAATCGCCGGCCGGTCGCGGGGGACGCCGAGAATTGCGAACCGGTTGCTGCGGCGGGTGCGCGATTATGCGCAGGTGCGCGGGGCGGGCAAGATCGATCTACCGACGGCGCAGGCCGCGTTGCAGATGCTGGAAGTGGATCAATACGGTTTTGACGAAGTTGACCGCAAGCTGCTGCTGACGATCATCGAAAAATATCAGGGTGGGCCGGTAGGTCTGAATACGCTGGCGGCAGTTCTCGCAGAAGAGCCCGATGCGATTGAAGAAGTTTACGAGCCGTTCCTGATGCAGATCGGATTTCTGAACCGCACCCCTCGCGGGCGCGTGGCCACTCAACTGGCCTACGATCACTTCAAAATCGCCCCGAGCCGAAGGCAGAGTTCGTTGTTCTAGTGGTTTCGCGATCTCCTGGCTGGACGGAGTTTGAACTCGCGGCGACGGAACTCTAACCAACAGGAGAGGCTCGCTACGCTCGCGGACAGCCGAGGGCGGCTGTCCCTACACGAAGTTCCTTCCTGGAGTTCCGGATTTCGATACAAACATTCATTTTTTGTTCTGTTCGGCCGAAATTGGTGTATCTTTCTCAATCCTGCCGGAGGCGGGGAGTCTTGAGTCTGTCCTGGTGTCGCATCGAGCCATAATGCATTTCTTGAAGTTCGCAATCCTGACGGTAGTTTTGCCAGCCGGGATTGCATCCCACGCTTCGGCTGCGTCCTGGTTGCAGGTTCCGCAGAAGGAGATTCAACAGAGCCAGGTTCAGCCGAGTCAGGCGGCAGTTTCTACGACGCCAGTCGACTCTTCAGCCCGGCAAAATTCCACTCCGCAAAACTCCCAGGCCGCTCCCCAAACACTTCTCCCCCCAGCTCAACCTTTACAACCACCGGTAAAGAAACCGGAGATACAGCCGGTCACCAAGGCCGCACCAGCTCCGCCGACTCTGACTATTCCGCGTTTGACTCGAGGTCCGGTGCTGGAGGATTTCCTGAGCATGCAGCCGGAGGGAGACGCCGCGCTGCAGATGGCAAAGGTGACTGGATTTCTGCAACGGAATCCGCATGATGGAGAAAAAGTATCCGAGGACACAGCGGCCTATCTGGGCTACGACCAGAAGAATCTATATATCGTTTTTGTATGTTTTGACGATCCGAAACAGGTGCGGGCGCGGATGTCGGTACGCGAAGACATTACCGACGACGATCAAGTCGCAGTGCTGCTTGATACATTTCATGACCGGAGGCGGGCTTATGAGTTTCAGACAACGCCGCTGGCGGTGCAATGGGATGCGATCTACACCGAAGCGTCACGTGCCGAGGTTGGCGGGAACTGGGACACTTCCTGGGATGCAGTTTGGGATTCGAGAGGCAAAGTAACCAGACGGGGTTTCGTGGTGTGGATGTCGATTCCATTCAAGAGCCTGCGTTTCCCGGCGAGCAAGTTCCAGGAGTGGGGCATCATTCTGTACCGCGGCATCACGCGCAAGAATGAAGAAGCCTTCTGGCCGCGAATCTCCTATCAAATAGCGGGCAGGCTGGGACAAGCGGCCATACTCGACGGATTAGAAGGGATCTCGCCGGGGCGGGACATCGAGTTGATGCCTTATGGCATTCTGCGGGGATTTCGATCTCTGGATGAACAGGATCCGTACAACCCTTATTTTCAGAATGCGACGGTGCAGGGGCAGACGGGCATGGATGCGAAGTTTGTGATTCACGACCATTTTGTTTTGGATCTGACTGCGAATCCCGACTTCAGCCAGGTGGAGACCGAAGACCCACAGATTACGGTGAACCAGCGCTTCGAAGTGTATTTCCCCGAGAAGCGCCCCTTCTTTTTGGAAAACGAGGATTACTTCCGAACGCCAATCGATTTGTTTTTTACCCGCAATATTCAAGACCCTTCCGCGGGCATACGGCTTACGGGAAAGGAGGGCCCTTATTCCGTGGGGCTGATGAGCAGCGATGACCGGGCGCCGGGGGTGTCGGTACCTAGTTTTTGTCCCCCCACGGAGCTGCTTTGTTCGAACGATCTCACTGGAATTCGTTCGTATTTCACGATCGCGCGGGTAAGCCGCGACATCTTCAAGCAATCCAGCATTGGGGCTATCTATGCCGATTGGGAATGCCCGACCACTGGGGAATATAACCGGGTAGGCGGTGTAGACACGCGGCTGCGGTTCAATTCGAACTGGACTTTGGAAGGTCAGGCGGTAACCAGTTCGAGCAGCCTCAAGGGCCTGAACGCATACCTTTCGCCCGGCGGCAATCTGGAAACAACGTGCGAATACAATTTGTTTCCCTTTAGCTCGGGCAACGTGGGCAATGGGAACCATTTCGCCGGGCCAGCCGAGACAGTCGAACTCCGGCGCAACGGGCTGCACTTCAATTACATCGGCAGTTACCAGGACGTGAGCCCTGGATTTGTTACGGTGCCGGGATTTGTGAACCGGGTCGACATTCGCGGGCTCTACAACACGGTTTATTACCGCTTCCGGCCGAGGAAAGGCTGGGTGCTGGCGTGGGGGCCGTCACTGCGGCAGCGGTATGTGTTCGATCACGAAGGGAATCGGCTGGACACCTACTACGATCCGTATCTGAGGATTGAAGGCCGCGGGCAAATGCACATTTGGATCACTCCTTACGAAGAGCTACGCGAGCGGCTGCGACCGCAGGACTTCGCGTTCCTTGGGTTGTCCGGCATCGATCATAATCAGGACTATCACGAGCACAGCACGTCGGCTAATTTCCTATCGAGTTATTTTCGCAGGGCCACGCTCGGAGCGGGGTACACCTGGGGAGACGCAGCAAACTTTGTGCCTGCGGCGAACGCGCTGCCGCAATCGCTGCTGGCACGCTCGAATACGGCCGATGCGACGGTGATCATCCGTCCGCTTAAGCCGCTGAAGATTGAAAATAGTTATCTGTTCGAGCGTTTGCGGGCTACGCAGTTCGATTATCTATTAGTGCAATCGCAGATGCCGGGTACGCCGATCGGGCGGGGCATTTTCAATAACCATATTCTGCAGAGCAAGTGGAACTGGCAGTTCACGCCGCAACTCTCGATGCGGCTGATTATGCAGTACAACGCAGTCCTGGCGAACACACCGGGGAACACCGTTTATCCTTACACTAGCCTGCCTACTCAGAAACAGTTCAATTCTTATTTCCTGCTGACCTATCTTGTTCATCCCGGTACAGCGATTTATTTGGGGTATAACAGCAATCTGCAAAACTATGACCACTCGCTGACGCCGGACCCGGCGGGGCTGGCCGGGCTATACACAGCCAAAGGACTTATGAACGACAGCCGGCAATTGTTTATTAAAGTGTCTTATCTGTTCCGGTATTGAGGGCAGGGCTTATGTGCATAGGCGGGTGGTGTGTCCTAATTTGAGGACTTGCTCAGTCATGGTGGAAATAGAAAAGGTTTCCGTCCAGATCCTTTATGGTGAATTGCCGCAACCCCCATGGCTTTCGTTCCAGAGGATCCACGATCTTCGCACCTGACGATTTCAGTTCTTCATACGACGCGTCGATATCTTCGGCGAACACCCAGTGAACCGCAGGCTCAAACGGCGGCTGCCTCTTGCGGAGGAAGATCACCGCTTTTTCACGAGAGACTGCGCCAATCTCTTTATCTGGGTAAAGCCATCCAATCTCAAAGCCGAGGGCGTCTTTGTAATGCTGTTGCGCGCGTTCTACATCAGCGACCGGCAACTCCGGGACAGGCTGACCAATTGAGCTCATTTCGTATTCGCCTCAGGCTTCTTTATGCGACGAAACCGCGCCCAAGTCAAATTCGGACATCACCCTGGGCGGGATTGCTGAATCCACGGGCATTCCGGTAGAATCTAAGACTCGGATTGAGGTAAACCACTATGAAAGCAGCCATTCATCCCGCTTATAACGAAATTCGCGTGCATTGCGCGTGCGGCAATGCCTTTGTAACCCGCTCCACGCATAAGGGGGATATCAGCGTAGAAATTTGCTCGGCGTGCCATCCCTTCTTTACCGGCAAACAGAAGCTCATGGATACGGCGGGCCGGGTCGAGCGCTTCCGCCGCAAGTATGCCAAGAACGAGCCCGCGAAGCCTGAGGCGGCAAAGAAGTAAGCGTTCTTCGGCACAGGGAGATCCGAAAAGCTCCTACCTTGGTAGGAGCTTTCTAATTGTGTGAAGAATCTTGACCCAATTGCGACCCAGCAATACATCGAGAAGGCGGATCATTTCCTAAAGGGAATGCAACTAGCGGCGCTGGAATTTGCGCCCTATCGCACCGGCATTGCTTTGCTTGCCGTGCACAGCGCCATCTCATTGAACGATGCGATTACGACTGGAATCACGGGCAAAAGGTGCAGGCATCAAGACCATCTAGCGGCCGTCAGGGACTTGGAGGGTATTTCCAGAAAGCACCGTGTGCAAAATTTAAACGGTATCGGCCACTTCCGTTGGCTGCTTACTGAGAAAACCAACATCGCCTATGGCCGACGGCGGCTGGATGATGCTCTCATCCGGATGTCAATCGACCGAGCCGAGCGATTTCACTCCTGGGCTTACAATTATTTTAAGGAGATCCTTCATGCTGCGGTCGGTGCTTAGTGAAGCGCAACAGCACTCCAGGGTGAAGAATGCAGTAGCTCATTTCCTGTTTGGCGCGTTGATCGTCCCGAAGATTTTTTTTGATGCCGAGTGGCCTTCTCGAAAAAGTGGTGTCGACATCTTGGCGGTAGATCGAGCTGGTGCTGGCGAAATTCACATTGTCGAAGTTAAGCTAGGTTCGAGTGACCTGCCGAACTGTGTTCGATCTATCGCCAGGATTCCGGCTCACTTTAAATACCTGGCACTGTTCGGGAACGGGAGCTACCATCCGTCCGATCGGTCTCTCTATGCGCCCGATGGCATGGGAAGGGTTGGAGTGATTCAAGTTCGAGAGAATCGGGCAGACGAGCTTCGTGCCGAGTTCGTAGTGCGCCCGGAGCGCTTCCGCCTGGACTCATCTTATTTTAAGCAGATCGACAAGTTCACGTCAGCCCGCCCTGCGGATATGGAGATTCGGCCCTAGGTCCTCCATGCGTAAAGTTTGGGACAATGCGACCAATGGCTTGCGACGCGCCCCCGGTTTTGACCGAACTTGGCAGCCTGTTGCTCCGGGCCTTTTGGTAGGGAATGTTCAGATCGCGCCGGCGACCGTGCTCGCTCCCATGGCCGGCGTCACCGATACGGTGTTTCGCCGTTTTATCCGCAACCTCGGCGGGTGCGGGCTGATTATGACGGAGTTCACGTCCGCCGATGGCGTGCTGCGGAAGAAAGATCAGAAGGCAAAGCGCTACCTGCATTTTTACGAAGACGAGCATCCCATCTCGGCACAGCTTTTTGGCAGCGATCCTTATGTGATGGCCGAGGCGGCGCGAATGGTCGAAGGGTTGGGTTTCGATCTGGTGGATTTAAATCTTGGGTGTCCGGCGAAAAAAGTTGTGAAGTGCAATGGAGGGTCGGGGCTGTTGCGCGATCTTCCGGCCATTGGGCGCATCTTTCAAGCGGTGCGCGGCGCGGTGACAATACCTTTCACGGTGAAGTTTCGCGCGGGATGGAGTGACGAGGAGATCGTCTGCGTGGAACTGGCGCGCATGGCGGAATCCTGCGGGCTGGCAGCAGTGGCTTTGCATGCGCGCACGCGCGAGCAGGGCTACAGCGGGCAGGCGCGGTGGGAGTGGATTGCCGCGGTGAAGGATGCGGTGAAGATTCCGGTGATTGGCAACGGCGATATTCGGACTCCGGAAGATGCTTGCGCGATGGTTACGCAGACTGGGTGTGATGCGGTGATGATTGGGAGGACGGCACCGTCGAATCCGTGGATCTTCCGGCAGATTGAGCAGTACTGCGCGGGGGTGGAATCCGCTTGCGCAGGGGATCGGGAGGGGCACGACTTTAGTCGTGCCGATAAGAGGGCACCGTTGAATCCGGCTTTAGCCGCTGAGGGTCGTTTTGCTTCCGGCAGCTGGCCTTCGGGGGCTAAAGCCCTCGACATTTCGGACGGACGAAACGGCACGGCTGAAGCCGTGCCCTTCCCGAGCGTGCCCGCGTCTGGCGCCTCATCATTACGCAAACTCTACGACGAACCCACGGAGGCTGACCGCTACCAGATGATCCGGACTTACTTCAGCATGCTGATCGAAGAGGAATTGCCGGATGCGGTGGGGAAGATGAAGCAGTTTGCGTCGTGGTTTACGCATGGCGTGCCGGGGGGTGCGGGATTGCGCAAGGCGATTTATGAATCGAAGAGCGCGGTGGAGATTCTCGGGCGGGTAGAAGAGTTCTTCGAGGCTAGATTGTGCGGCACGGGCGCTCCTACGACAGGCTCGGCGCTTACTCCCGCCCGCGAAACGGCTGCGCTCCCCGTCTCCTAAGGCGTGGTGCCGTGCGGATCCGGCTACATGCCCTCGCAACGGCTTTGGAATATAATCGTGCCCACGCATGGCACTGACCTCCGGCACGAAACTTGGACCTTACGAAATCCAATCGCCCCTGGGCGCGGGGGGAATGGGTGAGGTGTATCGTGCCCGGGACGCCCGGCTCAACCGCGATGTCGCGGTCAAGATTCTCCCGGCATCTTTTTCGGCCGACCCTGATCGTCTGCAACGCTTCGCGCTGGAATGCCGCGCCGCAGCAGCTCTGAACCACCCCAACATTCTTTCGATTTTTGATATCGGAAGCGGGGACATTGGCGATGTCCAGGGCGCGCCGTATGTCGTCTCCGAACTGCTGGAAGGCGAGACGCTGCGCGATCGGCTGCGCGAAGGTCCGTTGCCTTCGCGCAAGGCAATTGACTATGCCCGGCAAATTGCCAGCGGCCTCGCTGCCGCACACGACAAGGGCATCGTCCACCGCGACCTGAAACCGGAGAATCTTTTCATCACCAACGACGGCCGCGCAAAAATTCTCGACTTCGGCCTCGCCAAACTCACCCGTCCTGAGGACGATGCTTCCGGCGACGCGCCCACGCAACAAATCGCCACCGACGCTGGAACCGTGATGGGTACGGTTGGATATATGGCGCCTGAGCAGGTGCGCGGCAAGCCCGCCGACCCGCGCTCCGATATTTTTGCCTTCGGCGCGATTCTTTATGAAATGCTCTCCGGCAAGCGCGCTTTCCGCGGGGAATCCGCGGTTGAGGTGATGAGCGCAATTCTTAAGGAGGATCCTCCTGACCTCACGGAGACGAATCGTAATGTTTCTCCCGCGCTGGAGCGCATCGTTCGTCACTGCCTGGAAAAAAATCCCGCGGAGCGCTTTCAATCGGCTCGCGACGTCGCTTTCAACCTGGAAACCCTCACCGACATTGCGAGTTCAAGCCGCGGTGGTGTGCGCGCTCTACAGGTGGAAGACGAGCCGGCTAAGCGCCGCTGGTTGCTCCCCGTTCTCGGCGCGTTATTGCTGTTGGCTTCGTGGGCGGGCATTTATCGTTTTGCGCGCCGCAGCGCGGGGGCGAATCCCACATTCCACGAAATCACCTTCCGCAACGGCAGCATCTGGGACGCGCGCTTCGCTCCTGACGGCCAGACCGTTATCTACGGCGCAACCTGGGAAGGCGCTCCGCAAGAACTTTTCTCCACGCGCTTCGACAGCACTGATTCGCGTCCCGTGGGTTTGCCATCGGCGCAGATCCTCGCAATTTCTTCCAAGGGTGAGATGGCAGTCAACCTTCACCCCGCGGTCTATACCGCCTTCACTCAAGCCGGCACCTTGGCGCGTGTGTCGCTGGCCGGCGGCGCTCCACGCGAGGTTCTCGAGCAGGTGATGTGGGCCGATTGGTCGGCAGACGGCCAATCGCTGGCCGTGATTCGCCCCGGCGTGGGCAATGGCAATCTTCTGGAATATCCCATCGGCACGGTGATCTACGCGCCTGCGGCCTGGGTCAGCCATGTTCGCTTTTCGCCCGACGGTGAGTTTCTTGCGTTCGCCGATCATATTCAAAGCGGCGACGATGGGCGCATTGTCGTCATCGACCAGCACGGCAACCGAAAAACCAGTTCTTCGTTTTATTCCAGCGTGCAGGGATTAGCGTGGAGTCCCAACGGCAAGGAAGTATGGTTTTCCGCCGTCCCCAACGGCGCTGCCCGTTCGCTCTACGCTTTGGATTTTTCCGGCAAAGAGCGCCTGATTTACCGCGCGCCCGGCGGTGTGACGATTCACGACATCAGCCGCTCCGGCGAGGTACTGCTCACTACCGATAAGACTCGCCTGGGTTTGTTTGCGCTAGCTCCGGGCGAAACCCGCGAACGCAGCCTCTCGTGGTTCGACTGGTCGCTGCTCAACGATCTCTCCCCCGACGGCAAGACGGTGCTCTTTTCCGAAAGCGGCGAGAGCAACAACGGCGGCGTTTTTCTCCGCCAAACCGATGGCTCCCCCGCCGTGCGACTCTCTGATGGAGATTTTAGCCGGCTTTCACCCGATGGAAAGTGGGCGCTGGTGGAAAACGGCAAGTCGGGGCAGTTGATGCTGGTGCCGACCGGGGTGGGCGAGCCGCGGCAAATCGGCGGTAAGACTGCTCATTACTTTGCCGACTGGGTGCCTGACGGCAAGTCGGTCATTTTCACCTCCGCCGAACCGGGTCATAATCGCCGCACTTATGTGCAGGATATCGATTCCCCCGCCAGCGCTGCGCGGGCGATTACGCCCGAGGGCACATCTGGCAGCCTGGTTACGCCCGACGGGAAATGGCTTCTGGCCACCGACGCACACCGTCAACGCTGGCTCTACCCGATTGCCGGAGGCGCGCCGCAAAAGCTGAACCTTGAGATTCGTCCTAATGAAACCGTTCTGAGCTTTTTCGACAGTGGCAAAAGCCTTTTGCTGCGCACCCGCGCTCTGCCGTTGGAAATCACTCGCGTCGACCTGGCCAGCGGAAAGCGCGACCCGTTTAAAGAAATCGTTCCCGCCGATCCCGCCGGAGCGCAAAGCATTCCTTTCATAAAATTCAGCGCGGACGGCAAATCGTATGCTTATTCGATAGGCCGGCAATTGTCGGATTTGTATGCGGTGGACGGGTTGAAGTAGGGATGTGTGGCGAGGACCCTTGCCTGCGAAAAGGTGAGAATATGCAGCTCCCCGTCGGTTTATCAGCTCGGATATCTTTTGCTTACTCGCAATGTGGAATAATTTCGCTCTAGAGTTAAGGTATGAAATCCAGAGAGGAATGGCTGGAGGGATCCTCCGAAGCAAGGTTATGTGGAGGAGGCACCCATTCGGTAAGCTCAGAGCAAACTCTCGCGCTTGGGTAAGTTTTATCAATTCTCAGCGGGGAGTCGCGTATTCTTTCAGGGCAGTGTCCGCCTGCTTTCTTAGGTCATCACACAGCACGCGCAATCCTTTCGGGCATTGCGTTGTTGCTTTTGTCCTGATTTTCTTTATGTCGTCACCATCGAGCGAGGCATCGACATGTTTCAGAACAAATCTCCTGAACTCGGGGTTCTCCCGGGCAAGGAAAGCCAAGCGGCTGAGCGTGTTCCAGTGGTCGACCAGAATACGTGCTACAGACTCGCTGTAGTTTTCGCCGATCAGCCCGTCATCACAATTTCTATATGACTTATACGACCTGTAAAGTGCGTCCCAAGTGCGGAGCGTCGGCGGAAGTGCTGGGCATGGGAGTTGCTGAGCGTATCCAGCGCAATAGATCATCAGCAGGCCACATATCTCTAACCATCGTTTCATTATGTTATTACTCTTGCCCACATCTTACCCATATCATCCTTTTCCACATACGCCCAAGGTGTCCTGGGGTCATGCGTGAAAACAGTTAGCCATTTCTCCGGAATAGCCTTCGCGTAGTATCGCTTTTTGCTCTCGATGGTTTGCAGAGGATAGAGGTCGAAGCCCATGCCCCAGGCGATGTCGATGTGGGCGGTGGTGGGGATGAGGTCAGAGATGTAGCAGGCGACGGCAGGGGCTGAAGCCCCGCTCTTTTCTGAAACCGCTGACGGCACGACTGAAGTCGTGCCCTTCCCGATCTCGCTCGCCCCAATCATGTTCTTATCGGTCATCCCTTTCGCTCCGGAGTTCTTGCCTGGACGTCCGTTCACGATCACGGCTTGCAGGCTGGCGGTATGACCGGGGAAGGTCTTTACCGAAATGCCGGGAACGATTTCTTCGCCGCCTTTGAGGAGCGTCATCTGGCCGCTCTGGACCAGGGGATCGTAGTTATCTGGGATGTAGCTGATGGCATCGCGCTCGCTGGGCTTGCGGGCGTATTGCCATTCGCCTTCGGGGGCGTAGTATTTTGCGCGGGGAAATGTTGGGACGATCTTGCCATCTTTGTTGCGGATGGTGTTCCAGCCGCAGTGATCGAAGTGGAGATGGGTATTGATGACGACGTCGATGTCTTCGGGGGCAATTCCTCCGGCAGCAAGATTCGTAAGCAGTTGCGCGGGCTGGCCGTAGAACTTGATCATGCGCTCCGCGAGCTTGTTGCCGATGCCGGTTTCAACGAGAACGTTTTGTTTGCCGGTGCGGATTAAGAGCGAATTCAGGCCGGAGGTGACGAGATTTTTTTCGTCGGCGGAGACTTTTTTCGACCACATGGTTTTGGGGATGACGCCAAAGAATGCACCGCCATCGAGCGGGTAGGTGCCGTCGGAGAAGATGCTGAGTTCGAAGTCGCCAAGCGTGAGGCTGTGCACAAATTAAGTGTGCCACAGATTGAGCGGCATCGTGTCGTTACGGTTAGCGCCTAGACTTGGTACCCTCACTTCATGGAACGTCCTGTCATGGAGCGTCCTGTCAGCCTGAAGGTGATCGCGGCGCTGTTTTTTCTGGTGGCAGCTTATCTGGTTGTAATCGGGATCGCTGAATTCGTGTCGCCGGGGACGCTTGCGATGACACGGGCCACGGGCATTACGTACGGGCGGGAATTAGATGGACCACAAACGGCTATCTCGATCGGCGCGGGGTGGGCGTTGGTCGGCTGGGGGCTTTATCGTCTGCACAATTGGGCGCGCTGGTGCGCGATTGTGCTGATGGTGATTGGAGTTGCGGGATCAGTTCCGGCGGTGTCGGCGGCGGCGCGGGATTTGAGCTGGCGATTCTTTTTCTCGGGCGCGCAGGTGATGGTGAGAGTGGTAATTGGGTGGTTACTGGTGGCGTCGCCTGAAGTCATCGAAGCGTTCGCGCGAAAGCAGGCGCCACAGTTTCCTTCAAATAAAGGTGCATAGGTCCTTCGGCGCCGAAATGCGGCGCCGAAGGATGACAATGCTTTCAAGCGGGCTCACGGTAGTGCTTTCAAACAGCCTTACCGCCGAGTTTTCGCGGGCTCTTTTTCTCCCACGCGCTTGCTGACTTCGAACTTCATCTTGCCGGCTTTCTTGTCGGCGTCGATCACAAGGTGATCGCCGTGGAGGATTTCGCCGTCGAGAATTTTTAACGCGAGCGGATCCTGTACCAGCTTCTGAATCGCGCGCTTCAGCGGTCGCGCGCCGAAGTTGGCGTCGTAGCCTTGGGTGAAGAGGAGTTCTTTTGCGGCGTCGGTAAGCTCGATCGAGATTTTGCGATCGGCGAGCAGACGGCGCACGTCTTCGAGGCGGAGCTCGATGATCTTGACCAACTGCTCTTTGCCGAGCGGGCCAAAGACGATGATGTCATCGACACGGTTCAGGAACTCAGGGCGGAAGTGGCCATGCAGCGCCTCCATCACCTGTTCGCTGGCTTTTTCGAAATCTTCGGGCGTGCGCAGGTTTTCGGCTTGGAGGTAACTGGAGCCGAGGTTCGAGGTCATGATCAGAATCGTGTTCTTGAAATCGACGACACGGCCTTTGCCGTCGGTGAGGCGGCCATCGTCCATGATTTGTAGCAGGATGTTGAAGACGTCGGGATGCGCTTTTTCGATTTCGTCAAACAACACAACGGCATAGGGACGGCGGCGAACCTGCTCGGTGAGCTGGCCACCTTCTTCGTAACCGACATATCCCGGAGGCGCACCGATCAAACGAGAGACCGCATGCTTCTCCATATATTCGGACATATCGATGCGCAGGAGGGCGCGCTCGTCATCGAATAAAAATTCAGCGAGGGCACGGGCCAGTTCGGTCTTGCCGACGCCAGTTGGACCGAGGAATATAAATGAGCCGATGGGGCGCTTGGGATCGCTGAGCCCGGCGCGGGAGCGCCGTATCGCATTCGCAACACGCTCCAGAGCCGGGTCCTGGCCGACGACGCGATGGCGCAGGCGCTCTTCCATGGTGACGAGCTTTTTTACTTCGCCCTCAAGCATTTTGGATACAGGGATTCCGGTCCATTTGGAGACGATGCGGGCGATGTCTTCTTCGTCCACTTCTTCTTTGAGCATGCGCGGTGTGCCCTTGCTCTCCATCTGGGCGCTGAGCTTGGCGAGATCGGCCTCGGCCTGGCGAATAAGGCTGTAGCGGATCTCGGCGACGCGCTGGAGATTGCCCTTGCGCTCTTCGGCCTGCTCTTCGATCTTAAGTTTTTCGATTCTTTCTTTTAGCTCGCGAATGCGGGCAATCGATTCCTTCTCTTTTTTCCAGGTCGCCTTGAGGGTGTTCGATTTTTCGCGAATTTCGGCGAGTTCGCGGTCGATGACGGAAAGGCGATCCCTGGAATTAGCATCGTCTTCTTTTTTCAGCGCCTGCTTTTCGATTTCGAGCTGCATGGCGCGGCGCTCGAGCTGATCAATATCGGTGGGAAGAGAATCGATCTGAATGCGGATCGAGGCGGCGGCTTCATCGACCAGGTCGATGGCTTTATCCGGCAAAAAGCGATCGGAGATGTAGCGGTGCGAGAGGGTCGCGGCGGCGACGATGGCGGAATCTTTGATACGAACGCCGTGATGGACTTCGTAGCGTTCTTTCAGGCCGCGCAGGATTGCGATGGTGTCCTCGACGTTCGGTTCGCCGACAAAGACGATCTGGAAGCGGCGTTCGAGGGCGGCATCTTTCTCGATGTATTTGCGGTATTCGTTCAACGTGGTTGCGCCGATGGCGCGGAGTTCGCCGCGGGCTAGCGCGGGCTTGAGCATGTTCGAGGCATCGATTGCACCCTCGCTGGCTCCGGCGCCGACCAGGGTATGGAGTTCGTCGATGAACAGAATCATCTGGCCCTGCGAGTCTTCAATTTCTTTCAGAACGGCTTTGAGGCGGTCTTCAAATTCGCCGCGATACTTTGCGCCGGCGAGCATCGATCCGAGATCGAGCGAGATGACGCGCTTGTTCTTGAGGACTTCGGGAACGTCGCCGGAAATGATGCGCTGGGCAAGGCCTTCGACGATGGCGGTTTTGCCCACGCCGGGTTCGCCGATGAGAACGGGATTGTTTTTGGTGCGGCGGGAAAGAACCTGGACCACGCGGCGGATTTCCTCATCGCGGCCGATCACGGGATCGAGCTTGCCGCGGCGGGCTTGCTCGGTAAGGTCACGCGCATATTTTTCCAGAGCCTGGAATTTGGCTTCGGGATTTTGATCGGTAACTTTTTGCGATCCGCGCACGGAAGTGAGAGCTTTTAGAATCGCGTCATAGGTTGCGCCATGGCGGGCGAGGATCTGCTGCGCCGCGTCCTGCTTGAGGTGCGTGATGGCGAGCAACAGGTGCTCGGTGGAGACGTATTCGTCTTTGAAATTAGAGGCCTCTTTGAAGGCCTGCTCGAGCAATTTGTTGGCGGCGTTCGACATCGTGGCCTGGGCGGATTGTCCGGAAACTTTCGGAAGATTCTCGATGTCGCGATAAACGTCGTTGAGGACGGCCTGCGGGCCGACACCAATTTTTTCGAGGACGGGCGGAACGATTCCTTCTTTATCTTCGAGCAGAGCAGCGAGCAGGTGGATTGGCATCAACTCCGGATTGCCGTGTTCAGAGGCGAGCTCGTTGGCGCGCTGGACTGCTTCTTGTGCTTTTACGGTGAATTTATCCCAACGGATGGGCATTTTATATTCCTCACTAGTGAATGCGTTGTTTCATTTTCAGCGAAACGGAGGAGCGTATGCAATCTTTGCATGGGTCCTTCGCTTCGCTCAAGATGACAAAGCTGTTTGGTTAGGACAAAGTCGGTTTGGTTGCAAAAAAGCGGGAGGCAAGCATGGTAGCTGCCTCCCGCTGACCTCAGCGGCTGAAGCCGCATCTAGTTCGGTGCTCCGGCGGCACGACCGAAGTCGTGCCTTCCCGAGCAGTCGAGCTTTGCTCCACGGACAGCCCCTTCGACTGCGTTCAGGGCAGGCTTGGGAGCTGCTTTACAAGTCAAAGTCAAAATCTTACGCGGCTTTGCCGGGAGCTTTGGCTTCCAGGGTCTTGTCGGTGGCTTTCTCGCTGCCGAGGGTGACCTTGATCTGCTTGGGCTTGGCTTCGGCCTTTTTGGGCAGAGTGATGTTCAACACGCCCTTGTCGTAATTCGCTGAAACCTTCTCGGCATCGACGGT
>JBEKWW010000031.1:0-64540 GCA_049512655.1 Candidatus Sulfotelmatobacter sp. | reverse complement strand
CTCTATGACCAGGACATGGGACTGGAAGTGGATGAACCGGTCCTGTGCAAACTTTACGGCTTGACCCGCGGAGAGGCCGGGCTGGCCGCGCATCTGTTAAAGGGAAAATCGATCGAAGAAGCAGCAGAGGCACTGTTCATCAGCCCGCACACCGCCCGCACTCACCTGAAGCGCATCTTCATGAAGACCGACACCCATCGGCAAACCGAACTTGTGGTCCGTATTTTCTCTTCCGTGTTGTAAACATCCTCGCTGCCAAAAGGGCGCTCCGCTGCTTCCTTATTGATGTCTCGTCCGGCCAACTCATTGCTCAGCAAACTTAGCTCACTTAACTTACTGTCCCGCCAATCAGGTGGAGAATTCCAATCGATTTGCGGCGATACAGATGCCGCGCGTTAAGTTGGAGACCACCCCAAGTCACAACCTGTGGAAAAGCGCGAGATGTAAATTGTTCAAGGTGCACTAGGGAAAGACAGTAGATTTAACCTAGGGTGTTTACCCGACGATGTGGAAACAAAGGCTCCGACTTGGGCTTCCGGTAGATGTTTTCGCTGCCGTTTTTATTAATTTCTTATTACAACTCGGAGCATGAATTCGTTTCGGGAACAGGCTCATCCCCTCCGAGCAGGCACAAGGTTTTACAAGTCACGTAAGTTACTGCTTTTTCATACCCTAAGGGCCTTAGCTGCCCTACATCCTTATCCCGGATTATCTGGGTCTGCGACCCTCGCAGGCGGAAGCGCCTGTGGAAATCCTTTCTCCGATGTCACATTGGATTTGGTCTCAAAATGGCACTGTAGGTGCTAACAGAATGGAAACACTTCAGTTGTGCATCGCGTAGTAAACCTAAATCGAACCAGGGGGCAGGAAAAGTGATGAGGGAGTCCGTTCGGTTGGGGCCGCGGGAGAGGCAGATCGTAGAACTGCTTTTGCAGGGCTGCGACAACGCTGAGATCGCTAAGCAGCTCAAAATGGCCCGCAGGACCGTAAAGGCCCATTTCAACCGTCTATTTTTGCGTTTCGGAATCAACGACGGAATTAAGCGAGTAAAACTGGCAACACTTCTTTATCGGAGGCAAGCATGTTCCACAATGAACGTTACGGAAACCGCATCCCCAGTGAACGAGAACACCGCGTCATCGAATTGGTCGCCCAGGGTCTAAAGAACCGCGACGTCGCTGAGGCCATTGGCACCACAGAGCACGTAGTGAAGAATTACCTACGTGTCATTTACGACAAACTGGGTCTATGGAATCGAGTGGAATTGGCGCTGTGGTATGAATCGCGTCGGCTGGAATCGGGAATCTCGGGAAGCATGGCGTAAGCGATTCAGGGTTTGGCTATTGACAGCCGTAACTCTGTAAATTGCGCAGTCGTTCCGCCGCCGCCTGTTGGCCTTTTCGGGCGGCGGCATCGAGCAGTAGCCGAGCCTGATCACAATTCTTCGGCACTCCTTCTCCACGCAGATACAAATCAGAGAGCATCAAGGTTGCGGCCGGGTTTTGCTTGGCCACAGCCTTCCATAGCCATCCCACGGCTTGTGGCGCACCGCCGGGGCCGGTTCGCAAGTACTTCTCGGCAGTAGCCAGTTCTTCCGAGCCGTTTTGACTGGCTGCGGGAGCGGGTAGTGCTGCCGGTGAAACCGCGGCCGCCTGTCGAAGGGGCTCTGGCTTCGGGGAATTTTTCCGATTGGCCTCACTGCCAGTCTTGCCCGCCCCGGCCTTACTCGCGCCATGGTTCCGGGCTGACGATTCAGTAACCGGGGCTCCGTTTGAATTCGCCGGAGTTGAACTTTGCGACGTTGAATCATGCGACGTTGAAGCATGCGACGTTGAATCATGCGACGTTGAACCTTGCGACATCGAACCTGGCGACGTTGAATCCTGCGACGCGGATCCTTCCGCCTGCTTATTCGCCGAGTTGGGCGCTGCTGGCGCTGGGGTTGAATCCACCGCGGTTGGGAGTTCTGGAGCTTCAGCGCTGCCCTTGCTGCCTGTATTGCCACGCCAGGTTGAATACACAAGCACCGTGAGGAGAAGGATTACCGCCAATCCAATGTAGAGCCGGTAACTCCTGGCGGGTGGATCTTGCTCGTAACTTGGAAACGAGAACTCCGGTGGCTTCGGAGCGAATTGCGAGTCCCGGTCATACGAGTCCCGGTCAAAGGTGCGAGAGGAATTGGAAGGCGGTTCGTCCTCCACCTCGGTTTCCTCCCGGTAGGAATCGTTTCCGTAGGAATCGTTGAAGCGTTCGGCGGCGGGCGGTGTTTCCCAAGTCGAGGTTTCATTCCGAGAGATCGAGAAGTCCTCGGGCTCATTTCTTTGCGAAGTGGCGCCGGGCTCGTTATCCCAGTACCGCTGAACCGTGTCTTGAGCTTTCATGTCTTGCGTCTCTTGATCCTGCACCGGCTGCGCAGCGCCGTTCTTCAGAGACCTCCCGCACATGCCACAGAACTTTTGCCCGCTGACATTTAAATGGCCACAGCCTGCGCAAATACTGAAAGCGTTGCCGATCACCTCCATCAGGGGCGCAGCATGATTCCTCTCGGCCTCTTGCTCTCGTTCCTCCTCTTCCCCTTCTTGCTGTTCCTGCGTTTCCAACCGGTAGGCTTCGGCAACGTCCTCGGTTGCCTTCTGCACTCGCGCGTCGCCCCGGTCGGGCTGACCCATCACCTCGGGCGATCCGGAGTCTCCCGCCAATTCACGCAACAAGTCGGCGACTGCCTGTTCACGCTTCTCCGGCGGGCTGGTGAAATATACCTCGGCCCAGCGTCCCATGTGCGCTGCCAGCAAAGGATTGAGGATGGGATTCAGCTCTGGATCGAGCAAAGTCTTCGATTTTGACTCATCGGATGGTTGAGCCACGCTTCGTCTCCCCGAGGTCGATTGCCGGCCAAGTTGGCAGCTAAGACCGATAACCTATGATTGCACTACCGCCCAGTGGGGTTGTCAAGGCTGGGGAGGCAGGATAGGCCCCGGAGAAGCGATTAATCGCAGGTTTTGTTGGAAGCGGGCTCGAACTGGTCAAGCTGGGCCTCCCGCTGGCTGGCGAATTTCCCTTTGGTTGTCTTGCCGTACAGTTCCGCGCCAGGACAATAATAGAGCGCGGTATGCAGATCTACCCAGACCTTAGTGTCAGGATTCCCTTTGTACTCCTGAGCTTCTGGCGGCTCCGCCAATCCGAGGCTGATTAGCAACTTATCGAAGGCCGAGAGGCCAGCGTCGGCGGCCGGTTTGGATCGAGCCGCTTTGCCAGTGGCGATGGAATTCTGGGCACTGAGGGAACGGCTTGAGACGATTCCCCACCGGGCCGCGAGCCCTACAAGTATGAGGGCGATGAACAGGTAGAAATAACCGCGACGCGAGTTCCAGAAGCGGGCCAAGGATGATCTACCGGAGCTCTTTCCGGAGATTTCTTCCAAAAAATCCCGGGCTTTCGCGGCGGAGGTCCACACGGCGTCCGGCTGCTCCGGTTTAGTCAACGTGGTAGAGGTGGCCACCGGATTCAAATTAACCGGCTCCGATTGCATGGGCGTAGACGGCGAGGATTTCGCCAATGCGTTGGTGTGCTGTGCCGTCAGCGGCCCCGCGAATGGCATATTGCTCTCCGCGGATTCTGCGCCGAAAGAGTAAGGGCCGGAGGAGAGCCTATCTCCGCTGCTTCTTCCCGCGACCGGAGCTGCGAATGGATCTTCTGGAAAGGGTATGGGCGCGACGTGTGACGATGAACTGCCGTTCGAGGGCGTTGCCCGATCCCCGGAGTTCCCCGGGTGCAAGAGCCACGGGGCAGGAACCTTTTTAGAGTCTACTTTTTTAGCGACTCCCGCGAAATTGCCTTTCTCTGACCGAGGCGCTCCGCAATTTCCGCAAAATTGTTCCGCTTCGATCAGCCTGCCCCCACATTTCCAGCAAGCCGAATCCGCTACAGCGGTCATGGAAGCTGGACTTGGAGCAGCTGGCTTCGGGCCTTCGTCTCTGTCTTCGCCTGCGGCCGCATTCTGCCCGTCCGCTAAGGCGGCCAGACTGGGCGCAAGCTGCTCAATCGCGGCCATCATCGAAGAACGTTCCTCTGCTACGGATTTCTTCAATGACGACTCGGAGGCCCGGCCGATCGCCTCGGTCACCAGTCCCGCCATGAGCTGGCAGGTGTGAATATCCTGCTCGGCGAAGCCATTGATCTTTTCAAAATAAAGTTCGAGAGCGCCAACAATTTCTCCGTTATGGTAGACCGGCACTGCGGTGAGCGAGCGGATTCCCCGGCTGCGGCAGAGATCAGGATCGAACAGGAACTCCGTATTTACATCCGGTGTGCGCAGGACCTGGCCGGTGCGAAGGCAGGTCGTGCAAACTGCCTTGGTGAGCGCCGTTTCGCTCCCCAGGGGTAAAGCCGTAGGACCAGCCCCGGCGCGGTAGCGCACGGTTTTTTCATCGAGAATGGCAATGCCCGCTCCGCTGGCCCGGGTAATGCGCACAATTCTTTCCGCGACCACCGCCATGGCGTCGTCCCCCTCCAGATGGCGAATCTGAATCTGGTGCTGAGCTTCGACGATCTCGGCCAGCGTCAGCGTATAGTCGGCTTCGCGGGGGGATGATTCTTCCGCGGCGTGGGAGTTTCCCGGCACGGCGGACTGAGATTCGGCTTCTTGCTGCCGCAATCGTTCGCTCTGGGTTTCGAGATTTGCTTCCAGCAGCCGCATTTCGCGATTGTGCTCCTGCAGCACATAGGCGGCCTCAATGAGCTTTCCGAAAGTTTGCTCGTCGAGGCTCGGCTTATTGTTCTGGTCGGTCACATTCGCTCTTGTAGGCACAAAAATTCGCGCAGGCATATTCCGCCCGCGTCACACCGGCTTGCATTACCACAGCATGCATTACACCAGCCCGCGTTACACCAGCCCGCGTTACACCAGCCCGCGTTACACCGGCCCGCGTTACACCGGCCCGCGTTACATCAACCTTCGGGCCTAATCTTATTCTAGGTTCAATTGTCGCGTATGCAATACCTGAATTGCTGTTGTTTTCCCCGTGGAGCCCTGCTCAATCTCCCTTTTGATTGTGACCTCACGCCGCAGCGCGCGAAAATTACTTAGGTAAGCGCGTTGCGGACGCCTAAAAAATTGGAGGGGCAATTCGAAAGCCAAAGTGCGCCTAGTCGCGTTCTCCTGGAGGAGGCAAATCTGATTCGCGGGATTTGCGCCCCAGCAGGAATTGCACCCCAAAATAACCCAGGAAATAGGATTGATTGTTGTGGGTGGCTTCGAGGCTGCGCCCCGCCATGAAAAGCAGGATCACCGATGGACGAACTTTGTAACGGCCTCCGAAATCAATTGTGGGCTGGTTCCCGGAAGGATGGAAGGTTCCCTGGTTATAGAGTTCCATGTCCATTTCCAGCCTGGATGTGACATCGTGGCCGAGGACAAGACCATTCAGCCAGCCGTTCGGCCCTTTATGGACGAACAGATATCCTGCTTCGTAATTCACATCGACCGGACCCAGCTTCCCGGAAAACTCGACCGGTAAAAGAAAGGCCTGACTGGCCGGAGTGATGCCGCGGCGCACGGCGTCGTCTGGATTATCTAAAAAGAACTGAGGAAAAGTCGAAATGTTGAGTCCGGATTCGCCATGATCGAAGAAACGCCACTTGATTCCAGGATTCGATTGCCCCAGGCCAAATTTAGCCGCCTTCGAGGGGCTCTGAACTCTCAGCCACGCGTTTTCGTAGGTTAGCTGGATGCGATCCCCCACCCCAAAATTTATGTCGACGTCCGGCGTGTGCGATACGGACTGATCGCTGTAGAGATATGGGATGTAACCCAAATTGATTTCCCAATCGAGATTGCCCGGTGTGCCCGGATCGTTAGTGAGATAAGGAGGGCCGCCCTGTGCCACCGCAGAGTTTCGGCCAACCAGAAAGATAAAGAGGAAGATAAATACGCAGACGAGGAGCGCAGGTTTCGGCAGAGGAGCCGCGATACCCATCCTTAAACGCCGAAAACGCCGACGCTGAAATCGGGATTGCCCGGCCTGTGCAAAACCCGCTAATGATATGCATACCCATGCCAAAATGGACGGGGCAACCGTGGCTTCGATCCTGTTTAGGGAAAACCCACTGCGGACCACGATCCGGTCAAGGCTGTGAAACTTCACAGGTGTCTCCGGAGAATGTTACTCGATTTTTCTGCCCTGTCAAAAGCATGAGAATAATGCTCTTCGATGCAAATCCGCCAGTCCGGACGGGTGCTCCGATATCCGAAGAAGGTCCGTGCCCGGTTAACTCATCCACGCCGTGCTCGCACTATCTGGCTCCAAATTGCCTTGAAGTTCGAACCGTTATGGGATGGATAAGGCTAGCACGAATTTTATGAGCTTCCTTCGCAGGTCCCGGCACTTCACTCTAAATGCGTAAGCCCTTTGGCTTTAGCGTACATAGGTCTCCGACCGAAGGTTTGGCGTAAGGGATGCTTAAGAAAGGTGCGGTTACTTGTGGCAGGAATGACGGCTGCAGGCTAATCACAGGGCACCGCCGGGAGAAGAAAATGGAGATTAGCGAGATTAAGGTTACACCCAGAGACGAGCAGGTTCTGAATCTGTTGGTGCAGGGCTGTAGTAATAAAGAAATAGCCGGGCAGTTGAGCATCAGCCCGCGAACGGTAAAGCAACATTTGCGAACCCTCTTTCTGAGGGCTGGAATCACAGAGGGTCGCAAGCGCGTGAAGCTCGCGATTGCCGCCTTCGAGAACCATGAGGTGCGGTCATGATGCCGCGGGAGCGCCTGACGGCAAAAGAAGTGGAGGTTGCCAACTGCGTGTGGCACGGTCTGACTAACCGTGAAATTGGAAAAATTATGGGAACCACGGAGCAGGTGATCAAGAATCATCTTCGCAGTACCTTCGACAAGATCGGCGTATGGAGCCGGCTGGAACTGGCCATGTATGTGGCCAACCACGGCGGGAAAGAGTGGGCGGAGGAGTTCGATCGCAGCGGGTGCGAAGCAGGGAGGGAGACGAAGGCCAGTTAAGTTGTATGCAGATTCTTGCAAGGATTGCGACCGGGGTCAATTCGCTCTGGTCAGGTAGTTTATGCCTTGGGTTAAGCCGGCATCTCGGTAGAACGCTGCAAAGGTTTACATCGGAGATGGATAGCCGGATCTTTGCGGCCTGCCAGCCTTTTGAAAACAAAAGCTTTAGCAAACATTGAGTGCGGAGGCTCAATTGCACTCATGTCCCTGCCCGAGGGGGAATCACGCTCCCGCTAGCGGCGAGCACGCGATTCTGGGTAGGTGGCGATGTCTTACAAAGAAACGTTCTGGATGGCATGCGATTCGACCGAGCAGTTGCGCGCGGAGTATGGACCCTTTCACACGCGCGCGCAGGCTGAGGCCGAGGCCCGAAGCCTCGGATTCTCCTACCTGCTGCGGTACGAGCACATTCTCGATGAAGATGAGGCGATCCAGGAGGTACGGTGTATTTTTATCGAACTGAATGGCGCGCTGGAAACCGAGCCGGTACCGGTCCGCTTACATACGCGCTGTGCCACTTGCGGCGAATCCGCCACTCACGATAAGGGGTGGCAGGCGGAAGTGTGGGCCGATATCCATGAGTTTGAACACTCCCATCACCTCGTGCGGTTGTTCGAACACGCTCGGGGCAGGGGATTGAAGGAAATCGGAGGCTGGCGCGGGTAAGGTTTCGCACTAGCTCTCGAGCTTCAGGCTGCCTTCGTCAATTCGCTCGCCGCAGCCCGATCGATTAACCAAATCAGGCTGCCGTCGCTGGGCTGGACTAATTTAGAGGGATATTTCTCTGCCGGTGCGCTGCCCTCCAGAACTTCATGCAGAACACTTGCCTTGTCGCCGCCACTAACCAGGAAAAGGACACTGCGCGCCGCATTTAGAACCGGCAATGTAAGGGTGATGCGGTGGGTCTGCAGCTTCTCGACCCAGTTCGCCACCACCAAGCGCGATTTCTCTTTCAGAGCGGCCGTTTCCGGGAACAACGATGCGGTATGGCCGTCCGGGCCGAGGCCCAGCAGAATGAGATCGAAGCGCGGAAATTCTCCCGGTTTCAGGGCAAAAAACTTTTGCAGAGTTTGCTCGTAGCTTTCGGCCGCGGCAGAGGCATCCGGGTTTTCGGCAGGGATGGGAAATACGTTGGCAGCCGGCACTGGAATCTTCGACAGGATGCTTTCGTTCGCCATGCGATAATTGCTCTCCGCATCCGTGGGCGGCACGTGGCGTTCGTCTCCGAAGAAAAAGTAAATCTTGGGCCAGGGAAGACTACCGCTGGCATTGGCGGCGATGAGGCTGTAAAGACTCTTCGGCGTTGAACCGCCGGAGAGTGCGATGGTAAAGCGGCCGCGCTCCGCGATCGACCGGTTCGCGGTATCGATGACTTGTTCAGCGGCAGCGTGGAAAAGCTCCTGCGGGGTGGAGAACGTGCGAATTTCAGCTGCTGATTTCATGATGCGCCTGCGAATACCGGATTGCATTTATTGGCGGCATAACGGGCAGCGCCCAGCAAACCGGCTTTATCGTTGGTGATTACCTGTACCGAAATATTCTCCAGCACCGGACGGAGTCTGCCCTTGTTGAGAAAAGCCTCCATGAACTTTGGTCCTGTGAGCTTGGGGAGAATTTTTGGGGAGATACCGCCTCCGAGAAAGATTCCGCCGAGGGCCATGGCCTTCAAAGCTAAATTTCCCGCTTCGGCGCCGTAGACCGAGATCCACACGTCCAGAGCCTCGCCTGCCAATGGGTCCGAGCCATTCAATGCCGCCTCCGAAATAGCCTGTGCGGTAATTTCATTCGCAGCCTGCGATGGCGTTGCGGGTGTAGTTTGCTTTTTTCCTTGCAGGAATTCGTACACGTTCACCAGGCCGGGGCCGGAGAGAATGCGCTCGTAGCTCACGTGGCCATAGCGCGCGGAAAGAAAACGCAATAATTCAATTTGCAATTCGCCTTGCGGCGCGAAATCAGCGTGACCGCCTTCGCAGGCGAAGACGTGATGCCGAGTCCCATCCCAAAACAATCCTGCTTCTCCCAGCCCCGTTCCCGGCGCCACGACTGCCTGGTTTCCCGCAGCCGCGGGCACTCGATTGAGAGAAGTCAGATCGGTTGGGTTGAGCCCCCCAATGCCCCAAGCAGTGGCTTCCAGATCGTTGATCAGGAAAGTCGCAGGCACCCGCATTTCTTTCGCCAGCCGGGATTGTTTAATGATCCAGGGAAGGTTGGAAGTTTCGACCTGTCCGTTTTGAACCGGACCGGCTATACCAAAACAAGCAACATCGGGACGGATGGAAGAGTCCTTGAGAAACTGCGAAGCGATCTCCTCGAACTCGGTGTATTGGCGGCTGGGAAATACGTGTTCAGAAACCAAGCGAGGACTGCCATTCCCCGGCTCAAAAAAAGCCAGACGCGCGTTCGTGCCGCCTATGTCACCGGCCAGAATCATTGCTCGAAATTCCTCCAGCGACGTCCGTCGCGCTCCAGCAGTTCGTCAGAATCTTTCGGTCCCCAGGTGCCTGCGGGGTAGTTAGGAAAATTGCGGGGCGGAAGAGCCTTCCAAAGATCGAGCATGGGGTTCACCACGGTCCAGCCTACCTCGACCATGTCCGCACGCTGAAACAAAGTCTGGTCCCCAATCATGCAATCATGCAGCAGACGTTCGTAGCCGGTGCTGGGTTGTTTGCCGAAATATTGCTGATATTCAAAATTCATGTCGACCGATCCCAGGCGCATCACAGGGCCCGGCACTTTGGCTGCGAACTGCAGTGAGATGCCTTCCTCGGGCTGAATGTGCAGCACTAATTGATTGGGCATCAGGTGCTCAACCGAGGTATCGCGAAACAGCACAAACGGAGCCTGGCGGAACTGGATAACGATGTGCGTGTTGCGCGCCGGCATGCGTTTGCCGGTGCGCAGGTAGAAGGGAACGCCCGCCCAACGCCAGTTGTCGATCAACAGCTTCATGGCGACGAAAGTCTCGGTACGGGAATCGGGAGCGACATCGGGCTCCGCGCGGTAGGCGGGAACATGTTGGCCGCCGATGACGCCCTCCCCATATTGGCCGCGAACCGAGCGGGTGAGGACCTCTTCATCGCTGATGGCCTGGATGGCGTGCAGGATCTTGGCTTGCTCGTCTCGCACTGCGTTGGCGTCGAACGAAATCGGAGGCTCCATCGCGGTCAAGCTGATGAGTTGCATAATGTGGTTCGGCACCATGTCGCGCAGCGATCCGGCATTGTCGAAATAGCTGCCCCGGCCCTCCACACCCACGGTTTCGGCCACAGAGATCTGTACGTGATCAATGTAGCGCCGGTTCCAGATGGGTTCAAAAATTCCGTTGGCGAAACGGAATGCCATGATGTTCTGAACCGTTTCCTTGCCTAAATAATGATCGATGCGATAGATCTGCTTCTCGTCGGCAACCTTCAATATCTGTTGGTTGAGCGCTTTTGCCGATTCCAGGTCGTGGCCGAACGGCTTTTCGATAATGACCCGGCGCCAGTGATCGTTGTTCTGCTCCAGCAGTCCATTGGCCGCGAGCTTTTGCACAATGGGACCGAAAAAATTCGGAGCGGTCGCCAGGTAGTAGAAGAAATTCTCGTGTGTATTATGGTCGCGGTCTATCTTGGCGAGGTGATCTTTAATCTCTGGATAAAGTTTGTCATCCTTAAAATCGCCGGTGAAATAGTAGAAGCGCCGCGAAAAGCTCTCCCACAAAGAGTCGTCGATGCAGTCGCCGCAATATTCCTTAATATCGTCGCGGATCTTTTTGCGAAAATCCTCGTCGCTTTTTTGCGAGCGAGCCACACCCAGTACTGCAAATTCCTTGGGGAGCAGGTCCGCGCGGGCTAGGTTATATAGCGCTGGAATTAACATGCGTGCGGTAAGATCGCCGGCGGCGCCGAAGATGACCATCACGCAGGGGTCACCCTGCTTTCCCACCCTGGCAGTCGTCGGCGTAATTTTCTCCGCTAATTGGGCCATTGATACCGTCCTTGGAATCTCGTCTTGCGGAACTTTATGCGGTTTTCTTGCTCCCAGTTCCAGCTTCCACGTGTCCGCCGAATTTCTGCCGCATGGCGGAAAGCATTTTCTCGGCGAACGTATGTTGCTGGCGCGAACGGAAACGTACATATAACGCCGCCGTCAGCACCTCGGCAGGAACAGCTTCTTCGACCGCGGCCTGAATCGTCCAGCGGCCTTCACCCGAGTCCTGCACGTAACCTTCATATTCAGAGAGCGTAGGATTTTCGGTCAAGGCCATGGCCGTCAAGTCCAAGAGCCAGGAACTGATCACGCTGCCACGGCGCCACACTTCGGCAATATCGGGCAGGTTTAAATCATAGCGGATGTTCTCAGGCAACTCTTTGCTGGTGGCATTCTTGAAAATGTCGAATCCCTCGGCGTAGGCCTGCATGATGCCGTATTCGATTCCGTTGTGCACCATCTTCACGAAGTGGCCGGAGCCGGAGGGGCCGCAATGAATGTAGCCGTCTTCGGCTGTGCCGCCGAGTTTTTCTCTTCCGGGCGTACGCGAAATATCGCCCTTCCCCGGAGCCAGCGTTTTGAAGATCGGATCAAGCCGCCGCACCGCTTCGTCAGGTCCGCCGATCATCATGCAATAGCCGCGCTCCAGACCCCACACGCCGCCACTGGTTCCGACGTCTACATAGTGAATGTTTTTGCTTTTGAGTTCGCCGGCGCGGCGAACGTCATCTTTGAAGTAAGAATTGCCGCCGTCGATGATGGTGTCGCCGGGCTGCATGAACTGTGCGAGTTTCTGTACGGTTTGCTCAGTCGCGTTACCCGACGGAACCATCACCCAGACGGCGCGCGGAGAGGACAGTTTTTTCACCAGATCTTCCAGCGAGGATGAGCTCACAGCGCCCTCGCCAGCAAGCTCCTTCACCGTATCGGCGCTCAAATCAGAGACCGCGACCTGATGTCCCGCGCGCATCAGGCGACGCGTCATGTTTGAGCCCATGCGGCCCAAACCCACCATTCCTAGCTGCATCAACCTTGCTCCTTGATCGGAACTTGAAGTAGAAATCGCAGATCTAAGATCTAATATCCTGTGAATAGATGATTATGAAGCGCCCCGTGAAGCGATGCCTAGCCACGGCGAGGGAAACTTTCGCAATTTCACCCCGCCCGTGACCGTTAAAGAAACTTAAGCAGTTTTTCCTTTTTGCTGAACGCTTTTCTCTACAACCGCGATCAGTTTGTTGAAAGCGTCGGCAAACAACTTGACGCCGTCGGTAGTCAACTTGGTTGTGACTTCTTTCATGGAAATGCCGGCCTTTTCCAGATCGTCCATTACTTTCTTTGAGCCTGCAACGTTTTCCATGAGGCTGTTGCGCAGCCGGCCATGATCGCGGAATGCGTCTACGGTTGCGGGAGGCATTGTATCGACCGTGTTGGGCCCGATGAGTTCCTCGACATACATTACATCGCGATACTCCGGGTTCTTGGTGCTGGTGCTAGCCCACAGGACGCGCTGTGTCTGGGCTCCCTTGGATGCAAGCGCCTCCCAACGCGGTCCGCTGAAAATCGTTTGATAGCGCTGGTAGGTCAGCTTGCCGTTGGCGATTGCAACTTTGCCTTTCAAACTCTTCAGCAGAGTTTGCTGTTGAGCATCGGTCGTGTTCTTGAGCTTGTCGTCAATCCTCGAATCCACCAGCGTATCGATGCGGCTGATGAAGAAGCTGGCCACGCTCGCCATTTTTTTAAGATCGCCGCCGCGCTTCGCCAAATCTTCCAGTCCGCCGATGTAAGCCTCGGCAACCTTCTCGTATACGTCTTGCGCAAACAGCAGAGTCACGTTGATGTTAATGCCTTCGCCAATCAGTTGACGGATTGCGGGAATTCCTTCCGCAGTGCCCGGTACTTTGATCATCACATTCCGCCGGTTTACCGTCTTCCACAGACGCCGGGCTTCTTCGAGTGTCTTCTCCGTTTCCAGGGCGAGCAGAGGAGAAACCTCAAGGCTCACATATCCATCATGGAACTTCGAACTCTCGTATACGGGTTTGAGAATGTCCGCCGCGTCCTGAATGTCGCGGATCGCAATCTGCTCGTAGCGGCTCTTGGCATCCAAGCCGGGCTGCGCCGCGAGCGATTTCAGCATGTCATCGTAAAGAGAACTCTCGCCAATCGCCTTCTCGAAGATCGACGGATTCGAGGTCATCCCGCGCAGGCCGTCGTCGGCAATCATGGCTTTTAATTTTCCGGTGGTAAGCAGGTCGCGGCGGATGTAATCCAGCCACATCGATTGGCCGAAATTGAGCAGTTCCTTAAGAGGGTTCGTAACTTTGGTAGTTTCTAAGACTTCGGTTGCCATAATGAATTCTCCTAATCGAGCGGCTGCATACATTGTGAATGCAGTTCAGTTAACTTGGGTTTTCTTCCATGGCTTTGCGCGCTTCGGCGACTACGGTGTCGACGGTGAAGCCGAAAAACTTCAATACATCCTTTATCGGCGCGGACGCCCCAAAGCTGTGCATGCCAACTTTTCTTCCCTTCAATCCGACGAACCGTTCCCATCCGAAAGTGGAAGCCATTTCGACAGAAACGCGCGCGGTCACCGACGCTGGAAGCACGCTCTCTTTGTAAGCGGCATCCTGGCGCTCGAAAATCTCCCACGAGGGTATGCTTACCACGCGCGCTTGTATGCCATCAGCCTTCAACTTCTCGTAAGCGTCAATGCACAAAGAAACCTCGCTGCCTGTGCCGATTAAAATTACGGCAGGCTTTCCCTTGGCCGCATCGGCAAGAACATACCCACCTTTTGCGGTGCCGGCGGCGGAGGCATACTTGGTGCGATCGAGCGTCGGGAGCGCTTGCCGGGTTAAGACCAAAGCCGCGGGTTGCGATTGTAACTGGGCGATGATCTTCCATGCCTCCACCACTTCGTTCGCATCACCGGGACGCAAAACAATCAGATTGGGCATCGCCCGTAAACCCGCAAGTTGCTCAATCGGCTGGTGGGTTGGGCCATCTTCGCCCAGGCCGATGGAATCGTGCGTGTAGATAAAGATGGACGGAATTTCCATCAGCGCCGCCAGGCGTATGCTGGCCTTCATGTAATCGCTGAAATTAAAAAACGTTGCCCCGAATGCGCGAATGCCGGAGACTACCATGCCGTTTACGCTGGCTCCCATAACGTGTTCGCGTATCCCGAAGTGGAGGTTGCGGCCGCTATATGTGCCCGGCTGGAAATCCCCAGCACCCTCGAACTTAAGAGTGGTTTTGTTAGAAGTGGCTAAATCCGCCGAACCGCCGATAATCCACGGAACATTCTGCGCCAGCGTGTTCAAAACTTTCCCTGAACTTTCGCGCGTCGCCACGCCTTTTGGATCCGCGGGAAACGCCGTGAGATTCTTGTCCCACCCGGCAGGAAGTTCCCGCTTCTGCATAAGGTGGAGTCGCTCGGCTAGATCGGGATTTTTTTGCGAATACTCCGCGAACATTTTTGACCATTGCGCGTGCTCCTCGCGCCCGCGCTTGCCAATTCCATCCTGAAAGTGTTCCCGCACGCCTTCCGGCACGAGAAATTTCGCGTCTTCCGGCCATCCGTAAAACTTCTTGGTCAGCCGCACTTCCTCTACGCCCAGCGGCTCTCCATGAGCTTCATTGGAATCGTGTTTGTGCGGCGAACCGTAGCCGATATGGCTATCAACAATAATCAATGTGGGACGATCTTTTGTTTCGAGAAAAACGTTCAATGCTCTAGCCAGCATGTCCAGATCGTTGGCGTCCGTAACTCGGGTAACGTTCCAGCCGTAGCCGATAAAGCGCGTAGCCACGTCTTCACTGAAAGACCAACTGGCGGGCCCGTCGAGCGTGATGTGGTTGTTGTCGTACAGCCAGCAGAGATTAGAGAGCTTCAAATGGCCGGCCAGAGAAGCGGCTTCTCCGCCGATGCCTTCCATCAAGTCACCATCGGAGCAGATGGCGTAGACGTTGTAATCGAAAACTTCAAATCCTGGCCGGTTAAAATTTGCCGCCAGCCACTTGCCGGCAATCGCCATTCCTAGGCTGTTTCCAACTCCCTGCCCGAGCGGACCGGTTGTGGTCTCAATGCCGCTGGTGATATGCGATTCAGGATGGCCCGGAGTCCGGCTTCCCAACTGCCGGAAGCGCTTGATCTCCTCCATTGGAACGGCGAGCTCTTTAAGCGGCTGATTGTTTTCGTCGACCTCTCGCACGCCGGCGAGATAAAGCATGGCATAGAGCAGCATGGACGCATGTCCATTGGACAATACGAAGCGGTCGCGATTCAGCCAGGTCGGATCTGCCGGGTCGTAGTTCAGAAACTCCTGCCATAAACAATAGGCAACCGGTGCCAGACCCATGGGGGCGCCGGGATGTCCGCTATTGGCTTGCTGTACCGCGTCGATCGCCAAAGTGCGAATGGTGTTGATGCACAATGTGTCGAGTTGCTGCCCTGTTACTACCGCTTGCTCACTGGCTACCATGGTGCGAACTCCTCCGGAGATAACCGTCGAATATCCTGCTTGTGCTCAATTAGAGTCACGAGGATAGCAAAGGGTTCCCACAGAAGTGTATCAATTTCTTGCCTGTTACGATTAGGTTACACCTTAATGGGAGGCGGAGAATTGCCGAAAGGTTTTCGAACGGAGTGGAAGCAGACAGCGCTTTACTTCAAGCGCTTTACTTCAGCAGTTGAAGGTAGGTCATCTCACTCTTTGAGGCGCGGGTAGCCTCTTGGATGTATTTAAGAAATTGCCGCAGACTTTCCTTGCTTGCGGGATCCATGCTGGCGAAGCGAATACGCACTCCCTGCGTGGGATTGCTGCGGCTCACAATGCCGTTCAGAGCAAGCCCTTTCACCCAGATCTTTCCATTCGCCACCCAAAGCCCGATTTCAACGCTTGAGCCTGCGCTAATCTGGGCGGAAGTCTCCACCTGGCAACCGCCGAGGCTGGTATTCGAAAGATTGCCCCACATCGGCTTCTGCGAGCTATTCACCAGAAGCTCTACCGCAACAAAACATCGCATTCTGATGCTACGCCGGCGGTCGTCTCCCGGAACGGGACTGAACAAATTCGGCTCATAAGGTGGGATCGATAAGGCTGGCGATAGAGGGGATTGATAGTTTGCACCTTCTGCCGGACCAACCTTGCGATCGGAAGGTTTCGAGGATTCCTTGATCTCTCGCACGGCTTCGAGCAGCGCCTCGTTTCTTCGTTCCGGTGGCGCCTCGCGATAGATTTGCAGCAGTTTCCCAAGATTTTTCAGCAGATCCGGATCGGATAACAGGCCGGTCCAGTCGCTTGAACTACTGAAGTTGGCGTTAGTCATGAAATCTCGCGGAAACCGAAATAGACCTTAGCTTGAACCCTTGCAGTTCTGCGAACAAGATGACCAAGGTGACGGCTCGAATGCCCGATTCATCGGCCGTTTGCCGTCTTCGTGCAATTGAGAATCTGGCGATTTCTGTGCGGAGAACTTTCAGTCGATCACATCCAGGCCGGTAAGATAACTCTTTACTGTGCTTCGCTGGGCATCGGAGAGAGATAGGAACTCAAAGCCATAGTGATAGCCGCGCCGATGCCGAACCACGGCGCGAACTTCCCACGGATCGACGGATCCCGGAAGGAAAAAGCTCAAGGCTGTAACTTCTCCATTTTCCAGTTCAGCAGCCAGCAGAACGCCGATACCGGCCTCAGACATGTCTTTGCTGCGGCCTTCTATTTTCTGGAACAAGTCTCCGGCTAAGTGATTTACGATTACCTTAAAATCCGAACGGTATCGGGAATGGCGTCGGCGCCGGCGGTCGCGATCCGAGTGTCGGTCAGCAAATTTTGTGGCAAGTTCCGGTTTGGCCATGAGAGAGATTGAACCTGCCGGAAGCGAACCGACCGCCGACAACGCCCGAGGTAGTGTCCGATCGTCCGTTGATGTCTTCACCGGTGTTCTCCTAGAGTGCAGAAAGGCAGAAAGGGAAGACCCGTTCACTTTATCTTGAACCCGCCTCGACCAAAAAGTACCGAAGGTAACCCTGTTCCGTTACAATTTCCAAGTGTCACAGTCTTTAGGCGCGCGATAGTCCGGCGGATGGGGTCTGGTGCTGTGCGTCATTAGTTGTTTGCGACATCATTATGGCGGATATGCATGCCAGGTCAAGGTTTTGCATCGCCGGCAGCAGTAAACGAATCATAATCAAGACGTTGAGGAATTGAGAAAGGCCGTGGTTTAACCTGCTGATAGGGACTTTTATCACAACCGGAATGCCTCGATTGCGAGTCAATGTTTTTTGCCCCATTGCCGTTGCCCTTCTGCCGCTCCTGCCATTGACGAAGCTCGTGGCGCAAACGTCATCGCCCACGTCGCCCCCATCGATTTCCTTGCCGGGGTCCCAGAGTCCTTTCACCGGCAGCGAACCAGAGGGCAAGGCTACTGCGGGCGTGTTGCAGATTGGTTTTCAGGATGCCATCGATCGCGGCCTACGCAATAATCTTGGTCTCTTGCTCTCGGGCGATCAGACCCTAATGGCCCGCGGAGAAAGATGGAAGGAACTCAGCAACTTACTGCCGAACCTTCAAGCGAGAATCCAGGAAAATGCCGAAACCGAAAGCCTGACTGCGTTTGGCTTCAAAGGCAACATTTTTCATTTCCCGCTCCCTCGCGTGATTGGTCCCTTCAATTACTTCGACGCTCGGGCATCGTTGACCCAATCGGTGTTCAACTTCAAGGATCTCGAGCAGGAGCGCTCGGCTTCCGAGCGTCTGAAGGGGGCGCAATACACTTATAAAGACGCGCGGGAACTGGTGGTGCTGGCCGTCGGCAACGGGTATCTACTGGCTATTGCTGACGCTTCCCGCATCGAAACCGGCGAGGCGCAGGTGGCGAGCGCGCAAGCTCTTTATGATAAGGCAATCGACCAGCAGAGGGCCGGGGTCACCCCTTACATTGATACGCTCCGCGCTCAAGTTGAATTACAGACTCGGCAACAGCAACTGATTGCCGCGCGCAATGATTATGCCAAGCAGAAACTTACCCTGTCGCGGATCATTGGTCTGGCGCCGGGGCAGGAATTCACTTTGACCGAGAAGGCGCCCTACGCAGCCTTGACGCCGTTGCCGGTCGAAACTTATCTGCAACGGGCCTATCTGTCGCGGTCGGACTACCAGTCGGCACAAGCGCAGGTGCGGGCCGCTGAATTTGCCCGCCGCGGCGCCACGGCCGGACACTATCCGACAGCGGATCTGAGCGCGAACTTCGGCGACACTGGCGTAACTCCCGGTTCTTCGAACGGAACCTGGCAAGTAAATGGGGGGATCAACATCCCCATCTTCCAGGGCGGCAAGATTCATAGTGACGTCCTCGAAGCGGAGTCGCAGCTAAAGCAGGCACGCTCGCAACTCGGCAACGTGCGCGGTCAGATTGATTTTGAAGTCAGGGGGTCCTTGCTGGATTTAAACTCCGCAGCCGATCAAGTGAATGTGGCCCGCAGTTCGGTGGATTTGGCGGAGCAAGCGCTCACCCAATCCCAGGATCGTTTTACCGCTGGTGTGACCGATAATCTAGAGGTGATCCAGGCACAAGAAGCGGTTGCCGCCGCCCATGAAAGCTATATTGAAAGTCTTTACGCTCACAATCTGGCGAAAGTGGAACTGGCTCGTGCCATTGGCGATGCCGAGCAGGGCGTGGAGCGATTTTTGAAAGGCCAAAAATAGGCAAAATTTATGGAACAGACGACGCAAGCCGCCCCGCCGGATCAGACTGAAAGCCGCAATCAGCCATCGCCGCCTGTGCCTCCACAGCGCGAGTTCCGCAGCCGGCCCTCGCGAACCGCCCAGCCTGGATTCCGCATCGCGCTCATCATCGGAGTAGTGGTATTGCTGGTGGCGGCGTTTTTCGTCTACCGCTATGTCACCAGTTATGAAGATACGGATGACGCGCAGGTGGATGGCAATGTCATCTCGATCAGCCCGCGCATTACGGGCCATGTGATCAAGCTCGATATTGTCGACAATCAGTACGTGCAACCCGGAACCGTGCTGGTCGAAATCGATCCTGCCGATTATCAGACGGCTTACCAGCAGGCGAAGGCCGACTACGAAAACGCGCAGGCCGCTGCTGCCGCTGCCGGTGTGAATGTGCCGATCACCACGGTGAACACCACCAGCCAGGTTTCATCTACTTCAGCAGATGTGGAGAGTGCGCGCGCCGGAATCGCCGCCGCCAGACAGTCCTATGAGGCAGCACAGGCTCAGGTGGCGCAAGCTGAAGCCAATAACATCAAGGCGCAAAAAGATCTGGTACGTTACAAGCAGCTTGTCGACAAACAGGAAATCTCCGAGCAACAATACGATGCGGCGGTTGCCGCCGCTAATGCCGATGCTGCCGCGGTGACAGCGGCCCACGCCAATGCCGATGCGGCGCGCTCCCAGGTGACGCAGGCGCAAGGCAAGCTGGCGGATGCCGAAGCGAACTTAAATTATGCTCGTACCGCCCCCCGGCAAATGGAGGTCGTGCGCTCCAGGGCTGATGCCGCAGTAGCGGAAGTCCAGCAGAAGAAGGCCGCGCTCGATCAGGCGGCGCTGAACCTCCAATATACGAAAATAATTGCGTCAACGGCAGGAGTAATCAGCGACCGCACCGTGGATGTGGGACACAATGTGACCCCTGGCCAGGAATTAATGAAACTGATTCCCCTCAATGATATCTGGATTACCGCCAACTTCAAGGAAACTCAGCTCCGCAACATGAAGGTCGGCCAGCCCGTCACCATCGAAGTGGATGCGACTGGAAGAAAGTACAAGGGTAAGGTGAATAGCTTCGCTGGAGCCACTGGAGCACGGTTTAGCCTGTTACCACCGGAAAATGCGACCGGGAATTATGTGAAGGTGGTTCAACGCGTTCCGGTGAAGATAGTTCTCGATCCCGGCGAAGATAATGATCAATCGCTTCGCCCCGGCGAGTCGGTTGAGCCCAAGGTCTGGATTCGGCAGTGAGTGCTGCTGCACCTCCGCTCGAAAACGCGGACATCTGGCGTCCAGCGATTAATCCGTGGATCATCGCGATCACGGTTACGCTGGCGACGTTCATGGAGGTGCTCGATACTTCCATCGCCAATGTGGCTCTACCTCACATCGCCGGCGGCCTTTCTGCCGGGCAGGATGAGAGCACATGGGTTCTAACCTCTTACCTTGTATCAAACGCCATTGTGCTTCCCCTGAGCGGCTGGCTGTCTTCCATCATGGGCCGCAAGAATTTCTACATGAGCTGCGTGGCGCTGTTCACGGTCAGCTCGTTCCTTTGTGGACTGGCGCCCAATCTCTCCATCCTCATCATCTGCCGGGTGCTGCAAGGCGTGGGCGGCGGCGGCCTTCAGCCTAGCGAACAAGCCATTCTTGCCGATACCTTTCCTCCCGCCAAGCGCGGCATGGCGTTTGCCGTTTACGGTATCGCGGTGGTCACCGCTCCGGCCATCGGGCCCACCCTCGGAGGTTGGATTACCGACAATTTCACCTGGCGCTGGATCTTCTTCATCAATATTCCAGTTGGAATCATTTCCATTCTTCTCAGCTCACGGCTGATTCAGGATCCACCCTATCTGAAGCGCCGCAAGTTGAGCGAAACTCACATCGATTACATCGGGCTCAGTTTTGTTGCCCTGGGCCTGGGAACTCTCCAGGTGGTACTCGACAAAGGCCAGCGCGACGACTGGTTCGATTCTCATTTCATATCGCTGATGACGGCGATCGCCGTGGTCTCGCTGATCTTCGTCATCATTTGGGAGTGGAAGCAAAAAGATCCCATCATCGATCTTCATCTATTCCGGGATCGCACCTTTGGCGTATCGAACCTGCTGATGTTTATGCTGGGATTCGCGTTATTGGGAAGTACGCTGCTGCTTCCGCTGATGATGCAAACTTTACTGGGATATACGGCGGAACGCGCAGGCCTTGCCCTGATGCCCGGCGGCTTGACCATCATGCTGCTGCTCCCGTTGGTTGGATTTTTGCTCTCCCGCTATAGCCCGCGCTGGCTGCTGGTTTTCGGGTTGGTCGTGCTCTCCGGATCGTTATTCAACATGACCCGGTTTGATCTGCAAATCCCGTTCAGCACGACCATATTTGCCCGCATGATGCAGGCGGTAGGAATGGCCTTCCTGTTTGTTCCGATTAACACTGCCGCATACGCGTATTTGCCCCGGGATAAGAACAATGCGGCCTCCGGCCTCATGAATCTGGCTCGGAATATAGGCGGAAGTGTCGGAATTTCTCTCGTGACCACGTTATTGGACCGGAGGACCCAGACTCACTTGAACTATCTTGCCCCGCGACTCAGCCAGGCGAACCCGGCTTTTCAGTCGATGCTGCATGCCACAACCAAGGCCATGGAGTCGCATGGAGCCAGCAGCTCCCTCGCCACGCAGCAGGCTTACGCGCTGATCGCGAACACAGTACAGCGCCAGGCCACCATGCTGGCTTACATTGACAATTTCTGGCTGCTCGGCCTATCGATTATGGCCATGATTCCCGTAGTCTTCCTGATGAGGAAAGGAAAGCCGGGAAGTATGGCAGTTCACTAACTAGCGGTATAATCTGGGCGGGCGAATTCATGTTCCGGGTTATCACCATCGAACGAGAGTATGGCTGCGGCGGCGGCGCCATTGCCGCGCAACTTGCCCGGCACCTCAACTGGACCCTTTGGGATAAGCAGCTCACCGACGAAATCGCTCACCTCGCCAATGTGGATCGCTCGGCTGTAATTCGTTGCGATGAGCGGTGCAATAGCCGCTTGTACCGCATGGCCAAGACTTTCTGGCGGGGTAGCTACGAAAGCAGTTCTCAACTTGCCCATCAGACCTTCGATACCGACCGCATGATGGCGATGATGGAGGAAATCACCGCGCGCATTGCGCGGGAGGGGAATGCGGTGGTAGTTGGCCGCGGCGCTCCTTTTTTTCTGCGTGACAATCCCGACACATTTCACGTATTCCTCTACGCTCCGCGTGGAGAGAAAGTGCGCCGGCTTATTGGGGACGGCGCCAGCGAATCGGAGGCGGAAGCGCTGGTGGATGTCGTCGACCGGGAGCGTAAAGCTTTCGTGAAGCATTATTTCGATTCCGAGTGGCCTACCCGCTCGCTTTATCACATGATGCTCAACACGGCCACAGGGAACGACTCGGTCATCGATGCCATTCTTCACACGATGCGCATGGTCGAGGGCCGTCCCCAAGCCACGCATTACGATCCTGCCAAAATCCCGGTCCCTAGTTAGCCGGCTATTTAATCGGCCATTTAGTGGGACGGGGCAGATTTGCGCAATTGCGGGACGGGACAGCAATCTTCCGGGCATCGATCTGCTCTCACTTCCAGCGACCCCAACGCTCGCCGTTCTTCAGTTGCATCCATGCGTTCGAGAATCAGTTCGCGAATCATAGCGACGAATTTCGGATGTACTCCGACGGTCTTGGCCCGCGTCATGGGAAGACCGAGCGAATCGCAAAGCTGCCGCCCTTCCACATCCAGGTCATACAGAACTTCCATGTGGTCTGACGTGAAGCCGATGGGTGCGATGACCACGGCAGAGGCCATATCTCTTGCCTTTAGCTCACGCAGATATTCCAAAATATCCGGGCCCAGCCAGGGCTGCCCCGGCGAACCGCTGCGGCTCTGATAGACCAAAGCGTCGTTTGTCTTATTGACTGCGCTGGATACCAACCGCCGTACTTCCTCCAACTGGCGAACGTATTCGCAGGTGTTCGCCATGGAAACTGGAATGCTGTGCGCGGTATAGACGATCTGCACGTTCTCCCGCGCTTGCGCCGGGAGCTGCGACAGTGCGTCTTGTACTCGCTCTGCATTGGCTTCGATAAATCCAGGATGGTTGAAAAATACCCGTAGCTTGTCTACCTCCGGCGCGCCGGAGCCCACTTCCGCTCGTGCCTTCGCGATATTCTCCTGATACTGGCGGCAACTCGAATAAGAGCTATAGGCGGAAGTCACAAAAGCCAGAGCTCGTCTGACGCCATCCTGTTTCATCTTCGTGATCGTTTCGGTTAGCAGCGGATGCCAATTCCTGTTGCCCCAATATACCGGCAGATTCGGACCTTTAAGCTTCAATTCGCCTTCAATCGCCGCGATCAATTCGCGAGTCTGTTGGTTGAGGGGGCTCTTGCCATCGAAGTGGTAGTAATGTTCGGCGACGGCGAGCAACCGCTCCCGCGGAACGTTGCGTCCGCGGAGAACCGTCTCAAGAAATGGAATCACGTGCTCGCGGGACTCCGGACCGCCGAATGAAACTACCAGTAGGGCATCGTATTTCATATCTGGTTCATATTTGGATTGGATTGTTTTTAAGTTCCACGGATGCCTGGCCGAATTCGAAGCCAGCATCCTGGGCGCTGCCAGACTACCACCAGAAAGTAGTTGCAAACCTGTTGAGTCAAAATCGAATCTGCCGCGTCAAAAGGAAGTGGTGAATCTGGCCCCGGACGGTCGTCTGCTGAATCGCTCGATGCGAGCCATTCCCTCCATGGAAGCTCTTCCTGGCAGGAATTACTCTTGGGTCATCAGCTCCAGAAAATCCCATGTTAGGCTTCTGCTGGGGCCTATGGAGCCCTCCGAGTGATCCGCCGGGTCTTTAAAGCATTCCAATATCGCGATTTCCGCCTGATGTGGATAGGCGCATGCACCTCGAGCATCGGCACCTGGATGCAGATTGTCGCTCAGGGCTGGCTCATTTACCGCCTGAGCCACTCCGCTTTTCTGCTGGCTCTCGACCAGTTCCTTGGCGGCATACCGATACTTTTATTCTCGCTGATCGGCGGCGTGGTGGCCGATCGAGCCGAGCGCCGGAAAATTCTGCTTGCTTCCCAGTACGTACAAATGGCGACTGCCGCGATCCTTACGATCCTGGTTGCCAGGGAAATTGTCCACGTCTGGGAGATTCTCTGCCTGTCGTTCGTCTCCGGTGTAGCCCAATCCTTCGGGGGGCCGGCATATTCCGCGCTGATCCCCACGCTGGTGGAAAAGGATGACATGCCGAATGCCATCGCTCTGAATTCCATTCAGTTCAATGTAGCGGTCATGGTAGGTCCGGCGTTGGCGGGGCAGGCGCTGGCAAAGCTAGGCGAGAAGTGGTGCTTTGGATTAAATGCCGTTTCTTTTCTTGCCCCGATCATCTCCCTTTCCATTATCACTGCCCGGTTTTTCCCGGCAAAAACTACCGAGACCATTTTCGCCAGCCTGAAGCAAGGGATAAAGTTTGCCCGCAAGCAGAATTCCATGGAAGCTCTCATCTTTCTGGCTTTTTGCATGACAGCGTTGAGCATGCCCATGCGGACCTATATCCCTGTATTCGTGAAAGATATTTTTCACCGCGGCCCGGAGACTTTCGGCAATCTTCTTTCTCTGATGGGGCTGGGGTCGATTCTGGGCTCGCTGAGCATTGCAACCGCGGGTAATTTCAAGAACAAAGGCCGGATTGCCTTGCTTGCATTGATGATACTCGGCGCCAGCATTGCCGGCTTTGCGGTTTCTAAATCCGTCGCACTCAGTGGAATCATTCTGGTATGTGTTGGCGCATCCATGATGGCGGTCTTCGCCACCGTCACTTCTCTCGTCCAGTTGATCACGACCAATGAAATGCGCGGCCGCGTCATGAGCGTTTACAACGTCGCCTTCCGCGGAGGCATGCCGATGGGCAATCTTGTTTCCGGTTGGCTTGTGCCCGTATTTACCGCTCCGGTCGTGCTGGGAGTGAACGGATGTCTGCTGATACTGGTAGCGTTATACTTCCTCGTGCTGCAAAGAAGACTGGCAGTGCTCTAAGGCTCATCCCGTTTCGAAAGGGAACCGGGCTGCAATGTTTATTTCAGCGGCAGCGGAGCTTCTTCCTCGAACGTAGCCTGCGTAACTCGCGCGCGGCCGCGACCGTCTAAAATAGTCAATCAGCAAGTTCCAATGATCGACTTCCTCTCAATTATTGCGGTGGGTTTCTTTCTCGGCATGCGCCACGCTACCGATCCCGACCATGTGGTCGCGGTCACCACCATCGTCAGCCGCCAGCGCAATCTGCTGAAAGCCGCTCTCACCGGCGTCTTCTGGGGCATCGGACACACGTTCACAATCTTTTTTGTGGGATCGCTGATCATTCTTTTTGACGTGGTCATTCCCGCGCGAATCGGTCTCTCCATGGAATTTTCCGTGAGCGTGATGCTCATCTTTCTTGGAGCAATGAATATCGCGAGCTTTCTGCGCTCCTCGCGCTCAACATCATTGTTTCAAGCGCAAATGCCGGAGGCCGCGCACACTCACGCCCATGTTCACGAGGACGTTACGCACAGTCATCCTCATATTCATGGTTCGCATGCCCACGCGCACGCACACACGGAGTCCCTCACCTGGCTCGATCGAATGTTTGGCAAGGTCGGCCTCTATCGTCAGTTGCGTCCACTGTTTATAGGGATCGTTCACGGCCTCGCGGGTTCGGCCGCCGTTGCCTTGCTCATACTGGCTACCATACGCAATCCGCGCTGGGCAATGGTTTACCTGCTCGTCTTCGGCGTCGGCACCGTTGCCGGCATGATGCTCATTACCATGAGCATCGCTTCTGCCTTCAACTTCTTCGGAAGAAAGAATGAGCGTTTCTCGCACTGGCTCGGGTTTGCTTCCGGCTTGGTAAGTTTGGCTTTCGGACTTTTTCTCGCCTGCCAGATCGGCTTTGGCAATGGCCTCTTTTCTGGCCATCCGCAGTGGACGCCGCGCTAGGCCCTTGCCCATTCCGCGTCGACGGCTGGTTTGGGCGATGGCCAGGTCACAGCAGGCTCCGAGTTTCATGGTGGAAATGGGCGGCGCGGAATTCTAACCTGGCATACTTCTCGTGCATCTCAGGAACATAGTTATTTGTGTAACGACGGAAGCGGGGCGCCTCAGCCTGTCGTCCGCGTCCTGGTGTTGCCTTCGCCGCGTCGGTCATTATGAAATGAAATTAAATTTCAACTACTTGATCGCGATTCTGTTTTCTTCCGCTCTGGCAATGGCTGCGGCCGCAGCCAACGGAAGTATCTCGGGCACACTGAAAGACCCGAGCGGCGCGGTGATTCCCGGAGCGGCGATCACATTGGTAAACACCGCTCTCCATTCGGAATACAAAACGACCTCGAACAGCCAGGGCTTCTACTCGTTTCCCACGCTTCCGGTGGGACACTACAATCTCAACATCGGGGCCAAGGGATTCAAGACTGAGAAGAATACAAACCTGACGGTCGATACCGAGGCGGCTCTCAAATTGGATGCGGTGCTCGCGGTGGGCGAGCAATCCGAGACTGTAACCGTGGTGGCCGAGGCCGCCGAAGCGCAAGTCGACACCGTGGCCACTCACCTGGGCGAGCTTGTCACTGGTTCACAGATGACCGCACTCCCCTTGAACGGACGCAGCTTTACCGACCTGCTGGCCATTCAACCTGGAATCACCCCGGTATCCACGTTGCTGCCGAACTCGGTGATCATGGCCGGAGTTACCGGTGGCCTTTCGCCGTCGGGCGACTTGAACCCCGGAAATTTATCGATAGATGGTCAGCGGGAATCGTCCAACGGATTCCTTGTAGACGGGATCGACGTGCAGGAGCATATGAATGGCGGAACGTCCGTCGTGCCGAACCTCGATTCCATCGATGAATTCCGGGTGCTCACTAATAACTTCGATCCCGAGTATGGCAACTACAACGGCGGCATGGTAACGGTCATCACCAAATCTGGAAGCGATGCATTCCATGGCAATGCGTTCGAGTTCTTCCGCAACACGGCTCTGGATGCGCGCGGCTACTTCGATCCCGAACGTGCGGCCTTTCGTCAGAACCAATTCGGAGGCACGCTGGGCGGTCCCATCGAACATCAGAAAGTATATTTTTTCGGAGATTATCAAGGCACTCGCACCAACGAAGGCGAGGAAACGGAAGAGATCTCAGTTCCAACTTTGGCAGAGCGTGCCGGCAATTTTGTCGATCCCAACACGCAGTCGAACGTGCTCACCGGCAAAGTGAGCGGCGCCTCGCTGGCATCGCTGCTGACACAGGAACTCGGCCACACAGTTACGGAAAGCGAACCTTACTCCGCGGTCTTCCCGAACGGAGTGATTCCCCAGCGCGCGTGGTCAGCTCCCGCACGGAACCTGATAAAGTACATTCCATTGCCGAATAATGGCTCCGACCAGTTCTCCACCTCCGCCTATCCGGAAACCGTTCGCGACGATAAGGCTTCCACTCGCATTGACGCGAATGCCGGCCGCTGGGGCCAGTTCTCCGCACATTATTTTTTCGACGATTATCGCCTTGATAATCCCTATCCCGAGCAGCAGGGCGGAGCGAGCGTTCCTGGCTTTGGCGCACTTACCTTCGGACGCGCCCAACTCGTTAGCCTGGGCGACACCAAAGTTTTCGGATCTGGCACGGTCAACGAATTCCACATGGGCTATCTGAGAAATGCGAATGTCATCGGACAACCCAAAGGTGGATTGGGGGTGAGTTTGCCTGCTCAGGGCTTCGTTACCAGTACCGGTGCGCCCAGTTTCACCGTGCAAGCACCGCAATTTGAAGGCGTGGAAAATATCGTTTTTCCCTCCTTCGTCATGGGTGTTCCCATTACCAATGAAGCGCAGGTGAACAACACTCTTTATTTAAGCGACACGGTTTCGAAGTTAATCGGAAGCCACACTCTGAAAGTTGGCGGACAATTCCACTGGGACCAGGTCAACGAACATCCCAATGCGACCTTCAACGGTACTTTCAACATTGACGGAACCGAAACCGGCTCCGCCTATGCGGACTTTCTGCTCGGCGTACCCAGCAATTTCACGCAGTCCTCCGGCCAGCCTTTCTACCTGCGAAATCGTTATGTTGGACTCTTTGCCCAGGACAGCTGGCGGGCGCGCAGCGATCTCACCATCAACCTTGGTTTGCGGTGGGATTACATCATGCCTTTCTGGGAGAAATATAATCAGCTTCAAACCATTATTCCAGGCAGGGAATCGGTACTCTATCCTGGCGCACCCGAAGGTCTGGTGGTTCCGGGTGATCCCGGAATCCCCAGCACGATCGCGCCTTCAAAAGCAGATAATTTCGCTCCGCGAATTGGAATTGCTTACGCACCAAACTTCGATGGCGGAATTCTGAAGACAATCTTCGGAGACGGTGGCAAAAGTAGCATTCGTGCCAGCTATGGAATCTTCTACACTGCATTTCCCGGACTCTCCGCCGGGGTGATGTACTCGGTCCCGCCATTCGGTTACAACTATCTCAGTCCGGAGCGGCCGCTGTTTGCTACGCCGTTTGTGAATGCGGCTGACGGAGGCGGCAATGCGAATCCATTTCCTTTGATTTTTCCTCCGCACAACATCTCGGCGAAGAATACGGATACTACATTCAGTTGGCCAAGCGTCATCCCCATCTCCGCCGACCCCTACTTTTACTACCGCAATGCCGTTCCTTATACCGATAACTACATGCTTTCATTCGAGCGGCAAATCACCACCCGCACGCTGCTTACCGCGAGTTATGTGGGTAACCAGGGACACCACATTCTTGCAGTTGTATCGACCAATCCCAGCAACCAGGCTCTATGCCTCGCCCTTAGCCAACCGAGTGAAGTTGCGCCGGGCAGCCCCACCTGTGGCGCGTTTGGCGAGGATGCTCTTATCACCAGCAGCGCCGGCCAGATTTACCATGGAACCCGAGTGGGCTTAGGCTCTGAGTACGGCGAGAACACCGCGCAAAAGACGATCGAGAATTCCAACTACAACGCCCTCGAAACCAATCTGCGCTACGCGGGAAAGCGAGCAGAGTTTCTCATCGGTTATACCTATAGCAAGTCGATTGATCAGGCTTCGAACCTCGGCGAACAACTCGATCCTTTGAACTCGAGGGCGACTCGCGCTGTTTCAGCCTGGGACATGAAGCACAATTTCGTTGCGTCATACAAAGTCGCATTGCCGTTCGAATCGCTCTTCAACCGCTCGGGCCGCTTAACGGATGGGTGGAGCATTGCAGGCACTGCACGTTTCAGCACAGGCTTTCCCGTCACTTTGTATGACGACTCTGACAACTCGCTGCTCGGCACCCTGGGAAACGGCATCAATAACGATCTTCTCGATACGCCGGAGTATCATGGCGCGCCGCTCGATATCAATACCAATCCACGCAACGGCCGCCCCGAATTTAATAACTCGCCTTCCGCGTTTACCACGGAAACCTTAGGCCAACTAGGAAATGTTCCGCGTAGATTCTTCTACGGACCGGGAATCGACAACTTTGATATGACGCTGGCAAAACTTTTGAAAGTGACCGAATCGAAATCGTTCGAATTTCGCCTGGAAGCATTCAACATCTTCAATCACGCCCAGTTTTACGGCCCCGCCGCGGTCGCCGGAGAAGTCAACAATGACCCGCACTTCGGAGAAGTGGTTAGCGCAGCATCGCCACGCCTGGTTCAACTCGCGGCAAAATTCGCCTTCTGAACGACTTTGTAGAAACGGTGATTGTCGCAATGAAGTTCGCCGTCGAGGGTCGCCGGTGCCCTGGTCTTTCATCGCTTTGGATTGCTGACCGAAAATAAAGTTTAGGGCACAAAATGGTGTGCCGGGAGAGATTCAAACTTGAGGTGCATTGCGACCGGAAGCTGAGTTGTAGCCTGCAGCGGATAATCCTTAGCCGGGGTTGGCGAAGGATCTGTAACACTCATGGTGCGCCCGGAGAGATTCGAACTCCCGACCTATTGCTCCGGAGGCAATCGCTCTATCCATCTGAGCTACGGGCGCACAAACTTAAGTCTACATGCGGGGGGGGCGAAGCATCAATGTGAAGTGATCGCGCGAGGAGATTAGCGTGTGACTGGTGGGGAGCTTATGTTAAGCCGCTGACACGCAGCCTACGGCGGCGATCACGGAATTGAATTGCCGCCGCGAAACGCCTGTTTCTCTGACGCTTGTTTCTAGTGGAATTTAAGATTTACCAGCGCCCACGGCCACCGCCACCACCACCGCGCCCGCCGCGATCTCCGCCACGGCCACCACGGTCGCGTCCACCGCCGCCGGCATGCTCAGTTTTTGGGCGCGCCTCGTTCACGTTAAGAGTACGGCCTCCAACTTGCGAACCATTCAAGGCAGTAATGGCCTTATCGCCATCTTCGTTGCTGGCCATTTCGACAAAGCCGAAGCCGCGTGACCTGCCAGTATCCCGGTCCGTCATAATGCTGACCCGGTCTACTTGCCCGAACGGTTCAAACATCTGGCGCAGTTCGTCTTCCGATGTATTAAAGCTCAGATTGCCCACAAAAATATTCTTCACGCGTCGGCCTCTGCATTGAATGTCGAAGTGCAAGCTCCATTCGGCAGGACTGGCAGGTTAGGGAACACACCTTCCTGGAAATCGAGGCCGGAGCTCGCGGCAGTCGAATGCGGCAGAAGTATAGCAGGTTTGTCAAAATAAACCGCCAAAATCGCGGAAACGCGCTAGTGGCGGGCTGTTGGCTAGCACTTGTCGACTTGCCAAAAACCCTCGCGCTGATACCCCACCTGCAAGAGCCGGTTTTTAGGATCATGCCGCTTGGCACATTTCGGGCAGATCAAATAGCGGCTCCACGCCGTCCCGCGACGATCATAATTTTCCGGCGCGGCGAAGGTCGTACCGCAACTGCACGGGACGAGAAACATTTTCAACGGCGCTGCATCTTTATCGAGCCCGGATTGACAGGAAGATTTCACGCTTCTTCCTTAGGCTTCTTCCAAAGCCACTTTCGCCCGCCGCTTGCGGCCGTTGGAATCGAGAACCTTTTTTCTGAGCCGCAGCGATTTGGGAGTGATCTCGACATACTCATCCTCTGCAATGAACTCAATCGCCTGTTCAAGATTCAACTGGCGGAAGGGAACCAGACGGATGGCCTCGTCCGCAGTGGAGGCGCGCATGTTGGTGAGCTTCTTCTCGCGCACGGCGTTAACCTCAAGATCGTCATCCTTCGCATTCTCACCAATAATCATGCCTTCATAAAGCTCCACGCCTGCGCCTACAAAAAGTTCGCCGCGTTCCTGTAAGCCCCACAACGCGTATGCGGTGGAAGTGCCGGTCCGGTCTGCGATCAGCGCGCCCGTCAACCGGTGTGGAATTTCCCCTTGCCACTCGGTGTATCCATCGAAGAGGGAATTCATTACGATCGTGCCGCGCGTATCGGTGAGCAACTGGCTACGCAGACCGATCAAACCACGGCTGGGAACGCGAAATTCAATCCGCACCCGGCCATAGCCGTGATTGTGCATGTTCCGCACTTCGCTCTTACGGGATCCCAACTGCTCCATCACCACGCCCACAAATTCTTCCGGGACGTCGATGGTTAAATGTTCCACCGGTTCCATCAGTTTGCCGCTATCTTTGTCACGTTTGGTGACAATCTCCGGCTTGCCCACCATCAACTCGTAACCTTCACGCCGCATCATTTCAATGGTGATGGAAAGCTGAAGTTCGCCGCGGCCCAGAACCTTGAACGAATCCGTCGTTCCCATCTCTTCCACGCGCAGAGAAACATTGGTGAGCAGTTCTTTTTGCAGCCGCTCCCGCAGATTTCTCGAAGTCACGTAAGTTCCTTCGCGGCCGGCGAACGGGGAAGTGTTGACCGTAAAAGTCATCGCGATAGTCGGCTCGTCAATCACAATCGGCGGCAGCGGCTGCGGGTCGATGGGATCGCAAATGGTCTCGCCAATCGTAATCCCTTCCACGCCGGCGACCGCGATAATGTCACCCAGAGCCGTTTCCGTACTGTCGGTCCGCTTTAGCCCAGAGAACGAAAACAGTTTCGTGATCTTCGTCTTGTGCATGGTGCCGTCGCGCTTGGCGATGACTACATCTTCGCCGGTGTACATTGTCCCGTTGAAGACGCGCGCGATGGCGAGGCGTCCGAGAAAATCGCTGTAATCGAGATTCGCGACCAAAATTTGCAGCGGTCCTTTCGGATCGCCCGTCGGAGGCGGAGTCGTTTCCAAGATCGCGTCAAACAGTGGACGCAGATTTTCGCCGCCGCCCTTCATGTCCGTCGATGCCGTGCCCTCTTTCGCATTGGTATAGAGCACCGGAAAGTCGAGCTGATCTTCTTTCGCGTCAAGATCGATAAACAGATCGTAGATTTCGTTCAGCACCTCTTGCGGGCGCGCATCGGGACGGTCGATCTTGTTAATCACCACGATTGGCGGCAGCTTAGCTTCCAAAGCTTTGCTCAACACGTAGCGCGTCTGCGGCAGCGGACCTTCGCTGGCATCCACCAGCAGCATTACTCCGTCCACCATTTTCAGGGCGCGTTCGACCTCGCCGCCAAAATCGCTGTGGCCGGGGGTATCGACAATGTTGATCTTCACATCGTGATAAAAGATGGCGGTGTTTTTGGCCAGAATGGTGATGCCGCGCTCACGCTCCAGTTCGTTCGAATCCATCACGCGCTCGGCGACAGCCTCGTTGGCACGGAAAGTCCCGCTCTGCTTGAGCATGGCGTCTACCAGCGTGGTTTTACCGTGGTCCACGTGGGCGATGATGGCGATGTTGCGAATGCCTGAATTCAATGTAAAGGGTTTCCTTTTGGTGAAGCGATTCGGATAGAACGGCCGCAGCTGCTCGGCTGCTGAATGTCCTATATATAACTTTACTATGGACGGAGCTTTCTCAGGAGATTACATCGACTTCCGTGCAAGCTATGCACCGCAGAGAAACTACGATTATGCGGGCAAATAAATTAGCGACTCTTCGCCCGCTCCTGGCGGATATGCCTTGCAATCACGATCTCCGCTACAATCTAGAGCCGGGACGGACAACTACAATGAGAATTACAAGTCAAGGGATGAGGGTGTTTTTCAATATGGTCATAATTCTTGCCGCCGCATCACTGCACGGGTCGAGCTCCGGGGCCTCACAAACCAACGGCCAGTTTGGCCCCGACAATCCATTCTATGCTGCGAGTCCGTTGCCGTTTCAGGCGCCGCCATTCGACAAGATAAAGGATGGCGACTACCAGCCGGCGATTGAAGCAGGCATGGCGCAGCAACGCGAGGAAGTACGAGCCATCGCCGACAATCCTGCCGCTCCTACATTTGAAAATACTTTTGTAGCTCTCGAAAAATCGGGGCAACTGTTCAACCGCGTGATGAACGTCTTCAACGGCATCACGAACGCGAACCTCAATCCTGTGCTGGATAAGGTACAGCAAGAAGAAGCTCCCAAGCTGGCAGCGCACCAGGATGCGATCTTTCTTGATCCCAAACTATTCCGCCGCGTGAAAACTGTTTACGAGGAGCGCGAATCGCTGACGCTCGATCCCGAATCCCTGCGCCTGGTCGATTACTACCACAAGTTATTCATTCACTCCGGCGCGAACCTCTCCGATGCCGACAAAGCCGAACTAAAAAAATTGAATGAAGAAGAGTCCACGCTTTCGACGGCCTTTGTTACCAAGCTTCAGAACGCAACCAAGGCAGGGGCTTACGTCACCACCGACAAAAGCGCCCTGGCAGGACTGAGCGAAACACGAATGCAGGGTGCGGTGGAAGCTGCAAAGGATCGCAAACTGGAAGGTTATGTGATTCCTCTGCAGAATACGACGCAGCAGCCCGATCTTGTGTCGCTGAGCCAGCGCTCGACCCGGCAAACGATTTTTGAAAACTCATGGAATCGCGCCGAGCGCGGAGGTCCCAACGATACGCGGGATCTTATTGCGCGTCTGGCACAGATTCGCGCCCAAAAAGCCAAGCTGCTGGGTTTTCCTAATTACGCCGCGTGGAGGCTGGAAGACCAGATGGCCAAGACACCAGCAGCGGCCATTAAGTTTATGGATGCGCTCGTCCCCGGTTCAACCGGAAATGCCGCGGCTGAAGGAGAAGACATCCAAGCGGTGATTGATGCGCAAAAGGGCGGCTTTACCTTGCAGCCCTGGGATTGGGAGTTTTATTCCGAACAGGTCCGCAAGGCGAAGTACGACCTGAACGAGGAGCAGATCAAGCCCTACTTTGAGCTGAACAACGTTTTGCAGAACGGCGTGTTTTACGCTGCGAACCAGCTTTATGGAATTACGTTTAAAGAGCGCCACGATCTGCCTGTGTATCAGGAAGACGTCCGCGTCTTTGACGTGTTCGACTCGGACGGGAAACAACTGGCGCTGTGGTACTGCGACTACTTCAAACGCGACAACAAAAATGGCGGCGCGTGGATGGACATTTTCGTGAACCAGTCGAAATTGCTGGGCACGATTCCCGTGGTCTACAACGTCGCCAATTTCAGCAAACCTGCGCCCGGCCAGCCTGCATTGCTCACCTTCAGCGATGTGACCACCATGTTCCATGAGTTCGGCCACGCGCTGCATGGAATGTTCGCGGATACGGTCTATCCGGCTCTCTCCGGCACGCAGGTTCCGCGCGACTTTGCGGAGTTTCCCTCGCAATTTAATGAGCATTGGGCCACGTATCCCGCAGTGTTCGATCATTACGCGAAGCACTATCAGACGGGCGCCGCAATGCCGGCGGAATTGGTGGCGAAGCTGAAGAAATCGGAGAAATTCAATCAGGGTTACGCGCTAAGCGAGGTGTTGATCGCCGCGGAATTGGACATGCAATGGCACACTCTCCCAGCGAGCGCGCCGCTGGAGAAGCCCGATGAATTTGAAGTGCGAGCCCTGAAAGCCAAGCAACTGTGGCTGAACCAGGTGCCCTCCCGCTATCGCTCCAGTTACTTTGCGCACATCTGGGGCGGCGGATATGCCGCGGGTTACTACGCGTATTTGTGGAGCGAGATGCTGGACGATGCCGCGTATCAGTGGTTTGAAAATCATGGCGGCATGACGAGGGCCAATGGGGATCGTTTTCGCCAGATGATCCTCTCGCGTGGAAATACGGAAGAACTGGGCAAGCTGTATGCCGCTTGGCTGGGAGCCGAACCCAGTGTCGAGCCTATGCTGAAGGATCGCGGGCTGCTTCCGGAAAAGAATTCAAAGTAGGCTGGGCTGAGTCTTGTTGGTAAGTTCGTCGCGAGGGCCCCGCCAGTCGCGCTTCCACTTCTTTCACTGCGCGTTGGGCGGCAAGGATCCCGCTGTTGGTGGTTGATTCCGGACCCTCGGAATCAGTGTTGGCGAAAAAGACGCGATCCATGGCATGCCGCGCCAGCGGCTGAACCTGCGTGTGCAGACCCGGTTCCGACATATATAAAGGATGGCCGCGCCGGTAAATATGCACTTCGATCGGATCGACATTCAGCTTCGGCATGAGTTTTTGAAAATCGCTGAGAACGTTGGCTGCGATCCCGCGCGCTCCATCTTCCGTTAGCAGCTGAAATCGGTCTTGTTGTTTCAGCGGTGTATAGCAGCTAAGAATGTTGAACTTCTGTTGATAGCCCGGCTTCTTCTGGATCACCCAATCCGCAACAATGAAATCGGTGAAAGTGTTGCCCGGACACCAGGTATCGTAGCCATGATTGAAAACCGGTTTGTCGAAGATCAGATTTACTACGGGGTAGGGAATATAGTGAATCTGTTGCATGGCCTCGCTCTGCTTGTCGGGCAAGCCTTCAACGATGCGCCGGGTGATGAACTTGGGCGTGGCCATAATTACGGCTTTGGCTGAAACCGTCTTCGATTCACCGCCGAGCTCATAGGTCACTTGCACTTCTTCTTTGCCGGGAGCTACCGCCACAATGGTTGCTCCGGTCTGCATGCGGTCTTTGTGTGTTGCCTGAAGAATCTCCGCCAGTTTTTTCGTGAGCGCGCCCAAGCCTCCCGGCCAGGTATAACGATCATCCGTTGCGCTTTCTTCGACCATCTCCTGCAGCGACTCGATCGCCAGTCCGGCCGCCGTTCGGTCACTCATCGCGCCCCAGTTCGAGGGACCATAACCATCCCACCACTGTTTGAGTTCCGGCGGATAATCTTTCATAAACGTCGAAAATGCTGTGTTGTCGAGCTCTTGGGCGCGCTTCTTCGTATCGATCGCCAGCATTTCTTTCCTGAATTTCTTAAAGCTCTCTCGAATCGCGGAAGAATACGGCAGCTTGTCGAGACCGGTGCCCCAGGTGTCTGGAACCAGTTCACCTCGAATAATGCTGGCATCCGGGCTGTTTACCGGCAACGGCTCCAATCCAATTTCTTTCGCGAAGGGATATGCGTGTTCGTCGTTGACCAGAAACGCCGCTCCGGTTGCGTAGGTGCTGCCTTCATGTTCCATTTCATACGCGTTGCCGCCCCAGTGCGGTTCTTTTTCCAGAAGAAGAAAATCGCGATGCTGCAAACGATAGGCTGCGGCTAAGCCACTTACGCCCCCTCCAACAATCACAACGTCATGCCGCGCCGTAGCCGGAGGTCTGGAGAATGATTGGCTGCCGTTGTCGCGGACCTGGTGGCAAATGCGATTGTCTTCGCCGTCCACCTCGGCGGAATGACTTTTCTCGTCGCCAGTCTGTGCTGACACCAGCGACAAATCGATTGGGCAGCCCGCCGTCACGGCGCCTGCCACCACAAACCTTATAAAGTCCCGGCGATTCGCACTCATATCGCATGTCCCTCCGCGGTCTGCACAATTTCCGATCCCATATCTGCACTGCCTTCGCTGCGCACTCGCAATCGATACCAGAGCACGATTGCCACCAGCGAAAATAGAAAGATGATTGTCGATACGGCATTAATCTCCGGCGTAATGCCACGGCGCAAGCGACCCCAGATTTCCAGTGGAAGCGTGTTGTCGCGACCAATCAGGAAAAAGCTGACCGCGATCTCGTCCATCGACAGCGTGAAAATAAGCAGTGCCGCGCCGATAATCGGCAACTTTAGATTGGGCACCGTGATGCGCCAGAACGTCTGCCAATAGTTTGCGCCAAGATCCAGAGATGCTTCTTCCTGCGAGCGATCGAGCTTTTGCAATCCGGCAAATACTTCGGTTGTGGCGACGGAGATCAGCGCAGTGCCATGCCCCAGGATGATGGTCAGCAGGCTGAGCTTTGTGCCGGTGAGATTGAACAACATCAGAAGGGAAAGACCGGTAATAATCCCGGGCAGAATCAGCGGCAAGAGCACCAGCCGCCGGAATAAAGCTTTGCCGGGGAATTGGGCGCGGTCGAGGGCGAGAGCGGCTGGCACTCCAAATCCGATCGCGATGGCCATTGCCGTCAACGCAACTTGCAAGCTGTTCAGTACGGAATCCCAGATAGGGGCATCGGCAAATAAAATGCGATACCAATCCAGCGTGAGATGATGCGGCGGAAATCCGCCTACGCCCTCTCCGTTGAAGGAATAAAGAATCAGGATCGCGATGGGCAAATAAAGAAACGCGAAAACCAGAAGCGCATGGACGAGCAGCCAGCCCGAGCCGGAAATAATATTCTTATCTTTCTTGTAACTGTTGTCGCTCACGAGAAACTCCATTTCTTTTCCAGTCGCTCAGAAAGGAAAAGGAGTGAGACCACCAGGAGTAGCATGCACAGCGAGATCGCCGCGCCCAGCGGCCAGTTGTAAGCCGCGCCAAACAAGCTGACTACAATGTTCGAGATCATGATGCCGCTGGGACCGCCGAGCAGCAGCGGCGCGAGAAAATCTCCCAAGCTCAAGACAAAAGCAAATGTCGCGCCTGCCACTACGCCGGGAATCGAGAGCGGGAAAATAACTTTCCAGAATGTTTGCGCGGGAGTGGCGCCGAGATCGTGCGAGGCTTCCATCAGGTTGCGCGGAATGTGTTCCAGCGCGGCATAGATTGGCAAGAAGGCGAATGGCGTATAGATGTGCGTCAGCGTCAACACGACAGCAAACGGACTGTAGAGCAGAAACTCGAGCGGATGCCGGGTGAGGTGCACATACTGCAACAGAGTGTTAAGCACGCCGTCGGAGCCGAGAATCGTCTTCCATGCGTACGCCCGCACCAAGTAACTGACCCACAGCGGGATGATTACCAACTGATAGAGCAGATCTTTATTCTTGCCCGCATAGAAAGATAAAAAATATGCCAGAGGATACCCGAGCAACAGTGAGAAGAGAGTGACGCGCGCCGCGATCCACATGGAGCGCAGCAGAGTCTGCCAGTAAACGTTGACCCGTGCGAGTTCCCGATAATTATCCAGATTCCAGGAATGCACGATATTCTGCGAAGGCGAGACTGACCAGAAGCTGTAACAGAACATCAGCAAATACGGCGTCAGCAGAAACAGCGTCACCCACACCAGCGGAGGAAGTGTGACGGCGGCTTTATAGGCTCGGGAGAACATTCAGATTCTTTCGGGAGATTCTCGTACCGGAACCGCATCGTCGGGAGAAAATTCCAACTCGACTTCGTCCATCGCTCCGCCGCGATCCGCGCTGTTCGCGATTCGCACCATGAGCACCAACCCACCGTCGCACTCAACTCGAATCAGTTCCGTTGCACCGTGGAATGCCTGCTGCAATACGTTTCCCCGGACGCGAACGCTGCCAGCTCGCGCAGTTCCCGTTGCCAGGCGAATATTTTCCGGGCGCAGCGAAAAGATAGCCGGTCCATCGGGGAGCTTTGCGGGCCATGACAGCAAACTACATCGAACAACCGCGCCCGCCACTTCACACTTCAGCAAATTCGTGTGCCCGATAAACTGCGCTGCGTAAGCCGTCGCCGGGCGTCCGTAGATTTCGCGCGGAGTCGCCACCTGCTCCAGTTCGCCGGACCGCAGCAAAGCAATCCGGTCCGACATCACCATGGCTTCTTCCTGATCGTGAGTTACGAAAATAAAGGAGATGCCGACCTCGCGCTGCAACGATTTCAATTCCACCTGCATCTGCCGGCGCAGATTCGCATCCAGGGCGGAGAGTGGCTCGTCCAGCAACAACAACCGCGGACGGTTCACCAGAGCCCGCGCCAGCGCGACGCGTTGCTGCTGTCCGCCGCTGATTTTCGATGGCTTGGACTTCGAGTGAGTCGACATCTTTACTTTGCTCAACGCTTCGGAGACGCGAGATGCAATTTCCGCTTCGGGTGTTCTTGCCGCGCGCAGCCCGTAAGCGACGTTTTGTTCCACCGTGAGGTGTGGGAACAGCGCATAGCTCTGGAAGACGGTGTTTACGCGGCGGCGATAAGGTGGTTGACGGTCGAGTCTTTCCTCGCCCATCCAAACTTGGCCGGAGGTTGCACGCTCGAAGCCGGCAATGATTCGAAGCAGCGTGGTTTTTCCCGAACCGCTTTCGCCGAGGATGGTGAGAAATTCTCCCGGCGCAACATCGAGAGAAATATCGCGCAACACCGCGTTCTTGCCGAAGCTCTTGGCGACGTTGCGAATGCTGAGTAGAGAACCAGTGCCTGCGAAATTCGCGGCAGAGCTTGTCACGAGTTCAGAGTTGGTAGCCGTCGTCAAAAGTTCCTCACGGACTTACCACAGAGTTATAGCCCAACACCCATTTCAACTCGTCCAGCGCGGGCGCCACTTGATCTATAGCCGCCCAATTACTGCGCCGCCTTCACTTCATTCCAAATCTCGTTGTACTTGGCGCGCCGCGGCACATTTTGCCAGAAGTAAAGCCGCTTCTGATAGTTATCCACGTCGTCCAGGTGCAGGCTTTTCACTTCCGCGGGCGTCATAAACTGCGCCGCTTGCGGATTTGCCGGCGTGTATCCCGTGACGTCCGTTACCTTCTTCTGCGTCTGCGCCTCGATCATGTATTCGAGAAATTCATAGGCCAGGTTTTTATTCTCACTGCCTGCCGTAATCATCAAATGGTCGATCCAGCCGGTCGTGTTTTCTTTCGGAATAGCCTCGCCGACGGGGAAGTTGATCTTGCGCAGTTGATTGGTCATCAGCGGCCAGCCCATGGAGGCGACGATCTCATGATTCTGAAACAGATTTGTTAATTCTCCGCCCGTCGACCACATCTTCCGGATGTTCGGTTTAAGCTCCAGCAATTTTTTCTTAACCGCATCGAGTTGATCGTCGCTCAGGTTATAAAGCTGCGAGGGATCGGGCTTGTCGTACCCAAGCACTTGCGCAGCCATGTATACCGTGGATAGATCGTCCCAGACGGAGATCTTCCCGCGATACTTTGGATCCCATAAAACATTCCAGCTATCCGGCGGCTGTGCGAAGACCGTTGTATCGTAAATCAGCGGATCCGGACCCCACATAAAAGGAACGCCGTACACTTGTCCGTTGATCCGCACCAACGGCAGGGAAGTGAGCTGCGGCGAAAGCTGCGAATAAGCGTGAAGCTTTGACAGGTCGAGCGGAGCGGCCAGATTGGCCGAGGCAATCGAGGTTGCCACATCGCTGGATGGCGAAATTACGTCGTAATTTCCCGCGCTGCCGCCGCGGAGCTTGGCGACCAGTTCGTCGCTTGACCCCATATACGACGCGGATATTTTGCAATGGTGCTGGTCTTCAAATGCCTTGACGAATGAAGGGTCGGCATATCCTTCCCAAACCAGCAGATTCAGCGTGGGTGTCTTTTTCGCGCAAGAGCTGGCGCACGTTATTAGGGTCAACAGAAACAGTAGAGTCGCCCAGCGGCGTAAGTTCATTGTCTCCTGCCTTGTTCGCAGCAAAGCTCGCGACAAACATCTCTAAAAAGTAGGCGGCGTATTTACCCACAATACCCAGGTCTCGGTGCGCCCGGGATTTTTCCAGTGATGTGGCCGGGCGCTTTCAAAATAAAAACTGTCCCCGGCCTTCAACCGGAATTCTTCTTTCTCCAGTGTGATCGCCAGCTGTCCCCGCAAAATAAAAAGAAATTCTTCTCCTTCATGGGTGTAGGAATCGCCGCTGCCGGCTCGCGGGGCAACGCGAAACAGATGCGGCTCCATCACGGTGTTTCCCCAGGCCAGCAGCTCCATTCGCACCCCGGGCCCGGCCTCCAGCACCTTTCGTTGCGCGGGCTGCACCTGCCGGCTGCTCGACCCGTTGGCCTCAAAAAAATCCAGGATGTTGGTTTTATAGAATCGCGCGAGTTTGCGCAGCGTGCCCACAGAACCGCTCATCTGCGAACGTTCCAACGCGCTCAGAAAACCTACGGAAATCCCCACGCTTTGCGCCACCTGCGCGAGGGATAGTTTTCGCTTTTCCCGCAACTTCCGCAAGTGTGTGCCAATGGCCGCCACATTGCCGGCGGCCGGTCGCGCGCGGCCTTCCCGCCGCAACAACTCTACAATCGCGGGCGCGTTCAGCCCGCGCTCCTTGCGCAGGAAGCGCGCGCGCTTGAGCACTTTTACATCATCTGAGCTATAGAGCCGGTATTTACTTTGGGTACGCCGCGGCCGCGTCAGCCCAAGATTTTCCCACGACCGGATCACCGACGGTGAAACTCCCACGCGCCGGGCCACATCTCCGATCTTCAAATACGCTTCCACGCTAGCTGAGCTCATCGTCGCTCTGCAGACCATCCGATGCAGACTATTCAAGTTTTCTATCGACCGGGGCTCGTTTTTATCCTTTTTATCCTTGACAGTTCGCGCCCCTCTTCTCTAACCTTGCGGGATTATAGCAAGGTTGTGAGTTTACACAAGCTGTAGCCTTCACTCGAAAAACAAGCTTTCACAAGAGATGCCTGGAGGTTCCATGCCGTCACTTCGAGCCCGCTGGACCCGAATTTGGCTGACGCGGATTTGTCCCATTGCACTTTGCCTTGTGATTTCACTCTCGATTCCCGCAGCGCTCCATGCACAAAGTGCGAATGGCCGCATCGTGGGGCGCGTGTCAGATCCTACCGGGGCTATTCTTTCCGGGGCCAAGGTCACTTTGTCCAACGAAGCCACCGGCATTACCCGCGATGCGCTCACCAATGACAGCGGCGACTACACCTTCGTCGAAGTTGTTCCCGGCACCTACACGGTGCAGTTCGAATTGAAGGGCTTCAAGAAGAATGTTCAGAAGAGCGTGATCGTCGACGTCAACCAGGTCGTAACTCTTAATTCCGCGCTGCAAATCGGCGGATCGCAGGAAACGGTCGAGGTCACCTCGGAGGCTCCGCAGGTCGATACCACGAGCACCCAACTCGGCGCTGTCATCAATGACCGCTCGGTAAATGAGCTTCCGCTGAACCAGCGCGATACTTATCAGTTCCTCCAGCTCCAGCCCGGCGTGCAGGCGCAACTCGGATCGAGCGGAACATTATTTGCGGGGAGCAGCGATGCCGGTTCCGTCTCGGTGAATGGCGGACGCACTCGCGCTAACAACTTCAACGTGAACGGTGGTGACGCCAACGATCAATTCGTAAATACTCCCACCATCCAGCCAAGTCCGGATAGCGTCGAGGAATTCCGCATCATCACCAACACGTTCGACGCCGAATATGGCCGCAACTCCGGATCGGTGGTGAACCTAATCACGAAATCAGGAACCAACGGTTTTCACGGAAACGTTTACGAGTACCTTCGCAATACGGATCTGGATGCGAAGGGCTATCCCGACACCACCAAGCCGCAACTCAATCAGAACCAGTTCGGCGGTACCTTCGGTGGGCCAATCAAAAAAGATCGCAGTTTCTTTTTTACCTCCTATGAAGGACACCGCACGCGCGATGGTGTTCCGGGCCAGTTGTTGACGGTGCCAACCGCCGCGGAATACGGCGGCGACTTTTCGGGCGTGGGAGGTTTCGCCGGCGGTGGGGGAATCTCTGATCCCTTTGTTGCGCAGGTGCTGGATGGGCGTACTGGTTGCGACAAAGCGCTCGGGATTCCTTCCATTGCGGGCATCGCACCGCAAATCAATCCTGTAACGGGCACGGCATTCATCCCATGGTCCTCTGTTTTTCCTAGCGGCGCCATCCCCATCGCTTGTCAGGATCCAGTCGCTTCAAATCTGCTGCAACGCTATGTTCCTCCGGCGAATCGAGGAACCAATCAATATCAGGTTGTCCCCGTTGGGACCATCAACTCCGACCAGTTCACCGTTCGCTTGGATCACCGGATCAACGACCATCAAGGCTTTACCGCCTACTACTATTTCAACGATAACCGCGAACTCGATCCTTACAACACCTTCGAGGAGGCGGGCGCTACCGTTCCGGGCTTCGGAAGCTACAACAACTACCGCGATCAGCAGTGGAACCTGGCTCATACCTGGACGATCAGCAACTCCCTGGTCAACGAAGCGCACTTCACTTACATGCGCGAGGGCGAGCTGGGCTACTTGAAGAATGAATCGAACAATGCGGTAACTGCCTCTTGCACGGGCGCAGCCGCAGCCTTCTGCTTCACCGGCGTATCCGATTCTTCCGCCATCAATGGCAATACGGCCTTGGCCAATGGCGCCAGCTTGGGCATCACTACGGGTCTCCCGGCAAATCTGACCGGAGTTCCTTTCGTTAACATTTCCGGCGGCGCGTCGTTCGGTAATAATTTTGAAGGCTTTTTGCCACAAGTTGGAAACAGTTTTCAGTGGACTGACAATCTTTCCTGGGTAAAGGGAAGCCACACCTTCAAGTTCGGCCTGGACGTGCGCCGCTACCGATTTGATCAGTTTTATTATTTCGACCTGAATGGTGAATATACGTTCGATAACAGCGGTCCCAATGGGATTATTCCCGGCGACGGCGACCAGTACGCTGAATTTTTATTGGGTCTGGCGGACGCCTACACTCAGGGTTCGGGTCAGCGCGAAGACGTTCGTACCACCACAGCCTATCCGTTCGTCCAGGACAGTTGGAAGGTAAAGCAGAATCTGACATTGAATTACGGCTTTCGCTGGGAATATGCTCCGCCGCCCACCGATATCTCCGGCCACGTGGAGACTTTCCGTCCCGGACAAAACTCCACGGTATATCCCTGCGGAATTACCGAGAGCACTTCCTACTGGCAGAGTCTGGGCGTTGCCAATCCAACCTGCGCGAATACCGGATCGGCACCCACTGGCCTGGTAGTTCCCGGCGATCCGGGTGTACCGAAGGGAATGACTTCTACCTATTACAAGTCTTTTGCCCCCCGTTTTGGTTTAGCGTACAGCCCGAACTTCAGCGGTGGTCCGCTCGGGTGGCTATTCGGCAGCAATGGCAAGACCAGCATTCGCACCGGCTGGGGCCTTTTCTATAATCCCATCGAAGAACTGGTTCTGGCTCAATTTGGCGCGGAGCCGCCGTTCGGCGGCAGTTCGTCGCTCTCCGACGTTTTTCTCAACACGCCATTTGTGAACCAGGGCGGCTTCTCCGCGCCGAATCCATTCAACGGCATTATCACGCCGACGAAAGGCCAGCCTACCGATTTATCTTTCTTCCGGCCCATTCTTCTTTACGGTGAATTCCAACCTCACTTGCGGTCGCAATATACCAGTCAATACAACCTCACCATTCAGCGTGAGTTGAGCAATAGCATGATGTTCCAGGTCGGATACGTGGGGTCTCAAGGTCACCGCTTGTTGGCTTCTCACGATATCAACCCTTCCAATCCGCAGACCTGCGTCGACATTATGTCCATTTCCGCACTGAATTCCGCAAACGTGAACTCGTTCGGCGCGCAGGCCAATTGCGGTCCCACTGAAGAGGACACGCAATGGAGTGTGACCATTCCGAATGGCTTCAAATTCCATATGCCCAACGGCAGCATCCTGAATGGCACAGGGCAAACGGTTAATCTGGTAGGTCTGCGTCCTTATTCGTCGCCTAACTGTAATCCGTTGTTGCCTGCGTTCACGGCGGGAACTGGCTGTCCCGTGGATGGCACGCCAGTCTTCACTGATGTCTTTGCCGAAGACACTATCGCCAACTCCAACTACAACGCGCTCGAGATGATGCTGCAAAAGCGCTTCTCTCGCGGATTGCAGTTCCAGGCGGCTTACACTTTTAGCAAGTCGATTGATGACGGTTCCACTTTTGAAGAAACTTTGAATCCGTTCAATCCCCGGTTGAGCCGCGCGCTTTCGCTCTTCAATTCCGCGCAGCGCTTCGTCATCAGTTATGACTGGGAATTACCGATTCGCCAGTACCAGGGCTTTAAGGGCAAGGTGCTCAACGATTGGGAGATCTCCGGCATCACCCAGTTCCAGAGCGGTTTCCCCATCCGTCTGAATACCGAGGACGATACTGAACTGATCAACAGCCTATTCTTCCTGGGTACCGAGGCGCCAAGCTTGGTCGCGCCGTTTCAGAAGTTGAACCCGAGGAAAACGTATACGTCTCTCGGGCTTAGCACGCCCGGATATTGGTTCAATCCGAATGATTTCCAGGATCCGCCGCTCGGCCAGTTCAACAACGGAACCCAACGCACTATCTGCTGCGGCCCGGGACTTGCGGATTGGGACTTCTCGGTTCATAAGAAGATCGCTCTTACCGAAACCAGGTATTTCCAGTTCCGCGCCGAGATTTTTAATCTATTCAACCGGACGAATTTCTCGAATCCGGATGGTGGTTTCTCCGACGGTCCGACAGAGTTCGGCCGAATTACATCGGCGGGCGATCCGCGCCTATTGCAGTTTGCTTTAAAGTATTTTTTCTAAGGTAAAGGTTTAAACTAAGTTCACCCCGCGCGGTCCGCCGCCCGGCATCCTAATGGCCCGCTCACAGAAATGGCGCGGCCTGAGCTATCCCGGAGCAGTTCGATGTACCACGATCTACAGAAGGAGCTCGAAACTTTCGAGCGCCGCACCCCCAAGTCCGCCGAAGCCTACAAGAAAAATCTCAAGCGCATTCCACTCGGGGTGGCCAGCAATTATCGGCATTACGATCCCTGGCCCATCTTCGTGAAGGATGCCGGCGGCAGCAAATTCCGCGACCTCGATGGCAACGAATACATTGATTACAACCTGACGTTCGGCGCGCTCATGGCAGGGCATTGCCATCCTGCGGTGATGAAGGCCGTGGAAAAACGCCTTTCCACCGGGACCATGTTCGGTATGCCGCATGACATGGAATGGGAGCTAGCCGAGGAAATCTGCAAGCGCTTCCCGGTTGATATGGTCCGCTTCGGCAACAGTGGAACCGAAGCGACCATGCACGCGATCCGCCTGGCGCGCGCCGCGACCGGCCGCGACAAGATTATTAAGTTTGAAGGCGCATACCACGGCCTGCACGATTCCGCCCTGGTCAGCGTAAAACCGCACGCGCCGGAATTCGGCGATATCGATAATCCCACTGCCGTTCCCGGTGGACTCGGTGTTCCGAAAAACGCAGTCGAGAACGTGAAGATTGCCACCTTCAACGATCTGGCCACCGTCGAGCGCCGTTTCAAAGAAAATCCCGGCGAGATTGCCGCGATCATTCTCGAACCGATTTTGATGAACGTTGGGCTCTGCATCCCGCAGCCTGGTTTTCTCAAGGGCCTGCGTGATCTCGCAACCAAGCATGGTGCGCTGCTGATCTTCGACGAAGTGAAAACTGGCGCGAAGCTGGGATGGGGAGGGGCAAGCGAATACTTCAACGTGAAGCCTGACATGATCTGTCTCGCTAAGTCGATTGGCGGAGGCCTGCCCTTGGCCGCATTTGGCGCCCACAAGTCGGTTATGGATCTGATCTCGCAACACAAAGTTTTCCACGGTGGAACCTACAACACAAATCCGGTTTCGATGGCTGCCGGCCTGGCAACCTTCCGCGAAGTTCTCACTCGCGATAACTATGCGCACGTCGATAAACTCGGCAAGAAACTGGCTGATGGATATCGCAAGACCATCGCGAAAGTGGGTCTGCAAGCCTACATCGCGCATGCAGGAGCGAATGGCGCTCTCATGCTGTATCCAAAGGAAATTCGCAACTACCGTGACTGGGCGACGATCGATGTCGATCTCTGGCGCCACTACTGGTTTGCCATGGTCAACCGCGGCGTGATGCCCCAGCCTTACTGGTGGGACGAGCAATGGACGATCTCGGTCCAGCACACCGAAGCAGACATCGACAAGCATCTATCTGCGTTCGACGACATTGCCGCTTCGCTCGCCAAAGCGCAACAGGAACGCGCCGGTCAGCCAGTTCTGGCCGCGCACTAAAAACAAGTGGCCAGTGGGCAATGGTCAGTGATTGTAAGAAGAACACTGCCTACTAATCACTGGCCACTAATCACTGACCACTGAACTTTGTCCACCGCCGCCCAACCCGCCGCCCAGCCTCACCTGATCCGCGCCCTCGGGCGCCGCGACCTCGTTCTTCTCTTCGTCGTGGCCGTTTTCAATCTCAACGTCGTCCCATCCATCGCGGCCAATGGCGGCGTCACCATCTGGCTGTGGATCATCTCCCTCATTCTTTTTTTCTGGCCGCAAGGCATCGCCGTCATCGAACTCGCCCATCGCTATCCCGGCGAAGGCGGAGTTTATCTCTGGGCCAAAGAAGTTTTCGGCGACTTCCACGGCTTTCTCTCCGGCTGGTGCTACTGGACCAACAACATGCTTTACGTGCCGACCGTCATGCTTTATTTCGTCGGCGTCTCCGTCTATGTGCTCGGCCCGTCGCATCTCAGCCTTGCGGATAACAAATTCTTCGCCTCCGCAACTTCTTTAATACTGCTTGCCGTGCTAACGCTGCTTAACATTGTTGGCCTCGGCGTGGGCAAGTGGATTAACAACCTGGGCGCGATCGGAACTTTTATTGCCGCTGCGGTGCTCATTGGCTTGGGTGCAATCGTGTGGTGGCGGTTTGGTACCACCATTACCACCGCCGATTTCAAGATCCCGTCCAACCCCCGTTTCGTGATGAACTCGTTCGGTGTGATCTGCTTCGGCCTCGTCGGTCTGGAACTCGCGTCCGTCATGGGAGATGAAATCCAGGATCCGCGCCGCACCCTGCCCGGCGCCGTCGCGCTGGGTGGCATTCTTTCTGGCGCGCTCTATGTGGGCGCAACTCTCACACTTCTCATCGCCGTCGGCAAGGACGTGAATGTTCTCCAGGGAATCGTGCAGGCGGTCACTCACATGGCCGGGCGAGTGGGCATTGGATGGATCGTGGTTCCGTTTGCTCTAATGCTGAGTTTCTCTATCGCCGGCATCGGTTCTGCTTGGATGGGTGGCGCTGCCCGCATTCCCTTCGTCGCCGGCCTCGATTCTTATATGCCCTCTTGGCTCGGCAAGATTCACCCTCGCTATGCAACGCCCTATGCCGCGTTGATCGTCCAGGCGATTGTCTCAGCGTTGCTGGTCGTTATGAATTTTCTCGGCGCAGGCGTTCAGGAGACTTTTCAAAAACTTTTATCGCTCGCGGTCGTGTTGCAACTGGTCCCTTTTCTGTACATGTTCGGCGCGCTGATATTGTTTGCCGTGAAAGAGGTTAAGCCGCAAGGCCAGTACAGCCGCGTAACGCTTATGCTCGCCGGTACCAGTGGCTTGGTCACGACGATGCTTGGTATCGCACTTGTCTTTTTCCCGGCGCAGCAGATTACATCGCTGTGGTCGTACGAACTGTGGATGTTCGGCGGCACGCTATTTTTTGTCGGCCTGGCCGCATTCTTTTTTTTCGTTTACGGTCGCCACAAGCGTTCGCTCCAGGGTCATGTCGAGATGGTCGCCTCGGCTGTCCCGGTGAGCGAAACGCGCCCGTTATGAGGAATGTTTCGATCCGTGTCAGGCACGACTTCAGTTGTGCCGTCAGAGACTGAATGAAAAACAGCTTTAGCCGCTGCTGTAAGCAGGAGGTAAAAACAAAATGCCCGGCGGAATCACCACCGAACTCAAAACTTATCAGATGTATATCAACGGCGAATGGATGAATAGCAGCTCGCGGAAAACTTTCCCCGTCTACGATCCCTCCACCGAAGAAATCATCGCCCAGGTCCCCGACGCCGGGGCTGACGACGTGAATCGCGCGGTTGCCGCTGCCAAAGCCGCCTTCGAAGATGGTCCCTGGAGCACGAGCACCGCGCAGGAGCGCGGACGTGTCCTCTTCCGACTCGCGGAGAAAATCCGCGCCAACGTTGCAGCTCTCGCCGAACTCGAATGCCGCAACACCGGCAAGCCGATTGTGGAAGCTGAGTTCGATATCAACGACGCGGCCACTTGCTTCGAATACTACGGCGGCCTCGCCACTAAAGTTGTCGGCTACGTTAATCCCGTTCCCGATAATGCGATGAGCTTGTCGCTGAAAGAGCCGGTTGGCGTCGCCGGACAAATCATTCCGTGGAATTATCCGCTGCTCATGGCGGCGTGGAAACTCGCACCCGCGATCGCTGCCGGATGCACCTGCGTCCTCAAACCCGCTGAGCAAACCCCGCTCACCGTGCTGGAAATGGCGAACTGTTTCGCCGATTGCGGCCTGCCGCCCGGCGTGGTTAACATCGTCACCGGCTTCGGTGAAACCTGCGGCGCACCGCTCGTACAGCATCCCGACGTCAATAAAATCGCCTTCACCGGCAGCGCCTCGGTCGGCAAGATCATCGTCAAACAGGCCGCCGACACGGTCAAGCGCGTCACCCTGGAGCTCGGCGGGAAATCTCCCAACATCTTTTTCGCGGACGCCGATTTCGAAGCCGCCATCGATGGCGCGCTCTTCGGAGTATTCATCAATCAAGGCGAAGTCTGCTCTGCCGGCAGCCGCATCCTCGTACAAAAATCCATCTACAAAAACTTCGTCGAAGCCATGGCTGAGAAAGCCAAAAAAATTAAACTCGGCCCACCGCTCGATCGCGAAACAAAAATGGGCCCGCTGGTTAGCAAAGAGCAATACGACCGCGTCAACTCCTACATCGAAATCGGAAAGAAAGAAGGTAGACTCGTCTCCGGCGGCGGGCGCCCGGAAAAAAGCGGCAAAGGCTACTACGTGCAGCCCACAATTTTTTCCGATGTCTCCAACTCGGCCCGTATCGCCCGCGAAGAAATCTTTGGCCCCGTCGCCGCCGTGATTCCGTTCGATGACGAAAAGGACGCGCTCAAGATCGCCAACGACTCTCCGTACGGCCTCGCCGCAGCAGTCTGGACTCGTGACATCTTCAAAGCCATGCGCATGGTTAAATCCATTCGCGCCGGAATCGTCTGGGTCAATCACATGCAGCCAACATACGTTGAAGCCCCGTGGGGAGGATACAAACAATCCGGCTTCGGCCGCGAACTCGGTCCCTGGGGCATCGAAGAATATCTAGAGACCAAACAGGTTTACATCAATCTGAACGAGCAGCCTATCGGCTGGTACTGATGACTTCTTTTAAACATTGTCATCCTGAGAGAGGATCGATCTTCGCGCCCCAGCGTGAAGAGCAACCGCAGTCGAAGGTTCCCTGTGCCGCGTGCAATGTTACTGTCGCATCAGGGAACTCGCGCGAGAAACTAAAATGACTACGATCCGCATTAACACTCCCATCCCCGGCCCGAAATCGCAGGCTCTCTCGGCTCGCCGCTCAAAAGCCGTGCCCCGCGGCCTTTCCCACGCCACGCCCATCTACGTGGCCAAAGCCGAAAACGCCTGGCTCGAAGACGTTGACGGCAACCGCTACATCGATTTCGCCGGAGGCATCGGCTGCCTCAATGTTGGCCATCGTCAGGAAGCAGTGGTCAGCGCGGTTCGCGATCAACTCGACAAATTCCTTCATACCTGCGTTCAGGTCACGCCCTACGAAAATTACATCCGCCTCGCCGAGCGCATGAACCAAGTTACTCCCGGAAAATTTCCTAAGAAAACTATCTTCCTCAACTCCGGCGCCGAAGCCATTGAGAACGCTGTCAAGATCGCGCGCGCCCACACCAAGCGCCCCGGCATCATCGCCTTTGAAGACGCCTTCCACGGCCGCACCATGATGACCCTTGCGCTCACCAGCAAGACTCATCCATACAAAGCTGGATTCGCGCCCTTTCCCGGCGAGGTATACCGCGTCCCTTACGCCTACTGTTACCGCTGCTCCTACAACCTGAAATATCCTTCCTGCGATCTTTTTTGCGCGCGTCATCTGGAAGACACTTTCAAGCGCGTCGTCGCCAATGAAGAAGTTGCCGCGGTCATTGCCGAGCCCGTTCTTGGTGAAGGAGGATTCGTCGCCCCGCCGCCCGACTACTTCAAAGTCTTAATCGATCTCTGCCACAAGCACGGCATCCTCTTCATTGCCGATGAAGTCCAATCCGGCTTCGGCCGCACCGGCGCACTCTTTGCCAGCGAACATTACGGCATCGAGCCCGATATTTTAGTCACCGCAAAATCATTAGGCGGAGGCTTGCCGCTAGCCGCCGTCACCGGCCGCTCCGAAATCATGGACGCCCCAGGCCCCGGCGGCCTCGGCGGAACCTTCGCCGGCAACCCGCTTTCCTGCGCCTCAGCTCTCGCGGTACTGGATTTATTCGAAAAAGAAAACTTATCGGCGCGCGCGAACGAATTAGGAAGTCGCTTCCAGCGCCGCGCCCGTGAATGGCAGAAGCGTTGGCCCATCATTGGCGACGTCCGCGGCCTTGGCGGGATGCAAGCCATCGAACTGGTCAAGTCGCAGGAAACAAAAATCCCAGCTGCCGACGAAACCAAGAAAATCACGCAATACTGCTACGAACACGGCCTGATCACCATTACCGCCGGTTCCTACGGCAACGTGATCCGTGTCCTCGTCCCGCTGGTCGCCACTAACGAGCAAATGGACGAAGGCCTCGACGTTCTGGAATCCGCACTGGCAGCAGTCGCCGACAAGAAAGGCGCAATTGCCCAATTGGCGTGAGGTTCGGCTCCGTCTAGGCAAGCGACGCCATTTGATGTGAAAATGATCTGTCACCCTGAGCGTGGGCACTTTCGCGCGAAGCACCTATGCAACCCGCTCGGAGCGCCACATTCCGCGCGCACAAAAATCTTCACGATAGCTGAGGCAACACAATGACCACCGTAGCCGCACCGCCTGCACTTCGACTCACGAACTTCATCGACGGCCGCTGGACCGACTCCCCATCCACCGACCTGCGCGACATCGTCAACCCGGCGACTGGCGAGGTTCTCGCTCAGGCCCCCCTCGCCGATGCCAACGAAGTTAATCAGGCCATTGAGTCCGCCGCAGCCGCCTTTCCGGAATGGCGCCGCACGCCGCCCGAAGACCGCATCCAGCCGCTTTTCAGATTAAAGATGCTGCTCGAAGAGCACATTGAGGACATCGCCCGCATCATCACGCAGGAGAACGGCAAGACCTTTGCCGAAGCCAAAGCCGAAATGCGCCGCGGTATCGAAAATGTCGAAGTAGCCTGCGGCATCCCCATGATGATGCAAGGCTATAACCTTGAAGATGTTGCCCGCGGCATCGATGAAATGATGATCCGCCAGCCCCTCGGCGTGGTCGCCGCCATCACGCCATTTAATTTTCCTGGCATGATTCCGTTCTGGTACCTGCCTTACGCCATCGCCACCGGCAACACGTTCATCCTGAAACCCTCCGAGCGCGTCCCGCTCACCATGCGCTACGTTTACGAACTGATCGAAAAAACGGGCTTGCCCAAAGGCGTCGTGACCCTGATCAACGGCGGCAAGACTGCTGTCGACGCATTAATCGACCACCCCAAGGTCCGCGCTATCAGCTTTGTCGGCTCTACTCCGGTCGCGCGTTATATCTACGCGCGCTCCGGCGAAAAAGGAAAACGCTGCCAGTGCCAGGGTGGCGCAAAAAATCACGTCATCATTCTTCCCGACGCCGATATGCCCATGGCCACGCAGATCATCAGCGACAGCGCCTTTGGATGCGCGGGCCAACGCTGCCTCGCCGTCTCCGTTGCCGTGACCGTCGGCGAAGCGCAAAAAACTTTTCGCGATGCCATCGCAGACGCAGCTTCCAAGCTCAAAGTCGGCAACGGTCTCGATAAAGATGTTCAGATGGGTCCGGTGATTACGCGAGAAAGCAAAGAACGCGTTGAGTCGCTGATTGCAGTCGGTGAAAAGCAAGGTGCAAAAGTTCTGCTCGATGGCCGTAACTCGAAAATTCCGAAATATGAATCGGGAAATTTCGTGAAGCCCACCATTCTCGATAACGTCCCCGCAACCAGCGACCTCGCCGACACGGAAATCTTCGGCCCGGTCCTCAGCCTCGTCCACGCAGATGGCATGGACGACGCGATTGCCTTCCTCGAACGCAGCGCCTACGGTAATCAAGCGTCGCTGTTCACCTCCAGCGGATCGGCCGCACGCCGCTTCCGCTACGAAGCGCCCGCAGGAAACATCGGCATCAATATTGGAGTCGCCGCGCCCATGGCCTATTTTCCCTTCAGCGGATGGAAAAACAGTTTCTTCGGCGATCTTCACGGCCAGGGCCGCGACGCCATCGAGTTCTACACCGACAAAAAAGTAGTCGTCGAACGCTGGGCCAAAGACCACAGCAGAAAGTTCTGAGATCTACTCTGTGTCCTCTGCGGTAGAGATTCTAAGAATCAACCGAGTAGACAAAGGTTAGGAGCTAAGAGTAATGACCACTATCGCAAATCCCGCAACCGATAAGCTAACCGGCAAAGAAATCGTTGACCTCTGCAAAAAGCACACGCTCTACGAATGGTCCGCGCAATCGAAGATTGATCCCATTCCGGTTGCCAGCGCCAGGGGAATTTATTTCTACACGCCCGAAGGCAAGCGCTATATCGATTTCAACAGTCAACTGATGTCCGTCAACATCGGTCACGGCGATGAACGCGTCGTCAAAGCCATCGCCGAGCAGGCTGCAACGCTGGCTTATGCGAATCCGTTCATGGCCACGGAAGTTCGTGCCCGCCTTGGCGCCAAGCTTGCCGAAATCACTCCCGGCGACATCGACACCTTCTTCTTCACCAACGGCGGCGCGGAAGCCACTGAGAATGCCATCAAACTCGCGCGCTTCTTCACCGGACGCCACAAGATCATGGCGCGCTATCGCTCCTATCACGGAGCGACTGGCGGAAGCATCACACTCACCGGCGATCCCCGCAGATGGGCCGCGGAGCCTGGCATTCCGGGGGTGGTACATGTACTCGATCCCTATCATGGCATCGAGCGCGGATGGGAACCGGCCGAGTCCTCTCTCGCCATGATTGAAGAGACCATTCAACTTGAGGGCTCGCAGACGATCGCCGCATTCATTCTCGAAACTGTGGTTGGCACGAACGGCATTCTGATTCCGCCCGATGGATATCTCGAAGGCGTGCGCAAGCTGTGCGAGAAATACGGCATCCTGATGATCGCCGACGAAGTAATGGCTGGCTTCGGACGAACTGGAGAATGGTTTGCCGTCGATCATTGGAAAGTTGTTCCGGATCTCATTTGCATGGCGAAGGGATTGACCTCGAGCTATCTTCCGCTGGGCGCGGTGGGAATGCGCCATCACATTGCGCAGCATTTTCAGGACAAAGTGTTTTTCGGCGGACTCACTTATAACAGTCATCCCATGGGTTGCGCTGCGGCGCTGGCGACGATTCGCGTGTATGAAGAAGATGGGTTGATCGACAACGCGAAAAAAATGGGCGCGGTCATGAAGCAGCTTGGCAAAGAGATGCAGGCGAAACACCCATCAGTCGGGGATTACCGCAACATCGGACTATTCGGCATCTTCGAGCTGATTCGCAACCGCAAGACGCGCCAGCCGATGGCTCCATTCAACGGCACCTCCGATGAGATGGCTGCGCTCGGCAAGTTCTTCCGCGAGCAGGGGCTTTATACGCTGGTTCGCTGGAACACTTTCTTTACCAATCCTCCGTTATGCATCAACGAGCAGCAGTTGCGCGAGGCATTTGCCATCATCGATCGCGGGCTGGAGATCACGGATAAGGCTGTGAGCGGCTAGTTCTCACTGCAACGGTAACGTGCTCGTGCGATGGCTTCGCAGCCCCCTCTAAAGAAGGACTGTTTACCTTTCAACTAGGGTACTCACCCCCCTGTCGCGGAGCACAATCCTCGCTCAGGATGACAAGGTGCTGGGGTTGGGATGACTGGGATGACGGGGGTGCCACGAATTCGTCGGCTGCGCAGGACAACAGGCTTTCGGTTGTCATGCTGAGCGGAGCGGGGAGGTGAGCGCAGCGAGCCTCAACGCGGAGTCGAAGCATCCCTGCCTTCAGTCGGCTGCATCCAGGGGTACCACTCTGCGGCCAAGTCTTTCCAGCGGGGATTGCGGCGTTCGAGCAAAGAAATTTTCTTGGAGCGGGTCCAGCCTTTGAGTTGTTTCTCGCGAGCCAGAGCCTTGTGGACGTCGTCGTAGGATTCCCAGTAGAGCAGGCGGACTACGTCGTAACGGGCGGTGAATCCTTCGTGATGATGGAATTTGTGCTGGAAGATGCGCTGGTGAAGATTGCCGCTCACTCCTATATAGAGTGTGCCGGTCAGGCTGGCCATGATGTAAACGCAGTAGTAGCGGCGCTCACGCATAAGGGAATCATTGCGGCTGTTCGGGCGGGTGGACTGTGATGAGGGTCACAGGCGTGGCCGCAGGCATCCGGATTTGGGAAGGGGAACACCGGTGGGCCGGGTGCAATGCAAGAAAGTAGGGATCCTTCGACGGCGGTTGTGCTTCGCTGTTGCGAAGCACAATCCTCGCTCAGGATGACAATGCTCAGGATGACGATGAGGAAGATCTACACGCGGGTGAGGTGAGGGGCGGCGTCGAGCGAAGAGTAGGTTACGGGCTCGTGGTGGACTTTGGTGGCGTGCTGGATGATGGCGGTGGCGGCCTGGGTTCGCAGGTTGCCGAAGTGGGGGTCGAAATCGAGCGTGTTCACATGATGAGAACAGTGGGTGCAGGTGAACTTCATGCCACCCTTGACGCGCTCGATGGTGTAAAGGCGCTTCACTCACTTGAGTGTAGTCTTTTCGCGGGGCAAGGGAAGGAACGAGGGGTGAGGGGCGAAGGTAATGTCCGGGTGGACATGCGGAGGTTCGGAAATGGGAATAGTTACCGCGGCGACGTTCGCAAGCTGTTATCGGAGTTCTGAAGGTTTGCGTCGCGAAGGCGCCCAAATTTGAATTGCCTGCGACACACCCGCACCCGTTCCATGGTGGGCGATGCGTGTTATTTTTCCAGGCGGTTGTACTTCTTCAATACCTCGCGGAGGCGGTCGTGAGGTAACGCGATCACTTCGTGATCGTCGATGCCTTTCATAGTTTCGGCGGCGACCATGGCATTGATGACGGCTTCTTCGGTGGCCTGCACGGTGGCAAGAAAAATGGGGTCGAGGGAATCGTTCGGCATCATGGCGAGGTGATGCACGCCTTTGGGGTCGTCACTTTTTGGACTCACCGCACCGGGATTGGCGGTGGAGAAAGCGAGAAAGATATCGCCGGAGCCGTCACCGGAGTAGCTGCCGTCGCGGCCCAGGCCGAGAGAAACTTTCTTGGCGATGCGCTTGAGTTGGGTGGGAATGAGTGGAGCGTCGGTGGCGACGATGACGATGATGGAGCCCACGTCTTTTCCGGCTGGTCCTGAGTTGAGCGGCCCTTCGGGCTGCTGGACAGCCGAGGGCGGCTGTCCCCGCATGGGCTTCGTCCCAGTGCTGGCAGTCTCATCTTCGCCATACGCGGGGTGTTCGGGAATTTCCTTGCCAACGGGAACGCCGGCGATGCGGAGCTGATTGCGGCGTCCGTAATTGCACTGCACGAGGACTCCGACGGTATAGCCGCCTTCTTTCGCCTCGAGGACGCGCGATGCCGTGCCGATGCCGCCTTTGAATTCATTGCAGACCATGCCGGTTCCGCCGCCGACGTTGCCTTCCTCGACCGGACCGGCATGAGCCGAATCGAGGGCGTGCCAGGCGTCTTCGGGGCGGACGTGGAATCCGTTGATGTCGTTGAGCCAGCCGTCCCAGGTTTCGGCGACCACAGGAAGAGACCACCAGTAACCTTCCATGTCGGGCTCGCCGCGCTTGACCTTCCAGGCAATGACGGCGTCGCGCACCACGCCGACGCTGTGTGTGTTGGTGATCATGACTGGTCCATTAAGAAAGCCGGAGTCGTCGACCCATGTTGTGCCAGTCATCTCGCCGTTGCCGTTGAGCGTAAACCACGCGGCAAAGACGGCATCGTTGGAGTTCTTGCCACGGGGATGGATGGCGGTGACTCCGGTGCGGACTGGACCTTTGCCGACGACGAGTTTGCCGCTGCCGGAGATCAGCGTAGTGTGGCCGACTTCGACGCCAGCGACGTCCGTAATAGCGTTGTTTGGGCCAGACTTGCCGTCGAAAGGGACTCCGAGGTCGCGGGCGCGGGGCTTTTGCGCGTGTGCAGATGTTACGGCGAGCACGAATGCGAGTAGGAGCTTCGGCTTGGGGGTGAGTAACATAGGGCCTCCGGTGGAATGGGAAAGTATAAAGGATGGGCGGGCAGCCATATGCTACGGGCGAACAGCAGGTTCCCTTCGGCTGCGCTCAGGGCAGTCTCTCACCGGCTGAAGCCGGTTCGGAATGACAAAGGATGTAGAACGACAACGCTAGCCGGAGAATGGGCATCGGAGAGAGGTGAGTAAATCGTTGAAGCAGCGGGGTACAATCTCGTGAAGAGAAAATATCGTGGGGGAAACATGGAAAGCTGGAAGAAGGCGTTACTGGCGGGATCGGTCGGGGCGGCAACGATTTTGTTTTTAAAGCGGAAGAACGCCGCGGGAGTGCTGGCGGGAGGTGTAGCGCTGGCGGTGCTGGCGGCGGAATATCCCGAGAAGTTTGAGCAGATACGCGAATCGCTGCCGGAATACTTTGACCGTGGGATGCATGTGATGGAAATGGCGGCAAAGGCGGGCAGAAAGATTGGCGAGTCTTCGGGACGAAGCCTGGTGGATGCCTGGGAAGAGCTGTGAGAATCGGCTTCCGGTTTCCAAGAGCCCGGCTGATTCATTTTTGGAGAGGGCCGAGCGGCGGATTCCGAATCAATCGATGCCGAGTTGTTTCTTGGCGTCCGGACTGAGGCGTTCCGGAGACCAGGGCGGAGTCCAGACGACATTGACGGCCGCGCTGCGGATGCCGGGGAGTTGCTCGAGGCGTGATTTCACTTGAGCGCTAATGTTGACGTGTTCGGGACAGCCTGGAGAGGTCAGCGTCAGGTCGACGGCGACATCCTGCTTGTCTTCCTTGTCATCGGGAACAGGGTCGAATTTTACGGAATAGATTAGGCCGAGATCGACGATGTTGACGGGGATCTCGGGGTCGTAACAGCTCTTGAGTGCGCTGAGGACGTCTTGTTCGGTGACTGGCATGTGGGTAGCTCTAGTGTACCTTAGGACTTCTTTGTTAGGGACGGGGGCCCAGAATCTTCAACACAGAGGGCACAGAGATTCACAGGGTAGGGAACAATACCTAAATTATGACTGAAGACGCGAAGAAGAAGATTCAGGTTGCGTTGGCGCTGGGCATAGTGGTGGCGGGCGCGCGGACGGGGTTCATTCTTTATCGGAATCATCAGGATTACGTTGCGGCGCAGAAGCAAGTGGCTGCGAAGAATGCCGGGTACGCGAATCAGGAATATTATGTGACGCCGAAGAAGTTGTATCCCTACGATTTGAAGTCGGCGCAGCAGTTGACTCAGCAGCCGGTGTGGGTGAAGGAAGGGTATCGCTATACCTATTATCGTTATGTGCCGGTGGTGAAGAGTGTCGACTTTGCGCACGAAGCCGGCCTTCTGGGTCCGCTGGAGCGGGTGGAGATGAAAGACGTGATGGTAGTTCCGGCGCCGGGCGGCAGGCGGCAGGTGGTAGCGACGTTTGATAAAGATGGACACAGTTTCGCCGTCCCGGTCGGATTCGAGAATGACGGGCAGTACAAGATTTATTCCGATGAGATGTTTTATGTGGAAGATCCGCATGGATTGTATAAATTCTGGCCGGCGGATGTGTGGCAGTCGATCGAGCGGCACGAAGTGAAGCCGGGGATGGATGAGCTGCAGGCGGATTTCGCGGTGGGCATGGGAGTGCCGGATGCGGGTGCATCGTCGGAGGAGAAGACCGTGCGGTATCCGAATGGAGGGAAACCGCTGGTGGTGAGTTACAGCGGAGGGAAGGCGACGGAGGTTAAGGCGGGCGCGTAGGTTTATTCCTGTGAGAATCTAAAGTCAAAATCCCCACCCTAGTCGCAAAAACCACGACTAGAATGGGCACCCTCAGGTCTTATTTGCGCGGGCGACCTGGTATTCACTGCTGACTAGGCCGCTGGGAAACTGCTTGGTCGCGATGTGGCGGAGCAGGATATCGTGATCGAGAGTGCCGAAGAGCGGAATTCCATCTCCAATAAGGACGGGAACACGCGTGACCACCAGCCGGTCAACCAGACCCGCGCGCAGAAATTGTTGAATGGTGATCCCACCGTCGATGTAGAGATTGTGCGCGCCGGTAGCCGCTAAGCGCGCGACGATCTCACTCGGCGATCCGGACATCTGCTCGACTATGCCTCCGATGGCAGACGACATGTCGAGCGGACGGCTGCTCAAAACCACGACACGCTTTTTCCCGTAGGGCCATTCCGGAAACTTTAAGACGATCGCGAAGGTATTGCGGCCGATTACCAGCGCATCGACGCTGGCCATGAGTTCGGTGTAGCCATGAGGCTCGCCGCCATCCGCGGGAAGGAAATCGAGCGCGCCATCTTTTCGCGCGATGAAGCCATCGAGGCTGGTTCCGACAAAGACGGTAATCACGGGTGACGCGCTCCCTCGGGGGCTAAAGCCCAGTTTTGTAATTGGTGGCTCGGATGGCCCGGCTGAAGCCATGCTCTTTCCCGGTCTCTAGGGGCGCGGCCGAAGCCGCGTCTTTTTAAAGCTCTACTTCACGGCCGCAAGCGCTTTCGAAACCTCGGCGATATCGGGCACAACCGGAATGTCGTAGTTCTTCTGCCAGGCGAGTTTGCCGTTGCGATCGACGATAAAAATGGCGCGGCCGGTGATGCCTTTGTCTTCGAGATAGACGCCATACTTCGCGCCGACGGCGCCGCGCGGCTGGAAATCCGCCAGCAGCGGGTAGTGGATGCCCATTTTATCGGCATAGGCTTTGTGCGACCACACGCTGTCGACGCTAAGGCCGAGCACCTGGCCGTCGAGTTCATCGAATTGCTTCTTGTCGTTGATCATGCAAGCGTGTTCTTTGGTGCAGACCGGGCTCCAGTCGAGCGGATAAAAAACGAGGACGACATTCTTCTTGCCGCGGTAGTCGCTGAGCTTTACTTCTTTCTGATCTTGGTCTTTTAAGGTGAACTCTGGCGCGGGCGCGCCGATGGTGAGTGACATGATTCCTCCGTTCGGTTTCGATCCTAAGATTGCTTCTGATTCATCATAAATGAGTTTACCTTTTCGCAAGAATGAGCGCTCACGACAGGTAATCCGCAACGCGAAACGGATCCTTCGACTGCGATTGTGCTTCGCCGTCGCGAAGCACAATCCTCGCTGAAGATGACAGATGGTTGGGGGCGTGGCGTGAGATGGAAGCTACTTCACAACCGGCGAGTCTGCGTTTGCAGGCTTATCTTCTTCGGCGTGAATCTTGCCGTCATCTTCGGCGTAGAAGGAGCGGTGTTGGGCATCCTGTTGCTGGGGCGTCATGGTGAGCATGAAGGTGTCGTCCTTGCCTTTGAAGTGGACGGTGTAATCGCCGCGCTTGGGATCGACCATGCGTTTGGTGAACGTTCCGGTATGGACGAGTTGAGCAAGCGACGTGGCATAGTGTCCATACTGCTTTTGGAAATGGTGCTGGGCGCGGATGACGACGCGCATGTAGGCCAGTGCAGCCGCTTCAGAATCGGAACGGGCAGGATCGCCAGGAAATTTCGGCTGATAAGTGCTGGCGGGAGCTTGCGCGGCAACGGTTTCAGGAGTTGCGATCCGAGAAGTCACAGCTACGGCAAGCAAAATAACTGTAAGAGTAAGAGTGAAGCATTTCATCATCCTTCTCATCGGCCCTTTGATCCTCCTTGGATCATCCCGAATCTTCTCTGCGGGTAAAACTGCAATTGTTTGCACGCCAAATCTGCGTGCAAACAAAATTTCGCGACACGTTTGTCATGTTACTCCCGTAATTCAACTTGGGTCACGTTTCTTTGCATTGCGCAGGATTGCCGTTATTCTTTTGTTACGTAATTACGCCCCTTGGGGAAACCTATGAAAGCTGCTGTTGCCAGAAAACCGACCATTAAGATTGCCGTGGTGGAGAGCGACCCACTCAGGTTTGTGGGCTTCCGCGCACTGTTCGATTCCGAACCTGAGTTCGAACTAATCTCCGCTGGACTTCCCGAAATCTCCATGCTTCAAGGTGTGGATTTGATTTTGCTGGGAAATCGTTCCGGACAAAATCTGTTCGACGTGATGGCCAGTCTGAAGGCCACGCGGCCGGATTTGCGAATCATTGTGACCGGTTCGGGCATTGACGAAGAAACCATTCTGAAGGCAATCGCTTCCGGCGCGAAGGGCTATGTGGACGAGGCGGCCTCGCCCGCGGAGTTTGCCCAGGCGATCCGCATTGTGAGCCAGGGATCGGTGTGGGCGCCGCGCAGAGTGCTGTCGATGTTTATCGAACGGGTGTCGTCGGCGCCGGGAAGGATCTTTCCCGCAGGCCGCGTAACCTTTACCGACCGCGAAAAAGAAGTACTGGAGATGCTGGTGGCGGGCCGTTCGAATAAGGAAATTGGATCGCAGTTAGGAATCGAAGAGCGTACGGTAAAAGCGCACGTAGCGAAGTTGATGCGCAAAGTGGGCGTGCAGAACCGGATTGCGCTCTCCGTGCATGCAATTACGCATTCGCTGGTGGCGGCGAAGTGAAGTCGGTTCTCAATCTTTGGAACTTGCTGTGCACGTTATTCAACAGTAACTTTGGATCGATGACCTCCGTAATCTTGCGTGCTATTTATCGCTGACGCATACTCGGCTCACCTACCACAGAACCTGGGAGACGGGGTTGAGCGTGGCGATTAGGGTCACCACGGTCAGCCCCGATTTTTTTGGTCTAAACGATCACTCAATTTGTTTCTCCGCTTGCGTCTGATCTGACTAATCTGCCCCCGCGCGCTTGATCCTTCCTGGTAAATCGTTCCTGCCGCACGTCTCTTTCGCTTCATTTACAATCCAGACAATAGATCCCAGAAATTTTGTGTGACGAGGAATCATGAAAAAGTTCTTATTACTGCTCGTGATCGTGTCGGTATGTTCTTTTTCGTTCGCGGAAGATGAACCGGGTAAGGTCGCGGACCGGGTCCAGGCGGCTGCGGATGTGTTGAATGACATTCAGGGCGCGCCGGATAAAGGCATACCAGAAAATGTGTTGGGCTCGGCGGATTGCGTGGCGGTTGTGCCGGGAATGCTGAAGGGCGGATTTATTGTGGCCGCGAAGTATGGGCGTGGCCTGGCAAGTTGCCGCACGCCGAAGGGATGGAGCGCTCCCGCATTTTTCCTGGTGACCGGAGGAAGTGTCGGATTTCAGATCGGCGGGCAGGCGGTTGACTTGATCATGTTGATCATGAACAAAGATGGGATGAAGCATCTGCTCTCGAGCAAGTTCGCGCTGGGAGCGGACGCCTCGGTGGCTGCGGGTCCGGTAGGGCGTCATGCGGAGGGAAATACAGATTGGAAGATGCGAGCCGAGGTTCTGACTTACTCGCGGGCTCGCGGGTTGTTTGCCGGGGTGAGCTTGAATGGAGCGGTGATCAAGCAGGACAAAGACAGCACGCGCGAATTTTATGGACGCATGGTGCCGTTCCGCACAGCTCTGACGGGGGAGATTGATCCGCCGAACGGGGCCAATGCGTTTTTGGCGACGCTGGCGAAGTGGGCGCAGGAAGCGGCGAAGTAGCGGACTTTTGGCTAAAAGTCAAAATCTTCAACACAGAGGGGCGCGGGGGGAGCACAGTGGATAGAACCTCAAAGCTCCTTCGCCCTTATTTGCAAATAAATTTCTAGGGTGGTACCGTCACGCTTCTCCTGAATGCGGCAGCGACTTGAGTACGCGGCAGCCTGGCCGTTCATCAAAATCCTCGGCATTTTGCCACGGCCTGCGGCACGGGCATTAGGCATCGGCCTTTCCTACGTCGTTTATCTTCTGCATGTGCGATTGCGGCGGGTTGGCATGCGCAATCTCGCACTGGCATTTCCCGAAAAAAGTGAGGCGGAGCGGAAGCGCATTCTGCGCGGGGAGTTTGCTTCGCTGGGACGTCAATTGGCCGAGGTCTGCCATTTTCCCGAGTACACGCTGGAAAACGTTGAGCAGGTCATTGGGTATGACGGGCTGGAGAATTATCAGCAAGCCTATGCGCGGGGCAAGGGCGTGCTGTTTCTTACCGCGCATTTCGGGGGATGGGAGCTTTCCGCATTTGTGCATTCCATGCACGGGCACTGGATGCATGTGGTGATGCGTCCGCTGGATAATGTTTACCTCGACCGGCTGATTCGCGAGTACCGGACGATGCATGGCAACAAGACGGTGGATAAGGATAATTTTGTACGTGGGTTGCTGGCGGCCATGCACGGGGGCGAAGTCGTAGGCGTGCTGATGGATACCAACATGACTCCGCCGCAGGGGATCTTTGTGGATTTTTTCGGCATCCCGGCGTGCACGGCGAGCGGGCTGGCGCGAATCGCGCTGCGTACCGATGCGGCGGTCGTGCCAACCTTCACCATCTGGGATGCGGAACTGGAGAGGTACCGGCTGCGCTTTGATCCGGCGGTAGAGTTGGTGCGTACCGGCGATCTGGAGGCGGATATCCAGACCAACACGCAGAAATTTACTGCGATCATCGAGCAGTATGTGCGGAAGTATCCGGAGCAATGGTTGTGGGTGCACCGGAGATGGAAGACAAGACCACCGGGGGAGAAGGGGTTGTATTAGTTCCTGCACGGGTGTGGAGTGCGGCTCGAACATAAGAACTCGGGTTATCGTCGCATACTGGCTTTTACGGTTCAGTCCATTACTTTCGGTATACAATCCCTTGTCCTTTCGCCGTCCATCGAAAATCCCGCTTAGTTTCTGGAGGCACCCTGGCAACCACGGTCGTTCGATCTACACACGCACCATCCCCCGCACCGGGACGCCGCTATGACCATCTGTTTTTTTCGGGTATGGCGTTCCTGATTCTGGTTGCCGTTTTTACCGGTTTTGCGCGCTCTTATTACCTCGCGGGTGTTTTCCAGGCGCCGCTGCCCAATCGAGTGGTTCACGTTCACGGCGCGGTATTCACCTGCTGGATTCTTCTTCTTATTACGCAGACGCTGCTGGTGTCGGCGCGGCGGGTGGACATTCACCGGCGACTTGGGCTTGTGGGCTTCGGCCTTGCGTGTACCATGCCGATACTCGCGATCTACACGGCCGTCGATTCGTTGGTCCGGCACGCCAGCAGGCCTACCGCACGAGCATTTTTTGTAGTGCCTACATTCGATATTTTGGCATTTGCTCCGCTGGTTTTCTTCGCCTGGAAATATCGTTCGAATGCGGCGGCGCATAAACGGCTGATTATCATTGCGACGATTGCGATTCTCGACGCGGCGGTTGCGCGCTGGCCGGTAAACGCTTCGTGGTGGGGTCTGCATCCATCGGAGTGGGCGACCGAGGCTTTCCTGATACCGCTAATTGCCTACGATCTTTTCTCGATTCGGAAAATTCATCGCGCCACGCTGTGGGGAAGTCTCCTGCTTCTCTTTCTTCAGCATGTTCGCGGGCCTATTGGTCAGACCCACGCCTGGCAAATGTTTGCGGCCTGGGTTCAGCACGCGGCGCGGTGAGTGTTTGGAATTCCGTGATGGCCCACGCTTCGACTCCGCGAGGGCGGGCTCTTTCGAAGAGCGCGAAGGAG
>JBEKWW010000030.1:0-142915 GCA_049512655.1 Candidatus Sulfotelmatobacter sp. | reverse complement strand
TTCGAAACGCTCGGTCCACTCCGGCTCATCCGGTTTCTGTTTGGAGAGCGGGGACACTGCGGTAGGGAATTCGTAGATGATGGTTGGCTGGGTGAGATGTTCTTCGGCCACAGCCTCAAACACAAAGGCGATCGCCTTCCCGATATTCTTGCCAGTCTCTAATCCTTTCAGAATTACGCCGAGAGTTGTGCGAAGGATCGAAAGATGGCGCCGTAGTACGCGCGCCTTCTCGCCAAGCAAAGGATCCGGCGCCCTGTCGTGAGCCAGTTGGACCGAATCCGCCGCGCTTTTAAGCCGCTGGACGAGTGCATCAACATTAGAGAACTCCGTCAGATCGGGCGCAGCGCCGGCTTCCATCGGCCAGAACTTGATGATCGCCTCGCGCATCGTCAGCGTTCCACCGGTCACGTCTTTCACTGACTGCGTAATCAATTCCTGCGTCAGGTCCATGATCCCTTGATAATCTGTGTAAGCCTGATAAATCTCCAGCATGGTGAACTCGGGGTTCCATCGCCAGCCGAGGCCTTCATTGCGGAAATTGCGGTTGATCTCGTACACGCGATCGAAACCGCCGACGACCAGCCTTTTCAGATAAAGTTCCGGCGCGATGCGCAGGTATAAATCCATATCGAGCGTGTTGTGGTGAGTTATAAACGGACGCGCCACCGCCCCGCCCGCGATGGGTTGCATCATGGGAGTTTCCACTTCCACAAATCCACGCGAATCGAGAGTGCGCCGCAGTGACTGCACCAGTTTGCTGCGCTTCAAAAAAACCTCGCGCACCTCCGGATTGACAACCAGATCGACATAGCGCTGCCGGTAGCGCAATTCCACATCCGTTAGTTCGTTCCACTTCTGAGTAGCCCCTTGAGTTGAGGCATCGCCCTCGATGGCCTTACCGACGGGCAAGGGCAAAAGATCCTTGCTGAGGAATGTGATCTCTTCCACATGAATGGTGAGTTCGCCGGTTCGCGTGCGGAAAAGATATCCGCTTACCCCAATGTGATCACCTAAGTCGAGCAACTTATAAAGTTCGAAACCGGTATCGCCCACCGCGTCCTTCTTGACATAAATCTGCAATCGCTTTCCATCCTGTTGCAGATGGCAGAAGCCGGCCTTTCCCATTAGCCGGATCGCCATGATGCGCCCAGCCATGCGCACATCGACTCTGGGATTCTCCAGTTGCTCCGCCGTCTTGTCCGAGTACTCGGCGAGAATCTGAGGAATGGTGTGGGTGAATTCATACTTGCTCCGGTAAGCGGTCTGTCCAAGCGCCTCAATTTGCTTCAGCTTGCCGCGCCGCAGTTCGTAAACGTTCTCGTCGAAAGCCAAGGGTGTCCTTTTTGGGTAGGGAATTGCGCGTTTCCGCGCTCCTAGTGTCGATGAATAGCTTGAAACGCGATTATAAACAAACAGCCGCGGAAGTTTCGTCTTCGGTGAAGCGATTTTAGCCAGTGGCCCGCTTGTAAAACCGTCCACCGCTAAGGCCACTTAAGTAGTACGAAGGAACATCGCCGTGAATTTTATTCTCATTGTATGTAACGACGTACACTGGTACATTGGTACATTATGGCTGACGATCAGAAGCTATTTGTAGAGCGCGTACAAACCGGCGTTCGCATGGAGAAGCGGCTGTTGAAGGTCCTAAAGGCCTTTGCCGAGTATCACGACATGACCCTGGGCGATTTGCTGGAGGGAATTGTCCTGCATGCCTTCGATGGCAAAACACCATTCAGTCCCGCATCGCTCGATCGCATTCAGGAGTTAAAGCGCTTCTATGAGTTTGATTTGGATTCGAGCGCCAGCCATCGGCTGAAGGAAATCAAATCGCACCCGACCCGCAAGCGCGCGAGGGAAAAAGAGAAATAGAAACAACAGCAAAGAACGACCGGAGAACGAACATGTCAGGGCAACAACGCACACAAATCGCTTTAACCGGCCTGCAGTGGACGCTCGGGCTGGTAATTCTGATCGAGGCAATCCTGTTTGTAATTCCCAGCGCTGCTCATAGTTTCGCCAGAACTCACATGCCGAACATCGTGCGACTGATTCTGGGTTGGGGCGAAATCGCCGGTTGCATGTTAATGCTGATTCCCCGAACTGCCCTTCGGGGCGCGTGGCTTCTGGTCGCGGTCTTTGCGCTGGCAATTGCCATTCACCTGCTGCACGGCATGTATGAGGTGGGAAATCTGGCCATTTACACGGCTGCGGCCTGGGCGGTTGCAGTGGGGAAGGGACACTAGCAAAGTTCAAGCAAGATAGGGGCTATGAACGATCGCCAGCTGATTCATGTTTTCGAAAGCCTTACGGTCACTCCGGATTCGTTTCACCACTCCGATCATGTCCATCTGGTCTTCGCGTACCTTCGGGAGTATCCGGCGCTTGCGGCCTTAGAAAAATTTACAAATGCGCTCAAGCGCTTCGCCGCCTTTAGCGACAAGCCACAGCTTTACAACGAAACCATCACCTACGCATATTTCTTTCTGATTCACGAGCGGATGGTGCGTGCCAAAGTTAGGACCTGGGAAGAATTTGCGAGAGGTAATCCCGACCTTCTTGAGGGGAAAAATGGCATCTTATCTCGTTATTATCGAGATGCAACCCTCAAATCCGATCTCGCAAAGAAAGTTTTTATACTTCCCGATAAGTATTTGGAACGAGCAAGAAATAATGAAGTTTTGTGAAATCGATCACGCCGAAGGCGCGTCGGGCGGCTTTTGGCGGCGCTCCGGAACGATCGGGCTAAGAAACCGCTTGCGGAGGCGCTTGGTGTGCTCATGCAAGGCCGATTGGAGTTCGTGGATCACTTCGTTGAAGCCGGACGAAATGGAGCTGGCCACAGCTTGGGCGCATAGTTCGCGGATACGATCTTCGAGGCGATTAAGCATGTGACGACGTCTTCGCTCACCGGGCGTCAGTGTTCGATACCAAGTAGTCGCAAACTGTTGCTCACTTTTTTATTAAAAGACGATTACAAAAATAGGCCGCTCCCAGCCGAGCCATATTGTCTGAACTTCTTGAGACCAAGCTTCTTGAACTAGCAACCAATCGGCGTTAATATTGCGTGCTCAGCCACATGCACTGAGTAGCGAGGCGATCGATGCCGCAAAATTACGTCCCGATCTTTATCTTTATGGCGGTCATTGGTGTGTTGCTTCCGGTCACGCTGCTGGCGGCGAAATTGGTGCGCCCGAATAATCCCAGCAAAACCAAGCTGATGCCTTATGAGTGCGGCATCGATCCCATCGACAATGCCCGCGGCCGCTACACGGTTCGCTACTACATCGTGGCAATTCTGTTCGTGGTCTTCGATGTGGAAACCATCTTTCTGTTTCCATGGGCCGTCAAGTTCAAAGCCCTCGGCCTGTTCGGCCTGATCGAAATGCTGGTCTTCCTGGTGATCCTCATCGCTGGCTACATCTGGGTTTGGCAGAAGGGCGCTTTGGAATGGGTGTAACTCCCATGCTTACGGAAGGGCTTTAAGCTTTGACGAAGGTTGTTAAGCCGCGCCGTGCGCGCTCACGAAGCTGACACTCGCGCAGGGTTTCTGCGAGCGCTTCCAGTTTAGGCACGCCATAAATGTAAAAATTCTCAAATTCAGCATCCGACGAGAACAAATGCAACTCCGATTGGCCCAGCAGCCTCATTCCGAGCGGCTTGAGAAATTCGAAGTGGTCGACGCGGAACAGTTCCAAGCTTTCCTGCTTTGTTGAGAGCAAACCTCGTTCCCGTTTGATCCGCTGGGTGGTAATTCTGTAATGCGTACCCAGGCTCTTTACGTAGAAATAGAGACAGATGATCGCGCATAGCGCCAAAGAGCCGAGGACCGTGTATAAGACGCCATTTTTGACATTCCTGTCGTTAACGATGTAGCCGGCGACGACGGCCAGCGCGGCTACCACGAGAAAAGGCACGAGTTGGCGGACGCTGTAAATCATAGCCGGATGGCCGGAAAACAGATCTTTCTCGGCTGCGAGTTCGTTCGATGCCGCAAAGGTCGCCAAATCCGTATTGCAGAAGCGGCACTTTATGGCGACGGCTTTGATGGTTTCGCCGCAGACTGGGCAGGCCTTCTCGTCGCTATTCATGATTGATCCTTCCAGATCGAATCATAGCGCAAAGGCCACCGACGTAGTCTTTCAATTGACTGTCAACCTTTCTCGCCTTTGTAATTTGACTCGTTGACACCGCTTCTCCAAGCTGATAAAAGTTATCGTTCTCTCCGAGACTGGCTCGCCGGAGGTTGGTGCGTTCTGCGCTATGCCGGACGAAAACAAATCGCCATCTTCTGCGCCTTCCACAGGGAATCCGGTGAGCCCTGTGACGCCCAATCCTGCCTCCGCCTCAACGGCATCCGTGCCCGGAAAGCCTGTAGCAGCCGCCAAGCCGGCCGTGCCTGCACCCACCCCCTGGGATTCGCCCATGATTGCGAAGCTCAAGAGCCTCTATGGTTCAGGTATTCAGCCACTCACCTACGCCGGACAGAACTATATGGTGGTCGATCGCTCTCTCATTCCTGAGCTTCTTCAGGTGCTGCGCAACGAAGAGGAATTCGACTACTGCGTAGATATCACCGCAGCGCACTATCCTGCTCGAGAAAAACAATTCGATGTGTTGTGGGTGCTCTATTCTTTTGCTCGTAACGAACGCATTCGCGTGACCGCGCAAATTTTAGATGGTGACAGCGTGCCCAGTTCCGTATCGATCTGGCCGGGAGCAAACTGGTTGGAGCGCGAAGTGTATGACATGTTCGGAATCAAGTTTGATGGACACCCCGACATGAAGCGGATTCTTTTGCCAGACGGCTGGAAGGGACATCCGCTGCGCAAGGATTACGGCATCCTGCAACAGGACAGCGAATGGGTGCAGATTAACCTGGGGATCGAAAGCGGCCAATGAAACTTAGCCTCAACTGCGGAGAAATGGGTTTTTGAATCAGGCGGTTGTGAAGTAAGCGGATTCGAAATAGGGAATGACCGAACCGAACAGCACGCTCTCGCATCTCGATCTCGAAACCTCCGAGAAGCCTTTTCTTGATGCCAACGAGCTTGTCATCAACATGGGCCCGCAGCATCCGGCCACGCACGGCGTGCTGCGCGTGATTCTGCGTCTTGACGGCGAAAAAGTTCTGGGTCTGGAATGCGTAATCGGCTATTTGCACCGCGGCGTCGAGAAAATCGGCGAACATCGCACTTACACGATGTTCAATCCTTACGTCGACCGCATGGATTATGTCGCCGCTGTCTCAAACGGATTGGGGTATTGCGAGACGGTAGAGAAGCTGCTGAATGTCGAAGCTCCTCCGCGCGCTCAACATGTCCGCGTGATCCTAACGGAACTAAACCGCATCGCCAGCCACCAGCTTTGGCTGGGAACTCATGCGCTCGACATTGGCGCCATCACACCGCTGTTTTATACCTTCCGCGATCGTGAAGAGATTCTCAAAATCTACGAAAAATACTGTGGCGCGCGCCTTACCACCCACGCCTTCCGCATCGGCGGCTTGCAGTATGAAACCTACTCCGGGTTCGAGTCTGATGTAAAAAACTTCCTGAAGTTCTTCCGGCCGAAAATTGATGAGTACGAAGAATTGCTCACCACGAACCGCATCTGGGTGGACCGCACGAAGAATGTCGGCGTCATCTCCGGCAAGGACTGCATCGCCCTGGGCGTCACCGGCCCTGTGCTGCGCGCCAGTGGGGTGAAATGGGATCTCCGCAAAGCGCAGCCCTACGCGAACTATAAAAACTTCGATTTCGATATTCCGATCGGCGAGAATGGCGACACCTACGATCGATACCTGGTTCGCATGGCGGAGATGCGGCAATCCGTGAGGATTATCGAGCAGGCGGTGGCTGCAATTCCCGAAGGCCCCATTATGGCCAAAGTTCCCAAGGTCATAAAGCCCGCCGTCGGCGAGGTCTACCACTCGATTGAGGCGCCGAAGGGCGAGCTCGGCTATTTCATCGTGAGCGATGGTTCCACGCAGCCCTACCGCGTACGAGTGCGACCGCCCTCATTTGTGAACCTGCAAGCTTTGGATAAAATGTGCCGCGGCCAACTCGTTGCGGATGTGATCGCCGTGATCGGCACACTCGATATTGTGCTCGGTGAGGTCGACCGCTGATGGGAGCAATCGTTCAATACATCCAGTCCTATCTCACCAGCGACCAGACTCCGGGTGCCGCGGGAAATATGTTCTGGGCACTCGTCTACATCATGGCGGTGTTTGTCGGGCTCTCGATCGCCGTGATCGCGATGAACTGGCTTGAGCGAAAAATTCTTGCTCACATGCAAGTGCGGCTTGGCCCCATGCGGGTTGGCCCTCATGGATTGCTCCAGCCCATCGCCGACGCGATCAAGCTGCTGCTCAAAGAAGACATCATGCCTGCGGAGGCTGATGGGCTTGTCTTCTGGATAGCACCATTCGTGGTCGTCCTGGCCGCGTTTACCGTCTTTGTCGTGGTCCCGTTCGGCCCCACGCACGCTATTACCGACATGAACATTGGCATCCTGTTCATGCTCGGCGTCTCGTCGCTGAGCGTGCTGGGCATCGTGATGGCGGGGTGGGCTTCGAACTCGCACTATCCTCTCATGGGGGCGCTGCGTTCCAGCGCGCAGATGGTCTCCTATGAAGTCGCAATGGGCCTCGCGGTGGTTTCCGCGATCCTGATGACGAGCCTGAATGCGAGCGGAACCGGAACCCTCAGCATGATCGGCATCGTGCAGGCGCAACTTGCGCAGGGCGAGTGGTTCATCTTCAAGTTTTTTCCACTGGGATTGATCGCGTTCTTCATTTTCGCCGTTGCCATGGTGGCTGAGACCAACCGCGCGCCGTTCGATCTGGCCGAAGCTGAGTCGGAGCTGACCGCTGGATTCCACACCGAGTACAGCGGCTTCCGCTGGTCATTATTCTTCCTGGCAGAGTATTCCGCCATGATCGCGGTTTCGTCGATTGCGGTTACGCTGTGGCTGGGCGGTTGGTTGCGGCCTTTCCCGAATCTTCTCAACAGCGCAACCTGGAATTTCTTTTTCTCATTTTTCCCAGGTGCAGCGTTCCTATTCTTCGCGGCGATCTGCTTCTTTAACGCGGCCCGCATGCCGAAGCATCCGTTATTCCGGATTCAAACCATCGGCCTCGCCGGATTTGGGGTCGTCCTGGCTTTGATCGGCTTCATTTTCTTTGTTCCAGCGGTCAGTATGCGGGTTCAAGACATCTTCTGGTTCACGGCGAAAGTTGCCGCTTTCATGTACCTCTACATCTGGTATCGTGGCACGTTCCCGCGATATCGCTTTGATCAACTAATGCAGATGGGATGGAAAGTTCTACTTCCCATGGGGCTGGGCGTCCTCATACTGACGGCCAGTGTAGCGTTGCTTCAACAAAAAATATGGCACCCGTAGCCACACCTTTTTTCTTTTATCTGCTGTCCGGGATCATGCTCATCGGCGGCATCCTGGTGATCACGCGGAAGAACCCGGTGCATTCCGCGCTGGCGCTGATCGTCACGCTGCTGGCGCAGGCTTCAATTTACTTGATGCTCTACGCTCCATTCGTCGCGGGCGTCCAGATCATTCTTTACGCGGGCGGCATCATGGTTCTGTTCTTGTTCGTAATCATGCTGGTAAGCATTGATCGCTCCATAAGAGAGCGCCAATTCAACAGTCAGTGGGTAGCCGGAGTCATCGCCGCGACTGCGCTGGGGGGATTGTTCATCGCGGTCTTCGCAAAAGGCAGCAGCTTGTTTCCGGATCACGCGTTGCCAGTCGTGGAAAACGACAATACGCAGAACATTGCGACCCTGCTATACGGCCAGTATATGTTCGCCTTTGAAATCGCCTCTCTGTTGTTGCTTGTAGCGATCATCGGGGCCGTGGTGATGGCGAAGAAGAAAATTTAGTGCGAATACCTAAGTACTTAGTACCGAGTAACGAGAATTAAGGAGAGAAGCCGAAAGCTGCTACATGCAATCGATGCTTCACATCACGACGCTGCACTATCTGGTTCTCGGCGCAGCGCTGTTTCTACTTGGCGTAATCGGCGTCCTCACCCGGCGCAATGTGGTTATTGTGCTCATGTCAATCGAGCTCATCTTGAATGCCGTGAATCTGAACCTGGTTGCTTTTTCGCGGCTCTGGGGAAGTTTGCACGGGCAGGTGTTCGCCATCTTTATCATTACCGACGCCGCAGCAGAAGCAGCCGTGGGTCTTGGAATTCTAATTGCCTTTTTCCGGAACAAAGAGACGGTGAACATAGACGAAGTCAATTTACTCAAGTGGTAGAAGCGTCGTTCGCAGCTCTACGTCTTTGACGAAGAGCTGAGAACAGAGAACTGAGAACGCATGTTCCTTACCCACATTTGGTTGATCCCGTTGTTGCCCGCCTTCGGCGCCGCAGTCATGTTTTTTTTCGGCCGAAGGCTGCAGAAAGCGACGGTAAGCGCGGTCTGCGTGGGGAGCATCGTGCTGGCCTTCGTCATGGCCTGCGGAGCGGTCAAGCAATATTCCGCATGGTCCTCCACTGACGCAAATTTCCACCAGCCTTATCAGACGGTTCTCTATAGCTGGCTCGGGTCTGACACCGGGCACCTGACGTACACAATGCATGACGGATCGCCCGCCTCATTCCAGGCCGATGCGGGTTTCCTCCTCGATCCTCTTTCCAGCATCTGGCTGCTTTTTGTAACGGGCGTGGGGATGCTGATCCATATTTATTCCACCGGGTACATGGCGCATGAGGGCGGCTACTACCGCTTTTTCGGATACCTCAACCTCTTCATGTTCTCGATGCTGACCTTGATTCTCGCCAACAACTATGTGTTGCTGTTTGTTGGCTGGGAGGGCGTCGGCCTGTGTTCGTATCTCCTGATCGGATTTTATTTTCATCGCAAATCCGCCAGCGACGCGGCGGCCAAGGCCTTCATCGTCAACCGTATTGGCGACGCTGGATTTCTTCTCGGCATGTTTTTCATCGCCTGGTATTTTGGGACGCTCCGCTTCAGCGAGGTTACGCATATTGCGCGCAGCGGACGCTTTGCCATTGGCGATCCCATCATCACGGCTGCTACGTTGCTTTTATTTGTCGGCGCTTGCGGCAAATCGGCGCAGCTTCCGCTTTATATATGGCTGCCCGACGCCATGGAGGGCCCAACTCCAGTCTCCGCGCTTATCCATGCCGCGACCATGGTTACCGCCGGTGTTTATATGGTTGCGCGATCGAATGCACTCTTCGTGCTCGCGCCCGCTTCCATGAAGACGGTTGCCATTGTCGGGGCGCTCACCGCAATCTTTGCCGCAACCATTGGATTGGTGCAGAACGACATCAAGCGTGTGCTCGCCTATTCCACCGTCTCTCAACTCGGCTACATGTTCCTCGCGCTGGGTGTGGGAGCATTTGCTGCCGGGGTCTTCCACGTCTTCACCCACGCATTCTTCAAAGCTCTGCTTTTCCTTGGAGCGGGCTCGGTGATCCATGCCATGTCGGGCGAGCAAGATATGCGCAATATGGGCGACTTGGGTCATCGCATTCCCATCACTCATCGCACCATGTTTATCGCGACCCTCGCTATAGCCGGTATTTTTCCCTTTGCTGGATTCTTTTCGAAAGACGCCATTCTCTGGGAGACTTGGTCGCGCGAAGGCGGAGCTTATCGTTTCCTTTGGTACATCGGTTATGCGACGGCCCTGATGACGGCCTTCTACATGTTCCGGTTGATGTACTTAACCTTCCATGGCCGTCCGCGCATGGACCATGCTGTCGAACATCACATTCATGAATCGCCCAAGTCGATGACCTGGCCGCTGGTCGCGCTCGCACTTTGCGCTATCGGCGCTGGCTGGCTGGGATGGCCGCATAGTCTTGGCGGCTCCGACCGCTTCACAAAGTTTCTTGAGCCGGTGTTCGCCGGGGAAGCTCGCGTGCTTCAGGAAGAGGGCAGAACGAGCCAGTTAGTCGCGGGAGTGGAAGAAGAGCGCAACACCAGCACGGAGTGGCTGCTGATGGCCCTGTCTCTGTGCGCCGCGGGCCTGGGCTGGGGCATGGCATGGCGCAGCTATCGCCACGCCGATAAAGGGTACATTGAGCCCATCGCTGCTGCTGCGCCGCCAGTCTACGATGTGCTGCTGCACAAATATTATGTGGACGAGGCGTACGACTATGTTTTTACCGGCCGCCGCAAGCTTGGCGATGTTCGGCTGGGCGTTCTTGGGTTGGGTGCGGCGTCCGCCTGGTTCGATACGCATGTGGTCGACGGCGCCGTCAACGCAGCTGGATGGATCACGCGCCTGAGCGCGACCATTTCCAGTTGGTGGGACAAGTGGATCATCGACGGGATCGGCGTGAACGGCCCGGCGATTGTGTCGCGCTGGCTTTCGTATCCCGCGCGGCTTTTTGAATGGGGTCTGGTGCAATGGTATGCACTGGTGATGACCGCAGGGCTGGTCGGTTTCGTTTGCTATTACGTGTATCACTGAGTTGCGAGCTACGAGCTTCGAGCAGGCAAGTGCGGGATGGCTCGAAGTTCATAGTTGAAGTTCTTAGCTCATGGCAGGAAGCTCGAAGCTAAAATGCAAAACCACATACTCTCGATCATCCTCTTTACGCCGCTCCTTGGCGCCCTTGTGCTCCTGTTCGTTCCCAAAGAGAACAAGGACGGCATCCGCTGGATCGCGAATTTTTTCGCGCTCGGCGGCTTCCTGATCTCGCTGCCGCTGGTGCCCATGTTCTGGGCGCAGCGCTTCGAGCCCGGCTTCAAGTTCATTGAGGGCTCGCCCAGCAACTGGATCCCGACCATCGGCGCGGGCTACCTGATCGGCATCGACGGAATTTCTTTCCTGCTCATTATGCTGACCACGTTACTGGGCTGGATTTCGATTCTGTCTTCGTGGACCGCGATCGAGAATCGCGTCAAGGAATATTACGTCTGGTTTCTGATTCTTCAGACTGGAATGCTCGGCGTCTTCATGGCGCTCGATTTCTTCCTTTTTTTTGTTTTTTGGGAAGCCATGCTTGTCCCCATGTACCTGCTGATTGGCATCTGGGGCGGCCCGCGCAAACTTTACGCTGCGATCAAATTCTTCTTGTACACTCTGGCCGGCTCAGTGCTGATGCTGCTTGGCATCCTGTTCCTCTATTTTCACCATCACGCACTCACTGGAATCTACACGTTTAGCCTGACGGCACTCTACGAAACTGCTCCGAAGATTTATTCCGATCCGGCCTATGGACCGACTATCGCGATTCTGCTGTTCTTTGCATTCTTCTTTGCCTTCGCGATCAAAGTGCCGATGTTTCCATTCCACACCTGGCTGCCTGACGCGCACGTGGAAGCGCCGACCGCAGGCTCGGTAATCCTGGCCGGTGTTCTCCTGAAGATGGGAACTTACGGCTTTATCCGCTTCTCGCTGCCATTTTTTCCCGACGTGCTCACGCACACGAAAGTTCGCTCCTGGATGATTGTCCTCTCCATCATTGCGATTATTTACGGTGCGCTGGTCTCGTTGATGCAGAAAGACATGAAGAAGCTGGTGGCGTATTCTTCTGTCAGCCATCTGGGATTTTGCACACTGGGAATCTTCGCTTTAACTCCACTGGGATTAAGCGGATCAGTGTTGCAGCAAGTCAATCACGGAATCTCTACTGGAGCGCTGTTCTTAATCGTCGGCATTCTCTATGAGCGTCGGCATACCCGCGAGATCTCCGAATACGGCGGCATTTCGAACGTGATGCCCGTCTACGCCACCATCACCATGATCATGTTTCTCTCGTCGATGGGGCTGCCGCTGCTGAACGGCTTTGTCGGCGAATTCACTATTCTGCAAGGCACGTTCATGGAGAACTGGCGATGGGGCGCGTGGGCCGTTCCCGGAGTCGTCCTTGCGGCAGCATACCTTCTGTGGCTCTACCAGCGGGTGTTCTTCGGTCCGGTCACCAATCCCAAGAACGAAAAGCTGCACGATCTCACACCGCGTGAAGTGCTCACATTTGCGCCACTCCTGATCATGGCATTTTGGATCGGACTCTATCCCAAGCCTTTCTTTCAAATTCTTGAACAACCGGTAAATCAGATCGTGCAAAATGTGCGTACTCCTCAGGCGAACGGTGCGATGAATGCCGCCGTTCAACCTGAGGGCGCCGCAACTCCGGTGACTACTGCCGCTGTCGCCACTCCCGCGCCAGTGCAACCTGCAAAGGGGAACAACTAGTGGGCTCGCTTCCGCAATTCAGCGCAAGCGATTACCTGCTGGCGCTGCCCATTCTCTTGCTTACGTTGTTTGCTATCGGCATTCTGCTGATTGATCTCATGATTCCGCCCGAATCAAAGTGGGCGAATGCGGTTACGGCGTTGATAGGTGTCCTGTTCGCGACGGCGGGAGTAGTCAAGATCCAACTTTGGATGGGCACCTATCGCGGCGTGTCCCAGGGGGCAGTCGGCATGATGGGCACCATGCTGGTGGACCGGGTCGCGATTTTCTTTTTCTATCTCTTCCTTGCGGCTACGGGTATTTCCATTCTCATGTCGGTTCGTTATATGACCACCGAGCATGAAAACCACGGCGAATACTACACGCTGATGCTGCTCTCAGTGGTCGGCATGATGTGCATGGCCGCTGGTTTCGATATTGTTCTCATCTTCATCGGCCTCGAACTGATGGCCATCTCTACCTACGTGTTGGTTGGATTCCTTCGCCGGGACCGGCGTTCGAACGAAGCTGCATTGAAGTATTTGCTGCTCGGCGCATTTTCCTCCGGCATTTTCGCCTACGGCCTGTCGCTGCTGTATGGCCTGAGCGGAAGCACCAACCTGAATGAAATCGGGCACAGTCTTGCGGTTCTACATGCAAGGGATCCTCACAACCCCGTCGTTATCGTTGCGTTGCTGACCACGGTGACCGGATTGCTCTTCAAAATCGCCGCCGTTCCATTTCACCAGTGGGCGCCGGACGCCTATGAGGGCGCGCCCACCTGCGTAACCGGATTTATGTCGGTCGCAGTAAAAGCGGCAGGCTGGGCGATGCTGCTGCGAATTCTGGGCGCGAACTATCCTACATTTCCTAACGCCATGCTCGGTCTCAACGCCCTGCGTCCGATCTACGTTCCACTTTTCGTCTTCGTTTCGATTGCGACGATGACCGGGGCAAACTTCGCCGCACTTACGCAGACCAATACGAAGCGCCTGCTCGCCTATTCCTCCATCGCTCACGTTGGCTACATGTTGCTGGGTTTGATCGCCGGAACTCCTACCCACCTGAGCGCGGACGGCATTAAAGGCATCCTGATTTATTTGCTCGTGTACACCTTCATGAATCTTGGCGCCTTCGGCGTGATCGCTTCTCTGCGCCACCGCAACGTGATCGGTGACGAGGTCGACGATCTTAACGGCCTCTATGCGCGCGCCCCGGTCGAAGCGGTGCTGATGCTGATCTTCCTGCTTTCGCTCGCCGGCATTCCGCCGCTCGCCGGATTCTGGGGCAAGTACTTTATCTTTTTCAGCCTGATTGAAAGCGGCCATTACGTGCTTGCAGCTTTAGGCGTGCTGTATTCGGTTTTCGGCCTTTATTATTATTTGAAAATGGCTAATGCCATGTTCATGGGTAAGCCGGAAGAAAAAGGATTGCTGCCGGTAAGTTGGGCCATGCGCGCCGCGCTTGGCGTAACTGCTTTCGCCACGCTGTTCATTGGAATCATGCCCGATCGCTTCATCAATCTGGTGAACTGGTCGCTGATTATCACGCCAAATTCTCCGGTGGCAAGACTGGTTCACTAGCCGGCGATTGTCTCAAATAGAAGATAGCCGCAAACAGAATGGACAAGCCTCCATCCGAGCCGACGCCGCCCGAAAATTCAGAACGCAGAGAAAATTTCTGGGTGCAGGCCAGCCGCTACAGCCAAGTGGCATTGACCTTGCCGGCCGCGCTGGTTGTGGGATGGTTGGTCGGAGCCGCACTCGACCGCTGGTTGCACACTACGTGGCTTTACCTTGCAGGTATACTCCTGGGAATCGCTGCGGGATTCTTCGAACTGATCCGCACCGTGCTTCGCGATACCAAGTAGAACGAGCCATACTAACTCCCGCTACAAATTTGTCGCGCATCGCTTACCATGGTCATTCCGAGACTTCCCTTTGATGTATTTATCGTAATAGCCCAGGATGACCGATCCAACACAAGCTGAACCCCAAATCGATTCAGCAGGAACAGCCGAGCGTTTTTACTCCGGCGCGCTTCAGCGCATTCGTAGCTTTATGCTGGTGCTCTCGCCCTTGTTAATGGCGGCCGCATGGTGGAAGTTCGGCGTTCGCCCGGCAATCGGATTCGCCGTCGGCTGCATCATCGCCTATATCAATTTCCACTGGCTAAAAAGTGTCATCGCGGCCTTCGTTGACCGCGCCACCGGAGCCGCGACATCGGAATCGGGGCAGGGAATTGTTTTCCGGTTCCTGTTCCGCTATGTTTTGATGGCCATCGGAGCCTATGCTATATTGACTGTTTCGCCAGCGAGCTTGGACGGCCTTCTAGCAGGCTTGTTTTTGCCTGTCGCGGCCATCGCATGCGAAGCAGTTTACGAACTGTATGCCGCATTGGCTCGCGGAGTTTAACGAGCGAGTTCGTCGACCTGAAGAACTAACGAGAAGAAACTTAAGAGCTAGCTGCTGGAACGATCTTTATGCATGAACAACTCTGGTTCACTGCGATCCTGAATCATCTGTTAGGCGGTCCGGTCACATCATTACTGCGGGCTTTGCATATCGAGCCGACGTATCCTGCGGCTCCGATTTCGAATTCGTTCGCGATGGAGTTGCTCGTCTTCTTGTTTCTGCTGGTGTTGTTTGTACTGGTCCGCTCAAGCCTTTCAGTGGATCGCCCCGGCGCGTTGCAGCATTCATTTGAAGCCGTGGAAGGATTTATCAAGAGCCAGAGTGATGAGATCATCGGCCATCATAGCGAGGGCTACACGCCGTTTCTGGCCGCTCTCGGATTTTTTATTTTGTTTTGTAACCTGATTGGTGTGATTCCGGGTTTTGAATCCCCGACCGCAGTGCCGGTCGTGCCTTTAGGTTGCGCGCTTTGCGCCTTTGTTTATTATCAGGCGCAAGGTTTCAAGCATGGTGGAATCAAGTACCTCAAACACTTCATGGGGCCGATGCCCGCGCTGGCTCCGCTGATGATTCCTATCGAACTCATCAGCCATCTGGCACGCGTGCTTTCTCTCACGATTCGTCTTTTTGCCAACATGTTCGCCGGAGATATGGTCACGCTGGTATTCTTTTCACTCGTTCCACTTGGCGTTCCTATCATCTTTCTCGGCCTCCACATCGGCGTATCGCTCTTACAGACTTACATTTTTATTCTGCTCACCACGGTTTATTTGCAAGGTGCCGTTTCTGAGGAACACTAAGATATTTCCCGTAGAAGTAGTCTCGATCGAAGACTGAGAATCGGGAAACGATTTCAACCGTTCAGCGTGAGGGCGTCTGCAAGGTATGGCGTCAACCACCCACTGGCGGTATTTCATACGAGGAGAAACACAATGATGGGTAAGCTAAGCAAGCTGTTCATGACACTCTCCGTACTGTCGTTTGCCGTGCCCGCTTTCGCGCAGGGCGGAGGCGAGGGCGGAGTCAACTGGGTTGCAATTGCCGCCGGATTCTCGATGGCATTTGCTTCAGGCATCTGCGCCCTGGCCCAGGGTAAGGCGACTGCGTCCGCCGCCGAGAGCCTGGCACGCAATCCAGCCGCTCGTCCCGGCATCCAGCTGGCGCTGATTCTGGGATTGGCCCTGATCGAATCGCTCGCTCTCTACACCCTGGTCATTATTTTTGCCAAGGTAAAGTAAGCCGCACAAAACGTCTCTGAAGGGTAAAAGCCTCTGCATGAGCAGAGGCTTTTTACTGATTCCTAGAGAAGCTCTCGGCAGTCCGGGCAGCTCCGCAGAGCTAAACCTTTCTACCTCCGCTCCACTCCGTATCTTTCCTCTGCGGCACGTTATTCAAGGCATCCACCAACAAGCGGCGTAGGCGGTATCGGCTCTCCAGATCGATATTTACGATTTCAAATCCCACTTCATTCACGCGCGCCCGCCGCAGCAACACATGGGCTTTGATCTTCGTTCTCATGCCAATCGAAATCTCCAGATCGGCCTCGCTCCCGATTCGCAGGTTATCTTCTTTTGTTCCCATGCCTCCGCCCAGGCTGAGCTCGCGAACCAGAATCTTTGACTTCCCCCACGAACTGCCAATGGACGCGCTAATTGCGCGGGCCAGCACCATACGTTCGTAGCGGCGTTGCCTCACCCATGGGCAGGCGGGAGCGGTGTCCAGCGGCGCAATCGCGACTTCCGTCGGTTCAATGCCGCTTTCCGAAAGAATTTGTGCACTGTAGCGCGGATCGATTTTCGACAATGACTGCGCTGCGGCGATCCTCAGTTCGCGGTGATGAAAGAAGCCAAAAGTTTTCTTGGTTTCTACAATTTCACGCAGCAGAGATACCGCCTCCGTGTCCCGCAACCGTCCAAGAGACTCGATGGCTTTGAGCTGCACAAATGCCGGACGCGAAGCCGCTTCCCCGGGCTTGGCCATGGCTAAAAGAGGAGGGGCCGCACTCAGGTCGCCACTCATTCCGATTTCATCCAGAGCTTCCGGCAGGACTACAGAGTCGAGCACCTCGGCCAATTCCAGCAGAGTTCGCCCTCGATCCGGCGCAGCTCCATAAGCCACCTGGCGAACTACAATGTCGTGATAAAAGCGGTTCCACTCCGGCAGGCGCGCCGGCAAGAGTTCCAATAGCGTGTTCACATCCAGCCGGCTCAACAGGCCGACCACGGCCGAAGCCTGCCGCGATTGTCCGGTGCGCAAAATTTCCCGCAATTGGGTTAGAGCGGGAGATCCCATTTCCTTCACCAGTTCGATCATGCGGTCGCATTCCTCGCGGCGCATGCAGCGGAAAAATCTGTCGGCAAGATGTTCAGCGGCCGATAGCGCAGTTCGCCGCAGCACCAACAGCAAGTCCGCAGGCGCAGGCTCGGAGCGCAGCGCTTCTTCAATAAACTCAGGTATGCGGTTCTCCACGCCCACTCGCGGGCGCAAGTCGTTTACCATTACCGGCCGCTGCTTCTGCAGCATCTCCATCCCCGCACAAACTTCATTCACCGCACGGTAATTATGGGCCTCGCTGGCCTCCTGGCTCAAACGCACAAATGCCGCGCTCAGCAGGCTTTGCAACTCGTTGTCCTTTTCAATCGATAGCTGGGTGGCAACTCTCTGAATGGCCAGCCCCAACGTCTCGCCGCCCACTCGGGTGTAAAGGTCGGCAAGTTGGCTCAATCCGATCGCACTCTTGCGTCGCGATTCTGCTTCCTTGCTGGTTAACGCTGCGCAATAGTTATCAAGAATCTCCGCAGATGTTTGCTTATCATCCCGCTCCAGCACCGCCTCAACAAACTGGCGCACGTTGCGCGGGGGGACGCATGCGGCTTCATTGGAAAGCAGTACTGTCTTCTTCCCCGACTCCGGCACTTCCGCCCAGAACATCCGGTCCAAAATGTCGGCGTGTGACTCCACCAGAATTCCGGCCTTGTTCATTTTCTCTTCCTGCAGCTTCAGAATCTGCCGCAGCGAGTCCATTTGCCGGCTCATGTGCTCCATCATCTGGTGCACGGCGTTCACTTTCACTTCGCCCTTCTGATAACGCTCCATGGCAAACCGGATGGCCATGTGCTCGGCGGCCTTCATCAGGAGCGGCGTGTTCTCTTGTTCGGTGTTGGCTTTTGCAGCCAGCGTGCCCAGCAACTGTTGCAAGCTGAGCCGGGTGTTCGCGTCGGTTTCGCCAACTTCCTTCTGCAAGTCCTCGGGGCTTGCGCTCGGATCGGTTTGAACCTGGCCAAATCGCGTGAGAAGCCGTATCGCCTGAATGACCTCAGCTTCCTGCAGAGGGATGATTCCGCTCTCCCAAGCAGGAGCCGTCGCGGCTGCGGTGCCAGCACCCGTGCCCTCCCCTGGTGCTGCACCGGCTACCCAATGGCCCGGTACATTGGGAATGTTTCCGAAAGGAACAGTGCTTCCGCCGCCCTGGCTTTGGCCGCTACCGATGGCGTTGGCGCCCTCCGCCGCGGCAATCAACTGCAACAACTTCTGCGGGTCGTTCAACCACTGCCTGAATTCCGGTCCCAGGGTCTGAGCGGCAATTTGCGCCGCTACGCTGATGTCGCCGGTGAGCGGGTCCGCAGCCACAAACTTCACTTCATTGATCTTGATCGTGCTCTGCTTGCCCGCGCTGCTCAGAGCTTCCTTAATCTGTTTTGCGACATCCTGGGCTTTCGATCCGGCCACCGTGAAAGCACGCACCAGCCGGGTGAAATCTTCCTTGGTGACGTCCTTGGAAAAATGCAAACTAGCCAATCCAGCCGTGCTTAAGAGTTGACCAAAGCTCTTTTCGGTTTGTCCGGCCTCTAACGGAACACCATCCAGCAACAGTTTGTTGTCGGATACTCCGAGCAAGAATCCACCCTCGCCCGCTGCCGGCAAGCCTTGCTGCAGTTCGGACCATGCGGTGTCGAACTGAGCTTCCGTGCGCTTGTGCTCAGGCCCATACATCCGTGCGTACTTGATCAGGATATTCAGGCTGTGAACGAACGCACGAGCTGAAGCCGCCCGCTGTGCGTGGAATGTGGTCGCGTCGCTGATAACGAGCTCCTTGCCCTAGACCTTCAGGTAGTCAGGTTAACGCTGCACGGTAAGTCCCGCACGTTACTGAGGTAATGGAGGGCGCACCGTTTTACCATCCGTGAAGGCGGGCAAGCCTGAATTCGACCGATCACTGGCATTCCAAGCCGTTACCAGCGAGAATGATTAGAGACCTCTCATTCTGTCGGAACTTTAGGTCTTGGAACTCTAGTGCCAGCTTCTGCCACTCGCCCAACTCGCGCCAAGAAGGTTACCGGCCTGCGTTACTGGATGTTGCAGGTTCTCAAGGAATGTGACCACGTCGCCGCCGATTTCAAAGCCGACCCGGTCCATGACTTACGAGTTTCGCTGCGCCGCTGCCGCTCGCTTGCGGATGGTTTGATGGCGCTCGATTCCAATCCAGATTGGAAGGCGATGAAGAAGGCCGGCAAAGGTCTTTTCCGCCGCCTCGGGGATCTGCGCGATGTCCAGGTCATGATGGAGTGGGTGGACAAACTACACCCATCTTTTCTGGCGCGTAGGGCTTCGCCGGCGACTTCTCCGGCTGAACCCGTTGCGGACTTCATCGCGAACCCCGGTCCACCATTCTCGAACGATCCCGCGGCCCAGGCCCTTCTCGAGATTCTTCATGGCCGCGAAAAAGAGCAGCAGAACGAAGCGAAATTCGCCCTGGAAGAATTTGATCGCAAGCAATGGCGTCAGTGGGCCAAGTCGCTTCCGGCAAGTGCTGCGCGCATTCGCCCCGGGAGCCCGCTCTTTAAACATCTGGCGCTTGAGCGATGGACGGCGGCGCGTGAGCTCCACAACCGCGCTCTGCGCAACCGATCCCAGGTGGCATTTCATTCTCTGCGCATCGGGGTGAAGCGCTTGCGTTATATCGTGGAAAACTTTCTTCCCGCCGAACACGCGGCCTGGAAAGACGGCCTGAAGGAAATTCAGGATCTTCTCGGCGAAGTGCACGACCTCGACGTGCTTTGGTCCACCGCCGCTGGCTGCCAGGTTTTTCCGGACGAAAACTCGCGCAAAAACTGGCGCGAAATAATTCTGGCCGAACGCGCCCAGCGCGTTGCCGCCTATCGCGCCAAAATGATTGGTGCGGATTCACTGTGGCAGGTCTGGCGTGCCGGTCTGCCGCAGGGGAAAGAAATTTCAATCCTGGCAACTCGCCGCATGAAGATGTGGGCGGGCGGTCTCGATCCCGACTTTCCCCACTCTGAGCGGGTCGCCAGTCTCGCCCTCCAACTCTATGACGGCCTGCTTGCCTGGGGATGGCAGCCTGCGGTAGAGGCCGTTTCCGCCCGCTCCAGCCTTCTGGCTGCCGCCCTGCTGCACGACGTGGGCAAGTCGCAGGGCGAAAAAGGCCATCACAAAGTTTCTTTCGACTTGATTCGTGATCATGGCAATCCGCTCGGCTGGAAACCCGCCGACCTGCAACGCGCCGCCGTCGTCGCTCGGTTTCACTGTGGTGCCTTGCCTACTCGACGCCACAAATCGCTGCGCGATCTTCTCCCCAACGAACAGAAGGGAACCATCCAATTGGCCGCAATCCTGCGGCTGGCCAACGCGCTGGACGCCGCCCACGACGGTCACATCCGCCGCATTCACATCGAAAATGATCACATCGGAAAAGCGAGCGAAGTCTTGGTTATCGCCGCCGAAGGCTATTCGCCACTTGGATCGTCTGCGCAAGCGATCGCTGCCGAGCGCCATTTGCTGGAGACGGTTCTGCGCCGTCCGATCTCGATAAAGCCGATCCAGTCTTCTAGATTGCCTTCACGTCGAAGCCACTGAGAGCAATTTTCCTTCCAACTGACTATCCAAGAATCCGACCGTTAGAGGCTTCCACAGCTTTCTTTAGTGGTAACTTCCCAGCCACTTCCGGAACGGGCCTTCCATGCAGCAGAATGTCTCGCAACCGAAGACCGAATCATGACCCACGCCCAACTTGTCGAAAAGGCCGTTCGTTGGCTGCGCAGTTACCGTTGCGGAGTAGTCCTGTCTGAGCAAGCCTGCGCCAGCGGCGAAATGCCCGACGCCATCGGCTGGAAGCGCGCCTGCCATTCCGTCCTCGTGGAGTGCAAAGTCACCCGCCCCGACTTTCTGGCTGACCGCGCCAAACCTTTCCGCCAAAAGCCAGAGAAGGGTGTTGGGTGCGAGCGCTTCTACTTAGCTCCTGCCGGGCTCATACCCGGTGAAGAACTTCCGCCTGGCTGGGGACTGCTCGAACTCCGTCGCGGACGAATCGAAACCACGCACTCGTCTGCGAAAAATCTTCGCAGCGCCTCCGGTTTCCGCTGCGAAATGAATCTACTGCTAGCTAGCCTGCGCCGGGTAGAAGTCCGCGTCGAGCCGCAAAGTATCACCGATTTCTTGAAGTGGAAAAATCGCATGGCTGAATACAATCGCGGAGCCATGCCGGAAGGCCTGTTATCCGCAGAAGAGGAACCAAACGAATTCCTTGAGCCCGATCTGACATGCTGACTCGCCAAGTCAGGATCGGTAAATCCGTTTTCGCCTGTCACACAACGCTTAATGGACGAATGTACTTTCAGGCATGAGAGCTGAGCCCCGAGAGCCCAGGGCCAGGAACCATGCCACAGGGCATCTGCGGGGTGTCACCGTAGTAACCCCGCTTTCAGGCTATTGTTCCCCATTCGAGGTACATGTACTAATGAATGTGAACCTCCTCCCCTAGTCGGCTCAATCTACAGCCTAATTCTTAGAGAAAAGAGACCCATGAGACGGAGTTTTCTGCGCCCCGCCGTAGTAGCCATTGTTTTCTTCATTTTCGTGGCTTGTTCTGCCATTCCTTCAGCAGCCGCCATCCTGCAGTCTGACCCCACGTCAGGCTGTGTTGGAGGTCCAGCGCTTAACGGCTGGTACGGCATCCTGATTTCCGGCAGCACAAATAGTGGCAGTGGCGAGTATTATTCGGGCGCGGTCAACTTCAATGGCGCGTGCGGGCTTTCCGGCGCAAACGTAAATGGTGGAGTGGGCACCGCAGTCGCGAATACCAGTGTGACCGGAACATACGGGCAGAATTCCGACGGCACTTATGACCTCACGCTGAATCTGGCCAACCAGACCTCACCGCTTACCTTCACCATCGGCGTCAGCTCTTCGGGAACCAAAGCGGTTGGCATCGAGAGTGATAACACCTCCTCTGCCACCATCGACATCGAGTCGCAGTTGACCACGCTCACCGGGGGCTACAACACTGCCAGTCTCACCGGCACGTATTCGGTTTCCTGTTCCGGCTCGGGAGTGGACCTGAACTATGTCAGTTTCGATGGAAACGGCAATATCAATGGGGTCGATCCATACGATAACGGCGGCAATCAAGGTAACAGCCCATTCAGCGGCACTTATTCCGTCAACTCTGACGGAACATTCTCCGGAAGTTTGACTGGCAGCTACAGTCCATATTCATTCACCGGTGTGATCGACAATGGCGTCACGGAAATTCAATATACGTACAATCAGTCCGGAAACGGCGAGGTGGTAGGCTGCTCCGGACGCCAGGCCCCGACCGCCACTTTGATCGGTTACTACGGCATGGTGATTGGCGGAAGGGCCACGAACGGTCTCGGCGGACAAGAGGAGCTTTCAGGATCTGCGTACTTTGATGGCTCCGGTTCATTGACGGTTACCAATCTCCAGGGTGGAATCAACACGCAATATGGCAACACCACCGCCACGGGAACCTACACCACGAATAGCGACAACACGGTCACCCTCAGCATGACACTCGCTGGGCAAACCACGCCGCAAACCTTCATCGTGGGCGTCAGCGAGGGCGGAAACGAAGCGGTGGGCATTGAAACCGACGGATTGGCGCAAGCCAACATCGACCTGCAAAGCCAACTCGTATCGAGCGGCAACACGTACACCACGGCCAGCCTTAACGGGACTTACGCCGCCACTTGTTCCGGTGCCGAAGTTGATTTGAACTATGTAACCTTCGATGGCCAGGGCAACCAAACTGGCGTCGATCCCTACAACAATGGCAGCTACGGCGATAATCCTTATACCGGTACGTATACTGTCAACTCCGACGGCACCTTCAGCGGCGGCTTCTCCGGCGCTTATGCGAATTATCAGATGACTGGTGTCATCGACAACGCGACCGCCGAGATTGAATACACCTACAACTACATGGGCAGCGGTAGCGTAGTTTCGTGCGTCGGCAATTCCACATACGGCCCCGTCGGCGGTAATCCCGTGGCCGTGGCGCCCACGTTCAACCCGCCGCCGGGGGCCTATAGCGGCAACCAAACTGTAGCTATTTCCGATGCGACGCCCAACGCAACGATTTACTACACCACCAACGGCGTCACACCAACTACGAGTTCCCTCGTCTACGGCAACGCAATCACGGTGGCGCCCGGTACCACGATCGAGGCCATCGCAGTAGCCGCAAACTACAACAATAGCCCCATCGCTGCGGCGACCTATTTCTACTCAGCGACGCTGTCCACCGTCGCGACTCCGGGCTTCAATCCGTTGCCCGGAACCTATAACTCAGCTCAGACGGTGACGATTTCGGATACGACGCCCGGGGCGGTGATTCACTGCACCACGGACGGCACTCCGGTGAGCGCAACTTCTCCGGTATGCAGCACGGTTGGGGTGAGCGCAACGACGACGATTCAAGCCATCGCGGTAGCGACCGGCTACAACAACAGCCTGGTTGCGACCGGACTCTTTACGATCACACCCACGGCTGCGACTCCAGGCTTCAATCCATTGCCCGGAACCTACAACTCAGCCCAGACCGTGACGCTTTCGGATACGACTCCTGGAGCGGTGATTCACTGCACCACGGACGGCACTCCGGTGAGTGCAACTTCTCCGGTATGCAGCACGGTTGGGGTGAGCGCGACGACGACGATTCAAGCCATCGCGGTAGCCACTGGCTACAACAATAGCCTGGTTGCGACCGGACTCTTTACGATCACACCCACGGCTGCGACTCCGGGCTTCAATCCGTTGCCCGGAACCTATAACTCAGCCCAGACGGTGACGATCTCCGATACGACCCCCGGGGCGGTGATTCACTGCACCACCAACGGCACTCCGGTGAGCGCAACTTCTCCGGTATGCAGCACGGTTGCGGTGAGCGCGACGACGACGATTCAAGCCATCGCGGTAGCGACCGGCTATAACAACAGCCTGGTTGCGACCGGACTTTATACGATTACTCCTACCGTGGCCACACCAGCCTTCAATCCAGCTCCGGGCACCTACTACTCGCCCGAAGCCGTAACCTTGTCCGACACAACGCCCGGCGCCGTCATTCATTGCACCACCAACGGAAGCACGCCTAATGCGCTCTCTCCGGTGTGCAAAACGATTAACGTGACCGCCACTACTACCATCGAAGCATTCGCCATCGCCTACGGCTACAACAACAGCGCGGTTACGACGGGCGTATTCACAATTACCGCGACGCCGATCGTTCCCTACATCCAGGTGAACAACGGAGCCTGGCAGCAGACGGCGAACGTCAGCGTAAGTTCCGGTTCCACGGTCAACCTCGGTCCGCAACCAGCGACCGGCGGTTCGTGGCTCTGGAGCGGCCCCAACGGCTACACTTCTACCTCGCGCCAGATTAATAGTATTCCGTTAAGCACCGGCGCCAACCTCTATGTCGCGACTTACACCAATCCCTCCGGATTCAAGACCACGCAAGTCTTTACCATTACCGTCTCCGGAACGGCAACCGCGATCAATCTCTCCAACTACTTCAACGTCGATGGCATCGCAACCGCCGGCACCGATCCCATCAACCATGGCTTCGACAATGGTGGTTTTGCCTACAACTCAGCCCTACTCGGTACTTCGCTGACTTACCAGGGTCAAGCGTTTCCGCTGGCGGCGGCAAACACCGCCGATGCCCTCAGTGCGCAAACGGTGGCAGTCAGCGCGGGCTCTTACGGCCAGCTTTATCTAGTTGGCGCCGGGGTTAACGGAGCGCAGCTTAAGCAGTCCATCGTAGTCACGTACACCGATCGATCCACCAGCACCTTCACACAGAACTTCAGCGACTGGGCGGTGCCGGCCAGCTATCCGGGGGAAGCTACGGTTCTGAAGACGGCGAACCGCATCACGGAATTCGGTACGACGCAAACTGGCGCTTTCTTTGTGTACGGTTACACCTTCGCGTTGACACCGGGCAAAACCGTAGCCAGCGTGAAGCTGCCCTCGAACCGCAACGTCGTTTTCCTCGGCATGGGGTTGGGAAACACGAACACACCAGCAACTCAGATCGTTCCCTATATCCAGGTGAGCAACGGAGCCTGGCAGCAGACGGCTAGCGCGGCCGTGACTTTAGGGAGCGCTGTGAATCTCGGGCCGCAACCGCTCACCGGCGGGACATGGAGTTGGACCGGGCCCAACGGCTACATTTCCACTTCGCGCCAGATCAACACGATTCCTCTAACCTCTGGCACGAACGTCTTTACCGCCAGCTACACCAACCCCAGCGGGGTTCAGACAACGGAGACATTTACGCTGACAGGGAACTTTGCGAAGGTCGGTGTGCTTAAGGTGACTCCTTCCTGCGAGCACAAGGTAGGAGTTCAAAGCTGCACCCCTCAGGACTTACCCACTTCGATCAGGGAGATTATTAGAATCGAACGCTGATCGCTTGCCGACAATTTTTGTCGAAGCAGAGCGGGTGAGGGCGGTCACAACTCTCGTCGGCCCTCCATGGCCTTCAGCATGGTGATCTCGTCGGTGTATTCAATGTCGCTGCCCACGGGTATGCCCATCGCGATGCGCGTCACCTTCACGCCGGTTCGTTTTAGCTGATGCGAAAGATAGGTTGCGGTCGCCTCGCCTTCCACGGTGGGATTGGTGGCTACGATTACTTCGTCCACATTTCCCGCATCCACCCGAGCAATTAAATTGGCGATCCGCAATTGCTCGGGCCCAATGCCATGCAAGGGTGAGAGGGAACCATGCAGCACGTGATACACCCCATTGAAGTGCTTGGTTTTCTCGATGGCTGCGATATTCGTTGGCTCTTCCAACACGCACACCAGGCGCTGGTTGCGGGTCGCGCTGGTGCAGTAAACGCAAGGATCCACGTCTGTGATGTTATTGCACACCGAACACAGCCGTAGGCTTGCCTTAACGTCGCGGACCGCCGCTGCCAACGCCTCCGCGTCTTCGTCGCTGGCCCGAAGAATGTAGAACGCCAGCCGCTGCGCGCTCTTCGCACCCACACCCGGCAGCTTTTTCAACTCGTCGATCAGCCGCGACATCGGCTCCGCAAATTTAGACATAGGAAATCACAGTCCACCCATCCCCAGTCCGCCGAGCATGCCGCCTACGGTCGATTGCATCGCTCCGTCAATCTTGCGCGCCGCCTCATTCACCGCCGCCAGCACTAAATCCTGCAGCATCTCAACATCGCCCGATTTCACCGCTTCCGGGTCGATCTTCAAACTAAGCAACTGCTTTCGCCCATCCATCTTCGCCGTCACTGTGCCGCCGCCCGCGGAAGCCTCCACTACGGTTTCCTGCATCTTCTTCTGCAAGGTCTCGTACTGCGACTTTGCCTTCGACATCAATTCCTGTAAATTAAATCCGCCCATAGTCCCTCGGCTCTCGTTTTCCAGCGCCCGAAAGAAATTCCGGAGTCGGGCAACCGGATTTATCTACCGTCTCTCCTTGTAATCAATTACGGTCCGAATCTCCGCTCCAAACTTTTCCTGCAAGCGCCGGACCACCGCATCCTGTTCCGCGCGGCCTCGTCCCGCCACCCCGCCATTCGTTCCCGCGGCTCGCAAAGCCGATCCAGTCTTGTTTTCATTCGTCGTAGTGATCGTCGCGCCTGCAATTATCTTCAACTTCACGGCCCGCCCCAGCACCCCGCTGGCAGATGCAATCGCCAATCGCCGTGCGTCGGGGCTCAACGACATATCCACCACCGTCTGCGACTCCGCTACTTTAATCACTACTTCATTGCCTTCCACCGACCAATCGCCGGCTTCCAGCATGGCGGCCAATATGCGTTGATTGCCGTCCATCAGCGTCTGAAGAACTGCGCCCTTCAAGCGCTCCATCGGCGCTCCCACTGCGCGGGTCGTCGATGATACCGAAGCCGATGACGCCGAAGACGGAACTTCAGAAATTCCTGATGAAGTTGGTGTGTCCTGGGCTTTCTGGGATGAAAGGACGCGCGGCGTCGCTGCAACTTCAGTCACCGGATCTGCGCTCAGCGGATCTGCGCTTGCCTCGGCAAGCGCGGTAGCTCCCATAACCACCCTAGGCGACGCACCACCCGCAATCGTACGCGGCCCTTCGGCTAAAACTGGATTGGTTGAAATGGAATTCGCAGTAACAGAATTTCCGGAAGCAGCTTCCCCAGAAAACTCCTGCCTGGGTCCAGCCTTGCGCGCCGAATCGGCCGCAAACGGCGAAGCAAAAGTCGGACGAGACGGCGCAACCGGCTCCGTGCGCCGCTCCTCGGTCACCGATGGCACAATCGACGGTCGTGCAGTGGTTCTTGTCCCGGACGGAGAAGGGTGCACCTCGCTCAACAGTTGCTCCATCGGCAACAATCGCTGCGCGTGTGACATCTTCAACAGTCCAAGTTCCAGATGAAATCTTTGTTCCCGCTTGTATCCCAACTCGCCGTGGGTGCGCAGCATGATTTGCAAATGGCGCGTCAGATCTTCCTCTCCAAACAGACCTGCTACGCGGTGCACGCGCTCGCGTTCTTCACTTGAGATTTGCAACAGGGAAGAATCCTTCCCCGCAACTTTGGCGACAGTCGCATTTCGCAGAAAGCGAACCATCTGCCGCGCAAAATGGGTCGGGCTATGCCCTTCGCTGATCAGGTGATCCACCTGACGCAACACCTCTTCGCTCGCGCTTCGCGCGACGGCGAGCATTACTTCTTCGAGAATGTGCGCCGGTGCGGCTCCCACCAGGTTTCGAACCGAATCGGCCGTCAATCTCCCGTTGGACGAAGCGATCGCCTGATCCAGAATTGAGAGCGCGTCGCGCATCGACCCATCGCCAGCCTCCGCCAGCAGCGCCAGAGCATCGTCATCGGCTTCGATGTGCTCGCGCCCCACCAAATCGCGAAGCTGCGCCACAATCGCGTCAAACTTCACCGCCCTGAAACTAAAATGCTGGCACCGCGAACGAATCGTCTGTGGAATATCCTCCGGCTGCGTCGTCGCCAGCATGAAAACAATATGATCGGGAGGCTCTTCCAGAGTTTTCAGCAGGGCATTGAAGGCCGCATCGGTAATCTGATGCGCTTCATCGAGAATGTATATCTTGAACCGGTCCCGCGCCGGACGATATCTCGCCGCTTCGCGCAGCTCGCGAATCTCGTCGATCCCACGGTTGGTAGCGGCGTCAATCTCGATTACATCGACTGCATTACCGGTGCGAATCTCGGTGCATGACTCGCACACACCGCAAGGCTCCGCGACAGGCCGGTCGGACGAGCGGCAATTCAGCGCCGCCGCCAGAATCCGCGCCACCGTGGTCTTTCCAATGCCCCGATGCCCGCTAAAAATGTAGCCGTGCGCCGTGCGCCCCTGTTCCAGAGCATTCTGCAGTGTGCGCGTCACGTGCTCTTGCCCGATCACTTCGGAGAATTTCTGCGGCCGGTATTTGCGCGCCAGGACGGTATAACTCATGACTTGGAAGACTCGATTATACGTGATGCCGATGCATAGGCGAGGGATGAGGTCGCGCCTTGTAAGGAGACATCCTCCGGGCACGCCCAGTTACGATCAGGAGCGTGGAAGAACCCGCCTCTGCCAAATGGTGCACACATCGCTGTCTGCTTCGGTCGAACAGTCAGCTAGGAACAGACAAAAGTCGCCGTCGAAGATTATGCTAGCCGTCCTTGTCTAAATAAAGACTGGGCGTATGTGCGAGTTGCGCCTGCGCACGGGCATCGACCTTGAAGCAGTTGACGGGGCGGCAACGCCGTACATGAAGCATCTTATCTGGAAAGGATTCCCGGAAAGTCTATGCAGAAACCCGAACTCCTGATCATTCTCGGCCCCAGTGGCGACCCATTTCTAAAAGGATGTTGCTCGGCTTGCGAGAACGTCACCTTTACATACGTGGGAAACTGCGGCGAAAACAGACGTCTGATGCAGGAGGCATTCGACCAGCACTTTAATTCGGTGCACCTGCCGGTTTCCTCTTCCGAATCTTAAGTCTCGCTCCTGACCGCGCTCAGCGATACAGGGACCTGGTCCACAATCTCTATCCCAAACCCCTCCAGCGCGGCAACTTTCTTGGGCCGGTTGGTCAGCAATCGGATTCTTCTCAAATTTAAATCTGAAAGAATCTGTGCTCCAATTCCAATCTCCCGCTGCGTCTGCCGTTCATTTTCGAGCAGCGAAGGCAATTTTTTCCCTCGATGAAAGCTCAGCGCTGTCCGTTCTCCGACTTTTTCCGTCGAAAATCCCTGCGAAGACTGGTGGAGATAAATCAAAGCGCCGCGCCCTTCCTGCTCAATCCTCCGCAACGACCCCTCGAGCGTCGCGTGGCATTCGCATCCTGTGGCGCCAAACACATCGCCCATCAGGCAGTGCGCATGCATCCGCACCAGCACCGGTTCCTGACTCGTCTCGACGTCCCCGCGCACCAGCGCGACATGCGACTCTCCGCCATCTATTTCGCTCTCATAGGCGATCAGCCGGAATTCTCCAAACCTGGTCTCCACCAGCGCTTCGCCTACCCGATGCACATAGCGTTCATGCGCCATCCGGTAGCGGATCAACTCCGCGACCGTCAGCATCTTCATCCCGTGTTCTTCGCAGAACTTAATCAAATCAGGAACCCGTGCCATGGTTCCGTCGTCCTTCATGATCTCGCAGATAATCCCCGCCGGAACCATCCCCGCCAGTCGCGCCAAGTCGACGCTCGCCTCGGTCTGTCCCGCCCGCACCAGCACCCCGCCTTTTCGCGCCCGCAAAGGAAAGACATGCCCTGGCCGCGCCAGGTCCGAGGCCGCCGTCGCCGGATCGATCGCGACCTGAATAGTCCGCGCCCGGTCATACGCCGATATTCCCGTGGTCACGCCCACCCGCGCGTCGATGGACTCAGAAAATGCCGTTCCATACTGCGAAGTGTTCTCAGCGCTCATTGGACCCAGCCGTAGATGATCCAGGCGTTCTTCCGTCATCGCCAGGCAAACCAAACCACGGCCATGCTTCGCCATAAAGTTGATGGCTTCCGGCGTAACCTTTTCAGCCGCAAGGGTTAAGTCCCCTTCATTTTCGCGATCTTCATCATCCACCACCACAATCATGCGGCCAGCGCGGATCTCCTCAATGGCCGTAGGAACGTCGGCGAATTTTCCTTGGGAGCTCATATCATCTATCATCTGCCGTCATCGCGATTGTAACAAAGCTGTGATCCTATTCAAGTGAGTGGGGGGAACCGCTTTTCTTGCTCATGCAGTCCCAATCGACCACCAAAAATTGCCGGTTGACGATTGTCAATTACCCGTGACAAACCCTCCCGAACCGTTGCCCGTCATGTGTCCCGCAATGTCCCACAATGTCCCATCTTGTCTCTTGCCCGGTTTTAGGGGTCATTTTAAAGTAGATGCTCGTCGGTTCCGAGAGGATTTGGAACGCCACCCTTGGGAAGGCCCCGGCTTCCAAATTACACGGTCAATCCTGACGTGAACGCGTAGTGGAGAGCGGGGAGGACCACTCTCCACCACGCCTTAAACAAAGATCCAGAAATTCCCTGTTTCTGTTGCATACTGCACAGACAAGGGCTAATTTCTTCAGTTATAATCGTGGTAATCTCCTGAAATCTTCACAGTCGTAACGCAGACGCGCCACGATAGATCGTTGGTCCTCCATGGCGAACGCTAATGTTCCCTTCGTCACCCTGCCGTATTTTCCCGGCTGCCGAATCTGCCATCGTCCCGTGGATCTCAGATCCAGTAATACCGACGAAGACGGTCAAGCGGTTCACGAACAATGCTACGTCGAAAAACTGTGCGCTCTGAAGCTGCAAACGAACCAAAAGAAACCACCCCGCACCGAGTGGTTTCTCCGCTAGAGTCGCACTGGACTGGATCGCAGCGCGCCTCATCCCTGATCCCTCATCGCTGATCAGAGTTTGCTGGATTATTGCTGTGACGGGTTCGCCGGTTGCCCTTGCCCCTGATCGGTCCCCGCTCCCGACCCATTCCCAATCACATCGCCGGACACAATCATCTCCACCCGCCGATTCAACTGCCGACCCTGCGCGGTACTGTTATCGGCCACGGGATCGGCCTTTCCCATCCCCTGCGCGGTCACATTGTTGATGGAGACTCCGTTGGTCACCAGGAAGTCCCGGACGGCCTCGGCCCTCTTATCGGAAAGCGTTTGGTTGTACTCATCGCTGCCCACGCTATCGGTATAGCCTACGATCTGCAACTTCAAATCTGGATAGGCAAGAACAATGCCGGAGATTTTCGCCAGCCGCTCCCGCGCTTCCGGTTTCAGGTCGTATTTATTGAAGGCAAATAGTACGTCGGGCATGCTGACGATCAATCCCTTTGCCGTATCTCGTGTTTGCAACACCTGATTTAACTGTGCCAGCAGGCGCGCCCGCATCGCTTCTTTTTGCTGAATCGCTTCCTGCCGCTGCTGCTGCGCCAATTGCGCTTGCTGCTGCGCGGATGCCTCAGCTGCCTGAGCCTGCTGCTGCGCCGCTAAAGCGGCGGCCTGCTGCTGCTGCGCCACCGCCTGCGCCTGTTCCGCCTCGGCTCGACGCTGCGCATCCTCTGCCGCCTGCTGCTGGGCCTGCGCCGCTTGCTGTTGCGCTGCCGCCGCATTGGCCTCGGCTTGTGCCTGCGCTTGCTCGTGGGCGCGGCGGTCGGCGTCGATCTTTGCTTGTTCCTTGCGTCGCAGAGTCAGCACTCGCGCGTCTTCCGCCATCTGCGTGGCCCCGCGCGCGGCCGTCCCGATGGGCGTGCGCCCCTGCTTCCGCTGGTAATAATCCTCGGCACGCTGCAGCATGTCTTCCGCCTTAGTGAGGCTATCCGGCGCATACTGCTGCGCTCCTGCTGCCTTCGCAATTACCACCGCATTGCGCGCTTCCAGCAACTCCTGCGGAACCTTGATGCTGGCCACGCTCGAGGGCAACTGATCCGCAGGCACATCGATTGTGTACTGGCCGCCCTCGAGAACATCAAACTTCGCGTCGATGGGCTCTTTAAACCCCTTGGTTCCTTTGCGAATCTCATTCTCCGCTACCACCTTGTTGCTGGGATACGTCACCGCATAATAAGGCTCGGCGGTAATGATCATCCCAAACGCCTGCAAGTCCGTGGTCACGGCGATCTTGTCCTTACCGTTGTCCCCCGGCAAAATCTCTCCCAGATTCACCGCCCGCCCATCTGGAGTTATCGCCCAGAGAACATAAGTCAGATATTGGCCACCAAACCGGTTTGCCGGTGACAGGTGCTTCAACTCCAGATCAATTGCGAGGCGGCCGCCTTTGCCTTCGACTTTGGCTTCGCCGCTAATATCGGGCATCAGATCCGTGCCATGAAATCCTACGGTTGTCGAGCCGCCGCGGTCACGATAATTCACCGCTTCCGTGGTGCGCGCGCTGACCTGCACGCGAAACACCGGCATCTCCTGATCGCGGGGAATCTGAGTCGAGCCTGGCTGGTTCTGCCCGGTGTTTTGATTCATCGTCGACGGAGCATTATCCTGTCCGGTATTCGGCGCCGGGCTCGGGTAGGCCGTAGTTGGATAAATCGGTTGCGACTGCGAATTGTCCTGGGCCGCCAAGGCCCGCGGCACCAGCATGCCTGCCAGCGCTGCTTCCATCACGAACAAACTCAGGGTGCTCTTCCATGAAATTCGCATAAGCGCCTCCGGGCAGATTTTTATACTTGTTTCTTTTACAGACCCTGCTATCCCAATGTGTCTTGACCGTAGCAGCCCAGGAATGAGCGATTCAATACCGCACAGTACCTAGGTAGCGGCGAGGTGAAAAATACAGGAAAATACAGGACCACGAGCTGCAGACACTTTGGCGAGTGGAGGTGGACACCTATCCCGCTAGCAGAGCGACTCCCGCGGCGACCAGGCTCGCCGCGATCCACCGCCGGCGATCCACTCGCTCATGCAGGAAAATTCGTGCCGCGAAGGCATTCCCAATGAAAGTAAGTGAAGCGGCGGCAGGGGCGACCAGGCTCACGTCGCCCCAGGAAAGCCCAAACAACAGGCAAAAAAAAGAGAGGGCCATGGCGGCCACTCCCAACGAAAAATAAGGATTGCCCACCGTCCGGCGAATCACCGCCAGCAGTCCTTTATTTTTCCAGAGATCCGCAACATCACCAACCCGCTTCATGGCGTGCGCCAGAAGCACGTCGCCGACGACCGAGGCGATGACCACCGCCAGAATTGCGCTCCAGGTGTAAAGAGTTTTCACGGCTGAACTCCGGAGCTGCTTTCTTCTGTGGGATCGGGCTGCTGGGTAAGCGCGGGCCCACCAGCAACAAATCCCACGCCTCCGGTGATGAGCGCGATCCCCAGCCAGCGCAACGGGCTCACGTTCTCATGCAGGAAGAATCTCGCAACCAATGCCACCAATACATATCCCAAAGAACTAGCGGGCAGCACGTAGGTAAGATCGGCCCAGGAGAGCGCCGTAGTATAAGCGACAAGAAAACCCGTTAAGAGAATAATTCCAATCGCGACCCAGGGATTGAGGAGGGCCAAGATTATGCTTTGGAGATGATGGATCGAGATACCGCCGACCTGCTTCATGCCATGCGAGAGCATGGTATCTCCAGATGCCGCGAAGATCGCTACACCGACGAGCACAAGATTTTTGCGAAGGTTCACGGGAAATCGAAAGCTCACAGAAAGTCATGAGCCGCTCGGATCACCATACTTGATGGCGCCGCAAAAGAACGCAGAATGGAAATGCAGCGCGGACTAATCCGCGCCGCTTTGTCCTTGAGGTGAAAGTCCATCCGGCCTGAGCAGGTTCGCAGCGGCGTCTTTTGCGTTCTTTTTCACCATCTTGTTGCGCGCCGAACGCAGCTTCAGGAAGGTTTTGGCTTCCTTGTAAAGCCGCTTGCGGTCGTTGCTGTCAAAGGCAGCCTTTTTCAGAATGCGGAATATTGCCTTGGGACGGAAATAATATTCGTCGTAGAAGCGGTGGACGGCGGACATAATTTCGTCCGCGGGCAGACCAGGATATTGAATGTGCGCCAATTGGTGACCGCCCTCATCTACCATCTTATTGTCGCCGACGATAAAACCATTCTTCACCGCGTAATCGTACAGCTCGGTTCCGGGATAAGCATGGGCCACGGACACTTGAATGGTTTCCACATCCAATTCTTTGGCGAAGGCAATCGTGGTGTTGATGGTCTCGCGGGTCTCACCCGGCAGGCCCAGGATGAAGTCGCCGTGGATCACCAACCCGAGCTTGTGGCAGTCCTTGGTGAACTGGCGCGCGCGCTCAACGGTTGCCCCCTTCTTAATGTTCTTCAGAATCTGCTGATCGCCCGATTCGTACCCCACGATAAGCAGACGGCAGCCCGCTTCCTTCATCGCCTTTAACGTCTCGAAATCAGTGGTTACGCGCGAAGTGCACGACCAGGTAAGGCCGAGAGGCTTCAACTTGGCGCAGAGTTCAACGGTGCGAGCTTTCTGAATGTTGAAGGTGTCGTCATCGAAGAAGAATTCCTTCACTTCCGGCCAATAAGCTTTCACCTTAGCCATCTCAGCGGCCACGTCATCGGTCGAGCGCTTGCGCCACGGATGGCCGCTCAATGTCTGCGGCCACAAGCAGAATGTGCACTGCGCCGGACAGCCGCGCGTGGTGTAAAGCGAAACATAGGGATGCAACAAAAAGGGAACGTTGTATCGGGTAACGTCGAGGTCGCGCTTGTAGATGTCAGTTACGTGGGGAAGGGAATCGAGATCCTGAATCTGCGGTGCATCCGGATTGTGTACGATCTTCCCGTCCTTCAAAAATGAAACGCCGGGGATTTCTTCGAGAGCTTTGCCCTTGGCGTAATCGGTGACCGCATAATCAAATTCCTTGCGGACTATAAAATCGATCGCCGGACATTCGCGCAGCGACTTTTCCGGCAGCACGCTGACATGCGGTCCCACAAAAGCAATCTTCATCTTGGGATTGGCTGTCTTGATCGCCTGCGCCAATCCTATGTCTCCGGGAAATCCCGGCGTGCTGGTAAACAACACCAGAAACTCGTAGCCCTTGGCGATCTCGATGGTCTGCTCCGCGGAAACATAATGAGCCGGCGCGTCCAGCAGCCGCGAGCCTTCCAGCATCCCGGCCGGATAGGCCAGCCACACTGGATACCAAAACGACTCGATTTCGCGAGTGGCGGGCCAACGGGAACCGGCGCCACCGTCAAAGTTTTCGAAGGAGGGAGGGTTTAGAAATAGCGTTTTTAAGGGCATATTTGGTTGAGCTTATTTTACCATCTATGGGCGTTAGGCCTATTGCAAACCAGTACTTACGCAGGTTCGTACAGCGACTGGCGTAAGACTGCATTAAGCCATAGGTTGGATGCAGGCTGGGAGCAAAGGAGTCAGACGATTCTGGGTTGTCATGCTGTCTTCACGACTTACGGGCATCGCTTGTTCTGATCACTTAGACACGGTCAATTAGACCCCAGCGCCCAGGATTCCAGTTTCCCGGTGGCGCGGAGGTACTCGACCTGGGTGCGTTCCAGATCGAAGGTGACGTCTTGCAGGGCGATCAATTTTTCGTTGGCCTGGGTGCGGGCGAGATCGAGATCGTGGAGATTCGCGCCTCCGGAGTTCATGCGGGTATCGATAGCGGCGACGTTTTGCTGGGCGATTTCGAATTCGAGTTGGGCTACGTCACGGGCGGCTGAGGTGTGAGTGACTGAGCGCTGGAGTCGCAGAGTTTCCTCGGAGACCTGATTGCGGGATACGTCAGCTTGTTTCTCGGCCTTGCGCGCGTCGGCTTCGGCTTCCCGTACGCGAGCGTGCTGGGCAATGTTTAAGAAGGGAAGATGGATGTCAATGCCGACGGTCGCGTTGTTGGGTTGAAAGCTGTGGGGTTGATAGTACTTCTGATAATTATTGTAGGTGGCAAGATTGGCGTATTGAGCGGCGAAATCGATGCTTGGCCACAGAGCCCGGCGTTCTCCCTCAACCCGCAAGTACTGAGCACGAGCGTGTTCTACAGCGGCTTGGACAGAGGGGCTTTCCTGGCCGGATTTCGCAGGGGAATTATCGTCTGGATCGGGAAGCGGCATCATCGGAACCGAATCAGCATTCACGTCGATGGATGCGGCGGGGAGTCCGGTCAGCGCGGAGAGATGCTCGCGGAGAACGTCGGCGGAGCCGCTGGCTTCGGCCATGCGCAAGCGCACCCGGGCAACTGATAACCGAGCCTTTGATTCCTCGACGGCGCTATCCACGCCTTCCTTAACTCGTTCCCCGACCGCCGATTCTGTTTTCTGTTCGGTAGCTAGCGCTTGCTGAAGCTGGGCTAAACGCTGCTGCCACTTCGCCAGTTCGGTATAACTCAAGACAACATCCTGAATGACTTGGTTGCGCTGATCTTTGCTGTAGAAGGCGTTGACTTTTACTTCCGCGCGCGCGGCTTTAATGAACTGCCTGAGCCCCAGATTGATCAGCGGCGATTGCGCGTTCACGGTGAAAAGAGCAGGCGCCGAGCCTTCGAGACTGAGAGGAAAGCCGTCGGATTTGCCAAGTCCGGAGCCAGCGTTCAGTTGAGGGATGTAGCTGTTGTTGAGTTCGCGGAGGCTGGCGGACGCGTGCTGTTCGTCGGCGGCTGAGATGGCGATGCCATCGGCGTGCTTCAGAGCGAGTTCAACGGCTTGGCGGAGGGTAATAGGTTCGGCGAAGGCTGACACAGAGAGGATTAGAAAAGTCGCTAATAGAAATAATCGAATACCCACGCCACTCCGTAGTCCATTATTCATCGTTGGCACCTTCGTGATAGTTAAGAAGATTCTACGGGCTATCTGATGCGCGAGAAATGATTAGGATGGGTCGGAGGGGCAGGGAGTGCTCAATAGCTGCAAGGCGATGTCAATTCGTCCTTTCACGTGCGGCCGCGGAATTGGATGATGTGGCGGCGGTCGCGTTTGGAGGGGCGACCGGCGGGAAGCACTTCGAAATCGCGGGCGGCTTTGCGTTCGGCGGCGACCTTCTCGCGCAGAGTGCGGCTGGCATCGGTTTCACGGTAGAGAGTTTGAGCAACGGATGCCGAGCCCCGCAGGTCGCTGAGGAGCAGGACTTCGATTTCGAAATCGCCGCCATCGTTGGTGACCCGGAGCGTGTCCCCGATGCGAACTTCGCGGGAGGGTTTGGCAGGTTGGTTATTGGACTGAATTCGGCCTAACTCACAGGCGCGGGCGGCGAGCGAACGAGTTTTGAAGAATCTGGCAGCCCACAGGTATTTGTCGATGCGAACCGAGGTCATAAACAGGTCTGTGGGCGATTTTACCAAGACGAAGGCAGTGATTCAGGAGATCCTGCAGCGCACAAAGGGCGCGGGCTTCAGGAGATAAGCGATTCTTAGATGATTAAAGATGCTGCGGGTTGAGAATTCTGAGGTAAGATTGAGTCTATGCCATACATATTGGAACACCTCACGAGCTTGCGCCAGGAAATTACGGATTTACGGAACATGAACGCCCGCTATACCGGCAAGGGCTCCGACCACCAGATCGATCAGTCGGCGGTGGAGATGCGGGCCAATCGACTGGCGGAGATCAAGAAAGAGCTATCGCAGATGCTGAACCGGCCGGAAGATCCGCAGGTTTGGTGGGAAAAAGGCGGGAGACGGAACCGGGTAGCATAGCCGGCAAAAAGTTTCAGGCGTTGATTGTTTTTCTGCGTGGCGTTAAAAGCCGCGCTTTTTTATTTGCATCGGCAACTGATTCCTGGGGCACCGGGCTTTCTGTGTGCCTCTTCGTGTCCGCTGTGTTCGGCATTTTGAAGTAGGCAATGACGTAGATGGCCTCCAAGCCCGTGCGGCTTGCAAAATTGGCCGGGGTCGGGCAACCTCTAGACCATGCAAATCAAATCTTGGGGCGGAGTATTGCGGGAATCGTTGCTGACGACTCTCATTCTTTGTTCCACTTTTGTGGCGAGAGGAGCGGCACAGACCGAGGCGAGTTCGGGGCCGGAAGAAGGCGGTAATGAAGTGCAGGTTTGGGCGGGGGGCGGGCACTCGGTGCCGGGCGGGACTTCCGGCACGGAGGCGTTCGATGCGGGGGCGCGATACGGGTGGGTGATTACGGGTCCGCACTGGCCCTGGATTTTACGCGGGCGGTTTGAATATGCGGTGGATATCGTTCCGGTGTACCTGATTTATCAGCCGATGCAGACAGCGTATGCCGGGGGATTTAATCCGCTGGTATTGAAGTGGAATTTTGAACGACATGGTCGTTTTTCGCCATACTTCGAATTGAGCGGCGGAGCGCTTTTCAGTAATAAAAATATTCCGATGTACACGAACACGGTGAATTTCTCTCCGAGCGCGGCATTGGGCGTGCACATTCTCGGTGAAAAATATAACTGGAGCGTGGCCGTGCGATATTTGCACATATCGAATGCGGGGCTCGGAGGCTACAATCCCGGATTGAACACGGTGCAGGTACGGCTGGGAGTGGGGAGATTCTGGAAGAAGTGAATGAATCCGGGCGACTTCTGTGGGCAAAATGGCGGCTGAACTCCTGGTTGACCCGGTTGCACAGTAGCTAGAGAACTTCATTGTAGCGAAATCAGTTGACATCGTTTCTCAACCAGCACTACTATGCCGTCGTGATGCGCGTGATTTGGTCGCATCATTGCCAGCTGAGCAGTTCCCCCGGTGCATCTGTCTGAGGCAGACCACTTCCAACCTGATCATTCGTGGAGGACCCGTGAAGTGCAGAACTCTTCTCGCTCTGCTATCCCTAGCGTGTGTTCCGGTCGTCAGCGCGCAAGTTTACACCATCACTAATCTGGGCAATTTTTCTCCGACAGCCATTAATAGTTGGGGACAGGTTGTCGGTAACCGCAATGGAGAGGCCTTTATTTGGGCGCAATTTACGGGCCTGAAAGGCTTGGGTAAGTTGTCCGGGGGGACCGCTAGTTACGCGGCAAGTATTAATGATCTCGGAGTGGTCACCGGGACGGCGGATGGCGCTGGAACGGTGATTTCGCCGGACCCGACTCTCTATCCGAATCTGGAGTGTACCGATCTTACTCAGCCCTTTGTTTGGATACCGGGGAAAGGACTGAAAGGATTGGGGACTATTGGCGTCCCTCCTTATGAGACAAACGCGCCGTACTGGTGCGATTTTCCCTTCTATGCTACCGGTATCAACGAAGTCGGCCAGGTTATCGGATACACCGCTCCTTACGAAGATAATTATCAGTGGGCTTTCCTTTGGACGAGCGCCGACGGCTGGAAAAGCGCCGCTCCATTGTTCGGAAGTAGTTTTCCTCCGACAATGGCTAACGGAGTCGCGAATGCCGGCCAGATCGTGGGCCAGACCGGCATTCTCCTCGGGCAGGCGACTTCCTGGAAGAGTGGCGTGGCGACAGACCTTGGAACACTAGACGATGGGACGAGTCTGGATTACAGCAGCTCAGCCAATGCCATTAACCAGCAGGGACAGGCAGCGGGTTGGTCGACCACTGCGTCGCTCATTAGCACCTGTCAGCAGGACTTGGTCGGTTGCCCCATGCATGCGGTCCTGTGGACCCGGAGCGGAGTCATAAGCGATTTAGGTACGCTCCCGGGCGACGAACTCAGTGCGGCGACGAACATAAGTCTTCTCGGGCAGGTTATCGGAAACTCTGGGAATACGTTGATCTGGTCCCCGTGTAGCGGAATGCAGGATCTTAATACTTTGATCCCCGGCGGTTCAGGTTGGGTTCTCAACTCGGTGAGTGGCATCAACTCTTGGGGACAGATCGTAGGATCGGGAACTGTGAATGGCCAGACCCGCGGTTTCCTGCTTACGCCGCGCGGCTTTCAATGCATATAAACATATAAATGTGGCGGAGAGGGTGGGATTTGAACCCACGATACCCGTTAAGGTATGTCCGCTTTCGAGGCGGATCGTTTCAACCACTCACGCACCTCTCCGCGTTGGAAAACTACCGGCCGTCAGGGCATACAAGCGAAACCAAGGTTCCTCGCTTCGCTCGGAATGACGAGATAACCCCGAACGCTTAGCGACGGCTTCGAAAAAAGTCCTGCAAAACTTCTGCGCAACGACCGGCCAACACGCCGCAGGCTACTTCTACCCGATGGTTTACTTGCGGATGGTCCAGCACTTGCATTACGGAACGAACCGCTCCCGCTTTTGGATCGTCGGCGCCATAAATCAGGCGGCCGATGCGCGCATGCAATATCGCACCCGCACACATGGCGCACGGTTCAATTGTAACAAACAGGTCGCAGGCAGGAAGGCGATGGTTACTCAGGGTGATAGCAGCCTCGCGCAGGGCGACGATTTCGGCGTGGGCGGTGGGATCTTTATCGAGGATGTTGCGATTCCATCCCCGGCCCACGATTCGGTTTTCATGCACCACCACAGCTCCGACGGGCACTTCGCCTGCTTCCAGCGCTCGCTGGGCCGAGCGCAGGGCTTCCTCCATCCAAAGTTCGTCGTTGGTGGTCTGGTTATTTGTCGTCACAGAGATTTGCCGGTGTGCGTGGCGCTTCTGGCTCGGCTCAAGTATAGCGGCTGGCGATTCCCCGGTTTCGAACGCACTAGATCAGACTTAGGACGGTACGGACGGCATCGGGGACGAGCGCTCGCAGCAAGTCAGGCAGCAATATCATTACCACCGGATAGGCCAGCACGAGTAACGGGAGCGCTAGTAATATTCGAGTTTTCGACGATAATTTGGCGAGGCGGGCTCGCATAACGACCTCTGATTAAACTACGCAATCCGGGCTGGGGAAGTTCCGTGCGAAGTTCCGGGAGAAGAAACGGCCAACGGATTCGATTTAGTAGTAACTGGTTGCGCTCGGTGGTATGCTTACCGCGTTATGGGGATGCCGAACCTGCTACGCAAAGTTTTTCTCGTCGACCTTCTACAGGGATTGAAGGTCACGTTTCGCTACCAGGATCCGAAGGAAATCTACACCGAGCAATATCCCATGGAGCGGCCGCAGGTGGCGGAGCGTTACCGCGGCGCACCGCGGCTGAATGTGAATCCCGATACGAATGAGACGATGTGCATTGCGTGTGATCTTTGCGCGGTGGCGTGTCCGGAGAATTTGATTGTAGTTTCGAGCGCGCGCAACGAGCACACTCGCCGCAAAGAACTGACCAACTTTACCTATGATCTGAGCCGTTGCATGTTCTGCGGATTGTGTGAAGATGCGTGCCCGGTGGATGCGCTTGAGCTCACACAGGATTTCGAACTTGCCAGCTATACGCGTGAAGGCTGGATCTGGGATCGCGAGACTCTGGAAAAAGGCCCGCAACCGACGCAATATAGAAAGTAATTTTTCCGCCCAGGGTGGTTTTTTACTTCTGCTGTTTTTCTTCGAAGCATTTCTTCCGGTCCTCCATCCCTTTCGCTACAAGACTATCGCTGCTTAGCTACCCAATCAGCCGGATATTCGTAAGCGCTCTCAAGCGTGACACTCAGATTGAATGGATTCCTTCAACCAGCGCGCAAGAGGGCAGGCCGGAAAAGGGATCGTCATAAAAATCAATGCTGGAGGCCTAAGAATGTCTGGAAGAAAACTTATATTGTTAGCCGTGCTCCTGTTCTGCGGAACATGGGTTGTGGCGCAGGCTGGGGGTGGAGCGGGCGGAGCAGGGTCAGCTGGGGCTGGTCATGCGGGATCCGCGCCGAGTCAAGCTACTCCATCATCGCCACAGACTGGAACCCCGGGCCAGCCCCCTACCGGCAACACGGGAACGCCCCCTACCGGCAACACGGGACAGCCGCCGACTGGAAGCACAACGGCGCCGCCGACCGGTTCAACAGGTTCGGGAAACTCGAATCCCAACTCGAATCCTAATTCGAATCCCGGAGCGACCAACCCGAACAATCCGGATAATCCGAATCAGGGCACAACTCCGAACGGCACGCCAGGGACTACAAATCCTCGGACTACAAATCCTGGGACTTCGAATCCGGGATCGAATCCCGATACATCGAATCCGGGCTCAAACCCCGGTACGTCGGGTTCTGGCTCCGGAGGATCGAATTCTGGCGGCAGTTCCCCTAGTGGTCCTGGGCTGTAAGGAAATTAAATTTGTAACTCCCCCAATTGCAGGCCCAAGCGAGGGCCTGCTTTTTCATGTGTGCTGTGGCGCGTGTCCTCCGTAGGCAAGTTTGGAGCGACTAGGCGGGACAGACAGGATTTGAAGGATTCCAGGTGCGGAGCTCCGTGATAAATCTCAGGAAATATCGATAAGTCGAGAACGAAAAAGCGAGCCATGTTTGGCTCGCTCTCAAGGCTTACTTTGGCAGCAGATTCAATCACTAGGATTTAGTGGCGGCCCGCGGGCTCGCCGTGACCGTGTCCATCGCGCACTTCATTGGCTTTGAAGTGAGCAACGTGATCGACGGGATGAACAGCTCTTTCACCCCGCGCCGGCCGTGGGCCGTGATAGCCGTGCTGCACGTCGAAACGGTTATTCACATGTCCGTGAAAGCCGGCAGGACCGTGGAACCAGGGACCGACACCGATGAAGACTCCGCCGGTGAACCATTCCGGACCGTAGTATCCGTAGGGCGCGCACTCGTATGGGGCATAGTCATAATAGCCATAGGGACAAACGGGCGCCGGTCCGATGTTGACCTCGACTTGCGCCTGTGATTTGGGCGCGGACAAGAGGAAGCCGAGCCCCAATGTAATAGTCAGTACAAGCACGTTCCATTTATTCATGTAGGTCTCCTTAGCTAAAGTAGGATTCGACTTTGGTCGTAAGGGTTGACGAGGCCTGAATGGATATTCAGTGCTGAGATCCTTTTGGAGCAAAAACCGTGTCGGCGTGAATCACACGATGGTGTTGACGCAGACGATTGCCAATGCAGAGCTCCGATTCCACAACTACATAGCTGGCTGTTGTTGTGTCAGGCAGTGCATGGTCCCGAGTCCCCAGACAAGGTCGCCCGAGTAGATAGGAACGATTTCACGCGTGGGGAATAGCTCTGCCAGCGTGTTCAGTGCGATACGGTCGTTAGGGTCGTTGAAGACGGGGGCGAGAACGACGCCGTTCGCGATATAGAAATTGGCATAGCTGGCGGGGAGTCGTCTCTGCTCGAAGATGACAGGGCGAGGCATGGGAAGTTCGACGACATTTAGAGGTTTACCGTCCTGATCGCGAGTGGCGCGAAGGCGGCGGAGATTTTCGCGCAGAGGCTTGTGGTTGATATCGCGCGAATTGTTTTCCACCACAGTTACGACCGTATCCGGGGCGACGAAGCGCGCGAGGTCGTCGACGTGGCCGTGCGTGTCGTCACCAGCGATGCCGCGGCCGAGCCAGATGGTGTGCGCGGCGCCGAGGTAGTCGGCGAAGATTTTTTCGTAGTTTTTGCGGGACATGCCGGGATTGCGCTGCTGCACTTTGCTGAGCAGGCATTCTTCGGTGGTGAGGATGGTGCCGCGGCCGTTGACGTCGATGGAGCCGCCCTCAAGGACGACGCGAATATTGTGGGCCAGCGGACGGACTTCCTGAACGCCGGCGAGGCTGGCCATCAAACTGCCGATTTTGTCGTCTTGGCGCCAGTTGGAATATTTGGCCCAGGCGTTGAAACGAAATTTGTTGGCGAGGAGGCTTCCCGCAGGGGCTAAAGCTCGAATCTTTTTCGCATCCTGATCGGCACGACTGAAGTCATGCCCTTCCCGATCCTCCTGTGGGGACAGCCGCCCCTTCGGCAGGCTCAGGGCAGGCTCCCGGCTGTGCGGCCAGGCGGAGCCCGGCGTCTGTCCCACGACGAAAATGCACCCTGAGTCGCGTAGCCAGACGCGGTTGGTGGGCCAGCGATGAAAGCGAACGTTACCCAGGGCTACGTCTGCCCGCGTTAGCAGCTTACGCACTCGCCTTTCGGCAGCGGCGTCGTTAACGATCAACTCCACGCGCTCGTGCCGCGAAAGATTGCGGGCGATCTCGGTATAGACCCACGGAATCGGCTCGAACTTCCCCGGCCAATCGCCGTGGTAGTGCGGCCAGGCGAGCCAGGTGGCGGCATGGGGCTCCCACTCGGCGGGCATGCGCTTGGGAACGGCCTCGCCGGAGTGGATTAAAGCGTTGCCTAAAGAAATGGATCGGGACATCGAGGTAGTTTAGTGCATGGGAGAAGAAAGTGGATGGGTCACGGGTGGAGCATGTAGGCCGCGGTCGCTCGGGCGAAAGAATGCGTTGACCCGGCCGGTACCACATTCTTCCACAACCTTTTTACCTGGCCTGCCATCTGATTGGCGCACGGTGGGAGGCAGTATGCGGCATGCAGTCGTGTTGTTGTTCACCCTCTCCTGTTTTGCCTACACGCAAGACTCCACCACAAACTTTAAACCGGCACCCAGCACGCGGGAGCAAGTGCTCTACGTCGCGGACGCGAGCAATCTGTATACCTATAACATTGATCCGCAGACATTTCAGCCGAGCCTCATGGGTACGATTCCATTGCCGAAGGCGCAATTGAACGGACTGGCCGCATCGTCTGATGGCAGCTTTCTTTATATGATGGCTTCCGATCCCTATCCCGCAACCGATAATCGGATTTATGTCTATGACACGACCGGATACGGCGTGCCCGGAATGCCGCTGCAGTCGGTCGCAGCGACCAATGACCCGGGTTCCACTCTCGCCAATCCCTCCACTTGGGGTTCCTCGATGTTGGTCGATCCCACCGGTAATTTCTTATTTACTGTGCACATGGGGGCGTACAGCACCAGAGACCAGACCCAGCGGTGGTCGATCAATCGGTATGAGGTGAATGCGGTGAATGGAGAGTTGACTCAACCGGTGAATGCTGCGACGTATGTTTTGCCGGCTCAGGCGGGATTGAACGACTGCAGTTTGTCCATTCTTGGGATGAACGCCAACGGCACCCAGATTTATGACTATGAGTTTTGTGGAACCCGCGAGGGCAGTAATGGTTTTTACCATGAGCGAACGGTAGATCCCCAGACCGGGGCGCTGGGAGCGCCGGAGCAGATCTTCGCGTATAGCGTGGATACGTTTCCACTTCCGGATTCGGTCCAAGTGGTGAAGGGTCTGGTGTTTGCCTTCGAGTATCCAGTCCCCGATCAGGCGTACAACGAATTGCAGATCTATCCCGTCACCACCAACCAGAATGCCAAGCCGCGAATAACCTGCAGCTCGACCATGCTGGCGGCGTGCGGGTCGGATACTGGCGTAGCCCATCCTTCGGCAAAGTACGTGTTCTACAGCGATGCGCAGAACAACACCACCGAAGTAGCCGCAGTGGACCTGAGTTCGAAGCAGATCATTTCGACGGGCACAACATTCTCGACTCCAACCGCGAATGTCCTGGAGTTTAGTCCCGATGGCTCGGTCGTGTACTCGTGGGATGGCAGCACGGTCTCAATCTTCGGTTTCAACGCTTCGACCGCTGCGATTACTACGGGCGAATCGGTTACGGAATCGAACATCTATGCAGTATTGCCGGCAGAGCGGCGCTGAGAGCGTCATCGGTCGCGGCGAAAATCGTCGCGTTTAGTTCTGGGGTCCGCGAAGTCGGTTGTTAGCGGCTTCCGCTATGACGTCTAAGGCGAACGAGAAATCTCTTGATCCCATCGGCATCGCGGCCCACCCGTGAAACTGCCACGGGTAGGGCATCCAGCGCACATTGGGACGGAAGGAATGCGTCGTCTGGGGCCAGCCCCCACTCATCGACTCTATTTTGTCGATCCATCCAACAAGCGGTTAGAGATCGGTGCATAGGCGTCGATGCGGCGGTCACGAAGGAAAGGCCAGTTGCGGCGGATGTCTTCGAGGGCCTTCAAGTCCACATCGCCGATCAGGATTTCTTCGCGATCGTGCGAGCCCTCGGCAATTACTTTTCCGAAGGGATCGCAGATAAAGGATCCGCCCCAGAATTCGAGCCCGTGGCCGGGAGTGGATTTTCCGCGGACGTTGCCGGTTTCAAAGCCTACACGATTCACGACCGCGACATAGACGCCGTTGGCAATCGCATGCGCGCGCTGAATCGTGCGCCAGGCGTCATGCTGGGTGACGCCGAATTCGGTCTTCTCCGATGGATGCCAGCCGATTGCGGTGGGATAGAACAGGACCGTTGCGCCTTGGAGCGCGGTGAGGCGAGCACCTTCGGGAAACCACTGATCCCAGCAGACGAGCGTGCCCAGGCGACCAGCACTAGTGTCGAGGGCACGGAATCCGAGGTCGCCGGGAGTGAAATAAAATTTTTCGTAATAGAGCGGATCGTCGGGGATGTGCATCTTGCGGTAGAGGCCGCTTAGAGAGCCATCGGAATCGAAAATAGCGGCAGTGTTGTGGTAGATTCCCGGCGCACGTTTTTCGAAGAGCGATGCGATCAGCACGACTCGGTTCTGTTTGGCAGCTGCGGCAAGTTTGCTGGATGCGGGGCCGGGAATCGGTTCGGCGAGATCGAAGAGCGCGTGATCCTCGCGCTGGCAAAAATATTGCGTCTGAAAAAGTTCGGGAAGGCAGACGACTTGCGCGCCGCGTCCAGCCGCGTCGGCGATGCGCTCCAGAGCCTTGGCGAGATTCTGCTCCGGTTCGGGACCGCAGGACATCTGCACCAGCGCGACGCGAAATTTATCTGGGGGCAAGCGTTCACTCCTTGGCGATCAATATAGCATTCGCGGAATACCGCCCCGCCGTCCTAGTCCGACTGAATAAGGTTCGCTTGAATTGACCGACTTCATATAGATGCGCATCGGCGGGGAACGAATCCACGTGCGATCGCGAAACAACGAATGTCAGTAGCGCAATCCGTAGCCGAAAGCGTAGAGCGGGGATTTGGAATCATGGGGCAAATCGCTCTTTTGTTGCTTCACCGCTTCGGCGGAGGATGGGAGTTCAAAAGGTAAGTGACCTCGTGGAGATGCCTTGCCGGTAACCAGCGCGAGCAGGGCTTGGTCGGAGATGCCGAAATCGCCGAGTAGAGCTGTAGCGTGAGGTCGAACATTCGTGAGGATCAGCGGCCTCTCGAGCGTGGTTACGAATACGGTGGGAACTGTTGCACTCACGCGAATCAGTTGGGTATAGGCTGGATCGGTTTCTATAAAAGCAAGCCTGCCTTCATGCTGGCGCGACCCAAAAAAATAGTTAAGGTGCTCACTTTGATGAGGCGATGGCGCGCGAATGATGGCGAAATCGGCCTGCGCGGGGTCGAGGACCACGGTGAATCCGGCGGCCTGCGCCACGTCAATAGCTACTCCGTACAAGTAAACCTTCTTATTGTTTGGGGCGACGGGAAGCAGCGGTTTGCCGGTTGATTTGACCGGCTTATTCTCCAGTAGAACAACCGCTCTGGCTTGCGCAGCTTCTCCCTCGGTGACGAATTGTTTACTGCCGGCGACCAGCGCAGCCTGGGCTTCGTCCACATAGGGTTGTTCAAAGAGGCCAAGCTGAAATTTTTGCAGAAGAATTCTGCTGGCGGCTTCGCGGATACGGGCTTCGGAAATGGAACCGTTATGAACGTCTTCCATGATGGCGCTGGATCGTTCAGTGCCGCCGATCTGATCTACTCCGGCATTGATGGCTTTGGCAAAGCGCTGGGGCACTGTTAAATCTTCCACTCCCCAGGGCATGCCAATATCGGAAACTGCGGGCTGCTTGCCAGCGCTTGCGCCGTTGCGGCAGGCTTCCAGGCAATCGTTGGTGATGGCCCAGTCACTAAGAATGACGCCTGCGAATCCGTATTTCGTTCGCAGCAAATCGGTGAGCAGTTGGTGATTGAATCCTGCGCCCACTTGTTCTACCGGTTTTCCATTGAGGGCGAGATTTTGCAGAATGGAATACGTGGGCATCACGCTGGCGACATGTGCTGCGAGAGCGCCGGTAAAGGGAATCAGGTGTTGCGTGAAGCTGTTTCCGGAAAAATCGGCATAGCGGCCGTAGAAGTTGTGGCTATCCCAGCCATCTTTCGCTGCACCATAGCCTGCCCAATGCTTCACGACCGCTGTCACGCTGCCTGAGTTCAAACCATTTGCGCCATTTTGTATTCCGGCGACGTAGGCCTCCACCATGCGTTTGGCGATTTCAGGATCTTCGCCGAAAGTTCCGTTGATGCGAGGCCAGCGTGGCTCTGTAGCCAGATCGGCCTGCGGGGCGAGCGACTCGCGAATGCCAACGGCCTCATACTCCTGGCGAACCACATCGCCGAAGCGACGGGTGAGCGCAGGATCCCCTACGGCGGCAAAACCGAGGGGGCCCGGCCACATGGAAAAGGCGGTGTCTTGTGTGCCTGCTCCAAGTACTTGATCGAAGTGATTGCGGGGATCGGTTGAGATGGTGACCGGAATGCCCCAGCGGGACGACTCGGCGATGGCTTGGACTTCGTTGTTTTGTTTGGCGAAGTCCTGCGCCTTTCCGCTGAGCCGGGTGATGAAAGTATTGACGCGTTCGTCGTCGATCATTTGCCGGATTTTATCCAGGTCGTATTTGTCCCCGACGCCGATTGGTCCCATGGGGCCGACGCTGGGCAGGGTGCCATGGACCATCAATCCCGCCAATTCTTCCAGGCTCATCTTTTGGACCAGGTCGGCGCTCCGCACCTCCGGGGACAATCGCCAGTCTTCATAAGGATCGAGTTTTCCATTTCGATTGAGATCCTTGAAGGTGAGGCCGTCAACGGTGAGCAGGGATACGGAACGGTGTCCCAAAATTGGTTGCTTGGGTGTATCTCCGCCGGAAGCGGAACAGGCAAGCAAGATTAAGAAGAGGAGTCGAGACGGATGAGAAATCACGTTTTCATTCTCATCAGGCGGAGACTAGCCGTCAACCAGTAACGCGTATCGTTCCGTTATGCCAGAATCTTAATAGATCCCTGCGCCTCTAGACGGATGGCGTGCGTTAACCTTGATCCTGTAAAGTAGGTTGCGAAGCATATGAGTTTTGTTTTGGAGGCGTCATCTTGAAGAACGGCAATCATCACAGCAAGGGCGGACATTCGGCGGACAAGTCGCACGCGGGCGCCAGCCATCAGGGCGAGGGCATCGATCGGAAGCTGCATAATCCGATTGAAGACAAGCTAATTCCGCTGGAGCCGCTCGATCTGGCGAAGGTGAAGTCGATTGACGATCTGGTGCGCGCGATGTCAAAGACGGCGTTTACCGGGCGGCAACTGGGCGAGGCGGCCGATGTCCTGGAGGCGATGGCGCGCGACGAAGAATGTTTTGTAGTGATGACGCTGTCGGGTGCGATGACAGTAGCCAAACAGGGGCTGATCGTGACCGAATTGATCGATCGCGGCATTGTGAATGCGGTGGTTTCCACCGGCGCGCTGATGGCGCATGGGCTGGTGGAGGCCACGGGGCGGGCGCATTTCCGGGCAAATCCCGAAGTGAGCGACGAAGAGCTGTACGAGCAAGGCTACAACCGCGTGTATGACACACTGGAGCCGGAACAGAATCTGGATGATGTGGAAGAAGTGATGTCGGCGGTGCTGGAGGGATGGGATCACAACGAAGTGATGTGCTCCTACAAGCTGAATCATGCGATTGGCGCGTATCTGGCAACGCAGGCGAAGGATCAGCGGGGAATTTTGAAGTCGGCCCACGACATGGGCGTACCGGTTTTCGTGCCGGCATTCAGCGATTCGGAGATGGGGCTGGATACGGCGCTGAATAATCGCTTGCGGGAATCAACCGGGCGACACAAGATCCGCTTTGACCCGTTCGAAGATCTGGAACACTTTGCGGCCACGTTATTGAGGCAGAAGAAGCTGGGAATTATGACGATTGGCGGCGGCGTGCCGCGAAATTGGTCGCAGCAGTTTGGGCCGTTCTGTGAACTGCGCCACCGGAGACTGGGAGAGAATGTGGCGCTGAAGCGCTATCACTACGGGCTGAGGATTTGTCCAGAGCCGGTGTATTGGGGAGGGCTTTCGGGCAGTCCTTATAGCGAGGCGATTTCGTGGGGGAAGTTTGTGCCGCCGTCTGAGGGTGGCAGGTTTGGGGAAGTATTTGTCGACGCTACGGTGGGGCTGCCGCTGATTGTGGCGGCGGTGTTTGAGCGGCTGGATAAGAAGGGAAGTAAGGGCGGGAAGAATAAGGCGGCTACAGCTAAGAAATAAGAATCAGGCGCAGCAATCCGAGGGGGCGAACTCTGCATTCGCCTCGTTAGCAATTTTCTCTTCCTGTTCGCCGTTTTGCGATTTTGTCCTGCGATAAACCGGCGCCAGAGGGGTGTTTTCGAGCACGGCTGTTTCCGCCTCCACCCAATCCTGCAAGGCCATGCCTTCGGCCTGGCCGCGCTGATCGTAAATATGCTGGGCGTGCAGCCTGATTTTTCTTTCCAGCAACTCGGTCATGAGCTGCTGTTGTTTTTTCCTACGAGTGTCGCTATCCAAAACTGCTCCTTGGGTCTTAATAGACAATTTCCCACAGCTTCATCATACAGAAATGCTGTTAACGGAAGGTTACACTTGGCGGGGAGGGAGATTACTTAAGTGCAACTATACATTTGATGCCGGCGGGGTGATGGACGGCTCAAATTGTTGCGCAAGCACTGTATTGTCAGTGATATATGGGGCATAACGAAACCCATATTTTCTGGTCTTGCCGTCCATAGGAAGAGCGCACCCTGTCACCGAAGCGTTGGTCGTCAGCGGGTCTATGGCGTGGGATATGGCCTGGTCTCAGATCCGTTCGGGATTGAATTCCATGTTTAACTTGGTGACCGGCCCAGACGGCACCATGGTCATGGACTCAGCGGGTAACCTTTATGGAACCACTCTCGGCGGGGGTAACCTTGCGACTGTCTGCAGCAGTAATGACGACGGCTGCGGGACGGTGTTCGAATACACAACCGCTGGGAAGGAAAGTGTACTTTACAAATTTTGCCCAGACCCCGCAGCCAAGTGCCCGGATGGGGTCGGACCATCGGGGGTTTTGGTCCGTGACGCTTCCGGCAATCTCTACGGGACAACGGTGGGCGGCGGCGCGCACGGGGATGGGACAGTTTTCAAGGTTACGACGAGTGGCGAGGAAACCGTTCTTTACAGTTTCTGTGCAAAAAAGAACTGCACGGATGGATATGGACCAATGGGCGGTTTGGCCTTGGACGCAACCACCGGGATGCTTTATGGCACTACTATTACGGGTGGTGCCGGCGTGTGTGGGCAGGTCACCACGGGCGGCGGCACGCTCTTCGAAATCACAATTAGTGGTACTAAATTCAAAGTGCTCCACAGTTTTGGTACTTATGCTGCCGACGGGCGCGAACCGTACGGCGGTCCTACCCTTGATTCGAAGGGAAACATTTACGGTACAACCTTAGCCGGCGGAGAATCGAATGCATTCGGTACCGTATACGAATACTCCGCCAGCGGCACCGAGTCGATACTATACAGTTTCCCGCTCAACGATGATGAGAACGGGGTATTGCCGACTGATGCGTTGATCGACTCGACCGGAACCTTGTACGGCACCACATCGGGCGCTGGAGCGGACAACGACGGAATAGTGTTCAAACTAATTCCGTAAATGCGTAGCCGCTGTTACGACATGGGCCGGGCGCTAAATGCGTCCGGCTTTTTTCTGCCTTAATCAATTCTGGCTTAGTCGAAGATCAGCACCGCCGAGGCGATCACCGTCGTCCACAGTCCGCGCTTATCGCCTACGGCGGATTGGGTGACGTTGGCGGTGCGGACGATCTTGTTCGATAAGCGGTAGATTTGCTTTTTCTCGTCCCACGACCGGTCGGGATCGAATTCCACGTTGAGCGTGGTAGCCAGCATTTCGGCGGCGAGCTCTTCGGCGTATTCTCCGGCTGCGTCCTCGGTCTGGCCGAAGGAGTGGTGTTCGCTGAGGTATCCGTAGGTATTCTTGTCCGCAGGGATAGCTACGCCGATTGAAGAGGCTAGCAGGCGATGGGCTTCGTGAGTGGAGTTTTCCGCCACAACCGCAAACACGACTTCGCCGGGGCTGAGATAACTCACGCCTTCCTTCCGAGTGAGCATTTTGCAATTTGGAGGAAAAATGGAGGACACGCGGACCAGATTTTGCGCGGCGATGCCGGCGTCGCGCAGGGCCAACTCGAAGGATGTCAAACGCTCACGGTGTTTCCCCACTCCTTTGGTAAAGAACATCCTCTTGGGAACCATGTTTTTGCCCAATGCTATTGCCTCCGGCTGGAAAAATGATGTGATTGAGAATGCAATTTAACACAAAGGTTTGCACCGGAAGTGTGAATTTAATGTGAGAGCGAAAAAAAGAGCGGACCGCCGGTGTGCGGTCCGCTTGGCGATGCCCGGCAATCTTGGGGGAGGGCTGCGGGCAAAGTGGAAATCAATCTAGCACATAATTGGCCGTCCGATGCGAGCGATTCTTTAATTTCCGGTTTTCCGAACAAAACGGGTTTTGAGCCAAACGCCACCCTAGCCAAACGAAGCTTCCTGTTCCTGAGACTACTTCGCCACCACTGATTTGACTTCGATGGTGTCACCGGCCTCGTTTAAGGATCCAGTCACACTGACGCTCTGCCCGGCTTGCTTGTCAAGGGTCGCAAGCGCCGCCTTGTCGGAAGTCTCGAGCGTATAGAGTTTGTCACCCACTAGCAGCGCGTACTTGGAGCCATGGGCAACGCAGGCTCGAGTACATTCGGCTGCCGATTCGCCTTCCATATGCTTGCGGCCGCACATCGCGTCACTGACCTCGCCTGTGAAGCTGTGTCCAGTGGCAGGCAGGGCCTGGAGGTTGAGAAAGGAGGTTGCCGCAAAAAGCAGTACTAGAGCACTGGTCAGCGGCCGGCAACGAGTGGCCGGTAAATAGAGCGGTTGATTTGAGTTCATTTCATCTTGGAGGGCCATGCCTTCAGCGGAACGACTCGTCATTCTCTATCTCCTGTTGATATTGATGGATGGTTTCCGTGCAGCGCACTTGACGTTTCATTTTATTCCTTCGGTTTGATTCCAGGCGCATGAGGTGGGGCCTCGGCCTTTTGTTTTAAATAACTTCGACTCAACGCGGCGCCTTCGCCATGAATTGCAGATCCACGTCGACTGTTTTGTCTTTAGCGATGGCGGTTATATGGGAGGAAACCTCCCAATCAACCGTTGCAGGCAGGAACTTTCGGGCCCGAGGTAAGAATTCGTTCAGGTACGAGGCATCGTAGACCTCGCCGGGACGAATCTTCCAGGCGGCGCGCAGCCGCGCTTCGAGGTTGTTGTCGATGCCACGGAACGCAAGCTCGCCCATATGAAACAAAGCGCCCTCGGTGACCACAAGCTGGTAGGTGACGGTTCGAGCAGGATCGTCGTACTCGGCATTGGCTTTGATAGCCGCCGTTACATAGCCATGGGAGCCGTAGAGCTGCTGCACCGCGCGCAGGTCGTTTTCCAGTTGAACCGTGTTTGCGGGCTGGCCAGTCTTGGAGTGAAGAAATGGCTGGAGGGTATCGGTTGGGATCGCATTGTTGCCAGACCAGTTCCATCCGCTCAGCTTGTATTGAAGGCCGGGGCTGATGGGAATGGTGACGTCAACGTGGGTGATGGCGCGTTGCTCATCTCGCGGATCATCCGATTGAGAATGTGTGGGATGAACAACGTCAGGCAGGGGCGCGGCACATGCGGCCTTCAGGTAACCACGCTCGTGGTAGACCGGGAGAACGCTTTGATCGATGAATGAAGTCAGAAGTGGATGAGAATATTCGCGGGAGGCTAATTTGTTGGCGGCGCTTTGCAGAAGAGGCAGTTCGTCCGGCCCGGCGCCAGTGAAAGTAATCTGATCGATGCGTATGGTGACGTTCGAAACGCTATAGTCGATTGAGCCAAGATGGCCATCCTTGCCCTCGGTTCGCACGTAATCGACGTGGCCGGGGATGGCTCCTTCGACCAGCAAGGCCTGAAGAACATCAGAGACCTGCTCAGGGAGGCGGCCGTTAGCGGGCAGTTCGCCATCGAAGAGTGCGACCCGTTCGTGAATTTTTTGCAGCAGGTCTTTGTCGGAGAACCAGACGAAGTCGAGGAAGTGGACGGGGACGAACTTGTCGGCGTCGGTGACCTGAAAGGCCAGCTTCGTTCCGGACGAGGAGTAAGAGAACGAGTAAGAGATATCGTTGAACGCTCCGCTCTCGCCAAGGTGACGGGAGGCCTTGCGGAAATCATCATCGTCGGCGACGGTTCCGATCATCAGCCCGCTAGCGGCAGCGATCTGCTCCGAAGAGAAGCGCTGACTGCCAGAGGCCGTGACGGCGATCAACTTTCGATCGGCGAGCGGGATGGAGGGTTTGGTCTGCGCGTGAGAGAGAGTCGCGGCAGACAAATAGGCGAGAAGAGCCACAAAGAAGTGGCGGATTCTCTTGGAGAAAAGTCTTTTCGTCTGCCGGGCTGAACGCATTGCTGGATTAATGTTACGGCAGTTGCCGCCGGTCGGCCAGCGCGTCGATGCTTCGGGCGATCTAAAAGTTACTGCTTCAAATGCTGCTCGATGGCCGCTATCACTTCTTTCGAATCGGGAGTTACTGCTGGTTCGAAGCGCTGAACCACGTTCCCGTTGCGGTCAATGAGGAATTTGGTGAAGTTCCACTTGATATCGCCGCGGATACCGGGTGCGGTGTCTTTCGTAAGGTAAGCGTAGAGTGGCGCCTGATCGCTGCCTTTGACTGAGATCTTGGAGTAGATGGGAAAAGTCACCGAATACTTGCGGGTGCAAAAGGTCTTGATCTCCTCATTGGTACCAGGCTCCTGCGCCCCAAAATTGTTGGCAGGGAAGCCAAGGATGACGAAGCCTTGATCTTTGTACTTCTCGTAGGTCGCCTCCAGGGCGCTATATTGCGGGGTATAACCGCACTGGCTGGCTACATTGACCACAAGAATCACTTTGCCCTTGTAGTCTGCGAGAGGGGCGGGTTTTCCATCAATGGAATTGAGCGTGAAGTTGTAGATTCCCGAGGCAGCGAACAACGATCCAGCCGTAATCAATCCAGCCATAACCAGCAAAACTCCGGAGAAGAAGTAAGAGCGAGCAGAGAAGAGAGGCTGCAGGAACGATGGTTTCATGACACACTCCTGGCTAAGCTTAGAATTGTACTGGAGAGAGCTGCCCTCAGGCGAGGCCGGGGCCAGGGGTCGGGGTCAGACCGTGCTGCTGAGAGCCGCGTGCTTGCTGGACTGCTTTACGACTCGTTCCACCATCTTCATTGCACGGGCGGTGTCGGAAGGACGGGAAATTTGATGATCCGTAGCTTCCGCCAAGCCCTCTTCGATGGCATCCATCGCCAGACAGGAACGCTCCAGAATGAGGAGGAGGTACTTCTGCGCGATGGGACGGTCGGCCGGATGGATAAGCTCCCACCAGCGGCGGACCGACTCCTGCACTTCGAGTTCTGACTTTTCCCCGACCACCAGGGTGTCAATCAGGCGGTAAACCTTACTTTTAATTGCTTGATATGAGACGGATACTTCCTGGGGCATGGGATTAGAGATGCTGCAAACAACTCAGCAATCCTCTGTCCAAACCGTAGGTGGCTGACAGCGCACGTTTTGCGGAGCACTTGAGGGTACGGTGATTCTATGAATGGAATAAATTGTGAATTAAATATGAATTCTGGAAGTTTTCATTGCGGAGCTGTTGACAAATGGACTTGGCAACCGAATCTCCTTCCACAGCTTAGGCTGCGGGTTACAATGTTCCGCTCCCTGCGACCCGAGGTGCTAGAGTTTTGCGTAACTTTCGCGTGACGTTGACCTAAAGACTCCGCTCAGGCGTTGGGAAATGTTCGTCAGAAAAACTCAGGATGCTGGACCGATCCCGAGCGCTAAGAAACCTTTGGAGGCTGGATGAAAAAGCTGGTATTGATCCCGACATTTGTACTTCTACTCTCGATCACTAGGCTCACATGGGCGCAGAGTTCCCAACCGGCAAGCTCTGCCCCGGCTACGCCGGCCTCGGAAACCTACGATCAAAGCTCGGCGGGTGGGGAACGGATGTTTTTCCCCCGGGACACGTTCTGGGGATGGGCGCAATTGGATTTGGCGCCCCCGCACAATGAAATCGACCCAAACCAGTGCGCGGGCAATGCCGGGCAGTACGGGGGCGTGAACGCGCCGTGCAGCTTATTTGCGCGTTATATGTTATCTGGGATGCTGGAGGTAAGACCGTTTGGCCGAACCCAATTGCGGCGATTTATGCTTTTCGGGGCGCCGAGTTTTCTTTTCGGCAAAAACGTACCGAAAACGCTTTACACCTGGTCGCCGGATGCAATTGGAGTCGAGCATTCCTGGGGTCTTGGTGTTTATATCGGCAAAGGGTTCGAGTTTCGGGTCACGCAACATTTTCTATTTGACCGCCTGGGCGCAAGGGATACTCACTTAGGTACAGCCGATCTTGGCGATAACGGTCCCTGGGGCCGTTATTTCGCGCTGGGAGTCCGGAAGTATTTCGGGACCAGGCGCTGGTGATGACCCATTCCAGGGCCACGTTTGAGTTGTGGGTCCGTGAAAAATGAATCGGCTGTCTCCTTCTTAACTCAGCAGTGGATTCGCGCTGGCATAAGAAGCGGCGACATGCTCCTGCTCCAAAGCAGCACGGCGCGCGACGCTGCGAAGACTGCAGAAGATAGGCTTCGTGATGAATGTAGGGACCATCCTGGACAGACAATATTCTTTTTTAGATCGCAGTCAATAAATTATCGTGCTGTGCGAATTCTGGGAATTCTCTATAATTGACGGTTTTCCAATTAGTGCCGGAACTCTTTATCGGGAGGTAGGAATGGCGGGCTCTTATAACGGCGTGGTTGTGCCGTCGGGTGGAAAGAAGATCGGGTATGCGGGCGGAAAGTACGAGGTGCCGGATAATCCGGTGGTTCCTTTTATTGAAGGCGATGGCACGGGGCGGGATATCTGGAAAGCGTCCCGGCGTGTGTTCGATGCCGCCGTGCAGAAGGCTTATAAAGGCAAGCGGCAGGTGGCATGGTATGAAGTGTTCGCCGGAGAAAAAGCCAAGGCGAAGTTCGATACCTGGTTGCCTGATGACACGGTGGAGGCGGTGCGCGAATTTCGCGTGGCGATTAAGGGCCCGCTCACTACGCCCGTGGGCGGCGGCATTCGATCGCTCAACGTGGCGCTGCGGCAGATTTTGGATCTCTATTCCTGCGTACGGCCGGTGAAGTATTACAAGGGAGTGCCCTCGCCGGTGAAACATCCTGAACGCATGGACGTAGTCATCTTCCGTGAGAATACCGAGGATGTTTACGCCGGCATCGAATGGGAGCAGGGAACGGCGGAGTGCGCGCGACTCATCGAGTTCATCAACAAAGACATGCTGAAGAGTGGGAAGAAGCAGATTCGTCTTGATTCCGGTGTGGGCATTAAACCGATTTCGATAACCGGGACCAAACGTTTAGTGCGGATGGCCATCCTTCATGCGATTGAATTCGGACGCAAGAGCGTCACCCTGGTTCACAAGGGAAACATTCAAAAATTTACCGAAGGAGCGTTCCGCAAGTGGGGGTACGAGCTTGCTACGGAGGACTTTCGCGGCCATGTGGTGACCGAGCGAGAGAGTTGGATTGTCGATAACCAAGATAAGAATCCAAGCCTGACGGTAGCGCAGAACGCGGAACTGGTTGAGCCGGGAATGGAGTTTGCGCCTCCGGCGTTTCGTCAGGCAGTTGAGGCAGAAGTGAAGGAGGTCCTCGACAATATTTACGCCACGCACGGCAACGGGCAGTGGAAGAAAAAAATTATGATTAACGACCGCATCGCCGATTCTATCTTTCAGCAAGTGGTGACGCGGGCGGATGAATATGCAGTGCTGGCCTGCCCGAACCTGAACGGCGACTACATTTCCGACGCTTGTGCCGCGCAGGTTGGTGGCCTGGGGATTGCACCTGGCGCGAACATCGGCGATGGCTATGCGATCTTCGAGGCCACGCACGGCACGGCGCCCAAGTACGCGGATAAAGATGTGATCAATCCAGGCTCGGTGATGCTTTCCGGCGTAATGATGTTCCGCTTCCTGGGATGGAACGAAGCCGCGGATTTGATTGAGCGTGGAATGGAGCGGACGATTCTCCAGAAAAAAGTTACCTACGATTTTGAGCGGCTGATGGAAGGCGCAACCAAGCTGAAGACGAGCCAGTTCGCGGATTGCATCGTGGAGAATATGACAACAGCTTGAAGTCAAAGGCTTGAAACGCTGGGAGCATAGGGCGATCAAAATAAATCTGATGTCTTACCCCGTGTGCGCCCTGCGGCCTCTGTGTTAAAGATTTTAGATTCTCTTAGAAAAGGACTCATATGCGAAAGAAAGTAACAATTGTAGGCTCAGGAAACGTAGGCGCGACAGCAGCTCACTGGATTGCTTCCAAAGAATTGGCGGATGTCGTGCTGATTGACATCGTCGAGGGCGTGCCGCAGGGCAAAGGGTTGGATTTGCTTGAGGCGATGCCGATCGAGAAGTGCGATTCTCATATTGTGGGAACCAACGATTACAGGGACACAGCGAATTCCGACATCGTGGTGATCACGGCCGGCATCCCGCGCAAACCGGGAATGAGCCGCGACGACCTGCTGAACACGAATCACGGGATAATGAAGGCCGTGGTTGGAGAGGTGATCAAGCATTCGCCGAAGAGCATTCTGATCATCGTGTCGAATCCGCTCGATGCCATGGCGCAGGCTGCGTACAAGCTCTGCGGTTTCCCACGGGAGCGCGTCATCGGCATGGCCGGCGTGCTCGATTCCGCGCGTTTCCGGGCGTTCATCGCGGAGGAACTTAAAGTCAGCGTGGAGAACGTGACCGCGTTCGTGCTCGGCGGGCATGGCGATACGATGGTTCCTCTACCTCGCTATTCGACAGTTGCGGGTATCCCGATTACAGAGTTGATTGAAAAATCCAAACTTGATGCGATTGTGCAGCGCACGCGGGATGGCGGCGCGGAGATCGTGAAATATTTAAAGACCGGCTCGGCCTACTACGCGCCCTCGGCCGCTGCGACCGAAATGGTCGAAGCGATCCTCAAGGACAAAAAGAAAATCCTGCCTTGCGCCGCGTACCTGCAGGGCGAATACGGCATCCACGGCCATTTCGTCGGAGTGCCGGTGAAGCTGGGCGCAAAGGGAATCGAGCAGATCATCGAGATCAAGCTGACGCCGGAAGAGAAGGCTGGGCTGGACAAGAGCGCAGCAGCGGTGAAGGAGTTGTGCGAGGTGATTGGAGTGTAGGTGTCATAAGCTTTAGTTCATGTCGAATGTGAACTTTTGCGAACTACTTGTCCCGATCCGCCATAAACCGGTCCCGGCAAGTCTTCGCCTCCGCCAGCAGATCATTCCACTCCGCCGTGCCCCGCAGCGGCTTCCATAGCGAATCATTCTGGAGGCCCGCGTAGGCGCAAAAACCGCCGTCCACCGATCGTTTTAGCACCTTCATGGCGACGTCTTTTTGACCGCAGAAGAGAATGTCCGATGCGACCACGTAACTGACTTCGGGGTCGGGATCGGCTGCGAGATAGGCCAAGTTTTCTCGGCTGAGATTGGCGACGGTTGGAGACGATGGGTCGTTCAAACACGCGTTGAAAAACTGAGCCCACGGCGAATTGGGGAAGTTTTGCGCGGCTTCCCTGGCTTTGGCTACGTCTCCATCGCGAAGATAGTGGCGATGAAGGTTACTTGAGGCCCAGTCCGAACCGGCGTCGAGCTGCAGGAACTGCAGAGCGCGGGGATAATTTCCCAATTGATCGAACGTGAAGACGCATGAACGAAAACCAAAATTTCCCGGGTCGAGTGCCAGTGCCGTCTCGCATTCGTGGGCCGATTCCTCTACAGCTCCGCCGTAGCGAAGCACATAGGATAGCGCGAAGTGGGCATTGGCATTCTCGGGATGCCGCGCCACCAGGGCTTTTCCGCTCTGATAGGCTCTGATTAAATCCCCTCGTTCTACTTGCGTCAGGATAATTTCAGCCGCCGGATCAATGTAATCGGGATCGAGCGCCAAGGCTCTGTCGAAGGCGGTGAGGGCGCGTTGGAAAGCCGCAGCGCCACCATCGGAGTAAGCGGCATCATAGTGGTAGCGAACCCCAAGAGCGTCCCACGCGGGAGCGTAGTTCGGGTCGACACCCACCGCGCGCTCAAGCATGGCGATGGCGTCTTTGTTAGGTTGCGGGTCGTGCGGCAAAGAAACGCTGCGAAGATAGAGATCGTAGGCTTCTTCGTTCCTGGGACGGGTAGCCCCTTCGCTGGAATTGGTTCCGGCACCCAGGGCGGGAACCAGGCCCTGACGCACCTTGGCGGTGATCTGTTCGCGCATGGCAATCAGATCGGGCGCGGCCACGGTAGTGGTATCGCGCCAGAGGGTGCGATTGTTTTCGACATCAACCGCCTCCAGCGTGATCTGGATCTGCGAACCCTCCTTCAGAAAATGTCCCGTGACCACGTCGGTTACGCGCATGGCGCGTCCGGCTTCCTGCAGGTCGACCGTCGGTGAATCGTATTTGCTGGTAGTGGCAAAAGGACGGATGGCCAGCGAACGTACATAGCTAAGGGAAGTGGCGATTTCGTCGGCGAGAGCGAGGCGGAGAAAATCCAGATCCTTATCGCCGCCGAGATTTTGCAGCGGCAGGACGGCCAGAGTCTTCTGCCCGGCGCGGGTTGCTGCGGGACTTGAACGCTGTTTTAAGAACCAGAGCAATGCAACGATGGCCGCGGCGGCTAATATAGCGGCGATTGCGAAATTGATCTTAGCGGAAGAAGATTTGTTCGGCGGAACTGCCCCACTCGTTGCAAGCGCGCTCAATGAAGTCGCGCTGCGCTGACTTGGATTCAAAGCTGGCAACGCTGCGTTGGCTGGATCGCCAATCTGCGATATAGGTAACGGCATGCGTCCCGAGTCAGTATCGCGCTTCAGTCGCTGCAAGTCGCTTCGCATCTCGGAGGCGTGCTGGTAACGCAGGCCGCTATCTTTTTCGAGAGCCTTGTTGATGATGTCTTCGAGTTTTGCAGGCACCTCGTGATTTAACCGGACCACGGCGACTGGAGCCCGGTTCATGATGGCTTCGCAGATCACGGCGGAACTTTCACCGTGAAAGGGAACGTCTCCGGTTGCCATTTCGTAAAGCACCGCCCCGAATGAAAATAGATCGCTGCGAGCATCGAGATTGCGCCCCCGCACCTGTTCCGGAGACATATAGGCTACCGTACCCAACATGGTGCCCGGACTGGTGAGATGAGCCTCGTCCATGGTCTGAGCGTTATCGGCCAGAGTCTTTTGCGTGCCGCGCAGCACTTCCACTTTCGCGAGGCCGAAGTCGAGAATCTTGGCATGACCACGTTTGGTGACGAAAATGTTTGCCGGTTTGATGTCGCGGTGAACAATGCCCTCGGCGTGCGCCGCGTCGAGCGCATCGGCAATTTCAATTGCGAGATTGATCAGTGTCTCGTTGGCGAGCGGGCGCGAGCCAATGGCGTGTTTCAGGGTCACGCCATCGAGAAACTCCATGGCAATAAAAGCTTGCCCTTCATGCTCGTCGATCTCATAGATCGTACAAATATTGGGATGGTTCAGGGCGGAGGCGGCCTGGGCTTCACGCTGGAAGCGCGCCAGCGCCTGCGGATCCTTGGCGACTTCATCGGGAAGAAATTTGAGGGCGACAAAGCGGCGCAGCTTCAGGTCTTCCGCTTTGTACACCACGCCCATGCCGCCACCGCCAAGCTTCTCGACGATGCGGTAGTGCGAGATGGATTGCTCGAGCACTGGAGGAAAATCGTACGTGGGCGCGTAGAGCAAGTCAATGACGGCTAGGAGTCGCCAGCGCGGCAAACTCGAGACGGACGGTTGGCTCCTTAGAGCGGACGGTTTCCAAGTTATCGTGCCGGAGTAGTCTTCCGCTACCGGCGCAATCCAGCATGACAATTTTGCGCCATAAGTTTGGCTATCGCAGGATTGTTTCCGCGTAAGCGCCGTTCATCTGCGCAAACTACCCCGCTGCCAATCCGCGATAACGTCCCACCAATCTGGACTGGCGACCGAGGATGCGTTTCTCGCCAACCTCGTCAATCGGGCGAATGTTAATGGGACGAACATTGTTGGGATGAACGCTGTTTTTTTCCACGCGGAAGCGCAAGAGGGCTGCGATGTTACCGACGCTATCGAGTTCAGCATTATCTTTTACATAGAACAGTTCAATGTTCTGGTTGATGGCGCGCGGCAGGATGGCTTCGGCCACATCGACCACCTCGCGGGTTTCGCGGCCGCAAACGGGACAGAAGCTGACCAGATGAGCGTCCAGATGACCGCACCCGGTGCACTCGACGGCTTGCGATACGTAGTTGTCGCCGATCAGAAGTGCTTTCACCTCACCCATCTCGAGCGAGCGCAAGACGCGGCGTAATCCGGTGACCCCGCGGCCGTTGGCACATGCCTGGTCAATGGCTTCGTGAACTACCCCGTTGCAGCGCTGTTTTTGCCATTCCGAGAAGATCTCTTCGGCGTGCGAGCGAATCTCCGCGGCGGTTAAGCGGGTTACTTCAGCGGAGAAACGGCCGATCAGCTTCTGAGAAACATCAGGGTGCAGTAAGGGCTCGAATTGCGGCCAGTGGGTGTCGTGGCAGCCGAGAATCCAATTCTCAAAAATATGTTTCTCCACTGCGGACTTAAGGAATTCGGCGACCAGCTTGAAATGCTGGCGGGCTTCGTCGAAGAGATGGTGCTCCACATGGCCTGCGTCATAGCCGGCCAAGCCGTCACTGCGGCGGCGTGGAAGAGGATGAACAAAATCCTCCTGCTCGATAAGTTCGCCCAAACGAAGATCAAACAGGCGAGCCCGTTGGCGATCGACCAGGGCAATGCCCAGGCTCGGAAACGCCCCCAGAATTTGCGCCAGCGGCTTGAGATGAAAGTGACGATTGATGCGAAGTTCGGTGCTGCTTAACTGCGGCGGCAGATCGTATTCGCGCCAGAAGCCTTGTGCGGAGCAGGCGAAAATTGCCTTGGCGTGCGACCCGTTGCTTCGCAGACCGCTGCTGCGCAAATCCTGGGCGATTTGAACAATACGGTCCAGATCCTCCCGCGCTGAGGCGCACTTATGATTCTTTTTACTTTCCAGTTGATGCCACGCCTCCCGCGCCAGATCTTTGGTAAGGATTGCTTCATCCTTATGAGCTTTATTGCGCGGCGTAGCCGGCTGAAAGTAAAAGCTGAGAGCGCAAGCGGAGGAATCTTCGAATTGTGCTATTTCATGGATTTGTTCACGAGTAATCATTCGCGGTCTTACTCCTTTGCTGGCGAAATTGTTTAAGCAATGCTGGAGGAAGCGAAACGTCCTTTAAATTGGGTGACAAATTTAGGGGATTTGCGAATATGGTCGCGCGCGGCTGAGATCGATTTCAGCACATGTTCGGCGGGGTTGCCGGTGATCGCGGAAATTTCCTCGACGCCAAAACCTTCGATGGCGTGGAGAATGAAGGCCTCGCGGTGATCGGACCTAACATCGCTCAAAGCGGCGGCAATCAGGCGCATCATTTCGTCCGAACCGACGATTTGCTCCGGAGTGGCGATACGATCATCGGCGATGATGGTTTCTTCCGTGATGGCTTCGTCCGGTTGATGGAATTGCAGTTCGGGCTCGTCGCTGGCGCGGACATTGGCTGGGCGCGCCGAGGCCTCAAGCCGCACAGCGCCGCCGTTGGCTCCATCCGGGCGCGAGAGTTGATCGATAGCATCGAGAGCCAGGCGGTACAGCCAGGGCTCAAGGGCAAGCCGCTCGGGTTTTTCTCGGCCGCGTTCGTCCCCGCCGCCGAGAGCGGAGGCAATGGTTTCGTCGATGACTTCCTCTTTGCTGATGGAGTTGGCGACAACCTGCTCCGCGGCTTCGCGGAAATAAATTTCGCGCTCCACGAAGCGCTCGAGACGGGAAAGATTCACATTGACGTAGGAGCGGACGTCTTCGGCGGAAACGGTGGCCGGAAAAACCGCGGCCACGGTCTCTTCGAAGGGAATGGAACTGTTCCGCCGGACGCTGTGCCGTTCGAGAGCGTCAGTTTGTCGGCGCGTCCATTTGTGTGGGGAGCGCAGAAGTTGCTTGTGTTTGTTGACCTGCAGGAGCAAGTCTTCAAAAGCTCCTTTGACCGCGGCCTCAGCAGTGGGAGCATTTTCTTTCGCAGCCATTTGTCCGGAGGGAAGGCGCAGGTTGAGCGAGACGCAGGTTCCTTCCCGCGGCGAAAGTTCTTCGACCATGCCCTTCAAGTGGATTAGCTCCGGACGGAACGCCTGGAGCCGCTTTCGCAGTTTTTCGACTTGATGTTGTATATCTTTTTCTACTGCGGGGGTTTTATGAAGACGGTAACTGAAGTGAACGTTCATGAGCACCTCAAGCTTGCAAAACAGAGCGGAGCAAACCAGTGCTTTCTAGAGAAATTGTACACCCGCGATTACGGTGGAAAAGCGCGATTTGAAAAATCTAACGACTGTACGTTTGCTGAGTTTGGAACGTTTGATCAAAACTCGCAAGATTTCCCAGTCATATGAAAATATTTTGCGGCTTTTCGCGGCGCCGCATATGATCCATGCACTATGAGATTGGCAAAGCTGGTGTGGCTGGGTTGTTGCCTGGGCTGTTTGATGTATGCGCAAGGGCCGGAGCAAAAGGAAGTCAATGCGGTGTATTCGCGGTCCTATGCGCTGTATGTGGATCTGCATGAGAATCCGGAGCTCTCTTCGCATGAGATGCAAACGGCGGCGAAGTTGGCCAGCCGGTTTCTAGATTTAGGGTATGACGTTACCGAGCACGTTGGCGGCACGGGAATTGTCGCCATAATGAAAAATGGAGCGGGGCCTACGGTCATGCTGCGGACGGAACTGGATGCGCTGCCGGTGGAAGAGAAGACTGGCCTTCCCTATGCAAGCAAGGTCGAGGCAAAAGACCCTGCCGGGCACGATGTGCCGGTCATGCATGCCTGCGGACACGATCTGCATATGGCGGCAATCGTAGGAACGGCGGCAATTATGGCCGGCAGCAAAAATAGCTGGCACGGCACGCTGATGCTGATTGGCCAGCCCGCGGAAGAAACCATCGCGGGCGCAAAAGGAATGATTGACGACGGATTATTCCAACGATTTCCCAAACCGGACGTGGCGGTTGCGCTCCACGTGGATAACCTGCGCGCAGCAGGCGACGTTGGAATTACTCCAGGCGTTTACAACACCAACGCCGATGGGCTCCGAATCACCATCTATGGCAAAGGTGGGCATGGCGCGATGCCTCAGACCGCGATCGATCCGATCGTGATTGCCGCTCGAACTATTCTGGCTTTGCAAACGATTACGTCGCGCGAGGTCAAGCCGGGAGACATGGCAGTGGTGACGGTCGGATACATTCAGGCGGGGACGAAGAACAATATTATTCCGGACCACGCCGAACTTGGCCTGACGGTGCGCACCAATAAGGCCGATGTTCGCAAGCAAGTGCTGTCGGCGATCACGCGCATCACCAAAGCCGAAGCCGAAGCTGCGGGGGCGCCGCGTGAGCCTTTGATCGAACATCTGGAAGGAACGGATTTGGTCTATAACGATCCTGCGTTGGCGCAGCGGTTGCGCGGTGCGCTTGAGGTATCGCTGGGAAAAGACCATGTGAAGACCGCGGAGCCGATTGCGGCGTCAGAGGATTTTTCATTCTTTACCGCGCAGGGCATCCCTGGGTTTTACTTCAGCCTGGGAGGCGCCGACCCGGAGAAGCTTGCGCAAGCCACGGCTGAAGGAAGAATGTTGCCGTCAAACCACTCTCCACTATTCGCACCGGACGCCGACCCGGCATTGCATACTGCAATTGCAGCGGAAGTGGCAGTGCTGAGGAATTTGCTGAACGGGTCGGCGGAAGAGTTGAGGAAGAATATCGCGGCGGTACAGAACGCTCCCTAGCGTGGGCTGTTTTTCTGTTTGGTCGTTCCGGCCGACCTCAGTCAATTTCTTCCAAAATCGCTCTTGCTGCAGCGGCCGGGTCATCAGCCCCGGTGATTGGTCTGCCCACAACAATATGGCTGGCGCCGGCGGCGATGGCCTGCGCGGGGGTAACCACGCGTACCTGATCCGCGTGCGCGCCTCCGGTGGGACGGACGCCGGGCGTCACCAAGGCGAACTTCTTGCCCAGTCGCTTCCGAAGCTCGGGAGCTTCGCGAGCGGAAGAGACGATGCCATCACACCCGCTATATAAGGAAAGAGTGGCGAGGCGAAGGACGGCGTCGAGCACATCGCCCTGAATGCCCAGGTTTTCCAGATCATCGTCGCCCAGGCTGGTAAGCACGGTAACGGCCAGGACCTTCAATGCCGGGTTGACGCTATGGGCTGCCTGCGTGGCGGCGTGCAACATCTTAGGGCCGCCGAGGGCGTGGACGGTCATCATGCTGGCACCGAGCTGTGCGGCTTCGCGAACCGCCGATGCCACAGTGTTGGGGATATCGTGATACTTCAGGTCGAGAAAGACCTGCCGGCCGGAGGCCACCAAATCCCGCACGATCCGCGGACCCTCCGCAGTATAAAGCTGCATCCCGACCTTGTAGGTGAGAACCGAGTCGCCAAGAGCGGTCACAATTTTCTCCGCAGCTGAAGCCGTGGAGACATCGAGCGCTACAATGAGTTTTTCGCGGGAATCGGAGGCAGGTTTTGCGCTGCCAGAGATGACAGTTTCGCTTAGCATCTCTGGCAGTGTAATCGGTTAGTGAAACTCCGCCAAGGGGTGGTTGTAGGCGATGGTCTCATAGGACCTTTGCTGTCCCCGTGGCTTTACCAGATCCAGGCGCACCCTTTGGAGGCCGCGATGCTGAAACTGCAACGCCTCGGCAGCACCGTAAGATAGGTCGATAATCCGGTCGGGAACGATGGGGCCCCGGTCGTTTACCTTTACTACCACCGCTCGTCCGTTGCGCAGGTTCGTGACCCGCACATAGCTCCCCAGCGGCAGGGTTGGGTGGGCTGCGGTCATGTCGTACATGTCATAGTCTTCGCCGCTAGCGGTAGGCTTACCTTCGAAATCCTCGCCATACCATGAAGCCGTACCAACCTCAAACGGCTTGTTCTTGGCTACTTTCTGGTTTTCGGGCTTGATTTGGGCTGAACTACTTGGGGCGGAACGGGCCTCCGAGTTGTTTGGACCCTGAGCTGCTCCCAGCCCAATGATCAATAACCCGATCATCAGTCCATGAGCTAAACGTCTTCGCATTCAGTTCTCCTCGCATACTCAAAAAAGTTCGTCCTGGCCAGATTTTCGTTAACGTTCTGTAAATGGTAGAGAGCCGGGGAGGGGTTGTCAATCCGAAAAAGCCCGGCTTATGATGATTGGATAGTTATCGATATCTCACGTAACCCATTGTTAATCATACTACATATTGTTGATGTCGCTCAAAACATTGAGCTTATCTGTTTATAAAACAGTAAATAGGTGGAATCCTTATGGCGAGAGGTATTTTCATCATCAATGTTCTCAGCGGCTTACGCGGAATATGTGTTAACTTGCTTTGGCGTCAGTAAGTTGCAGAATGGGTTGCCTGCCCAAGCTATTTTTTATTTTCCAATTATCTGGCCTATAACACTAATCAGAGCTCTTAGGGGTTCGGAACACTATGACCGATGCGCAGGCCGTAGTTCTTACGATTGCCGGTTTTGACCCCTCATCCGGAGCCGGTGTGACCGCCGATATTAAGACGATTGCGGCTCACGGCTGCTACGGGGTGGCTTGCGTTACTGCCCTGACAGTTCAGTCCACGGCGGGAGTGAAGAGGGTAGAGGCCGTCGATCCGGGCCTGATCGCGGAAACCCTTGAGGAGATCGCCAAAGACGTCTCCATTGACGCAGTGCATGTAGGAATGCTCGGGTCCGGCAAGGTGGTCCGAGCTGTGGCTGAGTTCCTGGCAGCATCGGGAAAGGCCAAATTGCCAAATATTGTTCTGGACCCCGTGCTTAGATCTTCTTCAGGAGCCGACCTGCTCGAAGCAGCGGGCTCCAAGCTTTTAATCGATAAGCTGATCCCCTTAGCAACAGTCCTCACTCCTAATGTGGACGAAGCCGCCTCCCTGACCGGATTAAAGGTTTCGAATATCGAGGAAATGAGGTTGGCGGCGGGCCGCCTGCACGAAATGGGATCCACAGCCGTAGTAGTCACCGGTGGGCACCTGGATAAAGCGATTGACCTATTAAGCTTTACCACCGCAAGAGGGATTGAGCAGGAAGTGTTTAAAACAGAGAAGTTACATTCCAATGCAACGCATGGGACGGGCTGTGCGTTTTCGACTTCCATGGCTTGCCACTTAGCGCTTGGCCGCGGGTTAGCCGAAGCAACTCTGCTCGCGAAAACCTATGTCACCGCCGCGATTGCCGCAGGGCGTCCGCTGGGCCGGGGAAACGGTCCGGTGAACCATCTCTATCGGATGAACCAGCAGCGGCGCGCGGTGGCAGTGGGCAGCAAAGATCAAGACTGGACTTTGAGGGACTAGGGCGCGCAGAGACTAGATTGGGGAAAGACTAGGTTGGGGAAAGACTGGATCGAGCTATTTGCGTTCGCTGTCCGATGGGGTTCGCAACAGAATCCCGGCGACGAACGATGCGGTTGCTCCGAGCAGCCATTCCATCCGCCACATTTGAATCGCCTGGAATTCAGCCAGATTCGTTGCCCGGTAAAACAGGCTCACTCCGATAGCTCCAGCCACGCATCCTAAGCCAATCAGGAAAGCGATCAGAGAGCCAGTCGGCAATCCCACACCGCGTTTGATTTCGTGGAAATGCAGATACTTCAGCCAGGATGGAAAGGAAATTTTGTCCCACGCTGCCGCGGCGCGCAGCATTCCGTCACTCACCATCTCGACAATCTGGTTCCAAAGCTCTTGGATTCCAAGAGAATCACTGGCGAAGACGGCAGGCGAAACCGATGGATAAACTACGCCTCGCCGTCGTCCACAGGCATGACAGAAATGTGCCGCAATCATAAATTCAGCGCCGCAGCCCCCGCAAACATCTGCGAGGGCTGCGGCTGGGGAGGGTGCCTGGGATGATGATGATAAAGATAAAGACGATGCGGTGGCAGGCGTTACTGCTGGCGGACGCCAAAACTCTCGCTGTGCATCGTGAACTAGGTCAGCCATAATCCGCAATCGCTTCCTGGGGGGGAGGTTGTCTCTTGCATTCGCAACTCCAGCGCCAAACGTCCCGCACGCTAACCAGCTCTGAACTCAGCCACTTGCAAAATCTAAGCGAGATCGTGAAGCCGAGTCCGCGCAATTATTACTCTGAAGTTCGAGTAAAGATGTCGCGGACCTTCCTGTACTAACGAAAGTTTGCATATGGACCATCTGAGAGTTCAAGTTTTTCAGAGTTCCGTTAGACTGGACTTTGATCAGAAGAGTGGGGATGCAGTTGAGCCGGATATTCTTGGGGCAATCATTTGCAAGCCGAGCGTTCGCGGGGCGGTCGATTCCTTTCAGCATTCTTATTCTGCTCACCCTCTTGTCCTCCGGCTGCATAGCCCGATTATCGGCCTCTGAAAACTCCGAGACGGATCTCGAGACGCACTCCGCGGGTCATGATCCGTTGGTCGAATCTGCATTTGACCATTTCTACAACATGGATTTCGAGCACTCCGTCCAGGAGTTTCAGAAAGTCCTGGATCGTCATCCGAATGATCCCTCGGCAGTAAACCATCTCCTCGCGACCACGCTGATGCATGAACTTTACCGCATGGGCGCCATGAACACCGGAGAGTATTCCAACGATAGCTTTATCGGGCAAGCCCATCGCCCCGCCGATCCAAAAATCAAGGAGCAAATCAAAAATCTGGTCGCCCGGGCGGAGACGGTAGAAGAGCAGCGGCTAAAATCTAATCCTAATGATGTAGATGCGCTCTACGCTCGGGGCGTGACTCGTGCCCAGTTCGCCCTTTACACGGCGCTGGTGGAGCGGGCGTGGCTCTCCGCTTTGCGCAACGCGGTTGGCGCTCGCCGCGATCACGAACGGGTGTTGGAAATCGACCCTCAATATCTGGATGCGAAGCTGGTGGTGGGTGCACACAACTATGTGACGGGCAGCCTGCCCTGGAGCGTAAAGGCTGCCGTCGCCTTACTCGGCTTGAGCGGGTCGAAGGAAAAAGGCCTCGAATATCTGCGCCAAGTCGCCCATGGCAGCGGCGAAACCAGCGTTGATGGCAAGGTGGTGCTGGCCCTGTTTCTGCGCCGCGAGCACCGCTATGACGAAGCTAGCGCTCTGATGCGTGAATTGAGCGCGCGCTATTCCAGAAATTATTTGTTCCCGCTGGAAGAAGCCAATCTGCTGCGCGCCGGCGGTCATATTCAAAAGGCTGCTGACGCGTATCGCGCGGTCTGGCAAAACGGCCGCGCAGGGAAGTATGGAACGCTACATTATGAAGTTAGCGCGCTCAGCCTGGGTGATGTGCTGCGCACTCAAAAGGATTTCTCAGAAGCAGCAGGCGCCTATGAGTTGGTCAGTCAGGTGGCCGAGCCAGATCCGGAGATGCTGCAAAAGGCGAACCTGGCCGCCGGAGAAATGTACGACTTGCTCCAGAAACGCGACTTGGCGGTAAAGAAATACGAAATCGTGCTCGCCGAAAATGCAGGTACTGCGCCCGCGGAGATGGCCCGCAAGCACATTCGCGAAGCCTATCGGGAATAGAAGTTGAAGTTCTGTTTCAGGCGACGAAGGGCTGGGATAAGATCCCAGCCCTTTTGCATGCTATTTAGCAACCACAACCACGGCTAGGGGACTGGAAATTGAGTGAGGCGAGCCTGTTACCTGGCTCACCTTGGTGGGGGTCACCGAAAATACAAACAACTTACCCGAGGTTTGGCTAATAGCATAAAGATGGTTAGCACTATCCCAAGAGAGCTGGCTTATCGCATCCGTAGTAAGCAATCCGGAGTAGTGGGTGATGGGGTTAGCGCCGTTGAAATGAAAGATTTGCAACCCACCGGCTCCCGCAACCGCCAGCAGCTCGCCTGAGGGAGAGATCGAAATATCCGCGACCCAGATGTTTGACTTGTTCGTGACCAAAGTCGTAGGCATATTTGAAGCGGTGCTGGCCGAGGTCAGATTCCCCGAGCTATCCGCGGTATAGGTCGCGAGCCGCGTCTGGCCGCTGGGCTCCCAGTCGGAGTTGAAGGGTTCGAGCGGGACCACCACGTGATTCGTTGAATCGGCAGCGGCCATGTTGGGGCAGTAAAAGCCGCCGCTGGGTGCATCCGGAATTGGTGCGTTGAAGTTCGTGAAGGTTAGCGCGCCGTCGCTACCCCGTTGGAAGCCGAATATTCTTGGATCATACTGATAGCAGAGCGATCCATAAGCGTATTGATTGTTCCCAATAAAGCGCAACGGCACGTCGAACACCGGGCTGGAGGCGCTGGTCATTCCTAGATAATTCAGCCTGCCCTGGGAACCGGCAATATCAAAGAACTGGTAGGCGTTGTTAGCACAATCGCTGTACAGGTCCAGGTCGTACAAGGTCGTGCCGCTCCGATCGAAAAACAGGGCAAACGGACCTCCGCAGTCGCTGGTATTAAACGCCTGAGCGTTGATGGTGCCTTCCTCTTTCAGCGCTCCATTGGACTGGATGGAGAACGAATCGATATCGGTTCCATTGCTGCCGACAAGATACTTTCCATTGGCAGCCATGTATTGCACGTTCGCGGCCAATGGGGAACCCGCGATCACAGTCAACGCTCCATCCGTCGAGACGCTATAAGCGTTGATTTCGTTCTTGCCGCTGCTCGGACTGCTGGAAACATACAGGTATGCGATGGGCGAACCGGGGGCTACCTTTGGAACTTTTAGGGCAACTTGTGCGGATGCGAACTGACCGAATGCCATCTCCGTGCATAATGTGGCCACAAGGTAGCAGACGAATGTGAAGTGGCGTGTCATATCGTTACTCCTGGGATCTGTGCAGTAGAACTGCGTGCAGACTAGATGCCCAGGCATTAAGCGGCGGTTGCAAGACATTGATTTCTACCTCGGTTCTACAAGCTTGTTTAGGGAGGACTACAGTCTCGCTGGGATGGTTGCCGGAAAAAGATGAGAGTCGCATAGCCTTAAGACGGCACCAGCAGCTCGTTTCATGTGGAACTTTCGGCATACAATTACGTATGTTGTTAAAGGAAGCTGCGAGGTGACGCCATGTACTGCAACTATTGCGGAAAGGTAATTCAGGACGATGCCGCGGTTTGCGCCTACTGCGGCGTTCGCATTGGTTCATCAATCGCGCGCAAGCGGCTGGTGCGCCCGCGCCAGGGCCGGAAGATGGCAGGCGTATGCCTGGGCTTCGCCGAATATTTCGATATCGATGTCACCGCCGTACGGCTGGTGTGGCTCGTCGCCTCTTTCATGACGGTGATTGGCTTCATCTCCTATCCGATCGCCTGGGTGGTGATGCCCGAAGAGCCTTTGCTTCTGGCGCCGCCGGTTGGGGCTCAGCGAGTTCCGACCTCATAGCTTGGGCAGCAGATAGATCGTCACGAGCATCGACCTGTCACGAAATCCAGCGGCAAAAAATGGATCGTCACGAAATCAAAAGCGGCGACGCCGAGATCGTCTACCGTGTCCACGGACAGGGTCCGCCAGTGGTCCTTTTGCACCCTTTCCCCGCAAATCATGAATTTTGGTTGCCGGCGGCTCAGGCGCTCGAAACGCGCTATCGCCTTATCCTGCCCGATCTGCGCGGGCATGGAGACTCAAGCGTTGGCGATGGTCCAGCCACCATGGAAAAGCACGCCGCCGATCTCGCGCGCGTAATGGACGATGCCGAAGTCGGACGCGCGCCGTTGATCGGAGTTTCGATTGGCGGGTATATTTTGTTCGAGTTTTGGCAAAGCCACCGAAACCGTTTTACCGCGCTCGTTCTTTGCAATACCAAAGCCGCTGAAGACTCTCCCGATGCGCGGGCCGGACGTTTACAGGCAGCGGCCGATGTTCTGGAACGCGGCACAGAGCCGTTTTTTCAGACCATGATCCCCCGACTGCTCGGCGTCACCACTCGCGAGATGCGGCCCGATCTGGTCGAGGGGGCTCTGCGGATGATGCGCCAGATGTCTGCCGAAGACGTTGCACAAGTGCAGCGCGGTATGGCCGAACGCGCGGACTCGGTAGCGACGCTCAACACAATCGATGTACCCACTTTGCTGGTCACGGGCGACGAAGACATCCTGACCGGCATAAAAGAAGCCGACCTGATGCGCCAGCATATTTCCGGCAGCGAACTTCGCGTGATTCCGAAGGCCGGCCATTACTCTCCCTGGGAGCAGCCGGAAGAGGCCGGAAAACTCTTCCGCCGATTTCTGGACGGGATTTGAATCCCGAAGGACCAGTTCGCGCCAGGCCCCCGGTTCGCGCTAGAATCGGTGCCATATGCGAAGCGCTTTGGCTCTGGTGCCTTTTCTTACTTTGGCAGTATTCCTTCAGTCTCAAGAGCAGGCGGTGAAGCGGCCCCGCATTCTGGGAATCGACCACGTCGCGTTTTACACCACCCAACCCGACGGGGTGAAGGCGCTCTACAGTGGCACATTGGGCCTGGTTGCTGCCGCGCCGGTCGAATCTGGCGAACTAACCAGATATTGGGTGGGAAAGCAGTGGGTTGGCTTTGGCGCTGACCCCGACCCGAAATCGACGAACCGTATGGATCACGTGGCCTTCGCCACGGATGACGCAGCTGCTTTGCGACAGTACTTAATCTCCAAAAATATAAAAGTTGAAAAAATCGAAAAACTCGGAGATGGTAGCGCCAGCTTTTTACTTACCGATCCCGATGGGCACCGGATTCAGTTTGTCGAACGGATCAGAGGCGAGGCTTCTCCAACACCACCCGAATCGGCGGTTTCGCACCACATGATTCACGCCGGATTTCTCGTCCATGATCGCGATGCGGAAGATCGCTTCTACCGCGACGTGCTTGGCTTTCACCTCTACTGGCACGGCGGCATGCAACCGGGACGCACCGATTGGGCAGCTATGCAGGTTCCGGACGGTACGGACTGGCTGGAATATATGCTGAACCAGCCTGAGCATCCCGATCTGCGAATCATGGGTGTGCTCGATCACATTTCGCTGGGCGTAGCCGACATGAAAAAAGCCCAAGCCATACTCGAAGCCCACGGCTGGAGGCCGCATGGAAATGAGAAGGCGCAGATGGGCAAAGATGGTAAATGGCAGTTGAACCTGTTCGACCCAGACTTGACGCGGATTGAGCTGATGGACTTCAAGCCTTCGGAGAAGCCGTGTTGCTCGGATTTCACCGGACCGCATCCTTCGGAATAGGATGGCGTGCTGTTTTTGTGTTCGCACTCGAAGGGGAGGGATCTATGCTTGAAACTTTTTTGGTTCCTGAAAAAACCGTGGTAAATGCCAAAGGCGATGGAGCTGCCGTTGATCTGAGCGGTGCGTCAGGTCAAATCTTTCTGCTTACGCTTGAGATCTCGAACATCGTCGAGCAGGAAGCGCTCGAACTCAGTATCTTTGGTTCGGCGGATGGGGCAGCGTGGGGAGCAAAGCCCATCGTGTCCTATCCGCAAAAGTTTTATCGTGGTGAGTATCCATTCTTGCTCGATCTGACCGCGCACAGCGATGCGAAGTTCATCCGCGCGCACTGGGACCTGGCACGCTGGGGTCGTGGCTCGGAGACACCGATGTTTGAATTCAGCCTGAAGATAAAAGAGGTTCCGGCGGATATATTGCATGAGGTCGGGGCTGGCTCTAAGTCGTCGCCCTAAACGGCCTCGAATCGAATTGAGTGCATGGTCCGGTTCTTAGATCCGCGATCAGAAAAATCAACAATCCTCAATCCTTAATCGTCAATCAGGTTTCCTGCTCCGCCGGTCGCTTCCGTTATATTAATTCTCAACATGAAAAATGCCTCGCAGCTGATTCTTCCGGCAAAAGACGTGCGCGGCAGCGTCAATCTGCCGGGCGATAAGTCCATTTCGCACCGTTATGCCATGTTGGCGGCGATTGCCCAGGGCCCGTCGCGGCTCTCCAATTACTCCACTGGAGCCGACTGCGCCAGTACGCTTGGCTGCCTTAGTTCACTCGGCGTGAAGTGGGAGCGTAAGGATGTTCTCAGCAACGCGATCGAAGTGCAGGGAACTGACTTAACCCTGACCGCGCCTACCGAACCTCTGGATTGCGGCAACTCCGGATCCACAATTCGAATGTTGAGTGGAATTCTTGCCGGGCAGAAGTTTGTAAGCGAAATGTCGGGCGATGAATCTTTGGCGCGGCGTCCGATGGAGCGAGTGATTAAGCCGCTCACGGCCATGGGCGCAAACATTGAATCGCACGACGGACGCCTTCCACTCCACATCAAGGGCGGCAATCTGAAAGCGATCGATTACGAGATGCCTGTGGCAAGCGCCCAGGTGAAGACTTGTCTGCTGTTCGCCGGCTTGCAGGCAGAAGGCGAGACGCACATCGTCGAAACGTTGCGCACAAGGGATCATGGAGAAGTGGCTCTGCGCGCATTTGGCGCCGACGTGGATAGCCAACTGCTTGACCGCAAGTGGAACGAAGTTCGCATACGTGGGGGACAGCGCCTGAGGGGTATTGAAGCTACAGTCCCGGGAGATATTTCAAGTGCCGCTTTTTTTCTATGTGCGGCCGCGCTTTTTCCCGGCTCACAGTTGACGCTGCCAAATTTATTGATGAACCCTACGCGCGCTAGCTTGCTCGATGTTCTCATGCAGGTGGGCCTGGAGATTTCAGTCACGCGCTTGCAGGATATTCACGGCGAGTTAGTTGGCTCGATACAAGCCCAGGGAAGAAGACTCAAAGGAATAAGAATCTCCGGGCAGACCTCAGCTGCTCTGATCGATGAGATTCCTGTTCTGGCCGCCATCGCTCCCTACACCGAGGGTGGAATTGAAGTGCATGACGCCAAGGAGTTGCGCGTGAAAGAATCGGACCGGATCGCCTCGATTGCCATTAATCTTCGCGCTATGGGTGCGCAGGTTGAAGAGCGCGAAGATGGGTTATCGATTCCGGGAGGGCAGGAACTGCATGGCGCCGAACTTCAATCCTTTGGCGATCATCGCATTGCCATGGCCTTTAGCGTGGCCGCGCTGCGCGCCAAGGGAGAGACATTAATACACGGCAGCGAATGCGCAGCAATTTCTTACCCGGATTTTTTCTCCAGGCTCGAAACCCTCGTCAAACGATAGTCCACCAATCGCGTTCCCACAGCCGAAGTTACCTCAGTTCGATGACTGTTGTGATCTAACTACCCTTCACGGATTGCGAAACACTAGATTAAGAAATACTAACTGGTAGCAGACCCTGGCGATTTGTGTACGCTTTCGTCTGAAAATTTATGCGTCATCATTTGCCCATCGCCGCGTCGATCTTTCTGGCCGTAACCGCCATCGCCCAGACGCCCAAGGCTTATCAAGCGGGCACCATCTCGCAGATGGAGTCTGTACAGTGCGGCACGCAGCAGAGCGACGCGAATGGCGTGAAAGCTCATGAATCGCGTTGCCAGGAATATACCCTTCAAACGGATCGAGTGGTTTACCGCGTGCGGTCCAGGAATCCGAAGCGTACCGTTCTTCTTCCGGTCGGCGAACGAGTGCAGTTTCGAGCCGAAAAAAATAAGTTCCTGCTTCGAGCGGAAGGTGTTGACTCGAAAGAGCGCGAATATACCGTAATCGCGGTAATGCCGCTGAGTGAAACCACAGGGGACGCTCGTCCCATACACCTGAATCATCTACAGTAAATCCAGGCCAAGCTCAACAAGTTGTTGCGCTGTTTAGCTGCGCCCCGCGCCACTCCAGCGCGTTCAGCAACCTTTCAAACATCGTGTCTCATCTGAGTGGCAAGTTCTCGCAGCATTTTTGGTTCTCTGGCTGCCAAGAGAAGTGCGCCGGAACTAATCACGCGCAAGGAGCGAAGTTGAAATATGAAACGACTTTTGTTGGGCACCATTTCCATGCTGATATTTGCAGCACCCGCGCTGTTCGCGCAAAATTCTGACCACATTGAGGTCGGCGCATTTGCCGATTACTTCCGCTTCAGCACTACCACGCCGGTCGAGAACTTTGCCGGTATTGGCGGCCGCTTCGCGGTAGCCATTCGCCCCAGTATTCAAATAGAAGCAGAGATGGCCTACGACTTCAAGCGCAGCTTTACGCAAACTTATAGCAACGGCATATCCACTGAACTCGTGCCCTCCAAACTGCGCCCGCTGCACGGATACTTTGGGCCGAAATTTCAGACAGGGTCGGGGGCCTTCCGGGTGTTTGTGACCGGAAAAGTAGGATTTGAGAATTTTTCAATTACCAATAGCAACCCGACCGCCGGATTCACGAAAGCGGTTGGCCTTACCGGCACCACGCAGTTTGCAATTTATCCGGGCGGCGGTTTCGAGGCCTTTGCCGGTCCCATTGGCATTCGCGGCGAGGCGGGTGATGATATCTACTTCCAGAATGGAGCCCACAATAATTTGCGGGTGACGCTGGGCCCGCAGTTCCGGTTCTAACTTTAATCAGCCACGATTCAAACGAGGGGCGGCCTCACGGCCGCTCCCAATTATTTATATGTTTATTTCTGTCTTATTCGCGTTTTCGCAGCAGGAGTTCGCCCGGCTGGGGGGGAAGTTTAAAAGGGAATTCAAAGATTTTTCCATCCAACGGCACGCGCAGAACAAAATCCTCCTGAGCTTTCCATCCTCCCAGCCACTTGTTTGCGGTATTGAAGAATACCCAGCCGGTTGCTTCGGGATGTGCGCGGTCAAGTCGCTCCGGACGGAGGCTATGCTTAGCCAGAAACTCAATCAGTTCCGTGATCGATTTTTGATAATCCTGCTCGCGGGCTTCACGCGATTCTTTCTTTTCCGGATGTCTTTCATCAATCCGTCTGGTTTCATCGTCAATATTATCCGCATCGGCCTGGATTTTTTCCGTGTAACCATCGGGGTCAAGCGCGGGTTGCACGATCTTGAAGTGTTTCATGAATTGAAGCGTGATTCCATTAGTCGCCAAGTCCAGGCCGGAATCGCCGCGGTAGCGGATGGTAAGCAACAGGCCGAAAATAGGCTCGATGCGATGACGGATGATCTGCACCTCGCGAGCATCCACCGCCATGATTACCCCCACGTCCCCCGACCAGATCGCGTAACTGTATTTACCGTCCGCGGTTTTGGAAAAGGTGCAGCCCGGTTGCGAATCGTCCCAGCGTAAAACTGGAGGCCCGTGCTTGTCGGCGGTGCCTGTGGCTGGCGCGGCGAAAACGACTGGAGTGATGACTAGAAGTGGGACGACTATAAGAATGGCCGCCGCTGCCCGGCGCGAGATCGATTGCAATAGAGTCCGCACGCTCGAAACTTTCCCCCAAGGCCGCCGGGGCGTGCAGAAGACCGGATCGTCCGCAGCCATATCGGCACTGGCCTTAGTTCACAGTGAGGCTGACGGTTGCCAGGGCAGTATTCGTGTTGCTGGGCGAGACTCCGCTGGAATCGACTCCGTTTAAAGTGATCGTGTAAGTATTTTTGGGCGTTACCAGAGTGCTGGTTGCCACCTGGTTCGTGGAACTACACGAAGGGAGCAAAAGCAGGCTGCTGCCCAGCGCCATCAGAAAGAAAAATCCCATGAGAGTGCGTCTGGTCTTTCCCTTTCGCTTCGAAGTCGCGCCAGCGCCCATCAGCGCCAACCCAGGTACGGCCAGCCAGAAGGCGTAGAAGATGTGTGGAGTCCAGACTTTCGCAACCGGCTCCGTCGTTGTCCCGTAGGTCGAAATCGTCAGGGTGGAAGGAGGCCCCTGACCATTGACAATCACCACCGGCTGCGGAGAGAACGTGCAGATGGGGGGCGCGGTCACCACCGGAGTAACTGATAAGCACGATAGCGTTACGCTGCCAGTGTAGCCGGCAAGCGGCGTCACAAGAATCGAAGCGGTCGCTCCATTCCCCGCGGTTACTGTGCCCGGACTCAGCGGCGTAGAAATCGTCAGGGTGTAATTCGGCTGAACATCAACGATGGTCAGGAAAAGCGTAGCCGTTTGGGTATACCCTGAGCTGTCCGTGCCGGTCACTGTAAACGTGTATGAGCCTGCCGGAGTACCGTCGGTGCCTGCGGTGGTCGCTACCGTGAGAGACGGAGTGGCGCCCGGCGTTGCGGACGACGGACTGGCAAGACACGACGGAGCAACTCCAGTGGTGACTGCCGGGGACACGGTGCAGCTCAACGCAACCGGACCCGAGGTGCCCGTGCCTACACTGAGGTCAAGTGTGGCCGTTGCCGTGCTTCCCGGAATGATGGAAGTCGGATAGAACGCAGACGCGGTGAGGCTGAACGTCGCCGTTTGAGCAAAAGCCGTCTGGGACACCGGAAAAATACAGAGTAACCCCAAAAATACAGTAGCCCGTAGCATCTGCCTGGCATTCAACATGAATGGATTAGAACTCACTACGTTCGATTCCTCCAATGGCGCAAACGCTGCCCGCGCGGGAAACTATCCCTTGCGGGTTGTGAAAAAACAAAGTTGTGCAAGTTGCAGAAAGAAATTGTCAGAAGAAGAATCTTAGACTAGAGACAGCCATTGCGCCAATCCTGACCGTGGAAAACTTCCTCCAAAAGCAAGGGCCGCCTTGGTACAAGGCGGCCGTGGAAGGCATTTCTAGTGGGCTAATTGACCTTCAGAGTCACGGTAGTGGAATGTGTGGTCGCTCCTGAATCGGTTCCCGTAGCCGTGATCGTAACCGTGTACGAGCCAGCCGGAGTTCCGGTGCCTCCGCCGCCGCCACCACCGCCGCTCTTGCCGCCGCCGCAAGCTGGCATCAGGAAAAGAACTGCCATCACTATGCCGATCATCAGCAGGCTCAGAAGCTTTTTTCGACGGGTACGAGGAGATCCGAATCCTACACCTGCCAGCGATATGCCTGCGAGCGGCAGCCACATCGCGTAGAAGAATTTTGCCGGCCGAACCAACGCGGATGTCGAACCGGTGGTGGTAATGGTAAGAGTTGAGCTTGCACCAGTTCCTGTTGGCGTGGCGGGGTTTGGACTGAAGCTGCTTGCCCCGGCGCAAGCGGGCAACGGCGATCCGGATCCGGTCACGCTGCAACTCAGGTTCACTGCCGAATTGTAGCCATTGATTGAAACCAGCGTCACGGTTGAACTCCCGGACGAGCCAGCATTCACCGATGCGGGCGTGGTCGCGGTCACGGAAAAATCGCCGGTGCTAGGCACGGAGTATTTTGCTAGGAATGCGTCGGGCGTGGGCGTGGCCGCTCCGCACGACGCGCAAGCCGTCTGGAAAACTTCGGTCCCAGACGCGGCCGCTGTCGGGAAATCCGTGGAGAAGGTATTTCCGGTTACGTAAACGTTCCCCTTGCCATCTGCCGCAATCGAACCGAGGGGAGCCGTCGCTCCGGAAGTGTAGGTATTCTCGTTCTGCGACCCACCAAGATAGGTGGAGAAGAACAACGATCCAGAAGAGTTGAATAAGCTCACGAACGCATCATTTCCCCCTCCCAATGTTCCCTGAGTCGGTTGCTCCAAGGGAAAGTTAGGCGATCCAGCCTGGCCGGTAACGTAGGCGTTGTTATTTGTATCTACTGCGATGCTGTTGCCGCCGTCGCTCGAGTTACCGCCAAGATATGTCGAATACACCAGTGAGCTTCCAGACGGATTCAATTTGCTAACGAAGGCATTTTGCGGCGGAGCTTGCGTGCTGCCGATAGTCTTCTGCCAGGGAGATTGCACGGGGAAGTCCGCCGACTGGGTGAATCCTGTAACGTAGGCGTCTCCAGAAGAATCGACCGCAATACCCAGGCCAGCGTCTGTGCCCGAGCCTCCGAGGAATGTTGAATAGACGAGTCCGGTTCCGGATGAATTGAAGACAGTAACGAAAGCGTCAGTTGAGGTGGAACTACAGGATGCGCAAGTGCTCTGAAATGACTGACTGGTTGTGGGGAATGTCGTATTCTGTGTTGTCCCGGTTACGTAGGCTTGATTTGATAACACTGCAACGGCTGAAGCGAAATCGCCCGAACCGCCGAGGAATGTGGAATACAGCAAGGCGGTTCCGGTTGGATTTAACTTTGTCACGAAGCCGTTACTGCTCCCAGACAGTGCCGACGGAAATAATGGTGCCGGCGCAGGGAAGTCAGCCGAGGTTGTCGACCCGATCACATATGCGCCAGTGCTATCGATCGCGATGCCGTTGGCGTAGTCCATCCCAGTGCCGCCAAGATACGTGTTGTAAGTAAGAGCCGCGCCGCCAGGCTTCAATTCGAATACGAACGCGTTAAGGGTTCCACCACCGAAACTCGGCTGGAAGGACCCTGCGGTCGTCGGGAAATCGGGCGAACTGGTGCCTCCCGCCACAAATACATCGCCAGAAGGATCCACGGCCAACGCATTTCCGCTATCGGCGCGGCTGCCGCCAACATAGGTTGAGTAGACCAGGCTCGCTCCATTCGCGGCGATCTCGGTAACAAAAACATCGAAGGACGCGTCATAAGTGTTCGCTGCAGTCCCAGGGAAGTCCGTGGATTCCGTCTGCCCCGTCAGATAAGCATTTCCGCTCCCGTCAAAGCCGATCCCGTAGGCATCATCCTCGGCGTTGCCGCCTAAATAAGTGGCGTAGGTAACTGTTGGATCAATGACTAATTCACGGCTGCGGTCGTACTCGCCCAAGTGAAACTGAACCTGGTTGTGAGGTTTGAGCACGAATTGAGCGTCGACAAGCTGGCGAGCGCCGCTTTGCCGCTGGTAAGCAATCGGCTTGTGAAGGAGGACATCCCCGGCAGCCGAAGATATGACGAGGTTGCCGGATGCGTCCGTGGCCAACCGTTCGGCGCCGGTGAATGCAAGATCGATAGCTGCAGGATCGGATTGCGGGGCGACGATGAAGTCGAACTCCAGCTTGCTCTGCTCGCCGTAATAAGCCAGGTCGATGCCCGGATAAATATTCTTATAGGAAACGCGCGCGAACTGCGCAATGTTTGTGTGCCAGTTCTTTGGATCATTGCCGATGAAATAATTGGATTTCCCTGGCAACGGGTCCGCCGCGGTCACCGTGGCGTCGGCGTTTCCGTTCACCAGCCGCATCCGAACTGCGGAGGATCGACTTTTCCGATGATCGCCTAAGTTTCTGTTTTCGAGTTGTGGGGTTCGGGACTCGCGGCGCGCAGCCGCTTCACTGGACGAAGATTTCGAGTGCAAGGAGAAGACGGCATCATGGCTGGTCAAGAAAAGCTGGTAGCCATTTGCCCGCGCCACGTATTTCACTTGCGCATCAGTCTGCCCTTGATTCTGTTCGAAGACGAGTGGGAGAGCGGCAAAGGAAGCCTGAATTGGTTTCGCGGAAAATGCACCCGCCCGTGAAGAATCAGATTTGGCTCCCACGCGATGAGCGGGAGAAACTATTAAAATCGCGCCGGCGATGACAGCCAGGGCAATAACACACGCGCTGCAAAGGGCATATCTCCGGCGGGTCGAGGCAGATGATTTCGACACGAACATCCTCCTGGAATGACTCGGCAAAACTCAAATTGTTCAAAGATCTTGATGCGAGCCGGCTAAATGCAGCGGGTAGTGCAGGTCCGCCGGACGGGGAATTCGCTCTAACGTTCTCGGCTGCTCGTTCGCGAGTATGGCGTTGAACGCGGCGATTGTCAACCAAATCGCGCAGCGATCTTAATCAAAATCCAGCTTAGATTACCAAAGTAATAACATAGTGAAAACGTGATCAGGGAGGAAGACTTTACTGGTCGATTTGAAGCAGTTCTGGCGAGGGAATCGTCCCGCTTTCCACCTGCTTCTGCCTTTCAGCACGGTCTCGATTATCGATGTGGACTGCGGTTTCGAGCTCTTTGCGGCCCTCTTGCTTGCGGCCGAGCCGCAGCAGTATCTGACCACGTAAGTAGTGGATGTCGGTCCTGTCTGGATCCAGCTTATCAGCGGAATCGATGGCCGCGAGTGCCTCGTGGTATTTCTGCTCTCGTTGATAAATCTTGCCGAGACCCATGTAGGGATTCACCAGACGCGGATCGCGCCGTAGCGCATCGCGGTAACTCTTCTCCGCGTTGCCATCCTGCTGCATGAGAGCGTAGACGTCCCCCAGTTCGTCGTAATTGAAGGCCAGATCGGGCTCGACGGCTGCGTCGGCAAGGAATTCATCGCGCGCATGCTCGTAATCCTGCTTCTTCAAGTAGGTAAGTCCCAGGTTGAAATGAACGAAAGTCAACATGGGATTCGCCTTTGCGGCAGCCTGAAAATCTGCCAGTGCTAACTCATACTGCTGAAGATTGAGATGAGCCTTGCCCATGAACAAATGAAATTCGGGCGAGCCATCCCCAGTCTCAATGAGGCGAGCAGTGGCCCGGTCGTCGAGTTCTTTCAGGCCGGAACGGTGCGCCGCTATGGAGAGGACGTATAAGTAACTCAACTGGCTGGATTCCTGGCCCCACAGCGGTTCGAGCGTATTAGCGGCATCCGCCCAGCGATCGGCGAAGAAGTAACACAGGCCCAGAAGATGGCGCGGTTGGACTGCTTCGGGTTGATCCCGCACTACCGATTCGAGAGGAGGAATCGCTTTTAGAAATTGGTTCTGCCGGAAGTAAACGAGACCGATGTTCAAGCGGATTCCGGCGGCCTGTGGCATGAGTTGCTGGGCTTTCTCCAGCATCTTGAGAGCACTCGTCCACTGTTTGCGGCGCATATAGACCACGCCAACATTCGCGTAAGCTTCGCCCGCGTGGGGGTTGGCGGCAATAACTTCGCGGAAGTCGCGCTCCGCATCGCTGAGCCGGTTCGCATTCAGCGCGTCCTGGCCGGCCCGGAACACCGCCGCCGGATCGGTCGCCGGCTGGGCCGCTGACGCGCTTTGAGCAGGCGCTTGTGCCGCGGCGGCTAACGCCAAACAGGCAAAAGAAAGGCAAACTGAAATTGCGGATCGAATTTGTACGCTTGACACTCGGGTTCGTCTCTGCTGTAGTGTCGCCAACCTCCGCGATGAAATCAAGCGGCAGGATGCAGTCAGAAACTTAGCCGCGGACTTACTGCGACACGATAGGCAGGCAAAGGCAAGATTCATGGTGACGATTCGCGATGTGGCCAAGGAGAGTGGATTTTCTTCCACAACGGTTTCGATCGTCCTTAATGACGCGCCGCTGGCACGGTATATCCCGCTGGTCACCAAGAAGCGTATTGAGCGCGCCGCGGAAAAATTAGGCTATCGCCCGAACCAGTTCGCGCGATCCTTGCGCAGCAAACGCAGCCACACAGTTGGGGTCATGGTCTTCGATATGACCGACCCCTATTGTCCTTTGGTACTGCGCGGCATCGAGAATACACTTTACGAAGCGTCGTACCTGCCCATTCTTACCGACGTGCAGAACGAACGCAGTCGTTTCGAGCGGTATCTCGAAATGCTGCTCGACCGCCGCATCGAAGGCCTAATCGTTCTGGCAAACTGGCTATTCTTGAATATTAATTTGCTTGCCGATCTGGAAAAAAACAGTATCCCCACCGCTATCATCGGATGCGAACTTAAAGGGGATGCGATCAGCTCCGTCACAGTGGACAATGAAGTCGGCGGATCGCTGGCGCTCGAACATCTCTACGCGCTTGGCCATCGCAAGATTGCATTTATACGCGGCCCGAAGAGTCTGTTCGACAGTTCTCCACGCTGGCGCGGCATTCGCAGCAGCGCGAAAAAATACGGGCTTGATCTGGATCCAAAATTGATCGTCGAGCTGCCCGAATCTCGCGATCCCATCTCCAGCTTTGAGGCCGGCAAGAAACTGACCCAAGATCTAATCAACCAGAAACGGGAATTCACCGCGATTCTCGCCTTCGATGATATGACCGCCTTTGGTGCGATTCGCGCCCTCAGCAAAAACGGAATGCGCGTTCCCGACCATTGTTCGGTCATCGGCTTCGATGATGTTGCGGCATCGGCGTTGGGGACGCCATCGCTCACCACGGTACGTCAGCCTATGCAGGCCATGGGCGCGGGGGCCGTGGGAGTCGTGCTCGAAGGCATCAAAGCGGTGCTTGAAAAGCGCGAAGTGGCGGCACAGCACGGTAAAGTGCCGCCGGAACTGGTCGTGCGAGACTCTACGCGGGCTCTCCTGTAAACGTATTCACTCCGGACGCGGTGACGCCGGATCGCAGACAAGGCCGGCAAGCAAATCACTCCGAAAGAGACCGGGGATTCTTGTTTAGCGAAGTGTGCTACTGATCTGTGCATGCTCCGACGCTCCGATCGCTTCCAGTGCGTGGTGCAGGTCAGCGATCAAATCGTCTGCATTTTCAATTCCTACCGACAGACGGATCATCTGTTCGGTGATGCCCATTCTGCGACGTTCCTCGGCTGGGACCGTGAGATGCGAAGTAAGCACTGGAATCGAGACCAGAGATTCCACTCCGCCCAGGCTCGGCGCAAGTGTGAACAGCCTCATCGCTTCGGTGACGCGGCGAGCATCTTCGCCGGAACCCTCCACTTCAAAAGTGACCATGCCTCCGCCGCCACTCATCTGCTCCCTCGCTAAGGCGTGCTGCGGATGATTTTTCAGGAACGGATAATGCACACTTCGCACTTTGGCGTGCTCCAGCAGAAATTCCGCGACGCGCTGCGCATTCTCATTCTGACGCGCTACACGAACCGCCAGCGTCTTCAGCCCGCGCAGCAGAGTCCATGAAGCATGCGGGTCCATGCAGTTTCCCAGCGTGGTCCGCGTTTGCAGTATAAGATCGATCAACTCCTGGCGACCTGCAATCACTCCGCAAATCAGATCCGTGTGCCCCGCTAGATACTTGGTGCCCGAGTGCATGATTAAGTCAATGCCAGACTCCGCTGGCCGCTGGTTGATCGGCGTTCCGAACGTCGAGTCGATCATGCTGATCAGCTTGTGCTCCCGCGCGATTGCAGCCACTTTTCGGAAGTCGACTACGCGCAAGGTAGGATTCGTCGGCGATTCGAGATAGAGCAACTTGGTGTTGGGACGAATCGCCCGCGCATGCTGCTCATAATGGGTGGTATCCACAAATGTGGTTTCAATGCCCATCTTCGGCAGCCATTGCGAGAGAAACTTGTTCACGCCGCCGTAGATGTCGCGCTGCGCCACAATATGGTCTCCGCTTTTGAGCAGAGCCATCAGCGTAGTCGTAACCGCACCCATGCCCGAGGCGAAGGTCAGAGCCGCATCCACGCCCTCCAGCGCCGCAACGGTCTTTTCCACCGCTGTGTTCGTTGGATTGCCGTACCGGGTGTAATAGCGGTCGCTGCCGGTCGTCCGCAGTTGCTCGTCATTATCAGTGACTTCGAAAGTAGAAGTCTGATAGATGGGCATGGCAACCGGCCCGTTCTTTTTATCCAGATTTGCGGCGCCGCGCACCGCTGCGGTTTCCGGGTGTTGAGACTGCTTCTTCATTGTCGCCTCGCTGCACACAGACTAATTGCGGGGAACATCTCCAGCAAGTGCAGTATTCGCTGTGCACCATTTATAATTCCTGCTCTAGCTATTAATCTTTCATTCATGAATCTAGGTTTGACAGATCGTGTCGCGCTGGTTGCCGCCTCCAGTCAGGGAATTGGCCGTGCTACGGCGGAAGCTTTTGCGGCGGAAGGTTGCCGCGTGGCCATGTGCGCCCGCAATCCACAGACCTTGCAAGCCGCTGCGGACAAGATTAGAGCGCAGTATAAAGTTGAGGTCCTTGCCCAAGCCTTCGACGTGACCGATGCGGTTGCTGTCAACCGTTTCGTCGCCGCAGTCGCGCAAGAGTTCGGCGGCGTCGATATTTGTGTCACGAATGCCGGCGGACCACCCGCCAAGGGATTTCTCGCCGCCAGTCTGGAAGAATGGCGGCGCGCCCTTGATCTGAATTTCCTTAGCACCGTCTATTTCGCTCGCGAGGTCATTCCTCACATGCAGCGAAAGAAATGGGGACGAATCATTACGCTGACCTCGATTACCACCAAGCAGCCGGTCGCGGATCTGGTTCTCTCGAATGCTGTACGCGCCGCAGTAGTTGGCCTGGTCAAGAGCCTGGCAAATGAATTCGGCAAGGACGGAATTCTGGTCAACAACGTTGGCCCTGGTTTTACCGCAACGGATCGCTTAAAAGAATTGGCCGTGGCTCGCTCGTCTGCTTCCGGAAAAACCGAGCAGGAAATGTTTGACAGCTGGGCGGCGGATGCTCCGCTCAAACGCCTGGGCGAACCACGCGAAGTGGCGGAGACTATTGTCTGGCTCGCCTCAGAGCGGGCGTCCTATATCACAGGACAAACCGTCCTAGTGGATGGCGGCATGTATAAAGGTTTATAGATTTTTGGAGAGTAAATGCGATCGATAGCATCCCGTATGTCGGTTATGAGCGGCGAAGGAGCCTTGGCAGTCTTCGCTCACGCCAAAGAACTGGAAAGCCAGGGCCGCTCCATTATCCATCTCGAGCTGGGCGAGCCAGATTTTCATCCCGGTGCTTCCGTGATCGAGTCTGCCGCCAAGGCTCTCGCGGAAGGTAAAGATCGTTACTGCCCCGTCACTGGGCTTCCCGCGCTGCGCGACGAAATCGCCGCATATCTACAGCGCACGCGCAACATCGATGTTTCTCCAGCCAACATTGTGATGGCGCCCGGCTGCAAAGCCGCTCTATTCTTCGCCATGATGGCGCTTCTCGAACCCGGGGATGAAGTTCTATATCCCGATCCTGGCTTTCCCGGCTATCCTTCCATCACGCTCGGTCTGGGCGCGGTCCCAGTTCCTTTCGAACTTTCCTCTCGTAATCAGTTCCAGCCGGATCTTTCGGAGATCGAAAAGAAGATTACCCGACGCACGCGCATGCTCATTACCAACTCTCCGGGCAATCCCACCGGCACGGTATATACGGATGCCGTTCAGCGCGGTCTTGCGGAACTTTCCGTGAAACATGATCTTTGGGTTTTGTCGGATGAGATTTACGCGCGCATCAATTACGGCGGCGAATATCTTTCCATGCTCAGATATGCCGGCATGCAAGAACGAACCCTGATTATCGACGGCTTTTCAAAAAGTTTCGCGATGACGGGATGGCGCCTGGGCTATACAGTTGCGCCGCCCGAAGTGATTCCCGCGCTCGCCCTGATGGCCGTTAATAGTTACACCTGCGTCGCCGAGTTTGCCCAGTATGCCGCCATCGATGCCCTACGCGATCGCGAAGAGAACACCCCGCGCATGGTTGCGGAGTTTGCCCGCCGCCGCGAGCAGTTTGTTCGTGATCTGAACCAGATCCCCGGATTTCTCTGCCAGCCGCCTGAAGGCGCGTTCTACGCCTGGGTCGACATCCGCGGCACCGGCGCCAGCGCTGAAGAGATATGCCGCATTCTTCTCGATGATGCCGGCGTTGCCGCCATCCCCGGCGCCGCTTTCGGCCCCACGGGCAAGGATTTCGTGCGCTTCTCCTTCGCTTCATCGGTCGCAAATCTGCGTGAGGCTGCAACCCGCATTATGAAAGTCTCGGCGGCCTGGCAGGGAAGTCTGGTGGAGAAATAACACCTTCGTCTCACCGGGTGACGCAGCTCTTCAGCTGCGATGATGCCAATTCTTTTTTAAAGCTTTAGCTTCTGAGGACATATATGAGACTTACACATCAAACATTCCTTGTTTTGTTGCTGTCTCTCATCGCTGGGTCGGCAATTTTCGTTGCGGCCCAAGCCCGTCCCCTGCCCGGTCCCGACGTACAACAGATTTACCAGCGCCTTCTTCCCCAGATCGAAAAGATTCCTGCCTTTGATCACCACGCTCACCCTGGTTTCGCCGATGATCCTGATGTCGACGCCATGGCCGCCCCGCCCGAGTTCAGCGAGGCGGTACGCACGCGCGACGACAATCCTGAACTCATCGTCGCAGCGAAAGCTCTGTTCGGATATCCCTATGCCGATCTGTCACCGGAACATGCCAAATGGCTGGTTGCCAAGAAAACGGAGTTAAGAAAGCAATATCCCGGCACCGCGTACTTCGACATGATTCTCGACAAGATCAACACTGAGAGTTCTGCTGCGAATCGCGCCATGATGCCGGATTACCTCGATGCCAAGCGCTTCCCCTGGGTCTTTTTTGTTGATTCTTTTATGTGGCCCTTCAACAACCAGCGTGAGACTGCGCGCAATTCCGATGACGGAGTCTACATTCCGCTGCAGGAAAAAATGCTGCACCGTTGGATGCAACAAGAAAATGTCTCAAAGCTTCCGCCTGATTTTGACGGCTATCTGAAATTCATCAGCCAGGTGCTGGAAGACAATCGCAACAAAGGCGGCATCGCCATTAAGTTTGAAGTCGCCTATTTTCGTCCGACCAGCTTCGGAGATCCCACGCACGATCAAGCCGCCGATCTTTATGCGCGCTATATTACCGGCGGCATTCCCAGCGAAAAGGATTACCGCACGTTCCAGGACTATATTTTCCGTTACCTCATTACGGAAGGTGGCCGCCTGCATCTTCCCGTGCACATTCATTCGGCGGTTGGAATCGGCGATTACTTTAATCTGTCACAAAGCAACATTATGAATTTTGAAAGCGTACTGCGCGATCCACGCTATCGCAGCACAACCTTCGTGATGCTTCACGGCGGTTATCCACTGGAACGAGAGGCCATTTGGCTTACTGCTGCGAAGAATGTATATCTCGATTCCTCTTTCGAAGAGCTGGTGCAATATCCATCTGCGTTTAAAGACATTTTAAAGATGTGGTTGGAAACTTTCCCCGATAAGATCACTTTCGGTACGGACGCTTTCCCTTACAATGAAGTGCTGGGCGCAGAAGAGAGCTACTGGCTTGGCGCGATGTCAGCGCGCACCGCGCTGGCTGCTGCCTTGGCCGAGATGATTTCAGAGAATGAAATCACCGAAGCTCACGCGCTGGAATTGGCTCGCGCTTATTTGCACGACACTGCCGTAAGGCTATACGAAGGTAGAGTCCACTAACCATGGCAAACAAAATAAAGACGAAAAAGTCAGCAGTTGGCAAAAAGACGGCCGGCAAAGCGAAAACTACGAAAGCTCGTCCGCGTGTCAAGCGCATCATCGCCCAACCCGCGGCCACTAAAGTTTCCCTGCAGTACGTTCCCTGGCACACCATTCCTCTGGAGGAGTTGAACCCACTCTTGCAGCGCCAATTCGTAGTCGGCCAGGAAATTATGCTGGCACGGGTGTTGCTCAAAAAAGGCTGTATCGTTCCCGAGCACAGCCATTACAACGAGCAGGTCACCTACATTCTGGATGGCGCCCTGAAATTCTGGATCGATGGCAAGGAGATCGTGGTGCACGCCGGCGAAGTACTTTGTATTCCGGCCCACATGCCGCACAAAGCCGAGGCGCTCGAAGATACAGTTGACCTCGACGTCTTCACCCCTCCTCGCGCCGATTGGATCAACCGCACCGATCAATATCTTCGGAATGAGAAGTAACCCGAGAAGCCATGCCTCTTTCTGCCGCCTCTGACTTGGGTTCGAACCAGCAAACATCGCAATCCGCCGCAGCGGATGCGTCCTGCATGTTTCGCTGCATTGGTTGCGATGCAACAGCTCCGACGGCAGCCCAGGATTTCCGGTGTGCGCACTGCGGAAATTTGCTCGAAATCACCAGCCCTGCATGGACCTCATCTGCCGTGAAAGCGGATATTTTGAAATCTACCTGGCGCGCACGGCGTTCTTCAAACGAGGCGCTCGACTTAAGCGGAGTGTGGCGATACCGCGAACTCCTGCCGAACCCCGCACTAGCACATCACGTCGTCACCCTCCGCGAGGGCAATACCCCTCTATACGAATTGCCGCGATGCGCGCGGCTCACCGGTGTTCCTCGCCTCTTCGCCAAACATCAGGGACTGAATCCCACCGGATCGTTCAAAGACACTGGCATGACCGTGGCCGCAACTTTTGCGCGCCAGGCCGGATGCAACTGGGTAGCCTGTGCGTCCACCGGAAACACTTCGGCATCGATGGCAGCTTACGCTGCACGCGCCGGAATGCGCAGCCTGGTGCTGGTGCCGGAAGGGAAAATTTCCTGGAGCAAGCTTTCCCAAGCTTTAGATTATGGCGCCCTGACCTGCCAGCTCCGCACCGATTTCGACGGTTGCCTGCAATTGTTGCAGCAACTGGTGAAGCGCGCTCCGGTCTATCAACTGAACTCAATCAATCCTTTTCGCCTGGAAGGCCAGAAAACACAGGCGATCGAACTGCTCGAACAGTTGGACTGGCAGCCGCCGGACCACATCATCGTCCCCGGAGGCAATCTTGGAAATAGCTCCGCGATCGGCAAGGCTTTGCTGGAAATGCGGGAAATCGGATTGATTTCAAGTCTTCCAAAGCTGTCGGTAATTCAGGCCGAGGGGGCCAATGCCTTGGTCCGCACTGTGCGGGAAACTGACGGCAAGCGTCTGATCAAGGTCCAGCCCGAAACCCGAGCTACGGCCATCCGCATCGGAAATCCCGCGTCGTGGGAAAAGGCCGTGAAGGTGATTCGCGCCACGGGTGGCACTTGCGAAGAAGTCAGCGAATTCGAAATCGCGCAAGCCAAGGCCGAGATCGGCGCCGAAGGCATTGGATGCGAACCCGCTTCCGCCGTCACGCTCGCGGGCTTAAAAAAATTCGTAAGGCAAGGCTTTGTGCAGCGCGAAGAGAGGGTTGTCCTGATTCTTACCGGAAACCTGCTGAAAGATCCAGACTTCACCATGGAATTCCACAAAGGCGAGCTTCCGTCTGAAGAGCTGAATACCCTGCAATCCGCTTCTCTCGCGAAATTACGCCATCCGCCTATTGTTCTGGATGCCACGTTGGACGCCGTAGTCGGAACCCTGGAGCAGGCTGAAAAAATCTGACACAACGCAAGCTGATACCTGCAAGATCAAGGCCTAGCAAGATCATGCCAAAAAAGAAAAGCTCCCCGCCCGCATCTCTGTACCTGGCGCTACCTGCGACTTCGGCCAATCTTGGTCCTGCTTTCGACGCGGCCGCCCTGGCCATGAATCTCTATATCGAGATTGATGCCCGTCCCTCGGCGACGTTCGCAATCAAAGCCAGCGGCCGCGATACCGCAGTCTGCGGAAACCTTGAGAACCACCTTATCCTCACTACATACCGCGAAGTGTTGCAACAGCAAAGCGCCGAGGTGCCGCCGCTTTCTCTACGCATCCGAAACAACATTCCCATCGGCAAAGGCTGCGGTTCGTCTGCCGCTGCACGTTTGGCCGGCATTGCCCTTGCCAATCACTTCGGCAAACTGCGCTGGAAAGATTCGGAAATTATTGCCGAGGCATCCCGCCGCGAGCACCATTCCGATAATGTTTCCGCGTGCTGGATGGGCGGCCTTACGGTAGCCCGGATGGATGGTAAAACCGGCGCGCAGGTCATCTGCCTCCAGCCGAAAGGGAAGTGGCCGCTGCTTCTTGCCGTGCCCGACCAGGTATTACCCACGGAACAAGCCCGCCGCGTTCTTCCCAATCAATACTCGCGATCTGATGCAGTGGCCAACATTCAGAACTCGATGTTATTGCTCGCAGCGTTTCTGCAAGGCCGCCATGACTTGCTCGCCCCTGCGCTCGAAGATCACATCCACCAGCCCTACCGTGCCGAACTCTGCCCGCTGTTGCCATGCCTGCAGCAACTAACCGGAAAACACGGCGTGCTCGGAGTTGCCCTCAGCGGCGCGGGGCCCTCAGTCGTGATTTTTCTGGACCCCAAGTCGTCTGCCCGGCAAGCCCGGAAAGCCATATCCGCCCACTTGGCCAGCGCACGCCAGCCCGCCGAATTGATTTTGACCTCCATCGCATCTGGCGCGGTTCTCCGTTCAGGAAGCACAAAAAAGCCTCGCTCTTACAAGCGAGACAGTCGAAGCGAATAGCTAATGGATTAAAGTCGGTATGATTGCCGGCATCGGATTTATCCGCCAGCGATCAACGCGGCATTTGCGACGGGATTCCGGCATCTCTGTTTCCAGCATTCGACGCCCCCGAGCGTTCCACGATGCGGGTCAGGAATTTCGGCGTATAACTCTTCATCGCATGCTCGATACCCGGCCCAAACTCGTGCCAAAGATTCGTTCCCGCATCGTTACCGACAGCGGAGCCGAAGTTACCGGCAGGATCGGTAGGAGACCGCCTCCAGTAGGGCTTCGCCGCACTATCCGCAGCGACAGAAGTCAGCGTCCGCAGCAGATAGGCGGTGTTCAGCCGGCTTCTTCCTGAATCGTCTCTTGTTAGAATGGTTTGAGATGCCGCTCGGGCGGCCCGTCCCAGCAAATCGTCGGCATCCGATGGGGAGTTCGCAATCGACCGCTTAACCCCTGCTGGGTAAAACCATTTGCGCATCCGGCTGATCTCTTCTTGAGTTTGGTCGGAATTAGGGATCTGGAAAATGCGCACCAGGGAGGCATTTCTTTCCGGGGCGATAGATGCCAAGGAATTGACTCCAGACCATTTTGGCATCTGTCTCGCAACCTGCGCCGAAGGACAGTCGGGAAGGGATTGATCGCCGCTCTGGCACAGCGCGGGGTAAATCGTCGTCAATACCACCAAAACGATCTCGATAGAGCGCTTCGCCACGATCTACCTCGAACGATCAAATACCGGCAAACATGCCCATTCTGGCTTACCACTTCACTCTAACCAGCATTTGGCCTGCCAAGGCGGCCAGTTGCAGACACAAAGGGTTAGTTGAGAAAACTAGCCCTGCGGTTGTTGTAATCTCCCTATTTTGCGCAAACTTCCGGCTACATTAGGCAAAGAATTTCAGCTTCCCTAGCTGTGGTTCCGGCGACCACAGGGTTTTCTCCTGGATCGGCACACCTTTAGAGACAATTAGATCGGGAAGGGCACGACTTTCAGTCGTGCCGCATTAAACTGGCCGGATAACGGCTTCAGCTGCTTTGGGAGTGGAGGGTCGAAAGGGAGAAGTATGGCAACGAGGATTCACCGATCATCGCATCCGCGATACTGCGGATTTCGAAACGCATCGAGAGTATGTACACCAGAACCCAGTGAAGCGCGGGCTAGTCGAGTGTGCGTCGAATTCTCGCTATTGCTCGGCCTATCCTGGCTTCAAACTAGATAGCTTGGCCCTCAGCGGCTAAAGCCGCGTAACGTAAAACGCCTTAGCGGCACGACTAAAGCCGTGCCCTTCCCGAACTCTTCTCCTCGGATGAAGCACGACGGAAAGAAAAGCCCCGCTCTCACGAGCGGGGCTTCTGGTTTTGCGCCGAGGCGCGTCTGCCTGACGGCCAGTCTTAGTACATCCCTTCCATACCGCCGCCACCGCCGTGTCCGCCGCCGCCCATGGGAGCTTCCTTCTTCTCAGGAATCTCCGCTACCAGGGCTTCGGTGGTCAGCATCAGCGCGGCAATCGAACCGGCGTTGGTCAGTGCGGTGCGCACCACCTTCGTGGGATCGAGCACGCCCGCCTTGACCAGGTCTTCGAACTCATTGGTCAGGGCGTTGTAGCCGTAGTTGATGTCCTTCGAGTCGGCAATCTTGCCCAGAACCACGGCACCCTCTTCGCCGGCATTCTCGGCGATCTGGCGCAACGGCTCCTGGATGGCGCGCTTCACGATGTTTACACCGATCTGCTCATCACCCTCGAGCTTCAGCTTGTCGAGAGCCGGTACGCAGCGTGCCAGTGCCACTCCGCCGCCGGGGACAATTCCTTCTTCCACGGCCGCACGAGTCGCATGCATGGCATCTTCCACGCGGGCTTTCTTTTCCTTCATTTCGGTTTCGGTCGCGGCGCCGACTTTGATTACGGCCACGCCACCCACCAGTTTCGCCAACCGCTCCTGCAGCTTCTCGCGGTCATAGTCGCTGGTCGTCTTGTCGATCTGGCTGCGTATTTCCTTCACGCGGCCTTCGATCTCCGAGTGCTTGCCTTTGCCTTCGACGAGGGTGGTGTTGTCCTTGTCGATGGTGATCTTCTTGGCCTGGCCGAGATCGCTGACCTGCACGTTCTCCAGCTTGATGCCGAGATCTTCCGTGATCGCCTTGCCGCCGGTGAGGATCGCGATGTCCTGCAGCATGGCCTTGCGCCGATCGCCAAAGCCGGGAGCCTTAACGGCCGCGACTTGCAGCGTTCCACGCAGTTTGTTGACCACGAGTGTGGCCAGAGCTTCACCCTCGACGTCTTCCGCGATGATGACCAGTGGCTTGCCGCTCTTGGCAATCTGCTCGAGCAACGGAAGCAGATCTTTCATGGAGCTGATCTTCTTCTCGTTGATCAGGATGTAAGCATTCTCCAAAGCGACTTCCATCCGCTCCGGATCAGTCACGAAGTAAGGAGACAGATAGCCGCGGTCGAATTGCATTCCCTCGACCACTTCCAACTGCGTCTCCAGCGTCTTCGACTCTTCCACCGTGATAACGCCGTCCTTGCCGACCTTCTTCATGGCTTCGGCAATGATGTGGCCAATGGTCTCATCATTGTTCGCCGAAATGGTGCCGACCTGCGCAATCATTTCGCCGGAAACGGGCTTCGAGAACTTGTCGATCTCGCCCTTACCGCGCTCGCCGGTCTTCTTGTCATAAGCCCCGCAGACCAGGGAGACAGCCTTCTCGATGCCGCGCTTCATGGCCATCGGATTCGCGCCGGCAGCGACCGTCTTTACGCCTTCGCGATAAATCGCCTGCGCCAGAACGGTCGCAGTCGTGGTTCCATCGCCGGCCACATCTGAGGTCTTCGAAGCGACTTCGCGAACCATCTGGGCGCCCATATTTTCCAGGCCGTCCTTCAGTTCGATTTCTTTTGCCACGGTCACGCCGTCCTTGGTGATGGTCGGCGAACCGAATTTCTTCTCAATCACAACGTTGCGGCCCTTGGGGCCCAGAGTAACCTTTACCGCGTCGGCCAGAAGATTCACGCCGCGCAGGATCGCCTGCCGCGACTCTTCTCCGTGTACGATTTGTTTTGCCATTTTCTTTTCTCCTTCGAAATGTTGAAAAAATCTTTAACACACAGGGGACACAGGGGTTCACAAGGGAAGACCCGGAGTCGTTAGCGCTTTGAGCCGGCAAGTTCTTTCTTGGCCGGGGCGGCTGCGCCGGTCAGGATGCCGAGTACTTCATCTTCTTTCATGATGATGTAGTCTTCGCCGTCAATCTTGATCTCAGTGCCGGAGTATTTGCCGAACAGGATGCGGTCATCCTCGTGAACTGCCAGAGGGAACGTCTTACCCTCGTCGTTGGTGCGGCCTTTGCCGGTGGAAATAACAATGCCTTCCTGCGGCTTGTCTTTTGCGCTGTCAGGGATGATGATTCCGCCGCGAGTGGTGGATGCTTCCTCCACGCGACGTACCAGAATGCGGTCATGTAGGGGACTGAATTTCGCCATGGTTTCGCAACTCCTTTCAAAAGTTGGTTAGAAGGTTGTTGGAGCAAAACTTATGATTGTTTGGATTTCGGCAGACTGTTAGCAGTCTTGCCTACTGAGTGCTAATTCTAGAATGTGAGTGGGTAATTGTCAATGGGGAGCCAAAAGATCGTGGGAGTCTGTCCCGAAAGGGGCGAGAAGAAAGCGAGCCGGAGCGAATCCGCTCCGGCTCGTCAACTACATGCGGTGATGCACCGACAGCTATTTTATTTGAATGCCGCCGCCACTACCGCGTCGATGAAGGCGAGGCCGTGAGGAGTGCCCCACCCAGTAGCATTGTCCCAGCCTTTGTTGGCCGTAAGGGAACTATCCAGTCCCCACCCGAAGTCAAAAATGGTGCCCCCTCCAGCATTCCAAAGCGTACTGGTGAAGCTCTTGTTGCCTTCGAGCAAGCTGCCTCCAAAGATTTCGCCAGCCTTGAACGTCCGGGTGCCACTTGAGGTTGTAATCTTCCCCGTCACGTTGTTCGGCGAACTATCGGTGCTAGCCAGCACGTCCTGAACGCCACCGTATGGCAGAGCAGCGATCAACGGTGCCGCTTGACCCAGCGCCTCGCCAGCCTTCTCGTTGGCGATTGCCCAGAAACCCGAGAAGATGGGGCACGCTAAGCTCGTGCCTCCCCAGCCGTACTGAACGTACTGCGTTGTTCCACTGGTGATCACGATCCCGACACCGGTAAAAGGATCGGCCAGTGCGGAAACATCGGGCGTCTGCCGGCCCGTGCCAGGGAGGGAGCTCTGCCAACTGGGTTTCGGCCAGAAGATGCTCTCGCCGCCACCGCCGCCGCCGTAGAGGCCATATGGCGCTGGCGGGTCATAAACCGTGTCCCCGCTTTCCAGGAATGCCCACGTGTCTCCCCAGGATGTGGTTATCGTCCCTCCCGGATTGCTCAAATCATTCAGGATGGAAGTGCCGCCGACCGAAGTTGCATGGGGAGCGTCCGACGGAACGCCCGGCGCGCCTAGAGGACTGCCCACTCCATTATCTCCACTGTCGCCGGAAGAGAAGTTCACCGAGATACCCTTTGCCGTTGCAATCTCCAGAGTATCGTCCCAGGAGACCTGTTCATCACGCCCCGCCAGAAGGTCTAAATCTTCTTCATAGCTATTCGAAACAGAGTTGCCCAGACTGTTCTCAGCCACGTAGCGGATCGACTGCTGAAAGTCTTCGCTGTCCTGACCGCTGGTAGCAACGACTACCAGGTTCGCCCCCGGAGCTGTGGTATGGGAGGAATCCATATCCAGCGCGATTTCAATGTTCCAACCGCTCAGAATGCCCAACTCAGGATTGACGTAACCCTCCGGGTAGACAATCTTAAAGTTCGAGGAGTTGAGCTGAGGCAGATTCGCCAGCTTGTAGAACGTGTTGGCATCCTTCTCCATCGTGGGATAGCCATAGCCTTCTACGAGAACGATTGTCTGCCCTTTGCCGTTGTATCCCGAAGCGAAAACATCGTTCAGGCCCAGCGCGTCCCATAGCTGGCTGGGGAGATAGGCGCACGTGAGGCCGCCGCCATCGGTGGTGTATACAGTACCGGTGTAGGTGGCGACTGGCAGCGCCGACGATCCCTGCAAGGTTTGGGTTTCCGGTGCAGCCAGACAGTCGGTGGTGCTTCCCGCGGGGAATCCCGTTGCATTCGCGCTCAGCGGGATGGAGGGAAGTGGCTGCTGTGTGCGTGGGTTCACTGCGCGCGTCGCGAGCGGCCGTATCTGGTGGCTTTCAATGCCGGCCACGGAGTAGACATAACCTCCCGCTTCTCCGCTTAACCGCGCATCGCGCACATTGGCGCGGAAAAGTTTTCCGTTGTATTGGAATTGGTGAATCTCGGTGTTAAAGGCCTTCTCCACGTTGGCGATCGTGCCGTGGGCGCGGACGGTGAAGCCGATGGTGTCCGTCGAAAGGATCGTCAGTCCATTTTTCTCCAGCTCCTGGAGCACGATCTGGCGCTGCTCTTTCGCGGGTGCGTACTTCTGTAAATCGGCGTTGCTCATCCACTGGTGATAAGTCGGCGAAGTCGGATCGTAGAGTGCATCGACAGCCTTGTCGAACGCGGCCTTATCGGTGAGTTGAAGATGAACTGTGATGTTGATCTCGGTCGATCCGTTGACTCGACCCAGGTCTTTCGAAATGCGAATGCCGGGAGACACATTGGATGAGGATGCCTGTGCGGAGGTCAAACCGCCTCCCACAGTAAAGAGGGCGATCAAAAAAAGGAACGCCCCGAGTCTTAGCGAACCCTGCATTGTCATGATCTTTCTCCTTTGCAGTCTGCGTTAACGCGTTAGCCGGTCTGCTGGCGGCGACGCGGGATTGTGGGCTGGAATCAACACGTGGCTGAATAAACCGGCACCAGGGAAACGTTTGGATTTCGTCGTGGGACCGGGCCAAAAGTTTGCATCCGATGACAATATTTGTCAACGTGAAGGAATTTGCATACACGTTCGACCGGATTGACGTATAGGCAGTTGCCGCTCCCCTAAGCTCGGGACATGTAATCGCTGTTTGCGAAAGTTTTCCAGAACTGAACCAGGCCCCGCCTACCTCGCGTATGACCTGAGTAATTGACGGTTGCTGTGTACTGGGTTGCTGGATTTAGGTCAGCCAAGTCGAAGGCGTTATTGCGCAGGCTGTTGACGCGGTACTTTGCGAAGGCTTAGAGATAAGATGAATTCTCCGCACCTGAGGCAACAGCACCCTCTAACCTCTGTTCCGAGCGAAGCTGTTCCCCGCCACATAAACCGCCCGATTCGCACCCTTCTTTTTCTTTTCCTCGTACATGAGTGCGTCGGCTCTGCTGAGCAAAACCTCCAGGGATACTTTTTCGTCAGAGTTGCAGATCATCATTCCGACACTGAGCGACAGAGTATAAGGACGGTGGCGTTCGGCGTTAAGCTTGTCGACTTTGTCAGCCAGTCGCTTTTTTACAATTTGGGCGCTCTGCTCATCGGCATCGCTCATCAGAATCGCGAATTCATCGCCGCCTAGACGACCCAATACATCACAGTGTCGAAAACTGTCGCTCAGGACATGTGCCGCATCGCTAATGGCGAGATCTCCGTCGGCATGTCCCAACGTATCGTTGATCTTTTTCAGACCGTCTAAATCCGCAAAAACCAAGGCAAAGGATTTTTGAGAGCGATGCGCAAGCTTAATGCTTTGGGCCGCAAGCGCGAGAAACCCTCGCCGGTTGTGCAGACCGGTGAGTTCGTCAACCGAGGCCAGTTGCTCAAGCGCCACCTGGGCTTTCTGCAATTCCACATTGGAGGCCTTCAATTCCTCGGTGTAGCTCGCCAGCTTATTTTCCAATTCTTTCCGCTCGGTAATGTCCCGGTAGAAAACGACCGCACCGAGAATCTTCTCCTCGTTGATTAGAGGACGGCTGGACCCCAGCGCCCAGCGAACCTCCGGCTCACATGCGGGATGCAGGCACATCTCCACGTTGTCTACATGCTCTCCCTGCAAGGCTCGGGAGAGAGGAAGGTCTTGATAAGGGAATAGCGTTTTTGTATCCGGCCTGTAGTATCCCAGCTTACTGGGAACCTCCTCCCCCACGCGGTCCACCAGATCACTATGCATCCGCAAAGCGGCAGGATTGCGCAAAATGATTTTTCCCGTACCGTCGGCTACGATGATCGCATCGTTGCAGGTATCGAGAATGGACTGCAATAACGACTTTTGTTGAGCGATTGCCTGCTCTGTTTGTTTGCGCTGGGATAATTCACGATTTAGCCCTGCCGCGGCGATTACGATAAAACACATTACAGCCAGGCTCAGGATGCTGTTGTCTCTGGATGTTCTTTGAGCGCTCTCCCGCACTTGGCTCGAGCGCTGCCTGAGAAGCTCTCTCTCAACGTTCTGGAACTCTCGCGTCTGTTCGGCAAGTTGAGCTACCACGCTGGTCTGCTGGTTCGTTACATTATTCTGCAGAGCCTCATCATTTGCGGCCAGCCTATGAGCAGCAATGGACTTCTCCAGAGCGGAGAGCCTTTCGTGCACCATGGGTTCCAGACGATCGAGTCTCTTCTGTTGTTCCGGGTTGTCGGCCGTTAGGGCTTGCAACGTTTTGAAGTCAGCGAGGGAAGCGCTAACCGCAGCGTTGAACACGTCGATTTGTTTGCTGTCACCCTGAAGAAAAACTCGTCGCGCTATGCCAGCCTCGGAAAGATGCGAGCGAAATGATTCGCTTGTCTCAAGCACATCGCGCGTGTGGGAAACCCATCGATCGGCCTCGGTTAAGTTTTGGCTCTGCCGCAGCGAGAGCCAGCCTATGCCGGCCAGTGCCACCAAAGCTAGGCTAAGCGCAAAGTTTACTTTGGTCTTTAGTTCGACGGGCATCGCGTTTCAGCGTGATTTCTGGCAATCCTTCCCGGAACGTTCCCAGGCCTAATAGTTTTGTGGAAACGTACTTCGCCCAAACGGGAAAAAGGAAGCCCACCCGTCGCTGCGCGATGGCACCTTCGATAACAAACGTCGAACATACTAAGAGGTGTCTTAGTCAATTCTAAGATCTTGATTCGGCTCGACAAGTTACTTAAGCTTCGATCAGTAACCCTTACTGAAGACCTCAGCTTGACTTATGCGATAACGTCATTTTTCGGAGAGCTTTCCCCGGTTATTGCAACTTCGCGTATTCGGCCTTGGCTTCTTGGGTCGGCGTCTTTCCAGAGGGTGAGGAAGTCTTTGTAGCCAGCAAGCGCCCGAACGCGGGCGGCATCGGCATCCGCGCCCTGCGAGTTTTTGGCTTCGAGCGCATTCGCTCGCGCCACGCCCAGATGCGCCAAGGCTCCAGTCCAGCAGTTCCAGACGATTCCGTTGTGATCGATGATTTTCTGAAACTCGGCAGCGGCTTCCTTGCCCTGCCCCGCCGCTAGATACGCCTGGCCGCGAATGTAGGTGGGATAGAGGCAAGAAAGATTCGTGAAAAACTCGATTTCGCCCAATTCAATGGCGGAGGCAGATTGCAAGGCATTGAGAGCGCCAGCCGGATTGTTTTGGTTCAGCAGTAATTGCCCTCGAATCGCGGGCAACCATAGTAACTGCATTCGCGTATCTGCCGGGTATCGATGGCTAAGATCTTGCACCAGCGATTGAGAACGCGTCCTGTCGCCGGCCATCGCGTCGGCAAGAGCGGCTTCGACTTCCACACCTTGACTCGCCGGAACCAACTTTAATCCTTCCGCCGCCACCTGCCTGGCATTGGACAGGTTGCCAAAGCCAGCTTCGCGCAACGCGGAATTCTCCAGCCAAAAGGCGCCCGTTTCCTTGCTGTCGGCGCGGACCGCCGAGTCGAGGGAGCGCTTCGTCAATTCCCGCGCCTTGCCGAGATGACCTGCGTATGCCTCGGTGTCGGAGGCGAGAGAAAGCATTTGGTTCTCTTCGGGTTTGTCTGCAGACAATCGCTGCTGTTCCGCCATGGCTGAAGAGTCGCTCCGAAGAAAAGCCACAGCGTAAAGAATTTCAGGGTACCCGCCATACTCCAGTTTCCGTTCCTGTGCCTGCCGGATCGTCTGCACTGCTTCATCGAACCGGTGCAAAGCTAGCAGGCTAAAGGCGAGATTGATGTATACGCCCCCGTATTCTGGAGCGAGCCGCATGCTTTCGCGGTACTCTTCCGCCGCTTTGTCATACCGTCCATGCGAGGTGTAAACGCCGCCGAGACTGTTATGGGTTGCGGCGTCTCGTGGGTAGCCGGCGATCAATTCCTGATAAGCCTGTGCCGCTTTCTCCAGGTCTCCGGTCACAAGGTGGTTATACTGGGCGGCGATCGTAAACCTTTCGCGCTCGCTACCATGACTTCGCAACTGGAAGGCTTTGCTGAGATATTCGCTCGCGCGTCCCACCTCAGCCATACTGTAGTAAGCATCGCCCAGCGCCAGGTAACCCGCGGCAAAATTTGGGTCGAGTTCGATGGCATGTTGATAGTAAGGCACAGCGGCGGCTTCTCCTTTTTCGGCAAGAGCCCTTCTGCCTAGGCTGTAGGCCTGGAGTGCTTCGAGCGAGGATGTGGTGGCCTGTTCCAACGGAACATCCAGCTTCTGCACGGAAGCCAGCGACTCGCCCAGTTCGCCTCTCAGTTTCGATGCGGCCTCGCCCAGCGTGTCCAACACCTTCTCTTTCGCCGCTGCCGTGGCCTGCTCTTGCGCCACCGTATCGCCGCTCTGGCAATTCACCGCTTTCAGTTCCAGCACGTATTGGCTGCCTAGGCTGGCAATCGATCCGGCAATGTAGGCCTTGCTGGCTGCCCGCTGGCAAAGTTCGCGAGCCAGGTCGGGCGTGAGCTTCGTGTCCGGTGCGCGGGTCATCAGCTGCAACGTCGCTGTCACCCTGTTATCGGAGAGCACATTCAGAAACGGCGACTGGCTCAGAGATACGCTGAGTGCCGTCTTGAGTGTGTCATCGAACACCGGATCGCTCGTGCTATTGGCAAAATCGGCGAGAACGATGGTGTCTTTGTCGGTCAGGGCTTGCGCAGTGCGTTGCCGGGAGCGATAGTAGAACATTCCCGCGATTGCCGCCGTGACAAGTATCACGGCGGCGGGAACCAGGACCTTCCTGCGCTTCTTGCTCGCGACGGGAACCTCTGCGACTTTCACTGCGCTTGATGACGCAGACGGAGCATGCGCGGCAGTAGAGCCAGATGCTGGCGACGGCGATTGGGAGATCGTGGGTTGCGCAATTCCAACACCGTTTTTCTGTGCGACTTCTACCATAATGGAACTCGCAACCTTGGCTCGTCCCGTCTCCGTATCTCGCTTCAGCCTTTGCAGGTCCGTTCGCATGTCGGCTGCATTCTGGTAGCGGAGATTGCGATCCTTCTCCAGCGCCTTAGAGATGATCCGTTCCAATTCTGATGGCACGTCGCGGTTGAACCGAACTGCTGGCTGCGGATCGGAAGTCAGGATGGCAGTGAAAATCAGCGCAGAAGTCTCGCCATGAAATGGCAGGGTGCCCGTCGCCATCTCGTACAGCACCGCCCCGAACGAAAACAGATCGGTGCGAGCATCCAGTTCCTTGCCCTTGGCTTGCTCCGGCGACATATAGGCGACGGTTCCGAGCGTCGAGCCGGGACTGGTCAGATGATCCGCGTCCACTGAACCCGTCTGGGTGTTAAGAGACCCAATCTTGCTGGAAGAACTCGCTGCAACCATGACCTTGGCCAATCCGAAATCCAGAATCTTGGCGTGCCCGCGCTTAGTGACAAAGATGTTCGCAGGTTTGATGTCGCGGTGGACGATGCCTTCGGAGTGAGCCGCGTCCAGCGCGTCGGCAATCTCGATGGTGAGCGAGAGAATCTGTTCGATCTCCATCGGGCGTCCTGCGATGCGATGTTTCAGCGTCAGGCCATCCAAAAACTCCATGGCGATAAACGCCTGCCTGTCCTGCTCGCCAATGTCATAAATCGTGCAGATGTTGGGATGGTTCAGCGCCGACGCGGCCTGGGCCTCGCGCTGAAAGCGGGCCAGCGCTTGCGCGTCCTTGGCAACTTCGTCAGGCAGGAATTTCAGGGCGACAAAGCGATGCAGCCGCGTGTCTTCGGCTTTGTAGACCACTCCCATGCCGCCACCACCGAGTTTGTCGACAATGCGGTAGTGCGAGACAGTTTGGCCGATCATTCGTGGCAAATCTTACGTCTGCGAAACGGGCAAGTCAATGAAAGGCGCGGAGTTCGCAGTGCTACTTTCAAACGATTGTTGGCGAAAAAATCGCGATTCACGAACTTCAGATGACGAAAAATCGCGATTATACTCATCGACAGATTAATGGGCGCTATGGCCTGAGTACAGCATTGAGGCAGGTCACAATGGCCGAAAGGATTCCATTATGAAAAGAATCGCAATTACGTTGTCTTTGGTTTGCGGGTTTCTGCTGGTAGCGTCCTCGGACGAGCCAGCGAAGGTCAGCGCTCAGATTCAGACACCCTGCGTCGCTTATATTCCTGCCGATTGGGGCGTGTACAAAGGTGCATCGGCAAGCTACGGTTTAGGCTTCGAGGACGCCGAGGGAACCCTGAGGTTTGTGAACCAGATTCCTTGCTCGGGTCTGCATCAGGCACCGGCTCTGGCGCTGGAATTAAGACGGAAGTGAGGGGCTGACCTTATGCTGCAGCTTTGCTTCACTTCTCCTGCCTGCTTCCACGGGGCCATTATCGTTTGCGATAAATCGCCATAGAACACATTGAGAGGATTTGAGCGCTAACTTCCGTTTGTCAACAATCAATGCCCATTTCTCGAGAAATCTAGACGTGCTTGGTCAGGGCCGCGCGTACCCGCCGGCCGACGATCGCATCTTCGCCGGGCTGTAACATCCATACTCCAACCACGAGGGTATTTGCATCCGATGGAATGCCCTGGTTGGGCTTTTGGCCGGTGTTCGGATTCAGTTCAATCGAAGGCGTCCCCTTGCGCAAAGCTTCGACGATCTGGCCCGTACTGACGCCCGTTACCGCCGGATCAAACCGTATGAGGAGATGCGGAACATGGTTGGCGATTCTCGGCACCACGGTCTCCGTCCGGACCGAAGGAATGCCCTTCACCGCACTGGCTATTAGATCGGCTCGCTTCTGGTAGTCGCCTTGCATAGACTCTTCTGTGTGCGAAAGAACCCAGTCGACCGCCGCCACCATACCCACAATCTGCTCCTTGGCTACTTTCATGCCGCGGCCGATTCCGTCTCCTGGGTTATTGTTCTCCTGAGCCAGGTCCGTCAGAACCTTCTTGCCCAGAAGCAGGCCGGCATTTTGCGGACCGCGCATTCCTTTACCTCCGGAAAATGCCACCAGGTCGAAACCCATGCCCGTGTACTTCCATAGATTCGAGATGGGTGGCATGTCGGCGGCTGCGTCCAGGTGGCACGGAATCTTGTACTCGTGCGCCACTTGTAGCCACTCTTCCCGACCGATCTGCGCGCTGCCGGCAATTCCATCCTCATCTTCCGCAGCGTTGAAAAAATTCGTCATCACGGCATTGCCGGCTGCGCAAGCGCGCTTATAGTGGTCGAGGGTGACCACCTCGGTCACCCGCGCCCCGCAGAGATACATCGCGCGGTCATATTCATAGCGGTGTGCGCGCTGTACGATGACCTGGTTCTTCTTCCCGTCGATCGCTTGCGGCATGTCGAGAATATCGATGTTGTTTGCGTATTGCAGGCAGGCGGCCGCCGCGAGACTGATGGCTCCCGAAGCTCCGGAAGTCACGACCGCTCCCTCGCATTTGAGGCGGCGCGCAATATACTCGCCTGCCTTCTGCTGCAGATCGCGCAGACGGACAGGATGGAGTGCGGCCTTCTGCACCGCGGCCAGAACTTCTGGGGGCATGCAGGCTGCCGTTAGCGTGGTGTAAGTGCCGGCGGCGTTGATAATCGTCGCGACCCCGAGCTTCGCATAATAGTCCTCACCATCACCGTCCGGCGATGCCATCGGCGATAAAAGAGTTTTGGCGGAGGAAAGCAGAGGCGCTGCGCCCAGAGCCGCGGCCAGCGAGCTGGCCCAGCGAAAGAACCGCCGGCGCGAGAGAAAGCCAGCTTGCGATTCAGTCGATGCTGACATGCTGGAGGCTCCTAATTTCAACGAGACTGGAAACAGAAATATTATCGCGGGTGGACTGCTTCAAACAGGGTAGTGCACAGCTCCCTCTACCAGATCCGTACCCGCTCGGGCGGAGCGAGGTAAAGTTTCTCGCCCGGCTGAACGTTGAAAGCTGCATACCACGCATCGACGTTGCGGATGGTGGCAGCACGGAATTCCGCGGGGGCATGCGGGTCCGTCATTACCTGCTGGCGCAGTGCGGCGTCGCGAGTCTTCGACGCCCAGTTCTGTCCGAAGGCGATGAAGAATTGCTGATCGCCGCTAAAGCCGTCCTGCACCGGCGCGGGCTTGCCGTTGAGTGCGGCATGGTAGCCGTCGTAGGCCGCAGACACACCCCCGAGGTCAGCGATGTCCTCGGCCAGGGTCTGCTTGCCATTGACTGAGATATCTGGAAAGGGCTTATAGGTGTCGTATTGGGCGGCGAGCTTGGCAGTTGCGGCGTTAAAGTGCTCCAGGTCGGCGGGCGTCCACCAGTTGCGCAAGCGTCCCTGGGCATCGAAGGTGCTGCCTTCGGTATCGAAGGTATGGCTGATTTCGTGGCCGATGACCGCCCCGATGGCTCCATAGTTCACTGCCGGCGGCGCCAGCGGATCGAAAAATGGCGGCTGCAAAATAGCGGCAGGGAAGTTCAGCGCATTCTGCAACGGCAGGTTCACGGCATTCACCGTTTGCGGGGTCATTGACCACTCGTGACGGTCGACGGTTTTACCCAGGCGCCCGGCCTGCCAGTGGTAATAGGCGAGGCTGCCGCGCCAGATGTCGCCGAAAATGTCGCCAGGCTTGATGTCGTAAGAAGAATAATCGTGCCAGGTTTCGGGATAGCCGATTCCCACATAAAGCTTTGCCAGTTTGTTCTCGGCTTCAGCCTTGGTTGCCGGAGCCATCCAGGAAAGCGCCTCGATGCGCGTGCGATAAACCGCGATGATGTTCGCGACCATGGCTTGTGCTTCGGCTTTGGCTTGCGGAGAAAAATAGCGCTCGGCAAAAACTTTGCCAACCGCATCGCCGAGCAGGCCATCGACCACCATCACCCCGCGCTGCCAGCGCGGAAGCTCTCGCTGCGCTCCGGAAAGCGTTTTGCCGAAAAAGGCGAAATGTTCTTCCGCCAGAGCTTTGGGCAGAACGAAAGAATACTTTTCAATCAAATGGTAGGCCAGCCAGTCCTTCCAGGAATCGAGTGGGGTCGATGCCACCAATGCGGATTCACCGGTGAAGGCTTCCGGCTGCCAAACAATGTATCTGGACTGTGCGAGTCCGGCTCCGCGAAAATATTCGGCCCAATCCAACCCTGGGGCCTTGGCGGCAAAGTCAGCTTGCGACCAGGTGTTATCGGCTTTGTGAATCTCTTCGTTGTCGGCCAGAGTGCGATGGGTCTGCGCGATCGCGTGCTCGAGTTCGACTACACGAGCGGCGCGCGCATCGGGATCGTTAAATCCGGCAAGCTTGAACATGGCCGAGACATGCGCCTGATATTGGCTGCGGATAGCGCGCATGTGCTCATTGTCGCTCAGATAATATTCGCGATCGGGAAGCTGCAATCCACCTTGCAGCAAATACGCAGTGTAATGGTCGGGATCGTTAAATCCGGGAGCGACCCACAGGCCGAAAAGATTGACTGTGTGAAAGTTGGTGTTGTTGAGCGCGTCGACGTCGGCGCGAAGAGTCCCGCCGAGGGCTCGGGCCAGCTCATGGGCGTCATGAATTGCCGCGATGGCGTCCAGGTGCGGGCGAATCGGGGCCAGGGCTGCGGATTCGATAGCTGCCTCATTCATGTAAGAGTTGTAGAGGTCGGCCACTTTGCGGTCGGAAGATCTAGCAGGTGCGTTCGATTTAGCAATCTCTTCGATCAGTACGGCGGTGCGTTTGTTGCTCAGGTCGGCAAGCTTGCTGAAGACGCCGATCCGGGAGCGATCAGGAGGAATTTCAGTACGCTTGATCCAGCCGCCATTGGCGTATCCGTAGAAGTCGTCGCCCGGCTTGACCGAAGGATCCATGTTGGCGATGGAAATGCCGTGAGTGTCTTCGGGATTAGCTTTACTATCTCCAGTCTTGCTCATGTCTTGTGCTGGTGCAACCAAGCCGAACGTAAGAAGAAAAATTCCAGCACAGCAATTGAATATGGCAAGTCGAGAAGAAAGTTTCATGAAGGCTCCGATAAGGCGTCTTGGCCCTAAGTTAAGAACCTACTAATGTAACAAAGGAACGAGTGATTGAGTGGGAGCGACACTAGGATTGTTGGTGGCGCTGGCAAATAGATCGAACTGGACAGCCGGACGGCTGTGCCTACATGGTTACCGCGAAGCGCGATCTAATGCTTCCTGCGCGGGGCGAAAATTCTGCGCCATGGAAAGAGCGGCATGATATTGCTCCATCGCTCCTTGCAGGTCGCCTTCTCTTTGCAGGAGCTCACCGAGGAGGTAGTGCGCTTTAAACGCCGGCCATTCTTCGACGGTGCCCGAGGCGAGATAGCGCCGTACAAGGCGGATTGCCAAAGGAATATCGCGGCCGGTGGTGAACAACATATCCGCGGCGTCCATGGATGCGGCCGGACGGTCGACTGGACGGGATTCCATGGTACGGAGGGCTTGCTCCATGTCGTCGCGGCGTCCAGTGCGCCGGTAGAATCCCGCGAGATTCACCCAGGCGCGCGCGCCTCCATGGCTGGACTGTATGGCGGCTTGGTAGTTCTGCTCGGCAACACTGTTGTCTTTTTTCTTTTGCGCGATGCGTGCTCTTACCCAATCGGCCATAGGGGGATTGAGCGTTTGCAGAATAGCGGCCTGAGCCAGCGCCTTGTCTTCGCCGCCGCCAACAAAGCCAGGAGCCTCCAAATAAAATTCGGCGAGATCGGTGTGCGCCTCCCAGTTATCTGGGGCGAACTCGACCGCCATTTCAAATTGAACTCGGACTTTCTTGGCGAGGCCGGCGGCCTTCAGAAAGCTGGTGTGATCCGCCTTCTCGCCGTAGATGCGGCCCAGCCAAAGATGGTAGAGGCCATTCGTAGGAGCGAGCTTGACCGCTTTTTCGCAGTCCGGTATTCCGGCGTCCCACTCCTCCAGATCGAAGTGAGCGCGGCACAGTAGGTTGTAGGCTTCGGCCGTCGGTTGAGTTTGAATTTGGCGGTCGAGAGTTTGCATCGCATGATCCACTTGCCCGGCGGCGAGGAGCGTCTGGGGCGAATCGGAAGCGACGGCGAACGCTTCAAAAGAAAATGTCAAGAAGATCAAAGCCAGCGCCGGAAGGCCTCGCCAAATATCTCTCCGAGCAAAGCTAGATCTTGCGGCTCTGCCCTGGGCATTCTCCGGACGGCGAGAACCGTCGCATTCAAAGACTGCATAAGGATTACGCTGCGGCATGAGCTACTGAACCACCTTAACGCGGGCCCCGTCGGTGAGAGGTTTCAAGTCGATTGTCGAAAGAGCGACCTGGGCATGATCGGGGATCCCGCCGGTGATTTCGACACGGGTCAGATTTTGCAATGCAACTTGCACATCTCGGCGCTGGAGTCTGCCATCCAGCACTTGGTATACATAAGGTTGAGAATCGTCGTTGCGGACGGCTTCGCGTGAAAGCGTAAGAACGTCGCTTTTTTCGGCGGTGATGATGGTGACGCCCACGTTCACGTTCGGTAAAAGGCGAAGATCCTGGTTATCCACCGAACAAGTAACCTCGCCAACATTGCGCGAGCCGTGCAGCTTCACGGTCGCAGGAACAGAACTAACCGTGCCATCCCATATGCGTCCGGGCATGGCGTCCCACGTTACCTCTATTTTTTGACCGTCAGCGAGGCGGCCAATATCGGGCTCGTCCACAAAGCTGCGTACGATCATCCTCGAGAGATCGCCTTCCTGCAAGAGAAGATCTCCGGTCTGCACATAAGCGCCTTGCTTGACTGGAACGGCATAGACGATGCCATCAAACGGTGCCCGCACGGTGGATTTATCGAGTTCATCTTCGGCCGCATCGTAGGCGGCTTGCGCCTCGGCGCCTAGGGCCTTTACTTTTGCCGCTTCGGGCTGGGAGTAGCGATCTTTTTGTTTTTGCTGGAGCAGAGTGAGATCGGTTTGCGCACGCTGCAACGCCTGTTCAGCTTGCTGTACTTCACCGGGGGAGGCTGCGCCCTGCTTCTGAAGCCGCTGCATGGAGTCGAGATTGCGCTGGGCATTGTCGCGCGTGGCGCGTGCCTTGATTAGATCGGAATCCAGCGTGAGAACTTCTTCCCGAGTGCCTCCCGTACTTAAGTCCGCTTGATCAGCCTGCGCGGCGCTAATTTGAGCGCGCGCGCGTGAAGCCTGGCTGCGAAGATCGGAATCGTCGAGCTGCAACAAAAGTTGCCCCTTATGAACGTGATCGCCTTCCTTCACCAGCAAACGCTTGACCGTAGTAGGGATGGGTGCGTGAGCCTCGAAGTTTTGAATGGGCTCGATCTTTCCGTTGGTAGAGATCAGGCTGCGAATCGGGCCGCGCTCGACTGTAGTGGTGCGGACTTTAAGCGGCGCCTGACGACTGAATACCGGAATAAGTACCAAGCAGGCGAGCACTCCTACCGCAATCCAGGTGCGGCGTTTGCCCTTGGGCGGATGACCGTTCGAATTGTTATTAGAAGGCAAGCGCTTTTCTTTTCAAGATGCGGCAGAGACAACTGCAAGGATTAATTTATCACTGCGGAGATTGCAAGCCACATCGCGACCTCCCAAGCCGTTGCTTCCTTAGATGCGCGGCCACAACCGTGGATGCGAGTTTGTATACTCGTCGAGTGCCTGCGGCGACCTCCCGCCGCCAGCTTAAAGAGCCGTTACAATACAGTATGTCAAAGCCACCAAGATACACCTCCGAGCACGCCGCCGCTGGACTGGACGCCGAGTTTCCGGAGATTGAGACCTGGCCAAACCAGTTTCCGGGCTACGAAATTATCATCGATGATCCTGAGTTCACGTCTGTCTGCCCGAAGACCGGGCTGCCGGATTTCGGAGTAATTACCCTGCGTTATCAACCAAATAAAGTTTGCCTGGAATTGAAATCCTACAAAGAATATCTGCACACCTATCGCAATCTCGGAATCTTCCAGGAGAATGTCGTCAACCGCGTACTGGAGGATGTGGTGCGTTGGGCCAAGCCGGTGTGGGCTGAAGTGAAGGGCGACTTCCGTCCGCGAGGGGGGATTTCGACCACCGTGGTGGCTCGATGGCCGCGCGCCAATCGTCGTAGTAAGTAGACGCGACTGGCTTACGTCCGAGGGCGAGTTCTTCGGTGCGCCTTGAACATCTTGGACTTCGATTCGAACATCCTTGAATCGTATCTGAGTGGTTGAACGCCTGACACAACCACTTTGCGAAACTCGGAGTGCTGCGGATTCAGCAGCCAGTTGTTCTCACCGGGCGCCTGGGCTGACGGAACAATCAATATGCAGCGCTCGTTCTTGCGCGCAAATTCGTCTCCGAATGTTGCGAGCTCAGCGGGCGCGGGGAACATCCGCCAACGTGACGGAAGTTGGTCGAGTGAGAGTTGCAGCTTCGAAACGTCATTGGGGATTTCAGCCGTGACCAGGACCAGGTCTGCAGGTGCAGCCTCAGCATCAAGGTGCACAAAATATTCGAGCATTGCCAGCGACTGATGTTCGGAGGTGTACGCCAAGCGAATTCCTGGACTCGACCATCGGCCACCGTACAGAAACGCACCCTCCCCATCGAGCGGAGAAGCCGCGTAGGCCTTGCGCAGAACCCGGTAAACCCTATTTAAAGGGAGCTTGGTAAAAAGAGGCTGGTGAATCTTCTGCATGATCTACTTTGACTGCACGCCGGCTAACTGATTCCGCCAAAGGCGATTCGTCCCAGTACATCTTCCACTTGCCGCGCCCCGAGCTCCGTATCCATGGCGCTAACCGGGGCGATCCCACCCAGCGCGCGATTGGAGCGCTTGAGCCAACGGACCGCATTGTCACGGTCTCCCAGACTTTGTTGCGCCAGAGCTACGATCCTGGCGAGGCGGTAGAGGCGATCCGATTCAAAGCGCGCCAGGCGGCCGCTACGGCGCCTGCGCTGCAAGCTGCGCGGCGAAAGATCGAGAGACTCCGCTAATTCTTTAAGGGTAAGGCCGGAAGATTTCATCACCTCTTCCACCACCGCGTGGGGAAAGCCTTCCCGGATTGCCTTGCAGAGATCTCGCTGGCTGGCGAGATTTCGTCCAAGAATAGTTCGCCCCCCCAACTCCTTCACCACCGCTCGCAGTTCGTTTACCATTTGTCGCTTATTGTAGCGACATTTGTCGCGAGGCGTCAATGCTGAAGTGGAACGAAGTGGTTGGCGCCGGTGTGGTGCCATCCACGCGGTTCTGCTTGCAATCTCGTTCTTCCGCGATCGCATGGCAGGCGGACAACAGCAACACCAACACAAAGATATAAAGATAAGAGCCTTGGGCGGTAATTTTCATGGTTGGCGCGCCGGCATTGAACTAGCTTGAGCTGTTTATCATAGCCGCACCAGCAACTTTTTTCAGCTAGCCGCCATGCTATATTCGCAAGACTTGTGGACTCCGCGAAACTCTATCCGCGCACCGCGCTGGTTCTTCTAACCTCGCTGAATCTGTTGAATTATGTCGACCGCTCCGTGCTGTTTGCGGTGCAACCGCTGGTGCAGAGCGAGTTCCAGCTGAGCAATACGCAGGTCGGTTATCTTACCAGCGCGTTCCTTCTGTTTTATATGGTGGCCGCACCCTTTGTGGGGCCTCTAGCCGATCGTTATTCGCGCAAGAAAATCATCGTCGGAGGCGCCATCTTTTGGAGCGGCCTGACCCTGCTCACCGCGGTCACGCATACTTACACCGAGTTATTGATTCGCCACACGCTGGTGGGAATTGGCGAAGCAACATTCGTAACGATTGCTCCAACGTTCGTTGCCGATCTGTTTCCGGAAGAAAAGCGTGGCCGCATTCTGGGAGTCTTCTACCTGGCGATTCCTGTTGGAACTGCGGCAGGATATTTGCTTGGCGGCCATCTCAGCCCGCACTACGGCTGGCGATTTCCTTTCTACGTGGCGGCGGTGCCGGGGTTTCTGCTCGCGCTGGCCGTACTTTTCCTGCGCGAACCCAAGCGCGGACAGTTCGATCTCGAACAGGAAACTCCGGAGCGGGCCACGTTGATTGGCCTGGCGCATAATCCAGCATTTTGGACCTCCACGCTCGGCATGGCGATGATGACCTTTGCCCTGGGTGGAATCCAAGTCTGGATGCCGACTTTCCTGTCGCGCGCCCGCGGCTACTCGCTCGAATCCGCCAACTTTATGTTCGGCATCATCATTGTCGTGGACGGAATTCTGGCCTCCCTCGCTGGCGGCTGGCTGGGAGATTACCTGCTGCCGCGCATGAAGGGCGCGTACTACTTTGTCTCTGCGGCGAGCATGGCCCTCGGTGTACCGTTCATGATTGTCGCTCTGTTTACAAGTGGTCCGGTGATGGTGCCGGCCATCGCGCTGGCGGCATTTTTTCTGTTGCTCAACACTTCGCCTTTGAACGCGGCAGTCATGAATTCGGTGAGCGCAGGTATCCGAGCCACCGCGATTGCCATCAGCATTTTCGTTTTTCATTTACTAGGCGACGTTCCCTCGCCAACTTTGATGGGCTATGTCGCCGACAAGCGCACGTTGCAAGCAGCTTTCGTCCTGCCGGTCATTGCGATGATCGCCTCGGCAGCCATACTGTTTTATGGGATGAAGTTCGCACCCATTCAGGCCAAAGCGGCACATTCCCAATCAGCCGAGCAGGGATGACTTATTTTTACTGGATTGCGGGTACGATTCTGGCGCTGGCGTGGTTTTCCCGCATCGTGGATGCCGCCCTCGGCATGCCGAGCGTCGGAGATATTTCGCGCCCGGAGTGGGGTCGCACTCGGGAAGCAGGCGGCTCATCCAGTCCGCGCGTGTCGATCGTTGTCCCCGCCCGAAATGAAGAAGCCGACATCGAACAATCTCTCATCCACTTGCTGGAGCTCGATTACGACAACTACGAAGTAATCGCGGTGAACGATCGATCCACGGATCGAACCGGCAAGATTATGGAACATGTGGCCGAAACCCACCCTTCGGCAAGCTCTGGGCAAACTTTCTCGCAAAGGCCGAAAGACGTGGGGCACCCACATTCTTCTCCTACGCTGCGGGTGCTTCATCATGAAGAACTTCCCGCAGGTTGGTTGGGGAAAACGCATGCCATGTGGACGGCAACGAACCAGGCAACCGGCGATTGGATTCTGTTTACCGATGCCGACGTTCTCTTCAAGCCCGATTCTTTGCGCCGCGCAATCGTCTACGCCGAAGCCGAGCATGCCGATCACGTCGTGGTATTCCCCCAGATGATCATGAAGCGCCCCGGCGAGTACATGATGATCGCTTTTTTCCAGACCATGTTTACCTTCGGCCACCGCCCATGGAAGGTAGCTGACCCCAAGACAAAAGATCATATGGGCGTGGGTGCATTTAATTTGATTCGCCGCACCGCCTATGATTCCATCGGAACCTACAAAACCTTGCGCATGGAAGTGGTCGACGATATGAAGCTGGGAAAAGTCGTAAAGAACGCCGGCTTCGCGCAGCGCAATGTTTTTGGCGGAGATCTGATTTCCATCCGCTGGGCCAACGGCGCCATGGGAGTGGTGAACAATCTCACCAAGAACTTTTTCGCGGTGTTGTCATTCCAGTGGCCGCGGACGATTCTCTCCGCCTTTGGGCTCGCGTTTCTCAACCTCATGCCGTTCTTTGGAATTTGGCTGGCGCATGGATGGGCTCGGCTGCCCTACGCGATCGCGCTGGGATCTATGTTCGCGATTTATATCGGCATGTCGCGGCGTTCGGGCGTACCGATGTATTACTTTCTGCTGCACCCGGTCAGCGCCACACTTTTTATCTACACGTTGTTGCTATCGATGGCCCATGCGCTATGGAACGATGGGATCATTTGGCGAGGGACGCGGTATCCGCTGGAGGAGTTGAGGAAGGGAATGGTGTAGGGCTTCACAGTGCGCTCAAGTAGAAATGAGTCCACCCTACGGAAGCTCGTTTCCCTCGACATCATCCCCATAAATCGTGGACGGCGACACAGGTATTTTGGCGGTCTTCAGCTTTTTCGGCGGCCGCATGCGTCCCGCGCTGTAGTGGCCTTGTTTTTCCACGTCGTAATTCTTTGGCATGGGTGGGATCAACGTTGATCCGCCCGTAATTTGATTTACGCGAGTCAGGATGATCTCGGCGCGACCGTCATAAAGTTTTACCGGTCCATGAATCTCGATGACCCGCCCTTCGAGCCGGCGAACATCGCCCACATCTTTGAGGTCATGAGGAAATACCACCACTGAGAACGGGCACGCGGCATGCTCTGCGCAGAATCCTAGGTAATGAACACCTTTGGTTCCGACCTTCACCCGCAATACCTTGCCGACAATACACTTGTTCTCCCCGACGTGCTCGCTGGCTTCGCCAATCGGAATGCAATCGGAAGCAGCGAGAACGTGCGCGGAGGCAAAAAGGACAACTGCAAGCAAAGTAAGGAGAGATGCGCGCTGCATCTCCAAAGTCTATGGCCGGAAGACCGGAAGGGAAGCGACGCGCGGAGAATTATCTAGAAAGCGGTTCCCGGAATGGAAGAAAAAGCAGCGCGATAAGACGCATGGGGACCGAACGGCCCCCATGTTTTGTTAATCCATGCTCTGCTAATCGATGTTTTGTTATCAGGTTTTCTCAATCAGTCGCCGATGGAGCAAGAGTGGCTACTTGAATCCCTTCACTGCGGCGGCCTCGTCATCCTTCACGTCAAACACCGTATAGAGTTTGGTGATCTGCAAGAGATCGTGCACCTTCTTGGTCAGGTGCAGCAGCTTCAACTCGCCGCCCTGATTCTTGGTGGTGGTGAAGGCGCTGACCAGCTCGCCGATGCCGGAGCTGTCAATGTAATTGACGTCGCCGAGGTTCAGGATAATCTTCTTATTGCCCTTGGCGAGCAGGTCGCGGACGGTGTCGCGCAACGTCACGCTACCTTCGCCCAGAGTGATACGGCCACTGCAGTCCACAATGGTGACTCCATCCACCTGCCGAATGCTAAGTTTCATGCTCACTAGGAACGCTCCTTGTTGCCCGCGGATGACCCGCGAACGTGCTTGATCAATTTCACTTCTGTACCGGTCTGGGACGGGCGGATTTCCACCGCATCCATAAAAGAACGCATTAAAAAAATACCGCGGCCGGACGTCTTGAGCAGATTCTCCGGAGCCAACGGATTCGGGATCCCGCTCAAATCTATCCCCGGACCCTGATCACGAATGGTGATGACCAGGTCTTCCGGGGTTCGTTCAAAAGCCAAAGTAACTTTCTTGTCGGGCGCATATTTATTGCCGTGCAAAACTGCGTTGACGGCTCCCTCGCGCACCGCCATGGAAATCTGCATGACTTCATCTTCCGCGAAGCCCAACTCGGTGGCAATGCGAGTCGCGCTTTCTTCCGCGTGGTCCACCGTATCCAGCGTGGAATCGAGCGTATAGGAGACCTGTTGCTCCATGGTGATAGTTACGACTTGAACCTGCACCTGTCTTCAGAATTCCCCGTAGGGCGTCGCTGCAGTCCGCACGCAGCTGATGCGGTAGTTTGCCTGTGAGAGCAGGGAATTGTCAACGCAGCAGAGTAGAGAAGTTTTGAACGCCGTTTCTGGAGCCCTTCTCGGACTCTCACATCAGTTTGTTCTTGAAGGGTATGCTCCCGGATTTTACTGGCCTGTAATCACTACCAATGTGGTAGACAATAAATATTACGTTTGATAAAGTACTGGGCTAGGTAGCTCTCCCGAGCAACGGAACCCCCCTCCCACTCATCTCATTTTTCCCCTTGTTGGAGGTAGAAATGTCAGCCGTCGAGTTCGGTCACTTTGTGCTCACCATTGCCATACTGCTAGTTGCGGTGCACGGTTTGGGCTATCTTGCCGAACGGCTCAAGCAGCCACGCATCGTAGGAGAAATCCTGGCCGGCATTCTACTCGGACCATTTGTACTGAATCTTTTGGCACCCTCCGCATTCGCCAAGCTCTTTTCGTTCTCGCCCAGCGCCAGTACGGTCCTAGGCTTCCTTTACCAGCTTGGATTGATCCTGCTCATGTTCTGCTCCGGGGCCGAGACCCGCCGTCTGTTGGCCAAGGAGAACCGGCGCAATACCTTCCTGTTGCTCACGGTTTCCGATCTTGCCAGTTTTGCTTTGGTGCTAGGGCTGGGTTTCGCGGGCCTGATCCCGCTGCACTTGCTGACCGGCACGTCCGGTCAGTCGACTTCGACCCTACTCATCGTGGCGATTGCTACAGCAGTTTGCTCTATTCCTGTAATTTCGCGCATCTTCTGGGACCTTGGGATCATGAGGACGCGTTTTGTAAGCCTGATCCTGGGTTACGCGCTACTGGAAGACCTCGCTCTTTGGGTCGTGCTGGCGTTTGCTACCGCCATCGCTACGTCGGCGACGCTGGCACAGCAGCACGTCGCCAGCACTGTCACGTCACACGTGATCGGTACTCTGATCTATACGTTAACCGGACTGTTCATTGCGCCGGGGCTGCTGAAGCGGCTCAGCAATGCAAATTCGAATGTGCTCTATAAAGCTTCTCCCGTGGGTTACGCAATGGCCGTGCTGATGACCTACTGCGCGATCGCTGCGATCTTCCAGGTAAACCTGCAGTTCGCCGCATTGCTGGCTGGTTACGGCATCGTTGGAGGGCTTTACGGAACCCAGCGCGAGCGCTTCTCCGCACCGATTGACGCCATCTCCAAAGTTTCGTTTGGTGTTTTCGTGCCCATCTACTTCGGAATTATTGGTTACAAGCTCGTGTTCGGACGGCAGTTCTCGTTCGCGATTCTGCTGGTGTTTCTGGTTGGCTCGTCGCTGATTTCGATTTTTTCAGCAGGACTAGCGGCATGGCTCGGCGGATTTCGCGGGCTTGATGTCTTCAACATTGCGATCACTACAAATGCACGCGGAGGCCCGGGCATCGTCCTGGCAAGCGTGGCCTATGATGCAGGCATCATCAACGCACCCTTCTATACGACACTCGTCATCACCGCCGTAGTCACTTCGCAGATGGCAGGAGCGTGGTTGCGCTTCGTGCTTTCAAAGGGATGGCCTCTGCTCTCCACCAATCCCGACGAGACGTGGAAACTCAGCCAGGCTGAATCCGGACCAGTGCTGCCGCATGGTACAGAGGGCGTGCCGGTGTAGGTTTGACGTCGCGGGAGTTTCACTCAGCCCACTCCCGCCGGGTGCCGATTTCTCGCCTCCTATGCGAGAAGTGGACGGATGGATCCTGCTCATTCCCGAGCCATCGTTCCAATTTCCGATTTCTAGTCGGCAACTGGCGATTCTTCTCGGGGGTAAAGATGTGTCAACGCCGACCGGCTGATTTCAACCAACTGGTGAATTTCAACCAGCTAACCCTCTCCTATTCAGTAGCTTGCAAGCATCTTGCGCATTCATTGGATCATCTAATCGACTAATTGAAAGCGGTGAAGAGCTTGGGAAAGTTGGATTGGTAAGGAGGAAGATTTATGAAGCTGTCAAATATTCATGGATTAGGAACTTTGGTCCTGGCAGCGCTTTTATCGGCGCCCGCATGGGCCAACAATGATGTCCCAAGTAATAATGCGAGCTCGAATGCAGCGGTGCCGGGCACGGTGAATTATGTCGAAGGTCAGGCTTCCGTGGCTGATCAGACGCTCGACAAAAACTCAATGGGAAAAACAGCTCTTGAAGCTGGGCAATCGCTCAACACCGGATCGGGGAAGGTCGAAGTTTTGCTGACTCCGGGCGTGTTTCTGCGGGTGGGTGACAACTCTTCGGTGACGATGGTTGCGGCGGGACTTGAAAACACGGAAGTGCGGTTGGTTCAGGGCCATGCGATCGTTGAAGTGGACCAGATCTATCCGCAGAATGACTTGCGCATTGACGAAGGCAACGCCACTGCGAGAATTCTGAAGCCCGGCCTGTATGACTTCAATTTGCAGCAGACTCAAATGCGCGTTTTCGATGGCGAAGCTAACGTTAACGTCGGCGGGTGGGAGACCAAGCTGAAAGGCGATCACCAACTGGCGGTAGCCGCGGGCGCTCCGGATAAGACGCAAAAGTTCGATAAGAATGCAGAGAACGGGGACGATCTCTACCGCTGGAGCAGCCTGCGATCGGATTATGAAGCGGAAGCCAATGTGAACGCAGCCCGCCTCGTGGAAGCTAACTACGTTGGCGGCTGGGGTCCTTATTGGGGCGCTGGTTTCTGGGGACCGGGTTGGGGCTGGGGCGGCTGGTATTGGGATCCCTGGTTCTCGGCCTATACGTTCATGCCGGTGGGGGGAATATTCTACAGCCCGTTTGGATGGGGATTTTATTCACCGGGTCTGGCGTTCCGGGCTCCGTTTTACCCAGGCAACTTCTACCATACGTTTAACGCAGCCAATGTCCGTGCCTGGGGAACTGGCCCGCATTATGCGACCAGCAGCCACTTCGCTCACGGGGTTTACACCGGCGCGGGCGCTGACCGAGGAGCTTTCCACTCCGGCGCAGTAATGGCTTCCCGCGGCGCAGTTGGCGGTGGGTTCCACGGCGGCGAAGGTGGTGGATTCCACGGTGGTGGCGGAGGTCACGCGGGGGGACGGTAAAGCGGTTGAAAGTCAACTAACCAGAAGCGGGGCGCGAATCGCGCTCCGCTTTTCTTCTCCGATAATTACTGAGCGGGAACCTCCAAACCTTTCCCGCGCATCTAGTTTATTAGAGGTAATTTGAATATTTCAGGCCCGGCCTGATGTAATAGCCGACCGCTAAGGAGATTACATGAATCAGTCCAGGAATCGGTTCCTCTGTCTATTTTTCATCTTCGGCTTAGGTCTGTCGGCATTCTTGACCCAAGGCTTTGTGCCAACGGCGGACGCTCAGAGCGCTCCCGCACAGATGGTGGTCACGGTTGAAGGTCGACACGGTTCCGACGTGCCAGAGGTCGGCCGCCAGGATGTGATGGTGTTCGAACGGCGCAATCGCGACCAGGTTACGAACTGGGTGCCGGCGCAAGGCGATAACGCAGCGCTCGAGTTGGTCATCCTGATGGATGATTCGTCGAATTTCAGCGTGGGCACGGAACTGGAAGAATTGCGGAAGTTCATGGAGTCGCAGCCCGCTTCCACCAAAATTGCCGTCGCCTACATGCAGAATGGCATCGCCAGAATGCAGCAGGATCTGACCGCCGATCACGACTTGGCTGCGAAATCTCTCAGGCTTCCCCAGGGAGTTGCGGGAATCAATGGTAGCCCCTATTTCTCTCTAACCGATCTCGTCAAACGTTGGCCGTCGTCCACCGCCCGCCGGGAAGTTCTTATGGTTTCCAGCGGAATTGATCGTTACTACGGCGAGGAGAATTTACAGGATCCGTATCTGGATGCTGCGATCGCGGATGCGCAGCGGGCTGGCGTCGTCGTGTATGCCATCTACACGCCCGGTGTCGGACATTTCAGTCATGATTACTGGCAGTCTTACTGGGGTCAGCTCTATCTTGCAAAGCTGGCCGATGAAACCGGCGGAGAAGGATATTACATCGGATTCCAGGGACCACCCGTCAGCTTTAGTCCTTATTTGAGCGATATGGAGCGTGCGCTCAGCCACCAATACTTGCTGGCTTTCGTTCCCCAGCCCCAAAAGAAAAACGGCTTACAGCCGGTAAAGCTCACGACCGAGGTGCCGAACGCCGAATTGGTGGCGGCGCACAAGGTTTACGTTCTGGCCGGTACACGCTGAGCGCAGTGGATCCATCGTGTCCCGTCAAGTCCCGGTTCGTTTAGGGGCAGATCTTTACGCGGCACACTTGGAAACCAAACGGCCCTCGTGGTCATCATAGTTTGGCGGTCTGAAGGTTGCAGCTTGAGGCCTCTCGTCAATAGCGCACCGGTTAAAGCGTCTGGAGTACGAGCCGCTCTTGCGTCCCTCCTGCTCGTGGCCCTGTTTGCGGCGCGATCGGTCCCGCCCCTTCTGCAAGCAATAGATTCCCACTCTTTCAGCGCAGGTTCTCAACACGAGCAGCGACCGCGCTTCAATCTCAATACCGTAGCCTGGACGGCACCCGCTGCGGTATTCAATCTCTTCCCTCGACTGGAACGAGTGGCCGAGCTACTCCCGCCGGCGCCTCGTGTCCCCCGCCTTTTCTCTTGTGGTTTTCACTTCAATCGCCCTCCTCCGACACGCTAAGCCTACTCCCCCCAAAAGGAGCGCGGGGCCTTGTGTGCTCTCGCCCACGAAGCAGTCCACGTGTGACGAACCCTGGAGGGCAAAAATGAGCGGATTGACTATTTTGTGTGTCGAGGATCGTTCTGACTACATGGCGATTCTGACAGCCATGCTCGAAGGCATCGGATATGACGTAATCCCGGCACGCAGCAAGGGGCAGGCAATCGAGCTGCTCTCGAAGCAACCATTCGACGGGATATTGCTGGAATATAACCTGGCGGATGCGCCCGGGACGAGCCTACGTGCGGAAATGAAGAGGATGCGGCCCCATGTTCCCGTCCTATTGTTCGATGGCGCAAGCAGCCAAACTCCCGTGATGCTGCGCTTCTTCGACGCTTATCTGCATGACATGGAAAAAGTCGGGGCCGAACTCGGAGACTAGCAGTCGATCTTTTTCAGAGGTGCAGGATGGAGGCCGAGATTCCAATGAAAACTATCTTCCCACGTTCAGTTTGGGTTGGAGTTTGCAGGTTCCTGTTCATCGTAGTCCTGGCAATCGTTTTTTTTGTGCTTGGGCAGACCATGGCCCGTCATCGTTTTCATGAAGGCGGTCGGTACCGTTGGGACGGGTCTGTGGGCCAGTAGTCTCTCAGCGGGAGTCTCAATCGGCATACGCGCGCCCTGGACCCGGTCCGCGTCCGTCGACCTGCGCCCCTACTTACCAGCACGATTTTTCTCCAGTACAGCATTACCCTGATAGCCGAAGAGCGGACGCAGTGTAGTCTTGCATCGGCAGCGCACGGTGAGTACGGCGCTCGTGGAACCGAACCCGGTTTGAAACTGAAGGCAGTCAATACATGCTCCATCCGCGCAACTCGCAGAGGCAAATCAGTAACGAGCAAGCGAAGGATGGCGAGCAGAGGAAAGACTATGCATCGTTCCATTCGGACCCTGTTGTTCGGCCTTTTAGTGATGTGCTTTTCGGCAGCAGCTTTCGCGCAAATCGGGGTGTCGATTACCATCGCGCCGCCTGCGCTTCCCGTCTATGACCAGCCGGTTTGTCCCGGCGACGACTACCTTTGGACGCCTGGCTACTGGGCCTGGGGCGACGATTTCAACGACTACTATTGGGTGCCCGGCACGTGGGTGCTAGGTCCAGAGCCCGGCTTGCTTTGGACTCCTCCTTATTGGGGATGGGGTGGCAGCAGCTTTGTTTTCTATGACGGATATTGGGGCCCGCAGGTTGGTTTCTACGGTGGTATCGGTTACGGCTTCGGCTATTTCGGGGTCGGGTTTGTCGGCGGACGCTGGCAGGGCAATCAGTTCTTCTATAACCGCGCGGTTTTCAATGTGAATGTGACGGAAATTCATAATGTCTACGAAGACCGGGTTACGAACGTGACCGTCGTCAATCATGTGAGCTACAACGGCGGAAATGGAGGGGTCACTGCACGACCGACTCCGCAGGAAGAAGCAGCGGCTCACGACAGACATATTGGACCAGTGGCCGCACAGACCGACCACGTGCAGCAGGCGCGATCTAATCCGCAGCTGCGCGCTTCGGCGAATCAGGGCAGGCCACCCATCGCAGCCACGGCGAAACCCGGAGAGTTTAAAGGGAGTGGGGTGATTGCAGCCAGAGAGGCTGGCGGGCATTACACTGCTCCTGCCGGTCGAGGAGCGGCGCCCGCCAATCACGTTCGCGATCTTCCTCCAGCCGAACGTCCAGCGCCGCAGAATACGGGAAACCCCAAGCTGGACAAGCAATATCAGAAACAAGCGAACAAGCAATATGCGGAACAGCAGAAAGAACGGCAGAAACTGCAGAGCCAGCAGGACAAGGAAGACGCAAAAGTCGCGAGACAGAATAACGATGCAGCAAAACAGCAGGTAGAACAGCGCCACCAGCAACAGACGCAGCAAATGCAGCAAAGGCACCAGCAACAAACGCAGCAGTTGCAGCAGAGAATGTCTCCGGCTCCAAGGGCAGATGATCGGCCTCGCTAGGGATTGCCTGGTTGTATTGCGAGGGTTCGAAAGAATGGAAGCGCCAATCTAATTTGGTGACTCTAGCTTAAGGAGGTACTGTGAGAACAATATTATTGATCGTCCTGATTTTGTTGCTCCTTGGTGCGCTGCCAACCTGGCCCTACAGCGCGGGCTGGGGTTACTACCCTAGCGGCGGATTGGGCTTGGTATTGCTGATCGTGGTGATCCTGGCGGTAATGGGTCGCTTATAACCGGCTACACGGTCGATTGAATTCACAACTGAGGATAGCGAGCGATGAAAGGCACGGAGGATACACCGTTGCTCAACCGGTTGGCTCGGCGCGTAGGCCGAGCCGCCGGGCTCATCGCCAGCGCAACTCATAACCTTCCCAGCAATAAATCTTCTGCCTCACCGCTAAATCAGACCCCGACAAAAAGCGCGCGGGCAAAACGAAAATCCGCCTCAAAGAAAAAGGCAAGTAAAAAGCCGAACTCCGTGAAGCCGCCCGCCAAAAAACCGCGCCAAAAACCAAAGATCAAAGCGAAATCCAAGGCTTAATTTTCTGAGGGATATCGCCATTCGGAATTAGAAAAAAATCCGATGCGCTTATGCGGAATATCCGCGTCCGGCGCGACCTTCGCCGTGTTAACTTGACTTCATTGTTCTTCTCCGCGCGTGCCGGGCGTTGAGGTCCGGGGGGCCTTGAAGCGATATGGGAAGTTAGCCCAGCTGTCCGGCACGCGTTTATCATTGCGCATCGCAACCGCCATCCTCTAAATTGCCGAGAAAATCACTCCCATAAGCCCAGCGACTTACTTAGTGAGTGTGAGCGGCAGTGGTTGGTCGTAAGGTTGAACCACGACACTTACGCTTCGTCGCTGGTTGAACCCGTCTAGATTTACTGGAAAGCTGACAATTATGGTGCGCTTCACTTCCTGCCCCGGCTGAAGTTTGTCCTCCGGAACCAGCGGTGGTTGAGCGTTTTCTTTCAGAGATGGAAACGCTTGATAATATCTGTCGAAATCAATTGCGGAAACCGCGTCCGCTGTATTTTCCCCCGCTGCGGTCAGCAGTTTGCCTTCGATGTTGTGAACCCAGAGCGGCTTTTCGCCGGAATTGTGCAGGGTGAAAGTGAGCGCAACCAGCGTAGCGTCCTGCCCCGGAATCTGCACGGCGGCGACGTTATCAATCGATCCCGAACCCTGTGGCTTGGCGCGCTGAACGAAGGAAACCATCCCCGCAACGACGAGCACGCCGGCTAGCGCATATAACAAGATCTTGACCGGAGGCAGATTGCGCTTGGCGGTGCCGAACTCGTCGCCTATGCGAATGGTGGGGCCGCGTTGCGAAGCGGGCGCTGCGGCGTTCGCTGCCGGTGCTGCAGAACTTGGAACCGGATTAGGCGTTTGATCGGGCATGAGCTAGGCTACTCCGATTTTACTTTCGACGTCTTGCGGGGATCTCCAGCCAGTCTGGAGCCGGAGTCCGTTTCAACTGCAATTATGCTTCACCATTCATGCTTCATCGCCTTGGCAAATTGCTTCTCCGGCAACGCATTCAACACATCATTCTTGGTGAGCCACGCACGGCGCGCCTGTAAAACTCCGAACCGGATTTTATCGAGGTGCGACGTGTGATGAGAATCCGTATTGACCACGATCTTCACGCCCCGCAGCTTCGCCTGACGAAGATGAACGTCGTTCAAATCAAGCCGGTCGGGATAGGAATTTAATTCCATAGCAACTTTGTTTTTCGCAGCCGTGGTAAGAACAGCGTCCATATCGAACTGGTAAGCGTCACGACGAAGCTGGATGCGGCCGGTAGGATGGCCGATCAGAGAAACGTGCGGATTACCGATCGCCTTGAGCAAACGCTCGGTCATCTTCGCCGCCTCCTGATTGAATGCCGAGTGAACACTCGCGATAACGATATCCATTTGGGCGAGAACGTCGTCGGAAAGGTCCAGATCTCCATCGGCAAGAATGTCCACTTCAATCCCGGCAAAAATCCTGATCCCGCCGATTTTATCGTTGGCTTCGCGGATTTTCTTAACATGGGCAACTGCGCGGGCATCGTCAAGTCCGTTGGCGAACGCCAGGTTCTTCGAGTGATCCGTGATCGCCATGTATTTGTAGCCGCGCGCCTTGGCCGCTTCCGCCATTTCTTCGATGGTGTTCCGGCCGTCCGTCTCCACGGTATGCATGTGCACATCACCCTGAAGATCGCTCAGCGTGATTAATGATGGAAGCGTATGCTTTTCCGCGGCATCGATCTCGCCCAGATTCTCCCGCAGCTCGGGAGAGATGTAATCCAGATTGAGCTTGGCATAAATCTCTTCCTCGGTTTTTCCTGCGACTGCCTGGCCGGTTTTAAGATCGGCCAGACTATATTCGTTCAGCGTGTAACCCATTTTCAGGGCGCGCTGCCGCAGGGCAACGTTGTGCGCCTTCGATCCGGTGAAATACTGCATGGCCGCGCCAAAAGAATCGGGAGGCAACAAGCGCACGTCCACCTGCAGGTCGCTACGGAGGCGGAAACTGATCTTGTTGTCGCCCTGGGCGATGATGTCCATCAGCGGCGGATACTGTGCGACGTACTGCACGGCCTGGGCGCGTTCTTCTGGACTGCAACAACCCGGACCGGTAACGAGAATATCGAGATCACCCGCTGTTTCCCGCCCGCGACGCAACGAGCCGGCCGGAGTGATCTTCTCGAAGCCTGGGAACATTGCCAGGTAGTCGATGAGCTTTGTAGCCTCGGTTTCGGCGGCATCGATCAGAAAGCGTCCTGAAATCCGGCGGAAGTCCTCGATGGCTTTGAGCAATTTCTGCTCGTGCTTCTCGCCCATCCGCGGCAGTTCGCGAATCTTGCCTTCCCGCGCCAGTTTTTCCACGCCATCCACATCGCAAATCTGATAGGCGCTCCAGATTAACGCGATGGACTTCGGACCGAGCCCCTGAATCCGCAATAATTGCAGCATCGAGGGGTGATATTTCTTCAGCAGCTCAGCCTGCATGCTGAGGCGGCCCTCGCGAAAGAGTTCCTGCAGGTTCAAGAGCATCCCTTTACCAATGCCAGGGATGGCGAGAACCTTCTTAGGTTCGCCGATGAGATCTCTGATCTGCTCGCTCAGATTTTCGATGGCTTGCGCGGCATTGCGGTAAGAGCGGATTCGGAACGAGTCCGCGCCATCGATTTCCAGCAGGTCGGCGGTGTCATAGAGGACCGTGGCGATGGATTTATTGTCCACGGATAAAGATTAAACAAGAATGAAATTCAGCGCCAGCGGAGCCGAACAGTATGTTTCTGGCGTAGGTTTTGCCCTCGGCTTACCGACTAATTGGAGGGGGTGCCCAAGTGCCCAGCCGAAATTGGTGGACCAAGTCGCTTAGGAAGCCTTCAATACATTGGCCGCCTGCGGACCCTTTTGACCCTCGGTAATCTCAAATTCCACTTCGTCACCCTCCTGAAGGCTCTTATAACCCTCGGATGTGATGGCACTGTAGTGAACAAAAACGTCGGGACCATCCGCTCGTCCGATGAACCCATAACCTTTTGCATTGTTGAACCACTTCACGGTACCTTTCACTTTCGACGTACCCCCTAAATCTGCACGCCATTTAGGAAGAGACCCCTGAGACGTGACTAAAAAATAGGATGCAATCTACGGAAATTAGGATGGAATGATTAGGAGGGAGAGAATGGCGGGTTGCGTGGCTAATGTACGCCATCGGACAAAGCTAAGTCACAGCGGGCACAAAGTCAAACCGTTCCTTTGGGGATATAACGCCTCTGGGCGGATGAGGTTTCTACCTTAGGTCAAAGGAATCCGATGATTTCGCTGATACTCGAGCCACAGAATGGAGCCGATCGTCTTCGCGTCGCGGATGGTACCCCGCAATACCATGCCAGTGGCCGTCGCAAGCGGTACCATGCGCATCTGGATTACTTCGTCGGCCTCCGGTTGAGCCTTGCCGCGCCGCAGCCCGGTAGCCAGAAATACAGACATGGTTTCCGCCACGAACCCCGGACTGGCATAGAAATGAAATATGCGCCGCCAGTTCTTCGCGGTGTAGCCGGTCTCCTCAAGAAGCTCGCGGCGCGCTGCCGCCAGCGGCTGTTCACCGGAGTCGATGCGTCCCGCGGGAAGTTCCCAGAGATAGCTATTCGCCGCATGGCGGTATTGGCGCTCCAGAAGCACATGCGGAGTCGACTGCGATTCGTCCACTGCCAGGATTACAACTGAGCCGGTGTGATGAATTACGTCGCGGCGAGCCCGAACTCCGCCGGGTTCCTGCACTTCGTCGGTGGTCACCCAGAACACAGGTCCGCGGTAAACCGTGCGGGAAGAAATCACTCGGGCTTTGGAGGAACCGCGCTTGCGGACTGCGACGGGTTTGGATTTCTTAGACTGGGGCATCTCCACAATCATAAAGCACGCCGTGGATCTATGTGTCTGCAGGGGCGGGCCAGCTGAGTCGATACTTTACGTAACATCGAGACGCATTGTGCGAAGGGCAAAAATTCGAGGAGTGACGTAAGGCCAATTAGACTGAAACTTGACGGTCACGGAGCTTCTGTTGGAAGTCAATTCCTGGGGAATCCGATAGGTTTTTCCGTAGATGACAGGCAAGTCGAAGTTCTTGAGGTCGGCTTCCGATGCGACGCGATGTCCGTCGATCAGGATCGAAAACTGGTTCGGTTCGATCTCGGCGCCGTGATATTCAACCCAAAGAAAATTCTCTTTTTCCTGCTGCACCTTCACAAGGTAACTAAGCCATCCACCTTTAGCGGCCCGTCGCCACTTACATTCATCATCGGTGCCGGTTGTCGAATTTACCGATTCAAATCCATGTGCCTTTTCGGATTCGTCATCGCAAATGATCACACTATCCAAGGCCAGACTACCCGCATGTGCAATTTTTCCCTCAATATCTTGCAGTGCCTCCCTATAAGCCAGACGCTCGCGCTCTGTGGGGACGATGCGCCAGTAGATCGCGTATCTCTGGAAGTGCAAGCGATAGAGTGGAATGAGCGAAATCGGAGTCTTTTGATCAGGGAAAATTAGAGAGTACGACATAGTTTCGGATTCGCGCCGTTGCAAGCTGGAAAGAATCTGCGCGGGGGAACCGGATAATACAGGCGTTTCCGCGAGAGAAATTGTATGGACTGCGGAATGGTCCATTTTTTGATCGAACTCATCCTCGGTAATTCCTTTAGCTCCCAATTCCCCCGCCAGCAGAATCGGGCCATACAAAATTGCGCCATACTGATCTGAATTTCTAAGGCCTTCCAAAGTCAATTCCATCGGAAGCGAGAGTTCGACTCGATCTCCATTCTTCCAACTACGATTGACTTCGACGTAGGAACCGGGACGCGAAGCCAGTTGTTGGACTTCCCCATTGATTCTCAGGCTAAGAGATTCAGACTTGATCCACGCGGGATGACGCAGGTTTAGGGAGAACCGGCGTTCTTTTTTCGTCAGGATCGTAAAGGTAGTCGAAGGTTGATCCGGGAACGAGGTTTCCTGTCGAATCGTCGTATCCATTTCTTCCCAGGACACTTCCGATGGAATGAAGAGATTGACGTAGAGCTTCTGATCGCCCTTCGCGTAAATAAACATGCCGTAGCGGCTGGCGGCCTGAACGCCGGTTCCCAGGCAGCACCAGAACGATTCAAACTCCGAGGAGCAGGTGCGGTAGTGGCCCGGTCGCATTGAAGTGAAGTAGGAAAGCATACCTCGTTTCGGCTCATGCACTGGCAAAATGTGGTTGTAGAGAGCGCGTTCGTAGAAATCGGCGAGTCTGGCGTCTACCGAGTCCGTGAAAAGAGTTTCGGTCAACCTCAGCATGTTGACCGTGTTGCAACTTTCCGGACCGGCGGAGGCGAGCATGCGTTCTCGAGTTTGCGTGGCCGGAAAGAAGTGTTCGCCGGTACTATTGCCTCCGTTCACCCATGATCGATCTTCCGTAACGATTTGCCAAAAATTAAATGCTGCCTTTCTATATTGGGGATTGCCTGTGTAGAGGTAGACGTTGTGGAAGCCAGTGAACTTGGGAATTTGCGTGTTCGCATGCCAGCCATCCAGAATGTCTCTCCCTTGGGATAAAGGATCGAGCATGGCGTGATCGTTGAGGCGCTTAGCCCAATCGAGATATTTGGGGTCTTCCATCAAGCGGTAGCAATCGATAAACGATTCGCTGAGCGATCCGTGTTCACACACCAGAAGCTGTTGCACCTGGGCATCGTCGAGCCGGTTGAGCACGGCCGTTCCAAACCAATTGGCGACAGCGAGCAATACACTTCGTGCTTTCTCAATTCCCAGGCCGTTGTAGACATCGACCAAGCCGAGCGTCAGCTTGTTTAGAACATAGGTTGGTTCCCAAACGCCGTCGATCAAAGGATTCGAAGTGACGATCTCGCCACGCGCGACGCGTTCAAAAATTTGATGGCCATTTTTGGTGGGTAGCAGATAACCGTCTCCAAATGCCGCCTGACACTCGGCAAGTTGATCGACGGTATAGCGAAGGCGCTCCAATATCAGTTTCCGGGTAGGCTCGTCGCCAGTGCCCTGGTAACTGTTTGCCATGGACGAAAGATAAAAGCCGAGAATCGCACCGGGAAGGCTGTAATGATCTCCCCAAACGGTTTCGGACTCCCATCCTCCGTAAACCGGCGCCTTTGGCGTCAAGCCGGACTCCCTGCGGAACCATGCCAGAAGGCGGTCAGGATCCAGCTTGAGCAAATACTCCGTGTTGAGTTGTTGCGAATGTTTGAAGGGTCCGTCGAGCAATCGAACTTCAGAAAGTTTGAAGAGATGAGCCTGAACAGGGACGCGAACATCCGTCGCCGCATCAGCCCGCGGGGCCTTAGCACGGGCTAAACCCGACAACGAGGCAACACCGAGTAATTTGCAAACATCCCGCCGATTCATGTCCATAAGAATCCGTTTACTCTCCGAATTGATCGGAACATATCTTGCCCAGTTCGCCCAGGAATGCCACTAGGTTACATTACTTCCAAACTGAGTCTGCTATTCTGCCGGGCATGCCGGGTAAGAGGCCGACAAAGCTGCGGATCGCGCTGGTTGGGGCAGGGAATCTTGCAACGGCTCTCGCGCCATCCTTGCGCAATGCCGGATACGGTATCGACCAGATTGTGTCGCGAGATCGTTCCGGGTCATGGAGGCGGGCGCGGAGTTTAGCCAGAAAATCAGACGCTGTGGCCGTCGTGGCTTCTCGGGCGCACATTCAGGCCGACGTGGTTTGGTTCTGTGTTCCCGACGCGGAGATATCGGGCGCGGCGGCTTCGCTTCGGGATGCAGCGGATTGGAAGGGGAAAGTCGCGATCCATTCCAGCGGCGCCCTCACCAGCGATGAGCTTGCGGAGCTTCGGCGGCGGGGAGCGGCGGTTGCTTCGGTGCATCCGCTAATGACCTTTGTGAAGAGATCTTCTCTTCGCGGAATGCCGTCTCTCGCTGGAGTTCCGTTCGCTATTGAAGGCGACCGCGCGGCAACTCGCGCCGCACTTCAGATCGTTGCCCATCTTCGCGGGAATCCTTTTCTCATTCAAGAAAAAGATAAGCCCCTATACCACGCCTGGGGCATGTTTCTGTCGCCGCTCCTAACTGCCTTGCTGGCGGCTAGCGAGAGAGTAGCCGCCGCTGCGAAAGTGGCACGAAGCGTGGCCCGCAAGCGCATGCTGCCCATCGTTCAGCAAACCATTGCGAACTACGCGGCGGCGGGAGCGAGCAAAGCCTTCAGTGGGCCCATCGCCCGCGGAGACGCTGAAACCGTCGGGAAACATCTACAGGTTCTAAAGGGAGTGGCGGAAGCAAGCGAAATTTACATTGCGCTCGCGAAGGCAGCGCTGCTCTATTTGCCTGCGAAGAATAGAAGGGAACTGGAGAGGATCTTGAAGGCAGACGCCGCCCGAAGACCTAATACGAATGCGAAGCACTACCGCGAGGAGAAAATATGACCCAATTTTTCTTTCTTGGTTCTCAGATAGTCTTCCGCCTGCGGACTGGCTGATACTTCGCAAGGCACGCGTTCGATTACCTTCACGCCAGCGCGTTCGAGTGCATCCACCTTCTCTGGATTGTTGGAAAGCAGCCGCACGCTGTTTACTCCCAGGGTCTTGAGAATCTCTCCCGGCAAAGTGAAGTCGCGCAGATCGGCTTCAAAGCCCAGGCGCTCGTTGGCTTCCACCGTATCCAGGCCGGAATCCTGCAATTCATAAGCTTGCAACTTGGCCATCAGGCCAATGCCGCGGCCCTCCTGCTGCTCATAAATAAGGATTCCCGCGCCCGAGTCGCGAATCATGGCGAGCGCCATTTCGAGTTGCTCGCCACAATCGCAGCGCAGCGAATGGAAAACGTCGCCGGTAAGGCATTGGGAATGCACGCGTACTAACGGCGGCGCGGCGTGAATATCGCCCATCACCAATGCCACGGCCTCTTCCACTTTCTTGCCGTCGTCCCTCTTGATGCCATCAACGTCGGACTGGCCGAGGAGGCCGCTACGGAAGCCATAGATACGAAATTTTCCCCAACGCGTAGGAAAATCGGCCGATGCTACTTGCTGAATTGAACTTGCCTGCACATTCTAATTATAGCGGCTTGGCGCTCGCTATGATTAATCAGGGCCGACTATGCGCGCGCGAGAGAAGGAAGCGCTGGAAGGTTATCCTCTGGCGCGGAAGTGGAAAACTGCGTCCTGCTTGGAGGCAATGGCTACGCCGTTGCGGGTCGCCGGTTGAAAGCGCCAGTTTTCCAGAGCTACGAGGAATTTCTCATCGAGCTTCGAGCCCATGCTGTGGAGAACGGTTTTGTCCACAATTGCACCTCGCTCATCGATCGTGATCTCCACTACCACATTGCCTTCGGACTCCGGCAGTTCCCAGGGATATACCACCGGATCGGCAGTATAGACCGGCAGAGCAGGCCGAATCTCATTCCCGTATACCGGACCGCCGGGCAGCGTGCCGTAAACCGGTCCAGCGGGCGCGCCATGGCCCAGCTCCGAGAGCATGGTTGTTTTAGCGTTGTCTTCGGCCGGAGTTGGAATGCGAGGACTTGTAGGCTGAGCAAGCCTCGAGACCGCTGAATCGTGCTTGAGCGATAATTTCTGCTGGCTCAGGTGCGAGTGACGATAGACCTGGCGGGCCTGATCGGAAGAACTGGTAGAGCTATCGTCCGGCGACTGGGTAGGGAAGTAAAGTGTGGTCAGCACGTTGCCGTTGCGCCCCTGGGCAACCGAATTTGGATTTAACAATTGAGGCTTGGGACTGTGCAATAGCCAGAGAAATAGCAGCCCGTGCACAGTAAGCGACACAGTTAGTGCGCGCCGCTGAATGATGGATTTCGAACTCAGTTCCGTAAACATAAGGGAACCCTGAAAAGCGCTCATACCAAACAGTTCTATAAAGATTAGACGAGCGAGGGTGCCATTCGTCAAGCACCTTTGGGTAATTGGTCCAGATGTAACCAGGAGAAAGGTTCCACCATCAAGGTCACGAAGGCGTTCGATTCGCGGGCAGTCTTCGTGTGGCTTCGTGGGCCTTGGTGGTTCGCGGTTTGCACTTGCGCGTGCGAAGGATGGTACAGAGGAGCGAACGCTGATAAAATGACCTGTCCGAGGGTATCGGGCGAAAAGTCCATCCGAGTACGGGGCTATAGCTCAGCTGGGAGAGCGCGTCGTTCGCAACGACGAGGCCGTCGGTTCGATCCCGACTAGCTCCACCAATTCAAAAGCCGCATAAAAAGGCCCTCCGCGAGAGGGCCGATTGATTTTGTACACAAACTGTACACAATTGGTATGAGATTCCGTGCTCTTCGCTTGTATTTCAAGCCGCTTTGGTCATTGCTGATTAGAAGAACCACTCCGGCATTTGGTCAGCGCATGGTACGATCCCATGTGAGAAGAATCAGCGCTTTCTTGCGGCCTCTCAGTGCGCTTCTGCTCTTAGTAATGTTCCAAGCCTGTAACTCGGTCAATCCGTTGTGCGGAAGTGCCCGGCCATCCCCGGTCATTGGATCTCTTTCTCCCAGCACCATTACATTCGCCGAAGTGGGGCAGGGCTTTGTTCTCACCGTGAATGGCAGTCACTTTGTTTCGTCTTCTGTCGGGGTCATCAACGGGACGGCGCTAACCACCTTGGTCACAAGCAGCACGCAGTTGCAGGTCACGATTACGACAACAGTGATCGCCGCTCCTGGAACAGCAACCGTAACGGTCGACACTCCAAGCGGGAACTCGGGCGATTTGGGCTGTACGAGCGGTGGGACCAGTAGCGCTCTCGAATTGACCATCACTTAAAGGCAGGCCCTCCCCTAAAGCGCTTCAGCCCCGTCGATCGCCGGTACGCGATGGAACGCATTGAAGAGCCTCGCCTGTACAAGAGATTTTTCGAGAGCGCTTATGAGCTAGGGCGTTGCATATCGCTTCATTGTGCCGTTTGACGTCATCGACAGTCACACAACCGTTACAACCAGCGTTAACACCCGCGGTGGCACTTGCCAGCCTGCCCAACATTCAAAGCAAAGTGAGAGTCATAGCGTAGAACGGGCGGCAACAGACAGTCTCCGGGTGCCGCATCCCATACCTTCGTTCATCGCGATATTAGCCGTTACTCCCTATACTTCTGTGTTATGGCCAATACCAAGCTTCGAGGCGGTACAAAGTGCGGTGCAAAGTGAAGACACTGTGGGTTCTTGCCCTGGCCAGTACCCTGGCAATGCCCGTGCTGGCTCAAGACAATGGCGAGAGCGAATCCAAGGTTATTGCCATGGAGAAGGCTTGGAACCAGGCCTATAAAGATCGTGATGGTAAGGCATTGGGTACCATGCTTGATGATTCCATAGTAGTGATCAACGATGACGGAAGCCTGCTGTCAAAAAGTGGATTTCTTACAGGAATCGATACGGCGAAGCCTTCCTCGAATCAACAAGGCGATCCAGAGTCAATCAAGGTGCGGATCTTTGGTAGCGTCGCCATCGCGACCGGTGTGTTTCGTCAAAGCGGTTTTGAAAACGGAAAAATGTTTGTCAGGCGAAATCGCTTCGTCGATACCTGGATTCACAATGGTAATTTGTGGGAGTGCATAGCCGCCTCTGCTACTCCAATTCTCCACTAGTCACGCAAAATATTCCGCGAAGAATACTTCGAGCCAATGCTTGAGGTCTGCTATTGGAAATAGGCGTTAACACATTTTGATCGACATCGATAAGTGCTGTCTGAGTTTCAACAGTCATTCTCTCCGATACCCGTTCAGTCGTACAATCGCCGCAATGAATACTCGGCCTCAGATGATGAAGAATATTTTCTGTTGGGTCTTGATCGCATTAGTAGCCGCTGCAACATTGCGCTGGGTCGTCTGGGGGAGCCATCAGCCCAGGGCTTACTCGGTCTGGGGCGAACCGTCCGACAAGCCGTTGAACTAATTAAGGAAGCACGAATTTAGCCCGACCGGCGATTCGAGACAGGCCCGCGCGGTGCTTCGGAGTCTACTGCTTTGCAACCGGCTCCGGAGTGGAAGCAGGAGCAGCTCCTGGCGAGGCTGAAGCAGGACTCACTGTGGCCTTCTGCGCACTCGCAGTGGGAGCTTTGTCCAGCATTGCTTGAAATGCTGCAATCTCCTCTCGCTGGCTCCATATCAATTCCTGAGTTTGCGTCTTACAGTAATCGTCCGGATATTCCCAGACCGGCTGCACAGTCACCTTCGTAGAGCCATTGAGTTCCGCCAGCGTGTAGGACCAGACTTTTTTTGTGGTCATGCCAGGACACGCGCCGGAAGCAACGAAGAGCGCACTCACGATAGGCATTTGCCCCGGCTTCGAGAAACGAAATTGTAACTGGTCGTCGGAGTCGAGGACATACCCTTCGTTTACATTCGCTTGAACGATTAGAGCCTTCAGAGTTTGAGCAGGAGCTTTGCTGAAGAATATATACGGTCCCGGAAGAGCTTTTGGCTTTTTATCCCGCGCCCCGGCGAGCGTCGTTATTGCAAGAATTACAATCAGAACTCGCTTCATACATTTACCCCAACTTGACTTTAGCGAGATCGCCGTTCGAACCGTTAATTACCAGAGTCATCTCAAAGAGAGAGCCGACGCTGAGTCCACAAGTCTGCGCCTCGGATCATTCAGTGAAACGGCAATTACTTGTCAGCTGTGCGGGGCCTGCTACCATGGCCGCATGTTCAATTTTGGGAAACCGAAAACAGCTGGCGACTGGACGATTCACATCGCGGGGGCCATTATCGCGATCTTTCTTGTTTGGTGGATGCTTCGTGCGTACGTACTTTGAAAGCGCCCAAACTCCCTGGCATTGTCAATGAATGATATGGCGATGTTGCGACAACCATCGCGGCCTTGCGCATTCACTGAAATTTTAGTGATGCCCTAAGTGCTTCAGACAAAACCAAGGGAAAATCAGGCTCCGTCACCAAAACGCACGGAATTTCCGATCGCGCGCTGCCAAGTGGATATCATTGCTTCCCCCAAGTTCCTAAAAGCTGATTTTCAAAATCTGCCCATTGTTCCCCACAAACCATCCGGCGGAAGGCTCGGCAAAGGCCACTGCCCAGTAGCCGCTTACTCCCGGCAGCCGGTACCAGGTTTGCCCTTCATCCGGAGTCCATGCCGCGGATCCTCTTTCGAAATCCGGTTCCGTGTCGGCGGTCACAACTACGGTCTGCGCATTCAGGAACTTGGCATCGTTCGCGGCATCGTTGGTAGCAGCGTTCAAGTGTGAGCCGATCGCATAGGCAAGGCAGAAAATCGTTCCTCCCACCGGAGGTGTCGTAGTTAGCTGCCACGTCTGGCCGCCATCATGCGAGGTCGCGGCTTGCGCAGCATCGTTGGTCGATAAATCGCCGCCTCCCACAATGCCGTCCCAACCATTGCGAAAAGCCACGGAGAATCCGCCGGCGGAGGCCGAACTGTTCAGCGGAGTGTCATAAGCGTTCCAGCTGTTTCCGCCATCCCTGGTCGCCAGAATTCTTGAAATCGTCGCGCCGCCAGTCGCGATCCAGGCATTGTTTTCCCCCTGCGTGGTGATGCAGGTGCCGCTTGACGAAAAAGAAGCTTCGTTCGGCAGTGCAGGCGGCATATTGTCCGCAATCGACAGCCAATTGGTTCCATCGGTGGTGCGCAGATCGGGAAAGACTCCATTCACCGAATCGCTGTGCGCAATGCCGCGATCCGGCGTCCAGAATGCCATGCAATCATAGAACGCATTCTTGAGCGTATTCACAAACTGCTCCTGCCACGTTGCGCCGCCGTCGACCGTCTTGTAGATACGAAAATTCTCGGTATAGTTTCCAATCGACATCAGGTAGGCGACTTGAGCGCTCACGCCCTGCACATCGCGGAATTGCAACTTCTCGGCGCCCGGCACCACGCCGGATTTCCATGTATTGCCGCCATCCGTCGTCACCACAAACGTGCCGCCGGTTCCCGCCGCCCACACTACTTGCGCGTTCACCGGACTGACCGCGATCAGGAGTTGGTTGGTCCCGCTGGTCTGGGGAGTGAGTGTGGGTCGGTGCACGGTCCCCGCGACTTGTGCACAGCCAAAAGTGGTGAAGCCAGAAATCAGAAAAGTAGTCAGGAAAACCAGCAGCGAGCGTTTCATCATAGGAGTCCTCCGGGAGGGTGGTCGTGACGTGCGCCTGAGTATAGAAACATCGCCAAGGCCTGTCAAACCTCGCATTCCAAGGGTTGCATGTAGGGATAGCCGCCGAAGCCTGCCCCTGAGCGGAGCCGAAGGGGCTGTCCAGTTCGACTCGCCCGTTGACTCCAGCATTCGGGCACTTTCGTCGCCGTAAGCAGAGGTGAACACGTGCTCGATGACGTTCTGCGTGTCTCGAGACCGACGAACGCCGGCGGCAAGGCTACAGCTCCAGAAACTCCCGCATCTGCTGCAACGCCTCGTCCAGCGCCCGCTGAAACGCCCTGCCGCGTGGCCGTGCACCGACGAATCCCAGCTTGTGCTGGAGCCTGCCATCAACAACTTTCAAATTGGCCCAGCCCAGCACTTGCTCGCCCCATAGCACGGGCATCGCGTAATGGCCCATGCGGCGCTTGTGGGCTGGCACATAGGCTTCGAGTTTGTATTCCCATCCCCAGAACAATTTAAACCGCCGCCGATCCCAGACCACGGGGTCGAAGGGCGAAAGGAAGCGCAGCTTGCCATCGACCGCGTAACGTGCACTCGCCGGCTTCTCGCCCTGCGGCCAGAACCACAGGCGGCCCTCGACCTCGGCATGGGCGTAGCGGGACTTGACGTTCTCCTGAACTTGCCGCACTGCGGGGGCTAGGTGCGGCACTCCAGAGCGAAGCAGTCCACACAAATACCCTAGGCTGGCCGCGGGCAGCGGCGCATAGAGCTGCACCACCATGTCCAGCAACTGGCCGGCGTGCGCCAGCCGGATGTCATCATTGTTACCGTTGTTTTCGGCAAGGCTGCCGTCCTGCAGCGCGAGCTCGATCGCTTCATAAACCCGTGTACCGGTCTCCCGCCGCGCCACGCGCAGCAGTCCGCGATAGTGCAGGCCGTCCAGCAGATGCGTGCTGGCATTCAGCTCGCCGCCCCAGCGCTTGAGGCGGCCATGGTCGAAATGCGCCAGGACTTCCTTGGGGTGAGTGCAGCCACGCTGGCGTACAAAGTCCAGTACTTCCTGGGCGCGCGCTTCCATCCCGGCGTCCCATGTATGCCAGGCGCTCGGCGCCGCACGTGGATGTAGCAGGGGCAGGGCCTCGCGAAGCAGAAAACCGTAGTTAACGAAGAAGGCCTCCTCGATTGCCAGGCGCGGGTAACGCCGCTCCAGTTCGCCGGCGTGATAGTCCTTCACGCGCTGCGCCAGGATCAGATCCTGCGCCCGCGCCGGCACCCGCATCGGGTCGGCCTGCACGAATCCCAGGCGGGTAACGGCCCGCTGCAGGCTCGTAGCCTTGAAAAGGCTGCGCGCAATCGCGTAGCGGCGAAGCTGGTTGAGACTGGGGCCTTTGCGAAAATTTACCTGGTATCCGATAGGGGATCTGTGGCTCATTCGTGTTCACCGCCTCTGCGAGGCTTTAAGCCGGTTCCCTTGTCTGTGTTCGACTGTGCTGGCCCGGGTATGCATATTCCGTCCGCAAGCACCACCAAACTCAAAGCAAGAAAGTTACAGAATGTTTTTCCCACAGGCTTCGAGACTGTCGAATCCATGAATGCCTCCATCTTAAATGGAGGCTATAAAGCCTCCGTCTGAAAGACCGCCGACTCCAGTAAGCAGAAGTAGAGTTCCTGCCCCTCGTGAGAGAAGGAAGCTCCGATCCATCTCGCCCGCCGCTTAGCACCTTGCTCTGTCCAGCCATTGCGCAAACCGCACAGGCGCTAAACTGCATCGAAGCACTGTGCCGCTTCTGGGGCACAAGAGGTGACAGTTTTGCGCTCCCGCGTTCTCGCTTTTCTGCTGATTTCCACTTGTATCCTTTCCGGCGTTGCGGCTTCGGCGTCTCCGGTCGCAGTGCGCTACCGGGCAGGATTAATTCATGGCTTTCTGGTGCTCAGCACGCTGGATGGCGTAGCGATCGCCGCCGGCGACTTAACCCAGATCGCTCGCGGCGATCAAGTCACAACTCAAGTCGCGTTCCGCTTCAAAGACGGCTCGCAGCAGATAGAAACCACAGTCTTTTCGCAGCGCCGCGACTTCCGGCTCGTCTCCTATCGCATGGTGCAGAAGGGGCCAGCGTTCAAGAACCCAAGCGATCTCACGGTTACATGCGCCACCGGGCAGGTTACGGTTCGTTACACCGACAACGATGGCAAAGAGAAAGTAGCGAACGAGCACATGGTGCTGCCGCCCGATTTGGGCAATGGTCTGATTCCCACCCTGATGATGAATATCCCAGAGGGCACGCAACAAATCGAAATCCCTATGGTGGTGGCTGCACCAAAGCCGAGGCTCGTAAAGATAGTAGTAAATGCCCAGGGGAAGGATGCTTTTTCCGTAGTGGGGTTCAGCCGCGAGGCCTTGCATTATGTCGGGAAGGTTGACCTTGGTGGCGTGGCTGGCGTGGTCGCGCCGGTAATAGGAAAGCAACCGCCAGATGCGCAGATTTGGATTCTTGGCGGTGAAGCCCCGCTCGTCCTCAGGTCCGAAACCCTGTCTTACATGGGAGGACCAATTTGGCGCACGGAACTGGTCTCGCCGGTTTGGCCGCAGACATCCGCCGCGGACTCAAAAAATGGAACCGCAACCAAACATTAGGAGGGCGCAAAGCGAGTTTATGCATCAGACGCTGCCAGCGCCTGATGACCGCCTCACGGCAGAGCTGCCGCAGATGTTTTTTAGTCCGGCTAAATCGGATTCTCCTCGAAAAGGCGAGCAACCATGGCGGAATCGAGATACGCTCGAACCTCAACGATGGTGCCATTCACAAAGCGGCATACCCAACAGTAGCGGTTGTCGAACCGCAGGCCATTCTTCGCTGTTGCCAGGGAATGCAATTCAACCACCGCCCAGTCCCCACTTACGAGCACATACTCAGTGCGAAGTTGCGCGCCCTCCGGCAAGACCTTCTCCAGCTTCTCAAATGTATGTGCGAGGAACTCGGCCTTGCTGTGATAGTGCCCGGCAAGAGGATGCGTTCCCTCGACGATCCAATCCACATCGTCCAAGACGTGATCGAAGAACCCTTTACCATCTCCGGATTCCAGGTTCTTGAAAATTTCGCGAACGTAATCAGTGCTTAACTCCTGAGTTGCACCAGATCGTGTAGTAGGCATTTGAGTTACACGCGCAGTAGACATTTCTAAGTAACCTCCTTCAGATATTTTGTCAGCGTAAAGCACTAGCCTCTAGCGGTTGCCCGAGAAAGTGCAATACGGCAAATCTCGTAGGCTGGCAATTTTAGATGATCGTCGCAAACACAGGCGTTTACACTCACTGACCCTGACCGGGAGACACCAATTTTCTCAATGGGTGTAATGGCGATATTCGCCAATTGACCCTTTATGACGCAAGCAACTTCCACTCCTTCATTGACTCGCCCGCGCTCCGGTCCTAAGATTTCAGCCCAATGATCGGGCAAACAATTTCGCACTACCGCATCGTCGAAAAACTTGGCGGGGGCGGGATGGGTGTCGTTTACAAGGCTCAGGACACCGAGCTTGGTCGCTTCGTCGCCCTGAAGTTTCTGCCCGAAGATGTTGCCCAAGACCCTCAGACACTCGAACGATTTCGCCGCGAGGCTCGGGCCGCTTCCGCCCTGAACCACCCGAACATCTGCACCATCCACGAAATCGGACAGCAGGATGGTCAGCCGTTCATCGTGATGGAGTTTTTGGACGGGATGACGCTAAAGCACCGGATCGGCGGCAAGCCGATGGAGGTTGAGGAGGCGCTATCGCTTGGGATCGAGATTGCCGACGCTCTCGACGCTGCTCATACGGCTGGCATTGTCCACCGCGACATCAAGCCTGCGAACATCTTCGTCACGAAGCGCGGACACGCCAAGATTTTGGATTTCGGATTGGCAAAGGTGACGCCCGTCCCAAACAAGTTTGGCGAGGCTGGCGCGATAGCCGCTCCGACCGTGACACAGGAGGAACACCTGACCAGTCCCGGTCAGGCTATTGGCACTATCGCATACATGTCGCCGGAGCAAGTGCGAGCCAAGGAATTGGACGCACGTACTGATCTGTTCTCGTTTGGTGCGGTTCTTTATGAGATGGCAACTGGCACGTTGCCTTTCCGTGGCGAGAGTTCTGGTGTTATTTTCAAAACCATTCTGGACGGGACACCCACGCCAGCCGTGCGGCTGAACCCCGACCTTCCGCCCAAATTGGAAGACATCATCAATAAGTGTCTGGAAAAGGATCGCAACCTTCGCTACCAGCACGCTTCTGACATTCGCACGGATTTGCAAAGACTGAGACGAGACACGGAATCCAGTCGCCGACTGCTTACGTCTAGCGAGATCCTGAGTTCATCAAGTGGGGTCTCAACTGCCGAGCGTCCTGCTGGCGGTTTCGGGTTGGTCACGGCCATCAAAGAACACAAGTTGACATGGGCAACGGGTCTTATCTTCGCCGGATTGGTGGTAGGAGCAATTTTGTACTCAAAATCGCGTTCTGAAAACTTTACCCAAGTTAACGTTACGCACAAGCAATTCACGTTCGTCGGCAATGCGTTTTCGCCTGCCATTTCGCCAGATGGCTTGTTTGTGGCATACGTGAAAAAGAAATTTGGTGCGCAGGAAAGACTGTTAGTGCAGGCGTCGAACGGCTCCTCTATCGAAATTGCTCAGGCCAGACACCTATACAGTCCGCTATGGTCGCCAGACGGCTCTGAGGTACTGTTCGAGTTTGAGAGGGAGTCTGAAGTTTCCACACCTGGCTCTCCCGGTTCTGAGGATGGGATTGCCGTCGTTTCACGGTTGGGCGGAAGCGAGCGTCCGATTGACAAGGAGAGTTCCACCCGTGAATATGCCTGCTGGCTCACGGCTGACGGGTCTGAGCTCGTGATGGCGAGAGAATCGGAAGTGTCGGGTTTCAAAGGATTCAGATTAGTGAACAAATTGACGGGCGAGACAAAGGAAGTCCGACTATCGGGATACACATATCTGGATGGCATCGACTGTTCGCCGCGGGCAGGTTTGATTTTGGCGGTGACAGCAGACTCTGAGAAATTTCAAATTCGAATCTTTAAGCCGGATGGCACCGGAGTACGCAAGCTGATCGAAGAGAACGATAGAATCTACTCGGCTCGCTGGTCGCCGTCGGGTGACTCAATCTATTTTCTGCACAGTACAGGGAGTACATCCGAACTTTCACGAATTCCAATAAAAGAGGATGCCAAACCTGTTGCCATAGCTAGTGGTCTGGAGACAGGTGAATTCTTTACGCTCTCCGCTGACGGGTCTCGGCTGGCTTACACAAGAGAGCATGACTATTCGAACCTCTGGCAAATTAGACTGCAGCCCACGGCGAAAGAGAAAGCGAAACCCAGCCAAATCACTTCTGGAACGTCTTATTATGCCGTACCCAGCTTCTCACCCGACGGAATGTGGATCGCCTTCGCACTAGGGGCAAATCAAGCTGAGACGAACATTTTCAAAATGCAGACAGCAGGGGGCGAGCCTATACAACTCACCTACTTCGGGCACGCTATGACTTCGAGCCCAGCGTGGTCACCAGATGGACAGCAAATTGCATTTGTAAGCGACCAGAACGGCACACCGCGAGTGTGGACGATCAGCGCCAACGGAGGTGCTCCTCAGCCGCTGGAGGAAACCAACGCCGCAAACACCAATAGCCGACTTGCTTGGTGGCCGAGTCGTGAGATTGTCTACCAAAAGCCGGGGATTCGAAATTACCTCCGGATCAACGGGGGTGCACAGACTGCCATACTTCCACAAGAATCCGTGGGATGGGTTCCCTGCAAGCCTATATTTTCGCCAGACAGCAAGAAACTGGCCGTCTATTGGAATCGAAAAGCCGGTGTCGGGCTTTGGATCATCTCGCTTGAGCCGTACTTCGAAACCTTAGCGCTGGCTGGCGACGTCTCGCCATTGGGTTGGTCGCCGGATGGAAAATATATTTATGCAGAGCGACAAGACAGCGAAATTATCAGAGTTCAATCCGCCGCTCCGAACGAGATTGGCTCGGTGGCGGCTTTGCCCGGTAAAATCGTCGACTATGACAGTGCTAGCGTAAGCCCTGACGGGCGACAAATCATCGTCAGTGTTGCAGCAGAGGCATCTGATGTATGGCTGTTGGAAAACTTGAGCCACGAGCCGGCAAACCCAAATTGAGAAGTGGCGCGAATTGGCATCCGATTCTCTGCATCCTCTCGACAGACGCCGACCCGACATCCCCGTCCTAAAGCAAGCTAAAGCTGAGTATGCGAAGCTGCAATAGCAGCGTGCGAGTTGAACAATGCCTGACCGGCCGCACAAAATTCTCACCTACTGC
>JBEKWW010000029.1:0-72624 GCA_049512655.1 Candidatus Sulfotelmatobacter sp. | reverse complement strand
CCGATAAAATTAAATGACAGTACGGCTAGCATCACGGCCAAGGCAGGAAAGATTACCAGATGTGAGGCGTCGAACAGATGCGCCCGCCCATCGTTCAGCATCGCTCCCCAACTCGCGGTGGGAGGCGGTACGCCGAGGCCCAGGAAGCTCATGGTAGCTTCGGCTAGAATCGCGCCCGCCATGCCAATTGCCGCCTGAACGATGACCGGCTGAATGATATTCGGCAGGATATGCCGCACAATAATCCGCAGATCGCTGGCGCCCAGCGCCCGCGCCGCTTCCACGAATTCGCGCTCGCGCGCCGCCAAAACCTGGCCGCGCACCAGCCGCGCATAGCCGACCCAGCCTCCCAAGGACAGCGCCAACACCAGATTAAAAATTCCCGGCCCACGGAAGGCGACAAACGCAATCGCCAAAAGAATTCCGGGGAATGACAGGAAGGCATTCATCAAGACGATATTCACGAAGCGGTCGATCATTCCACCGTAATAGCCCGCGGCAGAGCCGATGATGAGACCTAAGCCAAGTGAGGCTATCACCACAGAGCTCCCCACCAGCATGGAAATACGCGAACCATAAACGATGCGAGAGAAAATATCGCGCCCCAGTTCGTCGGTTCCAAACCAGTGCGCGCGCGATGGTCCTTCCAATCGTATAGGCAGATGAATTGCCGCGGGATCTTGAGGCGCGATCCAGGGAGCGAACAACGCGAAGATTAAGAAGATAACAACGAGGACCAAGCCCGTCGCCGCCAGCGGATTATGGCGTGCGACCCGTCGAAACGAAATGGCAGCGGCGGCAATGACTGAATCTTAACCTATGGACCGAAAATTCCTCTGGGGAAACATTCAACAAAATTCTGGAAACCACGGCCGCAGGAATCACCACCGGCAACAAAAGGCTTCCCGTCACCAGATAGAACGAAATCAGGCGCTCGCACCACTTTGGTGTAAAGTGGTGTCATCATGCCAGCCACCAAGGGCAAACGCTCAAGGCAAGTCCGGCGCAGTGTAACGCTGCCGCCAAGAATAGCAAAGCAAGTTGATACGATCGCCAAGCAACGCGTGCTTAGCGAAAACCGCGTTCTGGTCGAACTTATTGAACAAGGCATCGCCGCCGAGCGGCAAAAAGAGAAAGCGTTCTTCCAACTGGCCGAACGCTTCCGCGCCGCCAGCGATCCCGAGCAAGTAAAGCAGTTAGGAAACGAACTGGGACGCTTCGTATTCGGCGAGTGATTCCTAGGAACGATGCCGCAGATCGAAAGCTGGTTGCGTCTTCCCGCAGCTATACGCGACCATCTCGTCGAGCGCATGCGCGACCGCAACATTAACCTTGAAGACTTAAACCGCTTGCGGATTTGGATCGACCTTAGGCCGAATGTGCCCGAAGGAGCATGGTTCAAAGATTTCGGGTCGTTCAAACTTTGCGGCAAGGTCAGTTTCCCAAGACATTCCTGCTGCGAGGACAGAGATGGCACGAGGAGAGTCACTGTGAAGCTGAAGCCAAAACCTTACACCTCTAGCCGGCAGCGACAGCTAATCCTGACCATCCTGCTAAAATCAATCTGAATCTATGTTTGAGAATCTCCAAGAAAAACTCCAGCGCGCTTTCAAGTCCCTGCGCGGGCAGGCGCGGCTTAGCGAAGAAAACATTGCGGAAGCGCTGCGCGAAATACGCCTCGCGCTGCTCGAAGCTGACGTCAACTTCAAAGTGGTCAAGGAATTAATCGACCGCATACAGGCTAAGGCCGTGGGCCAGGAAGTGCTGACCGCGCTGTCGCCCGGCGAGCAGGTTATCAAGATCGTGCGCGACGAACTGGTCGAGACCCTCGGCAAAGACACGGCACGCATGAAATTCGCCTCGCAGCCGCCTACAGTGGTGCTCATGGCCGGACTGCAAGGTTCCGGCAAAACCACTACGTCTGGCAAACTCGCGCATTGGTTCAAAACCGGCGGCCATCGTCCGCTGTTGGTTTCGGTTGACGTATATCGTCCGGCTGCACGCGAACAGTTGAAAATCGTGGCGCAGTCGGTCAAGGCGCAAATCTACGAAGGCCAGGTCGGAGACGCTGATACTCCCGAAAAACTTACGCAAGCGGTCGAGCGCCTGGTGAAAGAAGCGCGCCGCGAGGCCATCGTCTCCGGGTGCGACGTGCTCATCGTCGACACCGCCGGGCGACTGCACATCGACGACGAACTTATGGACGAGATGCAGTCGCTGAAAAAGCTGCTGAATCCTTCCGAGATTTTGTTCGTCGCCGACGCTATGACCGGGCAGGACGCTGTGCGCTCCGCCGAAGAGTTTCATAAAAAGCTTTCGCTCACCGGAGTCGTGCTCACCAAGATGGATGGCGATGCCCGCGGCGGCGCTGCGCTTTCCATCCGCCAGGTCACGGGCCAGCCCATCAAGTTCATCGGCGTCGGGGAAAAATACGACGCGTTTGAGCCGTTTCATCCCGACCGCATTGTCTCCCGCATTCTTGGCATGGGCGACATTCTTTCGCTGATCGAACGCGCGGAATCGCAGATCGACAAGAAAAAAGCCGAGGAGATGGCCAAGAAGGCCCTCACCGGCGACGGCTTCTCGCTGGAAGATTTTCGCGACCAGCTGCGGCAGGTAAAGAAGATGGGCTCGATCAAGAACCTGATGGGGATGTTGCCTTCGATCGGTCCATTTTCCGGCCTGCAAAAAGCTGCCGACCAGGTGGACGAGAAACAGATCAACCGGGTCGAAGCCATCATCAACTCGATGACTAGTCACGAGCGCAATCATCATGAAGTCATCAATGGCAGCCGCCGCAAACGCATTGCCCGCGGATCGGGCGCGACCGTTCAGGAAGTTAACAATCTTCTTCGCCAATATGCCCAGATGAAAAAAATGTTCAAGCAAATGGGCAAGCCGAGTTTTGCAAGGCGCATGGCGGGAATGAAACTGCCTGGAATGTAAAGAAGGCAGTAGGCAGTGACGAGTGGCTAGTAAACCGGTTTTTCTGATCACGAGCCACTGCTTTTGCATATGAAATGGCGATCCCTTCAAGAAGCCGGCGAGAATACTGACCTTCGGCCGCTGCGCGAAATCCTTGCCGAGCGGCAGGAAGCTATTACGAAATACGTTCCTGTCGAAACTCAGGCCATCCACGCCCAGGCTATTGCGGCACTGAAAGAAAAAAATATTGCCGCGAACATTCTTTCCGCGGGTGCCAAGATTCCGGACTTCGCACTTGAAGATCAAGATGGCAAGCTTGTGCCGTCGGGGGAGCTGTTGGCCAAGGGAAAACTGGTGCTGCACTTCTTCCGTGGACGCTGGTGCCCCTTTTGTGTCGCCCAGCTCGAAGCCATGAACCTGGTCGTAGCGGCGCTCGCCGAATGCGGCGCGGCCCTCGCCGCGATTTCGCCGCAGACGGTCAAACAGTCTTACTTTATGCGCGACCAGCACCACCTTCGTTTCCCCCTGCTCTCCGATCCTGGTAACGGAGTCGCCCGCCAGTTCGGGCTTACCTATCGCGTCCCGGACGAGCAAAAATCCATCTACCAGCGCTCCTTCGTCAATCTGCCGCTGGTGAATGGGGATGACAGTTGGGAGCTGCCGATCCCGGCGGCCTACATTGTCGGGCGCGATGGGGTGGTGCTGTATGCGTCCGCGAACGAAGATTACAGCGCGCGTCCCGAGCCGCAGGCGATACTGGAGTTTCTTGCTGCCGCAAATTGAAACCTGGTTGGAATTTTTTTGGACTGCTGGTCAAGCATTCCCCATTCTGCCTCGCCAGGGGTGGTACCCCTCTCCCCCTCAAATGCGCGAAATCCAATAGGCATGCGGGTTCCGGCAAATGCGCTTGGCGCGAATCTTTATTTCCAATGACATATGGGTAAAATCTTGGAAACGCGGGAGTTAGAGTGCAATTTTTGTTCTAGAAAGCGGCTTCGCTACAGTGCCTTCCGTGGCTAGGATCGGCGAGGCTGGCTGTGGACGGAAAGGTTAGATGTCACAGAGGGGAAGGCTTGCGTGCCATTGGGTTTGACTTGTGAATCGCTTTTCAGGGCAACTCAGTCCTCACCGCATTTCGGGAATCGTCCACTCCAGCAACTCTCGCGCGTTCACAATAAGGGTCTGGCGCCACTGACCTGGGAAGTGACGTTTATTGCCAGTGACCAGATAGTCGGCGGCAGAAACCTCCGCGCATTCCAGAAAGCGGTTGTCACCAGGGTCGTGAGCCACATTGAGCCGGCGGTAAGGATGTACGACTTGTGCCGCAGCCCTCAGCAGTCGCAACGAACGCGAGACGCTCAAAGGATTCAATTGGAACTTAGGCCGCCGCAAGACGCTCTCATATTCCCGCAGAATTGCTTCCGAGGCGAACATGCGCAGTTTGCCCGCGAGGGCCAAATCCAGCACGCTCCGCTCATACCCTTCGGAGCTCAGGTGGGCGGAGACAACCACATTGGTATCCAGAACAACGCGGATGGTTGACATGAAGCTACAGCGATTGCTCTTTGCGGTGGGCGCGAATCTCACGATTGATATCGCGGAGCTTTAGCTTATTCGTGCCATTTTTTTTCGCCGCCGCACGGATGGCAGCCAGCACTTTTTTTTCGGGAGCAATGGTCTTGATAAAATCCTTGATGCCCATAATCACGACTTGCGGTTCGCCCCGCCGATCCACGATGAATCGCTGATTCTGCAGCCTGGCCCGGCGCATAATTTGCCCAAACTGCGTTCGCGCCGCCAGCGCGGAGACAACCTTGGGCACGGAATTGGGTGAAGTGGCCATGAAGCAATTAATTAGTTCAGATGATTATACTCCGCAACGACGAGTGATGGAGGAAGCGCGACGCTTCAGTCCCGCGTTCGCGCTTGCACAACTCACCCAATTCCAAGCAGCACTCCCAAATAGACTCTCACTGTCCCCAACAACTCCGTATCGGCCTTGGAGTGAAACGCCGCCTTGCGCGCCACCCAGTCCATGCTCTTTACATGATCCACCAATACTGCGCCATCGATTTTGTCGATCCTTACGGGCAGGGCGAAGGGATAAGGCTTACGCCGACTGGTCAACGGACACACAACCGCCAGCCCGCTCGCCCGGTTGTAGCTTTGTTCAGTCATCACCAGCGCCGGACGCCGCCTGGCCTGCTCGCGTCCCGCTTGCGGATCGAAGTCGAGCCAGACAATGTCGCCCGCCCGCGGAATATATGCTGATTTCGGTGCGGGCCTCACCACTCCACGCTTTCTTTGCCGCGCTCCGGCCCAGCAGAAATTTCTCCGTAGCGGTTTTCCGGGGTGATCTGCGCCACCAACTCCTTGAGCGTGGGGGTTCTCTGCTTTCGGCGGAGGCTGATCTCGCCTGCTCCTGCCGCAATGACGATGGCGTCGCCCTCGCGCACTCCGGCCTGCTCGGCTACAGGTTTGGGAATTCGGACTGCCAGGCTATTTCCCCACTTCACGATCTGAGCCGTCGCCATCATCCCTCCCTTGGATATACATAGTATATACGTAAGAACGCCCGAGGTATACACGCCCTAGTCATCGTGAGCGAAGCAGTCGAAGGATCCCTTTTCACCCCCATGCCAATCGTCTTAGGGAGCTGTCCTTCCATCGCGGCACCGAACGCCTTGACTTCTCCCAAGTCGCTGCTCCAGTCTGGAGCCATGACAGCTATATTGACAGACCAAAAATTGATCGACTTTTCGGGGGAGCATCTACTTCACGAACTAAGCATGTTCTGGGAACTTGCAGAAATCCTGCCCCTGCGGAAGGAGGGTACAACCGAATACGTTGCTCTCATCGAATCATTCGCAACTCACTTACGCAACCTCATCGAATTTTTTTCTTTCCAATAAAGGGCGACTCGGTGAGAGCTCAGCACTTTTTTGAATATCCGGCCGCATGGCGTCCGAAACTAACAGCCGAGTTCGAAAAGCTTCTCGATAGAGCCAACAACGAAGTCAACCACCTGACCGTGCACCGAATAAGTGGCAGCCCCCCGCAGAAAACCTGGCATACCGACGAAATCCTTAACCAGGTTGGAGCGATTGCGAAGGAGTTCGCGGCCCGTGCGTCAGAGAAGAAGCTCCATCCCAAGGTTCAGGAGCTGCTGCGCCTCCCGCCGCAAGCAACCCTGAGGTGGATAACCGATAACGTCGCGCATTCCAACGTAGCCTCGCACGCCATGACGTAGCCCCTCTTTGGCAAATTGTCGACCCTCTCGACTGCCACGCGGATTATCACGAACCGCGTCTGAAATGATCTCGCCCCGCCCCCTTGACGGAATTTTAGCTCGGCCGGGACAGCAGGTTCCTCCTGTCTCGCGCGTCGGAATGACAAGGGGGACTTGCCGCTTTACATCCGAGGAAGAGGGCAGGAGTGCCTACGGCACGCTCACTCGTTTTGGCCGCTTGCGACTTAGTGATGCAGGCGAGAACCAAGGTCCCTCGCTGCGCTCGAGAGGACAAGAGTTGCTGAGGATGTTGTGGGAGGTACAACGGGAGGCGATCCAATTTTTCTGGCGGAAAATGAATCCTGCCGAGAGAGCTGGCGGCCCGATACTTCCGGGCCGCTGGACAGCCGAGGGCGGCTGTCCCTACATGTGCATTGGGGACACACCAAAAGTCAAAGACCCCACTTCTCGCAAGAGACGCGAGAAATGGGGTACCCAGGTTTAGTTCATCGATAGATTTCACTGACCACTGATCACTGAAACACTGATCAGTTCTCTACGTTCCCTCGCTCCAGCCAGCCAGGTATTCTTCCTGTTCGGGAGTGAGGCGGTCGATCTTGATGCCCATCGATTCCAGTTTTAGTTTGGCAACGCGTTTGTCGAGTTCGTCGGGAACTTTGTAGACGCGCTTCTCGAGGGTCTTGTAATTCTTGACCATGTATTCGACGGAGAGCGCCTGGTCGGCGAAGCTCATATCCATGACGGAGGCGGGATGGCCTTCGGCGGAGGCGAGATTGATGAGGCGTCCCTCGCCGAGGAGGTTGATCTTGCGGCCGTCTTTCATGGAATATTCATCGACGTAGGTGCGGGTGGTACGTTTTGAGGACGACATTTTTTCGAGCGCGGGGATGTCGATTTCGACGTTGAAGTGGCCGGAGTTCGAAATGATTGCGCCGTCCTTCATCAGGTCGAAGTGATCTTTGGTGAGGACGCTCTTGTTGCCGGTGACGGTGCAGAAGACGTCGCCGAGCTTGGCCGCTTCGGTCATCGACATGACGCGGAAGCCGTCCATCACGGCTTCGAGAGCCTTGGTGGGATCAACTTCAGTGACGATGACTTCAGCGCCTGCGCCGCGAGCGCGACTGGCGAGACCGCGACCACACCAGCCGTAACCGGCGACTACGAATTTTGAACCAGCCAGCAGGAAGTTGGTGGCGCGGATGATGCCATCGATGGTGGATTGGCCGGTGCCGTAGCGATTGTCAAAAAGATGCTTGGTATCGGCGTCGTTGACGGCGACGATGGGGAACTTCAGGACGCCTTCCTTGGCCATGGCGCGGAGGCGGATGACGCCGGTGGTGGTCTCTTCGGTGCCGCCGATCACGCCGGGCAGATTGTCGGTACGCTTGGTGTGAAGGATGGTGACCAGGTCGGCGCCATCGTCCATGGTGATGTGGGGCTTGTGATCGATAGCGGCCATGATGTGCTGATAATAAGTGTCGTTATCTTCGCCCTTGATGGCGAAGACGGCGATGCCCTGGTCGCGAACCAGGCTGGCCGAAACGTCATCCTGCGTCGAGAGCGGATTCGAGGCGCAGAGGACAACGTCGGCACCGCCATCGCGGAGGCAGATGGCGAGGTTGGCGGTCTCCGCGGTGACGTGCAGGCAGGCGGAGATGCGAATGCCCTTCAGCGGCTGGTTTTTGATGAATTCCTTGCGGATGATCTGCAACACCTTCATGGACTGATTAGCCCACTCGATGCGCTTTTTGCCCAGTTCCGCCAGTTCTAAACTTTTAATATCACAATTGACCTGTGCTGCTGTTGACATACGCCTCCTGTGGCGCGTTCAGAGTAAAAAGATTGAGTTTATTGCCGAAAAAATAGCCGGTGCGACTGTTGCCAGAATACACGAATCGAGACGGGATTCGTTACATTCAAAAACCCTTAGGGGAATGACACTTTCGGCTCGTCGCGCTTGCAACCTATCGATGCAAGCGCGAACCATGGTCCCTCGCTTTCGGGAGGGATGACAACAATTACTTTCTGGCGGCCACGGGCTCGCGGACGCCGGCGTCGCTGGCCAGTTTCGCCGCTTTGTCGGTGGCTTCCCAGGTGAAATCGGGATCGTTGCGACCGAAGTGTCCGTAGGCTGCGGTCTTTTTATAAATAGGACGACGCAGATTGAGTGAGTCGATGATGCCTCGCGGGGTCAGCTTGAAGTGCGCGCGGATCAGATCGGGAATGCCCTCGGGATTTACTTTCTCGGTGCCAAAAGTATCCACGCGCACGCTGACGGGATCGGCGACGCCGATGGCATAGGCCAACTGCACCTCGCAGCGGTCGGCCAACTTTGCCGCGACAATATTCTTGGCAATGTGCCGGGCCATGTAGGCTGCGGAGCGGTCCACCTTGGTCGGATCTTTTCCGCTGAATGCGCCGCCGCCGTGACGGCCCATGCCGCCGTAGGTGTCGACGATGATCTTGCGACCGGTGAGCCCGGTGTCGCCCATGGGGCCACCAATGACGAAGCGTCCGGTGGGATTGATGTGGTACTTGGTATCTTCATCGAGCAGATGGGCGGGAATGACCGCCTGGATGACGTGTTTCAGAATGCCGGCGCGAAGCTCTTCGTTGGCGACGTTTTCGGAGTGCTGGGTGGAAATTACCACGGCATCGACGCGCAGCACATTCCCCTTTGCGTCATATTCGACCGTAACCTGGGACTTCCCATCGGGACGCAAATACGGCAGAGTTCCATTCTTGCGGACCTGTGACAAGCGCATGGTCAGCTTGTGAGCCAAAGAAATCGGGGTCGGCATCAACTCTTCATTCTCATTGCAAGCGTAACCAAACATCATTCCCTGATCGCCAGCGCCGCCGGTGTCGACGCCCATAGCGATATCGCCGGACTGCTTGTTGATGCTGGAGATTACGGCGCAGGTGTTGCAGTCGAAGCCGTGGAGTGCATTGTCGTAGCCGATGGTTTGGACGGTGCCGCGGACGACCTGCTGGAAATCGACATAGGCTTTGGTGGTGATTTCTCCGGCGATGACGACGAGGCCGGTGGCGGTGAGGGTTTCGCAAGCGACGCGGCTGGAGGGATCGTCGGCGAGGCAGGCGTCGAGGATAGCGTCAGAAATCTGGTCGGCGATCTTATCGGGATGGCCTTCGGTGACGGACTCAGAAGTAAACAAAAGGCGATTCTTTGTGGATGAGGTTGCAGCCAAGATTTGTTCTCCTTAGAAATACTTTCGGACTAGTTTGCAACTACGATCTCTCAGGCACATGACCTTTCAGTGGGAGAGAGACGTGACAACGCGCGGTCACAGCGACGATATCTAATGAAGTCTATTTGAAAGGCTAACAGAGGGTACAGCGGGGTGCAACGAGTTTATCCTTAACGGCTGCATTTGTAGCTCAATCGCGGAATTGGGCTGGTGGATGGATCGATTTTGCAGGTTTTTGGGGAGTTTAGTGGCGGAGTATTAAGTCAAGAGTCAAAACCTTAAACCCAGAGGACGCGGAGGGCCGCAGAGGAAAAATCTGGGGGGAATGCGACGTTTATGAGAACAGAGGAAAACCGCCAGGTGTGTGCGCTAGCGGGCAGACAGCGGAGTTTTGCTATCTTATTGTTTTTCTAACTGGGTGATAGACGATGCCTAGCCGCCAGACGCCTTACTTGCCGATTTGCCCGCTCTTTGACAAACCAGTCGCGCTTGAAACCAGCCAGCGAAATAAAGATGGGAAAGCGGTTCACGAGGATTGCCATGTCATTCGGGTAGCTGCACCGAGGGCGAAGAAGCAAAACCCGCAGACTCGCAGGAAGCGTAAAACGAGGCAATCCAAATTCCAGATAAAACCTGTCGAAACCCGAATTCAAGACTATCCAGCTATGATGTCGCGCAGCAGCAGAGAAAATCTGGTGGCGGAAGCGAAGCTCGGGGCGGAGCGCAAGAGCGCGAGAAAGAAGAGAAAAAAAAGCCAAAAGAGGGTGAGGCTTAGTTAATACTGCACGCAGGAAACAGGAGCCAACGAACCTAAGGAACCAAGGTCCCTCGTTTCACTCGGGATGACAGGACTTCTCGCTCAAGATGCCAGGACTTCTCACTCAGGATGCCAATGACCCCCGAAAGGGACAGCCGGGGCGGCTGTCCCTAGTAAGAAATCAGGTTCGCGCAAAATCAGGTTCCCACCGGTGGAAATAGGTTTTACCTTTGAGCAGGGCTTCGACTGCGGCGGAGAGGGAGTGCAGGTCGGCTTTTGCGCATAGACCTTTGATGCCAGCTTTTTTTGCTTCCTGCTCGAGTTGCTGAGAAGGGTCGATCGTGACCATCAAGACGGGACTCTCAGGATGCTGTTGGGAGAGTTGCCGGCCGGCTTCGAGACCATCCATTTCAGGCATTACAAAATCCATAACGGTTACATGCGGGGAAACTTCGTGCCAGCGCTCGACGGCATGCCGGCCATCTTCGGCTTCGCCGACCACCACCCATTCTTCGTTTTTCTCGAGCAAGGATCGCAGATGCGAACGGATCATCGGGTTGTCATCGACCAAAAAAATTCGAACCACGAAACCCCCTTTCTGCGGTGTGGGCGGAGAAAGTCTTGCCGTGACTTCACGTTACAGCTCGAGCGCCGCCCAAGCTATACAGCGGCAACCCGATAGAAGGGGAATTTAAATGTTGATCGAAGGCAGCAGGGGGGTAGGGGGATTCCAGGTATTACTAGCCGCGGACGTTAATCTTGGAGAAAGACAGTACGGCTCGGGACGAAATAGGCCGGCCCATGGACATGGCGGGACGGAAAGTGGTGAAAATTAACATTCTTTTCACCTGGGGCAGCAATTCCTGGGATGTGCCTGGATCGGAGAGAATTTTGTAATCATCCACGCGACCATGGGAGTCGACATGGGCTTCCACCACCAAGGATTCGGCGTTAATGGAATCCATGGTGCCGAATGCGCTTTCCTGTAATTCCGGGCCGGTATTCAGAACCAGAGGAACATCCTGATTGTTGGCCTGCAAGGGGCCGGGAATAGCAAGAATGGTCGCCACCAAGCCAAAAATCAGAATGGCGCAGGCCAGACCGGCGGTGGCGGGGACCATGGCTACATCGAGAGTATTTTTCAGATGAACACGCAGGGCCTCAAATGGCGGACGGCGCTTTTGAGCGGCTTCGCGCGAGATCGCCAGCCGGAGTTTAAGACCGAGATCCGGGGGCACGCCAGGGCGCGGTGAGCGCGAAAGCAACTGCTGGGTCATGCGCAAGGACGCGTATTCGCGCGCACACGACTGGCAGGCGTCCACATGGATTTGCAGCCCAAGCATTTGGGCGCCGGTTACGGCGCCATCGAGATAGGGAGACATAAGCCGCTGGGCGGCCAAGCAGGTCAGCAGTTTGTGGGTTTGGGCTGAGGTCATGAGGCCGACTCGAGCTTTCTGCCCCCACCAGGGACAAGTTCTGAAGCAGGCTTTCGGTTGTTTTCTTCGATATTATTTTCCGCTCGCGAGAAACCTAGTTCTCCAGCCAACTCACGGACAAACGGGGCCAGGCGTTGCTTCAAGGCCTGGCGGCCGCGGGTGATTCTTGATTTGACGGTTCCCAGAGAAACCTGCAAAATTTCGGCGATTTCCTCATAGGACATTTCCTCGAGGTCGCGGAGGACCAGAGCGGTGCGGTAAGGCTCCGGCACCTGGCGCAATTCGGCATCGACGCGGCGCTGGAGTTCGTGCTGAGCAGCGCTATCGAAAGGCGAATCGTGGTGGTCGGTGAGCGCGGCCTGCATAGCTTCATCGGAGATGATGCCATCGGCTTCGGTGGGCTCGATCGACGTTTCGTGAGCTTTGTGACGGAACCACCAGCGTTTGCGATTGGCGGCTTCGTGGAGGGCGATCCGGTAAATCCAGGTCTTGAGGCTGGATTCGCCGTGGAAATGGTTCATACCGCGGAATACTTTGAGGAAGACTTCCTGGGTAGTATCCGCCGCATCGGACGGGTCGCTCACCATGCGATAAACCAAGCTGTATACGGGGCGCTGGAACTCCCCGATGAGCCAGGCATAGGCAGACTCAGAGCCAGCTTTAAGATCGGCAACGATTGCGGCCTCTTCGGCGCGTGCTCCGATTGCGCTTGCCAGATCTCCCAAAGTGGTTGCTCCCGCGGTCAAATGGCGCTCCCTAAATTATAGAGTCATTCAGGTGTTGCGCACGAAAAAATATGGCGCACGAAAACCTAAATGCAGAAATTTGGAATGCAGAATCTGAGGCGGGTGCTTAGATTAATGATTGCCTCACTGGGGATAGACTCCGGCGACGGGTGCGGAGTTCCCGAACTTAGGTAATTTCAGTAATCAGCGCATTCGATGCCCCTGACATTTGATGAAGCCCGACTTGCGGCTGGACTGAGGCTAGGTGGTAGTGGTGGCGCGACCAGGGGTTGAAGGAATCTTCTTGAGAACCTCGGCGAGGGCAGCAAGTAGTTTTTGAGAGCCTTTTTCCAGCTCGAGAGAGGATTTCTCGAAAAAAGCAAGAGCTCCATCGCCTTGAAGGCGTGAGGCGTTTTTTTGGGAAAGAGCGCTGAGGACGATGACGGGGATGGGGCCAGTAATGGGATCTTCCTTCAGGGCTTTGAGAACTTCGGGACCAGTCATTTTGGGCAGAAGCATATCGAGAAGAATGAGATCGGGATGGTCCTGACGCGCGAGCCGAAGGGCTTCCTGGCCATCGGCGGCACTTATGACGGAATAGCCGGCGCGGGCGAGAGCGCGCTCCGTGGCGATCCTTAGAAATTTGGAATCTTCGACGAGGAGAATTTTCAACATTTGTATTTTATCAAGATTCCGTTATCTACATCCGGGGTTATCTATATCTGCGGGTTTTCGCGAAGTTGAACGCAATTGAGGTCCAGCAAAAACCAGCGGACTACCGTTCTATCGGCAAAAGCTTGGCAAACATTAAGGTTACGTAAGCGCGGCTACGAGTTGCGAGACTTGGATGTACAAGATCCGTGGTATTGCGGCCTGTCCGCGCCAGAGATAACCTTCTCCTAAGATTGAGAGAGGTTAGAGCGACTCTCGAAGGCAGTCATGGGCTAGTGTCAGGTGGACATTTGTGGCCCTCACGACTGCCTTTTTCATTAAGCCACGAACCGGCTTTTTAAGCAGCCCGGTCCGTTGCGCCTACCGTAAATTTCCAGCCGCAAAAACCCACCGGTGAATTCTACAAAGTGACGTGAGCAAAGTGATTATACGTTCTGACCTGGTCAATGAGTGTAATGGCGATGTTACGACAGTTGACCGGGGGTAACGTACGCCGCGGGTTCAGAATCGTCAAGCATTTGTGTTGAGAAATATGTTCGAGACCTTAGAAGACATGCGTGAGAAGACATGCGTGAGAAGTCTCCGCGACCGATGAGTCGTGGGACGGCGCTTTTTATGTACAGCTTTGACCTTGCCTTAGGCCTGTTTTACATAATCTCCGGGATGCGAAGGCATCAACCGTTAGCGGTTCTCGTCGGTGCCGTCGTGTTCCTGCTGTCTTTGATCTGGTTGGTTTCGACCATTCGATCGCCAGTTCGGGTGAGCAGGCGCGATGTCAGGGTTCGCGGCCAAATTGTGATCTGCATGTTGATGGCGTATCAGAGCCTACACTGTTGCTCGCTGACGTAAACGGGCGTTAGCACTCATTGGCCCGGACGGGGAGACGCCAAATTCTCGATGAGTGTAATAGATATTACGCAAGAGATCGTTGCGGTAAGTAGTTAACGGCTGTTCATTCATTGACTTGCCTTATTCTTAGTCCTAAGATTCTTTGACTTGGCCCCATGGTGTTTTAGCCAGTCAGCCCCTATGGTTGATCCTTCTGAAGCCATGTCCGCGCCGCCGAAGCCGCAGTATGGCATTTTGAAAGGACCAAACGGTCTGCGCGCAGGCTGGCGGCTACTCATCTTCGTCGCCATCCTCGTGCCGCTGGGTTACGGTACGAGTCTCAGCGTCGATGCTCTTATCCGCCGCTGGCATGCCGATTTCTCCACTCCGTTAGGTGCCGTCCTTTCGCTTGACTTGCTTCTCGTTCCCCTGTTTATCGCGACCCGGATTATGGGCCGGATCGAACACCGCACCTTCGCCGATTATGGATTGCCCTGGCGACGAGCCTTCGGACTCCGCTTCTGGCAAGGAGCTTTTTTCAGCTTCGCGTCATTTACGGTTCTGCTTCTGGTGATGCGCCTAGCGGGCGTTTTCTCGTTCGGTGTCATTGCAGTACATGGATGGGATGTGTGGAAGTACGCCGCCGCATGGGCTGTTCTAGCATTTCTGAGCGCGTTACTTGAGGACTTTCTCTATCGCGGATACCTGCTGTTCACCCTGACCACCGGGATCGCCTTCTGGCCGGCAGCGGTCGTCACATCGTTGCTCATGGGCGGATTGCACTACTTCAATCCCAGCGGTCATGGACTCGGACCGGTGTCTGCGACTATGTATTGCTTGGTTACGGCTCTGGTTGTGCGCAGGACCGGCAATCTCTGGATGCCACTGGGAATCCACGCGGCATGGAACTGGGGCGAGCTTTACTTCTACGGCGTTCCGGACAGCGGTTATCCGGCCAACGGCCATCTGCTCACAGCTGGCTTTCACGGTAACCCATTGCTTACTGGCGGCGGTTTTGGTCCCGAGGCTAGCATTTTCACCCTCCTTTTGCTGGCGATTTGGGGTGTGATTTTCTCCGTTTGGCTGCGCGGTGTGAGGTATCCCAACCCGGCGGCCGTTCAGCAGCAGCCGCAGCCGTCGCAGAATGTCAACTGACGCTATCAGGCGTTAGCACTCATTGCCCGTCGCACCATCCTCTCCGACACTTGCACTCAATCGGGATCAGTTCCCCAATGGGCCGTTGAAGCTATTCATAGCGGCTCCTCGCGGGCCGTCGAAAGGCGCCCATGAAATCGTCTAAATCCAGAATAGAGAACGGCTTTTTCAGAACCGGCGACGCAGTGATAAACGCGAACTTTTGTTTGGGATTCTTCTGACGCAGGGCATCCATAAATTTGGCACCCCCGGCGCGCGAACTGCGGAGGAATTTCAGAGCGATGACCACAAGGTCATGGGGTCCGTTGTCACAGTAAATGCGGAACGCCTCACTGCAGTTTAGCGCCAGGCCAACTTCATAACCAAGCCGGTTGAGCATAACGCCAGTAGCTTTCAATACTTCATCTTCCGCTTCGACCACCAGAACTTTCATTGGTTCCTCCTTTTTTCATCCTCGAATCCTGGGCAGGCGATAAGGATGATGAAGCTGCCGCTTGCGAGAAAGAAGACAAATATCTTCATAATTGTGCAGCAGAAACCGCTGAGGTACGGCGTTACTGTTGTAACCAGGCGTTCCACGTTTTGACCGAGGGTCAATGAGGGCGCTGCCCTCAACTCTTCACGTTGCAATCTTGCCTGGAGCGCCCTTGAACACACCTGGAATCGGCAGAAACACTACGATTTAAAGAAGCACGTCGTTCACCGGACGTCTTGGACTCGGCGCGACTTGGCGAACCGGATGGCCTAAACGAAACATGAACGTTGGCTGCCATGTATTCTCGCCGATGAGTGCGGAGAGATCGGCCAGTGCTTCTGGTTCCTGATTGAGTGACCGCTGGTGATCTACCAACTCGACGGCCTCATTGACTGGCCTGCCAGCGAGATGGCGCGCAGTTGTCAGCAGGTGAATTCGTTGCCAGATGCGCCCCGCGGACAGGCACTGCTCACGGTCGTAGCGGTCACGGACTGCGATTACTCCGAAAAGCGGCGTGGCATGCAGCAGGTCCTTGTAGGAAAACGCTGGCAGCAACTTATGCTTAAAAGCGAAGCGCAGCCCCTTGGGAGGCATAAACTTTATGCCTGCCACGATTAGCGGGGACTGCCCAAACTCATCCAAAATCAACCCGTCGCGGAACTTCTGGACATCGGTCCACTCTGTGCGTACCCATCGTTCGCTCCCCAGTTGCACTTGCGGGTCCGCATAGACGATGTCATTGGCTTTGGAGATCATGTCCACGATGCGGTTGCGATCTTCGTCGGAGGTGAACACAAAAACTTTGGCATCGGTCTCGTCGCTGGCAAGCTGACGGATCTCTTCGACAAAATCCGGTGGCAAAGGCTGCGGGCCATAGGCATTGCGATTGGTGTGCCGGTAAGGAATCGCATCGTAGAGTTCGCTTCGTTGCTTTTGGCCGGGGGCAAGTGCAACTTGTGCGACCAGTTCATGTTCGGGATAAGCCGCACTCTGTATAAGTTTTCCTGGAAGCAGCGTAGCGGAGGCGGCATAACCATTCGCCGGAGCCGCCAGCATCAGGTTTTCCAGAGCACACCCCATTCCGATGTGCTCTTCTCGCAGGTAGGGATCGAGCGCTCCCGGGTACCTGCGACAATCAAGATATAAGTCAATCGAAGAATCCGTGACCTTGAAAAGCCAGGGCTGCGTGTTGTGCGGACTGGCAGCGAGAATGGCTGCGCGCACCAATGCGAGCGGACCTTCTTTGGTTTCTCTCCAGTCTTTCCAGGGCTCAAATGCCGGCCCTTCGCCCACGCTGAAGACACCACGGTCATATGCACGCCAAACACCACCGCCAAGAACCAGTATGGTTGCGACTCCCGCGCCCTTCAGGAATGCTCTACGCTCCATGATCTTCTATCCCACGCTTTCTACATGAACCAGTCAAAGACTGTATGCTTTTGACTCGCGCCTCTGATGTTCGTAAGCGGATAATCCCCCAATGCAGTCGAGAGGGGTCGAAGCGGTAGTCCTGGATGACGTACGAACCGGAGGTGACTTTTGTGACCAGGCGTTAACACTCATTGACCTGTCGAGGAGTGTAAGGGCGATGTTACGTCAGTTGACCAGGGGCGCTACATGGGCCGCAGGAGCAATACAGTTATGTTGCTACCGCCTACACATGCGCAATTGTTTTTGTTGCCCGGCTTGTGATAAGGAAAGGGATGATTTTTTTGAGGGAGTGGACCTACAGCTTCAGGGCGGCACTGCTGATCGCGTTGATGGCGGGCGGGATATTGCACAACGCCGGCGCAGAGGATAATGGTCTGGAGCGCACGCCCGTTCTCGGCTGGAGTAGCTGGAGCTTCCTCCGCCAGAACCCCACGGCAGCCCTAGTGAAAGCTCAGGCGCTCGCGCTGCAAAATTCCGGATTGCAGAAAATGGGGTACCAATACGTAAACCTTGACGACTTTTGGTACCAGTGTCCGGGACCGCAAGGTCCGAACGTCGACGCTTATGGCCGCTGGGTGACAGACTCGTCGAGATTCCCGGCCGAGGGAGATACCGACGGCATCAGGATAATGGCGGACTACATCCACGGTCTCGGGATGAAGTTCGGAATCTATGTAACGCCGGGTATTTCCCGGCAGGCGGTCAGCCGGAACACGCCGATTAAGGGCACATCGTACACGGCTGCCCAGATTGCGGACCCGTCTGTAGAGGAGAACAACTACAACTGCAAGGGCATGGTCCGCATTAACTATGACAAGCCTGGAGCGCAAGAGTATACGAATTCATGGGTAAATATGCTGGCGGCGTGGGGCGTCGATTACATCAAAATTGACGGCATGAAAGACAACAACGCCGCTGACGTTAAGGCGTGGTCGGATGCTATACGGCAAAGCGGGCGGCCCATGATCCTGGACGTCACGCAGGGGAAGCTTACGATCGCAATCGCCCCGACCGTGATGAAGTATGCCAATCAATGGGAATTCGCGCCTGACGTCGAATGCTATCACTGCGAAAAGCACGGTAGCAGCTACCCGCTGACCAGCTGGGCCGACGTTGCCAAACGCTTCAACTATGTGGCGGAGTGGCAGCCTTACGCAGGTCCGGGCGCTTTCAACGACTATGACTCCATCGAGGTAGGAAATGGCAGCAACGACGGGCTGACTGCGGTCGAGCGCCAGACTCAGATCAGCCTGTGGGCCCTTGGGGCGGCGCCCTTCATCCTCGGCGTCGATCTTACTCGCCTGGACCCAACGGATCTGCAGAATCTGGAGAACTCCGCACTCCTTGCTGTGGACCAGGATTCGATTGCCGCGAAAAGGGTGCTCAACACGGGGAGCCGGCAGGTATTCGCCAAGCGGGAGCCGAACGGAGACACGATCGTCGGTTTGTTCAACACCGGCAAGAAGGCAGAGGAAGTCTCCGTTCCAGCATCCAGCGCAGGCCTCCTCGAAAACGAAAACGGCTATTCCTTAGACGACCTGTGGACCGGCGAGACGAAGAAAACAAGCCGCACCATCAGTGCTGTTGTTCCCTCGCACGGGGTCGTCCTGTACCGCGTCAAGGGACTTTAAACTACTCGATTGCTGATGACCCCGTCTGGATCGCCAAGGGGAATATTCTTCAAGCGCTATTTCCATTGAGCCGCCTGATTTGCATTGGCTGAGTGCTGATTCTCATTACGTGCTTAACTATCGTTAAGTTGATTCTCAATGAGTTCTATGAAGATGCTTCAACAATCGTCAAGATTTTCCTAAGATAGGCATTCCGGTATCTACCGAAGACTCCCGGCGCCGCGACAGCCTTAGTTGTTGCGTGAGCCGGTCGCAGCAGCGGAGGCGAAATAGCCTTTGCGGGCGTGAACACGGAGTTTGTGACCGTCTTTCGCGGCAGTAATGCTGATGGCACGGTAGCGCCCATCGCGCTTGAAAGACGCCGGTTTATAGGAGACCAAGTAGCGGCTGCGAATGATCTGTTGCAGGTCAGCAAGGGAGCCTCTCAGACGGTCAATGGAACCTGGGGTGAAGGCGGCCCCGCCGCTGAGTTCGGCGAGCGTAGTCAAAGCATGTTCGCCCACCAAGGAAGCCGCGTCAGGGCTGTCGGCCATCTCGAGAGTGCTGACCGAGTAGACAGCGACTTCTCCGAGTTGGGCGCGATAGATTGCCTGTTTTAAGGTTGCATCACTGGAATTATCCTCACCGTCGCTAATCACCACCAGGATTCTGGCAACGGGTTGCGATTCGGCACGTTTGGCAAGTTTATCGGCAGCGAATGTAACGGCGTCCCAAAGGGCGGTGCCGCCGGAGGGCGCCAATTCGTCGATGGCATGGGCGAGAAGTTTCTGGTCGCCGGTAAAATCCTGAGCAAGCAAGACAGAATTGGCAACGCCGATCACGAAGGCAAGATCATGCTCGCCCGTTACCACTTTTTGTAAAAAGTCGGTAGCAGAGTTTTGCTCGAACTTGAAGCGACCGGAGACGGACGAACTGGTATCAACCACGATGCCGAGGCGCAAGGGAAGGTCGGCCTCGGTACGAAATCCGATGATAGCGGCTGGCGCTTTGTGATTATCCAGGATGCCGACATCCTGGCCAGTCAGGGTGGTTACCGGTTTTCTGCGATCGGTAGCCGTGAAAAATACAGCGACTTCATCGGTGGATGCGCGGAGGATATATCCGTCGTGGTCGGCATCTGGGATTTTGGGGTATGGAGGAGCGCTGGACGAGGGTGGCGGCTGAGCCGGAGCGGAAGCTTCGGCGGTCTCGCAGGTTGGACACTCCGCGGCAGCTTCGGCCTCGGCGATCTGCTTGCTTTCGTTGGAAGCCTGCATAAACTTGCGGATATTTCGGGGCAACTGATCGGGACCGGCGGGGGCTTCGCTGGGGGCGGTGACAAAAGAAACTTTCAATTCGGAGGCCTGGGCTGGAGGCTGCCGGGCTTCGTCATCGAGTTCCCGCATCATCTGGAGAGCGGAAGCCGCAGCCGCCGACTTGGGATCTTCCTTCAAGAAAAATTTTAATTCCTGTTGTGCCTGCAGGAAATTGCGCTGGGCCTCGAGTGCCGCAGCAGCGTAGAGATGAACCAGGGCAACACCTTCGTGTTTGCGCTCATGGACCTGATGAGCGGTCGCGACGGCAGCTTCGTAGTTGTTGTTTCTGAGTTGTACGTAAGCAAGCGTGGTGAGCACAGTCAGATCAAGAGGAGCGAGAGACGAAGCTTTCTGAATGGATTGTTCCGCGGCGGAGAAATGCTGGAGAGCGAGTTCCGCGTAGCCAAGGTTCAGATAGGAATTGGGTAGACGGTCATCGAGCGAGATAGCCTGGGAAAACTCGGCGTGTGCCTGATCGTTCTGTCCCAGCCCGAAGTAGGCAGTCCCGAGAGCATTATGCGCCGAGACGTAGCTAGGATAGATCGAAATGGCTGTAATAAACTGCGCAACCGCCCCTTGGCGGTCCTTGCGCATGAGCAATTGGTATCCTTTGTCAAAAGCCCGGCGAGCTTTCCTGGGCGCCTTGAGGTCGAGCTTTGATAGAGAACTATCATGATCCTGCAGGGGATTTGTGGCGGAATATATAGCCCACGATTCAGTTGTCATTTGAGAAGATGGGCTTGATCCGCGCAGAGTAATACCGCCTCCAGCCTGAGCAACGACATGATGTGAAAAAAGCAGGAGGAGAAATGCCCGTAGAAATCCCCGCTGGATCATTGCCTTGTATTCCTCGAGCAACATTTTGAATTGCGCCTTTTGGCGGCGCTCCTATAGCGGCCAGAGGAGTCTAGTCCGAACGGCTCGATGGGACAAGCGATTTATGGCGAAGAAGCCACCAAAAACAACTATTGATACCAAAGCCGGAGTGACAAAGCGATCTTTCTTCAGGGCCGATTCCAAAGCGTCTTCCAACAAGGGAGCCAGTCACTGCCTCGACATGAACCTTGGTGTGCTTGCGTTCACGAGAATAAGGCCCATAATCCTGTTGTCCGATCCCTTCGAAATACGGAGACAACCCAACATGAATCGCCTCGCAATCGGCAATGAAAAGTATGTATAAAGGGTCCCAATCTAGCCACCGTTAGGCTTGGTCACCATGCTGATCGCACCGATTCTCCGCCTCCAGATTGAAATGACCGGATTCTTAATACCGTTCATCGAATAATCATCCCACGCCCATTGTGCCCCAGGTCAACTGCCACTGACAGGCGTTAGTACTCACTGAGCATTTGACAGGTCAATGGGTAAAATGGCGATTTTTCGCCAACTATCTAGGGCAGAACTACGCTCGCTCCTGATGCAAATTGTTTCAGATTGACACGAACCGGGATAGTGGGGACAATGGCGGCCGTTCTAGGGAGCAAAGAAGTTACAACAATTTAGTTATTTTGACTTGCCAGCCGGGGGGACACTCAGGTCACTAGCATACCCACGTGTCGCGGATTTCGGTCTCGTTTAGGACGATTCCGCGCAACGTTCCGCAGAGTAACATCGGTCAGTGAAATGTGGAGATTCATGGAGACGAAAATGAAAAGCTCTATTCTCAGAACATTGCGGGGCACCCTGGTCGCGACGACCTTCGCTGACGGGCTGTTTAGCCTCTCGAAAATGGCCTGCATCGTCTTTGCGCTCTGTGCCGTCATGGCGATTCCCTCGCCGGCACAGGAGAGCGAGTTCCACAGCTTGTTCAGTTTCAATGGTACATGCACATCTGGCGCGAATCCCGGCTTCGGCAACCTTGTTCAGGGCCCGGATGGGAAACTCTACGGAACCACAGAGGTATGCGAAGGCAAACAGGGCACGGTTTTCAAGTTCGCCACTACTGCGAAAAAGCCGACCACGATCCACGTTTTTTGCGCTGGTGACGTGTGTTCGGACGGCGCCAAGCCTTATGGGGGACTGACGCTTGCCAATGGAATGTTTTACGGTACGACCTACTATGGCGGCGGCGCCAGCAACGATGGCTCGGTCTTTCAGATCACCTCGACGGGCAAGCTGACCCCGATATACGACTTCGACGGCACGGACGGCTCCGAGCCATTGGCTGCCCCGTTTCGGGCAAAAGATGGCAACTTGTACGGAACCACCGTCATTGGCGGGTCCAGCAACCTTGGCACGCTTTATGAAATGAGCACCGCGGGCACGAACGAAGTGTCGCTTAGCTTCACTGGCGCGAACGGCGAATTACCTTACGCCAGACTGGTACAGGGCACGAACCAAAACATCTATGGGACCACTAGCCTGGCAAAGTCGGGTAACGGCACGGTCTTCGCAATTTTGCCAAAAACGGGCTTCGCCACGCTGTACACTTTCAAGGGCGCCGCGAAGGGTGGTTTCCCCTACGCTGGGCTGGTTCAGGCCAGGAACGGGAACTTTTACGGGACCACGGAGAGCGGCGGAGCCCACATCCAAGGCGGTACGGTTTTTTCGATGACGCCGGCGGGCAAGGTCACAACGATCTACAACTTCTGCTCGAAACCGAATTGCACGGATGGCCGCAATCCCATGGACTCACTGATCCAAGCCAGCGATGGGAACCTGTACGGGACAACTTATAATGGTGGAGCGAACTCCAGCCCCAACTGCCTGAGCAACAGCGGGTGCGGCACGATCTTCAAAATCACCACGTCAGGCGTTCTCACTACGCTCTATAATTTTTGCGGGCTACCGAATTGCGTTGACGGGAATCAGCCGGAAGCGGGATTAGTGCAAGCCACCAACGGGACCTTTTACGGTACAACGTATTCTGGAGGGACCATGGGCGTCGGCACGGTATTCAGTCTGTCCGTGGAAGGGCTGAAGCCGTTCGTCAAGATAGTACCGGCTTGGGGCACGGCGGGAGCGACCGCGATGATCCTGGGAGACAATCTGACGGACGCGACGAGAGTCACCTTTAACGGCGTACCCGCAGCATTCACGGTTGTCTCCAGCACCGAAATTGAGGCCACCGTGCCCACCGGCGCGACCGCCGGCACTGTAACCGTCGATACCCCTGGCGGCACGCTGAAGAGCAACGAGATCTTCCAGGTGGATTGACCGGAATCCCGCGCCACCACGAGACGGTTTGAGCTGCGGCGGATCGATGGAGGGCGCTTGCGCTTATTGCCAGGGCCGCTAGGACTCGAACAAACTCAAGTGATTTCACGATGCGACTGTCTAAGCTTTAGAGCATCACCCTTTCAAGGATCGCCGTTAACAGGCGACTACGCTCATTGATCCCCGACCGGTGGCCCGAGAGTCGGGTGCCGGGCCTCAATGAGTGGAATGGGGATATAACGGCAATCTGGGGCTGTCTGGCTTGGCTTTTGAGTGCAGAAGGCAATGAACGAAGTCGCGTCCGAACAGAAGAATCAGCGCCGCAGACCACAAGATTGCTTCAACTTTCCAAGACGTCCAAGAATGAATACGCTTCTCGAATACTACGGGAACAATACCAGCTTTAATGTGCCGAACGTATAGCCACTCCCGCGCTCCTGCGCGATTCCAGCGCACGCGCCCTGCCCTGCGCGCGGGCGGGCCAGACCCCAAGTTCAGAACCAGTTCCGTGGTGGAGGGTGGGGGGTGTAGGAGTTTTCACGTCGCCTATAGCTATCCCCCGCCGCGAGTTTGACCCTCTGCGGCGAAGTCCTTACACTTGAGAGTGTTCTGCGGCTTATTCCGTGGAGGGTTTCCTGAGTTTGCGATTGGCTAATTTATGGTGGGCGGCGGCAGCGATAGGGCTGCTGGCGGGGCCGATTTGTGTGGGACAGGAGCGGCCGGTTCCGATCACGCTGGACAGCAATGAGACGATTTTTGCGGTGCTGACGGCGCTGAATTCCTGCGGGTATGACCAGGATCTGACGACTTCGGATGTGACGCGAAGCACGGTGCGGTCCGAGGTGCAGAAGGTGTTGCAGGAGTCGGAAGAGGCGGAAGCGGCGCGGTCCGCGCTTTGCCAGTTCTATCAGGAACACACTCCGGACCGGAATACGAACCGCAGCTTGTCGCCCTATATTTCGCTGGCGCTATATATGGATGGTCCGCCGCATTTTGTACCGCGGATGAAGGAAGAGGATCTGCCTCCGGATGCGGGAGCGGTTTCAGGTTTTGGGCAGTTGCTGGAGCCGTTTTACGCCAAAACGAATTTGCATGCGATATGGGAGCGGCATCGCAAGGATTATGCGGCGGCGATGAACCGTTATCACGAACCGCTGGCCAAGATGGTGTTCGATACCGAGATTTATTTGAAGCGGCCATCGTCGGAGTATTTGGGACGCAGGTTTACGATTTACCTGGACTTCATGGGCTCACCGAATGAGACGGACGCGCGAAATTATGGAACGGACTATTATGTGATCGTGTTTCCGTCTCCGAACACGCCTTCGGGAGCGACTCCGCGCGGGGCGTTGAAGATGGACCAGATACGGCATACTTTTTTGCATTATGAACTGGATCCACTGGCGGGAAAACATTTCAACGCCATCAACCGGCTGGAGCCGCTGCTGCGTTCGGTGCAGCGAGCGCCGCTCGAAGAGAGTTTCAAATCAGATATTTCCCTTCTGGTGACGGAGTGCATGGTGCGAGCGATCGAGATTCGAACGACCGGCACGAAGCAGGCGGTGGACGAAGCCATGCGGGAACAGGCGGTGGATGATGCGGTGAAGCAAGGCTATATTCTCACGCGATATTTTTATAACGCAGCGGTGGCGTTTGAGAAAGATCCGGCGGGAATCGATGCCGCCTATGGCGATCTGCTGAATAATATCGATACGAAGAAGGAAGAGAAAGCCGCGCTTGAGATTCAGTTCGCGAGCAGTACATCGCCGGAACTGGTGCAGTTATCACGTCCGGAGGAGCGGAGAATGCTGTTCATGGCGGAACAGCGGCTCAACGCGGGCGACGCCAAGGGAGCGCAGGAACTGGCGGAGCAGGCGATTGACCGCAAGATTGGAGACCAGGGGCGGGCGCTGTTTATATTGGCGGAAGTAGCGGTGGCGAATAAGAATCGCGACGGAGCGCAGAACGATTTCCAGAAGGCCGCGGAGGCCTCGAAGGACCCTAAGGTAGTGGGGTGGTCGCATGTTTACCTGGGGCGAATTCTGGATATGAAGGAGGATCGCGAGGCGGCGCTCGAACAGTACCGTGCGGCGCTGAATGCAGGATCCAGCTTGCCGGAGATTAAATCGGCGGCGGAAAAAGGTTTGCAGCAGGCGTACGAGCCTCCGGCGAAGCCACAATAAGGACGGTGCATTGGCGGATGGGGAGCGGGGCGCCGCAGGCGGGGCGATGCAACTGGTAGGATGTTGCGATTGCAAGATTGAGATGAAGATTGTGCGATGCGAAGTAGTTCGATCCAAGATTGTTCGGTCCAATATTGTTCGATCGAGAATTTTTCGATTCAAGGAGAACGGATGAAGCGAACAGCAATCATGATTTTCGTACTGGCCACGGGAATTTCGGCGGCGAGTTTTGGGCAAAACAAACCGGCGCAGACGACGACTCCCGCGGCGGGACAAACGGCTGCGCCAGCGGGAAAGCGACCGCCACAGGCCAAGACACAGCCGGAGTTCGACGCGTATAAGGCGGCGGCGGCAATTACCGATGCGGCGGCACAGGAAAAAGCGGCGGATGACTTTGCAACCAAGTTTCCGGACAGCGAGTTGCGACCGCTGCTTTACCGGTCGGTGATGCATTCCTACCAGCAAGCTAATAACGGCGAGAAGATGCTGGCCATGGCGCAGAAGGTGTTGAGTTATGACCCGGACGATCCGGAGGCGCTGCTGGGAGCGGCGCAGGTGATCGCAGAACGGACGCGGGACACCGATGTAGATAAGGATCAGAAGATCGCCGAGGCACGGAAGGATGCGGAGCGGGCGCTGGTGACGATAGACACCGACATTCCAAGTTCGGGGTATCCGCCAGATCAGTTAACCGCGTTTAAGAGTTTTTTGCGATCGGAGGCGTACGCGATCACAGGAACCCTGGATTTTAATGCGAAGCAATGGGCTGCCGCCGAAGTGAATTTGAAGAAGTCGATCGATGCGTTCCCACAGCAGCCGGATCCGATTGCAGTGTTCCGGCTGTCAGTGGCTCTGGACATGCAGAACAAGTATCCGGATGCGATGAAGTATGCGGATCAGGCGGTGGATTTGACCAAGGCAGGAACCGGCGCCGGGGACGCAGCGCGCAAGGAGAAAGACCGACTGGTGCAGTTGATCGGCGGGATCAGCGAACCTCCCGCGAAATAATGAAGGAGCGGTGGGGCGGTACGTGCCGAGGTAGATCAGTTCGAGGTAGATCAGCGCGGAGATGAAGGAACGAGAGATCAATGCGCTGGAAACGGCGCTGGGATACCATTTCCACCGGCGAGCGGTGATTGAGCAGGCTGTGACCCATAGTTCGCAGGCGCGCGAGCAGGAATCGCAACAGGCCGGTGAAAACAAATTCCGAGTGCACGATAACGAGCAACTGGAATTTCTGGGCGATGCGGTGCTGTCGCTGGTGACCAGCGAAGAATTGTTTCAGAGGTTTCCCCAATTCCGCGAAGGCGAGCTTTCGAAGATTCGCGCGCATGTAGTGAGCGAGCGACACTTGATCCGGGTGGCGCAGCAGCTTGAACTGGGAGACTATTTGCGGCTGGGGCGCGGCGAGGAGAAGAGCGGAGGCCGGAGTAAGACAGCGCTGCTGGTGGACGCGCTGGAAGCGATTCTGGCGGCGATTTATCTGGACGGCGGAATGGAGCCGGCCCGGGAATTTATTTTGCAGAGGATTCTCGGTCCCGAACTGGAGCGGATGGAGCAAGAAGGCGGGACCTTGCCGATGACGGATTTCAAGTCGGCGTTGCAGGAGGCATTGCAGGGATTGGGGATGCCGCAGCCGAACTACGTGCTGGTGCAGGAAGCGGGGCCGGAGCATAGAAAGACATTTACGGTTGAGGTTCGGCTGGACGGCAAGAAGAATGAGGACCGCACGGGATTTGTGGGCCGAGCGGAGGGTTCGACGAAGAAAACCGCGGAGCAGGATGCGGCGCGGCAGTTGCTGGCTCATTTGGCGGGGCAGGATGCTTTTGCTGGAGCGAAGCAGCCACGAGGATCGCATACGGCAGAGAAGAATCCGCGATGACGGACACGTGTAAGCGGTGTGAATGAATTCTTCAGAAGATTATTTGTCGGGACATCCTGTAACGGAGCAAATCCCACCGGAGCAGCCTCCAGAACAGCGCGTTGAACCGCACGCCGTGGCGCGTCCGAAACCTGTGCTGGTTGCGGGGTTGGGATTGCCGGGCACGCTACAGTCTCTGCTGGGCACGGTGGTGATTGCGGTTTTCGTGATCACGTTTATTCTGCAGGCGTTTCAGATCCCTTCGCCATCCATGGAAAACACACTGCTGGTGGGTGATTACCTGCTGGTGAATAAACTGTGCTATGGCGCAGGCGGCTGGGGAGATTTCTTCATGCCTTACCGGCGCGTGCATCGCGGGGACGTGGTGGTATTTCACTATCCGGTAAGCCCGGCGCAGCACTTCGTGAAGCGAGTGATCGGCATACCTGGGGACCGGGTGCGGTTGATTAACAAGCAGGTATTTGTAAATGGATTGCCGCTGAAGGAGCCGTATGCGCGCTTCAACCATCCTGCCTATGATCTGTTCCGCGATAATTTTCCGCGGGTGGATTTGGCAGCAGGGGAAACTCCGGAATGGTGGCTGCAACTGCGTAAGTTGGTGGAAGACGGGCAACTGATCGTCCCCGAAGGATATTATTTCGTGATGGGCGACAATCGCGACGATAGTTACGACAGCCGCTACTGGGGCTTTGTGCCGAGAGCGAATATCATTGGACGGCCGCTGCTCATTTATTGGTCAGTAAAGGAGCAGGATGAGGAAATTGCGGCTCCGGCTTCAGTTGCGGGCAAGCTGGCGCACCTGGCTTATGGAGTGACGCACATTTTTCAGATCACGCGCTGGGACCGCACTCTGCGGCTGGTGAATTAGGCTTCGTGCGGCTAAGATAAATCGTGGCTGGGCAGCGGCTAAACAGTTGCTGAAAACTCCGCTTTCAGTGCCAGCCCCTAGAGGGGCATTTGAATCCAAAGAACTTGCGGCATTGCTAAAGCGATGCCCTGATACGAAACTTGAGTTTTAAAGCACTTAGTGGCACGAGTAGAGTCGTGCCCTTCCCGAACAGAGAACGGAACGGACTGATCGCCTTGGCAAAAAAAGAGAACGTTAAAGTAGAAAACGGCAAGCAGACAAAAACCGGAGCTGAAGAAAAGCCGAAGGAGACTACGGTTGAGTTCCTGGCGTCGCTGGCCGCAGTGCTGGTGACGGGACTGTTCATCATCACTTTCGTGGTGCAGGCCTTCGAGATTCCCTCCAGTTCGATGGAGAACACGCTGCTGATCGGCGATCACGTTTTTGTAAACCGTATTGCGTTCGCTCCGAAAACCAATTGGGTGGGGCCTTTGCTTCCCTACCGCGGAGTGCGGCGCGGCGATATTGTGGTTTTCCTGGCGCCGTGCGAGCCGGGATTGTACGTGGTAAAGCGGATCATGGGTATACCGGGCGACCACATTCATTTGCGCAATGGCGTGGTTTACCGCAACGGCGAGGCGTTGCAGGAACCGTACGTAATCCATTCGCAGGATGAAGCAGCGTATCCGAATCCTTACCGCGATAATTTTCCCGCAGTGCCGCCGTCGGAGAGCTACAACGTTTATCCGTGCTGGGAACCAGAGTTGCCGATGCACATTCAGGGCGACGATCTGGTGGTACCTCCCGGACACTTCTTCGCAATGGGCGATAATCGGGATGTAAGCCTGGACAGCCGATTTTGGGGATTTATTCCCCAGGAAAATATTATTGGGCGGCCCATGTTCATTTACTGGTCGTTTGATACTCCGGCGGATCAGTACCGCAAAACTGACATGAGCGACCGCATTGGGTTTCTGGTGCATGTAGTGGTGCACTTCTTCGACGAGACGCGGTGGCGGCGGACCTTGCGAGTCATCAAGTGAAACGCTTTTCCTGGCGGCGGATTGCAGCCGCGGCCGTTCTTGTTCTGCTTGCTCTATTTCTGATTCGGCCAGGAGCTTCGCGGCTCAAGACACGGATCATCACTGCCATCAGCCGCTCGGTCGCGCGCCCGGCGGACATCGGTTCGGTACACGTTCGCTTCCTGCCCCAACCGGGGTTCGATCTGGAAAATCTTGTTATTTATGAAGACCCATCGTTTGGCGCTGAGCCTATGCTGCGCGCGCCGGAAGTGACCGCCGTGGTGCGATTGACTTCTCTGCTACGGGGAAGGTTGGACATTTCGCGCCTGGAATTAACGGAACCCAGCTTGAATCTGGTGCGACGAGAAGACGGCCGCTGGAATTGGAATATGTTGCTGGAGCGTACCGCGCAAAGTCCGCTGGCGCCCACGGCGAAATCGAAGTCGGAGGCAAGGCCCGGATTTCCTTACATTGAGGCCAGTTCTGGCCGTATTAATTTCAAGACGGGTGCGGAGAAAAAGCCTTACGCGCTGCTGAATGCGGATTTCTCGGTGTGGCAGGAATCGGAAAACGAGTGGGGCATACGGTTGCGAGCCGAACCGCTGCGTACCGACATGAACTTAAGCGATACGGGACTGGTGCAGATGAGCGGCACGTGGCGGCGCGCCGGAAGGCTGAGCGAGATGCCGCTGAAAATTAATCTGGAATGGCAGCACGCGCAACTGGGCCAATTGACGAAGCTGATCTACGGCGACGACAAGGGCTGGCGGGGCGATTTACAAGTGGAAGCAGCGATGAGCGGCACGCTGACGGCGCTGCAAATCACTACGGATGCTTCGATCCAGGACTTCCACCGCTATGACATTTTGGTGAGCGAGGGGCTCCGGATGGCGGCGCACTGCGAAGGCAGGTACAGCAGCGTGGACGGCATGATACGGGATATTTTCTGCATGGCCCCGGTGGGCGACGGCATGATCGCATTAAAAGGCAATTCGGGCATGGCGGGATCGGCGTTCCAGAGCAGGAGTCTGGACTTATCGTTGGATCTGGAAAATGTTCCGGCGAATGCCGTGGCCCAGTTGGCTCGACGCGCGAAGAAAGATCTGCCACAAGATATCGTGGCGGCGGGAGTGGTGCAGGGCAATTTCAAGATAAGCAAAAACGGAAGCGGACCGGGCGGAGCGAATTTTGAAGGGCACGGTGAATTTACCAATCTGCGGCTAGACTCCGCGATCAATAAAGCGGAAATCGCTCCGGCAAGCATACCGTTTGCTCTGACTTCGGGGACGGGCGTGATTTTGGCGCGCGGGCTCACACGGGCAAGAATCCGCGGCACTCAGGGCTCAGCGGCTTCTACACTGCCGGAAGATCTCCGAGTTGAGTTTGGTCCTTTCCCGTTAGCGCTGGGCAGGACCACGGCCGCGCAGGCGCGAGGATGGGTGAGCAGGTCCGGTTACGAAGTTGCGGTCAAGGGAGACAGCGAGATTTCTCGCGCGCTGCGCATGGCGAGCCTGTTTGGCGTGCAGGCCATCAAGGCGAACGTCGAGGGCGGCGCACAACTCGATTTGCAGATTGCCGGTTTGTGGTCAGGGAATCCGTCAGGCATTCAGGGGGGATTCATACCGCCGAGGGTGAATGGGACGGCGCAACTGCACAATGTGCGGGCAGTGATTGCGGGGCTGAATGCGCCCGTTGATATTTCTTTGGCGAAATTGCAGCTTGCGCCCGACGAGGTTCGCATGTCCGATATGGACGCTGAAGCTGCTGGAACACACTGGCGCGGGTGGGTGGAATTGCCGCGGGGGTGCGGAACTCCAGGAGCTTGCGTGGCCCGCTTCAATTTGAATGCCGACGAAATTGCAGTGGGCGATGTGCACGAGTGGCTGAGTTCGCAGCGGGACCGGAGACGCTGGTATCAGGTGCTTTCGCCGGAGCAGCCGGGAGTGCCGCTGTTGCGGAATTTGCAAGCCACGGGGAAATTGAGCCTAGCGGGGTGGCGCATTCGGGATGTGGTTGCGAAGCAGGTTTCAGCTTCGGTTGAGATGGACCGCGGAAAAATAGAAGTGAAGGATTTGAGCGCCAGCATCCTGGGAGGAAAACACACGGGAGACTGGCACATCGATCTCACCGCGGCGACGCCGGTTTATGCGGGAACTGGAACATTTACCGGCATCTCGATGGAACAACTGGCCAGCGCAATGCATGATCCCTGGATTTCGGGAACGGTGACGGGAACTTATCAATTGAAGACGGGGACAAGTGCGATGGCTTTCTGGCAATCGTTAAAAGGTGGGGTTCATTTCGATTTGAGAAATGGGACGCTGCCACATATTTCATTGACGCCAAATGACGCGCCATTGCAGATTGCGCGCTGGCAAGGGTATGCCGGGTTACAGGACGGAAAGTTCGAGATCGAGAAAGGCCAGTTGATTTCTCCGGCAGGGGTCTACGAGGTGAGCGGGACTGCGTCGTTTGCGCGGGCGCTGGATATTAAGATTGCTGCGGGGGCTTCTGCGAAATCAGGTGGAGCGGGATCGATGGTGTATAGCGTTACGGGGACTGTGGCGGAGCCGCAGGTTACGCTGACTTCTGGGGCGGAGACTCAGGCGAGGTTGAAACCGTAGGCAGATGTTGGGGGCGATTCGAGCCTGGTACTTCTTATGTCGCGTCACTGAGGCGCAGAGAAGGTGCCGCGAGAATTTATAGCGGAGATCCTTCGGCGGGCAAAAGGCGCCCGCCTCAGGATGACATAGAAGCGGGCTGATCACTTCAATACATTGCGTCGTATTTTGTTACCACCCAGTGGCCTTCTTTGTTCTCGGCGGTCACGGTGAAGAGTTCCTGATAAGTGCCGGGCTGGGAGGTGCCGTAGCGGCGCTTGCCGCGGTAGTGGAGGATGGTGAGGGGCGGCGCGCTTTCCCACTCCGCCAATTCCCAGGAGAGAAGCGGGTGTTGCGCTTCGGAGTCGCAGATGAAGTGGGCGTACTTTTTACGGTAATCCTGCTCCCACTCGGAGAGCAACTGGTTGCAATGGCCGTCGCGCAGCTCATGCAGAAATAAATTGGAGGTGTGCTCGATGGTGCGATCTCGCAACGGATTCATACGAATACTGACGGGCAACCCGCTGAGCGGATCACGCTCTTCGGAGCGTGCCAGCACCGGCCCCTGACTGCTGAGCCACCAGATGTAGCCGAGAAATCCGAAGACCATCAACGCGGCAATACCGACGGCGATGCCGATCTGCGCCTTGGTAAAGCCTGTGCGAGTGAAGTCCATCCTGCGAAAAGTTTATTCGGATGGACAGTTACCGCAAGATTACCAGTGGGGATTCCGGCGGGACATGTACGGACGAGTGGTGAGTTGGTTTGAAAGCTACCGCTCCTCAGCGGCTAAAGCCGGAATGAACCGTGGACTTGCGCAGCGGTGAACCGCTGCGGCACCCAAAATCAACACTACGCGAGTGCTGTCGTATAATCTTGCGCAAGTCGTGAGGGGGGAATTTGCTCCATCAGCGTTACAAAGACCTGTACTTTCTGGGTCTCTCGAAGGCCACGCTGCCTAATTATTGGATCAGAAAATGCGCCTATGCTCTGCGTCCGCGGAACGGGAAGGCGCGGCATCTGCATGTGGGCTGTGGGCCAAAATATCTTCCAGGTTTTGTGAATATCGACGCGAATCCCAGGCAGAAGCTCGATCTGTGGCTCGACGTCCGCTGTGGCCTGCCCTATGCCACGAATTCCGTGGACTCGATCTATTCGACGCATATGATCGAGCACTTCTATCCTGACGAATTGGAGCAATTTTTTCGCGAATGTGGCCGGGTACTCAAAGCCGAAAGGGGGCTCCGGCTTATCGTTCCTAGCTTGAAGAACGCAATTACCGCATATCAGCAGGGGCGCGCTGACTGGTTTTACGAGTCATTCCCGCGGCATTTCGATTCGCTGGGAGGAAGATTTTCAAATTTTGTGTTTTGCGACGGCCAACACCGGACGGCGTTTGATTTTGATTATTTGCAGGAAGTGCTGCGGGGGGCTGGATTCCAGCATGTGGAAGAATCCGCCGAAGGATCGAGCAGACTCTATGGCGATGCAGCGCCAGCTTTTGAACCTGGCGATGAGGGACTGCCGCACTCATTGTTTGTGGAAGCGTTTAAGTAGGCAACCTGCAGAAGAGAAAGGCGCGGCATTAGTGAGGTTGCAAAAAACTCATCTTGCTTGGGCGAGCGCTCCCGCAGCGGCCGAAGCCGCCATTGAAGCAGGGGATTTATCGTAGCGGTGAACCGCTGCGCCACCGAAAATCCACATCAAGATAAAGTTTTGTCCAAGCTCGTTAGCGCCGTGCCCAAGGCTAAGTACAAAATTCGGAAAAGTTCGTTACTACTCTTTCTTGTCGCCGCCTTCGTCCTTCACTGGCTCGACACCGCCATCGTGCTGGGCTTGGGCTTCGGCGTCTTCCATGGCTTTGCGGGCTTCAGAGGCTTTCTTGGCGCGGGCTTCGGCGCGCTTCTCGCGCTTTTCGTCGAGCACTTTCTCGCTGCCGAGGACCTCCAGGAAGGCTTTGTCGGCACCGTCACCCTTGTTCCAGCCGGTGCGAACGATGCGCAGGTATCCGCCGTTGCGGTCGCCGAAGCGGGGGCCGATGGTGTCGAACAGCTTGACCACGGCTTCGTCGGTCATCAGGTAAGAGGCGGCGAGACGGCGAGCGGCGAGATCGCCGCGCTTGCCGAGCGTGATCATCTTCTCGACGATGGGCTTGGCGGCCTTAGCCTTGGGAACGGTGGTCTCGATGCGTTCCTCCACGATCACGGAGGTGACCAAATTGCGCAGCAGCGAGCGCCGGTGCGATGTGTTCCGTCCGAGTTTGTAGCCTGCAACTTTGTGACGCATTGTGGAACCTCAGGGGCTAAAGCCCGTCTTGATCTTGGTGTGGGCGGCACGGCTTAAGCCGTGCCCTTCCCGAGCCGTTCTTCTTGAAACATTCTCTGTTGAAGCTTCTCGCAGCATTGGCTGAGAGATCCTTCGGCGGGCAAAATGCGCCCGCCTCAGGATGACAACGTAATAGGAACGGCAACGTAATTCTTAACTCTTACAGCTGATCGTCTTATAACTGATCGTCCGGACCGTAGGCTGAGGCCGGGAGGACCATGTTCGAAGTGGGGCCGGGCACGGCGTTGCCGTGCTCGTCGATCTTCATGCCCAGGCTCAAACCCATGGTGGAGAGAATCTCCTTGATTTCGTTGAGCGATTTGCGGCCGAAGTTCTTGGTCTTGAGCATCTCCGACTCGGTCTTCTGCACCAGCTCGCCAATCGACTGAATGTTGGCGTTCTTCAGGCAGTTGTAGCTGCGAACGCTGAGTTCGAGTTCTTCGACCGAGCGGTTCAGGTTCTCGTTGTGAATTTCGGGCTTGCGATCATCCGAAGACGAGGTGCCGGTCTCGATTTCTTCTTCGAAGTTGATGAAGATGTTCATGTGATCTTTCATCAATTTCGCGGAAAGGCCGATGGCGTCAGCGGGAGTGATGGAGCCGTTGGTCCAGACCTCGAGAGTGAGCTTGTCGTAGTCGGTGATCTGGCCGAGACGGGCGGCTTCGACGGTGTAGTTGCACTTGCGCACCGGCGAGTGGACGGAATCGATTGGAATGAATCCGATGCCAAGATCCTCGTCGAAATTCTTGTCGGCGGAGACGTAGCCGCGGCCGCGCTTGAGGCGCATTTCCATATCGAGCTTACCGCCTTCGCTGACGGTCGCGATGTAGACGTCTTTGTCGAGAACTTCGACGTCGCCGTCGGCTTCGATCATTCCGCTGGTCACTACGCCGGGCTGATCGGCGCGCAGGTAGATGGCTTTGGGCGCATCGCCGGCGAGCTTAAAGGGAATCTGTTTCAGATTCAGGATGATGTCGGTGGCATCCTCCACCACACCGGGGATCGACTGGAATTCGTGCAGCACGCCTTCCATCTTTACGGCGGTTACGGCCGCGCCTTCGATGGAGCTCAGCAGCACGCGCCGCAGGGCATTGCCTACGGTGGTGCCGAAGCCGCGCTCAAACGGCTGCGCCCAGAAGATTCCGTACTTATCGGTGAGGGTGGAAGTATCGACTGCTAAACGTTTCGGTTTTTGAAAACCTCTCCAAAGCATTTGTTTCTCTCCTTCGGCCGTTTGGCTCAATTCTGGCTCCCTGAATCGGTCCATGTTGCGTAATGCGGATTCAGGTCAAGCGCCAGGAGAGGCTGATCTGGCTCGAAATAATGGACCGAAAAACTTTACCGATACGAGATCCTTCGCTTGGGCTGAAGAACGCCTACGCTCAGGATGACAACGTTAGTTACTATTTACTGTACAGTTCGACGATCAGCTGCTCGTTCACCGGCAATTGAATGTCTTCGCGCTTGGGTAATGACAGAACCCTCGCGGTGTAATTGTCGCGATTCACTTCCAGCCAAGTGGGCGACGTGCCGTGGCTGGCGAATTCCTTGGCCAGTTCGAGAACGGCAAGCTTCTTGCTGTTCTCGCGGATGGAAATTTCTTCGCCCGCGCTAACCTGATAGGAAGGAATGTTGACCCTCCGATTGTTCACCGAGACGTGTCCGTGGCGCACCAACTGGCGTGCCTGGCGTCGCGACTGGGCAAAGCCGAGGCGGAAAACCACGTTATCGAGACGGCGCTCAAGCTGCTGCAAGAGCAACTCGCCGGTCACACCACGGGTGCGGGCGGCCTTCTCGAAATAATTGCGGAACTGGCCCTCGAGCGTGAAATAGATGCGCTTGGCTTTCTGCTTCTCGCGCAATTGAAGGCCGTAGCCGACGATCTTGGATTTGCGGTCTTTCCCGTGTTGTCCAGGAGCGAAGTTACGCTTCTCGATGGGGCACTTATCGCTGAAACACTTGGAGCCTTTGAGGAAAAGCTTCATTCCCTCGCGGCGGCATAGACGGCAAACTGCGTCGGTATAACGGGCCAAGTTGTTCTCCTTTTAGATGACCGGTTTACGGGTTTGGCTTCACCCTTCGTCCCGGACAAAAATCAGTTGTTAGTCTCTGGTCGCGTGCCGTTCGCCGTTTGGATCTTGCCAACGAACAACGGCCAGCGACTTTCTTAAACTCTACGGCGCTTTGGCGGACGGCATCCGTTGTGCGGGATGGGCGTTACGTCGCGTATGCTTCGGACTTCAATGCCGGACGACGCCAGGGCGCGCACTGCGGACTCGCGGCCGGAACCGGGACCACTCACACGAACATCCACGCTGCGGACACCGTGGTCGCGCGCCATACTGGCGGCGTTTGAAGCCGCCTGCTGCGCGGCGAAGGGCGTGCCTTTGCGCGACCCGCGGAAGCCCAGCGAACCGGAACTCTTCCAGGACAGAACGTTGCCGTTCATATCGGTGATCGTCACGATGGTGTTATTGAAGGATGCCTGCACGTAGCACAATCCGTGGGGAACGTGCTTGCGTTCCTTCTTTTTGAAGGTTTTCTTTTTGCCCTTTTTTTCGTCGCCCGCTGCTGCTGGTTTGGCCATAAATTCAGTCTCAGGTATTAGGTCTTGGGTCTCAGGCCTTCGGGTTCAGGGCAGGAACGAAGTCCTAACCTAAGACCCAAGACCTGGCACCGTTCTTACGTCTTGGACGTCGCTTTCTTCTTGGTCGAAACTGTTCCCTTGCGCGGACCTTTACGAGTGCGCGCGTTGGTATGGGTGCGCTGTCCGCGGACCGGCAGGTTGCGGCGATGACGGAATCCACGATAGGAGCCGATTTCGATGAGGCGCTTGATGTTCATCGAAACTTCCTTGCGGAGATCGCCTTCGACCATCCCCTGCTGCTCAATGACGGTGCGGATGCGGTTCACTTCCTCTTCATTCAGGTCCTGAACCTTCTTCATGGGGTCGACCTTGGCCTCATCGAGGATGGTACCTGCGCGAGGATGTCCGATGCCGTAGATATAGGTCAACGCGATGTTGATATGTTTCTGGCGCGGTAGATCGACGCCTGCGATACGTGCCATAGTTCTATGACCTCAGCGGCTAAAGCCGCAATTCAAAATGTTCCTATTCGCAGCGCTAAAGCGCTGCGCCACCTAAATGCCACGATCTAGCCCTGGCGCTGTTTGTGTTTTGCGACAACGCAGATCACGCGCACCACACCTTTGCGGTGAATGACCTTGCACTTGTCACAGATTTTCTTTACCGATGCTCGTACTTTCATAACAGTTCTCAGTCCCGATTCTCAGTTCTAAATTCCCTTACAGGCAGCCGCGCTACGCGCCGGCTGGACAGCCGAGGCGGCTGTCTCTATATGATCACTTGTAACGATACACAATCCTGCCGCGATTTAAGTCGTAAGGCGAAAGCTCGACGGCCACTTTATCGCCGGGAAGAATGCGGATGAAGTTCTTCCTCATCTTGCCGGAAACATGGGCCAAGACCTGGTGCTTATTTTCCAGTTCGACTTTGAACATGGCGTTAGGCAGAGGTTCCAAGACCACTGCCATCACTTCAATCGCGTCTTCTTTACTCATTCGCTCCTAAGCTTCTAATTCATTTCGTCAAAATCATCGGTCCATCTTTAGTAACAGCGACGCAATGCTCGAAGTGCGCGCTGAAACTGCCATCGACAGTAACCGCGGTCCATTTATCTCCAAGGACGCGAGTTTCCGGCTTGCCAAAATTCACCATGGGCTCGATGGCCAGCACCATGCCCTCGCGCAACTTTGCACCGTGGCCGCGCGCGCCGTAATTCGGAACCTGCGGCTCCTCGTGCAAATGGGTTCCGATGCCGTGCCCAACAAATTCGCGCACCACGCTAAAACCAGCGGCCTCGACGTGCTCCTGCACGGCCGCGCCCACATCTCCGACTGAGTTGCCGATTCGCGCCTGATCGATGCCTTTATAGAGCGACTCTTCGGTCACACTCAGAAGCTTTCGCAGTTCCGGCTTTACGGTTTCGCTAACTGGAACCGTGATGGCGGCATCGCCGTAGTAGCCTTCCAGCACGACGCCGCAATCGATGGAAACGATATCGCCGGCTTTCAACTCGCGCTTCTCCGACGGAATACCGTGCACAATCTCTTCATTCACCGAGGTGCACAGAACGCAGGGATAATCGTAGTATCCCTTGAACGCTGGTTTCGCTCCCAGTTCGACAATCTTTTTTTCGGCGGCACGCTCCAGATCCATGGTGGTGACTCCAGGACTTACCAGCACGCGCACATGATCGAGGACCTGGCGCACGATGCTGCCGCTCTGCCGCATGCGTTCAATTTCAGAAGCCGATTTGCAAACAATCGCCATTCTTATGCGCGATGCTCCTCAAGTATCCGGAAAATATCCGCCGTTACTTCATCCACGGGCCGGTCGCCGTTAATGGAAACCAGCCGGCCAGTCCGCTGATAATAATCAGCCACCGGACGAGTCTGTTCCTGATAGGCCGTGATACGGGGCTGAATTACTTCCAACCGGTCGTCATTACGGGTTATCAGCCTGGTCCCGTCGATATCGCAAACTTCATCGACCTTGGCCGGCTGAAAGTGGACGTTATAGATCCGTCCACAGGTGGGACAAGAACGGCGTCCAGTAATCCGGAGCAGCAATTGATTATAATCCACATCGAGCCGGATCACAATCGGCCAAGCCCGCGTGGGGCGCGAATTATCAAAGAGCCGGTCGTCGAGCAAAGCATCCAACCATCCGGCCTGGGCCGCTGTCCGGGGAAAACCGTCGAGAATATAACCGCGCTTGCAGTCCGGCTCGATCAACCTCAGCCGGACCATCTCGCAAACCAAATCGTCGGGAACCAGTTGCCCCCGGGCCATGATTGCCTTGGCTATATGGCCAAGCTCGTTGCCTTGGGCTACGTTGTCCCGCAAAAGATCTCCGGTGGAAACCTGCGGCACCTTGTAGCGCTCCATAATGCGCTTGGACTGAGTACCCTTACCGGCACCCGGGGGACCAAGCAATACGACGGGACCCAGATCGATTGAGGTTTCCTGCGTCATCGAGTTGGCCAAAGCCTCCCGAACACTGTTTCTGGCGGCCTGGCACAAGGCCGTCCGAATGCAGCAACCCCAGATCTTGCACTTCTCCGACAACTACTACTGCTCGCACAACTTTACTCCCGCCGCTTAGGACCAATTGCGTTTGCCGCGAATGCGACCGCTGCGCGGCGTAAATCCATCGTAATGGCGCATGATAAGCTGCGCCTCGACCTGTGTGACCGTATCCATGGCGACGCCGACGACGATCAGCAAAGAGGTTCCGCCGAAATAAAAATTCACTCCCAGGCCGTTGGTTACCCAGACCGGAAGCCGCTCGAACAGCGAGCCTCCCAGCCAGAAGGGCAAATGGTTCAAGTGAATGCCGGTAATCATCCACTCCGGGATAAAAGAAATGATGATCAGATAAAGAGCGCCGACCAGAGTGATGCGGGTAAGGACTTCATTAATGTAATCGGCGGTGCGTTTGCCGGGACGAATGCCGGGAATGAATCCGCCATACTTTCTCATGTTGTCGGCGACTTCGCTGGGATTGAACACGATGGAAACGTAAAAGTAGGCAAAGAAAATGATACCGAGCGCATAGAGGACCGTGTACAGCGGTTCGCCCCACGCCAAAGCCCGGAAGAGGTCGCCAAAATAGCGGCTGTTACGCACGCCGTAACCTATGGTTTGCGGCAGGGTAAGGATGGAAGATGCGAAGATGACCGGCATCACGCCGCCGGCGTTCACGCGCAAAGGGAGATGGGTGGATTGTCCACCCATGACTTTGCGGCCCACCACACGCTTGGCATACTGCACCGGAATGCGGCGTTCGCAGCGTTCCACGTAGACGATGAAAGCCACCACCGCAATCATGAAGACTACGAGCCCAACCATTAACACTGGGGTGATCGCTCCCCAGGTTCCGTTGCGAGCCTTTTCCCAGAGATCTTCCACACCGCGCGGCAGTCCGACGACGATTCCGGCGAAGATCAAGAGTGACATGCCATTGCCGATGCCGCGATCGGTGATCTGCTCACCCAGCCACATGACGAATGCGCTGCCGGTGGTAAGGGTCAGCATGGTCATCAGGATGAAGCTGGGACCGGGATGAAGGACAAAGTCGCCGGCCTTCTCGAGGCCAATAGCGATACCGAACGACTGCACCGCGCTGAGAATGACGGTGATGTAGCGCGTCCACTGGGTAATCTTCTTGCGACCGAGTTCGCCTTCTTTTTGCAGCTTGGCCAGTGGCTCATAGACGACGGTCAAAAGCTGGAGGATGATCGATGCCGTGATGTAGGGCATGATGCCCAGGGCGAAAAGGGTGAGACGGCGGAGATTGCCGCCGGAGAACAGGTCGACAAAGCCGAGCAGCGATCCGGCGTTCTGATTGAAATACTGCTCCAGCTTCAGGAAGTTCACGCCCGGCGTGGGAAGATGGCCGCCCAGCCGATAGACGGCGAGCATGGCCAGCGTAAACAGGACCCGCTTGCGCAGGTCGGGGATACGAAAGATGTTCGCCAGCTTTTCAAACATTACTGCAAGACCTCAATCTTGCCGCCTGCCTTGGTGATTTTTTCCTGAGCCGATTTGGAAAATTTGTGAGCGTGTACAGTGATCGCGATGGTGAGTTCGCCACCGCCGAGAACTTTTACCGGGAGCTTATGCTTGATGACACCGGCTTTGCGAAGGACTTCGGGAGTAATGGGCGCGGCGTGCAATTCCTCGCCGAGCGCGACCAACCGCTCCAGACTGACGATATTGAATTCCTTGCGGAAGATGTTGGTGAAGCCGCGCTTGGGCATGCGGCGGTGCAGCGGCATCTGGCCGCCTTCAAAGCCGCGGATCAGGCGCATGCCAGTGCGCGAACGCTGACCTTTGTGTCCGCGCGTGGAAGTTTTGCCCATGCCGGAGCCCATGCCGCGGCCCACGCGCTTGCGCTTTTCCGACGCCTTCTTAGGTGCTCGAAGATTGGATAAATTCATAAATAAGCTCTCAGCCGACAGCAGCTACTTCAGGACCTCTTACTTCAGGATCACAACCAGTTACTTCAGGATCACTACCAGATGCGGAACCTTGGCCACCATGCCCCTTATGGCCGCATTATCCGGACGCTCGATCACCTGATTCAACCGGGTAAATCCTAAACCCTTGATCACCAGCTTCTGTTTCACCGGGGCGCAAATGGCCGAAATCACCCACTTCAGGTGTATCTTTCCGGCGACCGCTTTCGGTTTCTTTGTCGTCATCGATGGTTCCTTTTAAAGATGATTCCTTTGAAGACTATTTTTAACCTAAATCTCCTGCAGCGTTTTGCCACGCATGGCGGCAACACTCTCGCGGCTCTTTAGGGCTTTCAGCGCGGCGAATGTCGCTTTGATCACGTTGTGCGGATTGGTGGTGCCAATCGATTTGGTGAGAACGTTTTGAACGCCCACCGAAGTCATTACGGCGCGTACCGCGCCGCCGGCAATCACGCCGGTACCTTCCGGGGCCGGCTTCAGCAAAACTTTTCCAGCGCCGTAACGGCCCAGCACCAGGTGCGGAATGCTGGTTTGCGTGAGATTGACCTTGATCAGATTCTTTTTCGCTGACTCGATCGCCTTGCGAATGGCCTGCGGAACTTCCTTGGCTTTGCCCGCACCGTGACCTACTACCGCCGCGGAGGGATCGCCGACCACGACGAGCGCGGCAAAAGAAAGATTCTTGCCGCCCTTGACCACCTTGGTGACGCGGTTGATGGCGACGACCTGGTCCTTCAACTGAAACGAATTGGCATCGAGCTTCTTGATTACTGTTGGCATTCTAGAAACCTGATTTCCTATTTCCTATTCCGAATTTCCTGATTTTCGAATTCTTAAAACTGCAATCCTGCTTCGCGAGCGGCATCCGCGAGGGCTTTCACGCGACCATGATAAATGTAGCCACCGCGATCGAACACGACTTTGCTCACACCCTTGGCTTTGGCGCGTTCGGCAATCGCCTTACCCACATCTTTGGCAGCCGCCAGGTTACCGCCGCTACGGCGACCTTCTTTTTTGCCTTCGGCGGAACTCGCCGAGACCAAGGTGCTGCCATGCAGATCATCGATGACCTGCACATAGATGTGGTTCAGGGAGCGGTAGACATTCAGCCGCGGACGCTCGGCAGTACCCTGCATCTTTTTGCGGATGCGGTCGTGTACGTGGCCGCGTTTTTGATTTTTCGAAATTTTCGTCAGCATAATCTTATAGTCCTAATCCTGATCTTATAGTCCTAATCCTGCTAAAGATCTCTCGGTAGAGATCCGTCGCAAAAACCGCTCGGGATAGCGGCAGCGGGCTCCCGCTTCGCTCAGGCCCGCCAAGCGCCGCTATTTCGCTCCCGTCTTTCCGACTTTCTTCTTCAATCTTTCGCCGGCATAGCGCACGCCCTTGTTCTTGTAAGGATCAGGCGGACGCAGCGATCGCATTTCCGCCGCCACCTGGCCGACCTGTTGCCGGTCGATTCCGGTGAGCGCAATCTTCGTTTGTTTCGGATCGACCGAGGCTTCGACTCCGGTGGGCAAAGGATATTCGATGGGATGAGAGTAGCCGAGACTGAATACGATCATCCCTTTGCCCTTCATCTCGGCCCGGTAGCCGATGCCGACGATTTCCAGTTCGCGCGTCCAACCTCGGGTGACGCCTTCGACGGCGTTGTTGACGAGAGCTCGCGCCAGACCGTGCACGGCGGCCTGAGAATCGTTTTCGCGAACGGCGACGAGATGCCCATCTTTTTGCTCAACCTTGATGCCGGCCGGAAGGGACGTATCCAGCTTGCCCTTTGGACCCTGCACCAGCACGGTGTTGCCTTCAAATTTGACCGTCACCCCTTTGGGGATCGGGATCGGCTTTTTTCCAATTCGTGACATAAGTTCGACTCTTAGCCTTTTAGGTCTTGGGTCTTAGCTAGTCCAATTTGCGCTAACTTGGCCGTCTGCCGCTTTACCGGACTTGGCTACCAAATCTCGTTACCAAATTTCGCATAACAGTTCGCCGCCTACGCCTTCTTTGCGGGCCTGACGACCGGTCATGACGCCGCGCGGAGTGGTCAAGATATTAATTCCCATGCCGCCCAGCACGCGCGGGATTTCGCTGCGGCGCACATAGACGCGGCAACCGGGGCGCGACACGCGCTCCGCCTTGGAGATGGCGGCTTCGTTGTGCGCGCCATACTTCAAGTAAATCCGGATGATCTTGTGGCCTTCTTCTTCCGTAGCCTTGAAGTTCGAGATGTAGCCCTCTTCTTTGAGAATACGGGCGATTTCCACCTTCAGCCTGGAGGCCGGAACGTCCACTTTTTGGTGCCGCGCCTGGAGCGCATTGCGCACCCTCGTCAGCATGTCTGCCACCGGATCCGTCAACCTCATCGTTTGCTTCTCCTATAACCACCCGTTCGCTCCGCGCTCAGCGGAGAACCTGCGGCGGCTTGCTTAGCTCTGTTGCTGGTCGTTGGTCGTTTGCCAACCTAACACCCAGCACTTGAAACTATCACCACTAATTCGCATATGGTCTTGGCCAATCGCTAACGACCGACGACCAACTACCGACGACGTTTTACCAGGACGACTTCGAGACGCCTGGAATCTCGCCGCGCAGCGCCAGTCCGCGGAAGCACAAGCGGCATACGCCGAACTTGCGCAGATAAGCGCGCGGCCGTCCGCACAGCTTGCAGCGGTTGTGCCGGCGCGAGGAAAACTTCGGAGTCTTCTCTTTTTTCTCGCGCGCCAGCTCAAACTTTTTTTCGATCTTCGCGTCTTTTACTCGTTTTGCAGTTGTCATGCGGTCCTTAAAAAACTTTATTACTTAAATCTTGTTGATTCGAAAAGTTACTGAGCTCGGAACGGCATGCCCAGGTGCTTCAACAGCGAACGCGCCTGATTATCGTTGGCCGCCGTGGTCACGATGGTTACGTTCATGCCTTTCAGCTTGTCGACCTTCTCGTAGGAAATCTCCGGGAAGATCAACTGGTCGTGCAAACCTATGGTGTAGTTGCCGCGGCCATCGAACGACTTGGTCGAAACACCCTTAAAGTCGCGAACGCGGGGCAGAACGATGCTGACCAAGCGGTCGAGAAATTCATACATGCGATCGCCGCGCAGGGTGACCATGGTGCCAATCGCCTGGCCTTCGCGAACTTTAAAGGCGGCAATCGATTTCTTTGCCTTGGTAACGATCGGCTTCTGGCCGGCGATCTGGCCGAGTTCGTTGACCGCCGGGTCGAGAATCTTCGAATTCTGGGTCGCCTCGCCCATGCCCATGTTGACGACGATTTTATTCAAGCGCGGAACCGCCATCGCGTTCTTGAGGTCGAGTTCCTTCAGCAAAGCGGGCGCGACTTCCTTGTCGAACTTGGTGCGCAGCCGAGGGCGCTCTTTGGCGCTGTGCTGCGCCTGCGCGGGAGCCTTCTGCTCCTGCGAAGAATCTCTCGACGATCTTTTCTTTTCTTCTTTTTCTTTCGCCATTTTTTTCTTCAACTTCCTCCCACGGTTTCGGAGTGGTTACCGGTTCGTGAGAACTTTTCTTACTCGCCAGATGCCTCGCAAAAAACACTCGGGATGACGCCAGCGAGGCTCGAACGCCTCACTAAACGGCGTCCCTCGTCCAACCTTACTTATCCAAGGTCGTGCCGCACTTTTTGCAAACGCGTACTTTGCGGTCACCCTGCATTTCATGCCCGATACGCACCGGGCCGCAGGTGGGGCAGACCAACTGTACATTCGAAATCGCAATACGGCTTTCCTGCTCCGCGATGCCGCCCTTGATGTTGCGCTGCGGGTTGGGGCGCACGTGCTTTTTGACCATCATCACGTGCTCGACCAAGAGCTTCGCATCGTTGGGAAATACGCGCAGCACGCGTCCTTCCTTGCCCTTGTCGCGCCCCGTGATGACTTTCACGTTGTCATTGCGGCGGATATCCACTCGTTTTTGTTCAGTGCTTACGGTTCTCATGATTGCAGCTTTTGTCCTAAACTTTTTCCTAGACTGGTCTTAGGTCTTGGTCATTCGGCCTTATGGCCTAAGACCGAGGACTCAAACCCTTCCTAAATTACTTCTGGCGCCAGTGAAACAATTTTCAAAAATCTTTTGTCACGCAATTCACGCGCTACCGGACCAAAGACGCGCGTGCCCACCGGTTCGCCGGCATCGTTAATCAGCACCGCGGCATTGGAGTCGAATTTGATGTAAGTCCCATCGCGACGGCGATGTTCTTTTCGGGTGCGCACAATCACCGCCTTCACCACTTTCCCCTTTTGCACCTGGCCATCGGGCGAGGCTTCCTTCACGGCGGCGGTGATTATGTCGCCGAGGCCGGCATTCAAACCGGTGGAACCGCCGAGCGGCAGAATCATCTGCAGCTTGCGGGCGCCGGAATTGTCGGCGACCTCCAGCATGCTTCTCATCATCACAGCCATGGCTCAATCTCCCTCAATCTCGATACGGCTAATTCTCTTCGATCAAATGCCGGGACCGAACGCGGCTACTTCGCTTCGCGGTCCAGCACAACTTCAGGAACCAGCGCGGTCTTGCGCACAATGTCTTTCAGCTTCCAGCGCTTTAGCTTCGATAGCGGCCGGGTTTCTTCGATTCGCACTACGTCGCCTACGTGTGCTTCATTCTTTTCGTCGTGGGCGTAGAACTTCTTATTGCGCGCGACCACACGTCCGTAAAAGGGGTGAGCTTTCTTGCGAGTCACCTTCACGACAATCGTCTTCTGCATGCGATTGGCGACCACTTCTCCGACCACTTCCTTGCGCCGTCCCTGCACCTGCTCGGCTGGGGGCGTAGGCTTGCCTGCTGCGGTTTCCGCCATTATCGTTTCTCCGTCGCGGCGGCGCGTGCGCGCTCGCCCTCAATCGTCTTGACGCGCGCAATATCCTTGCGCAGGCCGCGAATTTTTTTCAGGCTCTCGTTCTGGCCCATATTCATTTGAAACTTCAGCTTGAACAACTGGTCGGCAAGATCCCGGCCCTGGTGCTGAAGCTCGTCGTCGGTTAAGTTACGAATCTTTTCGGATTTCATAAATCAGTTCCCAGTTTCAGCTTGCAAAATTCTTGAGCCACCGCTTAGTGCGCCGTTTCTCGTTTCACTAACGTTGTGCGCAAGGGCAGCTTGTGCGAAGCCAGGCGCATGGCCTCGGTGGCGTCGGCCAGCGCAACCCCTTCCATCTCGAACAGAATTTTCCCCGGCTTGACGACCGCGACCCAGTGATCGGGGGCGCCCTTGCCCTTACCCATACGAGTTTCAGCCGGCTTCTTGGTCACGGGCTTATCGGGAAACACCCGAATCCAAATCTTGCCTCCACGCTTGACGAAACGGGTCATGGCGACGCGGCTGGCCTCGATCTGGCGGTCGGTGATCCAACCGGGCTCGAGCACTTTCAGACCAAAGTCGCCGAACGACAGCGTGCTGCCGCGCCAGGCTTTGCCGGTCATGCGACCGCGCTGTTGCTTGCGGTACTTTACTTTCTTTGGCATCAACATAAGTCAGCTCTTTGCTTTTAGGTCTTTGCTTTTAGGTCTTAGCTTCCAGGTCTTAGCCATTGGCCAAGACTTTTTCTTCGGCGCTTCCTTAAAATGCGCCTACGCCTGTGGTTTGCTCACGCTTTTTCGTCGGCAAAATTTCGCCTTTGTATACCCAGCACTTCACTCCGATGACGCCGTACGTGGTCCTGGCTTCGGAGAAGCCATATTCGATATCGGCACGCAGGGTATGCAGGGGCAAACGGCCCTGAAGATACCATTCCGAGCGGGCGATTTCATTGCCGTTCAAACGTCCGCTGACGCGAACCTTGATTCCTTTGCAACCGAAACGCAGCGCCGAATCGACCGCCTTACGCATGGCGCGACGGAAGCCGACACGCTTTTCCAATTGCAGGGCGATGGCTTCCGATACCAGCTGGGCGTCGAGTTCCGGCTTGTGCACTTCCTGAATGTCGACAAACATTTCGCGCGAAGTGCGTTTCTGGAGATCGGCTTTGAGCTTGTCGATTTCCGCGCCCTTGCGGCCAATGATGATTCCGGGACGCGCCGTCTTGATAATGATGCGCAGCTTGTTGCCCGGGCGCTCGATCTCGATCGAGCTGACGCCCGCCGACTTGAGCTTTTCCTTGAGCTCAGCCTTGAGCTTGACGTCTTCGAGCAGCAGCTTGTCATAATCCCGCTCGACGAACCAGCGCGACTTCCACGGCTTGGTGTAGCCGAGGCGAAAACCATAAGGATGGACTTTTTGTCCCATTGCTTCTCCTAATCAAAACCTTTCAAACAAAACTCTTGTTATTCCTCACCTGCGCGAAGCGAAGGTGAGAAATCTGCCCGAATCCTTCGCGAAGAGCGCTCAGGATGACCGCGGCGGGCTTCCGCTCCGCTCACGCCCGCAAAGCTGCGGTCACTTCGCAGCGGCTTTCTTCTTGCCGGCGGTTCTACCGGCAGCGGCCTTCTTCTTCACCGCCGGCGCCCGACGCTTTGCCGGAGCGCCAGCCGTAACGGTTCGCGGCTCCGATGAAGCATGCGCCGCGCCGTTGCCGCGCTCGGCCAGGATCAACTCAATATGCGAGATGCGGCGCTGGTAGCGGAACGCGCGTCCCTGCGGCGCCGGACGGATACGCTTCATACGCGGGCCGTCATTAGCGATAGCACTCTTTACATACAGGTTGTCGAGCTCGACATCCAGATTCTTTTCAGCACTCAAAAAGTTCGCATTATCGAGAGCCGATTGCAACAGCTTGCCGATGTGCGCCGCCACCCGCTTTTTGGTGAACAGCAGCGTGTTGCGCGCCTCTTCGACCTTGCGGCCCTTGATCAATTCCAGGACCAGGCGCGCCTTCTGGGGCGAGACTCGCAGGTAACGCATTTCCGCTCGAAATTCCATTCGCCTCTCCCCTTATGCCTTCGGCGCAGACGCTGCCGGAGCGCTCGCACCCGGACCGCCAGGAATGCCCGCCGGCTTCGCGGCTACTTCCGTCGCCGCCCGCATGGAGTGACCCTTGAAGTTGCGCGTGAAACTGAATTCGCCCAACTTGTGGCCAACCATGTTCTCCGTCAGGTAGACCGGAATAAATTTCTTGCCGTTGTGCACCGCGATGGTGTGACCCACCATCTCAGGAACCACGGTCGAACGCCGCGACCAGGTGCGCAGAACTTTCTTTTCGTTGCGCGAATTCATGCCTTCCACCCGCGACATCAGGTAGCCATCCACGAACGCGCCTTTTTTAGTTGAACGTGCCATAAAGTCAGCTCTCAGCTTTCAGCCATCAGATTTTCTCTGACGGCCTCGTTAAATCTTGCCATTCCCACTTCTGTGTAGCGGCGTTATTTGCTTCGCCGGTTCACAATGAACTTATCCGTGCGCTTGTTATTCCGCGTCTTATACCCGCGCGTCGGCTGGCCCCAGGGTGTTACCGGATGCCGTCCGCCTGAAGTTTTGCCTTCACCACCACCGTGGGGATGATCCACGGGATTCATGGAAACGCCGCGATTGTGCGGACGCTTTCCCAGCCAGCGGGAGCGTCCCGCCTTGCCGATGGTAATGTTCTCGTGATCGAGATTGCCTACCTGACCGATCGTGGCCATGCAATCCTGGGAAACTTTGCGGGTCTCGCCCGAAGGCAGCTTAACCAGCGCATATTCTTCTTCCTTAGCGATCAACTGCGCCGCTCCACCCGCCGAGCGCACCATCTGACCACCCTTGCCAGGCTTCAGTTCCACATTGTGGATCTGGGTGCCGGGAGGGATATTGCGAAGAGGCAGCGCGTTGCCAACGAGAATGTCGGCCTCGGGACCGCTGACAACTTTCTGTCCAACCTTCAAACCTTCGGGCTGAAGAATGTAGCGCTTCTCCCCGTCGGCGTAGGCGAGGAGAGCGATCCGAGGCGAGCGGTTGGGATCGTACTCGATACTGAGGACGGTGGCCGGAATGCCGGTCTTGTCGCGCTTGAAATCGACAATGCGCAGCTTGCGCTTGTGGCCGCCGCCGATGAAACGCATGGTCATGTCGCCGGAGTTGCGGCGACCGCCGGTGCGCGGCTTGGGCTCGAGCAGCGGCTTGTGCGGGTTCCGCGTCGTAATATCGTCATTGACGATGGTGGTGCGGTAGCGCAGGGTCTGGGTTGTCGGTCGATATGTCTTGATTGCCATAAATCAGCTCGTAATTCGGTGTACGTCGCTGGCTGTTTGCCATTTGCAATTCATCGTTGTCCAATCGATTTTGCCAGCGACTAACGGCCAACGACGGTCTTTAGGTTCCAGGTCTTACAAATTCTGCGCGTACTCCGGCATTTTTTCGCCGGCGCGAAGCCGTACGTAGGCTTTTTTCCAGTCGGGACGGTAGCCGGCAAACTTGCCGCGGCGCCGCTCTTTTCCGGGATACATCGCGGTGCGCACGGAGAGAACTTTTACTTTGAAAATCGATTGCACCGCCTGCTTCACTTCTGTCTTGGTGGCTTTTGGCGAGACCTGGAAGACCAGCGTGTTCTGGTTTTCCTTGATCGCCAGACCTTTCTCGGTGATCACGGGACGGCGAATAATCTGGTATGCGGATTTCATTTTACTAGGCTACCTCCGCCGCTTTTTCATGCCGAGTGCGCTTGCGCGGGGAAGCCAAGGCCTTCTTGGCGCCTTCGTCCTCAGCCGCTTCGGGCTTGTGCTGACGCTTTGGCAAACTATCTTTCAACGTGAGCTGCAATTTCTCGATGGCGGGATGAGAAAAAATCACGCGATCGTAGCGCAGCAAATGATAAGGATGAACTTCATTCCCCGGAATCAGATCGAGACCTTTGATATTGCGGGCGCTTAGCTCGAGATTGCGGTTGCCGGAATTGGGCACGTCGACGATCAAGACCGTCTTTTCGACCTTCAAGGCATCCAGCACTCCGCGAAATCCTTTGGTCTTCGGTTCTTTCACGTCAAACGCATTCACGATGGTAAGTTTGCCATCGGCAAACTTGGACGCCAGCGCCGAGCGCAATGCGCCCAACAGCTTTTTGCGCGGGAACGCATAGTCATAGGAGCGCGGGACCGGTCCATGCACGGTGCCGCCGTGGCGCCAGAGTGGCGAACGGATCGAGCCGATGCGGGCGCGTCCAGTACCCTTCTGCTTCCACAGCTTCTTGCCCGAGCCGGAAACCTGCCAGCGAGCCTTGGTGGCGTGCGTGCCCTTATGCTGCCCGGCGCGGTAGTGCTTCACCGCCTCCCAGAGCAGGTCTTCGTTGACCGCGCCGAAAATCTCGTCGGCGAGATCGAAGGTTCCGACCTTCTTGCCGGTTAAATCGTGTATGTCAATCGTTGCCATATGCTTCTCGGTACTTAGGTGCTAGGTAATCGCTACTACGCCTTCTTCGCTGCTCGTTTCGCCGCCTTCAACGGATCGACCGTGGCTGAACCCGCGAATCCGCGACGCTCTCTGGGCGGCTTCTTCGCTTTCGTGATAACGATGTAACCGCCTTGCGGTCCGGGAACACTGCCTTCGACCACCAACAGGTTTTCTTCTTTATCCACCCCAAGAACTCGAAGGTTGCGCTGTGTTACCCGGTCGTGACCCATGTGTCCCGACATGCGCATACCTTTAAAGACGCGCGAGGGAAACGCCGAAGAGCCGATCGAACCGGTGATCTGGAACATCGATCCATGCGACTTGGGCCCGCCGCCAAAGTGATGGCGCTTTACCACACCCTGGAAACCTTTGCCCTTGCTGATGCCCACGATGTCGACAAACTTTTCGCCTTCAAAAATCTCGACCAGCACGCGGTCGCCGACCTTGACAGCTCCATCCCCATCGCCATCCGACTCGAGCGGAACTTCGCGCATGAACTTGACCGGAGGGAGATTGTTCTTGGCCAGGTGCCCTTGGGCCGGCTTGGTCAGCCGCGATTGCTTCACAAACTCCACCAAGCCGATCTGGGCCGCTTCGTAGCCGTCTTTGATCGCCAGCTTGTGCTGGGTCACGACGCAGGGACCAGCTTGCAATACCGTGACCGGGCGAACGTCGCCCTTGGAGTCAAACAACTGCGTCATGCCGACTTTTTTACCCAGAATGCCTGTAACTCTAATCGCCATTTCCTTCTCCATCCAGCTTGGCTCACCGGTATTGCAGCGGCTATTGGCTGGTACTACGTGCCCACGAAACGCAGCAGAGCTTAAACCCCGCTCCACCGGACAGCCGAGAGCGGCTGTCCCTACACAACCTATTTATGTTCCTTGCCGAATGCCTTGATCTCCACATCCACGCCTGCGGGCAGATCGAGCTTCATCAGCGCGTCCACCGTTTGCGCCGTTGGATCCAGAATATCGAGAAGGCGCTTGTGGGTGCGGATCTCGAACTGCTCCCGCGACTTCTTATCCACGTGGGGCGAACGCAACACGCAGTACTTATTCTTCATTGTGGGCAACGGAATCGGACCGGCCAGCCGCGCACCGGTGCGCTTGGCGGTCTCCACAATCTCCGTTGTCGACTGATCCAGGATGCGGTAGTCGTAAGCCTTGAGCCGTATCCGAATTTTTTCGTTTCCAATCACGTTTCACTCTCTTTGCCCTTCCCGGCGTCTCCGGGAAGAAAGAACTGGCGGCAGGGTGCAAGCCGCAATGTTAGCTTCCGACTGCCAGCAACCACTCCCGGCAGAACCGTTACTGCACAATCTCCGCAATGGTTCCGGCGCCTACCGTGTGGCCGCCTTCGCGAATGGCGAAGCGTAAACCTTTCTCCATCGCTACCGGCGTGATCAGCTCGATCACCAGGCTCACGTTATCGCCCGGCATCACCATTTCCGTTCCTGCCGGCAACTCGGCTACTCCGGTCACATCCGTGGTTCGTAAGTAAAACTGCGGACGGTATCCCTTGAAGAACGGCGTATGACGCCCGCCCTCTTCCTTGGTCAGAATGTAGACTTCCGCCTTGAACTTGGTGTGCGGCGTAATCGATCCGCTCTTGGCCAACACCATGCCGCGTTCCACATCTTCTTTCGCGATGCCGCGCAGAAGCAGTCCGGCGTTGTCGCCCGCCATGCCTTCGTCCAGTTGCTTCTTGAACATTTCGACGCCGGTGACGACTGTCTTGCGGGTGTCGCGGAAGCCGACGATTTCCACTTCCTCGCCGACTTTCACCTTGCCGCGTTCGATACGTCCCGTGACCACCGTGCCGCGTCCCTGAATCGAGAAAATATCTTCAATCGGCATCAGGAACGGCTTATCCAGATCGCGCGCCGGCTGCGGCACGGACTTATCAACCGCTTCCATCAACGCGTCAATCTGCTTCTCCCACTTCTCTTCGCCATTCAGCGCGCCCAGAGCCGAGACTCGCACCACCGGCACATCGTCGCCGGGAAACTTGTAGCTCTTCAGCAGCTCGCGCACTTCGAGCTCAACCAGTTCGAGCAGTTCGGGATCGTCGACCGCATCCACTTTATTCAACGCGACTACCAGATACGGCACACCCACCTGCCGCGCCAGCAGCACGTGCTCGCGGGTTTGCGGCATCGGACCATCGGTTGCGGCAACTACCAGAATGCCGCCATCCATCTGCGCCGCGCCCGTGATCATGTTCTTGATGTAGTCGGCGTGGCCGGGGCAATCGACGTGCGCGTAGTGCCGGTTCGCCGTCTCGTACTCCACGTGCGCCGTCGCGATGGTAATTCCGCGAGCTTTTTCTTCCGGAGCGTTATCGATCGAGTCAAAAGACCGGAACGTGTTCTTCGGATTATGTTTCGACAATACCTTGGTGATAGCCGCCGTCAGCGTGGTCTTGCCATGGTCAATGTGACCAATCGTCCCTACGTTGCAGTGCGGCTTATTGCGATCAAATTTCTCTTTCGCCATAACTCTGCTCTTCGCTCCTAACCTTTGTCATCCTGAGGCGACGGCCTATTGTCGCCGAAGGACCTATGCAACCTCTTCAGTAATACTGATACAACTTCTTAAACTTGTGCCGCAACGCCTGATCGATGCCTTCCAGCTTCGACAGGTAAAACTCCCGCATCTGGGCCTGATCCGAAACCGGCAGCGCCTCATACAACTGCCGCGCCCTCAAACCTGCCTGCTTCCCGGCAGCATCTTCGAGCGCCTGCGCCGCCAGCACTCCATCAAAATCCCGGACGCGAACTCCCTTGCGATCCAACTGCTTCAGAAACCGTTCGGTCTTATCGGGCAAAAACGCTTGCTCTACCGCGCCTTGCAACTGCCGGAACTGCGCTTCGTTCTGAATCTTGATCGTGGCTTGCTCGAAACCCATGCTTTTCCGTCCTGCTCCACTCACGCCCGCAAGCGCTTCAATTTCTGGAGCGGGAGACGGGAATCGAACCCGCGACCAACAGCTTGGAAGGCTGTGACTCTACCACTGAGTTACTCCCGCCCTTGAAAGCCTTCAGCGCCAAAAGTTCGGCGATCCAATCAACGTTTGGTGGAGGACTGGTCCGTGGACTCGTACAACTTTTGCTTTATCAACGCCCAGATCATCACCAATGTCGCAATGCCGGCACCCACTCCCGCACTTAACACAGAAAACTGATAAATCTTTCCTCGATGAAGTAACAGCCGAACAACAATTCGAATTAAAGTCAAAACCACAACGACCCAGAACGACAGGTCAACAACAGACTTTTCCTTGCTTCGGCGCAACCGTCCAGCCACCACAAAAGACAGCACAAAGTACACAACAACTGCCGCCGACCAGACCAGCCACAGAAACGGCCAGGGATGATGCATGCCGGCACTCCTCTAATCTTCTGGAGCCGATGACCAGGATTGAACTGGTGACCTCTCCCTTACCAAGGGAGTGCTCTACCAACTGAGCTACATCGGCCCTTTTAAAGAACCTGACTGTCAGCGCTTGGCCGCCAGCTCTCAGCAAAATCAATCCCGCTCGCCATCCACGTCCGCGTGCAACACTTCTTTACGCCGGATCCAGGTCTTAAACGCGAACAACCCCAGAATCAACAACGTCAGCGTTCGAACCCGGTAATCGGTCAGAGTGGCAAATGCCAGCGCACCTAAAGCCAAGTACGCAATCAACGCCATTGCCAAGCGACTCATAATTCCTGCCAGAACAAATACTGGTGCACAGGGAAGGATTCGAACCTTCGTACCTCGCTAGGAGGGACAGATTTACAGTCTGTTGGCTTTAACCACTCACCCACCTGTGCAAAACTGCCGGGCGATGCAGTCATCGCGCTTCCATCCGGCAGGCAAAATCCATGCCGCCGGACTTTTGCTCATAAATTTTCGCAAACCAGGGAAACCAAGAATCGCGCTAACGGATTATCGCGCGAAGATCACACAAGCCGGAATAGTTCCGAAAAGAGTGCGTTTGGAAAAACCTGTTGCGCCGCCGCTTACCGATTGCTGCCTGCCGGAATCCTCTTCAATCACGCTTCCGGACTCGTTCCCAATCTTCGTTGTTTCCAGTCGCTGTTTCCAGATTTTCAATGCCTGGAGCTGGCGAAGGGATTTGAACCCCCGACCCCCTGATTACAAATCAGGTGCTCTACCGACTGAGCTACGCCAGCACGGGGAGTGCCCTTAGGCACAAGTATACCCCTGATCCCATCCAGATGTCCGGGACAATTAGTTAAGTTATCACAACAAGGAAATTTGGCGCAACCGGTAGTTGAATTGGGTAGTGGCTCAGTCTAATTTCCACAATTTGCTGTAGTACTTGCGATGAGTACGATACAAATACGCCGTCATGCAAGCACCGACGAAAAGGAAAGTTACGGACCAGTGAAACCAGAATGACGCTTGCGGACCGGAGTGTTTTCGCAGTGCTTCGGAAAATGCGCTGTCTAGGAATAGCCGGGGAGTACATAGAGCAACCCCATTAAACTTACAGCTGATACGATCGCCCAGATTAGAAGTACCAGTCTAACTGCTGCTCTCACTCAGCTCTCCGTGTGCCTTCAGGATAAGCCCCCTTGTCAATCCGCCTTGTGGCAGGTCTGCTCTCACAGGTGTGGCGCCCTGACCCCTCGCCGCTCCCGGTGATATGATTATCGCGTTCCCCGCATTCCATGCGAATTAGGCGAATCCTTCCAATTCTGCTGGCCGTGGCTCTCATCACGGCGGCCCTGACTGTCGCCGTCCAATTGCGCAAGCGCGCTCCACCCGAAGCCGCCCGCCTGTTACCCGGCGCGGACGCTTACTTCTACGTGAATCTCGATTGGGCCCGCCGCGCCGCCGGAGGAAAAGACTTGCCCGCGGTCAGCCACGATCCGGAATACGAGCGCTTCATCAGTGAAACCGGTTTTCAGTTCGAGCGGGACCTTGGGGAAGCGGCGTTCGCGGTTCACTATCCCAGCCTGTGGCCCGGTGGAGGGACCGGCGGTTCCGCTCCCGAGCTGCGATTTTCCGAAGTGCTGGTCGGCAAATTCCATAGCGAGCGTTTCGCCAATTATTTGCGCCAGATCGCCAAAAATGTCGAGAACTACAATTCCATCGATATCTTTACCGTTCCGATAGAAGGGCGCACGTTGCGCGTTGCCGTGCTCAACGCCGATTCCGTGGGCATCTCCAATCACGACGATCCCGCCGTGATCCGAGGCATGATCGACCGTTCCCGGCGCCTGGCTTCTCCCTTCGGAGGACCGGCGCTGCTGCGCCAGTACTACAAACATGTTCAACTCGCCAGCCTGGCTTGGGGCGTGGCACGAGTGGAACCTGCCGGAAATAGTGCCAACGCGATGAGCTTCGGATTGAGTACGCCTGCCACCGTGGTCATCTCCGGGAGCGTTCTCAGCCCGCTGCATCTCGCCTCGGGTGCAGTTCGGCTCCGCGCCGAGGCCTTCACGCAAAGCCCTGACGATGCGCGCACCCTCATTAATAAGGCAAACGTCTTTCTCGCCCTGTCGGGCGCGGCCGAGAGTTCCGCCGGAACGCAGGGCACTGATGAAGATGTGAAAACGTTTTTCCAGAGCGTTCAGGTCAAGCAGGAAGGCGAGCGCGCCCTACTGAACGCCTCCATGCCTTATGGATTCTTAAAGAAGATGCTGGCGGAATCGAGTCCTTCCCCTGAGCCGAATCAACCCCAGGCTGCGGAAGTTCCCGCCAAGGCCCACTAGCGCGGCCTAAGTCGTTCTCTACAATAAACCTGCAACTAAATGCGCGGCCAACCGTCTTATGCTTGAGTGTCGGTGCGCTATTACGCAGTCGGCCCCGGCAGGTACAATAAAGACGCATGTCAAGTCTTCCACTTCCGATCGCCGCATTCTTCGCCGGGCTGATTTCATTTCTCTCTCCGTGTGTCTTGCCGTTGGTGCCGGGATACGTTTCGCTGATCTCCGGCGCGGGAGTCGACGAGCTGAAGTCCTCGCAGGGCCGCCTGATGCGCCGCGTAATGACCAACTCGGTCGGATTCATTCTCGGCTTCAGCGTAGTCTTCATCACCCTGGGGGCAATCTCCACCGAGATCGGCCAAATCGCCGCACAATACAAACACACGCTCGCGGTGGTGGCCGGCGTGGTCATTATTCTGTTTGGCCTGCACCTCACTGGTCTGCTGAAAATCAAAGCCCTCTATTCCGATACGCGCCTGCATGAGCTAAAAGGCGGCAGCACGCCGGTCGGCGCATTCGTGATCGGATTCGCTTTCGCCTTCGGATGGACGCCCTGCATCGGTCCCATCCTTGCCGGCATCCTCACGCTTGCCGCCGAGCAGGACACGTTGTCGAAAGGCATGATTCTGCTGGCGATCTATTCTCTGGGCTTGGCCGTGCCGTTCTTGCTGACGGCCCTGGGCATCGAGCGCTTCTTGAAATTTTATAGCCGCTTCCGCTCCCACATGCATGCCGTGGAAGTAGCCAGCGGGGGCTTGCTGATTGCCCTCGGAGTCTTATTGGTGATCGGCCGGTTTACTTTGATTTCGAACTGGCTATCGTTCTTGAACCGCTTTGCTTTGTAGGCTTATTAAAGGCTGATTGAATGGAGTATTTCCTTGAAACGTAGTCCTCTTACCCTAATCGTAGTAGCGTTCGTCGTCGCACTGATGCTCTATATCGGCTATCATCATGCCCGCCGCTCCGGCCCGTCGTTTGCTCCCCATCTCACTACCGCCAGCCTCGCGCCGGATTTCACGCTTCAGTCGCTCGATGGCAAAGATGTCCGCCTCTCCGATCTTCGCGGCAAAGCCGTGCTACTGAATTTTTGGGCGACCTGGTGCGGCCCCTGCAAAATCGAGATGCCCTGGTTCGTCGAATTACAGAACCAATACGCCGCGCAGGGTTTGCAAATCGTCGGCGTCGCCATGGATGACGCCAGCAAAGAAGACATCGGCAAATTCGCTAAAGATATGGGCGTGAACTATCCAATCCTGATCGGAAAAGAAGCGGTGGGCGATGAATACGGCGGAGTGCCAGCCTTACCGGAATCGTTTCTGATCGGGCGCGACGGCAAGATCGTTGACAAGATCCTTGGCCTGCGCGGCAAAGCGGAAATCGAGGACTCGATCAAGAAAGCGCTCAACACGCGCGCGACAACCAGCACGGCCTCGGCGCAATAGTTAATGAAAATAGTTGATGAAGAATTAATGATGCCAAAAAGCAGCGCGAAAGTTAGAATCTCACAGACTTAATAAAAATATGAAGTTGCACAGTGTACTCGCGCTCATTGCGCTGGCAACAGCGATGGTCGCAACAACGATTGCCGCCTCTGGACAAACCCCCGGCCAGGCCCCGACCGTCAGCATCGGCACTGTTCCTCCGGTCAGCGCGCCGCGATCGCAAGCCACCATGGTTGACCTGAATTTTCGCGTTCCGCCCGGATATCACATCAACTCCAACACGCCCAAGTCCGAATTCCTCATCCCCACGCAGTTAAAAATGGACTTGCCCACCGATATCGTGCTGGGAAAGATTGACTACCCTGCTGGCGAAGATTTGGTTTTCCCGTTTCAGCCTGACGAAAAACTCAGCGTCTACACTGGAGACTTCACCGTAGCCGTCGCCGTGCATCCCCTGCATTCGGTCACGCCCGGAAAATACATCATGCACGGAGTGCTACGCTACCAAGCCTGCGACAATGCCGCCTGCTATCCGCCGAAAACTTTACCGGTTAGTTTTGATGTGAAAGTGGTAAAGGAACCGCCCGCGCACCACGCCAACCCAGCGCAAAGTCCCCACGTACATAATTAGGCTCCGAGGCGGGACTCCTCAAGTAACTTAGACTTCTGCTTTCATCCCCTTCAACAATTGTATTGAGCTTGACCGGCTGATGTGCAACCCCGAGTTGAATCTAGCTCGGGGTTTCGCTTTCTATGCAGTCGCGCTGGCCAGCGCGAGAATCGTTCCGGCAAACAGCAGTGTGTCGAAGAAATAGTTGATCCCCTCAACTTTGACGTCGGTGCTCGGATTGGCTAGCGATGTAATCAGGATCGGCCCGTAGACGAACATGACCAGCAGCACGATCCAGGTACCAAGATAAGCGGCCGCCATCCGCGTCTTCCTTGCCAGCAAAATACTCGCTCCAGCAATCAGCAGAATTAGTCCCGTCAGATAGGCGATCAACCTGGGACCCGGGATCCAGACGGGCATCAGTTTTTCCAGTGGAACGCCGGGCACATTGACTGGATAAAGAAAGTGCTCGACTCCGTAAAATATCGCGGTGACGCCGATGACGATGCGGCCAAACGTGATGAGCGTGCTTCCTGGACCGTTTTTTCCACCTAGCGCGCCTCCCGCAAGCACCCAGCCGCCGGCGCCGAACGATAGCTCGCGCAGCAGAAGCACCCAGCTGATCCGATTGTGAGGGTCTGCCACTGCGCCGGGAAAGTCCATCATGGCCACAAAGAGAAACATCATGCAGCCAAACAGCAGCCCGGACCAGCGCACCTGAATTTTCGTGGCAATACTCAAGGACGCGGCAATGAGCGCGAAGCCCACGAAATACGCCCAAAACAAATGCCAGGGCACATATGAGGGCACCATGGTCGCAAGCCCCGGCGCGGCAGAAAGATGAAGCGCGCCGAAGACCGCCAGAGGAATCGCGAAACACAAATTGCCTAAAGCTACGATCTTGTCCAGGCCGCGGGCCCGCGCGACATCGGTCTTTGCAGCCCACAGCGCGATCAGGAAAAACAGGATGCCGGCGGTGCACATGGAGAATGGTGTGCGCTGGAATTCAAGAAATGCGGCAAGGATAGTAAGGATCGTGAAGTGCATGGCTCAGTAAGCTCGCATCCACTGGAGGATATCATTTGAACTCGGAGAATCCGGCAAGAACTTCAGTGAAATAGGCAAGCGCGGCAAGCGTGGGCGAACTACACTTTGCCTTATAGATGAGGAACACACGGTTCATTAATCTGGAAGGAGCACTCGTGCAAAAACGCAAACTTGGAAAAAGCAACCTGGAAGTATCGGCCATCGGGCTTGGCTGTATGGGAATGAGTTTTTCCTACGGCCCGCCCAAAGATAAGAAGGAGATGACCGCTCTTCTTCACGCCGCCGTGGATCGCGGCATCACTTTCTTCGACACCGCCGAAGTTTATGGTCCCTTCTTGAACGAAGAGCTGGTAGGCGAAGCCTTGGCCACGCTTCGCAGTAAGGTGGTAATCGCCACCAAGTTCGGATTCGATTTGAGCGGCAGCGACCATAAGCCGGGAGCCGCGGGGGTGAACAGCCAACCGGCGCACATCAAGCAGGCTGTGGAAGGCTCGCTCAAGCGGCTCAAGATCGAGACTATCGATCTGCTCTACCAGCACCGCGTTGATCCGAACGTGCCCATCGAAGATGTAGCCGGAGCTGTGAAGGAGCTGATTCAGGCGGGTAAAGTGAAGCATTTCGGCATGTCCGAGGCCGGCGCTAAGACGATTCGCCGCGCCCATGCCGTACAGCCACTCACTGCTCTGCAAAGTGAATACTCGCTCTGGTGGAGGAAGCCGGAAGCGGAAATAATCCCAACGCTTGAAGAACTCGGGATCGGTTTCGTGCCGTACAGCCCGCTCGGCAAGGGATTTCTAACTGGGGCGATTAAGGAAGACGCGAAGTTTGAGAGCACCGATTTCCGCAGCACACTGCCCCGCTTTAATGCGGAATCTCTCAAGACGAATCAGGCCGTGGTAGATCTGCTTACCCAGATTGCCCAAAAGAAAAAAGCCACGCCTGCACAGATTGCGCTCGCCTGGCTGCTCGCGCAAAAGCCGTGGATTGTTCCAATCCCCGGCACGACCAAGCTGACCCGCCTGGAAGAAAACATCGGCGCGGCCTCGGTGCAATTAACTTCAGAAGATCTGCGCGAGATCGATGCCGCCGCATCGAAGATGAAATTCGAAGGCGCCCGATATCCGGAACGTCTGGAGAAAATGACCGGGCTCTAAGCTAATACCATGACGATCCAATAACGATGATCTAATAACGATGATCTAATACGGGATGATCAGTGCGTTACGCAAACACGTCCATTAGCGAAAGAGGTATTCTCAAAGTCGTGAGGAGCAGCGTGACGACCAACATCAAAGTCGTGCCTTTGCGGCGGGCAAACCATCAAGTGGAGCCGGCCGCACCCGATACCGCTGAACTGGCTCGGCTGATCGGCGCCTATGCCCCGCATGACGGCAGTTTCGCACTGGACATTCGCGTGCCCGGTCTGCACGCCAGCCGCTATTCCCGAATCGACGGCGGCTGTGTGCATGCGCTCAGCGTGCCGTCCCTGTGCATCGTAGCTCAAGGAGCGAAGGCCGTCGTCGTAGGGGACGAGGTCTTCGAATACGATGCGTCGCGCATGATCGTATTTTCGGTTGCTTTGCCGGTCGCCGCCCACATCACGCAAGCCAGCCATTTCCACCCATACCTTGCCCTGAGACTCGACCTGGAACCGCGCAAGATTTCAGAGCTGGTTTTAAAGGTGTATCCCCACGGTCTGCCTCCAATCCAAGAAAGACGCGCGGTCTATGTAACCCCCGCCGGCGAAAGTATCGTCAACGCGGCAACCCGGTTAATGGATTGCTTGGCTCAGCCGAGCGATGCAGAACTGCTCGTCCCGCTTGTAATCGATGAGATTTTGATCCGGCTATTGCGCAGCCCCATCGGTGTCCGCGTGGCGCAAATGGGCTTTGCGGAATCCAGTATTCACCGGGTGGCGAAAGCTATTTCCTGGCTGCGCGAAAATTTCTCTCAGCCCATGAAGGTCGAGGATCTGGCGGAATTGGTCAACATGAGTGTTTCTTCGTTCCACGAGCATTTCAAGTCCGTCACTTCAATGAGCCCGCTGCACTATCAGAAAGTGCTGCGATTGCAGGAGGCGAGGCGCCTTATGTTATCCACGATGATGGACGCGGGAACCGCGAGCCAGCATGTGGGCTACCTGAGCCCTTCGCAATTCAGCCGGGAATACAGCCGCTTCTTCGGGAGCGCGCCAACCAAGGATGTTGCCAGATTGCGGCAAGAGGCACGGGGCTGAGCTCCCAGTTTTATTCACGCACGGATGTGCTCCTTTAGCGCAGATGAGTATGATCAGCGAGCGTTTGCCGAGCGGCTCAAGTTTCGTCTATTCGGCCCATGGCACGACTTCATAAACTGGACGCCATATTGCGTGATCCCAAAGCGATGGGCAAGCCCAATCATGCTGCTTTCTTCCCCGGACCGTTGTGGCCTTGATGGCCACCTTTCCTCCTCCTGGCGCAGCATGTACTCTCGCCGTACCAATCCCAATTTTTCAAGGACGTCAGTGGCTAATTGAACCGCTGCCTCATCGCGGGATTGCAGGGCAGAACCGATATCGTCGGCATCAACGCTGCCGTTCTTCTGGGTGAATTCGAAAAGCGCGCTGAGCATTCTGGCGGTGTGAGGAGTAAGTTGCTTCATCGTGTCTACAAACGAAGGGGACAGGTTGTCACATTGTTCCGACGCGCTGGCTAACAGTCCAGCCCACAGGTCTTGAAGGCTCTCGTCGTCCTCTATGGAAGATGCCTCGAAGATCGGGAGAAATAGGCGCGGGGGCACGGCTTTTGGCGGGAGTCTGGCCTCAGCCAGAATCCGCTTAGTCTTGTGGACTACTTTTACCCAATTCTGAACTCTATAAGCCTTCATCTTGTCGGCCATCAATAGGCCGACCTCTTCTGACACGGGTCCGGCGAGCTTGTAAATGAGGTCTGCCAGCTTACCAAACGCGCCTGACTTGATAATCTCGCCCGACTCGTTCACGCTCCCTCCTCTTTATTTGCCCCTTCTAACTCTTCCCCTGTTTCTTCTCCACCTTCGCCCAGGTGTCCTTCAGCGCGACTGTGCGATTGAACACTGGCCTTCCCGGCTTCGAATCCGGATCGACGCAAAAATATCCCAGCCGCTCAAACTGAAATCTCCCACCCTCTGTAGCCTTCGCCAACGACGGTTCCACTTTCGCGTTCGTTATCACTTCCAGAGAGTTGGGATTTAAGCTCGCCGTGAAATCCTCGCCTTCCTCCAGTTCGCTTGGGTAACAGATTCTCGTAGATCCGCACTTCGGCGTCGACCGCATGCGCCGCCGATACCCAATGAATGGTCGATTTCACCTTGCGCCCATCCGGCGTGTTTCCGCCGCGCGTCGCGGGATCGTAGGTACAGTGCACCTCGATCACTTCACCTTTCTCGTTCTTCACTACGCTCTGACAAGTGATCAAATATCCATAACGCAGCCGCACCTCGCGCCCCGGCGAGAGCCGGTAATAGCCCTTCGGCGGCACTTCGCGGAAGTCATCCTGCTCGATATAAAGCTCCCGCGAGAAAGGAACCTTCCGTGTCCCCGCATTCGCGTCCTCCGGATTATTCACCGCGTCCATCTCTTCCACCTGATCCGCCGGGTAGTTGTCGATCACAACTTTCAGAGGACGAAGCACCGCCATCACCCGCGGCGAGCGCTTGTTCAAATCTTCGCGGACAAAATGTTCCAGCATCGCCAGCTCAACCACGCCGTTGGTGCGCGAAACTCCAGCCGCCTTCACGAAGTTGCGAATCGCCTCCGGCGTGTAGCCGCGACGCCGCATCCCGCGCAGCGTGGGCATGCGCGCATCGTCCCAACCGGTTACGCGTCCTTCCTCGACGAGCTGGCGCAGCTTGCGCTTGCTCATCATGGTGTAGGTCAGCCTGAGCCGGTCGAATTCGATCTGCTTCGAAGGAAAAATCCCGAGCTGCTCGATAAACCAGTTGTAAAGCGGCTGGTGATCGGCGAATTCCAGCGAACACATCGAGTGCGTCACCTTCTCGATCGAATCCGATTGCCCGTGCGCGAAGTCATACATGGGATAAATGCACCACTTGTTACCGGTCCGATGATGCTCGGCGTGCAGAATGCGGTACATCACCGGATCGCGCATATTAAAGTTCGGCGAACTCATGTCGATCTTCGCCCGCAACACGCGTGAGCCGTCGGGAAACTCTCCCGTGCGCATACGCTCAAATAAATCCAGGTTCTCCGCCACGCTCCGGCTGCGGTAAGGGCTGTCTTTTCCGGGCTCGGTCAGCGTGCCGCGATACTGCCGGATCTCATCGGCGGTTAAATCGTCGACGTACGCCTTGCCATCCTTAATCAGCTTCACCGCCCACTCGTAAAGTTGATCGAAATAATCCGAAGCATAAAACAGGCCGTCCCACTTGAACCCCAGCCAGTTGACGTCCGCCTTGATCGACTCAACGTACTCGGTGTCTTCCTTCTCGGGATTGGTGTCATCGAAACGAAGATTGGTATGGCCGCCAAATTCATCGGCCAGTTCAAAGTCTAGGCAGATGGCTTTGGCGTGCCCAATATGCAGATAACCGTTCGGCTCGGGAGGAAATCGCGTCTGCACACGGCCGTTATATCTATTGGTCTTGAGGTCGTCGACAATAATGTCGCGAATAAAGTTCGACGGAGCGGCCGGCGGCAACGCCGACACGGCTGCTTCTCCGGCTTCACTGGGCGGATGCGATGGATTCATTACTCCTTGATCTTATCGCAGGAACGGATTATCGCAGGAAGGGATCTTATCGCTGTAGGTCCGAGACCACGAGCGGCACCGCCCGGTGAGGGTTTCAAACTCCCTCAGGGCTGGCAAGCTCAATCGCTCGCTCGATCCGGTCGAGCGTCGCTTCCCGCCCCAGCACTTCCAGCGTTTCGAACAGCGGCGGCGCATTCTTCCGTCCGCAAACCGCTACGCGAATTGGCTGGAACATTTGCCCAGCCTTCACTCCCAGTTCCTGCGCGGCGGCGCGCAGGGCCTGATCCAGAGGATCGTGCCTGAATTCCACACTCGCTAAAACTTCCTGAGCTCGCGCCAGAACTTTTAGTGCCGTCGCCATATCGCCTTTTTGCGGGATCAGTTCCGCCGGATCATAAGGCGGCAACTGATCCACAAAAAAGAAATCCGCGGCTGTCAGCACATCGCGTAGCAATTTGATCCGCTCGCGAATCAGCGGAGTGATGCGCAGCATCTTTTCCGGCGTGATCTTAAGTCCCGCAGCCTGCACGATTGGCAGCAGCCGCGCACTTAACTGCTCAACCGGCAAGCCGCGAATGTGCTCGGCGTTCAACCAGACCGCCTTCGGATCGAAGGTATCCTCCGGTGAAGCCGCTGGCTCCTTAAAGTTCACTACCGCGTTCGAACGGTTGATTCCCTCCAGCGAGAAAGCGTCGGTCAATTCCTGAAGTGACATATTCTCGCGATCGTTCTTAGGCGACCATCCCAGAAGGCATAAAAAGTTGATGAAAGCTTCCGGCAAAAATCCAGCGTCGCGATAAGTCGTAACACTCACCACTGGACCATGCCGCCGCTTGGAAAGCTTGGTCCCGTCCGGCGCAACCAGAAGCGGCAGATGGGCGAACTGCGGCGGCCTCACTCCCGCAGCTTCAAAAATGAGGACATGCTTAAAAGTATTGGAAAGATGATCCTGGCCGCGGATGATGTGCGAGATGCGCAAGTCGGCATCATCGGCGCAGGAGGCAAGATGGTAGGTCGGCATGCCGTCAGACCGCAGCAGCGCGAAATCTTCGATATCGGCAGCCGCCTTCACCTGCTCGCCATAGACCGCATCGGCAAAGCGCACTACCTCGCCACCTTCGCGCGGTACACGAAAGCGCAAGGCAAAAGGCTCACCGGTCGCAGCGCGGCGGTCGCTCTCGGCAGACGAAAGCTCCCGCGCCCCAGGATTAAACAGCCAAGTCCCCTGCGCGCCAGACTTCTCTGCATCCCCGGTGTGCGCGGGCGTAAAGTCTCGATAAGCCACGCCCTTTTCGAAGATGCTCCAGGCGATCTTGCGATGCAAATCCAGGCGTTCCGATTGCTTATACTCCTCGTCCCAGCCCAGATTCAGCCATTTCAGCCCCTCAAAGATCGAATCCACCGAGGCCTGCGTGTTTCGCTCGACGTCCGTGTCGTCGAGGCGCAGGATCATGGTCCCGCCAAAGCGGCGGGCATAGAGCCAGTTGAAAATGAACGTCCGGGCGCTGCCCACGTGCAAAAAACCCGTAGGCGAAGGCGCGAACCGAACCCGAGGCTTTACAAAAGTAGACTCTGGAGATGCGTGCATGAATGGCCAGTTTGATGGTATGGGGCGAACAAAACTATCGTCAAGCAAAGCGGGCTCGATTACCCTCGTCCAGCACTGTACTTAAATCTTATTGTTTTCTTACCTCCGCCTGTGAAAACATCTGTTATCGTTCTCGGCCACCGCGCGCGCAACCGAGCCCCTTGCCATTTATGAATAGTGCCTCTCCCAGCATCGTGATCATTCCAGGTGTAGTGGCGCTCCTACTGTGCCTTCTGTTCACTTATCTTTATCAGCAGAGCCGGCAGGTTTATTTTCGCGCATGGCAAATCGCCTGGGCTTGTTACTCCATCTATTACGCCTTGGCCGCCATACGTTTCTACCACCGTCCTGCCCCGGCGGTTTTTTTCGCGGGCGCTCTGTTCCTGGTGGCCATGGCGGAATGTATCTTCATTTCCACCCGGCTTACGCGAAAGGCTTTCCGGTTTCACTGGTACGACTGGGCTGTCGCTCTGGTAGGTGTTGCGTGCGCCTGCGTCGATCTGCGCGGGCATCTCGGATATCTCACAGCTGCGGGCCAACCTCCCGTCAGGCTGACGGCATTTTTCCTAAGCGCCGTGCTCCTTTATTGTTCAGCGGCCTTTTATCTCGAAGCTCACCGTAAAGGATCGGTCGCCTTTCAATTGCTGGCATTTTCCCTTGCGCTATGGGCTGTGCTCACGGGCTCCATCCAATCCAGCAATCCACTCATGGAGATGTTCGGCAGCGTGGGCCATATTCTGGGCCCCATCCCGCAAATGTTGTTGGGCATCGCCATGATCATGGTGCTCTTTGAGAACGAGCGCAACGCAGTGCAGGAAAATACTCTCGCACTGTCAACCCTGGGTGCCGACCCGCGCCGCCTGCTCTCCGCTGAAGATCTGCTGCCCAGCATGGAGTCCGCATTAGAGCGGCTTTCTGGAGCGCTATCCACGGGCCGCGCCGTGATTTTTATCAGCGAGCGTTGGCGGGGATGGCTGCCTTCCGTGCAACGCGGTTTTTCGCCGGAATTTCTCGACATCCTCACCAAAAGCGGCGCCGGAGAATACATCTGCGACCTGGCTTACCGCAATGGCGGCCTGTTCACCGTCCGCGATATTCGACAGATGACCGAGCCGCTTCCCGTGGGGTCGGCCGGAACCTTCGCCGACGCCAAGAGCGCGCTCGAAAACGCAGAAATCCGCAACCTGACCGCCGTGAGCTTGCAGACCCGCGAATATGCATTCGGAGTCATTCTTTTCCCGCACGCGCAACGCAAAGCCTTCGGCGCATCCGGTCCCCGCCTGATGGTAGGACTGGCTCTGCAACTCGGCTTGACTCTGGATAACTACCTGATGGCCCACGATGCCCATCGCCGCACGCAAGAGTACGAATTGCTCACCGAGATCGGCCAGGCCATCAGTTCGCGTCTCGATCAAGACGAAGTCCTGCGCACCATTCACTCCGAGCTGGGGCAGATCTTTGCCAACAGCAACTTCTATGTGGCTTTTCAGGAAGGCGACCTGATCCGCTTCGAACTCGAGGTCGAGGACGATCGCATCCTGCCCAAGCGCACGCGGAAATTAGAGAATGCATTCACCGAATACGTAATTCGAACCGGACAGCCCTTGCTCATACGTTCCGATCTGGAGAAGACGCGCGCGCGGCTGGGCGTCACCTTTAAGCCCGAAGTTCCCGCTAAATGCCTTTGCGCCGCGCCCGTTCTATTAAGCGGTAAACCGGCAGGCGCGATTTTCGCGATGAGCAAGGACCGCGAATTCGTATTCGAACAGCGCGACGTGGATGTGCTCATGACTGCTGCGGGGCAGGTCTCCGTGGCAGTAGAAAACGCGCGCCTGTTTGCCGAAGAACAGCGCCGCTCGCGCCAACTGGCATTTCTGAACAACATTTCCCGCACCGCGATTTCGAGCGACGATCCCGTCCACATGCTGGGCCAGATCGTAGGAGAAATTCAGAAAAATTTCAGTTTCAACCACATCGGCATCGGCCTGCTCGATTACGGCACCAAAGAGATCGAAATCAAGGCCGAGGCTGGCGCAACCGCTCACGCCATGGGCAGGCGCATTCCGCTGGGCGTCGGCATTCTCGGTCGGGTTGCGCGCACCGGTGAGCGAGCCCTGGTGCAAAACGGCATGGAAGGCCAGATCGGCGCCATCCTTCCGGAGTCACGTTCCGTGCTCTGCATCCCCATCACCTACGGCGAGACTCTGCTCGGGGCGTTGAACATTGAGAGCCGCAATGACAGCGCGTTCTTTCCGCAGGACGTTCTCATCCTCAACACTCTCGCCGATCTTTTGGCTACCGCGCTGCACAACGCCTTCGTCTTCCAGAAATTGCAACAGCAATCCATCACTGACGGATTGACCGGAATCAAAACCCGCCGCTTCTTCTGGGAATCTTTATCCGCCGAATGGAAGCGCGCTTCGCGATCCGGCCGTCCCTTCTCCGTGGTTCTGATCGACCTGGATAAATTCAAGGAAGTGAATGACACCATGGGCCACTTCGAGGGCGACCTCGTCCTCGCCCGCGTGGGACGGCTGCTGGAGCAAAAGTCCCGCCAGTCGAACGTTGTCGCCCGCTACGGCGGCGATGAGTTCATCATCCTCATGCCGGAAACCGGCCCCGAGCAGGCCGAAGTATTAGCCGAACGCCTGCGCCAGTGGATCACGTCCGACGCCATGCTCAGCGAACATCACATTACCGGCAGCTTCGGCGTGGCCAGCTTTCCGGCGCACGGCTTCTCCATTGAAGACATTATCCGCGTGGCGGATGCCGGCATGTACGTTTCAAAACGTTCCGGAGGCAACCGCGTCTCCGCCGCGCAGGAATTTGTCGGCGGCGAACAGTTCGCCCCGCAACGCCAGCAAATTTCCACTTACATCGAAGGCTTTCTCCAGCGCGAGCACAATGGTCCCGAACATCTGGAAGAGCTGACTTCCATGCTGGTGAAGCTGTGCGGCGGCGAAGAGGACTGCAATGTGCCGCTGCTGAAAGAATCGATCGAGGTCCTCAGCCGCGCCGCAGAATCCCGCGAACTGCACACCTCCGGCCACGGCGACCTGGTCGCCCGCTATACCGAGATCATTGCCAAAGCGCTCCAGTTGCCGCCCGAAGAAGTCGCCGACCTCGTCTACGCCGCCCGCATTCACGACGTGGGAAAAATATTCGTGCCGGAGCGCATTCTCAACAAGCCCGGCCCACTCACCGACGACGAATTTTTTCTGGTCCGCATGCACGCCCGCGTCGGAGCCGAAATTGCCGCCATCCTCCCGCACAGCGCCATGATGCGCCAGGCCATCGAACACCACCACCAGCGCTTCGACGGCACCGGCTATCCCGACGGCGCCAAGGGAGAACAGATCCCGCTGTGGGCACGCATTATCGCCCTCGGCGACACTTACGCCAACATGCTCACCGAACATTCCATCGGCGCCACCCGCACCCCCCAGCAAGCGCTCGACGAACTAGCCAAAATGAGCGGCATCGGCTTCGACGGCATGCTGGTGCGCCTGCTGCTGCGGGAGTTGAAGTCGGAGCGGGCGTCGTCGGCCAAGGATGGGTTCTAGCGATCCCGGTCAGCAATGGGTGCCGGGTGCCCCGTTTTTCGCGTTCTTTGCGAAGGGCGGGAGACGGAAATGCCCGCACAATAGCCCGATCACGCCACATTATCCCCGAACGAAATCTTCGTCCATCCTTCGTTCACTCGTACGGGCCAGCTTCATCCAAAAGATAGGAGCGATAGCTGCTCCAGCACCATTCCTCAGGCGACTCCACCAAGCCTCGCCCGACTGGATTGCGGTGTATATACCTGAGCTTCTCCACGCGCGTTTTGGTCGTCCGCACGCATCACCGTGGAAGGAGTTCCAAGCTCGGGCTCAGTCAACAGAAGGTGGATATGCTCTGGCATGACAACATAATCCACGACCACGAAACGGATAGCGCCGGCGCGTCTGTTCCAGAATCGAAAGGAAGCGGTCGCGACTGCTGGCAGTACACAGCAAAGGCAGCCGGTGATGGCAAGAGCAGGTGATAGAGTGCAGGTGATGGGCACCATAAGTGCGGTGCAATCCGCGTGGCATAACAAAATAGTACAAGCAGTACCGCGGCCCGCCCTTGCAACGAACACAAGGACGGGGCACCCACATTCCGGAACGGGAAAGTACGACCACGAGGATCAAGGACGGCTACCCGCCCCGGCCATTCCAGCTGACTTGCAACTTCAAACCCGAACCGCGAAACTACAATCCATGCCCGTCACCCTTTCCCTCTCCAACAGAGTTGCCCTAATCACCGGAGGCTCCCGTGGCATCGGCGCCGCAACCGTTCGCCTCTTCGCCGCAGCAGGCGCCAAGGTAGTCTTCAGCTACCGCAGCGCTCGATCACAGGCGGAGGCTCTGGCCAAAGAATGCGGCCAGGAAAACTGCCATGCCATCCGCAGCGACCTCAACTCGCCCGATTCCGCCCGCGAACTCGTCACAGAAGCCACGAAGCATTTTGGCCGCATCGATATTCTGGTCGCCAACCATGGCGTCTGGCCCGCCGAAGACGTGGCTATCGAAAAAATGTCCGACGAGCAATGGCGTTCGACGCTCTCCATTAACCTCGATGCCGTCTTCGGATTGGTAAAACACACCGTCGCACAAATAAAGTCGCAGCCGCGCAACGGCTCTGTTGCCGGACACATCGTGCTCATCAGCTCCACCAGCGGCCAGCGCGGAGAGGCCTACCACTGCGATTACTCTGCCAGCAAAGGCGCGCTGATCAGCATGGTCAAGAGCCTCGCCGCCGAACTCGCCCCAGCCGGAATTTACGTCAACTCGGTCGCGCCCGGCTGGGTTGATACCGACATGTCCAAACCCGCCATCGACGATCCCCGCAGCGGAGAAGAAATTCGCCGCACCATCCCTTTGGACCGGGTGGGCACACCGGAAGAGATTGCCGGTCCTATCCTGTTTCTATGCACTCCCTACGCCAGCTTCATCACCGGTGAAATCTTCAACGTAAACGGCGGAGCCGTGCTGGTCGGGTAGGGCGCAAGGAAAAAAGGAAAAGAAGTATCTACTCGACACCATGTCATCCCGAGCATAGCGAGGATGACAATTGGTGCGGTGGCACCGTCGGCTTTTCTTGCATCAAAGCGGGTTAGTGCGCGGTAAGCGATTACAATTTATTATTCGCGGCTCCCTCTGATCGTTTTCAATGAGATATCGATTCTTCATCGTTCTATTCGCATTACTAGCCGCAACCTCCGCCTCGGCTCAGGATTCCACCGACCAGACGGTGACCTCCGCTCCCGTCGTGCCCGCTTCCATCCCTGCCGACCAGCGAAACGCCTACCAGGCTCGGCAGCTTATCCAGCAGGGAATTCAAGCTCTGGGTGGAGACGTCTATTTAGATATTAAGGATATGCAGGAGCAAGGCCGCACCTACAGCTTCTACCACGGGCATCCCACCAGCAACGGCATCTTCTTCTGGCGGTTCACCGAGTTTCCCGATAAAGAACGCATCGAACTGACTCCCCAACGCGATGTTGCCTATATCTACTCCGGCGACAAGGGTTACGAAATCACTTACAAAGGCGCGCGCCCCATCGAGAAAAAGGACCTCGACGACTACCAGCGGCGTCACCGCTTTTCGCTGGAAGTAATTCTGCGCACCTGGGTGAAGGATCCCAAAGTAGCGCTCTTTTTCGATGGCGACGCCTTGGCCGGAACCCAGGCATCCCAGAAAGTTACGCTGATCAACGCCCAGAACGAGGCGGTCAGCATTTATTTCGATATCGACACACATCTCCCCATTCGTAAGAGCTATTCCTGGCGCGATCCCGCCGATCGCGAAAAGAACACCGAAGAGGAGAGCTATGACAATTATCGGCCCATCCAGGGCGTGATGACCTGCTTCAACTTCACCCGTTACTTCAACGGCGACATGCAGGCCGAGCGCTTTGTGAATTCCGCCTCATATACCCAAAGCCTGGATCAGGCCATGTTCGACCCCAATTCCCACTACAATCCCAACAAAGTAGCTAAAAAGCACTAAGGAATAGCACCATCAGGAAGTCGGCTCGCCGCCTCCATCCCTCCGCAGCTTCCAAAAGTGTGGCTTTTTTACCACAGTCGCAAATATTAATACGGTTGTAATCTATAGCGTCATTACGCCCCAACTCAGCCCCCAATTGATCCAACAGCAGACAGTCCGCTCGACCGTCGCATGCAGTGGAGTAGGACTGCACAGCGGCGCGGAAGTCCACATGCGCATTCTGCCGGCGCCTCCGGGCACCGGTATCGTCTTCCGCCGCACTGATTTGGACGGCTTTGAGATTGAAGCCACCAGCCGCAACGTCGCCCGCGTCAGCTACGCCACCAGCCTGATGAAAAAAGGTGTTCTGATCTCCACCACCGAACACCTGCTTTCCGCATTCACCGGGCTCGGCATCGACAATGCCTTCGTGGAACTCGACAACCTTGAGCTCCCCATCCTTGACGGCAGCGCCAAGCCCTTCGTTGATCTCATCCACAAGGCCGGTATCCGCAAGCAGCGCCGCCCGCGAAAGTACATGAAGATTCTTCGCGAGCTCGAAATGCGCGAGGGCAATAAATTTATTTCCGTTTATCCCGCCGACAGTTATTCGGTTTCCTACTCCATCAATTTTCCGCATCCCCTTATCGGCAAGGAAACTTTTCAGGTCGAGCTCTCGAATGGTAGCTATCTGCACAAGATCGCGCCCGCCCGCACGTTCGGCTCACGCGAGGACGAAAAAACCATGCGCAACATGGGTCTCATCCGCGGCGCGTCCGCAGAAAATTGCATTGTGCTTACGCGCGACGGCCTGGAAAACGGCCCGCTCCGTTTCCCGGACGAGTTTGTGCGCCACAAAGTCCTGGATCTGGTGGGCGATCTCGCGCTGCTCGGCAAACCGATCCTGGGCAAGATCGTGGCCGACCGCGCCGGCCATGCCATGCACACCGCCCTGGTCTCGCGGATCCTCCGCGACCAAAGCCTCTGGGAAGAAGTCACCCAGCCAAACGCGCAAGAAAATGGGGAAAGTTCTTACGCAGCGGAAGCGACAGTGGGATCAACGCTCTAACTGGAAATTTTATTCTGTTGTTCTCAGACCTCGTTTGTCATCCCGAGCGAAGCGAGGGACCTTGGTTTCATCGCCCAACCACAAAATACTTCTCCTCCAAAATTCTCCGATGATGCAACTCATGTCCCGCAATCATGTAAGCCAGCGCGCGCACGGTGACTTCCTTCCCGCTCGCAACTCCGCGGCGCACCCATGCTGCTTCATCCAGATACCGAAGCATAGAAATC
>JBEKWW010000028.1:0-63642 GCA_049512655.1 Candidatus Sulfotelmatobacter sp. | reverse complement strand
ACCCACGCCTGGCAAATGTTTGCGGCCTGGGTTCAGCACGCGGCGCGGTGAGTGTTTGGAATTCCGTGATGGCCCACGCTTCGACTCCGCGAGGGCGGGCTCTTTCGAAGAGCGCGAAGGAGTGGGGCAGCGTCGGGTATGGATTGCTCCCGGCGAAGATGGCCAGTCCTCTGAATTATTTCACGGGTTCCCAGCCCTCTGGCAGCATATCGAATGCCAGCGTGTCACGGTAGGCGAACTGATTGCCTTCGAGTACTGCGAGCGGCGTCAACATGTGCCAGACGCGGTCATCATCGAAGACGTAGCACTCGCCCGCCTCGCGCATGGTGAAGCGATCGATTTCGCGTTTGTCATTGTCGGCGATGACGACTTCGCCACCGTGAGCGCCGCAGCGGCCCAGCAGATGCGTGGCGATGTACTTTTCTCCGTCTTTATGTAAGCCCGGCGGACTGGTGTCGCAGGGGCGACCCGGCGTGGCTGTAAATCTTATGAGGTGGACATTGACCAGATACCTGGCGCCCGCCGAGAGCGGCAGGTATTGCAGGTGGTGAGCAATCATCTTGCGAACCCCGATGGAACCGGCGATTGCCGGGTCCAGCGGAGCATACTCTCGCGGCTGGCCTCCGATTGTCGTGTTGTATTTTTTCAGCTGTACATAAGGCGTGGTCTCTTCGCTCAACCAAACCTTTACCCCGCCCTCAGCAATCTCGGCCCGTGCACGATTCAAGGAACGATACCTGTCGCCCCCTTCGTAGTACTTGTCCCTTGGAATGGACCAGGCTGCGTGGGATAACTCTTCCAGCGAGCGCGCCACGTCCGCGTCAATTCTGAGCGGCTGGCGAGTAAATCCGCGCTCGACGAGGTCGCTTCGCGAGAGCACATTTGTTGTAACCGGAATAAAGCTATCTTCACCCATGATTGCTCCTGACAAATGCTTGACGATTCGCCTTCTCTTTAACAGCCAGATGGTAGGCATAGAAAAGAAAGCGCATAGTCGAATCAATGATGCAGAACCGCAGAAACGACGGGTCTTTCTCGTAGTCGGCGATCAGAGCAGATTCGTCATACGTCCGGATGGCGCTAAGGTGCTTAATCAGCCGGGACTTGTCCGGCCGAATTTTAATAAGTTCGATTAGACGCAAGCCTGCGTATTCTATGTTGTGTGCGAATGCGTTTCTGACCAGACGTGTAACCTCAACGAAGCCGAGTTCTTCGGCCGGTGGGCCGGCGGCCTCTAGTAATTTCAAAAGGGATGTTCGCCCGTTCATCGGCAAGGAGTCGACGAACTCGTCAAGGGTTTCGTTCTGAAATGTTCTCTTCGCCAGCCTGATGCGGAGGCCGTGCCTGAGGATATGTTTCGAGGCACTTTCCAGCAGAGCGTCAGCCTTGAGAACGAACGCCCAGTCGCTGTCAGTCTTGAGGATCGTAATTATCAAGTCTTTCTGAAGGCCCACGCCCTCGCAGAATTTCTGTGATTCTTCGTATAGAACGCTAAAGCGGTCCTTGGGGTGCCCAGCCAGGTTGGGTACTGCGGATTTAATCGAGCCAGGTCTTGAATTTGCCATCGGTCGCAATTGTAACGTGGGATGAGTTCAAGGTCTGAGCTGCCCTTCGCGTAGGGTTAAATCCGCAACCGAGTTTCAGCTAAACGTACTCTCCTTCCGGTAGAATCAAGTCTTCCTATGAAAACTTTTGAGCAGATTGCGGACTTGGAGAAGCAGTATTTGCTGGGAACTTACAACCGCTATCCCGTCGTATTGACGCGCGGCAAGGGCGTGTTTCTTTACGACCTGAACGACAAGCGCTATCTCGACTTTGTCTCGGGGCTAGGGGTGAATGCGTTGGGGCATGCGCATCCGCGGATTGTGAAGACGATTCGGGAGCAGGCGGGGAAGCTGATTCACGTCTCCAACCTTTATTACCACGAGTATCAGGGGGCGCTGGCGGAGAAGTTGTGCACGCTTTCCGGCCTCGACCGCGCGTTTTTTTCCAATAGCGGGACGGAGGCGATTGAGGGGTCGATCAAGCTGGCGCGGCTGGCGGGGCATCGCGCGGGCGGGGAAGGGAAGTCGAGGCTGGTGGCGCTGCAAGGGTCGTATCACGGGCGCACGTTTGGGGCGCTGTCGCTGACCGGGCAGGAGAAACATCGCAAGGGGTTTGAGCCTATGCTGGAAGAAGTGACTTTCGTTGGCCAGAATGACCTCGAAGGTTTGCGGGCAGCGGTGAATGACAACACTTGCGCGATTGTGCTGGAGCCGATTTTCGGCGAAGGCGGAATCTATGAATGCTCGGTCGAGTTTCTGCAAGAGTGCCGCGCTTTGGCTGATAAGCACAAGGCCGCGCTGATTTTCGATGAGATCCAGTGCGGGCTGGGGCGCACGGGGACGATGTTTGCGTTCCAGAGTTTTGGCGTGACTCCGGATATTGTGGCCATTGCCAAGCCGATTGCGGCCGGGCTTCCGCTGGGTGCGTTCATTGCCAAGGAAGAATTTGCCAATGCGATCGCCCCGGGGCAGCATGGGACGACGTTTGGGGGTGGTCCACTGGCGTGCCGTGTGGCGCTGGAATTCCTGGCGATCGTGGAAGAAGACAAGCTCCTGGAGAACGTGAATAAGGTGGGAGCTTATTTGCAGCAGGAATTGAAAGCGGTAGCCGAGAAGAGTGCGGCGGCGAAGGAAGTGCGCGGACGCGGATTTATCCAGGGAATCAGTTTAGAGATTCCGGCACGGCCGATTGTGGATGAGGCTCTGGGCGAGGGCGTGCTTTTCAATTCGACGCAGGATACCGTGGTGAGGTTTTTGCCTCCGTACTTGTTGGAGGAGAAGCATGTGGATAAGGGGATTCGCGTGTTGAAGAAGTTGTTGAGGAAGAGAAGGAAGGCGTGAAGGAGAATCAGCCTGGCAAAGATCCTTCGACTGCGCATCACCCTCGCTAGCGCGAAGCTGATGCTGCGCTCTGGATGACGAGGGTGCGGTAGCGCGCGCTTCTTTGTTGCTGGGTCACTGAGAACTGATCACCGATCACAAAAACGGGGAGCCGAAGCTCCCCAAGTGAAACGAACAGAGGCGATGTTCACTTAAATAGAATCCGGCGGCGGGTGAAAAGTTGTCTGCGAAGCTAAAGGAGTTGCAGGTAGGGCGGGATTCTGCGGCGCTTTCTCCAGGATCTCCTCCCGAGGTTCAAGAATGCTGGATGGAGATGGATGGGGCGCGGATGCGGTATTTGCGCGCGGGGTCGGCAGTACCGCGCCCACTTCTCGCAAAGGACGCGAGAAATGGGGCACCCCCTCCCCCGGTGGTGCCAGAAAGGCCGCCGCTGGTTTTGCTGCATGGGCTACTGGGATATTCGTTTTCCTGGCGGTTTACGATTCCGGCGTTGGCGCTTTATGCGACGGTGTATGCGCCGGACATGTTGGGGGCGGGTTTTTCGGATCGTCCGGCCGGGCTTGATCATTCCATGCGCGGGTGCGCGTCGCGGCTGTTGCGGTTTGTCGAGGGGCTGGGGATTACTGAGTTTGATCTGCTCGGCACGTCGCATGGGGGAGCGGTGGCGATGATGGCGGCTGCGCAGTGCCTTGAGCCGTCATCCCGGTTAAGTATGCGGCGGCTGATTCTGGTGGCACCGGTGAATCCTTATTCGGGGCATGGGCGGCGGCTGGCGCCGTTCGTGGGAAGTCCGGTGGGGACGATTTTATTCCGGCACACGGTAGCGCATATGCGTCCGATGTTTTCCTACTGGCATGCGCGGATGTATGGCGACCGCGAACGGATTTCGCCGGGGACGCTGGAGGGGTATCTGGCTCCGCTGGAGAAGCCGGGGTTATTTGAACATGCGTTGAGCATTGTGCGGACGTGGACTGAAGATCTGCGTGAACTGGAAATGACTCTGCCGAAGCTGGCGAACATTCCGACGTTGATGATGTGGGGGAGCAAGGATGGTGCGGTGTATACATCGTCGGCGGATCAGCTGAAGAAATATTTTCTTAATTCCGAACTGGTCATCTTTCCGGGAATAGGACATTTGCCCTATGAAGAGTGTCCCAAAGAGTTTAACCAGGTTCTAATTGAATTCCTGAATGATTCGAGTCCGCCGGCATGATTGCGAAGGCGAGTTAGCGGGTAAACGGTCCGCACGGGAACGAAAAGCATACCTCAGGCGCTAGAGCGCGTTGAATTTTCAGCGACGAGACAGGCACGAATGAATTCGTGCCCTTCCCAAACCCTCCCGGTTGGGGCGATTCCCGGAGCTCGTGGGCGCACCTAATGAGTCAAGATTAGATAGGGAATTGAGCGGCTATACTGTGCGAGTGATGCGGACGTAGTACGCGAAAGCGAGGTCCGTGCGCATTGATCTTAAGGCGCCGTCCGCGCCGGAATACGGACGAGGAGGAAACATGAAGAGAATAGGTTTGTTGAGTTTGTCCATTACCGCAACACTCCTGGTAACCTTGGCCTTTTCGGCAGCGGCAGCGAATCCAAAAGCACCGGCGGCGGCCGCAGCGGTTGCTGCGCCGAGTCCGGCAGTGGTAGCGCCGGTGCCTCCGCCTCCGCCGCACCCCAACGTTCACGCGGCGCTGGAAGCCATGCGTAATGCCCGCGGACGCATGCAGGCTGCCGAGGGCGAGTTCCATGGCCATCGGGATAAAGCGATCGAGCATCTGGATCAGGCCATCCACGAAGCCGAGATTTGCGAACGGGAACCGTAGGAACATGGGGCAGTAGGAACCCGGGGCAGTAGGAACATGGGACAAAAGAATAAAGGCAGCGTCCGCAAGACGCTGCCTTTTTGTTTCTAATAACGAACTACGATTTAGTCGGGACCGATGGTGTAGCCGATGGAACCGCCGACGCGGAAGATGTTAGAGGAGTTGAACTCATCGGTATTGTTCTGGATGTGATAGTAGCGGACTTCGGGGCGCACAAAGAAATGATGCCAGACGTAGTAGCGAACGCCGGCGCCAAGATCCTCCATGAAATGATCGCTGCTGGTGTAATTGATGCAACCGCTGAAGTAGCTGCAAGAAGTGGCGTAAGGCACGTAGAAACGGGTGCTGGCGATGCCGATCCCGCCGAGCAGATCAAGGCCGACTTTGTGTGTGATGTGCGGCTGGTACATAGCGTTGAAGGCGGTGAGGATGGGGCGATAGCTCTCATAGCCGTAATAGCTGGCCTGGCTGGCTCGCCACGCGGTTTCGATGTCGAATCCCAGGCGGCGCTTGACACCGACGATGTCGCCGCTCACGGTCAGGTAAGTTCCACCCTTTTCGGCCAGATTCTGGAAGCTTAACGAGCTGCTGTTGGGAGAAGACGACAGCAGTGTGCCGCCGCCAAAGGCGATGTCGCCCTGCTGGGCGGCTGCAAAGTGGCACGAAAACAAAAGAGCAGCCACCGGGGTAAGAAGAAGCGCTAACTTTCTCAAGACAAACCTCCAATTGAGTAATTTCACAAGAGAGCAATAAAACGATAAGATGCGCCCTGAAATTTATAGGGTGCAAGCTGCCGCGCAAATATAGCCCAGCTACAAGCGTATACCGCTGAAACGACACGGGTGTAAAGAAACGTCAATGGTATCAGGAAAGACACATTGGGCTTCGAGATCACGCACGGGGTTAAAACCCAGGGGCGTAGGATAAGTTGCGTTAAGATTGTCCTGCCTGCGATGCCCTAATCTGCAGCATCAAGGCGCGTAACGGGTGAATACATAGTCGCGATCTTTCGCAGGCATGTGGCAGGGGAAGCAGGTCTCGTGCAGCGCCTTGTCGCCCGGCTTGCCGTCCTTAAAGTCAGCGAACCCCCAGCCTCCCGTCGAGGCATACTTCTTTGAATCCTTGACCATGAACTGAACATTTACGCGGGACCCGATCACGAAAGAGTGAGTGCCGGGGAATGGAACGTCCAAAACTTTGTCGTTGTCTTCCGACGGGATCTGGGTCCAATGAATCGCGGCAATGATTGCGCCGTCTGGGAAAGGAAGAGTCCCGTCCTTGAAGGCCTGGATCGCGATATCGTTGCCGACTTGAGCGCGCAATTGCTCGCCCTTTCCCGCAAAATGGAGCTGCTTCACGGCGATCAATTTCCAATCGCGGTATCCAGGGGGAATTGTGACGCCGTAGATCGGAGAGGCGTTCGGGGAAGCCTCTTCATTTGGGTGCCCGGATGCGCGAGGCGTGAAGGCGAAAATACAAGCTACGCTTACAACTGCAGCCAACGAGAAAGCAATCCGTTTCATTAGGTCCCTCCTTTCGGGATAGCCGACGAATCGAGACTTGGAGAGCGCCGCAGGGGCAATCCTCATGTCTCGCAAATGCGGCGAGACCTGGGGCACCCCTTACCTTTTTACCTTTTGGGGTATGCGGTAAAAATGTAATCCTTTGACGCCGCTAGCTCGTGGCATGCGGCGCCACACTTGGCGTCGTTATTCACAGGAGGCTTGCTGGCCTTCGTGGCTGGCGCGAACGTTCCGGCTGCTGCGTCATAGTCGAACATGGCATATCCCCATCCGTGGGTGTCGGAGAATTTCTTGCTGTCCTTCACGATGAATTCGACCTGCGCCAGGTCGCCAGGCACCGTATCCGGGGTGCTCGCGGAAAAGGGAGGATCGGTCAACTTTTTCGGTCTCCACTCAATCTTCACAATCTTGGAACCGTCGGGGAAGGCTTTGCCATTGCCGGGAACGCCCTCCTGGTAGGCTTTGATCATCACCGGATTGGCGACGATCACGCGAATCACGTTTGCGGCTTCGGTAAGGCTGGGTCCGACTACCTGCCATTGTTCGTAGCCTTTGACCTCAGAGAATGCGAGGCCGCCCGGAATTTGAAGAGTGTACTTGTTCTGCTTGTCCTGCGCACTGCTCGACCCGCCGCCCAGGACGGCGAGCACGAATGCGGCGATCATCACAGCCCCGACGGATAGAGTTGTCTTCATGGGTCCTTCCTGTGCAGCCTGTATGAGAGTTTGGGATTCGTTCTCGATTGAGGGGATGGATGTTAGGTCCCGGCAAGCCCTGTTGTCAAGGTTTTCTATGTGGGTGGGGCTGGCCCAGTCGCGCTTCAACACGGCGATAAAAAGGAATTAAGACAGGGAAGTGTCAATGCTTGAATTGCGGTTTTGCAACAATCATATTGCCTGGAACGGCGTGGGATGCTAGAAAAAGGCGACATTCTCTTTTATTTTGCGCTGCCGTTTTGCTGCTCTTCACCATGAATACTCCACTCAGCACCTCGCCCGGCTCAAGTGACATGCGGCCCCTGACTGGACACAAGTTTTTTTTGCTTTTCCTGTTCTTGTTAGTGATTCTCGTCTTCTATCCGTATATGCAGCACGGTGGGTTCGGTTATTTTGCGTTCCGCGTGTTCGGGAGCGTCGGAATTCTGGTTGCCGTGTATGCGATCCGTTTGCGGAGAACGCTCTTGCTCGTCGCGCTCCTGCTGGCAGTTCCCGCCGTGTTGGAACGCATACTCCTTCGGGAGCCCGACGCAGGATTCCTCTCTGTTCTCAGCATCGCTCTTAGCTTCGTGTTTGATGTATTCATTGTGGTGGTTATCTTCCGCCGTATCTTTAGCAACGATCAACCCAATTCGGAAACAATTTTTGGAGCTCTTTGCATTTATTTGCTGATAGGGTATGCCTTCGCCGGTCTCTACGGCATGGTGGTGGCTATTCAACCCCAGGCCTTCTATCTCGATCCTCGGACAAATCTCCATGCGATTCCCAACCGGTTCGATTTCATTTATTACAGCTTCGCAACTATGGTCTCTTTGGGCGCCGGTGGCATTACTGCAGTTTCAGCGCCGGCCCGCTCGCTCACGGTGATTGAGGCCATTATTGGCGTGCTGTACCTTGCGGTGTTGATCGCGAGGTTGATGGGCGCCTACCGCTACCCGTCCGTTTCCGGGCGACCTTGATCGCTAAAAGGCAAAGGCGAGCGCCGGCAATTCGAGGCTTCAGAGCACTCAGGTCTGCTTTGCGCTGTTGAGAGTGGGAGATTGCGGCCATTGAGAGGCAGATAGGTCAGCGAGCGAAATCGCGAAGTTTCGCCAATGATCCAAACCAAGGATTGCCGTTGTTCATTGATCGGTTCGGGTGTACATTCCGGACTGCCCGCTTACGGCGGACCCAAGGAGAACGACAATGGGGATTCTTGCGTGGATCATTGTAGGACTGATTGCAGGTTGGCTGGCTGGCCAAGTCATGAAGGGCGGTGGCTATGGCGTACTCGTGGACATCATTCTGGGCATCTTGGGCGGTATTGTTGGGGGCTGGGTCTTTGGGCAGTTGGGAATCTGGCCCGGCGGTGGAATGATCGGTTCCATCATAGTGGCATTTGTTGGCGCTGTAATTTTGGTCGGGCTTACGCGCTTACTGAAAAAAGCCTGAGGAACCTCTCTCCCTCAATGATTACATTGCGATATTGGGGGCGCCGGGAGGTCGGCAATTCTGCCCATTTTCTAATTGTATTAGGCGTCAGAAACAGTTAGATCCGTTGCTAACCGGTGCTTTGCCGCGACTCTGAAACCTCAACGGCGCTCTTTGGTTTCATCCTGCTATTCCTTCGTACGCCCCCATTGAGAGGTTTTGAGTGGTATGGCGATTCAGCAACGGTTGACTCGCCGACATCAGGTGTTCTGCGGAAAAGCTTTCGCGTGTTAGCAGCCGCGGCGAACGATGCGCCGGGTCTCGAAGGCAAATATGCATTCAACGAACTATTGCACTCGTTTCAGGTCCATTATCCAATCTGTTTCCCACGTTTTTCCACCGTCGGGTGATTCTGCCTGCTCCCAGTGGCCTGAGGTCGGGGTGATCGCGGACCATAAGAGCCGTGTGCGGACTGGTTTCCCGCCTTCGGTATCGTCGTTCGCATAGAACGTTCCTATGCCATTGTGGAAGCTGCCTCTCACCGGCGGATCCATCGGCCCAAGTGGCGTCCTGCTGTCCAACCACCAGATCGACCATTGCCCCGTCTTGGCGTCGAACGATCGCGTAGCTACGCCGCGGTAAGTGCCGCCCGGAACTTCGAACACGGTATCGTCGACATTGGCGTAGCCACCCATCAGTGGCTGGCAGAATAATGTCCCTTCGAATTCGATCCACTCGTGACTGTTGACCAGGCGATGCTTCAGCTTTCGATGATGGATTTGCCAGCGTCCGAATAAGAAATCGAAATCATGCAGTCCCGGCACCGCACTTTCCGCATGACCTATCTCTACTCCCGAACCTGGAGAGGACTGCGCTACGGTGAGCCCCGCCGCCGCCAGGCCCATCCCCAGGCACAAGATCACAGTAATGTGCTGACGTATTTCCACGTATGACTCCTCTTCGTACCGAAATACTGCCGGGCCCCAGTTTAGCGCATGCCTAGAGCACACTCATTGAGAATCTGCCAGGTCACTGAGGGTAATGGCGATGTTACAACCGTATGCCAACTTCTTCGCTTTGCCGGGTGTTATCCTGCTTCGACTATGGAAGCCAATGGCCTGACCCCGATATTGAACGTGTCCGACATCGCGAGCACGGTCGCGTGGTTTGAGAAGTGGGGATGGAAGAAATTGTGGGACTGGGGAACGCCTCCGACATTTGGCGCGGTTGGATCGGGTAAGGAAACTTGCATCTTTCTCTGTCAGGGGGCGCAGGGAGGCCGTGGTCGGGGCGCGAACACCACCACGTTCCAGCAGGACGGAGACGAAGAGGGCGACAAGGGCGTCTGGATGTCGGCCTGGGTGGACGACGTGGACGAGATGCACAGGCATTGCCTCGCCGCTGGATTGGAGGTCACATTCCCGCCCACCGATATGCCGTGGAACGTTCGCGAGATGCACACTCGCCATCCGGATGGCCACGTCTTCCGACTCGGCTGCGGATTCGCAGGCGATTCTACTCATTGACAACTGGCTGATTCGGGTCGATGAGCGCGAGCTCGATGTTACGCCAACAAGGCAACCCTCTTCTCCCGCGCCTTGTACTCAAGTAAAAAAGCGGAGTGAATGCGACTAGAGAGACGCATTCCGGTTGGAGATGTCCACCACGAGCCGCCACCGACCATCATCCTCACGCCGCCAAATGGTTGCGTATTTGAAATTGATCTCGCGTTCTTGAGCGCCATCCTGTGGGATGTGCACTACAACAGTGCCCAGCGCGTAGCCGAGGTTGCCGGAGGCCGTGACTTCCTCAAGAGAGATTTTGCGCCTGGCATTCGCCTTCCTCGCCAGTTCGCACACGACCTTCCAGAACTGCTCGATGGCACTGCGTCCCCGGATCGGGTCCGTATCTTCGGCCATCAGTTGGGCATCGTGCGCGTAGAAGGAGGCCATGGTTGTTGCGTCGCCTGCGTAGAACAGCGATTCAAAGTCGCGGGTGAATCGCTCTACTTCCTTCTTATCGAAAGCGCTTAACGACATTGCGACCTCACTCTTCCGGGTACAAACCGCCAAACTCGAATTGCCTTTAATCGTTTACGTTCGTGATTCCAGAAATGCTCACAGTCCGCCAATTCACTGGACGCTGAACGCAACTGCTGCAACCGGCGTTAGTGCTCGTTGAGAATTAGCCATTCCTAACTGGAAACGAGTGTAATCGCGATGCCGCCCTGGCCATCGGCATGGTTCGCAGCCGATGATCCCCGCGGTTTTTCTCGTATACCAAAGTAACTCATGCTCTCAGCCAGTTCTGCCGAACCTTAGATCAGGAAGGTTTTCCCACCTTACCTCGGTAGCGGATTAAGGAGAGCATCTGTGGTGCAAGGCGGAAGCAGGACTCGTATCCATTGCTTGCTACTGGCGCTGGCGTTTGTTCCCGGATCGAGTCGGGCTCAGACGGCCAGCCCCACTGATCAGGAAATCAGTAATCAAAAAACCAGTGATCGAGAAATTAGCGAGCAGGAAACGATTGCCCAACTTTCGGAGCAGATCAAGCAGTTGCAGCGGCAAGACCGCGACTTGCTGGATCGGATTAAGATTCTCGAGTTGAAGCAACTGCCGGCTTCACCCGTAGCCGAAGTGGGCCCGGCCACGCAGCCCACACCAGCGCAGCCCCCACTAGCGCAGGCTGCTGAAGAAACCACGCCACTACCCACGCCGGCGTCCGCGCCGCACGACTGGCATGAGGTGCACGGCATTCAGTGGCGCGGCTTTGGCGAAGTCGACTATCAGGTTCTCAACCAGCGCACGCCGGAATTCGCCAGCGGCGGGTTTGTCCCCGGTTCCGCGGGAAACTTTTATACCGACGAGTTTGGTCTATTCCTCACGGCAAGACTAACCGACAAAGCCAGTGTGCTTTCGGAGATCATTTTCCAGGAAGGCGACGCCCAGAGCTACAGCGTCGATCTGCGACGGATGCTGCTCAAGTTCGACTACAACGACCATTTGAAAATGTCCTTTGGCCGTTACCAGACCAACATTGGGTATTACAACTGGGCGTTTCGCAGCGCGGCATGGCTGCAAACCGCTGCCGATCGGCCTCTGGTGATGCAATACGCCAGCGATGGCGGGTTGCTTCCCACGCAGGCCATTGGGATTTCCGTGACCGGCGCGATTCCCTCGGGAAAACTGGGACTGAACTACGTTGCCGAATACGGCTCCGCTGATACTGTTCGACCCGACCTCAACGGCGACAACCAGGTGACCGATGAAAATAATGGCAATCATGTGAATGTTGGTTTCTTCCTTCGTCCCGACGCCTATCCCGGTCTACAAATCGGAGCTTCTTATTACCACGACCAGATCAGCAATAACATCCTGGAGGCAGTTTCCGGCGATCCGGTTCCTCCAGTTCCGGGCTTTCTCCCGCCCTCCACCAGGTATGGCCAGACCATCGTCAATGCCTATGCCGTGTATGTAGCGCATGGCATTGAATTTCTGAACGAGGGCTTCCTGATCCGGCAAGTCATGATCGGTGGGTCTCTCCACTTCGACAATCCAGCGTTCTATTCGCAGTTCTCCAAACAAGTCGGGAGAGTGCGGCCATTTTTTCGCTATCAATACGTGAACGCGAACTCCAACCCTAACTCGATTTTCGACGATGTCGGCTTGCGCTACGGTCCTTCTTTCGGCGCGCGCTACGACTTAAATAGCTTCATAGCCTTCACGGCTCAGTTGGACCATACCGCCCGCGGCGGCGAGCCGGATCTGAACGGCCTGCAATTGCAGTTTGCTTTTACTTTTTGAAGGAGGAGAGAGCGTGCGAGTCAAGTCGATAGCAACTCTGCTTCTCCTGGGACTGGCCGTTCTCTCCCTGATCTCCAAAGGGACGGCCCAGGACGCAGACATGGCGGTAGTGGTCAGCTCCAGCAATGCAACCACGAATCTCAGCCTGGGAGACCTGCGCAAGATATTTGCGGGTACGAAACACTTATGGCCGGGTGGCAAACCTATCAAACTCGTCACGCGCGGTTCGGGATGCCCGGAGCGTGGAGCCTTGCTGAGACTTCTGGCGATGTCGGAAGGCGAGTACAAACAATATTGGACCGCGCAGGTATTACGTGGCGAGGCCGATGCCGAGCCTTTAATCGTTCCCTCCATCGGAATACAAAAAGAGGCACTGATTCTCTATCCCGGCGCCATCAGTATGGTGAGCGTGCGGGACGTTAAGCCGGGAATGAAAGTGATTAAAATCGACGGCCAGATGCCGGGTGCAGCCGGTTACCCGCTCCGCTGATAATTGGGGCGGGGCCCACTTCGAACGCAGATCCCCGCTGAAGGTTCGCGATAAGCAGGAAATCCCCGCCCAAGCAAAGCTTGAGCGGGGCAGCCCCCAGTGCGGAGACTTCAGATGGACCGGGCCCATCCCCGATCGATCATGGGACGTATTCATAAACCAACCCAGCCGAGTACGCTCCGCCCTGGGAAGTGGCGCCGTAAAGGTTGCCCGAGTTATCGAATGTGGGAGGGGCTAACGGGGCGTTGCCGTCCTCGTCATCAAAGCTCAGGAGAACCTTCTCGGTGTAGGACTTGCCTTCAGCGACCGGAGCCACCAATTCGTATAGAACCCCGTACCCATCCTTGGGGCCGCCATACTGCGTGGTCCCATAAATGTTCCCGCTCTGATCGAGAATCACACCCGTTGGGCTTCCGCCCCATCCTTTGCCGTTAAAGGCATGCAAAAGCCTAAACGTCCACTGTCCAGGTTTCTTCGTGTTGGGACTCGCTTCAAAAACCACTCCAGGCAGCCCTTCGGCAGTGCCGCCGGATTCCGACGTTCCAAAAATGTTCCCTGCGGCATCCAGCACCGGAGTGCTGAACGGCCCATTGCCATCCTTGGAATTCGTGAAAGTGTAAATAACGGTGGGAGTCCATTTGCCGCCGACCTTGCTCAGTTCAAACAAGTACCCGTAGTCCTCGCTCGTGGATCCCACGCCGTAGAGATTTCCGTCAGCATCCATGGTCAGACCGGACAAAGCTCCGTAGGGGAATGTATAAAGCGACTTCTCAGTCCACTCGCCATCGGAATTCTTTTGGAGTTCGAAAACAGACCCACCGGTACCACCAGCTTGGCCGCTGTAAGTCGTCGTGCCAAAGAGGTCGCCGTTTTTGCCGAGAATCACGCCATACATCGGAGTGCAATTATCGTCGTTTTCGTTCGCGCCGGGAGGAGCAGGAAAGCTGTACAGAGTCGATTCCGTATAGTTCACTCCATCCGGGGTAAGTTGCCAGACCACGCCGCACCCGTTGGCCCCGCCCAACGATGTGGTTCCATAAAGCACTCCATCTTTTCCCAGCGTTACCGCGGAGTAGGCCGGTAATGCACCGTCCGACCCGCCAGTGAAGCTGTAGAGGTTGGTCTCATAACCGGGCTTACCCGCGGGCACCGAATACACTAATCCGTTGGACTCGCTTCCGCCCCTGTCCGACGTCCCAAAAAAGGTCGTGCCGTTGAAGGTGAGTGGAGATTCAGGCCCACCGGTCTCCCCGTAAGGAATTTCCGGGAAATTGTAATAAACGGTTTCATATTGTGCCTGGGCCGGGCGAGCCGCCAGAAGAAGGCCGGCGGAAAATAGTGTTAGCGTCAGAGCCCCACGGAACCCTGCGGCGGCCAGAGTCTTCCTAGCTAATCTCGTATATACGTGGTTCATAATCCCATCCTCTTTGCGGTTAAAGTAGCCGTGAGCGGGAGCGAACGATTGGCCGCGAATGAGATGTCCTCTAACAAATATCCTGTTGTGAACTACGGAATAATTTCTGGGGCCTTAAGGATTTGGAGGAGTCTGGATGTGAGTGACAACCCTACGGGACTAATTAGCGCACTTGGTGGTAGAGATACCGCTTCGGGTACAGCGGAGATTTTTGCGCTTAAATCCGGGTCAGAAGCGTGGTAGATCGAACCAGGCAAAAGCCTCCGCCATGGGAAACGGCGGAGGCCAAGTTAAGCAGAACGTCTTTAATTTCTGAACTTACTTTATTTCTTACCTTCCTTTTCTTACTTACTTCTTTACAGCGGGTGCGGGCGCGAAGGAGTCGGCGAATGCCTTCGCGTTAGGAACTCCGACACCGGTAACGTTGTCCCAGCCCACCTTGGTGTGCAGGGCCGCCGGAGTGTTGCACGATGTGTAGTAGGCAACAAAGAATTGCGACTGATTGCAATCGGCATCGAAGGAAATCACATACGCCGTATCTTGCAGGTAGGGATAGTCCCAGATGGCGCTGATGAAGTCAGCGGGGCCTTCACTGCCCATGACGGAATCGGCGCTGTATGTTGTGGTGCCGGAGGTATCAATCACGGAGGCCCTGATATTGGTCTTCGAGCCAACCGGAACGATATCGTAAACGGCACCCGCCGGGAGCGAATACATATAAGGTGCGGCCTGGCCGAGAGGCGAGCCCGCTTCCTGATTGGCAATCGCCCACAGGGCAGAGAACATGGGCGTAGCAATGCTCGTCCCGCCCCAGACCTGCCAGACTTGCTCTGGATCCTGGCCCGGGACGCTCACCAGAATGGCGACTCCGGTAAAGGGGTCGGCCACCCAGGAGATATCAGGCAGAAGCCGATTTTTGCCAGGCAGCTTGCTTTGATAAGACGGTTTGGCAAAACCGGCCAGGCAAGTAGTCTGGTAGGTCGTAGGGTCAAAGTACTGGCTGACGCAATTGCTGGCGCCTCCGCCCGCGCCGGCGTAAAAGCCCTCAGCGCCTTCATAAGGCGGATCAGACACCGAACCCTGAGTGGAAACCAGCGTTATGTTGTTGCCCCAGCCGGCCTGCCAAGCGATGGAGTTATCGGAATTGAGCGCCAGTGAAACGCCGCCTATGGCTGTAGCCCAGGGCGAATCCGCGGGAGCCTGCACGGTCTGAGGGATTAAATCGTTGCTGAAGTCCCCATCGTCACCCGTGGCGAAATTGGTGGAGATTCCGGATATGGCGGCGGTTTCGGAAATCAGGTTCTCGGTTTCGATGATGTTCTGAGGAGTGAACGGTTCAGCGTTGCCATAGCTGCCCGAGATGACGTTCGCCATCCCGTAGTTGATCGCGGTGATCTCGGCTTCATCCACGTCCTGAAAGCTGGAAGACGGGGCAACAATAAGGTTAATGTTGGCGCCGGGAGCAACGGCGTGGGCCCATTCCACGTCGATGTTGATTTCAGTCTCTTCATATTGCGCGCAAAGACTAGGCCTGGGAATGTAGTGGATGGTGAAGTTGGAGGAAGTCAGCGGCGGCAAGCCAAACTTTGCGGAGAATGCATTGGCGTCGCTCTGGATGGTCAGCGAACCGCACCAGTCGACGATCCCGATGGTCTGGCCCGTGCCGTCGAATCCCTCGCCGTACAGGCCGGTGAGATTGTAGGCGGTCTGGATCTCCGGCGGGGTGTAGGCGCAACCCACGCTGGTCGTCGATTCCGCGTTCAAGATATTGCCCTTGAAAGTTGCGATAGGCTGAGCGCCAGTACCGTCGTTGGAGAACACATCGGTTCCGGTTCTGGGGAAGCAGAGGTTGCTGTAGGAGAAATCCGAGTGCGAGGCCGCGCTCCCCGCCTGGGCTGATGCGGCTGCGGCAGCCCGTTTGGTTCCGGTTAAGGCAGTTCGGCTCATCAAAGGATGTTCGTACACTCCGCTGTCCATTCCGGCTACCGAGCTCACCAGGGATGCGGCCGCTCCTTCAATGTAGGGATCGCGGTCGTTGGCGCGAATGACTGCGCCGCGGACGCTGTAGTTGTTGAGTACGACATGAAAGGCTGACTCGATGTCGCCCACCGTACCCCGGGCTCTGACCAGGAAGTTGTGCGGACCAACCCGCACGGTTTTCAAATTGCGACTTTCGAGAAAGTCACTGACCGTCTTGGCTTCGGCAGCCGTGGGAGCAAATCGCGCGGCAAACTCTGAAGGAGTCAGGAAGTGACGGTAAAGAGGAGAGGTAGGATCGTAGAGTTGCTGGGCGAGCGTGTCCATTTGGCCGCGATTGTGCGGATTAAGCCAAACGCTGATCTCGATGGTTTTGGTTGGGTCTTCGGCCCCGAGATTCTTCGCAGTTGAGACGTAGGGAGGCGTGTTGTGGGCAATATACTGACCGCTGGCGGCAGCTGCCTGTAGTGCAGAACCTGCAATCAGCACTACGAGCACAATACTCAGGCAGGCAATCGGCCGACGGCGGAGACCAGTACCTCGGTATCCTATTTTGTTTTTCGATTTCATTCCCCCTCCTTCAAGATCGCATGAGGCATGCAGAATGGGCGCCATAATAGCGAGTCTTGCCGCACCTGACAAGGCTTTTGGGGATTGCTTGTTCTAGAGCTCAATCACTACGCTCGTTCATCCCTCGCGCTGCGAGGGACCCTGGTTTCTGCTTGGGCGTTCGCACTGCGTGTACTGCCGCTGCAGGCAAACACCAAAGTCCCTCGTTTCACTCGGGATGACAACAGTGGGTAACGCTGACCTATTTGAGTTTTCCGCCGCCGGGAGCGCGGACGTGGTCGAGGGCGATGGCTCCGCCGCCGAAGAAAATTAGCGCGAAGGCCAGGGCCGCGAGGGCGAGAGGGAACTCGTAGCCGTGCTCGCCCATCAATCCGTTATGGAGATGCACTTTCGCGATGGCGACCGCCATATCGACGCAGATGGCGAAGGCGGCGGCGCGGGTAAAGAGACCGATGAGAACGAGCGCCCCGCCAAAGAACTCGGCAAAGGCGGAGAGATATCCAGTCCAGGCGGGCAGGCCAAGGCTGTGAACGAATTGAGCGTGGTGCTGAAGGCCGCCGAAAACTTTGTGGTATCCGTGACCAACCATGACAGCGCCCAGAGCGAGGCGCATCACCAGCAGCGCGAGAGGTTGCAGACGATCGAGGTAGCGCACGTAATTCCTCCGGGAAAAGACAAGACAGATTACAGCAGGCAGTGGAATCCGGGGAAGTGCGCTGGAAGAGTCGGATCTGGAAAAGTTTGTCATTTCGAAGCGCGGTTTTATCGCGCGAGAAATCTGCTCTTGCCCAACCCCAGCTGATTTCTCACCCGCTGAAGCCGATTCGAAATGACAGAATGATAACGTTGTTCAAGCCGCCCACCACCCCTGAACCTGAGGAGTGATTGCACGGGGCGGAAACTTCGTGGTAACGTTTTTTCGCCCCTCAAAAGCTGTGGAGTCGGGAGTTGTCTGCGTCGGCGATAACGAAAGCGTTAAGACTTACAGGATGACCTAAGTTTTCAGAAATAGGATCAAATGGGTCTTCCGAGTCCCAGGTTTCACAAATCTTCAAAAAAGTGCTGGAAACAAGGGCTTCTGTATAAGCTACGGAACTAACGGCTGAGTTTAGGGTTCTATGATCAGGAGGCAGTCAATGATTCGCACTTCCACGATTTGTACTTCCAAGATTCAGAGTTCGCGGGTTCGCGCATCCCGATGTGGATGGATGCTACAGAAGTCATTGGTCCTTCTGCTCGCGATGACGATTCCGGCTTTCGCCATAAACCAGGAACATAAGGGAAGCGCGCCGAAGGCGGCGCCGTCGAAACCGAGTGCGCCAGCGCACAACGCTCCGCAAAACCATTCCACTCCATCGCACAACACCAACAGTGGACGCGCGACGACGCCAAGCCGATCGACGACACCAAGCCGGACGACGACGCCGAGCCGTACGAATACGGGTACGACAAACCGCGCGAATACGACGAACAATCGGCCGAATACAACTCGTCCGAATACGACGACGAACCGCACCAATCCGGGAGGGAACCGTCCGAATACGGCGGGACGGCCGAACTCAAGTGTGGGCAGACCGAACGCGGCGGGCGGACGGCCCTCTCCAGCGGCGGGCAGAGGCAATGCGGGAAACCGACCGCCTCCGGGCCGGACGGTTTCACTGCGCGGGGGAGGTACAGCGAGCGTGCGTCCCAATGGACAGATTCGCTCGATTAACCGCAATGGCATGTCCATTAACAATGGAGTCCATGGCGGCCGCACTGTGGTGAGTGTGCATAACAACGTGCGGATCGTGAATACGGGATTCCACGGCGGCGGATACGTGCAGCGCGCTTACGTTACGCGCGGCGGAGTTTCTTTTTACTCTCGAACCTACGTCTCGCACGGATTTGTACACGTGGGAGTTTATCGCGGATATTCCTGGGGCGGGCACGCTTACTATGGCTGGCATCCCGGCTTCTTTTTCCATCCGGGATTCTATGCGTGGGGCTGGCATCCCTGGGGCGCGCCACTGTATTGGGGCGTGGGATTGTGGGGTTGGGGCGGATCGCCGTGGTGGGGCTTCTACGGTGGATGGTGGAATCCTTATCCCTACTATGCAGCGCCAGCTTACTGGCTGACGGATTATTTAATCGCGCAGAGTTTGCAGTCGGCATATGCGGCGCGGGCTGATGCCAACGCAGATGCTATGGCAGCCGATGCTGAAGCCAGCGGTGGTGGTGGCGGTGGAGACTCAGGCGGTGGGGATGCAGGTCCCGGTCCGGCTGCGTCGAATGGGGTGATGCTGACTCCTGAGGTAAAGGAAGCTATCGCTCAGGAAGTAAAAGCGCAGTTGCAAGCGCAACAGGCGGAGGCACAGCAGCCCACGGGTGCCTCGAACAGTGGAGGACCGGCACCAGCGGCACCGGCACCATCTGATGCCAGTGCACAGGCTCCGCCTCCGGCATTGGATCCCGCACAGCGCACATTTGTGGTGGATTCCAACATCACGGTGGTGGCCAATGGTCAGGAATGCGGATTGACGGCGGGCGACGTGATTACGCGCCTTACCGACACTCCGGATGCGGACCAGAACGTGAATGCCAGCATTTCCGCCACCAAGAAGGGCGATTGTCCTTCCGGGCAGACGGTTGCCGTGAAAGTGGATGATCTCCAGGAGATGTACAACCACTTCGCGGAGAACGTCCAAAACGGCATGAGCGAAATGGCCAAGAAGCAGGGCACAAACGGTATGCCAGCTGCGCCGGATACGGGCACAGCGCCCTCCGACGTCCCGGCTCCGCAGCCAGATCCTACGGCGGCGAAGGCTCTGCAAGACCAGGACCAGCAGGCCACCCAGGCTGAGACGCAGGCCCAGCAAGAGGCTTCGTCTTCGAATGGCGGCGGCACTCAATAACTAAGGCAAGCGGATCAGGAGCGCCCTCGGGGCGCTCCTGATCTTTTTAATCTTTTTTCTTCTCGACAATTTTCTTCCACTTCTGTACTTTCCCCTTGAACCTCGTAGGCTTGAATCTGGTAAGTCTGAATTTGAATCATGTCATCCCTGCGCTCTGCTTGGGATGACAAAACGTTAAGAAAGCTCAGGAGGGGTCGATGACCTCGCGCTCATTTCGCAAACTTATTGCAGTCCTGCCTCTTTTTCCTGCTGTCATGTTCACCGCATCTCTGGCCAGCGCCCAGGCTCCGACCATACAGGAGCAACTCGCGGCACAATACAAACTGGTGAAAATGGGCTCCGACAGCAGCGGATATTCCGTGGTCGACGAAGGAACGCTGCTGGCAGTGCAGAAGGGCGGCTTGGTGGGCGTGCCTTACTCGGATTCGAGCGTGCAATCTAATAAGTATGAAAATGGGACGGTGCACGCGCCGAATGCGCTCCTATCGAAGGGGCTTGGCTTCGGCATGAAGAAATTCGGCAAGGAGCAGACGACTAAGCTGTTTGCCAAGGGCGACAAAGTTTATGCGACGAAGATCGATGTGAATGCGGAAAAGGATACGGTCACGCTGGGAATCGTCTCCTGCGACAAGTGCAACAATGTCGATCCTCCAACCTACAACAAGGCGAATGTGGTGTTTGTGTTTGCCAAGGGAACGCTGGCAAAAGGGAACGCGGCCGAGGTGGAAGATACGATTGGGCAACTTCTTTCGGTGAGCACGGACGATCAGCAGCAATCCGGTGGCGGGCAGCAGCAACAGCAGGGCGCAGATCAAGGTGGACAGCCAGCGGCGCAGGATGCTGGTCAGCCTCAGGCTCAAGCTGCACAGCCACAGGCCGAGCCCCAGAGTATTGAGTTGGGGATGACGCCGGATCAAGTGGTGGCAGCGATGGGGCAACCGGACAAGAAAGTAAACCTGGGCGCAAAACAGATTTATGTTTACAAAGATTTGAAAGTCACGTTTAAGGATGGAAAAGTTTCCGATGTGCAGTAGGAAATAAGCAACTTGGCGATAGAACTCAGTTTTCCATCGGCGTAAGAGTTATGCGGTGCCGACGGAGGCAAGGGGCGCGTTCTCAGGTTGACTCCCTGACTCTTGATCGGCAATCAGACTCAGTGCTGCTAGAGCGTAGAGGCCAATAGCCAGCCATCCAAGAACCGTAGTGCCGCCGATCATCACTAGATTCTCCAGCACGCCGCCGATTACCGCTCCCAGGAGATTCATTCCGAGTGCCTGTGAGGGCTGGGCACCTAGCTGAAAGCTGCGAGAGAAAATGAGCCCCGAGAAAAAGACTGGCAGGGCAGTCAATGTCCCAGCGAATAAAACCTTCTGCGGAAGGGGCAGTCCGGCCAGCCAGGCATAGGGGAAAAATCCGGCAAGCATTAAAGACAAGAACAACAAGATAAATGCGAGGCGGTAGTACACCGAATAGAAGGTAATGGCCGCGTTGGCGGCCATTGCCATGGCGATGAACGAAGAAATAACCACTGTATTCGTGATCCACGTAGCGCCGAAGAGCAAAGACAATTCCGTAACCCCCTTGGTTTCCAGGAGAAGGAAACCGGCACCGAGGAAAAACATATGCAGTAGGGCGGGGTTGGCAACGTTTCGCATACGGAGCGTGCGCCGGCACAAGACTGCCGCGAACGCAATGAAAGACAGCAGAGCGAGCAACATTGCGATTGGAATCGTTCGCTTAGTCAAAAAAAGGAACGGCCACTGATCTGTGGCCAAAACTACCGACCGGGAGTCGGAACGAAGCTTATCGCCGACCTCTGGAAAGCCAGCCAGCATAGGAGGGTCTGCGATTCCTTCTACCAGGATTACTCCTGGAAGGTCGTAGAAGGTCCAGTACGCGAGCGGAGCAACGCCAAAGGCGGCAGAGAGCATACGGTAGAGCCGCTTGCTCACGAACGAATCGCCCGATCCAAAGGCGAGGACCATCGTGCCACCGGGGCGCAGCAGTCGTCTCGCTTCCTGAAAGCTTTGTACCGTGTAAACATTGTTCTCCAGGCGCACCGAGGAAAAAGCGCTGGACATCGTATGAGAATCCAAATACCCAAATACAATCAGGTCGTAGGATTGAGTAGCTTTTTTGAAAAAAGCCCGCGCGTCGTCGTTGTATACGGTAACCCGAGACGAAGAATATGGTTGCTCGGGGTGAATGCGGCGGCCAATTTGTAAGATGAGCGGATCAATTTCGACTGCGTCAACATGCTCCGCGCCGTGTCGGAGAGCGGCGGCCACGTCGTTGCCAGTACCAGCGCCGACGACCAAAACAGAGAGCGGGGAAGCCGAGAGCAGCCGATAGGGCAATTCGTAATGGCGTAAGGCGCTGCGGTTGGGCTCCGCCGTTGGATTCTCCCGCACGAAATCAGGCGAAAGATTTAGAGCGTTTTGGAAGTAATCGTAGTCGACGCTCAAGGTGTATCCTCTGGGCTTTTCGCCCGGAGGCGCGGGAATGGTTTGCAGCGAAATCCTGTAATAAGGTGACCATATCGCTCGCGGCTGAGATACTGCCACTCCCACAACCACCAGAGCAAAGATCGCCAAGGATCGGCCGTCACGGATGAAGAACGGCAATAGCAACAGAAATCCGATGAGCAGCCAGACCCATGGTGGGGTGTGAGCTAAGGCGAGAAGCGTGAAGATTACGATGCCCGCAAGACTCCCCGCCAGATTTATTCCGTATGCCCTAAGGCGAGGCAATTTAGATAGGTACTCTCCTACGAATCCCCCCAGAACCACGAATATCCCAATCACCAAAGCTAAGAAATAGAGCACGACAAATACGTAGACGAGCGTAAGAGCGGAAATGGGAATGGTCTCAAATGAAAATTGCCAATAATCGATGGTAGGCATGGGGATGTGGGTGAGTTGCAGGACGGAGGCGTTCGCGACCAAGACGAACAGCAGCGCGGCCAGGACGGGCATTGTTCGTCGAAGTTTTGGTTGCGAGGTGCCCAGAATCATTCCCAGCCCGATGCCAAAGAAGCTGGCGATCAGCGACATGTTCTTGAGGTAGGCAAAAACCCGGATTTCCGAAGCGAGATATCGGATGATGACGAATTCGAAGTAGAGCGCGGCTGCGCTCGCGAGAAATAGGAGGGGTGCTGTCTTGGAAGAGGTACGCGGTGGCAAAAGTGGCTCTTTCGTTTCCAGCATGGGCCGACGTCCCTTCTAATATTTAGTCAGCTATTGAGGAGGCAAAAGCCTCGAGCGACACATTCTACACCCCCTCCAAGGATCAGGATTTACCAGCGCTGCGGTCATCAAAATCAACAACTTAGCTGTCCGATGTAGTACTTCCGTACCGTCTGTAGTACTTCGGTTATCGGCTTGCGCACGACCGGTTACTTCATGCATAGACATCGCAGCTAATTGTATCCATATCCGGCGCGGCCACTATATATAGCAAAAGTTGCAAGCCGTGAACTTTCGCTTTTCCAGAAAACCAGTAAAAAACCCAGCAAAAACAGGAAACTCGCTTGGAGCCGGGGTTTTTCAGGGCTGATATATGCTCTGGACACCGAAAGCCCATGGATAGGCATGAAGGGCGCGGACATCCACTACGAAGCGCGGGACCGGAGATACTGACGCGAGTTCGGATGGATGGAAGCAACGAGCAAGGAGCAGGGCAAGGCACTATGGCTGACTCGCGGGAGGTCATGAATATCCGGCAGGCTTCGCAATACCTGGGAGTCAGTCCCGACACGCTTTACAAATATGTCGGCGAGCAGAGCATTCCGGCCTTCAAGTTAGGGAACCGCTGGCGCTTCAAGAAATCCCGGCTGGATCAGTGGATGGAAGAGAAGTCGAGCCAGGTAGAGAAACGCAAACCGAAGGCAGCGTCGAAAGCTGCCGGATCACAGTAGTTCGGCAAAGCCGGTACGCCGGCGCCAGGAAAGGACGCACATGTTCGGAATGGGAGCGAAGACGATTGTAGGTCTGGATGTGGGCTCTTCCAGCATTAAGGCAGTTGAGCTGAAAAAGAAGGGCGGCCAGATTGAAGTGTCGCACCTGGGACTGGAAGCTCTGGCGTCTGACATTGTGGTGGATTCGATGATCGTGGATTCGGGAACGGTTTCGAGCGCGATCTCGAAGTTGTTTGCCGACTGCCTGATCAAGACCAAGTCCGTGGCTACCGCGGTGAGCGGACACTCGGTGATCGTCAAGAAGATCTCACTGCCTTCCATGAGCGATCAGGAATTGGCGGAGACCATCGACAAGGAAGCGGCGCAGCACATTCCGTTCGATCTGGCGGATGTGAGCCTGGATTACCAGATTTTGTCCGAAGAAGCGGGCAGCGCGCAGATGGACGTTTTGCTGGTAGCGGTTAAGAAGGACAAGATTTTGAACTACACCAACGTACTCTCGATGTCGGGCCGGACCCCGGCTATTGTGGACATCGATGCGCTGGCGTTGCAGAACTGCTACGAGTACAACTATCAGCCGGCGCCGACCCAGGTGGTTGCTCTTTTGAATCTGGGCGCAAGCGTAATGAACATCAACATTGTGAAGGGAACCACGCCGTTGTTCCCGCGCGACGTTAGCGTAGGCGGCCATCAGTATACGGACTCGTTGCAGAAAGAACTCGACCTGAACTTTGACGACGCCGAGAAGTTGAAACTGGGCGAGAAAGTGGGAACGGTGAGCGAGGACGCTAAGACGCCGATCCTGCAACAGGTGACGGAAATTATCGTGCTGGAAATTCAGAAGACGTTTGACTTCTTCCGGGCCAGCGCGGCGGGCGAGCACATTGAAAAGATTTATCTGGCGGGCGGCTCGGCGAAGGTGCCGGGATTGATGGAAGCGTTGCGGCAGGAGTTTTCCATGCCGGTTGAGTTGCTGAATCCATTCCAGCGAGTGGTGCCGCCGACGGACGGACCGGGCGCTCTTCTGGTGGAGCAGAATCCGGGCCAACTGGCGGTTGCGGTGGGCTTGGCTTTGAGGAGCTTTGAATCCCTATGATCAGAATCAATCTGCTGGAATCCTCGAAACAGAAGAACAAGCGTGCGGGTGGCAGCAGTGCGCCAGCGATGCCCGCGATGGAAATGGGCGACCTGGGTTCGCCCAAGCTGAAGGTTTTGGTGGTGGTGCTGGTAGCGGGGCTGGTGAACTTTGGCTACTGGTACCGGTTGGACCACCAGGGCAAGGTGATCGCGACGCAGATGCAGGCGGCCCAGCAGAAAAACCGCGAGCTCAGTGACGTGAAGGCACGTTATCTGGAGCGCCAGACTCAGGCCAATGCCTACAAGAGGCGTGTGGATGTAATCGATTCGCTCCGCGCCGGCCAGGCGGGTCCAGTCAATCTGTTAGCCATGCTGGGCGAAACCGTGAACGATACGGAAGCCGTGTGGCTCAAGAAGATGGACGACAGCGGCCCCAGCGTCAGTTTGGAAGGGACAGCGTTGAGCACGGATGCGGTGGCTAATCTGATGGCAAATCTGCAAAAGACCGGTTTCTTCAAGACGGTTGAGATCAAAGAGACCTACCAGGACGAGTCAGTCAAGGACATGCAGGCATTCCAATTTACGCTGACCTGCGAGAAGGGAAAGTCGTAAGGGCGGATCTATGGCGATCAATTTCACTGAACTATCGGGCCTGAAGCAATGGGCAGCGGTTGTCGCCGGAGGCGCGATTGTGACGGCGGCGCTGTACTTCACCGTATTCAAGACGCAAAGCGACAAGAATGCGGCAGCGCAACATGCCTTGCAGGACAAGGTTCGGGAGAACAACGAACTCGAATCCTACCGTCCCAAGTTGAAAGACATGGAGCGGCAGCTGGCTAACCTGAAACAACAACTTGAGATCGAACGGCGCATCGTGCCGGATGAGAAGCAAATCGACGGCTTCATCGAGATGATGGACGGCGAAGCCGCGAAGGCCGGCATCGAGCTGCGGCGGTATGCGGCGAAGCCAGTGGCGACCAAGGAATACTACTCCGAGGTTCCGTTCGATATGGAATTGGACGGCCCGTATTACTCGATGCTGAATTTCTTTGACCGGGTGGGCAAACTGGAGCGCATCGTGAACGTCAGCGGGCTTTTGGTTTCCACCACCAAGGATCCTTCCGGTGCGAAAGCCAAGCATAACTATCAGTACGCGCCGAACGAGAGCGTAGTGGCCACATTCACGGCGACCACGTTCTTCAGCCACGATTTGGAGCCAGGGGGAGCGGCGCCGGCAGGGAAGCCGGCCACAGCAGCCTCCGGCGTGAGCAAATAGGAATCGCTATGAAGCTAATGACAGGCATTCTGGCAGTGGGCATGATGACGGGCGGAGCGTGGGCACAGAATCCGAACATCATCAACAACGTGCAGAACAAAATGCAGGGCGTGCAGCAACAAAAAACCAGCGATTCCAATGCCGCGCTTGGTATTGGGCCGGTGAAGACTGCGCCCGCTCCGACGTCGCCCGCGGCGAAAACGCAAGCCGGGCCGGCGAAGAAAAAGCCGGCAGGTTCGCATCCGGTGATTGCGGCGAAAGAAACGCCGAAAATTGCACCCAAAGCGTCAGTTGCTCCGATAGCTGACGCGGCCAAAACGCCGGAAGCACCTAAGCCCGAGGAAAAGAAATGGGCCATGACTGGCAAGCGAGATCCCTTCTTTAGTCCGATCGTGCAAGGCAGCACGGGGTCAGGATGCTCGACCGGCAAAAAGTGCCTGGAGATTGGCCAGATCAATGTGCGGGGAGTCGTGAAGTCGGACAACGGTTTTATCGCTGTAGTAACCAACAGCCTGAACAAAGCTTATTTCTTGCGCGAGAACGACCCGGTGTTCAACGGGTACGTAGTGAAAATTACAGGCGACACAGTCGTGTTCCAGGAAACAGTGCAGGACAAGTTGGGCAAGCCGCTGACGCATGAAGTGACCAAGCGGATTGTGACACCGGCGGTTTAGTAAGTGACAAAAAAGCGCCGGGAAAACCGGAGCAATTACAAATTAAGTTTTGGCGGGTGAAACCCGCGAGTTGGGGGAGAGGCGAAATGCGAAAGCAACTGCTGATTACATTCTTACCGCTGCTGATGCTGGGTTCGATGGCTTCAGCCGCCGAGACGCCGAAGCCGGCGAGCGAGCGCAACGAACTGCAACACGTGAACGTGGTTCGCGACGGGGACGAAGTCCGCGTCGAGATCAACGCGCGCGGTTCGGTGACTCCCAAGCTGACCACCGCGGATTCGCCAAAGCGCCTCATCCTGGATCTGCCCGCAACCGTAATGGCGACGGCGCAGAGCCGTATCGTAGTGGATGGCAGTGACGTTAAGGATGTACGCATCGCTATGGACGGCCAGCATCCACCGACCAGCCGCATCGTGGTCGATCTGGAGCACTCCTGCCGCTATGAACTGACTCCGTTGGCTGGCGGCAAGCTTGTCTTGACCGTGCACACGCAGTCTTCGACTGCTGCGAATGCCACGGCTCACAAGACGGTCGCGGAAAAGTCCACGGCATCGACAAGCCATGCGATTTCCTCTCCGTTCGCACAGCCTGTGATCGCCGCGAAAACGCAGCCAACCAACTTGAGTGCTGCAGAGCCATCGCAGGCCAGCGCTCCTGCTGCGGCAAAGAACGTTACTGCTGATCCAGCAGCGGCCGCTCCGAGCCAGGAAACGGCGAAGTCGAGCGACTTTGTGTTTGTGGCGCCAACTTATACGCCGAAAGCAAACTCCGACGACGCAGCGGCTGATCCCGCACAACGCTCGCAGGAAGCGGCGGCGAGATTTGCCGATAAGACGGCTCCCGAACTTTTGCCGGTGAGCTTGAACGCGGCCCAGGCAACGCAAGCCACGGGTTCCAGCAATGGAATTACCCCGGCGGTAAATCTGGCGGCGGAGCAGAAAGCGCAAACTGCGCAGCAACCCGCTTCCGTAGGACCGAAGTATACGGGCGAGCCGATTTCCGTAAACCTGAAGGATGTTGACCTGAAAGATTTCTTCCGCCTCATTCACGAAATCAGTGGATTGAATGTGGTGCTCGATCCCAATGTTACGGGTACTTTGACGATTGTTCTCGACGATGTGCCGTGGGATCAGGCACTGGATATCGTGCTCAAGAATAACGATCTGGCGCGCGAGCTGGAAGGGAATGTTCTACGCATCGCCACCGTTGACACCTTGAAAAAGGAAGCAGACGGAAGGCGCGCGCAGGTAGAGGCTGAAGCTCTGGCGGTGGAGAAAGTTTCCATCACGCGGTTCCTGAGCTATGCCCACTCTAAAGATGTGATGCTGACGGTAAAGAAGTTCTTATCGCAGCGTGGCGACGTAGTCGCGGATGAGCGCACCAATGCGATTATCGTCAACGATATTCCCAAGGTGATTCCGATCATCGACCGCCTGCTGACGCAGCTTGACCGCAAGACGCAGGAAGTTGAGATCGAAGCCCGCGTGGTGGCCGCGACCCGGCAGTTTGCGCGCGACATCGGCACGCAGTTCGGGCTTGGCTGGGGCGATGGCCACAGCGCGATCGGTGGATCTTCCCAAGTCGGTACGTCACCAACCACGGTCAGCGGCCTGACTCCTGGCTATGTCACGGTACCGGGCACGGGCACCACCACCGGTTCGACAATACCTCTGTTTTCCAACCTTGGCTCAACCTCGCCGAGCAGCGGTTTGACCTTCCTGAATGCCAGCAACACGGTACGCATCGATGCGATTCTCACGATGGCGGAATCGCGCGGCTTGCTGAAGGTTCTGTCACGGCCGCGGGTGGTTACGCAAAATAACATTCAGGCGCTGGTGAAGCAGGGTGTTCGAGTGCCGATTGTGACCCAGGCGCAGTTGGGTGGTCCTCCGACCGTGACCTACGTTGACGCTTTCTTGCGTTTGACGGTTACGCCGCAGATCACTTCGGAAAATACGATCTTCTTGAACGTTGACGTCGAGAACACGACGCCGAACTTCGCTCAGGAAGTTCAGGGTAACCCTGAATTGATCACGCAACAGGCGACGACGCAGGTGCTCGTCACCGATGGCGGCACGGTTGTGATCGGCGGCGTGATTCAGACCCAGAACTCGATCGAGATTGACCAGGTGCCGTTGCTCGGTAACATTCCCTACCTGGGAAATCTGTTCAAGCACACTCAAGTCAATACCTCGAACCAGGAACTGATCTTCTTCATCACGCCGCGAATCATCCAGACATAACGGTCAGAGTTAGCAGCGCAGTTGAAGATTTAGAAACCGCCGGACTGACGAACCTGTCAGGACCGGCGGTTTGATTTTGGTTGCGGTTCTCAACTCCCGGTTGGCAAGTTCCCGCACTTCCCCTGATAAACTCATCGAGGATGAACTATGGGGACGAACTATGGGGACGAACTATGGGGACGAACTAGAAAGATGAACTATAAAGCGCGTCAGAAAAAGCTCCGCGACTCTCTTTCCAGCTCTCGCTTCGATATTCTGCTCATCAGCTATCTCCCGAACATTCGTTATTTATGCGGATTTACCGGTAGCGCCGGTTTCCTGGTGCTTACGCACACGTCCAGCGTTTTTCTTACAGACGTCCGCTATGACAGGCAGGCTCGGGAAGAGGTGCAGGGAGCGAAGGTGGTCATTGCCCGTAAGGCTCTGGTGAGCGCCGTTGCCGAGTGGATGGGATCCCGCCGCAAGAAAACCGGCCCGTTGACGATTGGCGTGGAAGGCGAAAAGTTGACGCTTGGGGAAAAGAAGAGGCTGGCGGAGTTGCTGCCTTCCGGTACACGCTTGAACAGTGCGCCGGAATGGGTGGAGCGCCTTCGAATGGTGAAGGAAGAGGATGAGTTGGCGAGCATCCGCGCGGCGGTGCAGCTGGGGGCCCGGCTGTTCGACCGGGCAGTCGAAGTGATCCGCCCAGGCGTAAAGGAAACCGAAGTAGCGGCGGAGATGGAGTATGTTGCCCGTCAGGCCGGAGCGGAAGCTATGTCATTCCCGACCATCATCGCATCTGGAGAGCGCTCGGCTTTGCCGCACGGCCGCGCCACTCAGAAGGCGATTGCCAACGGATTTGTGGTGTGTGACTTCGGTGTTATACTCGGTGGTTATTGTTCAGACCAGACTCGCACCGTATGGGCTGGGTCTGCGACGCCGCCAGAAGCGAGGCGAGCTTACGAGTCGGTAAAGGAAGCTCAGCTGGCTGCGATTGCGGCAGTGAAGCCGGGAGCAGCCACGGCAGAAGTGGATGAGGCGGCTCGCAAAGTGTTGCGCAAAGCTGGGCTAGGCCGCCAATTTACGCATTCGACGGGACATGGCGTTGGGCTGGAAATCCACGAATCGCCGAGAATTGCCGCCGGACAAAAAGAAAAGCTGGAGCCGGGAATGGTGATCACGATCGAGCCCGGAGTATACTTTCCCGGCAAGTGGGGCATCAGGATTGAAGACATGGTGGCGGTCACGGACACTGGTTGTGAAGTGCTGACGCCGACCAGCAAAGACTTTCTGGCAGTTTAGTGATTGGGTTTTAGGTGTTAGGTCTTGGGCTCCTGGCCATTGCATTTTTAAGATAGATAGAGAGGTTCACGCCCTAAACCTAATACCGAACACCTTAAGACCTGAAGCCGCAGTCCCACCTTAATACGAATGAATCAAAAAGAATTAAAGGAACTCATAGAGTTCTTAATCGAAAAGGATATCGCCGAGTTCGAGCTGGAGCGCGGCGACGTCAAAGTGAAGATCAAGCGCGGCGGGCAGACCACTGTGGTCCACGCGCACGGGGAGATGCCTTACCCGGTTTTTGCCAATGGTGTAGCCGCCGATCCAAGACAGGCGCAGCCCACACCGCCGCCAGTAGCTGTGCCGCCGCCTCCCGCCGAACCCGCGGCTCAAGAAAATCTCCATATCGTCAAATCGCCGATTGTTGGGACGCTCTATGAGGCACCCTCGCCGGGAGCTCCGCCATTCGTCAAGGTTGGGGACACGGTGGAGATTGGACAGGTTCTGTGCATTGTGGAAGCGATGAAGCTGCTGAATGAGATCGAATCGGACATAGCCGGGGAGATTGTGAAGAAGTTGGGAACCAACGGCCAGCCGATTGAGTACGGGCAGGAATTGTTTGCCATCAGGCCGAAAAAGTGAAGGCAGTAGCTTAAATTGTTGATTGTTGATTTTTGATTGGTGATTGAAAAACCGGCCGCGCGGAGGATTTTTCAATCGTCAATCAAGAATCATCAATCAACAATTTGTTTTGAGAGCTGCAAGATAAGTTAATTCATGTTCAAAAAGATTCTGATTGCGAATCGCGGCGAGATTGCGCTGCGGGTGATTTGCGCGTGCAAAGAGCTGGGGATTCGCACGGTGGCAATTTACAGCGAGGCCGATCGCCATTCCTTGCCGGTACGTTTTGCCGATGAGGCGATCTGTATTGGGCCGCCGCAACTGGCGCAGAGTTACCTCAACATTCCGGCAGTGATCAGCGCGGCGGAAATTGCGAATGTGGATGCGGTCCATCCCGGCTACGGGTTGCTGGCGGAGAACGCCAACTTTGCAGAAGTCTGCGAGACCAGCGGCATCAAGTTCATTGGACCTCGGCCGGAAGTGACCCGGCTGATGGGAGAAAAAGAGAAAGCCCGGGCCGCCATGAAACGCGCGGGTGTGCCGATTCTGCCGGGTTCGGATGGAATTATCGCTTCGGAAGACGAGGCTGTGGAATGGGCGCGGCAAGTGGGGTTTCCGGTGATCGTCAAAGCTTCCGCGGGCGGCGGCGGCCGCGGCATGCGCATTGTTCGCAACCAGGAAGAGTTGCCTGGATTATTCCGGGCTGCGCAATCTGAGGCCGCCGGCGCGTTCGGCAATGGCGACCTGTACATGGAAAAATACGTTGAGCATCCCCGCCATATTGAGTTTCAGGTGCTGGCCGATGAGCACGGGAACGTGGTGAGCCTGGGAGAACGGGAGTGCTCGATCCAGCGGCGGCACCAGAAGTTGCTGGAGGAATCGCCCTCTACGCAGGTTACTCCAGAGTTGCGCGAAGAGATTGGCGCGGTGCTGTGCAAGTCACTGGCGGCGATCGGCTATACCAATGCCGGAACAATCGAGTTCCTGATGGACCAGGACCGCAAATTGCACTTCATCGAGATGAATACACGCATTCAGGTGGAGCATCCGGTCACCGAGATGGTAACCGACGTCGATTTGGTGAAGGGCCAGATCATGATCGCGGCGGGAGCGAAGATGAGCGAAGTGCTGCATGGTCCGATCGAGCATCGCGGTCATGCCATCGAGTGCAGGATCAATGCCGAGCATCCGGAGAAGTTCACTCCGTCCGCGGGGAAGATTACGGCGTTCAATCCCCCCGGCGGCACTGGAGTGCGCGTGGACACGGCAGCGTATGCGGAAGGAACTATCCCGCCTTATTACGATTCGCTGATCGCAAAATTAATTGTGCGGGGAAAAGACCGCGGCGAGGCAATTTCGCGGATGACCCGCGCGCTGGAGATGTTCATCGTCGAAGGCGTCTATACCACGATTCCCCTGCATCGGAGGATCATGGCCGATCCGGATTTCCGCGCCGGCAAGTTTGATACGGGATTCATCGAGAGATTTTTAGCGAAGAACGGAAAGTAAGATACTCCTCCGAATAGAACCAGCCGGGAGACTGTTCTATCATGAGTGCCATGCGACGAACGCTCTTTGTGCGATTTATTATTCCCGCTGTTCTGCTTGTGCTGGCACAGTCCTACGTTTTTGCGCAATCTCCTGTTCATAGCTCCGTGCAGAATCTGAAAATCACGATTCTCTCGACCATGCTTTCCGACAACGGGATCGGGGAATGGGGATTTGCGGCGCTGGTGGAAGCCGACGGCCACCGGATTTTGGTCGATACCGGGGCCAAGCCCGACACGGTTTTGCTGAACGCACGCCAATTAAATCTGGATCTCAGCGATGTGCGCGAGGTGATCCTTACGCACAACCACGACGACCACGTCGGTGGGCTTCTGACGCTAAGGCGCGAATTAATGAAGAAGAATCCGGCCGCGCTTTCGATTGCGGATGTAGGCAAGGGAATTTTCTACAGCCGCCCGAAAGATGGGCAAGAAGAAAACGTAATGCTGGCCTTGCGCAAGGAATATGAGGCAACCGGCGGCAAGTTCGTGGAGCATGATGGGCCTGCGGAGTTGTTTCCCGGCGCTTGGCTTACCGGCCCGGTCCCGCGCCCATATCCTGAGCGCAACTGGTCAGTAACGGGGAAGGTGCAGACGCCAGCCGGACTGGTCGAGGACAACATTCCGGAGGATCAGTCGCTGGTTCTAAACACGAACAAAGGACTGATAGTGGTTTCCGGGTGCGGACATGCGGGCGTGGTGAACACGCTGACCTTTGCGGAAAAAGAATTTCCTTCCACGCCGGTCTATGCACTGGTTGGGGGATTTCATCTTTTCGCCGCTACCGATGAGCAGCTCGATTGGACAGCAGACAAGCTGAAAGGGTTCGGGGTTTCGTATCTCATCGGGGCCCATTGCACCGGAATCGAGGCGGTCTACCGGATACGCGAGAAACTTGACCTGCCGCGACAATCAGCGGTCGTGGGGGCGGTCGGCGCGACCTTCGTGTTGGGAGAGGGAATCCATCCAGGCAAAATTGCGCAGTAAGAACGTGTGCGCCGTTGTCGCTAACCAAAAGCACTCCTGCGTGTCTCATCACTCTGAAAGAAGGGATCCGGATGAAATCCTACAAGTGTGCGCTGCTTGTTGTATGCGTGATGTTGTGCATCCCGCTTTACGCCCAGACTACCGATAATCCCGCGCTGCTTCCGCAGCGCGATGGCTCTCACGACTTTGACTTTCTCATCGGCGACTGGAAAGCGCACGTCCGCCGCCTTCCGGACCGGCTTAACAACTCCAATGTCTGGGTCGAGTACGACGGCATTTCGAATCATCATAAGCTTCTCGACAGCAACGCAAACTTCGAAGAGTTCGATGTGACCAGCACCGATAAGAAACTTCGCATCAAGGCGCAGACGCTGCGACTCTACAATCCCGCGACCCGGCAGTGGAGCATTTATCTCGTCGACCTCGACAACGGAACGCTCGATACGCCTCCCGTTGTGGGTGGGTTTGCCGGCAAGCGCGGTGAGTTTTTCCATCAGGAGAACTTCAAAGGCCGCACCATCCTGGTGCGCTACGTTTGGCTCGATATCTCCCCCCATTCTTCGCGCATGGAGCAGTCTTTTTCACCGGACGGCGGCAAGACCTGGGAAGTGAATTGGATTTGCGAGCTTTCGCGATAAAACTATTTACATTAAATAAAGCATGATCGTTCTTCCCCGCCTCTATCCCATCCTCGATGCCGGTTGTTTTCCGGATGCTCTCGGCTTGATTGCTGCCGCTGGGGAGCTCGCTTCTGCCGGCGTGACCCTGATTCAATACCGCAATAAGTCCGGCAGTGCCGGGCAAATGTTGCAACAGGCGCGGGAATTGAAAAAGTGCGTGTTGGATATTGCAGGTCAAAATCCCCATATCTCGCAAAAGAAGCGAGATATGGGTCACCGTGATGCTGATCATTCCATCCGGCTGATTATGAACGACCGTGCAGACTTGGCTCTGGCGGCTGAGTTCGATGGAGTTCATGTTGGGCAGGACGATCTGTCGCCGGAGTCGGTGCGAAGCATCATTGGTCCACACCGCTGGCTGGGCGTCTCGACTCATAATCCCGAGCAACTTGCCGAAGCAGATAAAACCTCAGCGGACTACCTCGCGATCGGCCCCGTGTTCGCAACTTCCAGCAAGAATAATCCTGACCCGGTTGTCGGGCTGGAAGGGGTACGCCGGGCGCGGCAGTTGACCCGCAAGCCGCTTGTGGCCATTGGCGGGATCACGCGAGCCAACGCGGCATCCGTAATCGAGGCCGGCGCGGATTCGGTGGCGGTGATATCTGACTTGCTACGGGAGCCAGGCAAATCGGCAGAAGAATTTTTTCGCATTCTGAGGTAAAGTCAGGGAGCGAAATTGTCGTTCGTCGTTCGCCGATCATTGCGCCGGCTGAACCGTTCTCGAGCCAACGACAAACGAACCAACGACGCTTTTCGATTGCGGAGGAGCTCTGAGTACACCGACAACGCCGGTTGCGGCCAGCGACTGGGAAGTTCATAGCCGTCAGGATAAGGAACTGGTTAAAGGCCTTGGCCTGACCAGCGCCACCATGCTGGTCATGGGTTCGATGATCGGCTCGGGCATCTTTATTGTTTCGGCGGAGATTGCGCGGGAGGTGGATTCTCCCGCGCTGCTGATTGGCGCCTGGGCCGTGGCCGGGTTTATGACGATTGTGGCCGCGCTCAGCTATGGCGAACTGGCTGCCATGATGCCGCGGGCCGGCGGGCAGTACGTTTACCTCCGGGAATCCCTGGGGCCGTTATGGGGATTTCTCTATGGCTGGACATTGTTTCTCGTGATCCAGACTGGCACCATCGCCGCCGTGGGGGTGGCTTTTGGCAAGTTTCTCGGAGTTTTCTTTCCCGCGATTTCTTCCTCGAACTGGATTCTTCATCTATGGAAAGTTCCACCCATTCGCCTGGGGCCGATGGTTCTGGGCAACATGGATGTTGGCATCAACACGCAGAATCTATGCGCCATTCTGCTGGTGGTTTTTCTTTCCGTGGTAAATATTTTCGGAGTGAAAACCGGCGCCTTGATTCAGAATGTATTCACGGCTGCGAAAGTCTCGGCCTTATTAGGGCTGGCATTGTTCGGCATCGCGCTGGGCAGGAATGCGCAGGCGCTGGCGGCGAATTTCAACGGTCATTTTTGGCGGAATGCGGGACTGGGCGCGCAGCACGCGGTTCAAGTGGGAGTGGGTGGTCCAGTGGTAATGGTCGGTACTCTGACCATTCTCGCAGCGGCGCAGGTGGGTTCTCTGTTTTCCGCCGACGCGTGGAATAATGTGACCTTCACCGCGGGCGAGGTAAAAAATCCCAGCCGTAATTTGCCGTTATCGCTGGCGCTCGGTACGGGCGTGGTGATCGCGCTCTATATTGCGTGCAATCTGATTTACCTGAATGCGTTGCCGCTAGATGGCGCTCCAACGGCAGCGACGATCCTGGGGCGCGGCATCAAATTTGCCTCCGAAGACCGAGTAGGTACTGCGGTGATGACGCAGATGTTCGGCGCAGCCGGTGGTTTGCTGATGGCCGGGGCCATTCTGATTTCCAGCTTCGGATGCAACAACGGCCTTATCCTCTCCGGCGCGCGGGTCTACTACGCGATGGCGAAAGATGGATTGTTCTTCAAGAGCGTCGCAAGGCTGCATCCTACTTATAAGACCCCGGCGGTTTCGCTGATGGTGCAGATGGTCTGGGCGTGCCTGTTGTGCGTTTCCGGCAGTTATGGACAGCTTCTCGATTACATCATCTTTGCCGTGCTGGTCTTCTATATTCTGACGATTGTGGGATTGTTTGTGCTGCGGCGTACGCGGCCCAATGCGGAGCGGCCTTATCGGGCAGTGGGATATCCGGTGCTGCCGGCCATTTATATTCTGATGGCGTTATTTATCGATGTCGTACTCTTGCTCTACAAGCCGCAGTTCACCTGGCCGGGGCTGATTGTGGTGCTGCTGGGAATTCCGGTTTACTATGCATGGTCGAGGCGCGCGAATCATGGCAGCGCGTCCGCGTAACTGCTAAGGAGAAACCAAACGGATGGCGAATCTGGTAGCAACGAAGCCGATCGAAGTGTTGATGAACGAAGCGCAGCAAACCGGCGAACACACCTTGAAACGCTCGCTTGGCCCTATCAGCCTCGTCATGCTCGGCATTGGAGCAGTTATTGGCGCGGGCCTTTTCGTGCGCACTGCCGCCGCCATTGCTGACCGCTCAGGGGCGTCGGTGACGATTGCATTCGTGATTGCCGGCATCGGCTGCGCTTTTGCTGGCCTCTGTTACGCCGAGTTCGCTTCCATGATTCCGGTTGCAGGCAGCGCCTATACCTATTCCTATGCCACTATGGGCGAATTGGTCGCGTGGATTATCGGTTGGGACCTGGTGCTGGAGTACGCTGTGGGCGCCGCGACCGTCGCTATTGCCTGGAGCGAATATGCCAACCGCGTGCTCGATTGGTTCGGCTTGCGCATTCCTTATCAGTGGTGCCACTCTCCTCTCGAACGGATGGGGGACGCGGGAATGCACGGGATCATCAACCTCCCGGCCCTGTTTATCCTGTTGCTTCTGTCGGCCCTGCTCATCCGGGGCACTAAGGAATCAGCGTTCATCAACGGCATCATCGTTATTTTGAAAATGACGATCGTGATCATTGTGATCAGCGTGGGATGGGGTTTCATTAATCCGGCGAATCACACACCGTTCATTCCGCCTCCCGCGATTTATGTAACACCGCAGGGCATCACGCACCACTTCGGCGGCATATTGGGCATTCTCGGCGCGGCCGGAGTCGTCTTCTTCGCCTATATCGGCTTTGACGCCGTTTCCACGGCGGCCCAGGAGGCGAAGAACCCGAAGCGCGACATGCCGATCGGGATATTGGGATCGCTGGTGATCTGCACCATTCTTTACGTTCTCTTTGCTTATGTTTTAAGCGGCGTAGCCACGGTCCAGGATTTCCGCACGGCGGGCCGCGAAGCTTCTGTCGCCTTTGCCATCACAAAATACATGCACGGCTACGAGTGGCTCTCGAAGTCGGTTACGGTGGCGATCCTGGCCGGATTCTCGTCGGTAATTCTGGTTATGTTGTTTGGCCAGTCGCGAGTTTTCTACTCGATGAGCAAAGACGGCCTTGTCCCGAAAATCTTTTCCGACGAACATCCACGGTTTAGAACGCCCTATAAATCGAACATGCTTTTTTTCGTTTTTACGGGATTATTTGCTGGATTCCTGCCGGAAGACATTGTTGGCGAAATGACCAGCATCGGCACACTGTTCGCGTTCATTCTGGTATGCGCCGGAGTTTGGATCCTCCGCAGGAGAAGGCCTGATCTGGAGCGCGCTTTCAAAGTCCCCGCGCTGCCGGTGATATCGATACTCGGCATCGTGGTGTGTGGCTCCATGATCTACGGCCTGGGCTGGACCAACTGGATGCGGCTCTTCGTATGGCTGGCGATCGGATTATTTATTTATTTCGGCTACAGCCGCAAACACAGCAAAGTGCAGGCTGCGATCGCAGACGGCATCGCGGGTGCGGCGGCGCGGTCGATGGCGGATTGAGTTCAAAGGTAGCTTCAGGCCCTCCGCAAAACGCGGAGGGCCTTTTTGTTTTATAGTCGGAGAAAGTGGCCAGTTGCCAGTCAAAAGTAAGAGCAAGCGCGCTGAAGCCGTCCGTAAGTTTTACCGGCCACTGATCACTGACCACCGGTCCTTATGAAAATCGTTTCCGCAGCAGAAATGCGAGCCATCGATCGCGCCACCAGCGAGCGCTTCGGCGTGATATCCCTCACCCTGATGGAGAATGCCGGGACCGCGGTGGCAGATTTTGTTTTGTCGCATTATCCATCTCCGCAAAGAATCGTGGTCTTCTGCGGCAAAGGGAATAACGGTGGAGATGGTTTTGTGGCGGCCCGCCGGCTACACGAGCAGGGAAGAGAGATTCAAGTAATTCTGCTAGCGCGCGCGGAAGAACTGCGCGGCGACGCGGCGGCGATGTTCAGCAAGTTGCCATTTGCTGCAACTCAGATCGTTTCCCTCGAAGATTTAAAAAATGAACAACTGCGTCTGCGTGCGGATCTCTACCTGGACGCGATTCTGGGCACAGGCTTTAAACCTCCGGTGAGCGCACTTTACGCGGATGCAATGCAGATTATGAATGAGAGTGATGTGCCGGTAATTGCGGTCGATATTCCTTCCGGCGCGGATGCGGACGCGATGGGTGCGCAGATGGGAACCGTCGCGCGGGCGGACGCTGTCGTCACTTTTACCGCTCCGCGTCCGGCGCACGTGTTTGGTTTGCTGACGAAGGGTCTCACGTTGGTGGCTGACATCGGTTCTGCTGACGAAGCGATTGTCTCGGCGCTGCAATTGAATGTGATCACGGCGCGGGATATTGCCCCGCTCATAGGCTCGCGGCGCGCGGAGTCGAATAAGGGAACGTATGGACACGTGCTGGTGATTGGCGGATCATTCGGGAAAGCGGGTTCGGTCGCCATGTCCGGCATGTCGGTGTTGCGCGTAGGAGGCGGACTTTCGACGGTGGCGACGGCAGAATCCGCGCTTGCGACCGTGGCGGGGTTTCATCCGGAGTTGATGACTGAGCCTCTGATCGAGACTGAGTCCGGAACGATTTCGGCCAAGGCGTACCCTCGGATTGAGGAATTGGCCAAGGGAAAGACCGTAATCGCGATTGGCCCGGGTATTTCCCAATCCCCGGAAACTTCTGGGTTGGTGCGGAATCTTGTCGCTGCGCAGCAAGCTCCATTAGTCGTGGATGCGGACGGCCTGAATGCTTTCGATGGGCGGACAGGCGAACTGAATGGCAAAGGTCGAACTTTGGTGATTACGCCTCATCCCGGAGAAATGGCGCGGCTTGCTGGAATAAGTATTCCGGACGTGCAAAAAGATCGATTGGGCGTAGCCCGAACATTTGCGCGCGAGCATGACTTGATTGTTGTGCTGAAAGGGCACCGTACGTTGGTAGTGCGCCCGGATGGAGAGGCGTGGGCGAACACCACGGGCAATCCCGGGATGTCGACTGGCGGCACGGGGGACATCCTGACTGGCATGGTCGCAGGGATGATTGCACAGCATCCGAAGAATGCCTTCGAGGCAGTGCTCGCCGCCGTGCACCTGCACGGCCTGGCTGGCGATGTGATGCGCGATAAAATAGGCGAGCATTCACTGGTTGCGACCGACCTTCTGCTAGGATTGCCGGAAGCATTTCGCCGTAGTCAAGAAGCGTTCGGGCAAAAGTTCGTGTGCTGGACTTAACGTCGCCCTCGTCACCCCGCGCAGCGCGAGGCACCTTGGCTTTTTTACATTCACAATAGCGCTCGCGAAAACCATGATCCCTCGCGCTGCTCGGATGACAAGATTTTGAGCTTCGGAATGCAGTGAGTGGTACATTATCGTGTCAGTAAACATATGCGTAAGTGCGTGTGCGGATGAGTGTTCCATCCTCCGAAATGGGCTAGCAGCGCGGGAATCCGGCCATTTGCTTCCGTAATCTGTTACCTGTACCAGCGGCATGGGATAGTGAATTCACCTATGACGCACTTCCCCCAACCGCATCCTTCGCGGCGCGCGGCCCGGGTTCAGCTTGGAAGTTCAGTTCTGGCTGCAATCCGCTTAGAAGATGGCCGGCGCACAAAAGCTAAACTGCAAACTATTTCCGTTACTGGCGGGCTGCTGCAACTGCAGCATCCGCTGAGTAGCGGTTCTTTTGTTGAACTCGCATTTCAAACCCAATCCGGCCCCGTACACGGCATGGCGGAAATTCTCGCGGCTTCGATAAAGACGACGGATGGCGTATTTCAGCCATTCCGTTTCGTGGCTCTCGAGGATGACGACCATCGCCGTTTACGTTCCTCGGTCGATCACGTTGCCGACCGATCGCTGCTCGGACTGAAATCCTCGGTTTTCATGATCCCGAGGACGATCTAAAGTCGCGACTCCTTTCGCAAAACTCGCTTCGGCGGAGCGATTGAGTCCCGATGGCGGATGCTGTCGTTATACTGGTGGTGGCTGAGTTCCCCTCTTGGCCACTACCCGTATCGCGAATGATTCGAGAGATCACAACCAACTCCGCGGAAGAAACCATCTCCTTCGGCCGCACGCTGGCGGAAATGCTCGCGCCTCCGAAGCTTGTGCTGTTGCGCGGTGACCTGGGCGCGGGCAAGACCACGCTGGTCAAGGGAATCGCCGCGGCGTTCGAAGCGGCGCAGGAAGAAGACGTCACCAGTCCTACCTTTACCCTGGTGCATGAATATCGCGGGCCGCACGCGAATCTTTATCACATTGATCTTTACCGCATCGACACCCAGCGCGAACTGGACACGCTGGCGCTGGACGACCTGCGCTCGGAGAACAGCATATTGCTGATCGAGTGGGGAGAGAAGTTTGCGCGGTTTGTGAGAGAGCGGGATGTGGAGATTGCCCTGGAGAGGACCGGCGAGAGCGCGCGAAGGGTTGTGGTGAGCGGGTAGATCTCTGGTTGCGCAATGCTGGCGCAGGATCTACGGAATACTAGCGTATTTCTGATAGAACTCGTTTTGGAAAAGCTCGCCCGGATCGTATCGCCTTCTTAAGGCGAAGAACCTCTCCGCCTGCAGATATGCGCGGTGAAACTGTGCTGTGGTCGGATGCAAACGGTACGGCAGATAGTATCTACCCCCAGCATCGAGGACCGCATTCACCAGTTCCTGTGTCGTGTTTTGCATTTCGGCATCTCCGGACGGAGTACGTGGCTGACTGAAAAACATAACAAAGGCGAGCATATCCTGGGTGGCATAGTTGAGGAATGTGTCATGGTGCCTCCCGGATAGATTGTCTGGCCGCCCATGCTGTGGCGCGCACCTGCAACCGACACGTGCAAGTGTGAGGCCTGAGCCCGTAGCAGCAATTCGCGTAGTTCTTCTTCACCCTGTTGGGGGTCGCTGGGTATGTCCCAAATTTTCTCAATCTGTGTCTTGTTTAATCGGCTGACGTCGTCTGCATATCCTGCTGGAAGTCTTTCAATGACAGTTCTGTCGCGGTAGGCCGTCCTAACCAAATGGAAAATTGGGGGAACTATCAGGAGCGAGGCCAAGACTCCAAGCGTAGCCCCTATGAGCCACTTTTTTTCGTAACGGCGCATTTGAGAATCCCGTTAGACACGTGCTAGGTTGTCAGAATCCCATGATGTTATACCCGCAATCCACAAAGATGATTTCGCCGGTGATGCCGCTGCTGGCGTCGGAGGCGAGAAAGACTCCGGTGGAGCCGACTTCAGCAATTTCGACGTTGCGGCCGAGCGGGGCGTGGTCGGCGTGAGCTTTCAACATGTCTCCGAATCCAGAGATTCCGCGCGCAGCGAGGGTTTTTACAGGGCCGGCCGAGATTGCGTTCACGCGGATTTTCTTCTTGCCTAACTCATAGGCGAGATAGCGGACCGAACACTCCAGCCCGGCTTTGGCCACGGCCATCACGTTATATCGTGGCACGACTTTCTCGGAAGCGTAGTAGGTCATGGTGAGGATCGATCCCCCGTCTTCCATGAGCGGCGCGGCGGCGCGGGCCACGGCGACCAAAGAGTAGACGCTCACGTCCATGGCGATGCGGAAACCTTCCCGCGTGGTATTGAGGAATTCTCCTTTGAGTTCGTCGGCAGGAGCGTACGCGACGGAGTGCACCACCGTGTGCAGCTTGCCGTAACGCTCTTTGAGCGTGGCGAACAGGCGGTCGATTTCCTCGTCCTTGCTGACGTCGCACATGAAGCCTTCGGCGCCGGGCAGCGAGAGAATCAGATCCCTGGCCTCCTGCTCCAGGCGCTCATTCTGGTAGGTGATGGCGAGCTTCATGCCCGCGGCATGAAGTCCCTGGGCGATGGACCACGCAATCGAGCGCTTGTTGGCGACTCCGAAGACAACTGCGTTGCGGCCCTGAAGGTCAGTAGACATGAGTGCTCCTTGGAATGGGAAAGGATAACAGTGAAGAGCGTTGATTTACCACAGAGTCACAGAGGCGAAGAAAAATAGATTCGGAATTAATGATTTGTCAATCGGGCCCCTGATGCTCGTCATCCGGAGCGTAGCGAGGGAACTTGGTTCTTGCTGACGCCGAGAATACTTCCAACGTCGCGCTCGGGATGACAACGAAATCGCCAAACGGTAAAAGTTGACAAGCTCATAAAGTTGCTTTCATTTCAACGCAGCAGTTTCTTCCGCCGCGGCTGAAACTTCTACTGGCCAACTGGAGGCAACGAATGATAGCCCGTACACGCACGCCAGGATGGCAAACGCCGCGACCAGACTAACGTTGTGCGCAACCGCGCCAACGGCGAGTGCGAGCACAAGTTGCAAAGTCGTTCCCCAGAAATAGAAGATATTCTGCACGCGACCCATAAGATGTTGCGGAACCATCTCCATCAAGTTTGTATTCATAGCGATGCCACCGACTCCACGCGCCGAACCCATGATTCCATAAATAAGGATGGCTACGACCAGCCAGTGAGAGACCGGCGCGCAAATCACGCATGCAGCGAGCAGTGCCATGGAGAAGGCCACGGAGCGCCGTCCGCCGAGGCCGGCAATAAGGGCCGGAGTATAGAGCGCGCTTAGAAACGCGCCAGTGCCCCAGCCGGCATTGAGCCATCCATAGCCGACCGCGCCGGCATGAAAAACGCGCTCGCTCAGCGACGGGGTGACCACTACGCCCATGGTCATGGCGCCAAGGAATAATGCCCAGGAGATTCCCAGCAGCAGGACTGGACGATGATCGCGGAGAAAATGAAGGCCTTCGCGCATCTCGCGCCAGAAGCGCTGGAGTTGCGTTTCGGCGGCGAGAATATCGGCGCGCAATTCTTCGGGATGCAGAACCACATGGCGTCCTCTGCGAACCGCGAAGTAACAGCAAAACGAAACTACATACGTAGAAAAATCGATGAGCAGCACGCCCCCAAGGCCGATGTGGTTATACATGAATCCGACGAGGGAGCCGGCGATGAGCCATCCGCCCTGCACGCCCGCCATCAGAAATGTATTCGAGTGCACGAACTCGCCCTCGGGTGTGAGCTCCTGAATCAGAGCGGTGATCGTGGGCCAGAACATCCAGAAGCCCGCAGCCACCAGCGTGTTCATCAGATAGAGTTCCCACACTTTAACGCGATGCTGAAAGGCGAGGATGGCGACAGTCACAATGATCACGGCGCGGACGGCATCGAGCCACATGACTAAGCGGCGGCGGTCTTCACGGTCAATAATCACGCCGGTGAAGGGCAGCATGAGCATTGCCGGAATAGTCTGAAGCACGGCAAATGTCCCGAGCGCCATTTCTGAGTGCGTGACCTCGAGGATGTACCAGGCCACTGCGGCGGAGTTCATCCCGCTGCCAAGCATCGAGATTACATTGGCGGCAAAGACGAAGCGCAGCGGACGTTGGCCAAGGATGGCGCGCATACTTTAACTTTAGCTGAAAGAGTTGAGGAAATTCACACGTCAACAGGAAGAGTCAGAGTAAAGAACTCTCACGCGACCGGAGTTAAGCTTTTGCCTTCCTCACAAATTCTTTTCCAGGCGCGCTCTACATGTTCTGCTTTGGTGTTGGTCTGGCCCACGCAGAGGCGCAGGGTTAATTTTCCGTTCAGCTTGGTGTGTGTCAGAAAGAGATCGCCGCTTTGGTTTAGGCGATCCATGATGATTTGATTCGCGGCGTCGCCCGCTTTGTGGCGGAAGCATACAAGATTCAAGGGCACGGGTGCGGCGAGTTCGAAGTCGTCGTCGTTGCGGACCCACTCCCCGAATTGCTGCGCGAGTTGCACATGGCGTCGTATGTGGTGCTGCAGGCCCTCCACTCCATAGTGGCGGATCACAAACCATAACTTCAGGGAACGAAAACGGCGGCCGAGTTGAACGTGCCAGTCGCGATAATCGATCACCGCGCCCGATTCTGTGGCCTGGTTGCGCAAATATTCCGGCAGAATGCTCAAAGTACGAATAAGCGCGTTTCGATCCGCGACCCAGAAACAACTGCAATCGAAGTTGGTGAACATCCACTTATGCGGGTTGAAGTCGTAGCTGTCGGCGAACTCCACTCCGTTTTGCAGATGGCGGAATTCCGGGCAAAGCGCCGCCGTGCCCGACATAGCCGCGTCCACATGCAGCCATAAGTTGTGCCGTTTTGCTACGCGAGCGATTTCCGGAATCGGGTCCATTGCGTTCGATGAGGTAGTGCCGACCGTGGCGCATACCAGGCAGGGGAGCAGACCGCCGGCTTTGTCGGCTTCGATTTGCCGAGCCAGCGCGTCGGGACGCATGGCGAAGTTCTCATCTACTTCTATCTGACGCAGGTTGGCCGCGCCGATTCCGGCGATCATGGCAGCTTTTTGCAGCGACGAATGAGTTTGCGTAGAAACGTAGGCCACGATGCGTCCGTCGCATCCCGCTTGATTGCTGCTGTAGTTAGTCGCGCGTTCGCGGGCCGCTAACAATGCGCAGAGAGCCGCGCTGGAAGCGGTGTCTTGAATGACGCCTCCTCCGTCGCCGGAAGATAGAAATTTCTCGGGCAAGCCAAGCATCGAGACCAGCCAGTCGAGAACATGGGTTTCCAATTCCGTGCATGCCGGACTGGTGGACCAGAGCATGCCCTGCACGTTGAGGCCAGAAGAGAGAAGATCACCTAGAATTGCAGGGCCGGAAGCGTTGCAAGGGAAATAAGCGAAGAAATTGGGCGACTGCCAATGGGTGATGCCAGGCAGAATCAGCTTATCAATGTCTTTCAGAATCTGGTCGAAAGCCTCGCCATGCTCGGGAGGATTCGCTGGCAGCGCTGCTTGAATTTGACCCGGCTTTGCCTGCGACAGTACGGGGAATGACTCGATTCTCGAGTGGTAATCGGCGATCCAATCCACCATGGCATGGCCGTGGCGGCGGAATTCGTCGGGCGTCATGTGAAACGACTTTTCCTCGGGCATTCTCCTCCGAAGCGCTCAGACAACTTTTTAATCAAGTCGTCCAAAAAACAATCTAGTTTTATATTCGAACATAACCTGGCCCCGAACCGCGCTGGCGTCGAAGATGCGCCGTAATTCACGCAGCATCGGTGCTTGCTGTGGATGTTCCGGTCCGGGCGCGTAGGAAGATGAGAGAAGACGGCCTTCAACCCCGCGGTAATCGAACTCCTGGCGCATATCGAATGCTCGCGTTGAAAATGGCGCGGGATCGAAGAATTGACTCACCGCAGACGTAGTGCGCTCGTGGCGAACTTCTTTATAGTCGGTGCCATAGGTCAGCAATAATTGTTCATAATCGCGCAGAAACTGAGTCGAATCGGTGACGCGCTCATTCCACAGAAGGGCCAGCCATCCGCCGGGCTTTAGGATTCGTACGAATTCGCGTCGTGAAGGTTGAGGATCGAACCAGTGCGCGGCCTGGGCGGCAGTGACAAAGTCTACGCCGCGATCAGGAAGCGTCGTCGCCTCGGCAGTCCCGGTGACGCTGGTAAAATTTGGAAACGCCGCCAGCAGCCGCTCGCCCGCCGCGCGCATTTCAGGGTTTGGTTCAATCCCGAAAACTGGATTGCCATTCTCCAGCAACTGGCGCGTCCAAATGCCCGTCCCGGAAGCGATATCGGCGATCACATGGCGCGGCGTGAGGCCGCACTCCGTTCTAAGAGTTTGCAGCACTCCCGATGGATATCCCGGACGATAGAGAACGTAGTTTTCTACGCGATCCGAGAATCGGCTGGTAGCGTTCGAAACGGGCATGTGATTCGCGAGTGGCAAGTGTTTTCTTGCCAGAACACCATTTTAATTGCAGGATAGAAGTGTTGTCTCCAGTGTTGTCCTCGTGGAAGCCGAGTGTAAGCCTTGAACGCATGAGAGTGGTCATCAAAGTCGGAACCAGCGTGATTGCGCCGGACGGGGAGATTGACGCTAGTTTGCTGCGCGCCATGGTGGACCAATTCGATCTCACCCGGAACGAATATCTGATCGTTACGTCGGGCGCGATTGCAGCAGGCATGGCCGGGCTTGGCCTAAGCAAGCGCCCGAGCGACGTACCGGGAATGCAGGCCTGCGCGGCTGTTGGACAAAGCAAGCTCATGCACACCTATGAGCGGCTCTTCTTCGGGAAAAAAGTTGTCGCGCAGCTTTTGCTTTCCAGCGACGATTTCACTTCGCCGGTGCGCTATCGCAATTTGCAGAATACGTTGGCTGAGTTGCTTTCCCTGGGCGTGGTGCCGATTGTGAATGAAAACGACAGCGTTTCGGTGCGTGAACTGGTGGGCGCTTTCGGCGACAACGATGAGTTGAGCTCTCTGCTGGCGACTGTGGTGAAGGCGAACTGGTTGCTGTTGCTGACCGACGTTGACGGTTTTTACAAGCCGAACGGAGGCAGAAAGCCGCGTCTGGTGCGCGTGGTGCGCAAGTTGACTCCGGCGCTCGAAGCGCAATGCAATGGCAAGGGCAAGCTGGGCCGTGGCGGAATGATTTCCAAGCTGCGCGCGGCAAAACTGGCGAGCGACGCGGGCGTGCATGTGGCCATTGTCAATGGCAGACACCCACAGGGCATTAAGCTGGCGATGGAGCGCAAGGTGGGGACTTATTTTCCTCCGCAGAAACCGGGGCGCAACTGATGCCGACCAGTGTTGCGATTTCCACTTCGACACGCGAGAAGCTGCGGCGCGCGCGCACTGCGAGCGCTACTCTGGCACAACTGCCCACAGACGAGAAGAATGCATTGTTGGTCGCGATTGTGGATGCGATCAAGGCAGGGGCCAAAAGCATTCTCGCGGCGAACTTGCAGGATGTGGAGAACTGTGGCCTGCAAGGTTCGATGCGCGACCGCTTGCTGCTGACGCCGGAACGAATCGAGGAGATGGCTCGCGGCGTGCGCGAGGTGGCGAAGCTTCCTGACCCGGTCGGCGAAATGCTGGCGGAGTGGACGCGGCCGAACGGGCTGCATATTCGCAAGGTACGAGTACCGCTGGGCGTGATCGGAATCATTTACGAATCGCGGCCGAATGTAACTGTCGATACGGCCGCGCTCGCGCTGAAGACCGGAAACGCAATTGTGCTGCGCGGCGGCAAAGAAGCGGCAAACAGCAACCGGCGGCTCGTGGAGATTATGACCGCGGTTCCGGGAGTGCCGCAGGGCGCAATCGAGCTGCTGGATTCGAGCGCACGCGACTCCGTGGAGGAACTCATCAAGGCCCGTGGATTGGTGGACGTGATCATTCCGCGTGGCGGACCGGGGTTGATCTCATTTGTTACCGAGAATTCAATGGTGCCGGTGATTGAAACTGGAGCGGGCAACTGCCACATTTTTGTCGATAGATCCGCCGACCTCGACATGGCGGACCGAATCGTGATCAATGCCAAGACCCAGCGGCCTTCGGTTTGCAATGCGGCCGAGAAATTGCTGGTTCATCGAGACATCGCAGCCGATTACGTTCCGCGAATTGCGAAGAAGTTGATTGAGGCCGAAGTGGAAATCCGTGGAGATGAAAAGGTTCGCGCTCTTGCATCCGGCTTGAGCATTTCTCCGGCGGTTGAGCAGGATTGGCATGAAGAATATTCGCGGTTGTGTATGGCGATTGGCGTAGTCGCGAATGTGGACGATGCCATCGCCCATATCAATCGCTATTCCACCCAACATTCCGATTCCATTGTGACCAGCGACGAGGCGAACGCCCGCAGGTTTCTGCGCGGAGTGGATTCAGCCGCGGTTTATTGGAATGCTTCGACTCGCTTCACTGACGGTGGCGAGTTTGGCTTTGGAGCGGAAATGGGGATCAGCACGCAGAAGCTACATTGCCGCGGACCGTTTGCGCTGGTGGAGTTGACATCCTCGAAGTATGAGATTGTCGGGTCGGGGCAGGTAAGGTGAGATTCCACGTGGGCGCGTGTCTTCCGACGATGCGATGACAAAGAGGGAACACTTTCGAATGCGCTCTTCCGTGCGCATTCCATCCGGATCTCCGTGCTAGACTGACTGTTCTGCCATGCCTGCTTTGCGTCTGATCCTACTCTGGCACCAGCACCAGCCATTTTATAAAGACCTGGTTACAGGGGAGTACCGTCTCCCGTGGGTGCGGCTGCACGCTCTCAAAGATTATTACGGAATGGTGAAGCTGCTGGATGAGTTTCCCCAGGTTCACCAGAATTTCAATCTCGTGCCCTCGCTGATTACTCAAATCCAGGACTACGTGGATGGCACCGCGCAAGATCCCTTTCTCAAGGTGGCGGCTAAGCCGGCTGCCGATTTGTCCCATCAAGAGCGGCTTTTCGTGCTGCAGTATCTTTTTCAGGCGAATCCAGCGAATGTGATTGGGCGGTACCCGCGCTATCGCGAGTTATGGGAGCGATTTCGCGAGCATTCGTTTTCGCCGGAAAAGGCGGAGAAGTATTTTCTGACTCGTGACTTTACTGACCTGCAAGTGCTCTCGCAGATTGCATGGTTCGACGAGTTTTTTCTGGACGAAAAAGATGTTGTGGCGCTCATTCGCAAAGAGCGCGATTATTCCCTCGAAGATCAAAGCTTCGTGATCGCGTACGAGCGTGAATTATTGGCCAAGGTTCTTCCGGCCCACGCCGAGGCGGCGAAGAAAGGATCGATCGAGATTTCGGCGACTCCGTTCTATCACCCGATACTCCCTCTGGTCTGCGATACCAATGCGGGAGCGGCCTCATCGCCCGGCTTACCCTTGCCGCAGAATCGTTTTCGACATCCCCAGGATGCTCGCGAGCAACTGGTGCGGGCGCTCGATCTTCAGCAACGGGTTTTCGGGGTAAGGCCGCAAGGAATATGGCCTTCGGAAGGGAGCGTCTCGGAAGAAACGCTGGCGATTGCGCACAGCCTGGGCATCAAGTGGATGGCCACCGACGAAGGAGTGCTGGGACGAAGCACCGGAGTATTTTTTCAGCGCGACGGAAATGGCCGCTTGCCTGCGCATCTCGCCGAGCGCCTTTATAACGTTCACCGCTATGAACATGGCGCCGCGGAAATGCATTTGGTCTTTCGCGACCATACCATCTCTGACTTGATCGGCTTCGTTTATTCCGGAATGGATCCGCGCGAGGCCGCGGGACATCTCCTGGGCAACATCAAAGAGGCGGCTCAGCCGGTGTTGGCGCAAGGCAAAGACGCCGTGGTATCGGTGATTCTGGATGGCGAGAATGCCTGGGAATACTATCCCAAGTCCGGCCGCGAATTTCTGCGGCGCTTCTATGATGCATTGCAGCGCGAGTCGGGGCTCGAAGCAGTGACGGTTTCGGAGGCGATCTCCCGCACGCGAAATATCTTGCCATTGAAATCGCTGGTGCCGGGCTCATGGATTAACGCCAACTTCAATGTCTGGATCGGCGCTCCCGAGGACAATCGGGCGTGGGATTATCTGCATCATGCACGCGAATTCTATGCGCAGAATGCGGCGCGAGCCACCAAGGCGCAACAGGAATTGGCCTATGAGGAACTCTTGATTGCGGAGGGCAGCGATTGGAACTGGTGGTACGGTCCTGAGCACCACTCGGCCAACGACCGTGATTTTGACGAGCTTTACCGCAAGCACTTGTCGAACATTTACCAGGCTCTGGGTGCAACGCCTCCGGATTATTTAAGCCAGCCGATTACGGCCGGCGAAGTGCGCCCGGCATTCACTCCGCAAACAGCTTACATCCATCCCAGGATTACGGGCGATAAGGTCCGCTATTTTGAATGGATGGGAGCGGCCATTTTTACCGCCGATCAGCGCGCGGGAGCGATGCATGGAAAGCAGTTTTTGCTGGATTCCGTGTATGCGGGAATTGACAGCGAATATGTGTACGGGCGGCTGGATTTTGCCGGGGCTGTTCCGGAAATGGATTTTGATTTGGTGGTCAACCTGGAATCATGGGCCAATGGTGGGGACCGCGCGCGAAAAATCTTGCGGCTCGACGCTAAAGTGCGGGATCGCAAGCTCACCGGGTGGACAGTGGATGGGGCGGAGAAAACTGGTGCTTCTTCCTCTTCTTCTCTTTCTCCTTCTTCTTCTTCCAGTAAGAGCGAAGCGATCGCCAGGCTGGCGCTGCTGAAAAACTTTGAGTTTCGCCTGCCGCTAGGCTGGCTGCTGGCGAAACCGGTTTCAGGAAATGAATTAGGGGCGAGCGTTGGCGCTCCGGCGATCCCGCCCAGCGACTGTTTAAAACTTCGCTTTAGCCTTTGGCAGAATCGCTTGCCGGTCGATGCATTGCCGATGGAGGGTTGGATCGAATTGCAGTTGCTAAGCGAGTGGGAGCTGGCGGCGGGATAACTCAACACTCCCGTCTAAGCCCAATAACAAAGCCGGACTCCTCCGGCCCGGCTCCACACGTAGAACTATAGAAATATCGACGCGCTTACTGGCCCGCGCTCGCCACTGTTGGCGTCATCGCCAGCGGCCGGTTCAATTCGATGGTCAGCGTTGTGCCTGCCGGTAACGTAGCCGAACGATGTTTGCTGAGCCAGTGCGCGCCAGTCGAACCTGCGCCAACCGCTCCGCCAATCAGAATTCCCGGAGGTCCGCCAATCAGGCCGCCGATCAGCATTCCGCCCAAGGTCCCGCCGCCAGCTTCTTCCTGATCGTGACGGTCGTGGCCGGAGCCCTTGAACTGGCCCTCTTCGTTTACGTCGGATCCGTGGCCAAAGTTGGTGTCGACCAGCGTGGCATCCAGAAAAAACCTCTCGCCGCTTGGCAGAACGAGGGCCTCGGGCAGGATTCCGATTGTCGGTTTGCCGGCGATGCGCCGCGGTTCGTCCACCTTGGTCACGCGGCCTTCCACGGTTGCCCCCGCCGGGATCACAGTTTTGCCGTCGAGCACCACCGGCTGGGCGAGCTGGCCGTGGAAAGGATCGCCGGCCTTGTTGCTGAAAGTGGCGAGAGTAGTTTCAAGCTTGACCATCAGGGCTGTGCCGGCTGGGACTGGCGCACTGGTTTGCGCAATCGCGATCGTCGTTGCACATGAACCTGCCAGCAGCAAAATACAAGATAAAATTATCCGTTTCTTCATCGCGCCTCCACAGATGTTTCGAGGTTACTCGGGAACTCTTGCTTCGACTCTAGATGAGACGGATGTTCCGAACAACATCCGGAGTTGCCCGCGAACCAGCAAAGACAAGGGTTCGGCAATCTGCGTTGGAAGATTTGAAGCCGCATGTGGGGCGTGGGCTACCTTGATTTCAACCAATAACCGACGACCATTCCCATAGAACTGTAAGCCCAGTCTGGCTCGAATCGGTGTGCCAGAATTATAAAGAGAGACGCAGCCAAGACGGCCAGAGAAACTAAGACCTGCATGATCAACCGCCTTATCGGGGCATTCATTGCAGGATCAGCATTAGGAAGCATGTTCGAGGTTCCAAACAGCAACATTGCACTTCCAATGAAAATATCCAGAGGCAAGGTTTTCATGTTTAGGCCGCCCTCTCCGCCCTCCACTGCGCGTAGGCTTTCCTTGAACGTGATCTGTGACGCCAGACGCAATTAGCCGGGACATGCGAAGTGTACGATAAATTTTTATGAGGTTGCAGGCAAATAATTGAGGGCAGCCGCAGCTGAGTGATTCTCTAGCATGCGACTGAATACAACAGAAAATTCCGATCCGCTATAATCGAAAGTTGCACACCAGCATTTTGTTCCACACAGGTCGACCCGGCGCAAGCATTCCGCCAGACGACCGGTACGCTGTCCTAATTACTAATTCGAAATTACTCATTCGAGGAAAGAGTTTGTCTATGTCAAATATCTTAGCCATTCATGCACGGGAAGTTCTGGATTCACGCGGCAATCCTACAGTGGAAGCGGAAGTTTTTCTGGTCGATGGCTCGATGGGCCGAGCTATTGTTCCCAGCGGCGCATCGACCGGCGAGCACGAGGCGGTTGAACTGCGCGATGGCGACAAAGCGCGCTTTCTTGGCAAGGGCGTGCGAAAAGCTGTCGACAACGTCAACGGAGAGATCGCCCAGGCTCTGGCCGGCTATGACGCTTTCGATCAGCGCGGGCTTGATTGCAAAATGATCGAACTCGACGGCACGGAAACCAAGGGCCGTCTCGGCGCCAACGCGATTCTTGCCGTCTCCATGGCGGCCGCGCGAGCTTCAGCGCTCTCGCTGGATGTGCCGCTCTATCGCTATCTGGGCGGGGCGGGTGCGAACACGCTGCCTACGCCCATGATGAACATCCTGAATGGCGGAGCGCACGCCGATAACAACGTCGACTTTCAGGAATTTATGGTGATGCCCGTGGGCGCGCCTTCGTTTTCAGAGGCGCTGCGCTGGGGCGTAGAGGTGTTCCACACGCTGAAAGGCGTGCTGAAAAAGCGCGGCTACAACACCGCGGTCGGCGACGAAGGCGGATTCGCGCCTTCGGTCAAATCGAATGTCGAAGCCATTGAAGTTGTGCTCGAAGCCATTCAACAAGCGGGTTACAAGCCGGGAAAAGAAATCGCCATCGCGCTCGATCCCGCATCGAGCGAGTTTTATCAGGATGGCAAATACATCTTCAAGAAATCCGACAAATCGGCCAAGAGTTCGGACGAGATGGTGAAGTTCTGGGCGAAGTGGGCGAAGGACTACCCAATCGTCTCGTTGGAAGACGGCCTGGCCGAAAACGATTGGGATGGCTGGCAGAATCTGACCAAAGAACTTGGCGGAAAAATCCAACTCGTCGGCGACGACATCTTCGTCACCAACATCGAATTCCTGCAGAAGGGCATCGATAAGGGAGTCGGAAATTCGATTCTGATCAAAGTCAACCAGATCGGCAGCGTCAGTGAAACCTTCGACGCCATCGACCTCGCCCGGCGTAACGGCTATACCAGCGTAATCTCGCACCGCTCCGGCGAAACCGAAGATACATTCATCGCAGACCTTGCTGTTGCCACAGGCGCCGGACAGATCAAGACTGGGTCGGCGTCGCGTACGGATCGAATCGCCAAGTACAACCAGTTGCTGCGGATTCAGGAGGAGTTGGGGGAGGGAGCGAGATTCCTGGGGTTGAAGGCGTTGAATTACGGCAAGTAAGCTTCAGCCGTGTCGAAGCGATCACTAACCTGCTCGCACATGTGACTCGGGAAGGGTAGGACTTCAGTCGGGCCGCCAGATCCGAAAAAAGTTTTAAAAACCAACGACTCCACCCGGGAGTCCCCGGCGGGGATCGTGTGCATGGATTCAGATTGGTATGCGGCTCGGATTCTGGAACACGGTAAAGAGGTGGGACTTCGTCTGAGCATCGTCGGTATGAAACCGTTTGCCGAGCATACAGAGCGAGATTTTAGGCCGTCGATCATATCTAATCTCGCCTGTCGCGCTGACTACTGTTAACCGGCCGTTACACGCTTCGACCCGTAAACCAGCGCGAGCGCGGTCGAGGCGGAAATATGGGTGTCACAGGGCGTAAAGACTAGCCGCGCCGTATTGACTTAGTCCGTGACTTAGTCTATAGTTGCAGTATGGAAGTCAATATTCATGAGGCCAAGACCCACTTTTCCCGCTTGCTAGAACGAGTCGCCTTGGGAGAAGAGGTTATTATCGCGAAGGCGGGAACTCCAGTCGCTAAGTTAGTGCCTCTGAACAAGACGCCCAGGAATCGGGTGTTCGGGAGCGCAAAAGGTGACTTCACAGTTCCGGACGATTTCAATGATCCCGATCCCGACCTTGAGGACCTGTTCTATAACGGGCCCCTTCTACCGAAATGAAGGCGCTCCTCGACACGCACGCATTCCTATGGGCGCTGGCCGGGGATGAGAGGATGTCGCGTCACGCCCGCGATATTTTTACCGGAAGCTCCGAACTTTCGCTCAGCATTGCCAGCTTCTGGGAAATTCTCATCAAGGTACAGTCGGGCAAGTTGAATCTCCCTCGGCCCGCCGGTCCATACCTGATCAGCAGATTGGCGGAGAACAGGATTAAGACTCTCCCCATCAGCATTGATCATTTGCTCGCTCTCGATCGGCTCCCCACGCATCATCGCGATCCGTTCGACCGAATGCTGATCGCCCAGAGTTTGGAGGAGAATCTGCCAGTGATCACTGCGGACCCATGGTTCAAGCATTATCCGATTCAAGTCGTCTGGTGACCGCTCAAAACCCCAGCGTGTCATCCGCACTCGGTCCGTAAGTCGCGGGCACCGGCTTATCGTTCAACCTCAGATACACGCCAAGCTGTGCGCGGTGATGTATTACGTGATTCAGAAACATTTCCCGGTAGGCCAGGAAGCGCGTTCCTTCGAAAATCGTTTTGCCTTGAAAGCTTAGCTTCCAAGGTTCCGCCCAGGCCTCGTCCTTAGTCGATTGCAGGGCGGCGCGAACCTTGGCTGCGCCTTCGTCGAAAGCCTGTACCAGTTGCGCCGAGGATTCGAGCGGCAGCGGCTTGTAGCTGCCTTTGGAAAAATCCAGTTCGGGCGTGGTTAAAATCGTCAAACCAAACCCTGCGAGCTGCGCTACATGCGGAGCCAACTTGCCCAGCGGCATGGATTTGGTATGAGGCGCAAAGTCTTTCTTGTCGGTAGGCACGCGCTCCAGCGTCGTGCGTGTCTTCTTCATTTCTGCATCGAATTCGGGCAAAAGAAATTCGTTAATGGGCATGATGGACCTCGTCGCTCTGAGTATAGCGGTAAAAGCCTAAGCACCTTCATGTCGATAGAAAGAAGCAGGAGTTCTGCGTCCCTTGCCAGGCCGCCACCCTTTCCCGGCGGACCGGTTTTTCTTCGACCAGTGTTCGCGGAGTAACAGGAATTGTCACTATGCGTGACAGTTTCGCTGCATCGGTCCCCGGGCATGCACAAGCAAATTCCAGCGCTTCCGATAGATTATTGAAAACAAATAAGTTACAAGAAATGGGAGCGTCAGCTCTGTCTATAGGCAAGTGGAGACAAATATGCAATCATTATGACTTCTTTACAAGTTTTTATAACTTAATTAGCGACTTTAAGGGGGCTCAAATGCGAAAGCAACAGAAAGGTTTCTCACTGATTGAGTTGTTGATTGTGGTGGCGATCATTTTGATCATCGCCGCGATCGCGATTCCTAACCTAATGCGGGCTAAGATGGCGGCCAACGATTCGTCCGCAGCGGCCGGCGAGCGCACTATCGTCACCGGCGAGGTAGGTTACTTCGCGGCCTATCCCACCATCGGCTATACCAGCCTGGTAGCCCTGGGAGGTGCAACGGGTGCGGCTTGCGTTCCCAGCACCACTACGGCCTGCCTGATTGACAACAACCTGTCGAACAACGGTCCTGGGGGCAACGGCAAGAGCGGTTACAAGTTTGCCGCCACGCCTACCGCGGCTACGGCGACCTCGCCCGCCATTTTCTATACCACAGCAACTCCGCTCGGCTCGACCTCCGGCACCAAGGCGTATTGCGCAACGGACGACGGAGTGGTTCGGACTCAGGCCGCCGGCACGATTACTCTGGTTGCCAGTTACGCGGCCTGCCAGGCTTTGAGTCCGCTCGCGAACTAGCAGAATTCAGAGTTACCGGGCCGTCCAGGACTGGACTGGACGGCCCACCCCCCGCTCCTGCCGAGTGAGCGAGTTGCAGCAGATTCCCGAATGACAAACCCACAGTTGTTCTCCTTCAGAATGTCAGGGCAGCGCAGGCGCGGCTTCTGAACTATGATGATTTCATCAGGTCAGAGGGGATGTATCACTCTCATCTGGCACTAGGAAAAGCTGCTAGTCCCACAGCGGAAAATCGTCCTCGATACTAAATAAGAACTTGAAAGCCAGGAGCCGGAAGCCGCATTTATGCCTCGACCCAAACCACTCGTTCTCATCATCCTCGACGGCTGGGGATACCGCGCCGAAACCAAAGCTAATGCCATTGCACTCGCCCGCAAGCCGACCTATGACCGCCTGCTGCGCGAGTATCCCAACACGCTGATTCATACCAGTGGGCCGTTTGTAGGTTTGCCCGAAGGGCAGATGGGCAATAGCGAAGTCGGGCATCTCAACATTGGCGCCGGCCGCATCGTTCACATGGATATCACCCGCATCGATCTGATGATCAGGAATGGAGAATTCTTTTCGCATCCCGTGCTTCTTTCCGCGATGAAGCACGCCCGTGTTGGCGAGCGTCGGCTGCATCTGTTCGGGCTGCTCTCCGACGGTGGAGTGCACTCGCAGCAGGCGCATCTTTATGCGCTGCTGAAAATGGCCAGGGAAAACGGCGTGGACCGTGTCTTCGTGCACGCTTTTATGGACGGCCGCGACACGCTGCCCACAAATGGCGCGGGCTATCTCGAACAACTTCAGCAGAAAATGCGCGAGTACAACTCCGGCCAAATTGCCACGGTGAATGGCCGCTACTACGCCATGGACCGTGACCGCCGCTGGGAGCGGATAGCCAAAGCCTATAACGCCATGGTGTTTTCCGATGCCGAAGGCGGGAGATACGCCGACCCGGTTCAAGGCATGAAAGATTCCTACAACAAGGGCGTGACCGATGAGTTTGTCGTGCCATTTGTTTGTACTGATAGAAGCGGGCAAGCGCTGGCGACCATTCGCGACGAAGACGCCTGCATCTGTTTCAACTTCCGCGCCGATCGCGTCCGCGAGATCACCCGCGCGCTGGCGCGCAACAGCGGACTCAATGCGCAAGGCGGCAGCGATCTTCCGGGCGCGGCCGATCTCGACGTGACAATCCCTCGCGACCGCGTTCCGAAAAATTTGCACTATGTTTGCATGACGCAGTACGACAAAAACTTCAGTCTGCCCGTGGTGATTCCGCCGGAATCGATGGCGAACATCCTGGCCAATGTTATGGGTGGACTGAACCTGCGCAACTTGCGAGTAGCGGAGACCGAGAAGTACGCTCACGTCACTTACTTCTTCAATGGCGGTGTCGAGCAGCCATTTCCCGGCGAAGAACGCGTGATGGTGCAATCGCCAAAAGTTGCCACCTATGATCTGAAGCCGGAGATGAGCGCCTCCGGAATCGCCGATGCCGTGGTGAAAGCCGCGGAGGACGGCACATTCGACGTGGTCATCGTGAACTTCGCCAACGCCGACATGGTCGGCCATTCCGGCAAAATCGAGCCCACGATCAAGGCGGTTGAAACCGTGGACGCGTGCCTGAGCCGGATAGAAAAAGCGGTGCGCGCCAAAGGCGGCGCCATTCTTATTACCGCAGACCACGGCAATGCCGAAATGCTGATCGATCCCGTTACCGGCGGACCGCACACCGCGCACACCACCAACCCGGTGCCGTTCATCGTGATCGCCGAGGACGCCAAGCGGTTCACTCTGAAATCCAATGGATCGTTGCGCGATATTTCTCCCACCATGCTGGGCATGCTCGGGCTGGACGAGCCAAAGGAAATGACAGGAGCAGATCTACGTAGCTTTATCGAGAAATAGTGACGGGCTGCTGCGCGAGTGTCCCCCATTGTCATCCGACGCTTGAGTGTAGCGAGACAGGAGGAATCTGCTGTCACTGTCATGTGATATCTGACCTTGCGCACAGGTCAGGACCTGTTCCATCATCGATCTAAATCTTCACCCGCTCTTTGAAAACTAAACTGACAGATATTCATGAGATTCATTGCCGCTAAGTATTTGTTCCTGAATATTTTGCCGATAAGCCGAATGCATGCAATATTTTAGCCAGATCAATCCAGATCAAGGGTTCCGCAACTGGTTCATTCCAGAGATTTTGCAGGTTCGATCAGGAATTTTTATGGATCCGGATCTCGCCTCCCTGGAACTGCACAGAAGAACTCACCGGTAAAGAAAAAATTCGCGCATTCTGAAACGCAATTTTCTGACGGTGCGATCTTCCAATTCATCCAGTCTCCCCGTGCTACATTTCTTTCACGGGCATAGTCATCCCATTTCATGGAACCGCGTCTCATTTGGGTCAATCTTCTGGTGAAGCTGGGCGTGGCTGCGGCTGTGTCCAGCAGTCTGGTGCGTTCGGTCGCGTTTAAGTCTCTGCTTTTTCGGGAAGAGCGCTCGCTACGCCAGAAAATTTATCTCGCATTCTGGTTCTGCCTGCCGATCATGGGTGGGGTGGGGATTCGCTTCTCGGCCAGGAGTTTTGTCGCCGGAGATTTAACCTTCGAAACCGCGCTCTTGCTGGGAGCGATTGGTGGGCGCTGGGCTGGGGTGTTTGGCGGCATACTACTGGCCACTCCCTCCCTGCTGCATGGGGAGTGGGCGACCTTGCCTTTCGCCGTGCTGTGCGGGCTTATGGCTGGACAACTGCGTACCATGGCGCTGGATAAGGGCGATATCTGGTCGTTCTCTCCGTTTATTGATCTCAGCATCTACCGCTTGATTCGCCGCAACCTGCCAACGCCGCGCCTGTTCGATTGGCAGATCATGTTTTTCACTACGATCATTGGTTTGCGCTTTGTGCAAACCCAAATGGCGCGGTCTTTTCCGGGTTCCATTTTCAGCATGGACAGTAGCAACCCCTGGATTGAGGTTGCCATTTATGCGGCGTCCGCCATCGCCATCGGGATCGAGCTGAAAATATTCAACAGCGTGCGCATTCAAATCAAACTTGAGGAGCAGGAGCGCTTGCTGCTGCACGCCCGCATGGAGGCGTTGCAAAATCAAATTAATCCGCATTTTCTTTTCAATACGCTCAACTCAATTTCGTCCCTGGTGCGCTTCGACCCGGATACGGCGCGGGAGATGATTTCAAAGCTCGCGACCATTCTGCGGAGGCTGCTCAACAGCACCGATTCGTTCGTGCCCTTGCGCGAGGAGGTGGAATTCATCGACAACTATCTGGATATTGAGGTGGTTCGCTTTGGTAAAGACAAGCTGCGCGTGGTCAAAGAACTCGCGCCCGACTCGCTCGATATGATGGTTCCCAGCATGCTCTTGCAGCCGCTAGTGGAGAATTCGATTAAGCATGGACTCGCCTCCAAGGTGGAGGGCGGGAGCATCCACTTGCGCAGCCGGTTGTCGGACTCCGGGTTAGTCATTGAAGTGGAAGACGATGGGGTGGGAATACGAACGAATCACCAGCCTAAGTCTGACTCAGATCGAGGCGCCGGAATCGGAATGGCGAATGTGTCGGAGCGGCTTCAAGTCTTGTATGGAGACAGCGCGCGCATGACCATCGACAGCCAGGCCGGGAAGGGAACGCTGGTGCGGATTCGACTGCCGTTGTTACAGACAGAAGGCGGAGTTCCCGAAGGTTTTTATGAGGAACGCTCCACGATCCGCCGGTAGAAGCGTTCATATTCAGGAACGATTTTGCTCGAGCAAAATCGAGCTTTCGCTACGGCGCGAGCCGCTTTACCCATCTCGCGCAGAGCGCTTTCGTCGTTCAGCAGGTCGATCGCATAGCGGGCCATGGTGTCTACATCGCCCACATCGGCGAGATAGCCGCTGACGCCGTGTTCGATGACCTCGGGTACTCCGCCGGTCCGGGTCGCAATCGGCACGCATTCACATGCCATGGCCTCCAGCGCGGCCAGGCCGAAGGATTCCAGTTCGCTCGGCATCAGCAGAATGTCAGCGATGCCCAGTTTTTCTTCCACCTGATCTTGTTTGCCGAGAAAAAGCACATCTTCGTGAATGCCTTTCTGAACCGTCAGCCATTCGGCTACGGAGCGGTCCGGGCCATCGCCGATGAGCAGCAGCTTCGAAGGTACTTTCTTGCGTACGCGATCGAAGATCTCGATCACGTCCGTGACGCGCTTTACGGGGCGGAAATTTGAAAGGTGCACCAGCAACTTTTGTCCGTCAGGCGCGTACTCGGCGCGTCGCTCGGCGGCATCTTTGCACCGGCAATACACGTCGCAGTTCACCGAGTTATAGATGACTTCAATTTCCGTCTTGACGTCGAAGACCCGCAACGTGCGATCGCGCAAGTAATTGGAGATAGCAGTCACGCCATCGCTCTGATTGATCGAGTAGCGGGTAATCGGCAGGTAAGACCGGTCCAAGCCGACAAGAGTGATGTCCGTGCCGTGCAGCGTCGTAACAAAAGGCAGCCGCCGGCCCCGCGGGCTGTCGGACAGCATTTGCCGCGCCAGCAGCGCGCTTACCGAGTGGGGGATGGCGTAGTGAACATGCAGAAGATCGAGATCATACAACTGCGCGACTTCGGCCATACGCGTAGCCAGGGCAAGATCGTAAGGCGGATAATCGAACAGCGGATAGCGCGAGACTTCAACTTCGTGATAATGAATATTCGGTTCTTCGCCACGAAGACGGATAGGCTGGGCATACGAAATGAAGTGGATTTCGTGGCCGCGCTGGGCGAGTTCAAGTCCGAGTTCGGTAGCCACCACTCCGCTACCGCCGTATGTGGGATAGCATGTGATCCCGATCTTCATTTCGCGAGCCCACTCCTCTCCAAGTTCTGCAAGCAGCTGCTGTAGTTAGGTTCTGTAATTCGATGGTTAGAAAGACTGTAGGATGCAGATTCTATGGCGGACGGCGGCTGTTACAGATAAATTGGCGAGTGCTGATTTCCTATTTGTCGACTGGCGTCTGCTGATGGTGACTGGTGATAACGATGGCCGCGAATCCTGTGCAGACAGTTATTCCGTGGCGGTGCGGTCTCCCACCATGAGGCCGGGGTCCATCTTGTCGAGGTGGTTTTGAAACTTTCGCTTGGTTTCTTCGGTGATGCCGGAGAATTCTATGCCCATGCCGACGCCGGGATCGCGCGTGCACACGGTGGCCGTGGCTGAGATTCGCTCCTGATCGATCCAAAACTCCAATCGCAACACCGTATTGACCGCCAGCGGCATCACGGTCTCAACATAACAGCCATTGCCGCTGATGTCGGTGGCATTTACGCGCATCGGGGTGTTGACACGCTCATCGCGAAATTCGAGAGGAAATGCAATTTTGTGGCGCTGATATCTGCGCCGGTTATCGGCCGTAGTGGCGCGGACATTGGAGCGCACTTCAATCGGTAACTGAGAGAGCCAAGGGCATTCCTGCTCGGCAACCAGCTGCACGCCAATTTGAATTTTCTTTAGGCCACCTGCTTCCAACACCCAGATCACTTTGCAGCGAGCTTTTTTGGTTTCGTATTGGACGCCGATGACGTCCCCTACCTTTAATCCCTGCTCAATGCCGTTGATGCAAGCTCCAGTGGCGCTGACATTCTGAGCGGTGGCGTTCTGATGGAAGGGCTGGTTGTTTGCGCCCATCCCCCACACGCGTAGGCGGAGTTCCAACGTGGCACGCGGTGCTGCACCGGCGGCGGGAATAATAAGGACCTCCGAATAGAAATTACTGAACCTGCTCTAGCCCAATCATAGCGCTGGCTAGATCCAGGGTAAGAGTACCGAAGTAACGCCGATCCAATATACGGATGGGCACAATGATCTGCAAGCCCGTGCTAAACCTATCGCGAGATTAGGTCGCGATAAGAAATTAGCGAGATGCCTTGCCGCGCCAGCAATGTGCGCGCTTCGGGCATGGTGAGAACCGCCAGTTCGGTCTCCCGCGACTCTCGCAGCCGGGTGCGCGCACGTTGCAGATCCGCGTCATTGTAGCCGGGATGACAAACAAATTCCCACGTGCCCTCTGGAATAATCTCGGCGATGGCGCGGAACAACGTGTGATCCAGCGTGCCAGTCACTTCTACGCCTAACGTGCCATCTGGGGTCGCCAAAGACATGCGTTCTGCGGCCCCGCGAAATTTACCGGAGAGAGTGCGCAAGATCCGAACCTCCGCATAGCGCGTCCAGAGACTCGGGCGGGCAAGGAGTTGAGCTGACTTGAGCGGTTTGCGAGGGCCAAAGGGATTCCGGATCGCCTGAACGCCGCAAGCCTGAGCGGCACGCATCACTGGCCGCATTACAGCGGGAAACAGATGCGTGTGCTTATGAGAATCGACGTGGGATACGTGGATGCCCGCGGCCTGAATTTTGCGGATCTGCGCGGTAGTTTCGGCCTCAATCTCCTCCATGCTTATGCGCCCCAGGAACGCGCGAACTGCAAAAGAGGCTAGCCCGTCGCGAAAACGAGCGCTCCGATTTTGAGTTATTGCGGAGTTTTCCCCGTTAGCTTTTTCCGTTGTAATGGTGGGAAGCTGAGCGAGATCGAGAACCGGCTCGCCGTCGATTAACACAACATGGCAGCCGACGCTGAGCGAGGGAGTTTGCCGGGCGAGACGCACAGCATCCTCGAATGCGGGTCCCGTGGCCATCAAGGTAGTCGAGGTTACGATGCCTTCGGTGTGTGCCTGGATGACGGCGCGATTCACGCCCTGGGTGAAGCCGAAATCATCGGCATTGACGATCAAGCTGCGCACGGCGTCAGTCTAGCAGGGCGGCGCCCGACCGTGCCGCAATGCCCAGGCATCGGCGAAGTAGGCCGGCGAAGCAGGCTGACGAAGCAGAAAACCTTGTCCGCGTCTCGGGCATCGTAGCTGCACGAACCTTTTCGAACGAGGAAGACAAGATGAAAACGATGGTTTCAGCCGTTTGCTGCGTTGCTCTGGGTTGCGTTCTGTCATTTGCGCAAGGCGCCGGGCCCGCCATGACCGACCAACAGTTTGTGGATTTCGCCGCACAAACCGACATGCTGGAGGCTAATCTGGGACAGTTGGCCGCTACCCAAAGCTCTTCTCAAGGTGTTAAAGACTACGCTCAGATGCTGGTTACCGATCACACCGACGACTACACGCAACTGGGCGTGCTCGGTGGCAAGGACAATCTCGATATTCCGAAAGGTCTCGACGCAGCCCACGACAAAATGATTGCTCCGTTCAAGAATCTGAAGGGTGCCGCCTTCGATCATCGCTACATTCAGGAAATGATTGCGGGGCACACCAAGGCAATCCAGGTGTACACCAAAGAGGCGGCCGATGCGCAAAGCGCTGATGTGAAGGCTTACGCGAACCAGACGCTACCGACACTCCAGAAGCACCTCGATGGCGCGAAGAACCTGGCCAAGGCCAAGCCGTCTTCAAAAAGCATGTAGCGGGAGTAGAAAGCTAACGGAGAGCATCGAACGGGCTACCGTTCGAGTCGCATCATGCTCGACACACACGTGCATCGGGCCGTAGAATCACTGAACCGGATGGCCGAGGTTACGGTTCACGCGCCGGGGCGGTTAGCTCAGCTGGTTAGAGCGCCTGCCTTACAAGCAGGAGGTCGCAGGTTCGAGTCCTGCACTGCCCACCAATTAAATCATCACTTACCGAGTGTACTGTTTAGTTGATGTGCCGTAGAATGCGCCATTCATCCCCGTTCCAGATTATAAGTTGCTATTTGTCCCGTTCAAGACGCGTCAACCTGCTCAAGTTCGAGATGTTGATACTTCATTGCGGTTGACGGGCTCCCGTACCCCATGGTGCGCATGACGACCGCAAGATTGCCGGTCCCCTGAAGTACCCCGCTTTCGTAATCGCGGCGACCCGCATTACAGGACCAGTTTTTCCGGAAGCCCAGCTTTAAGCCTCGCGTGCGCTCCCAAAACTATCAATTCCGTTACCAACTTTGTGGGGGAACGGTACATCAGAAAGGGCGGCAGTGTCATCCCTTTGGCTCTTGCGTCAAAGTGTCATCAGGTGGTCACGCCATCGCAGGCACGAACACCGGCCGGGTGCCGATCCGATGTGGC
>JBEKWW010000027.1:0-68734 GCA_049512655.1 Candidatus Sulfotelmatobacter sp. | reverse complement strand
GCCACCCCGTTGAGCGCCCGCGCCACGAAGTCGCTAATTCCATCGGAATCGGATATCTCGCTCACGGCGATGAACGAGCAGAAACCGTTCACAGGGATCGGGCGCTCATCTTCAATTCGGTAACCGCGCGCGATGTGTTGTTGTTTCCGTTCCTCAAACAAGTCGGCCCTCGTGGTCACACGAATTCTCATGACCATCCTCATTTTTGATGGGATTGGGAAGGACAGATTTGGCTTTAGCTCAGCTCAAGCGAACTGCCCGAGGGATCTGGGGGAAGTGATCCTTTGACCTGTCAGTGAAACGAGTCACCTATCGCATACGCTGGCCGTATATCCAACGCTCGGGCTAATCGGCGCCAGCCATTGCTGGACAGTTGGAATCCGTCCGAGGTCTTCTTTTACGTGCTGTTCTCCGAGGTAGCGAACCGGAACGTAGATGCGTTCAGCGAGGAAAATCGCCATAACCGTCGAAGTGAACCGCAACGAAGGTCACGCCCGCCGCGGCCAGCTTCTCACATTCCGCGAGGATGGCAGCTTTGGCTTGGGCCTCTCCGGAAGATAAGGGTTCGGAGTTTGTCCGTTCGATGTTCGTCATTCTCAATCCTCCTTCTGCAAGTTCTTCCAAAGGTTTTTTTCTAGTCGCTAGGGACCTATGGCTGCGTCTGCGCGTCGACTTCTTTTTCAAGAGCGACCACCAAAGTGTGCAGAGCATGAAGATCTTCAACCTTCGCTGGGGGCGTATTCAACGAGACGATGACTCTCTGGATGGTTTCCGGGGCGAGTCTTTCTTGGGCTGCCTCTAAGCGCACCATGCCTCGTTCCGCGCCCTGCATCTGCGCCAAAACCTTCTCAAGCATGGCGGTCTCTTGGATCTGTTGGGGACTCCATGCCCGGGCAACATTCTTCAGTAAGCCACGATAGAGACGCTTACCAATCTTGCTCTCCGCGGCTTCGATCGCAACAACCAGACTCTGGCGATGGCCGTTCTTCGCTGGACCCGTGTGGCCGGCATTCCCGGCGTGCCCGTTGGCCCGAACGAGAGCGTGACGGTTTCGCTTGGGCTTCGCCCGGAACCCCGCAAGCCAGCCGTTCGGTGTCGCCCACCGCGGCAGCCTCGGGATCTTCGTAGGTAAACGGTGCTCGCCCAGTTCCACCCACTCCCCATCGATGTCGTACAGATAGCGTCCAAGTCCAAAACAAGACAGGGCCCGTTTAAATGCCTGAGCCTCTGCTGCCGTCAGAGCATTCTCTTTGTCCGACCATTCCTCTCCAGTGCCGGAGTTTGTCCCAATGCATGCAATGGTCACTTCGCATGTAACTAAGATCTTCGCAGCCGGGCCCCGTTTAGCGCGCTGAACGGGAGCACTGGCCTGTACAGTGTATTTGCGGCTCCAGCCGGCGGGAGTAAACACGTCATTGAGTCGATCGCTGTAAGCACGGGGGTCGGCATACGGAAGCATCAGCCCACGCGTTCCGTCATCGCTCGATTCGGTGACCCGCCACTGGATAACGGCCAAATCAAATGGAATCGTTAATGCCAGCAAAGCTTCGTCCAGTTGCTCGTGCTTGGGACCATGTCTTGGAACGTTAGGTGCCCATTTCCAGTAGAAGGACCTTGTCCGCGACCTTTGAGCTTGCGCTAAGAATCACAAGGGGCAAGTGAGCCGGATGTGCCCGTAACCATCACGGTGACCTGAGATGCGGGCGTTGACTGGCTGTTTGAAGTGCTCGACTTGTTGCCGCCACATCCCAAGGTTAACAAGGAGACGAACAGCAGCAAACCAAGAACCAGGCGATAGCGCTCTTTGACCCGACGATGAATGCAATGGGGATTTATCAACAACCGTGCGATTGGCAGCGTACGACTGTCGCGATCTGAGCGTTCGCAGATCAGGAGAGGTTTTATTTCACGCTGTTGTAGTCTTTATCGCTAACAGGTTCTAACCAAATTGTTTTTCCTTTTTGAGTCGGTGTGACCGCTACATAGGCGAAGCTACTTTTCGGCGACGCACCGTGCCAATAAAAAGCGGTAATCGCGTCTGCGGTTTGGCACCGCGCATTCGTGCGAAGGCCCTCGCAAGAGGGCGTCATTCATTTTGTTGGGCAGGCAGGAGCGTTGGCGGAAGAAACGAAGAAACAAGGTCAAGGGCGACGGGCATGAGTGTCCGTCCCACACGGCTACACCTCAGGGCCGAAGCCGAGGTTCTCTCTGCTACCAATCTTCCTACAGTTCGTCACTGCAAGCACCGGCAGCCATTATAGATGTTGAAATCAGCGATTACACTCATTGACCCGGACGGCCCGCCCTTTTTGCGGTCATTTTCCCGATGCACTCTCTACGTCCGTAAGCCTCTTGTTAAGCCCCGTGCGGAGATTGATGCCGAATTGCACGTACGCCTTCAGGCCGCATAAAGTGTAGGTCCACGCGGCGTTCTGGCCTAAGGCCCGTTTGACACCTTCTTCGGTCAAAGGAAACGTCGATTCTGTGATCGTAACCACGGTGGCGTCGGGACCGTCCGGCGCGAATTGAATGGTTGTGCGAATCCGCGGCCCAAGCGCGCTTGATTCCAAAACGATCTCACGATTATCGTGCACCTCCAGCACGTCGATCGGCACTTTAGCGCTTACATCGCCGAACTCCCACTCGACCCTGCCTACCTTAATGGGCCCGCTGGCACCCGAGATAAAGTAGTTGGACATCTTCTTGGGGTCAACAACCGCATCAAACACCTCGTTTACAGGCTTCAGAATGCGCTCCCGCACGTTCACGTCAAAATCCATTCTTGCTCTCCTTTTGGGGTTGATTCTAAGGGATAAGGGATAGTTGGCGTAACCAGGGGATTACACTCATTGAGATTTGGTCACCCAAAGTTTAACGGCTGCTCTCACGCTTCGCTGGTTTCTTAATCTTGCCTTCGGTTGGAATCCGAATCGCCTTTCCATCCTCTATCAGCATTTCTTTCCTGCAAACGGTACACGTTCGGCGGGCGGCGAGGATGCGTTCCATCAGGGAAGTGAAAACAAGGTTGGTGCGGCAATATGGGCAGGTGGCAGGATGGTCGTGGAATTCGAGTTTGACCTGACGTAGAGCCATAGGGGAATAACTGTAGCAAATCTTAGGATGTGGGCCGAGCCAAAAAGTTAGAAATACGCTAGGGTTGTTTGGCAACCCTACATTCCTCTTTTGAGCACTAATCGGAATGGCAAATTACACTCCGCAAGAAGACGACAGGGTTCAGTGGAAAGGGCACGGCTCTACTCGGTACGAAGTCCTCAAGGTAGACGCCAGCACCAAAACCGCAGATTTGCAGACGATCGCTTCTGGTCTCGGCGTTGTCTATTATGAGGGGCGTGTTCCGTGGTCAGAACTCTCCCCTTAACGAGAACGAACTCCCTGCGGATCGTGGAGAAGCCAGAGAAGCATGCTAATCACTACCGACCAATTAAATGGTACGTGGCGAACATACTTTTGTGCGGTCTGCCTGCTAGACTCTAGAAGTCCGCTTACACATCCCTCCGCCGGACCCCTTCTTGGGCGTCGGTCTCTTGTGCAATCTGATTGATTCGCCACGGAGACATTCAATGACTGATTCGGTTCCCATACGCCTAATTGCCATCTTTACCACAAACCCGTACCCCTTGAGACTGCAAAAACCGATGATCTAGGGAGAACTGTTCACGAAGGGTGCTATCTTCTTCATCTTCGTGCGGTGCCCAAGGACAAGCTCGATTCAGAGTAACGATATGACACCCCAAGAGCGAGAACGAATGCACTGGCTATGCAGCCGCATCCAAGAGGAAAAATGCCTTGAGAGTTTCGAGGCATTGGTGCGGGAGTTTTGCAGTCTTTTCAAAAATTAGGACGAACGCATCCATCTTGTGAAGCACAAAGCAAAGCCGAATTAATCCACTCCTCCTAAATTCACCGCCAGGTTGCGCCCACACGATTTGCTGGGTCTCAAGTCAAGAAATATCGCACTTCGGACAGATGGGCATAGAGACTTCCCAACTTCGTCCCTCAAAGGAAAATGTGCAATCTCGATATATCAAGCGTGTTCCGCAGTCGCGACACTGGCTACGTGGCGAATGAGAGCTTACAGCTTGCAAAAGCTTGATGATTGACAAGGCGACAGAGGGTCGGAAGGGTCGTGCATTTGGTCGCTTTCTGGACCCAAGAAAAGTATATGGAATGCCGCTGAAAGTATTCAGCCCGCTGCCGCGCACAGTCAATTTGATACATTTCTGGGGCTATTGCGGCCAGCCGGGATGCAATTCCACGATTTGCGCACGCAGCCAATTGCTGAGGGGGACTTGGCGGAAATTGCTCGAGGCCCGGAAGCAGCTTGCAATCGTTCATCGGTTCGAACGAATTCTCTCGACAATCAAATGCGGTTCATCTTGCTCCGAAAAAATGATGTCGGCGTCCGGCACCTCGGCGCCGGTAGGTTTTGAAAGAAAAACGACGAGACCACCTGGACAGCTTCGCCTGAAGAATTTTGCGAGGTCTTCGTAGATGACTGATGGCGTGATATAGCTCGTTAGAAAAACTCCACATCGTCCCATCTCAAGCTCGAAACGAGCTTCAATCGGGGAGGATACGGATAAGACCTCGAAATTATTTGCTCGAAGGGCGGTTTCTGTGTTGAGCAGCGTTTTGCCGTCGGGATTCAAAGACAGGACGCTATTGTCGTAAGGCATGATATGGCTTCACGATCCGAACGCGGTAAGTCTACACCCGGAGGAAAATGTCGAGACCTTTTGACAAGCGTAGTGTTGAAACCAGGCGTTTGCACTCATTGAGACTTGGGTTTATTCCCAGCCTTGCTCAATGAGTGTAATCGCGATTTTTCGTCAACTATACTGGATTCATTCGGAATTGGAATATGACGGACTCCTGCTCTACCAACCCGGGAAGCTCAAAAGCGAAACGGATCCTCAGACGAGTCTTCGAGTTTGTCACCGCCGCCATTCTTTTACTCGCTATCCTCTATTGGCCGACCACGAACATGGGCCGTCTGTTCCTCATCGCAGCGGTTGTGGTGTGTCTTGTTGGTTTAAAGTTCCTCTCCAAATGGCCGTCGAGTTGAAACGGAATCATTGGCGAAACCACGATCTCGTCAGTGAGTGAAATGGCGATGTTTCAACAACTAACTGCGCAACACTTTCAGCATGCTCACGGCGCACAGGACAATGGCGGCGGACACGATAACTGTCCAGAACACAAACCGACCTCCGGGCCAAGGTCAATGAGTGTAATGGGGGATTTTTCGCCAACTAAGAACGTGCGTAGGAATAGAGAACCTGGTTTTTCACCAGCTCGGCGAGAAACGTGTCGGCCAGAGCTTCGGACACCCAGACACCAATCTTCGTGAAAGTGGTCGCATGCGACGAACGCCAATCGCCCCTGTCTTTCAATTTGCACGTGAACGATACCCGCGTAGTCCTTAAAGGCAACTTTTGAGACGATTGCTTCCTTGATTTCGGGAACTGTTTCCGGGGTCAGCGGCAGCACTACAAAATCCATTCCAGGCGATATTGTATTCCGCTTAAGGACTTCGGTTTCGCTTAAGGATGCGCCAGCAATTTGGGCCAGTTCTGTGTACGACAGTGGTCCCTCGAATGAGATTCTAGCGTCCGCATGAGCAAGCGTTCGCATCAACGCGAACAGAAGCTCTGGCTTGTGTTTGGTGTACAGCCGGAATCGTGGTTGAGCACTCGTCATGCTGGCTGACACGAGCACCCATGCTAGCTGCTGAGGGTGTCAACTGACGAGAACGATTACACTCATCATCCCGGTCAATGAGTGTAATAGGGATTTTTCACCAATTACCACACGTCACGCGCGACCAGTTAAAATTGCTGGGAATGAAATGGGAGCCACTACCCCCGGCGGAGGGCGAGCCAATCAGCGGGGTTAGTTCGGGCTGGTTATGGGCAGCCCGGTGCTCTGCCTTGATTTGCACGGTCGCCTTGGGCGTAGGGTTTGTAGCTGAGGCTGCGGCTGATCAGAATGGGCTGGTGGCCCTAATCTTTTTTGGTCCCTGGGGCTCGGTCAGTCTTGCACTGCTGTATCTTTTGTACCGTAGGGCGAAGAATTCACTGGCATTTGCGCTTGGTCTGGGCGCGGCAACGGCTTTCATGACTCTGTTCGTGATCGCTTCCATTGAGTTGTCTCGGTCGGGGTTTCCCCTTGCGGTGTTCCGCCACGTTTTATTCATAGCACTGTTTAGTGGGATTCTGCCACCGTTTTCCAATTTAATGAATGACCTCCATCCCCAACTTGCAACACTCGGGGCGTTGCTCCTTTGGCTCTTCAGTATCTCTTTGGCAATGCTCGGGTTAAGCAGTATTGTCACATTCCAGAAGATGGCACACGAGGCAAAGGGGATGGGGGAACTACGATTGGCCTTTCGCGCCGGAATATATTGCCCACTTGTCGTTTGGCCGATATTCATGCTGTTTTTCTTTCTCTTTTTCGGAGGGTTCCACATGTGAACTGTCCTTGCCCCTGTGAGTGTGGCAGTACGGGCAGGTGAAGCGATGATCGTAAAACTCTAGTTTGATCTAACGGACAGCCATGATGGAAATTCCCGCCCTCCGCAGATTTAGACCGGAAGCTGCCGCCCACGCGGGCGATCTCTCACTGACGAGACTCTTGGTTATCGCATTAATATCTTCCTTGCTTCCGCGCGGAAACACCGAACGAATCAAAGCACGACTCTAACTCATAATCCAGGATGGCGCGTCCTACCAATCGAGCGCTTAAAGTGATCCAATGTGCTCAGACACACGCCCTCGCCAACTTATAACATGAGGTCTAGTGAAGAAATGAGATGACCGTTGCAAGGGCCGTCCAGCTTCCTCTTACAAAGTGAGGTACAACAATGGAAACCGTATTGATAGTACTTGTGGTGCTGTTACTCGGCGGCGGGGGCTGGGGATACTCGCGTTGGCGGGGCTAGAGTTGGGAGCGTCGAACAGTCCACGCTCAGCCCAGGACACTACAGTGCCTCGCAGCGACCCAAGGCCCAAGCGGCCAAGGTCCGTATCGAACATTCAACAGCAATAAAAACCTGTCCTATAAGGAGAACAAAATGTCAGATCAAGAAAATCGCACTCCACAGCGTATCGATGAGCAGAAGCCCGGTTCGCAGCAGAAATCTGGAAACCAGCCGAACCAGCCAGTGCAGCAGAAACCGGAGAACCCGAGCGGGCAGCCTAAGAGTCCGCAGTCGGAACCAGAGAAACAGGATCAAGAGAAGAAGCAGCAGGCTTAGACTGTCAGGGTAGCTCGATTGCCATCGAGCCGTCATCCTGACGAACCTCGAAGTGGCTTTTAGCTTCGAAGCCGCCGGCTCAAATGCTGGCGGCTATCTTCGACGGACTGCCACCGGACTTCAATCCGCTGGATTGTGGTGGCTCACCATTGTCAGTCAGCGTTGATTTTGACTGCGCTGCGTGTCAGGGGCATTTCCCCTCAGTCTCATCCCGCTGGGACCAACTGGCCAAAGCGATGCTAGCCCAAAGCTAGTTCCAGCCACCATCAACGGCGGTAGGAAGATCGCAGCTTCCCCAAAAACCAGACGATCTTCGTTCAGGGCGACCCGTCCGATGCTGTTTTTTATATCAAGACAAAGGAAAGGTAAAACTCACCGTGGTGTCGGAGACTGGGAAGGAAGCCACAATCGGCATTCTGAACAAGGGCGATTTCTTCGGAGAGGGGTGCCTTACCGGGCACGTTCTTCGCCTGTGCTCCGCGACCACGATGACCGATTGCTCCGTGATGAAAATCGACAAGAAATCCATGATCGAAGTGCTTCACCGGGAACACGCGTTTTCCGATTGTTCGTGGCATATTTACTGACCCGGAACATCCGATACGAAGAGGATTTAGTTGACCAGCTTTTCAATTCGAGCGAAAAAAGCCTGGCCCGGATATTGCTGTTGCTGGCTCATTTCAGGAAGGAAGATGCGCCCGAGGTTGTAATCCAGGAAACCCTCGCCGAGATGATAGGCACAACTCGCTCGCGGGTGAGCTTTTTCATGAACAGGTTCAGGAAGTTGGGATTTATTGATTATCACACTGGCGATGAATTGCAGGTTCACAGTTCACTTCTCAATATTGTTCTCCACGATTAGAACGCTTACAATAAACAACTGGGGTGGTTACGTTTTTCTCCTCTTTCAGGTCTTCTGACCTAAGCCAGTCCATCTGAAGTTTTCCTTCCCTTAGGCTTTGCAGCGAGTTTAACGGTCTGCTCGTCCCGTTTGGTACCCGCACCCTGCTCAGAAAGGTCAATTCCTATGACTGCTACCAGTGTTTTCATTGGGCTGCTCATCCTAAGTATTCACGATCCTGCTGGTCCACAGAACCCGCAGGCTGAAACCACAGGTCGCCGGGTTTCGATCACAAAGAATGTGCCCATCTTGCGGATTGATCACGCCTCGATTAAAGGCAAGTTGCTTGGAGTGTGGCAAATCTCTTACATCGGTGGTGTACTCGACCTCGAAGAAATAAACCGCCGCCTCGTTCGTTCCTGGGAACTTTTCTACAGCGAAACCCGGTGCTCGAATCCGTACAGGCGGGTGCCTAGGATTCGCGCTCAGAATAGAACGCCACTAAAGGACAACGACCATATAAAAAGGAGTACGCACAATGACCAAAAACACCAGGCGCGCAGCTATTCCACATCAAACATCAACAAAAGTGACGACATCGATACCCGACCTTCGAGAGCAAATTCGCCTTCGCGCTTACGAATTGTACGAGCAACGAGAGAGGGACGGCCACGAACTAGATAATTGGCTACAGGCAGAATCGGAAGTGACTCAACAGACGGCGAAGAATATTGTCACATAGGTATGCGCAAGCGCCCATTTACGTCCAGTCAGCAGGCCACTATGGCTCATGGCGAAGGCTGGCTCGACCTCGACGGTCTCGCCGTGGTTGAAGTCACATCTGAAGATAAGGATTACCCGGTGGAGTCCGCGCTGGCCGGAGAGGGAGTACCGGGCTGGCGGGCCGCCGAATCTGGTAATCAAACCATCCGGCTAGTCTTCGATCAGCCGGAGAGCCTTGAACGCATCTCGCTCATCTTCGAAGAAAATGATGCTGAGCGCACCCAAGAGTTTGTTTTGCGATGGTCTGCGGATGGTGGACGCTCGTTTCGAGAAATTGTGCGTCAGCAATGGAATTTCAGTCCTCAGAACACAATCCGCGAGGTTGAGGAATTTCAGGTTGCACTCTCGGATGTCACCCTTCTTGAACTGGTAATTGTGCGCGACATCAGTCGAGGGTCGGCTCGTGCATCGCTCACGAGTCTGCGCCTATCTTGATGGCCACTGCTTGCTGCCAAATTAATTGTCACGACTGAGCGGTTTAGATCAGCGGAACCATACTTTCCAACCTATACTCTTCTTAAACGAGCAAGCGAAACGGGCTAAGCGAAACTTCTGGGGTAATCGATATGAGCCGTATCAATAAACTGACACTTAAACTCCGCAAATCTCCGCAGCCGCCTTTGTCACACGCCGGAGCACCCGCTGACTCGGACCGAGCCAAGAGACCACCGCTTGTTCAACCTTCTGCTCCCCACTCAGAACTGAATCCCGGAGATCGCGTCATGGGTCTGGGCGACTTCGGAAAGCCGACAGGAGGATTCGGAACGGTTGTGAGAACGAATGAAGATGACGCGCTTGTCAAGTGGGACGATGATGGTCGTATGAGATTGCGTCAACCTTGGCTTAAGAAAGTCAGCAGCAAGGTTCATCCCACTCCCAAGCCAGCAAACGCCTAGCTCCCCGCCGCTGTTTCGCGAAAGCGAATCGCTTCACAACAGAACGGACCCGTTGCAGCGATCAGGAAGCAGTGGGTTTGCAGGAGCCTCTGCATGGTGAGATTGGACTCTCTTCCGCTCTGCGGTGGTACGTTGACGGTTTCTCTGAACGCAGTAAAATCAAAGTCAATCTGGACCTCCCAGAAGGAGTAGGTAGATCGTCGAGGGAAATGGAATTGACGATCTTTCGAATGGATACAAGAGTGCCTAACAACCGTTCATCGTCATTCTGGCAGCACCTCGGCGGCGATACGAGTGTGGGAAGAAAATCGTCAGGTGAGAATTGAAGTTTAAGATCAAGGGAAAGGCTTCCCACCGGAGAAACAGGCAGACCTCAAGTCGTCAGATCGAGCGGGCGTCGGATTTCGAGGTACGCGCGAGCGTCTGAGGAAGCTGGATGGTTTCGGCTAATCAGGAGGCGGGCTGAGGTTCGCTCAGTTTTCATTTGGCCCTAGACTTGCATTTTTGCTTCGGCCTTCGCGTCGGCCACCAACTGGTACATTGTGGTGCGCGATATACCTAATATTTCGGCGGCCTGAGACTTGTTCCCGCCAACATGTTCTAAAACGCGCCTCACATGGTGCTTTTGCAATTCTTCCAGCGACATCATAATTTCACCCTGTCCAGCCATCTTCCCGGGGAGACCTCGCACCGAATCCGGCAGATCTCTGATGTCAATCACTGTTCCATCCACCATCATGCAAGCGTTACCAACGACATTTTCAAGCTCGCGAATGTTGCCAGGCCATGAGTAGATCGCCATCTTGGTTTGCGCTCGACGCGTTATGCCCGCCAATGGCTTTTTGTATTGAACCGCAAATTTTCCCAAGAAATGCCGTTCCAGGAGTGGCAGGTCCTCTCTTCTGTCCATCAGCCGAGGCAGATGTATTTCCACCATAGCCAGCCTATAGTACAGGTCTTCCCTAAATTTCCCCTCTCTCACCATGGATCGGAGGTCGCGGTTCGTAGCGGCGATGACCCGGATGTCAATCGCTCGCGGAATGGGAGAACCGATCCGCTGTATTTCCTGGGTTTGCAAGACACGGAGCAATTTACTCTGTGCGGTTAGCGAGAACTCACCGATCTCATCCAAGAAGACCGTTCCCTGATTCCCGTATTCAAACACGCCAATCCTATCGTATGTCGCCCCAGTGAACGCACCTCGTACGTGCCCGAACAACTCACTTTCCACTAGCGTCTCTACAATTGCAGAACAGTTGCAAACCGAGAACGGACCTAAACCGACCGGGCTCAGGCGATGCAGGGCATGAGCTACCAGTTCCTTCCCGGTCCCAGTTGGGCCGCTTACAAGCACAGTGCGAAAGTGTGGCGCAACCCTCCGAAGCTTCGCAAACACCTCCAACATGAGCGGACTTCGTCCAACAATCCCGGCAAATTGACAAGTATCCAGCAGTTCATGCTCAAGTTCCTGCGTTTTGCGTCGAATCTGAGCCTCGGACAGCAACTCCGAGATCCGGCGTCGGAGTCTTTTCACATCGAGGGGCTTGTCGAGATAATCACACGCGCCTTTCTGGATGGCCTCAACCGCTGATTCCGTGGAATAATGCCCCGTCATAAGTATGACTTCAGTTCCTGGATCTGTGGCCAAAATCCACTCGAGCAATTCCAATCCACAAATTCCCGGCATTATCAAATCAAGCAGGACTATTTGGGGACGGACCCGTTTGAAAGTTTGCAGACCGATCTGAGGATCGGATGCGGTCAGAATCTCCACTCCAGCGTCCGACAGTGCGTCTTTGATAAACGCTAGGCTCTGGGCCTCATCGTCAATCGCCAGGAGTTTTGGAATAGGATGGCCGGGCATATACGCAACCCTGACTCGAATCGATAAGCTCTCTCTCGTCTGTCAGGGTATCAGAGTAGATTGAGGTCTGTCACTTACTCTAAAGCCCCGCACAGGACACATTGGCCATCATAAGAATCCTGTGAAAACTGGTAAGACGCGCTCTGACCTGTATCGGTCGGAGCTTTGCACAAGGGACTCAGGTCCAAGAACTTTGCTCGTTGTTCGAGAACTCTTCGGAAGCCGGACGATATTAACATTTATGTACAACTCCCCCTCGGAGCGCATCCCTCTATTACATAAATACTGAACCACTCAGGCCTTACAGAGAAGGCAATTGGAGAATCAAATGCTAGGCCTATATCGGGGCGAGCATGTCGACGCGTTGTAAGCCTTGCTAAATCGCAGCCTTCACTCTTCGAGTCTTGGTGTCCATGGCATTCATTCGTTTACAGACCACGGGAACCTAAGATGTCCGAACAAGTGCTCGAACATCAAGCGGAAACACCGTGTTGAATCGAAAAGCACAATTCACGTTCGGGCTGGCGTTTGTGTCTTACTCGTCAATGGAGCAGTTTCCTATCCCAGCCTGGTCATGTCCAACGAAAGCGGTCGATGGATGCGATACCCACGAGGTTCTTGAGAGCCCGCTGAATTTAGTTTCTGACGTCACAAAACCGAATCGAGCGCCCGCGGATTTGTATTGACGAACAACCGATCCTATATCGAGTCTTACGGCGCCAGCCGAGTAAGTGCAGAAGGGAACGACGCAGACCTTCGCAAGTTGACCGTGGATAACCCGCAGCAGCAGCGAGAGTTTCCAGCCCTCAAGCGGCCTAACCCCAGGCGGCAATGCATTGATTCCCTGCCCTCCCCGACTCACGTCGCGCAGGATTAGGCCAGGTCACGGATTGTCGCAGATCGATCCAGCGTGTCCAACAAAGTGGGGCGTTCGGTCTCGGTAAGCCGTTTTTTTCTGGCATGGCTGGCTAAGTGCATTGCCAACTCCAGTCGACTCCAGATTCCAAGTTTGTCAAATACGCTGCGCAGATGATTCTTTATTACCTGTTCACTGGTGCCGACGATCTCGCCAATTTCCCGATTGCTCAAGCCTTGCCAGACCAAACCCGAAATTCTGGTTTCGGTTGGGTTGAGACCGGCACGAGGTGTCATGGCCGCACTATCGTCTTCGCAAGCATAGCGAGCCAACTTCACGCGCTTGCTACCCCCACGGATTCCGGTCCGCAAGAAAAGGATATGAAGGTGTTGTTTTACGGTTCGCTGACTGATCTTCAGCTCGCCTCCGATTTCCTTATTGCTGAAGCCCTGTAAAAGCAAGTTCAACAGTTGTCGTTCGCGAGGCGTGACTTGATCGAGGTTCATCATGATTCGTGACTCCCGCTGGACTTGACGGTCTGACGGACATTCATTGTTAAGGCTCACGTAGATTTTTCTCAGCCGGGAGATACACTCCCAACGATGCCGTTCCGTGTTCGACTACTGCTTGGATCACGCTTCCTCTTTCGAGACGCATGATGTTCATGGCCACACGATTGCCGGTTCGTCATCAATACAGAGGATGGTTTCGTGCGCTGAAACTGTGACTCATCATGAACAGTCTCCGCGCAACAAGTTGGCGCAGTATCTCCCTAAACTGCGCCATCAGAGGAAAACAGCGGGCAACGGGGGGAGAGCCGCGTGAGTTCCTTTGACATCTCACTCCTTGCAATCAACTTACAACCGTGGGGGATCATGAATTTGTTCACTATTGCTCAATCTGCGAAATAAGTGATCTTGCCTTTGGTCTGATTAACGCAGTGCATGCTGGAGGAAAGCAGCCTTCGCGTTTCTCACACACCTCGACCCCTGCCTGGCTAAGTGTGGACCAAAGCACTGAGGCAAGGGGAGTTCCTACCGGCACTTAAGGGAACGTGTTCACTATTGAGCATTCCCAGAGCTCTTCAAAGGGTATTGTGGCGTCAGTCGTTACACAAATAGGAGTGTTATTTGGCTGCTCCACCCCCAGTGCCACTTGCGCACACGACCCCATGTGCGGACGATAAGCCCCAAGCTCCGGTTAAGGAAAACATGGCGTTCACAACCCGCTGTAAGACTTGGTTAATTGCAGATCGGTTGGCACAAACAAATAGCAGGCCTAAACATGACCGCTCTCCTTTGAGGGACGAGCAGCGCACCAGACATCTTCCAGAGTTGCTTGACGATATGGTTGCACGCCTGAGAACATTCGCGTTGCCCACTAAAGACGGTGACACCAGCAATTCCCTTGTGGCCGTTGAGCATGGCAGGTTGAGACGAACGCACAACTACATACCCGGCATGCTGACACATGAATTACGATTCTTTCAAGTAGCCATTGGTGTAACCTCGTATAACAACATCAGTGTGCTGAAGTCGAACTGTTTGTTACTTGACGTCATGACCATCGCGAAAGAGGTAAGACGCGCAGTTAACCCAGACCGTGGAGAGCTATACAAATGTCCTGCTCAACTCGGCGAAGCCGCAGCTCTTGAGACCGAAGTGATCCCTGCCTGACAATGTCGTTATCAAAACAGTGAATTGACACGGTGATAGGAAAACAGTGTCGGAATTCGAACGCGCTAGCCCATAGCTGCCATTACGAATATGGAACTTGCTCTCAGGATTGTGATTATTTCTAAATGGGTGTTGGTTAGCGGATTCCTGTTCTACACAATCGCACTCACGGATGAGCTTTTTCACGATCAGGTGTCTTGAAGATGAACTTTGTTTGCTTCAACGGTGAACTTGAGGTCCATAGTTCACCACAGAATGCGCTGCTTCACAATTAAGCGCCACAGAATAGAGCGGCGGACTCGTTGCATGGAAAGCAGACAACGCTTTTCCAGAATTTGGCGAACCGGAGGCATAAATGTCTACACCGGGCCACGCTACCGATTGTCAAGGCTCGCTTTCTATATCGAACCGACTGGTGCAGGTGTCAATGGTATTTCTGTCGGCAATAGGGGCATTATTTATTGCGTGGCCTGAGTTGAGGCACGACGTTTTCTCATCAGCGTATATGCCCCATTTCTATTGCTATCTGGGTAGCAGTTCACTGGCGTGGACGCATGCAATCGCGGACACCTTGATCGGAGTTGCTTATGTGGCGATTTCTGCGACGCTGGCTTATCTTATTTACCGGGGACGGAGCGAACTGCCTTTTCATGGGTTTGTTTTTGCTTTTGCAGTGTTCATAGTTGCCTGTGGTAGCTCGCATCTCATGGAAGCAATCACTGTTTGGATACCCGTTTATGTATTGTCAGCTGCAATCAAAGTCGTCACGGCCCTTGCCTCGATTGCAACCGCAGTGATGCTTCCATTCGTGGTTCCTGACGTTCTGCTGTTGCTTCAAACGGCAAGAACGTCCGAAGCACGAAGGGCGCTCCTGGAGGTCACTCTGATAGAACGCGATACGGCACAGAGCGCGCTGCAACAATCGTATCTCGTATCCGAGCAGAAAGTACTGGATCGCACGGCGCAAATCAGTCGAGCAAGAGACGGATTGGAAGCAGAGATTTGTGAACGACGCAGAAATGAGGAGATGCTCCGTCAGTCGGAAGAACGATTCAGCAAGGCGTTTTGCTCTAATCCCCTACCGATGACGATTTCCACCAAATCAGATGGCCGTTACTTGGACGTGAATGACTCCTTTCTAGCTTTGGTGGAAGGCGAGCGTAGCTCGGTTGTGGGACACACTATGGCTGAATTGGCCATTTGGGTCGAGCCAGGGGACCACATCACGATGATGAAGCGGTTAAGCGAAGAGGGCAGAGTTATCGGGCTGCCGGCACAACTTCGAGCGAGGACAGGCGTCGTGCTGGAAGCAAGAGTATGGGCCGAACAGGTTGAACTGCTGGGACAGCTATGCGTGCTGGCAGTCACCGAGGATACAACTGAACTGAAACTGCTTCAAGCACAGTCTGAACTGTCAAAGAAGATGGAAGCCGTAGGGCGTCTCGCGGGCGGGGTTGCTCATGACTTTAACAATCTTCTTGGCGTGATCATGGGGTACAGCGAGTTGTTGATAGAAACCCTCGATCCCGAAACGCAAATATTCAAGCATTTGGTCCAGATAAAACTGGCAGCCGCACGCGGTGCGCATCTCACACGTCAGCTTCTGGTCTTCAGCCGTCAACAAGTTGTATCCCTTAAGGTTCTGGATCTCAACGCTGTCATTCACGAGGCGGGCAAGTTGCTTGGGCGAGTGGTTAGGGAAGATATGATTTTGTCCTACCAGACTTCAGTTTGCGTTGCATTAATTAAGGCAGATGCAGGGCAAATCGAGCAGGTCTTGATGAATCTCGTGGTCAATGCGCGAGACGCGATGCCGGATGGGGGCCAGATAACCATCGCAACGGGAAGGATTGCGCTCAACGACAAATACTGTCTAGGACACGAGCCCGTCACCGTTGGAGATTACGTGATGTTGGAGGTGCGGGACACCGGCTGTGGAATGGACGAACCGACCAAGGCTCGTGTTTTTGAGCCGTTCTTCACGACCAAAGAACCGGGCAAAGGCACGGGGCTGGGACTAGCGAGTGTCTATGGAATCGTCAAGCAGAGCGGTGGGTACGTTTCGGTGAGCAGCGAACTCGGTCGGGGTACCACATTTAAACTCTATTTTCCTCAGGTGCAGGGACAGATCGACTCTGAGACTACACCTATCATCACGCGTTCGATGAGCGGAAACGAAACCATCTTGCTTGTAGAGGATGAGACTGCCCTCCGAGAAATCACGGCGTCAATTCTCCGATCAGCGGGCTATACGGTTGTCGAAGCTGACACGCCAACCAAAGCTATTCGCTTTTGCGAGACCCACTCTGATTCTATCGACTTGCTCCTGACCGATGTCATCATGCCGCTTATGAGTGGGGTAGCGTTGTCAACGCACCTGAAGAACTCAATACCTCACCTGAAGGTCATATTTGCCTCGGGATATGGTGGCGATGAACTCGCGAAACAACTAGCCTTGGCCACGGATGCAGTGCTTCTCTCGAAGCCGTTTTCCAAGACGTCTCTTCTAGCCTTAGTGCATTCAGTCTTGCACTGATACCGACAATGAGCGTAGCAGTTGATCGATCTAAGATACAATCGCACGCCCAAGTCACTGCCCGCGGTGCCTCATTTCCGCTCTGCGGACGGTTCTGACCGTTCACGCGCAAGACGGCTGGACGGACCGTCTGATGCCCATACTATGCGGCAAGGCGCTTCATATTGGCGAACAGAATAACGTCCGGGAATGAGCGGTTATCTTAGCCCCGCCGCAAGTTGATCGCCTTCGGATCTAACGCGAGCGCGTCAAGAATATGTATACGAGTCCGGAGAGCAAAAAGATAGCTAAAGGCCAAAGTGCAATGATCCGTCTCCAGAAGGGGCACCATTCTCAACGCTTAGGTCGATTGTACTGACTTCCATCCACCAGATGGAGCTGAGAGATTTACGTCGGTCATGTCTACGCGAGAGAATTTTTAAATTATCCGAGGGGAAGTTCTAGCCTTACAGGTCGACGACTTTCTTGTCGATAGTATTATTTCTGCCCTTCTCAAAGTGATTTCTTGCTTCGCTATAGCTCATTTACATTTCCCGCCATTCATTTATCTATAAGTCTGCCATCGATTCTTCCTGTTCTCCCGAGTAAGCCACTTCCGAGGCTGCCGAGAAAGCCTGGTTCCAGGGAGAATCAGTCATTTAAAGAGGGTAATCAAGAGTTCACCGTGGCACTAACGGCGCCTATACAACACAGTTCTGACACAAACCCAAAGCCCGTCTATTTAGTCCCTCGCGAGCCACGCCAAGGCTTCCTCACGGGTCTTAAATGTGGGAAATTCGCGGCGGGAGAAGCCGCTCAAATTCTCAGAGAACACGTAAGGAACGTTCTCCCTTCCCGTCCATGCGGATCTCTCAACATAGGGCTTGTCAAAGACGGCGGTTTCTTTCATAACCCGGATAACTTCCCGGTCAAAGGACGCTCCCTTGAAATCGGCAAGCATTACTGAGACCGAATCAAGCGGACGCGTAGTCACAAGTTCCGGAACTGTTCGGAACATCGTTTTCATCTCACCAGCCGAACAGTTTGATGGATCTATTAGAAGAATCTGCTTGCCCTCATGTGGAATGAACCGAAGACGATCGGTCATTTATGGATATGGGCTGGCAGCAGCGTGTACCTTGGCGCGAGACCTCTCATAAACCGGAGGAGCAATGCCGGTTTCGAGCAACTTGGCGAACTGCTCGGGCGGGACCGGTTGGCTGAAATAGTACCCTTGCGCTTCATCACATTGGTGAGATTGAAGAAAGGCCAACTCTTTTCGCGTTTCCACGCCCTCAGCCACCACCCGCAAGTTAAGACTTCGCCCCATACTGATGATCGCAGTCACTATGGTCGTTTCATGGGGGGTATTGGTGATCTGACGGACGAACGATTGGTCGATCTTGAGGGAATCGATTGAAAACTTTCTAAGATAGCTCAAACTCGAGTATCCCGTGCCGAAGTCGTCGACCGCAAGCTGCACCCCTCGCGATCTGAGTGCCTTTAGTATGGATTCTGCGGCCTCGGCATGCTTCATAAGAACGGTTTCGGTCAATTCCAACTCAAGAGATCTCGGATCTAAGCCAGTGTCCTCGAGCACAGCAAAGATACCTTCAAGAAAGTTCTCGTTGCGGAACTCGATCGCGGAGATGTTCACCGCCATCGTGGCCAAGGGCAGGCCAGCGTCCAACCAGGTCCGGGCTTGTTGGCAGGCTTCACGAAGGGCCCAGTTGCCGATTGGCAAAATAAGACCGCAGTCTTCCGCCACGGGGATAAATTGGGCCGGAGACACCAGCCCACGCGTGGGATGTGTCCACCGGATCAATGCTTCGGCACCCGTAATCTTTCCTGTCCTCAGGTTGATCTTGGGCTGGTAGTGTAGCGCGAATTCCTGCCTTTCCAAGGCGCGCCCCAGACTCTCCTCGATGGATTGCCGCTCCACCGCTCGGACATTCATGGCGACCGTGAAAAACTGATAGCTTTGGGGCCCATTTTCCTTTGCCTGATACATGGCGGTGTCCGCGTCTTTTATGAGTGTCTCCGCATCCAAGCCGTCGTCGGGATAGACGCTTACGCCGACGCTGATGGTGACGTGAAGGTCGTGCTTGTCAATGGCATGAGGTTCTGCCACTGCTTGAAGCATTCTTCTCGCCGCAATGGCAGCATCTTCAGTCTTTTCCACTTCTGAAAGCAGAACGACGAATTCATCCCCTCCCTGCCGGCTTACTGTGTCCGATGTGCGTACACATGACAGCAAGCGTTTGGCGACGGATTGAAGAAGTTTATCGCCGATTGTATGCCCCAGCGAATCGTTGATGTGTTTGAAACCATCCAAATCCAGGAACATCACGGCGACTTTGTTCCCGTGGCGCCGGGCCAAGAGAATTGCTTGGCCAACCCGATCATGTAAGAGCATTCGATTGGGTAAACCGGTCAGAAAGTCGTGCTCGGCCGAATGGATCCTCTGCGCATCGGCTTTCTTGCGTTTGGTGATGTCACGGATCGCTGCCGTGATCAGAATTCCTCCTGCGCCTTCGAGGGGGCTTAGCATGATCTCGATGGGAAACTCGCTTCCGTTCTTCCGCCGCCCCGTGATCTCAATCCCGTTATCGATTTGTTGCGCTAGTGCATCTTCCGTGGACCGAAGAGCGTCGGCGACCAGCCGTTCCGCAAAGCCCTCCGGAATGATGCTTTTCACCTTCTGCCCTACCAGTTCATCGCGGCGGTATCCAAACTTTTTCTCCGCCTGACTATTCAGCAGGACGATGTCTCCGCCCGGGTTCACCACCACCATCGCGTCCGGCGCTGCCTCGAGAAGCCCCCGGTACCTCTCCTCCATCTGCGCCAGATGTCTTTCCGCGGACTTGCGTTCGGTGATGTCTACGTTGACACCGATTACTCGACTGACGTTAGCTTGCTCGTCCAGAACCACGCCTTCAATCGCGGAAACGTTCCTCAACGAGCCGTCCGTCCGAATGATGCGGAATTCCTCGGATCCCTGGCTCTTTTCGGCGATCACTCTCTCGAATCCGGCTTCCACTGCCGGCAGATCCTCAGGATGAACTGCAGCAGACCATTTGTCATACGGCATGGGGACGATGGACGGCAAACCATAGATTTCAAACATCGCGGCATCCCAGGTCATGCTGTTGCTGTCCGAGTCCCATTCCCACAAACCAACCTTTGCAACAGCAGTGGCTAGCGACAAGCGTTCGGTAAGCAACAGAAGTCTGGACTTAGCCTGCTTGCGGTCGGAACTGTCGCGCTGGAGGCTCCAACCAGCGATACCAGCAATCAACAAGCCTAGAACCAGTCCTACAGCTAAGACAGTTTTGGTCTGAGTTAGGCGCCGTTTCGCGTCCGCCGTGCGCAACAAGAGCAATCGCAGCTCTTCGCCCTGCATCTTGCTAACCACGGCTAGAAACTCAATCATGACTTGCTGGTTCGATCCACTTCGAATAGCGCCCGCTGCCGCATCGAGACCTTGGGCACGGCGCCGACTGATGACCCGATCTGCGAGAGCGAACTGCTCACCTGTTAGCTTTTCCAGGTCTGGGAACTGGTTCTGCTGTTTGGGATTGTCGACCGTCAAGCTGCGAACAATTTCCTCGTCCTGCGCTACGATTAGTCGGCTGACCCGGTAGGTCTCGAGATAGGATTCGTTTCCCGTCAATACAAATCCACGGCTGCTCGACTCTATGGTCTCCATGGTAAAATCCAAATCGTGGAGGTTCGCGAGAACCTCATGGGTGTGCCCTATCCACCGATCGCTTTCACTGGACAAGACTATGGCGCGATAGGAGACCGCGCCCACGACGAGCAATGCCAAAATGGCAGACCCGAACGCAAACTGCACGTTCCGATTTAACGGAGATTTGGTCTTCATATAGCTCTTCAGACCCCGATCAACGGTTTCTCAATTTGACTCGCGCGCTTAGTGCCGGCGTCAACCAAAACCCGTTCAATGGCTTGAAGCACAAGCGCCGAATTGTTTTGAAATAAGGCGTCCGATTTCTCCAAGTATCCTGCGGCGCCCTCCTTCACGAGCTTTGCCTCATTTTTAAGCGAAAGGCTACTTAATACGATGATCGGAATGGCCTGGGTTCGTTTATCTGCCTTCAGCTGTTGAAGCAGGCAGAGACCTGACAGTGTGGGCAACATCATGTCTAGCAAAATGAGATCAAGGGCCTTTTCACGAGCGACACGCAGACCACCTTCCCCATCGCCGATGCCAATCACTTCATAGCCAGCCTTGGCAAGGTCTCGCTCGATAGCGCGCCGCAGCAATCTACTGTCTTCGATAAGAAGTATTGCCATTGTCGTTCAACTCCTTCATTTTGGACGCGGCTAGACCACACGACCCAAGTTCCACCCTGTTCCCTCCAGTGCGTTTAGCCTCATAAAGCATGGCGTCAGCGGCGGAAATGGACTCAAGACTTTGGGTTGCGTGCGATGTTACGATTCCACCGACGCTGACCGTGACAGTCAATTTCGTTGTTTCTGCGCCAATCGGGATGTCAGAAACTGCAGAGCGGATCCTTTCAGCAACGGTGCGGAGGTCGTCTGGGTAGCAATTGGAAAGTACCGCCAGAAACTCCTCCCCTCCATAGCGCCCCACGGAATCATAAGAGCGCACAGCTCGATTGATACGATCTGCGACTTCTTTTAGCACGGCATCGCCAGTCAAATGGCCATAGGTGTCGTTGATTGTCTTGAAATGGTCCAGGTCTATCATCATGATTCCTGTGGGCATTGCGGAGCGAGCCGCGCGCTGCAGCTCACGATCGAGCAAGCTCAAGATCGCGGCGCGACTGAATATCCCGGTTAAGGCATCATGATTGGCTTGAAAGCGAAGCTCCTCTTGCGCCTGGATCAATTCGTGCTGGAGGGCTAGAGTTCGCTTGCCAACCTGCAGCCTTGCCCGTAACTCTGTGGGATCGAATGGCTTCGAGAGATAATCATCAGCTCCAGCGTCCAGTCCGCGGACCACATCTTGTGTGTCGTCTTTTCCGGTAACCAACAAAATGTACGGGGAAATAGCATCTCGCCGTTCACGAATTCTGCGACAGAGTTCAGGACCGTCGATGCCAGGCATTACCCAATCCAGAATGAGCAGATCCGGAGGGTCGCTTCGTCGAAGGATATCCCAAGCTTGCAGTCCATCTTCAGCGGTAATCACTCGGAAACCCCAGTTCTGCAGTCGACTTTGAAGAACCCGGCGGCAGATAGGGTCGTCTTCCGCGATCAGGACCGTATTCGAGGCGGCTTTGTCGAGTTTGCGTTCCGAAATGAGAATCCCAGCTTGCTGGTTGTCATTCATGCGGAATTGTCCAAGGCGTCCTGCTGGCCAGTTGTAAGTTGGGACGGTCAGAAAGCAAAGAATAGTCGGGCACAAGCATCTGTTGCAGCAGTCCGCGAATTAGAATATTGTCTTCAGCGATTAACGGTTTCATGTTTCGCTCCTTGCATGCGACGCATTTTCGCAGCCACAGCGGATACTTCAGTCTCGAATACGGCAAATAGCTCAGCGGCGTGGTCCAAGTTGCACTCGCGACCCATTCGTTCCAGTTCGTGGGCCCTCTGCGAGACGGTTGGCATACTCAGATAGCTCAATTCTCCTTTCAAGCCATGCGCTGTCCTCTCAACCAGTTCAGCATTGCCTTCTGTCACGGCTCGCTTCAGTTCCGCCAATTGTTTCGGACTTTCCTCCAGAAAAATTTGAACTATCTCGTGCAACAACTGTTCGTCGCCATCCACTCTCTTTAGTGACTTGGCGCGGTCCCAAAGAACGAGCGAACCGGGAATAACCTTTACTATCGGGAGAGGCCGTACATCAGCTTCCGAGATGAGGAGGCTGGCGATTGTTTGTTCAATTCGCTTGCCGCTGACCGGCTTGGAAATATATCCATCCATACCTGCCTCGAGACAGCGTTCCCGGTCACCCTTCATCGCATGGGCGGTCATCGCAATAATCGGAAGATGAAGTCCCGTTTGTTTCTCACGCTCGCGGATACTCTTGGTGGCGGTCAACCCATCCATCTCGGGCATCTGTACGTCCATGAACACGAGATCAAAGAAATCCGATGCCAGAACTGCCAGTGCCTCTTGTCCGTTGGCGGCGATCGTCGGTAAATGTCCCATCTTTTCCAACATCCGGAGAACAACCTTTTGATTTACTGGATTGTCTTCGGCCACGAGAACCCGGAGCTTTCTGGATATCTTTGGAAGACTAGGTCTTGTAACCAAATTAGGAGCTGAACCGCCAGGCTTTTGAGTCAGAGCGCCCAGAATCGCTGAGAGCAACTCCGATTTGACAATGGGTTTCAGTAGATATGCGACGACACCAAGTCGACGGCAGCGCGCGGCATCGCCTTGCTGGCCAGCAGAAGTTAACATCATGATTATGGCACTGGACAGCTGAGGATCGGTTCTGATTCGCTCCGCCAGTTCGAAACCATCCATACCGGGCATGTGTCCATCAATGATCGCCAGACGAAATCCCTGCCCCGCCATTTGTGCCCGGTTCATGGTTTCAAGGGCAGCCACTCCGCTATCTACCGCAGTCGGTTGCATTCCCCAGCCCCCCGTCAATTCCAGCAGGACCCGACGGTTGGTGGCATTGTCGTCCACGAGCAGCACCGGAAGGTGCAACAGTTCGGCCTGAAATGTTTGGACACTGGAGGCGTGCTGATCTGCGGCAACCCCAACCCGTATCGTGAAGTGGAACGTGCTGCCCTTGCCCATCGTGCTTTCCACCCAGATTCGGCCGCCCATCAATCCGGCAAGTTGGGAAGAGATGGCAAGACCAAGACCAGTTCCACCATAGTTACGAGTGGCGCTGCCATCGGCCTGAGCAAAAGCTTGAAAGATGAGCGAATGCTTGTCGGCAGGGATGCCAATACCGCTATCAGCCACTGTGAAGTACAGTTCGAGTTCGTGATCACTTCGAGAAGCGCACTGAGCTCGTACTACAACTTCGCCTTGCTGGGTGAACTTGATAGCATTTCCCACCAAATTGATGAGAATCTGGCGTATTCTTCCCGGATCTCCCACTATGTAAACCGGTATGTCGGAGTCGATCCGGTAAACCAGTTCCAAACCTTTCTGATCCGCTCGCAAGGCCAGCGCTCGCAGCGTCTCGCCCACGCTATCCTGCAGGTTGAAGGCGATGGGGTCCAACTCCAGCTTGCCCGCCTCGATTTTGGAGAAATCGAGGATGTCGTTAATAACGCGGAGCAACGAGTCTCCGGAGGACTTCAACAGCAGTAAGTATTCGCGCTGTTCGGGGGTTAGTTCCGTATCCAAAGCAAGTTCCGCCATGCCCAGAACTCCGTTAATGGGCGTGCGGATTTCATGACTCATATTGGCGAGGAATTCACCTTTGGCTCGGCTCGCGGCCTCGGCCGCATCCTTGGCGGCCGCGAGTTGCACATTTGTCGTCTGCAATTCGGCAGTGCGCCGCGCTACCTCGTTCTCCAGATTATTCCGGTGACGCTGGAGTTCTTCATCGCGTTGCTCGATCTGGGCCAGCATGTCGTTGAAACCCGCCACCAGCTGGCCAATCTCATCGCCGCTGTTCACCGGTAGGCGCAGAGAGTAGTTCCTCTCAGTGGAAACCTTCTTGGCGGCGCTCGCTAGTGCGAGGATCGGGTAGGAGACTAGTTTTTGCAGCCGTAATGCCAGCAACAATGCTATGAGAGTCGAACCCAGCAATACGAGGCCGAGAACTGACTCATACCCATGTATCCGAGTATGCATTTCCTCAAGATCAGACTCCAAGTAGACGACGCCAATCGCATCTCCCGCCAGACGGATGGGGCGGAACTCGGTTAGACGATCAGCGCTAAGATAAGTACCGTACGCGCGTGGCGAGGACGGAGCGGAACGCGTACTTGTGGCATCACGCAAGTATGTAGCGAACGGCTTGCCATCTGCCGAGTAGATACATGCCACGGCAATCTGCGGCTGGGCGCGCAACGCGGACAACACATCCTGGGCCGCGCGGGTGTCATGAAATGTCAAAGCTGCCGTGCTATTACCGGCAATCACATCGGCTAGGGTGGCCAGGTCCTGGCTCATTGTCTGCCGCAGAGAGCGCGCATCATACGCCGCGAGAACAAGGCAGACCAGCAGCAATTTTATGAAGCTCGTGGTCAAGATGATGGCTGTAATCTTTCGTCCTATAGACATGTCACGCAGCACAGGTATCGAATCCTCCGACGTCTTTAGTCCGTTAAAACCAGCTTGGCCACGGTCAGCAGCCGCGCGCTGAGTTTCAGATGCGCGGCTTCGGCGGCTTTTTGATTGATCTCGAAACGCACTCGGTTGTCGTCCAGCACAAAGTTGATGACCCCTCCCATGTTGGCGAAGCCGGGCACGTCACCGACGGTGAGGACGCTGCTGCCCTTCAGACCCACTAAGGTGTCCCGTATTTGCTGCTTGTCCGGAGAGGATATGAATAAAATTTGGCAGGCCCGCGCCTGCGGCACCCCTTCCGGATGCGCGATCTCCATGCGATGACCGCTCACGGTCTTGTCTTCGATCATTTGCTCGAAATCCCGGCCGAAAGGGTCTTGTCCAAGGATGCAGATTTGCAGGGGTGAATCAGCGCTAAGAAAGGCATCGGCAGGCCACTCCACGAATCTGGCGAAGTTGAACAAGAAGGCTGCCTTGACTTGATACTCGCTCGCGGATTGTGCCTGCGCGACCGCCGCGAAGCAGCACAGAACAACCCAGATTAGAAACCGCCAGTGGGGACGGCGGGCCACTTGATGCGACTGGAGGAAGGAGGACTGATCCTCAGAGGTTCCCCGCGTTGGATTGACTTGGCGCAACTTCATACTCCCATGTTTCACACTTCTACCTCAGAACTTCCACATGAACTTGGCGTAAACACTGCGCTTAACTAGAGTGGACCTCACGCTTCCGCTATCGTCCACAAATTCCAGATGGCGATCTTTCGCAAGATCCTGGCCAAACACGCTCGAAGAAAGATGCTCAGTCCAGCTCCATGTCAATCCCGTGTCCACCCGGGTGTAAGAGGGAATTTCTCCACTTCTCAGACGATCCACAAAATAAGCAGATGCATCCCATGCGAGGCTACGGCGTAAATCGAGGTGCGATCGAAGCTGGGCGCTGTTCACTGGGGTGTTTCCCTCGGCATCGAGGACAGAGCCGGTGTCCTTGCTGGTCGGGTCAAGGTGCATATGAATTTGTTCCCAACCATATCCAGGACTGAGCGTCCAACTGCCAGTCGCCTTCCAGTTCACCGCAGCTTCAAATCCATGCGCCTCTCCGTGCATGAGGTTTTCGTATGTGACCGGCAGAACAACGTGAGGAGGACCGGGCGTGGTCTCAAAGAAAGCGGTCGCGGGTTCGATGGTTTCCTGATGCCTGTAATCACCGTAATAAGCAGCGAGATCAATCGACAAATGTTCCCAAAGTGCAGTTCGATAGCCCGCTTCGTGGTCAGTCAAGTCCTCATCGTTAAAGTGAGGATTGCCTACCAGCGCCGCCAGCATGGGCACACCACCGGGGCCGGTAAATCCACCGAAGTTTATGCGGCTGCCAGTGTCAGTTTCCGCGGGCGTTCGGTTAGCTTGGGAAACAGCGACCCAAAACATCTGGCGCGCATTGGGCGTCCACGCCACGCGCCCGCTCGGCAAGATGTTGAACCCGGTGTAGTAGTTGTGGTCCAGCCTTATACCGATTGTTACGTACAGTTTGTCCGGAATTAAGCCAACATCGTCCTGGATAAACAAACTGAAGAGTTGCATATTGACGTCGGCGGGTTTCAACGAGAAGGTGAGGTCTCCGTGCGTGTCTGAGTCGGTGTTACGGTAGTTCGCTCCCCAGACGAAGTTTTGCCGCGTACCCCAGGCGAAGCTGTGCTGGAAGTCAACATTGAATGTGCTTCCTTCTACCCTGAGCACGTCGCCCCGCTTATAACGATCGAAGGAGATCTGGAGCGTTGTATCTGACCGGGCCGAGAAGGTATGATTCCAGACCGACTGAAGAAAACCACCCGACAGGGCGGCGGCCTGATCAATATTCTGTGTTCCCGGCGACGTCACCGAGGAAAGCATGGTAGAGGGTTCGGCCTCCCCCCCGGCGTACAGGTCGCCCTGGACCATCAATGTGTCTTTTGCAGAGAGCGCGCTATCCGCCCGAAAACCGCCTCGCAGCAAGTGCCAACCGTCTGCTCCATTCGTGCCATTAAGGCCTGGCATGTGATCCTGGTTGAGATATTTTGTGAAAATGCGGTAGTCCGTATTCTTGCCGAGCCCGCCTCCGTATTGCACCGTTCCAAATCCCTGATTCAAATTCCCCGCGCCGGCAACGACCATGCCGCCATGGGTATTGGTGGCTTTCCGGGTGATGATGTTGATCACTCCGTTCACCGCGTTGGCTCCCCAGATTGTGCCGCCTGTACCGCGGATCACCTCGATCCGTTCGATGTCCTCGAGCGGCGTATCGAGCACGTCCCAGAAGACGCCGCCAAAAGTAGGCGTGTAAACGTTTCGTCCGTCCAGAAGCACCAACAACTCGTTGCTGAAGCGGCCATTCAAACCACGGGCGGTGATGGCCCAGGTGTTGGCATTAATCTGCGCCACGTCAACTCCCGGCACCATGCGCAATAAGTCAGGAATATTGGTCGCGCCGGATCGCCGAATGTCCTCCGGCGTGATGACGAATACCGCAGACGCCGTTCGTGAGAGCGGCTGCTCCGTTTTTGCGACGGAGGTCACTCGGATATTCATTAGATCTTCGAGGCTGGCTTCCGAGAGATCCTTGATCTGTTGTCCGCCAGATTTAATCGTCATTGTTACCAGCATCAACAAGACGAAGGCCCTGAACAATCCGCGTGTTGGCGTTAGGTGTGGATTTCTCATCTGTTCAGTCCCATCCAAAATAAAGGTTGCCTGCGCTGTCCGGAAAATAAGAGATCGCTCTATCCACAGGCGGCAACGGGGGAGGTTGTGCCGCCGATGGAAAGGGCTACCGTTTGTAAATTGAGTAAGGCTTTTGCTGCAACAAGGTGTTCCGGCCTTGGCGCCGTAGGTCACAAATTCGGTAGCGAAGGTTCGGACAAGTGAACGGCTATTCGTCCCTTGCCCTACACAAGTGGCACGGGAGTTGCCAAACATTTGCAGTCAGAGGTGCAAAAGCCGTGAATGGCCGAAGTCCTTACAGTGGAGCGACATAAGACGTTTTGAAACTACCCGGTGGGCAATAAGCGGACCCGCACCGATAACGCAATGAATCCATCGTCTGGATTCCCGGCCACACTCCGGACGAAAAGTTCCCTAGCGATAGCAAACTCAAGGGGAGCCGTGATGCTCGGTTTGAACACTTGACTGAATTGTTGGGAGGAGAATCAGCGCATCTCGGGGATGGGACGGAGGGCTGTTGAGGTTTCGAGATCGCCGAAACCACAGGAGGCATGTTACGAAGTCTTGTCGGCAAACCGTTCCGGTATTTCGGCATCAACCTGCGTATCTGATTTTGCAGCCGATGATGCGGTTTTTGCATCATGGCCCATTCGATACTGTTTTATCTTGTTGTAGAGCGAGCTCCGGGGGATCCCCAGCCTCTTTGCAGTTTCTGGCACCCGACCCCCTAGGATCCTGAGCGCCCTGGCAATGTGTGTCATTTCGACCTCCTCCAGTGTCGCAATGGCTCCGTCATCGAAGCCGTCAGTGTCTACGCGCATGTCGAAATGAAGGTCTTTAGGAGTCAGCAGTTGTTGATTGCCCAGCAACACCGCGCGCTCAAGAATGTTTCGCAATTCTCGAATATTTCCAGGCCATGGATAGGATTGGAGATAACGCATAGCCTCGTCGGAGATTTCAATGGAGTGTACTCCCAAATCAGCCCCCACATGATCGAGAAGTTGCCTGGCTAGGATCGGTATATCTTCAACCCTCTCATGAAGCGAAGGCACAGATAGAGAGATGGCACTAATACGAAAATATAGGTCATCCCGGAATATCTTTTGACGTACGAGTTCTCGGAAATCTCGGTTGGTGGCGGCAATAAGCCGCACATCCACAAACCGCTCTCGTACGTCCCCGAGCCGCCGAAAATGCTTCTCTTCGAGGACTTTCAAGAGTTTTGGCTGGACTTGAAGATCCAAGTCTGCAATTTCGTCCAAGAAAATGGTCCCTTTGTGAACGATTTCTAGCAGGCCTACTTTGTTCTGAACTGCCCCGGTGAACGCACCTTTTTCATGGCCGAAGAGTTCCGTCTCCAGCAGTTCCTTAGAAAGCCCGGCACAATTCAAATCCACGAATGGCCACTCTGCCCGAGGACCATTCTGATGCAACCACCGCGCCAAGATACCCTTACCACTCCCTGTCGCGCCTTGAATCAACACCGGGCTGTTTGTACTTAGAACCTTGTGGGCAACTTCAGCGAGCTTCTGTATACTCGCACTCTTGCCAACAAAGGGGTCCGGAATATGCTGATAAACTCGCCTCTTGTCCGCGAGTTGCACTTGACGAATCTGATGGTTTGCCAAGCTGCGCTGAAGAAATACATTTAAAGTGGCAAGGTCAACCGGCTTGGTCAAGAACTGATCGGCCCCCAACTTGACGGCTTCGACAGCGCGTGGGATTGAGCCTTGCCCAGTAAGGATTATTATGGGTAACGACAGATCGATAGTCCTCAGGCGAGTCATGAGCTCGAGAGCATTGCCGTCAGGCAACTCGTAATCGAGAATAGCAGCGTCAGGATGGTGGGTCCGGCAGATGTGCTCAGCCTCGCGGCAGTTCCCGGCGCTCAAGGATTTGAGGTTGTTTGCTACTAAAAACTCGACGAGGAGGGCGCGCTGCCGTATATCATCCTCGACAATTAAAATCGCGTCTTCAGGCATGCCTGCCACCCCTATCTACGACACGGGCAGGGCTGTTTTCGATCTGCAGTTCCCGCTCCGGAAGCCCAAGCTTGGACGCGCCAATCGTTCTATCCCAAGGTTCGACCGTTAACTGATGATATAGCAAGTAACCTTGCTACTGCCACGTTTCATAAAAGAGTCGGCGCTATAAAGAGTCGGCGCTATCAATTTCACAAGTGTTCGCCGAGGACATTGCTGAGCAACGACTGCTAGGGCAACCATTTCATCACTCTCAACAATTCGATGCCTTTTGGCTATCACCTTATTGGTCTCTGTAAGCCGATGCATCTCGGCTAAGTCCTGTGATAAGACATCAGTCCAGAAAACTCCCGAGAACGGCGTCGATACCCATCACGGCCATTTCTTAACGATTGTCCATAAGTCACACTTAAACACAAGCTTGCCAGAATCGCGCCACAAATAAGGTGTTCGGCACGAGCCGTGCACTCTTCCGTATCAAGGCCCTATCGGCAGCCCTCCCCCAAGGATTGGCAGCTTGGTGATAAGGCGAGCGTCACGCCAAGCAGCTGGACCTTGCGACGAAGAGAATTCTTCTTGCCTCTAAAGTCGGCAGAAACTCCTGCGATGCGACTGAACATTTCGCCCGGGCACTTTGACAATCGACCAGGTCGTTTCGTCGGGCAGTCCTACGATATGCGGTTTAAGCAGATCACGGCTTCGGCGAAGATCCTAGCTTTGACTACCGTAGTTCGTGCATTTGTAAACGCTTTCGGCCTCGGGCAAATGGAGATACCCGAGGCCCTAGCAATATGAGCAATCGTTCTGCTGTCCAAGTCAGAATTAGAATGAAAGGGAGCACCGTGCCAAAGGCGACAGATGTCAGAGTCCTGCTTGCGAGCTACAACATCCAGACGATCGATACTCTCTGTCACTACATGGAGCCGATGGCAATGCATGTCGAGGTCTGCTCCGACATGGGCTCGGCAACCGCGAAACTTTGCCGGCGCAAGTTTGAGGCCATCGTAGTTGACCTTAAGGACCCAGCAGAAACGCTGGAACTCATCAACAAGTTGCGTGAAATGACGTCTCACAAAGGGGCCGTGGTACTGGCGATTTTGAATAGCAGCAGCGAAATGCCAGACGCTTTTCGAGCGGGAGCCAACTTTGTGCTGGTAAGACCTTTGCTTCCGACAATCTTAATGCGTACTCTCAAAGCATCTTATCCTCTCATGGTACGGGAAAGAAGGCGTTATTATCGTTATCCTTTACAGATCCCTATCTATTTCTCCAGTATTTCCCGCTCTGAGTTCGTGGCTACCTCAATTAACGTCAGCGAGGGTGGTATGGCTTTCGCCAGTTCGGTTCCCCTGCAGGTCGGGGAAAGAGTCAGTCTAAAGCTGACCCTGCCGGGCGCGAAGAGTACAACAACAATAGCCACTGAGGTCTGCTGGACTGATAATGGGGGACGCATGGGACTAGTGTTCGTTCAAATCCCCAGGGTCGTGGTCGAACAACTACAGTCTTGGATCGCCGATCGTCTGGAGGAATGTCAACCTTACTGACGATTTTCGGGCAAAGAGTAATGGGCCTGGTTGCCGCGGGTGATCACCGGCCAAAAGACCAATCTGGTCAGAAAAAAGCACGAGTAACTGAAGATGGAACTCGCGCCCGTCAGGACCTCTTACTACTTAAATAGCGATCGCAAAGAATTGTCGTCAATACGGCCTTCCGGCGCCAGCCAATGGGCAAAGCCTCTGGCGTTGAGGTGCGCCGGCATTGAACCTCCTTTTCTCAAGGCCAGACCCCAGATCTGTTTGTCTGCCTGTATTGGTAATTACCGTCTTTCTTTATTAGTTTTATGGCCTGGGTCGCGCGGGTGGCAGCGATACTACTTCACCTCCCCCCTCAAGTGACGCCTTGATCATGTTGTGAACGCCCTCGTCGTCATCCCCAAGCAGGACTCGCTACGAAACGCTCGTTTTGGTCGGAGTCATACCGCACCATCCTTTTTGACTGCATTATTATGGCAACCAGTGACCAGTCCTACTCACATTCGTGTTTGGAACCGTACACAATTGCACGGCTATTGCAGTTGTTATCACATAATTGTGTTTCGCAGTCGGAAGTTATGACTGTGCTGCAGGCTAGTGTCCGAAATGCCGAACATTCACATCTAACTTACAACGGCGTCACTATTTTTACGTTTGCGTCCCTGCACTGCTCTCAGACAATCACAACTTCGGCTGGATTCGCACAACTGTTGTTTGTTTCCGTTTGACTTTAAAACGGTCAACAGGGGCAACGATGAGGGCACCAAGCGGGGGAAATCGGCGCTCCGCTCCGGTCTGGGAAGTAATTAATCAAAGTGGTCACTTTTGCACAGATGGGAGCGAATGCGTTCAGGCACACTATGCGGAGAATCTAACATTTTGTGAGATCGCGCTGAGTTGTAGGTGCATCGCATCAGGCTTACGAGTTAAGTAGTGCGCTTGTGAGTTGGGCCTGAAGTAAGCAGGAGGACCAATGTGATCTCGACTTGTCCCACCTCGAAACGAATCATTCTGTGCATCGATAGTGATGAGACGATGTTGCGTTACGAAAAAGCGCTTCTGGAGAGGTCCGGATACACGGTTCTCATGGCAGCGTCTGCGCAACAAGGACTCAGACTTGTGACAATGTGCAGGTGCGATGCGGTGCTGCTCGATTACGACCTTCCCGTAATAGACGGATACGAAGTTGCTTGCGAAATAAAACGCGTACTCCCGGAACTGATAGTCATAATCGTATCCGGTAGCGAAGTGCCTATAGAGGCGTTGGCCCTGGCCGATGCTTTTGTACCGAAACTTGAAGCCAGCCGACACTTGCTACCGATGATTGCCGAGCTGTGCGCCCGCACCCATGAGATAGGGCGGAAGCAAATCGATTTCGGCTCACAGATTCGCGATAGTCTTTCCTCGCCCTCCCCCAGGGGCTTCTTTGAGTATCGGTCATCCTGCTTGCCATCACCACAAGAGTCAGAGAAGGATTCTTGATGGAATACCTCTGAAGGTTGAGGTGGGTGTTGGAACGCAGCCGGGTTGAAAAGCCGCATTGTGCCACTAGCCGCAATGCCGCGAGAAGCCTATTTTCTGTCTCAAAGGTTGCCCTTTGGCTTTCTCATCGCGGTCTCACATTTTGTAAAAACAAAGCATTGTCGGCTTATCAGGGGACCCACGCAAGCGATGGACCGGAAACATATAGTCTGACTTGTTTCGACAATGTCAAGGACATGCGCCAAATGAAGGTACGAAGTGAAAAGAGTGACCGCTAATGGTTCAGATTCTGATCGTTGAAAGCCATGCTTCCAGCCGAGAATACCTGCGATCCGTACTCGAACGCCTCGGCCATCAGGTCACAGAGGCCCGAGGCGATGCGGAAGGGCTGGAGGTCGCTCGCTTAACCCCGCCGGCAATCGTGTTCATCGATATCCTAATGCCCACCATGGATGGGTATGAGTTTGTCAGCGCGCTGCGTAGCCAACCGGAGCACTCAGCACTGCCCATAGTCTTTTGGACCGCTGCTTACCTCAAGCGTGAGGCTTTGGGTCTTGCCCAAGAATGCGGTGTGCTTCACATTGCCGATAAATCAGCACTACCCGAGGAAATTTCCTGGATTGTCGAGCAATGTCTAGGCGAGGATGCCATATCTGAGGCACTAGCCCGGGACAGAACAAACATTCCAGAAGATCTGAGGGCCACCCAAGTTTCGGCTATACGGAGTACGGTCGATTTACAAACTTGTAACCGCCGTCTGTCAGCACTGAGTGAGCTTGGGCACGCTATGGTCAACCAGAACAATGTGCCGTCATTGCTCAAGGAACTCTGCGAAGGAGCACGGTACTTGCTTGGGGCAAGGGTTGCATTCGCCCTCACCATTGATTCGCATCTCAACCGGGTAAATTTCACACATTTAGCTGGCACTTCTTCACCTGTAGACCGCGAGGCCATTGAGAAGGTTTGCCTTCTCTGGCAGGAAAGCTTAACCCCGACCAAAAGAACTGCCCGAGTGGATGCAGATCACGAGGTGATGGTCCGCGCTTTTCAAGCTGCTCTTCCACGATGTACCAAGCCATACCTAGGCGCAGCCATGCTTAACCCGATCGACGGGATGGTGGGAGCGCTCGTCCTAGGAACAAAGATTGGAATGGCAGATTTTGATGAAGAGGATGCGCTCATCGCCGGCGCCGTCGCCGCCCAAGCGGGGGTGGCTTATCAAAACTTAACACACACAACGGAACTCGAGGAGAGTTTGGCGGAACTTCGGGCCGAGGTTGCGCTTCGCAGGAAGGCAGAGTCTGAACTGCACACTGTTGAGACGGATTATAACTCCAGCATTCACGCTGCTCCCTATGGTATCTATCGAGCTGATCTCGACGGAACACTTCTGCTGGTGAACAAGGTTATGGCCGAAATGCTCGGCTACGACTCTGAACAGGAAGTGGTCGAACTCCAGACCACGGAGGAGATATTTTGTGAGCAGGATGAGCGGCAGCGGTTGATCGCACGCTACGCAGCACGCAACCTCGTAATGAACGTTGAAGTGAAATGGAAGCAAAAGAATGGAACCCCTATTAGCGTCAGACTAAACGGATGGCCTAAATTGGGCCATGACGGGAGGCTAATCTGGTATGAAGTCTTTGTAGAGAATGTGACAGCCCAGAGGAAAGTGGAACTACAGGTGCAACAAGCACAAAGGATGGAAGCCGTTGGTCAGCTCGCCGGAGGTGTTGCTCACGATTTCAACAACTTGTTGATGATTATTTCCGGCTATGCAGATTTAATACAATCTGCCGATTACGAAAAGAGTGCGGTCATTGAGCGGGTGGGGCACATAGCACGAGCGGCAAAACAGGCTGCGTCTGTTACTAAACAACTGCTGGCATTCAGTCGCACTCCGACACAGCAATTGGGAAATATGGATTTGAGTTTTCTGCTGGAAGAGCTGAAGGATGTAATACCGCGTCTTGCCGGAGAACACATTCGATGCAGTATTAAATGTGGGCCCTCACCAAGACGTGTCAGAATAGACCGGAGCGAAATCGAGCAGGTGCTGCTCAACTTAGTGGTGAACGCACGCGACGCAATGCCTGACGGAGGTAAGCTCACGATTGAAACTGCGCATGTTGAGGTTGATGAGTCGTACATACAACAGCAGCATGTTCATTTAGCCCCAGGTCCATACGCACGGATTACGGTCAGTGACACAGGAATCGGAATGGACGAGGCGACGAAGGCGCGCCTTTTCGAGCCATTTTTTACCACCAAAGAGCGCGGCTTGGGGACCGGATTGGGGTTATCGATGGTTTCCGGAATTGTGAAACGAAGTGGGGGTGACACATGGGTTTACAGCTTTCCAGGAAAGGGCAGCACATTCACGATTTACTTGCCAGTTATTCGAGAGCCTCTAGAAACGGAAGAGCTTCGATCGCAATCGGAGATAATTCCGACTGGCTCGGAAGCGGTCTTGCTCGTTGCGCATGAGCAGGGACTTCGAACCGCAGTTAGTGAATTCTTGCGCTCAACCGGCTACACTGTGCTTGAAGCCTCAAATGGCATGGAAGCCTTGCAAATGTGTGGAGACTATCAAGGACGCATCGATATGCTGTTGACCGACTACATCATGCCAGGGCTCAGTGGACCAAGGTTGGGCACTCTGGCGATAAAGCAGCGACCAGCTCTCCGCATTATATGTATGTCTGGCTACACTGACCGCATAACTCAGGTACCGGACTCTTGTAAGACCGTAACCTTCTTGCAGAAGCCCTTTAGCCTTTTAATGCTCGCGCAAACCTTGCGCCACGTATTGACGGACGATCAACGCTATTCCGCGTCAGCCTAGATTGGTCAAACTGCTAAGGCTTGCCGTCATAAACTTTAGTTCAGAGTCGTACTTGGATAAGCGCCTACAATTGAGGCTATGAGACATTACAGCATCGAAACGACGAATGGCCTTACCACATTCAAGTGCCCGCTTTGTAAGCACTCGGTCACCACGCAGGAGTTCAGTAGCCAAAACGGCAGCCGCCGTACCCAAGCGGCTAAGGTAATGAACGAGCACGCTAGCGTTGCACATGGCGTCTTCATGCTAGCCGTGTCGCACGATGCGCAGATTCGGCACGCTCATTAGACGCGCATTTCGCGAAAGGCAACGAAAGGTCGCGCGGTAAGACATTTGAAATGTATACACAATCCAGCGCATCCATTCGCCCTGCGGATCTCGCTTGGCCGTGCTCTTCGATCTTACCTACCGGCAGGTATGGCGTCCCGAACTCAGTGATGAAGGCCAGTGGTGCGACTTCTGGGTTGGATAGAAGGAGGTTCGAACAGACTAATTCAGCCCGGGCGACTTTTTAGGGGTGCGGTCGCCACTTTTTCGAATGGTTAACCTCTTAAAGAACGAATCACAAGGTAATGCGGCTCTTCAAACTTTGCCTTCTGGGCAGCCCCGAATAATCTCGTGATAACTGCACGAAAAACGCCGCCCGTGGCGGGTAATCGCCGTACACGGGCATTCCAGGCTCTCGCCGTTTACCGCTTCCCAGCCTTCAACGGTGGGGCGGCCATCCTCAGCTAACCATGTAACCCGTCTAATGATTTATTGTGCTCGTTGTGTGGCCGCTAAGCTAACTTCTGATCAAGTATCCTGGACTCTCTCTTCAAATTTGTTGAGCCGACGGTGGGTATAGCGGCATATAGTGCAGTAGTTTATTAAAATCGCGCCGGCTATTAGCTCAAGTCATCATCCAAGGGTAGGCGATGGCCGAGATTGTGGATCTTCTTTTCTCGCGGCTCGAATGCAGCAGTGATGTCACACACTCTGAGCCTTAGCCACTGGCCTATTGTGAAGACTGGCCGGTGGCCGGAGCACAAGCCATGCAGCTTTACAAAACAATACAACAGACCACTTGACCAGTTATACAGGCTCTGATCCAGGCAACCCAAAGCGGAGTGCACAGGAAGCCGCGTAATCAACTTCCGAACGGTCCACCACGCAATAGAGCTAGCACGGACACGCTACTGACTTCATCGGTTTGCACTTTATGCTAACAACTGCTCTTGGCTTTCTCCGCATTCGATTCAACATTTTCTATCGTCGCTCGCTCTACCTACCAGCCGAGCGTTGCCAACACGCACACCGGTGTCCTCAGTTTCGGGTCATTGACCTATAGTGCGTAGAGGCGTATCACTAACGGCGTAGCATCGATGTAGTGACACAACATGCATTACTCTCGAAAGCTGGCAACGGTAAGCCCTCATTCACAGTTGAGGATTTTTCGCACGCCAGTCGGCACCTAGCTGCCAGTCATCATCAATATTTGACTGAGCATATTAATTTCATCACCTATCAGGGTAAGCAGGTCCTTATGCTAGATGTATCGCATTGTTTAGCGAGTGAAGTCGAGACGCTGTTTCGAGGGCTTCCCGAATTTGTAACTACCCGACCGCGGCTTTCGGTTCTGATACTTTCTGATTTCACGGGAGCGGCTTTCGATCTCGAAGCGGTTCGAGTTATGAAAGAGACAGCCGTTTTTAACAAGCCCCACGTCAGGAAATCTGCATGGATGGGAACGGCGAGCCTCCCTCAGGAGTTTGCTAAGAGTCTGAGTAGTTTTTCTCGCAGGGAATTTGGTGTTTTTGAGACGCGAAAGGAAGCTCTGGCATGGCTATGGAAAGATTAAATGGACGATCCTCATCTACCCTACCTGGAACCATTTTCATCGTTGGTCTGGCTGGACCGTCGGGATGCGGCAAGTCTACAGTAGCCAAGCATGTGGCCTCTAGGTGCAACGGTCACGTTATCTCTATGGAAACCTATGCCCTAGAGATGAACCATCTTCCTTTGGAGGAACGGGCAAAGCTGGATTACGACGCGCCTAATGCGACAGACGTGAAGCTGTTGGAGCGCCATATCCGCGACTACGCCTCAGGCAAGGCCATCGAAGCTCCTATCTACGACTTTGCTAAACACTTGCGGGTAAGCGACCGGCAAGAACACATTCCTTCAAAATCATTGTTGATTGTGGAAGGCATTCTCGCTCTGCATTTTGTCGAACTGCGTCCGCTCTTCGATTTGTCCATCTATCTAGAGGCCTCCGAGCAAATCTGCCTCCATCGTCGGAAGGTGAGGGACATCACCGAGCGTCAGCGTTCCCTGGACTTCATCATGTGCCAGTACCTGAATCATGTCTTGCCAGCGGCGCGCCGGTATGCGGTACCCAGCAGGCGCTATGCCGATCTCATCCTGAAAAGCGAGGCGGCGCTGCCAGCCGTAGAGGAACTCCTCCGCGACTCCATCGAGGAGAGGAGATTGGGATACATTCGCCGTGGGTGAACGGTTGTTGAGTGAACTCGGGCATGAGGAGATCGTGGTGCGTGTATTGCGATTCGATGTACGAAACCCGTCTATCGCCAAGGAGTCTTAAGGCGCATTACGCTCTCGTGTAGAATAAAAGGGCATCAGAAACCAGGGGGGGCCCATTGGATACCAAGCAAATGTTATCGGAGGTTGAGGCAGAGATTGCAAAGCTACAACGCGTGGCTGGCGCATTACGTGGTACGGAGTCAAACCAAAACAGTAATCGAAGCAGATTGTCCGCTGCTGCCCGAACAAGGATCTCACTCGCACAGAAGGCGAGATGGAGCAAAGCGATGACGGGTGCTCAATCTACCGAACCTAAGAGAGTAATCTCAGCAGCAAGCCGCAGAAAGATGGCAGCTGCTCAGCGTGCGAGATGGGCCAAAGCAAAGGCACAGCAAAAGAAGGCTGCTTAGCCGTGCAAGTGTGCCGTTGGAATGATTGATGCGGAAGCCCACCTAAGCTGACTCGTCAAGTTTTCCGTCACCAGAACAGAATGGGGGGCGGCTTGGCTTCCCATCACTACTTCCCTTCATCTATAACCAGATCGCTGACGACAATAGCAGTCCCTGAACGCCGCATCCGATCACGTTTCTCTGGATGTTGGCCGAAGCGACGAGCGTCGTTGTCTGACGAATTGCCGGTAGCTGGCGACAAATCGCCTCTCTGACACTGTCGGCGGTGTCAACATCCAAAATAGATCAACGCATTTCGCCGCAACCGACATCCCGCCCAATTGTAACGGGAATTATTGTGCAGTCCAATCATGCCCGCAGATGAAGTGAGACGGCAGCTGCGCTCTTGATTATGGAGTGTGTGTAATGTTCAACTCGTTCACGTACGCGGGTACGGTCGGATAGGTCGTTGCATCTTGTGCACCATCGAGCTGCACCAAGACTGAGAAATCTCCTTGATTAGATCCTGAGTTCGCTTCAGTTGTGGGAGTGTAATGATTCAACTGATAGGTCGTACCATCAAACGCCAGCGACTCGTACTCCGCGTAACCGGCAGCGTTGCGCAGGAAGGTCCAAACAATGTGATGCCATCCTGTAAAGGTGGGACCACCAGGCCACGGCGTCGAAAACTGGTTGCGGTCGCAAGGCACATACGGCGCTCCATTCTTGCCGTTCAGAAATGTCCATCCGTTACCACCGCCGTACACGCCCCAGTAGCCCGTGCCAGCGCTGATGTTGAACGCGCACTCAGTGTAAAACTTGGTCCAGTACCCCCCCCATACATACTGTGCGTCGAGTTCAAACGCCTGATCTGCTTCCGGATTTGGAAGGTACACGTACAAATCCATTGTCCAATGTGAATCCAAGGTCGTCGTCGGATTGGGACTCGAAGCACTAAAGAGCACATTAGAGTATCCAGAGCTAGCTTGTGTTTCAGAAAGAAGAAGGGAGTGTCCATTCAAGCTCGTATTGTTTCCATCTTCAAGCTCACCGATATTCGTGATTTCTTGCGCGCCGTAGCTCCTCGGTTCCGAGCTGCCGCTACCCTGTGCTCCGCACGGGTTTCCGATCCACGCGGCCTTGTTTGTACCGTTGTTGCAACTGGTTTCGGGGTCGGCAACTCCAAGCCGATCAAAATCGCAATTTACTGTAGCGGAGTCGGTACAGCTCTCCGCAACCGTGTAGTGCACGCTGCTTGAACTCAGTAAGAAACCGGTCGAGGTAACAGCATTGACCGTCGTCGTATGTGATCCGATTGGCAGAACGTAGATGGCATTTGCGCTACCCTCAAACACGTTGCCGAGCTTGATGGCGGATTGTCCGCCATTGGTATCCCACACTTCCAGATGGTTGGAAGTATCCCAATTATTCGTGACAGCAGTAACGCGAACTGCGCTAGAACTGGTAGTGTTTTCGGCTGGGCTGGTTACAGTAACTACGGTATCAGCCGCCGCGGCAAAAGAAACCGGCAGCATGCTCAACCCAAACATAAACAACATCGTCGATAAATATCTGTTCTTAAACATTGTCGCTCCTTCGCCCTCTTGATGTGTGTCAACAGGAGCGGCGTGTTCCTCGGCACCGGACCCTTCGTGCACTACGATCAGTCGGGCTCGTTGCTCAGAACTGTCGAGTGTCGCGTCACTAAAGACACCCTACACCTACAATTGATGCCCGAGCAGGGCACTGCAGGTCAATGACCGACCTACAGGTAGAATATTTGGAAGTGACTGACATAGCTGCGGAACTCATTCTTACTGAGATGGGAATCAGGTTATTGGTCAAGATGTCAGATTTGACGTTAGATTTGTATGCTTGCTTCTTGCATTGTTGCAAGCGGCCAGTACTTGCCCAGGTTTGGGCCATTGACCTATGGTGCGCCGAGACCGCTGCTTGTTCGTATGGTGTCCATTTGGTGATACGACTCTTGGCGCTTTCGACCGATGACGACAAAACGCCACTGTTTGCAGTTCATGAGGGGTCCCGCGTCGAGAGGAACTTCGCCACCAGTCAATGTCAATACCTGATTGACCATATTCACTTCCTCCGCCATCAGCGGAAACAGATTATTCCGCTTGATTTGTCAAATTGTTTGGCCGCCGAGTCCATAACTCAAACTGCAACTCGGCCACGTGTCGGTCGACCCAGCGAGCATACCCTGGCCTACATATCGACTCGCACCTAATTGACCCGCCAGTGCAGGGTAAAATACCTCCGCGCCCCCACGATGGGCTAGCCGTTTTTCCCGAAACTCTCAGGTATCGGTATCCACCGAGCGATTTCCTAAACCTCAAAGCGAAAATCTACTTCTATAATGATCATCGTGCGGCTTCTTTCTTCCGAGCCTATTGGTTAGCTTGAGCACCACAAACGTTACTCGCGAACAGAACCGACGGCGTCAGGATCCCAATTTTGCTTAAGATTGGTACCGTGCGAGGATGAAAAGAGGGAGTTGCCTGGTGTCTGCTAAAGTTATGACCAGGAGGTTGCCATGGACAACCAAGAACTGCACAACTCAATAGCCAAAATTGCCGAGACCCTCATTACCACCCAACGAAATCTCGTCACGATTTCCCGCTCCCTGTGGGCAGTACGGATTTCGATACGAGAACTGCACCCACACTTTGAACAAATGTACCAGAAGCACTTTGCAGAACCGGAGCAAGCATTCGATAAAATGCACGACAACCTCCTCGATTACGGTCGGGACCTAGCCGATTTGGCTGTTCGTCTTCGAAGGGAATCATCGGGATAAAGCTTCTTTCAATCGTTCTGAATGTCGAGCTCTTTGCACGTGACACCAGTATTTCGACAGTAAGGGTTAGCACGCAGTGATCTTTGTCCCTTGGCATCGCGGAATGGATCCAGCTATTCGCACTGCAATCACTGAAGTAACGACACTTGGTCCTGCCTTATTCCTCCATTTTGTTCCTTTAGGCTCGGCTACAAAAGGCAGATGATCAGCTTGAACAGACGGTCAAGAGCCGGCCGCTTGACTTACTTGGGCAAATGAGATCTTGAGAGCTGCCAATGGAAACTAGCGTAAGCCTTTTCCATCAAGAGATTAAACTTCCTCCCACTGGAGCGCAAACTCCACTTTCCTATCATAACCAACCGCGATCGTTTTCGCTTTTTGTATAGCTGCGGATGAGATTGTTTGCATTTCTGACATACTCAAGTGGCCATCTGTTCACTTCCTTATATTTCCGATAATTTACCGACGATGCGGCTTGATGGTTGCATGCACCGTCACGTCGTCCAGTGTTTGTATTCGTGTGTGGTCGGAAGCGCCCACTTTGTCAGTGTGGCGACCGGAAATAATGGTCTAAGTTGTCGATGCTCGGCATGTGCAATATTGACCGTTCTTGGCGGCAACTCAGGGAATAGAGTGGTGGCTCTGGCACAGAATCCATTTGGGTTAACGAGCGGTAACTGGAGAAGTCACATGTCCAACCAACACTCTGTCACGAAACGCAACCGTCGTCCCAAGTCAGGCAATCGTACGGACTACACCGCGCGGACGATGGCGGCTCTGAAGAAACTGTCACAGGCGGCGAAGGTAAGTAAGTCTGAAAGCCCACCGTCCAAAAGCGTGTAATTATTCTGTGTTAGCGGGCGCACGCAAACAGATCGGCCAATCACCGGTGCCCAGCGGGCTCACGAACGAGGGAGAGAAAATGACCACATTCGAAGCTTCTCACAAACTACCGATGCTGATCAGGTTAGTAGTCGCGGCTTTGCTTTCAAGTGTCGGTCTCGGAACCGTTTTTGCTGCCGTTGGCCCCGGTGTTATCGTTGCTCCCGTCACTCATGTCGACGTAGCAACAGAACCCACCGTGATCTCAGCAAGCCCAAGTAACAGGGCCACAAACGTCCCGACCAGCACAAATTCCAGCGACAATGTTGTGAGCGGCACCTCCGTAACCGCAATCTTCAGCCAGTCGATGGACCCAGAAACAGTTAGCTCGTCCACGCCGGGACGTTTGCTCACCTTCACGGTCAGGGAGACAAACGGAAACTATGTGCCAGGTACCGTCGTCATGAATGACGGGAACACTGTGGCAACTTTTAAGCCAGCTTCATCGGCTCTCAGCCCGAATACCAGCTATACTGCCGCCGTTACGACGGCGGCAAAGAATGCAGATGGAGTTGCGATGGGCAATCCCATCGAATGGACATTCACCACCGTCACTAACGAAACCACCGGACAGACAGCGGTGTCCCTGGGAGCAGCAAAACCTTTTGCGATTCTGACCAAATCAGGAATCACAGACGTTTTCCCATCCGCTATCAAAGGGGATGTTGGAACTAGTCCAATCACCGGAGCCGCTATCCATGTTAGGTGTGCGGAAATGGTGACCGGGATAATTTACTCCGTGAACGCGGCAGGTCCTCTCCCATGCAGAGTAACTGACTCCACCTTACTCACAACGGCTGTAGGCGACATGGAAGGCGCCTACGCCAACGCTGCCGGACGAACCTTGCCCAATTTTACCAATCTGGGAGCGGGAGAAATTGGCGGCTTAACGCTCGTTCCCGGCCTCTACAAATGGACTACCGATGTTTCAATATCAACCACGGTCACGCTCTCAGGCGGCCCAGACGATGTCTGGATATTCCAGATAGCGGGAACTCTTATCCAGGCCAGCGCTACAAGAGTGATCCTGGAAGGTGGCGCATTGGCCAAGAATGTTTTCTGGCAGACTTCCGGCGCTGTGGCCATTGGAACGACCGCGCATTTTGAGGGAACAATACTGGCTAGAACAAAAATCGCCCTGAACACGAGCGCATCGGCAAACGGCAGACTGTTAGCACAAACTGCGGTCACTCTGGAAAAGAACACGGTTACAAAGCCCACCCCGTGAGGGCGACGAGCATCATGGATGGACCAAACTAACTAATCGAATCACTCCTGGACGGTCGGCCATGAGGAAGTTACCGTGAGATCGTGATAAAGCGTCTCTCTGACAATGTCGGCGCTGTCAAGCGGTTTTCAATCACAATTCAGCATCCACTCGCATGAGTGTCGCTCTTTCTTGCCGGCGCTTTGAGCTTGGCTTCCGCAGCGAGCTGGTCTTCTCATTTGCTGCGCCAGGTGTTTACTCCATCAACTTGCCAAATGTTGGAACGTTAGTCCTTGCTGGTTTATGCTCTCGCCCGCAGCGCACATATTCTTGTTATTTTTTAACTGTGGCCTTCGCTCTAGCGCCACTCCCAACCCATCAGGTGCTTTTGGATTGTCTGTTTACAACTTCAAGAGCATCTAATTCAAGAAATCGGTTGGTTGTAGACCGTATTCGACAATCTTGCTGTTCAAGTCTGCACGGCAACGCGCAGCATCCACCGGCGCCTCCATCTTTCCCCACAACTCGCAATGTTGGTGAATGGTGATGATCTCAGCAACGTGACGTTGCTTCTCCTGCCTCTTCAACTCGGCATGCTGCTCGAACACAGAACCACCGGCAATCAGGACTAAGCTCACAAGCAGTGCCGCGATAAACGCTTTCATTGTGATTACTCCGCGTCGTGAATTCCTACCACGGAATCCATCACACCCTTGTTTATTGTTCAACTATGGCCTTCGCTTCCAACGGCTTCAATGCGCGAAAACAACTTCAGGCAACTTGCCTTTGTTGTGATCTTTAGTCACCACATCCTATCTTCCCCGCCAGGCACGTCACGCCCGCAGTATTGTTGCCGGTGATCTGCCACAGCACTGTATCGAGGCCGCGCCTGCCAGGATGACACCCTTTCCATTCAAGCTTTGCCTCGGTGAAAGATGGTCGGACCGTCTAATGGTAACAGATCGCTTAGAATATGTGGTTTTTGGTGAGCCTAAATAACCGCGCACACGGCTGTACCTGATGCGAATGGTTGGCGCGAATTACGCAGACAATGTCCCATTTTCGAGACTATTCCTCGACAACCCGGACGGCAGAGAGCGCGCTGCTCAGAATCGAGTTACGTCATTGCACAATGTAGCCGTGACGAGGTGACCACCCATGCAATCTCCCTTTAAACGGTCAGAAGCAGCTTATGCCGTGGCTTATCTGAACACCAACGCTACTGATTTGTTTCGCCGACGAATGTGTGGCGACTCAGTATCTTTGGCTCCCGCGCTCGCTGATATAGAACTGTTCGCGTTTGGTGTCTAGGATATGCTTCAGTTCTTTGACCAAGGTATCGAATGTATGGGGGTCTTTCTCTTCTTGAATCTGCCTGCACAGCCAATTCATCCGTTCTCGTTCTACAGGTTTCATTGACATCGATTTTACCTGCGAGCCAGAAAACCGTCTGTATAAAATCGTACACACTCTATGCTCACAACGAAGTTCTTGCGGACACACAGCAAACGCACACACATATATGACGCACAGCCAACGGCCTCCCATCTTGGGTTGTGATAGCGTCCCCTGCATTTCTGCCATAGACCGTCCCGTATTGTGGCGCGGTAGATGGCCTTTCCGATTCGCCCCAGCTTCCTTTTCAGGATGTCCATCGCCTGCCAATCTTGCCACTGTGTGACAAGCCGGAGCGAGTGACAGTTGGGCGCGGAAATCCTCATGAATCGCTTTTCCGTTTTCGTCGTCAAACAGAATCGATCGTGAAATCAAACCGGCTCATTAGAATTGCAAAGTGTGAGAATGCTGTCGGGCGACCACCTAGGTTGCCTCCTTTGCACGGTCACAGAAGCATATGTGAAAGGATTAGAAAAGCTCTGAGCGCAATTGATCTAATCAGAAACGGTGATGGGGCGATGGGTCCTTGCGGGTTTCAGGCTGTGAGAGTTCCTCCCGGCAGAGCGCACGCTCCACTTTTTGCCACATAACTAACATCCATCTTCCTCAATTTTGTACGGCTTGTTATAGACCGGGCAACCTCCCATTGACTTGGAAGCGTCTCAGTGGCGCTGAAAGTCAGTCGTGGAGCACGACGGTTAGCAGTGAAGGGTGGATTTCAAGGCCACCGTCGTAGCGAACGAAACCCAACTTTCGGAATCTGTTCATGAAGAAACTGATTCGTGAGCGGGTTGTACCTACCATTTCCGCCAGAGTCTCCTGACTGATTTTGGGGATCGCCACTTCCGGTATTCCGTCCTTACCGAAATGGGCCAGCAGAAGAAGAATTCGAGCCAGCCTTTTCTCACTGGAATTGAAAAGCTGATCAACCAAGTCCTCTTCATATCGTATGTTGCGCGTCAGCAAGTAGGCTACGAACATATCGGAGAATGTAGGTTCGCTGTGAATCACTTCAATCATGGATTTCTTATCGATTCGCATCACCGTGCAGTCAATCATTGCGGTCGCGGTGCACATGCGAAAGGGCTGTGCTGCGAGACAACCCTCTCCGAAGAAATCGCCCTGGTTCAGAATGCCTATTGTTGCCTCCTTTCCACTCCTTGCAAGAACGGTAAGCTTTATCTTCCCTTTCTGTATGTAAAAAACCGAATCGGCCGAGTCTCCTTGGGCAAAGATTGTCTGCTTCTTAGTTGCGATCACGACTGTCCTGCCGCCGTTAATGGTAGAAAAGAAGGTTTTGAGGTCGAACTTACTGCGCTTCTTGACCGCTGCCACGGGTGTCATGAATCGGCCCCTTTCAATGCTAAAAGAGTGCCCAAGAACCCCAGTGTTCGGAGAAGTAATTATGCTGATTTCAACTAGGTAGGTCAAGGAGGTTAGCCTAAACCTCTGGAACTTCTTCCTAAACCGGGATTCACTTATCTTACACACTGAGCAATAGTGAACAATTCCGTGATAACTTACGGTTGTAACTTGATTGCAAGGAGTTAGACGCTCAAGAAACTCGCGCGGGACCAGCGGCAACTTTCAGCTACGGTCCGTGTAGACCCGCTTCCAAGGGGCTCTTTTTTCCAGGTGCCCGAAGTTACCAAATCTTTTCTCCTGCGATGGCGCGCAGAAGTCGGCAGTCAACGACGTTGAATATTTTGTCCAAGCGTAACGGTTGAAATATCGCAGTTGGGAAGTCATGATTGATACCTCCGGGGATCTTGATGGCTTTTTGAAATTGCGCAGCGTTGCTGGGCATGGCCGACTCATTGCCTCGTTTTGGTTCGCGCCGCCTCCAATCGAGCCGCTAGCGCGGCAAAGAGGGACGTGGGACCGTTCCTGCGCAACAGATCCACATCATCGAAGAGCACGATGTCGTCCGAAGTTTGGCAAGGGTGCGAAAGAGTAGTGCACGTTCCCGCTCGCGCGCGAGAGTGCCAGCGAGGGCACTCGCGTGGGCGGCATTCACACGCCAGTCGCGACTATCCAAAGGGATGGATTCGAGATGGACAAATTTGGCTGAGACGGCAGCCGCCGGCTTCGCGCCCCAACCCGGAAGTCCCGGATAGCCGTCTGCCGTATCACCCAATTAGTCGGACGATCCGCGTGCCGCGCACGCATGGGGCGAGATCCTTGTCCCGAGCGCAGATGATCACGCGTCCGACACGCACACCTCTAGCGGCCGCAACTGCTGCCGCAGCAAGCGCATCGTCCGCCGAGAGGGCGTTCTCCGGGCAGTGGAGATTGTGCCCCCAGTCCGGTTCGATGCCTTCACCGATCTTGCAGCCCAGCCACAGTTCGTTGCGAAACGATTCGATAACGTGATCGGTCAAAACCGCGAGGTGTGTGGCGCCGCCTTTGATCATATCCATAACCGAAGCGAGAATACCTCGGACCGCGGCAAGCTCTCGTCCGTCCGAGGCCTTCGCGGACGGCAGACCGAAATAGTGCCGGAATAGTTCGTATGTGCCGTCGACGAGACAGATGTCCAGGGCACAGCTCCGACACAAACCTATAGCACCGCTGCCGTCTCAAACGAGATCATAACCATGAGCAACGTGAGCTATGAATAAGTGGGGATAATTTATCAATCATTCACGCTCCTTCGGGTCGGCTGATCCATGCGGGCAAGTTCCACCAAGAGAGGAAAAGAGTTTGAGTTTGCGATGACTGGCACAGGCTGCGCTCAAAACCCCTCAATGAGCGCTACGGCCCTGTTACATCAGTCGATGCGAATGTAAGGTCATCCAACAGTCCGGGGGGTGATGATCACTCGGTCGGCCCGACTACTCCTAACTTTCTGGTTTTCCTATCCGGGAACAGAACTTTGTGAACTCGGAGAGCTTTTGTGTGATCTAAGCAGCGGAGAGATCACTGGCAATGGCGTAGTGTTCTGCCAGAATTTGTTTATAGAAGGGCAGGATAAGCTCGAAGGTGCGCTGAGCAAGACGGCGCAGCCCTATCTCAACATCTGCTTCGTGAAGCTCGGTTTTGGTTCCCGCCAGTTTCCGACCGGCAACTTTGTCAGCCGCATTCAGCAGATCGGCTAGCGTGGCATTGGGAACTGATATTTGCAGGCGGCGTTCTAGCTCATCTTTGGCGTAGCGCACGGCTGACCAGTCCCGGTCACGGCCATACGCCTTAAAATTAACAAACGCGGTATCGACGGCTTGCCGCTTCACCAGAAGATCACTGTGCAGCGTACTCAGGTATTCCGCCAGATGCGGCTTTGGGTCCAGTTTTGCGTAAACAAACTCCAATGCCTTTGCGCCACGGATCGCATCGTCCAATGCGGATACCAAGAAGTCACGCCGCCTAGTCGACTCGCGGGTGAGCCGCTCACGGGCATCATTGACCGTAAACCAGAGCAGGGCTGCACAATGCTGTTGAAGCACATTGTCTTTGAGGATGCGACCGATCAGCGGATCGGCACGATAGTAGCCTTCGAGCACGCGAAGAAATTGAGTGCGAAAGATTGCGAGAGGTGGAGCCGATGCATTTTTTCTCATAAACGCCCCGATAGCAATTAGATGCCAAGTGCAGCGCTCGAAGATTGCAGAAGGATCGGCACGGCGCAAGCCGCGAACTCCCGGTTCCTCGCGATCGTCGGTTGTCAATGAATTTAATCGCCACTGATTCCATCAACAATTCCTCGGACATAATAATTTAGTGATTATGTGAGGGAGTGGTCGGTTTTATACATTTCATAAAATACATTTGAGTCATAATTCGATTGGTTTGTGAAGAGAAAGTTGTGTGCTAAATGACTCACAACGAAACGAGCGTTCCGCACAGAGTCCTGCTGGTAGATGATGATGATGGCGTTCGTGACATGATGAGGGTGACACTCGAACACAAAGGATTTGACGTGGTGCCTGCCGTGAACGTGACGGGGGCGCTAAAGCTTATCGCTGCGGAAAGCTTCGACGTGCTTATCACCGATCTGCACATGCCAAACCCCGGTGACGGTTTTGCAGTGATTGCCGCGATGCGCCATTCCTACCCCGAGGCACTTACGCTGCTGGTTAGCGGCTATCCAGACGTGAAGAGCGCAATGGAAGCTATCGTTTTGCAAGCCGACGAAATCATCGCGAAACCATTCGATATGGGGGAAGTCACCGAACTTCTCCGCAGGAAGATGCTCACTCGTAAAGCTGCTGTCCGAACACCCAAGGCAAGAGTGGGTGAGATATTGCAGCGCTGCATGAGTCACATCGTCGAAGAGTGGTTAGTGCGGGTAAAAAAGAACACGCAACTCAACCACGTTTCGCTCACGGACGGGGAGCGTACTGAGTATCTTCCAAAGCTGATTGAAGATTTGATTGTCCGCTTGAGAAAGCCCAACACCCCTGGCGAAGAGAGCGATTCTCCCCGTTCGACCGCTGCCGTAGCCCACGGCAAGTTGCGGCAACTGCAAGGCTATACGCCTGGGATGCTGGTGCACGACTCACGAATACTCCAAGTGACCCTTTTTGGGGCGTTGCAGAGCAATCTAAGCGCTCTGGATTTCAGCTTGGTGTTACCCGATGTCATGACCATCGCGGACGAGGTAGATTCACAGCTAACACAGGCGATGGACAGTTACACGAACGTATGCCCGAAGCCAGCGGCGGCGTAGCTACTGCCGTTATATCACCCGAATTGTGCGGTTTGACGTTAATCTCAAGAGGGATGGTTGACGCAATATCGCCCCAGCACTCACCTAACCTGTCGATGAATATTAGGGTCTGCTCTGAAAACAACTCCTGAATTATTTCCCCCGTTCGTGGTTGCACCAAACAGTCAACCACAACGAAGGGTCAGAGTTGCTTCGGGATAGAATCCGTCGTTTCCATCGAAACTGTGGAGAACGGTTAACAATGCATCCTCGATTCTGTAAGTTGCGAGCCTTGCACCGCTTCTTTGATTGGTTCAACTGGCGACAAAAGTCAAGTCGTTTTCGCCCCATCATCGGCTTGTGAGCGCCTTGCATTCGCCTGAGGAGAATCATGGGACGGCTTTGCTTCGCAAAACTTGGACCTGGTTGTTAGGCCATGGCTGGCCAACTCAGGACGTCGAGAGAAGAAGGCGCCGGAGTTTGAGCGATTCACAGTCTCTCGGAGGCCGGCGTACCCATCGGGCCCGCTCGAAATCTGGATTCCACTCGAACCACTTGCAAATGACTAGGGAGTCCATCCCATCCAGCCGTGCGGTCGCAGTTTTGTCCACTTCGATGACAGCATAACGTGTAGACCCATGCCCGATCCAAAGAACCCTCTGCACCGCCTGCCTGACCTTAACGCTCGTGGCAGATGCGATAGTCATAGTCATGGCTTCACCCCACAACGCTCGTTGCTTGTCGCAAATTATAAGCCGTTGTCGCTCTCGGATTGCCGAAGACAGCCAATCAGACAGGCTTGCGTCTATTCCGAGATGGCAAACGGCGTGGCGCGTGCGCGGTCACAAACTTGTGAGCCATGCCGAGCAAGTCCCTCAGGACATCGGGTGTAACGCGGGAAAGGCGAACCAGCACGGCGCTGTAGCCGAGATAGTGGTCGGTCACGTAGTAAACATCGGGAGCCGCTACAACGACGGGGTCAATATTTCACCAGCGTCCAAATCGAGTATTAAAACCTCAGCATGCCTCGTAAGGGGGACGGCGAAACCTCACTTCGAACATCGGAGTCGTTGGTGAACGCGCAACCAAGTCGGGGAAAGTGGCCGCCCGGTCTCGGGCGGCTTTCCTCGTTATGGTGCTATTGCTCGCATCGTCGTATGCAATTTCTTGTTGGTCAAGGACAGTGGAAGCGCCCGAACTGATGCGGCGGAAGCAATGAACTGACGGAAAGGAGCAACTCGCCTGGCCGCAACCGATTGCGCGGCCCCGGGCCACCGATTTCCGCCTTCTGAGGCTCAAAGAATTGAAGTTCATCCGAGCAATAGGTTCGCAATCATTCCTGCTTCGGGGCAGTCCCGATAGAGATCTATCGTTTCTCGCAACCGATCCTTGGAAACGTGCCAATCACTTCCAAATCGCCATGACCGAGCAGAACAGACGCCTTGGGGTTTCTATACGCCATTAATTCTCGGAAGTGTTCAATATTGACCAGCGTTCGCGGGGCGAATCGCTATACATTGTTTCTTTCTCGATCTGAATGAACGCTGCGAACCATCGCCGTCCACGCAAGCATGCATGGCACAGCGATTTGCGCCGCTACGATTTCGTTGCAGATTTCTCGCTCATGGAAATCCCTTGTTACCCGTCATGAGAAAGCACAGGTGTGGCGCGGGCTTGCCAATCCAATCGAATCGGCCTGCTTTTCGAATTCTTCTGTCGATCTTCTTTCTTTTCGCTGTCACATTTGCAGCAGGCCAGACTAGTCCACCGGCAGCAAGTAAGGGTCTTCAATCCACCACCGCACCCGTGGCCAATACGCCTTCCCCCGATGTGTCCAAGTATGTGGGTGCAGAGACCTGCAAGACGTGTCACGAGGAAACTTATAACGCTTGGGCGAAAACGCCGCACTGGAAGACCACACTGAACACGAAGGGCGGTCCTTCGAAGCAAGGTTGCGAAGGTTGCCACGGTCCCGGAGCCGACCACGTGGCGGGGGGTGGCGACAAGACCAAGATATTCGTGTTCGAGGGAAAGTCGCGGCAGGAGACTAGCGTTCGCTGTCTGACCTGCCACGGCGAAGCGCACGAGCAATCGCATTTCTCCGAATCCGCTCACTCCAGCAGCGATATCGGATGTCTCGATTGTCACTCGCCCCATCACGCTAAGGAAAAAGAGTTTCTGCTAGTCCAAGACCAACCCCAGTTGTGTTACGGATGCCACATTTCCGCTAAGGCAGACTTCGCCAAACCTTATCGTCACCGCGTCAACGAGGGCTTAGTGCAATGTGTGGACTGCCACAATCCGCATGGAACGGAAACCGTCCGCCAGCTACGGACACTGCCGAGCGGAGATTTCATCTGCTACCGGTGCCACGTCGATAAGCAGGGTCCGTTCGTCTACGAGCATGTGCCAGTTAAGACCGAGGGCTGCACCAGTTGCCATTCGCCCCACGGTTCCACCAATCCGAAGTTGCTCAACGTAATGCCAGTGAATATGCTCTGCCTGCAGTGCCATACGTTCTCGTCCACGTTGACAGCCGGCGGGCCCGCCGGCCCCGCGCACAATCAGTCGGCGAAGTATCAGGCCTGCACCATGTGTCACACGCAGATTCATGGCTCCAATTTCAGCGATGTGTTCTTCAAGTAGGAAGTACCAATGCAGCCGCCCAAGAAACTCGCGACCCGCCTGCAATCTTCGCTACTGGAGAGATGGGCGTATCCGACCGTGCAAGCCGAGCGCAGTTCGGCTGTCTCTTGGGGTTACGGCAAGCGTCGAATCGCGATAGCCCTGGCGGTGCTTTTGTTTGCAGCAATCGTGTGGTTACCAGAAACACTCTTCGCCCAAACTTCCACGGCGAGTCCGACCCCAGCGCCAGCCCCGCCCGCCGAACCCGATGGCGTGAGCGGCGGCGGGTACCTGATTCATCAATCCATCGAAGTGGGATACCGGAGTACTGACGTTACCGGCAGTGGCGATATGTACGACACGCTCGTGAATCTGCAGACTGGCCCACGCATACTCGATCAGACGCTTACCATGCAGTCGGTCGATCACCAGGGTTTGCTGTTCGACGATCTTTACCTCAACAGTTTTGGATGGGGAGGCGATCCCAACAACGCTCTGCGCCTGCGGGCGGACAAGAACAAGTGGTATAACCTCCAAAGCAGTTTCCGTCGCGATCAGTATTTTTCTGATTACGACTTGCTCGCGAATCCACTGAATCCACCGCCTCCGCCTGCTCCGGGGGGCTCTACTCCCTCGATCCCGATCTTGAACTCGCCTCACGAATTTGCTACCACGCGACGCATAAGCGACTTCGACCTTATGCTGCTTCCGCAGTCCGTTGTGAGTTTCCGTTTGGGATATTCGCATAACGATGTGACCGGGCCTTCCTACAGCAGCATCCACGAGGGTACGGAAGCTTCGCTCCTGCAAGACTGGAACACAACCATGAACTCCTACCGCCTGGGAGTGGACTTTAGAATCGCACCGCGAACTGTACTCAGCTACGACCAATTCCTCGATTACTACAAGGGAGACACCGACTACCAACTGAACTCCATCAATCAGGCACTCCTGCCCACCACGCCAGCGACTCCCGTTTCGTTGGGCTTGTCCATCGATACCGCGAACAAGGAACCCTGCGCGGTGGTGCAGCCGGCAACCAGTCTGATTGCTAACGGGACACTGGCCAATCTGACATGCAGCGCATACCACAGTTACTCGCGAGACCAGCGGATCCGCACCTCCACACCGACCGAGCGCGTCAGCCTGCGCAGCAATTACTTCCAGCGAGTGGAGTTGGTCGCTTCTTTCGCCTACAGCTCCGCAACTTCCAGCACGCCGTTGGACGAGTCTTTCGGCGGCCTGATCACCCGTACCAGCACTCTCGCCTTTACCGGCACCGGGACTGCCGCCGCCAACCGGATTTCCGACACAGCCGATCTCGGGGCCACTGTGCACTTGGCCAAACATCTACGCCTCATCGAGAAGTTTTATTTCTGGGCCTACCGCATTCCGGAGAATGGCTATTTCAGCGAAGTCGATAACGATTGCATAAATCCAAAAGCGTGTACGCTGCTGACTCCCCTCTCAGCTACCGCGCCGACGATTGTGCCCACCTTGCAAACCGCGTCTTTCAATCAGACGTGGACGAGAAATCAGACCGAACTCGCCTGGGACATCTCGAAAAAAGCGGGGGCACGCATCGGTTACCGCTACGGCGACCGGGACTTCAATCATTTCAACGATTTTCTCCCCGGCGACTTGGACCATTTCGTGGGATTGGAGAAAACCGCGCTCCTCGGATTCTGGGCACGGCCCACCCACACCTTACGATTGAATTTCGACCTCGAGCACACGAACTATAATGCCGTATTCGTCCGCCTCTCTCCACGCAAGGAAGCGCGCTACCGTCTTCAGACGACCTACACACCGCGTTCGTGGGCGACCCTGGGCGGCTCCGTCAACATCCTGAATCTATCCAACGCCGACGCACAAACGCAGTATGTCGGCCACAACCAAAACTACGGGCTGACGGCTTCGCTTGCGCCGCGCGAACGTTTCGGACTGGATCTCGCATACAACTTCAACAGCGTGGTTCAGAATGCCATCATCTGCTTCAATGACACGCCGCCAATTGGTGTCATCCTTCCTTTCGTGGCCGACGCCGCTAACAATGATTGTGCCGGGAATGATACGTCGAATAACCTGATGGCCAACTCGTATTACACCAACCACACTAATTTCGGAATGGCCACGGTCAGGCTCAAGCCGGCGAAGCGAGTGATGGCCAATGTCGGCTACAGCATCACCAATGTTGACGGCAACGTGCCGCAGTTCAATATTCTCCAGCCCCTCGGCACGGTGCAGTACAAGTATCAGCAGCCTGTAGCCAACCTGAGCGTAGATATCGGCCACAGGCTGGCCTTCAATATGGGCTGGAATTATTACCAGTACGGGGAAGGTTCGTTTGTCGGTCCGACAGCACCACGGTATTTTCACGCAGACTTGCTAACGGAATCTCTGCGTTATTCATTCTGATGCTCTCGTCTTCAGGGGCAGGACAAAAGCTAGAGATGTATCGTAAAAGCGCTTTCAGCGTTGTTGTAGTTAGCAAATTGAGGACGCGAATACAAATACAGGACCGAATGGAGCTTAAAATATGAAAACAAGCAAAATGCAGTTGTTCGCGACGGTGACTGTGATTTCTCTCGGATTTGTTGTCTCATTGTCGGCTCAAGCGCAGAACACGGCGGAGACGCTCTACAAGTCAAAATGCGCTGCGTGCCATGGCGCGGACGGAACCGGTTCCGCGACGGGGAAGAAGATGGGCGCCCACGATTTCACCACGGCTGATGTGCAGGGAATGTCGGATGCGGAACTCTCTACTATCATCACGAACGGCAAAAACAAGATGCCCGCCTACGGAAAGTCTTTGAAGTCGGAAGACGTTCAAGGGCTTGTAGCTTATATCCGTACGCTGAAAAAGTAGTACTCGTTCAAGGTGAATTCGATCCGCCGCGGCAGCCGCTGCGTGCGTACCGAACGTGCTTAGAAATTAAGACGTAAGGAGAGGCGCGCTTTCAAAGTGAACTTGCGAGACCGCTTCCGAGGCTGGTCGCAGCCCATCTATTTTCTGGGCCAGAACACCATCTCGCTCACCGGTGCAGTGATTACCACGAGTACGGCGCTTACCACGATCGCATTCTGGTTCTATGAGATCTTCCTTCCGGGACCACCGCATCCCTACATCGGCATCCTGGTCTTTCTCACTCTCCCTGCCATTTTCGTAATCGGCCTGCTGCTGATTCCACTCGGCATCTGGCTCAGGCGTCGGAGTTTGAGCGGAACTGGGCAACTGCCGTCGGCCTTCCCTGCCATTGATCTGCGCTTGTTCGTGGTGCGACGCACCTTGGAGTGGGTGGCTTTGGCCACCGGAGTCAATCTCCTTATTATTGGTACCGCATCCTACCGCGGAGTGGAGTACCTGGATTCGTCGAATTTCTGCGGAACGACTTGTCATGTCATGCTTCCGGAGAATACCGCGTACCACGCTTCCCCGCATGCGCACGTGGCTTGCGTGGACTGCCACATTGGCCCCGGACTGCCTTGGATGGTGCGAGCCAAAGTGAACGGGTTGCGGCAGGTCTATATGGTCGCCACTCACTCCTATCCGCGCCCCATCCCTTCGCCGGTAAAGGACCTCCGTCCGGCCAGCCAAACCTGCGAACAATGTCACTGGCCCGGCCGTTTCACAGGCGACAAATTGCTGGTTCGCACCGGCTACGCGGAAGATGAAAAAAACACGCCGCAGACAGACGTTGTGATGCTGAAGGTGGGAGGAAGCAATGATCAGGGAGTGAGCGGAATCCACGGGTACCATCTAGCTGACGCGGCGCGCATCCGCTACATTTCAACCGATCCCCAACGGCAGACGATCCCCGCCGTTTATTACATCGACGATCAAGGAAAGACCACCGAATTCCTTTCCACTGATGCCAAGCCAACCAAAGAACAGTTGGACCGGGGTGAGCATCGCGTGATGGATTGCCTGGATTGCCACAACCGGCCCGCGCATGTTGCCGATCTGCCAGAAAACGCCGTGGACAAGCAAATGTCGATTGGGCGGATCAGTCCGGATCTCCCCTTTATCAGGAAAAAGGCCGTCGAGGTGCTTAAGGTGAATTACACTACTCGCGAAGTAGCCCAGCAGAGCATCACTAGCGAGATAATCAGCTTTTATCGGACCAATTACCCTGAAATCAGTCGAACGCGGAGCGCCGCAGTGCAGCAAGCCAGCCAGGAAGTGGCGAATATCTACCTGCGCAACATCTTCCCAGACATGCGTGTGACATGGGGCACACACCCGAATAATCTTGGGCACACTGACTTTCCCGGCTGTTTCCGCTGCCACGATGGTAGCCATAACAGTGCCGATGGCCGGACCATTACCAATGATTGCGCCGCATGCCACCAAATTATCGCATCCGGAGAAAACAAACCCAAGATCCTGACGGACCTGGGAATGAAGTAGCAGAAAGCGTGGACTCTGCGAGGAATAACGACGCTCGGTAGTGGGCGATTTCCAATGTTCTAAGGCGAAGCGATACTACAGTAGACTACATTCACACGGTCGTTATCAGCGTTCGCCTTCCTCGAATCTTGTTGGAGCAGCTAGACTAGAGAACCGACCTGGAGCGCCGGCTCCGAGCGAATCTCGTTCGCCTTCTACTGGAACAGGCGATGGAGAGCAGGCCGGAGGAATCCATACGAAAATCAGATTTCAGGAAACGCTAGATTTCAGGATACTTGCCGCGTTTCTTCCGGAAGCTGAGCGTAGCGTAGCCACCATTGGCCGCTGCGACCGGGGTCAATGGGGACACGGCTCTCAACGAGTGCGCCAGTTCTCCGAATCGTATGCTGAGGGCGGTCCGGGGGAGTGTGTAGCCGCAGCGTGTTCGTTCATTGCCCTAGCCGCTTGGGTGCGGCAGTTACCATTCTCGCTATGGAACTCCTGGGTAGTGACGGAATGTTTACAAAGCAAACACTTGAACGTACTAAAGCCGTGCACCAGCGTGATCGTGTAGTGTCGCATAACTAGATTGCCTAGACTCCGCTTTACGGAAGAAGTCCTGTAATGTTGTTTGTAGAGTAATACTCCCACAACCGCATTGCTGTTCAAGATTGCTCACAGACTACGGAGTCCCATTATTTCAAATGGGGGAAAGAACGGCAGGACCGGCTAGACAATCTGGTTACGGCTAAGTGGAACAAAAAGCGCAAGGCCCACAGCGTTAGTGAGGACCGGGGTAAGAGTCGATAATCTCTTCCCTGCCCCACGATGGAAAGTCTAAGAAGAAACTCCTTCGCTCTGTGCTAGTTATCTCCCGACCGAATACCTTTTGGAAACGGTCGGTAATTTCTTTGTCGGACATCTTCGCCTCCGCCCTAGCCAATCCATTGTTAAGATGGCCAGTCATGCCCACAGCCTAGACTGAGAGGCATCCCGAATTCTGAGCTATAGAGAACCCGCTATAGTTTCACCCGGTTTTCCTTGGCGACAACGCGGCGGTCGCGATGTGAATCGATACGGGGTTCGCCGGTGCTAAGTTCACATTTCTCTCCCGGAGCAGCTCCGCAAGTTGGGCAACGAACAGTTAGTGCTTGTTTGGGGCTTAGTACTTTTTTCATGCTGAAATAACCAGTTAATCACGTTCGCTTAATCTCTGCCCCCGGAATGCGTCCCTCATAAGTGACAACGCCGGGGTCCGGAGTGACTTTTTGCAAATCAACGGTTTTGCTGCTCGCGTCTATCTTGAGGATGGCGTATCGAGTAGAGCCGTACCCATTCCATAAAACCGTATCGTGTTCCTCGGGAAGGTATTTCGCCATGCCCGTTAGTTTCATCCAGAGATGAACAGGTTGCTGCCCTGTAGAAATTCAGCGGGTAGATATCATCGGACGGATAAGGCCACCAAAGCCGCATGGTGAGGGACGCTAGCGGGAGTTGGCCCAAAAACTATAGACGAGTCCCACCACTGAAATAGCGATCAACACGTAGGGCCAAAAACTAGCGATCCGTTTGGGAAACGAAACAGAGTTCGTGGCCTTCATGCGGGGCATTCTTGCCGCGTCCCATGAATAGCGCTATACAGTAATTCCTGTACTACCGGACATTATTGTGTGCGGTACAGTACATTGACCCGCTACTGACGTTCGGTACGTTACAGACACGGAGCACGTCACCGCTTTATAGTTTGCTCCGCCTAAGGAAAAACTCAGTGCCTATCAACACGGAACAAAAACAGATACGCAATGCACCCATTTGTCCACTGTGTGGCAAACCTTGCCCCTCGGAAGACGCTGTAACCGATGCTGAGGGCCGCGCTGTCCATAAAAGCTGCTACCGCTCTGCACTTATCGGAGGACAAGGTCATCTCTAGGCCGCTTTATCCGAGGGGCTCACCTGAGTGGAGTACGGCAAAACCACAAGCGTGATCCCTTCTGCCCCGGTTGCCAAAAGCGCCGGGGCTATTTGTTATAACGTAAAAAGGGTAGAGACGATTCCCTAGCACTTTGGTAGCCTTTTTACCGCTATGACTTCTGAAGAAAGCGCACGGATGGACTGGCTGTGTTTAGAATCCAGGAAAAGAAAGAAAGACCCTAAAACGTTCGATGCCTTAATACAGGAATTGAACGAACTGCCGGAAATCAAACACGGAAGAATCCATCCCGAGCACAGAGCGAAGTGAGTTGGAGGGGTTGTTTGGCATTGCTAGCCTTCGTCTGAAGTCTGTTGTGATCCGGGGTCCTGAAATTTAGGCGCGATGGATTCGAGGTTTCGAGCAGCATCTTGCAAAAGACGTTTCTTGTCTTCTGCAACTAAACGAGCTTCTTCCTGCTCCAATGCACGAAGACTACTTAGGGCGTTTAGGGCGTCTTTAATAGCTTGGTATTCCATTTTGTGCAAGCCGGGGTGATGTTTAAGAGCCTCCAGACGAACGGCTATTTCGGCCCGCGCATCTCCGATTCATCCGGTCATGGCCGCGCGCTTCAGTTCCAGCAAGACTGTTCTGTAGAGATTGAACCATTTCTGCTGGTCATAATCATTCATTTTCGCTGAATCTATCATAATCTGTGCGCTAGCTGACAGTTTAAATGTCGGACGGAGCACGGGACTGCCCAAGGCGGTTTAGAATGCAGCGCGCAATTCCCCATCAATCTGATAGACTTTCTCCGTCCGCATATGTTCGATATCGGACACTTGTGAGGAACTTTCCGATTATGGGCAGAGAACTCGTGTGGCTGGAAAACGCAGACTTCGCAGCCTGGGGATGTGCGGCTTGTGCTTGGATCACACCAGGTCGCAGGGTATCTGGCAAACCAACCTTCGCGGTGAAGGAAGCTTTCAACAAACATGAGTGCGCCAACTTTCCCCGCGCACTGCCCGCTCGAAAAGCACCTGCGAAGGCGGATTCCCACCATCACCATTCCTGATTAGGTCAATTGTGCTCAGAACGCTCTATCTGCGCTAGGTTGTTTGTATGGCTTCATCAGACGGGAGGATGGCACGGACGTTTTCGTCCACTACAGCGCCATCAATTCAGATGGATATAGGACTCTGCAAGAGCACGACACGGTAGAGTTTGAGATTGTTGAAGGTCAGAAAAGGTCTCCAGGCGGCTAAGGTAAAAAAGAAAGCGGCTTGACCGGTTTGCGGAAACTTGTTGAGAATACTTTTGTATGCACACCTCTCTTCGGTGCGCCCTCTTGACCTGCCCCCAATTTCCGATCATGTAAGAATACGACAACTTTCCGCTGGTCCCTCTCCGGTTTGAGCCGGGATGGGGGAGCGCGAGGGGCAAGGGATGGCGTTTGAATCCCTTGCCTCTCGCTCAGCTGTGTAGAAGTCTGCTGCCTGCGCCGCCGCGAACTCTTTCGGGGTTTTGTATCCTAGGCTGCTGTGCGGACGCTCTTCGTTGTACTCCTTCCTCCACACCGCGATCTTCCGTCGCTCATCGAACAGGTTCTGGAACCAACTCACCGTCAAACATTCATCCCGCAGCCGTCCATTGAAACTCTCGACGCGCGCATTCTGCGTCGGCTTTCCCGGCTGGAGGTGCATCAACTCGATCTGTCGTTCCACGCACCACGCCAGAAAATGCCGGCTGGTCAGTTCCGGACCGTTGTCGCAGCGAATCGCCAGCGGTTGCCCACGCTCGGCCATGATCACATCCAACACGCGGGTCACTCTCCGGCTGGCAAAGCTCGTATCCACCTCCAAAGCCAAGCACTCTCGGGTGTACGCATCTATCACGCTCAGCACCCGGATCGTTCGCCCGCACTCCACCGCATCGTGCACAAAATCCAACGCCCACTCCTGGTTCGCCGAAGTCCGCGCCACCAGCGGCTTTCCTTCCCGCACGCAGTGCTTGCGTTTTCTGCGCCGGATGGCCAGTCCCGCCTCGCGGTACACCCGATGCAATCTCTTGTGGTTCACGCGCTCTCCACTTCGCTGCATTAACACCTGCAGACGCCGATACCCGAAGCGCGGCTTCAACCGCGCCAACTCGACCAGTTGCCTGCGCAGCGGTTCGGCGCTGCGTCTGCTCCGGTAGCAGTAACTCGCTACCGCCATCCCCATCAGCCCGCAAACCCGGCGCTGGCTCGCTGCGTACTTGTTCCGCAGCCAGTCCGCGTCCGCCCGCTGGTCTACGAGCTCCATCCGTTTTTTGCAATCACCGCTTTCAGCATCTCTTTGTCTAGGCTCAGATCTACCACCAGCTTCTTCAGCCGCGCATTCTCGTCCCGCAACTGCTTCGCTTCCTGCGCCTCGCTTACCTCCATCCCGCCATACTTCGCTGTCCAGATGTAGATCGTATGCTTCGACACCCCCACTTCCCGCGCCACGTCCTCCGCCTTGCGACCCGCCTCCAGTTGTTTCAGCGCCCCGATCATCTGCGCCTCGGTGTGATTGCTCCTCGACATGCTTCTTTCCCCTTTCCTTCGACGAAATCATACTCAGTTGTGTTCGGAAAGAGGGGATCAGGTCACTCCGCGCCTAGGAATGGACGCTCGTGGACTGCGCGATGGATGAATGCGGGCGTGCGGTAGATTACGAGTGTATCGCGGAGAGGTTGATTCGGCGTGAGAGCGAGATGATAATGGGTCGACTAGGCAGCGAATCGATAAGCACGCTTGTCCTGATTTTGGGAGCGGGCCATGGTGATCGCTGTCGATGACCTTTCACTTGAGGCCCGCAAGGATCACTGCTTTCTAGCCGCTTCGTAGGTTAACACTCTTCCCCATCTACTACTCTTCGACGGAGTACACACAATTAGCGGACAACAACTACAGGGGCGAATGAATCAAATTAAGTGAGTTGCGTGCCCCTTAGTGCCACTTGCGTTCAAAGAGGTGCTTCGATGAAGAAGGAACGCATGGAACTGGCGAAACAGCGAACGATGATGGGGATATCATCAAACGGAGAACGACACATGGAAAAGATCATGGAACAAGCGATGAAAACGCTGAGCGAGGCGAGGAAGAAACGTAAAGCAATACAGGCGCGAATACAAAACATTCTGAAATCCATCGAGTAGCGCTTCTTGGATTAGTTCAGCTTCGGACGGTCACAAGAAGGGCCCGTGAAAGGATTAGAGCGTTCTGAGCAGAATTGACTCAATCAGGGATGGTGATGGGCGAAGGGGTCTTTGCAGGCGCTTTTCGAGCGGGAAGTGCAAGGGGGAAGTTGGCGCATTCATGCTTGTCGAACGCTTCCCTGATGGTAGAACCAGGTTTGCTCGACACAACCCCACGACCGAGCATAATCCAAGCGCAAGCTTCACATCCCCACGCCGCGAAGTGGGTGTCTTCCAACCACACCAGTTCTTTGGCCATACTGGAACAAGTATCTCACAAATGTACGACACCGTACATTTGTTAGATGGTTACTTAGTTAGTTCGTGCGGAATCAATAAGTGGAGCCGCTCTGACTTCCTGTTGTACTCGGTGCATTCGGCGGGAGAGAGTCCTTCGAACACTTCGTCTTCCGGCATTTCAGGTTGCTCTTCTTGAAGGCGTTTCAACTTCGGCTTGAAGTTTTCCCCTCTGTACTATTGTCCTCACATTAACATCGCTATTGTTGATGAAGCCAAACTCATTCGATCACTTATTTCACATACTGTGCAATTGTGAACAATTCCACGATACGCGACGGTTGTAGATTGGTTCTAAGGAGTCGGATAGACACTTAGGGAAATTCGCGAGGCCCTCCCCCGACGTCCGCCGTTTTCCTTTTTTCGTGGCGCAGCCGAAGGAGATACTGCGCCACGTCTTTTTCGAAGGGGTCGCGCATCATAAGCAAAGCACCATCTCATCAGTCCGACCAGAGTCCGGGCGATAAGCCCAAGAAGTTACAGGTTCTGACCTACAGGCCCAAAGCGACATTCCCTTGGCGCCAGATTGTTTGAGGCCATTCATTGACCGCGCGGATCGGAAGCAACACATAGCTCCATAACTTATACACATGGCCCCGGTTCGTTAGAAGAATCATAGAGAATCTCATGAAAACGTCGCAAGTAAAGAAAACAATAGTCCGCATCGCGGTGATCGACAGCGATCCTTTGCGGTTTGTTGGCTTCCGTGTGTTATTAAGTTCAGAATCCGACTTCGAGCTACAGTTAGTGTCGCTCGCTGAAATCGGCGCACATCAGGAAGTCGATGTCGTTTTGCTGGGTGGACATCCTCGCAAGAGCATCATTGAGATGCTGACTACAATGAAGATACTCCGACCCGAACTGGACGTGATCGCAACGGGATGTAACCTCGATGACGCCGCAATCCTAAAGGCGATTACAGCGGGTGCAAAGGGGTGCATCGACGAGGCGGCATCAGTCGGCGAATTCGTGCTCGCAATTCGAACCGTGCTGGCGGGATCGGTTTGGGCTCCAAGGCGAGTTCTCGCTATGTTCGTGGAGCAAGCATCCCCGTTCTCGGGGCACGGTGTTTCGGTGGGCCAACGACCGTTCACAATCCGTGAACAAGAGGTACTTAGGATGCTGGTCGCGGGATGCACTAACAAGGATATCGCTACTCCTCTCGGGATCACAGAGCGCACGGTGAAAGCGCACGTAGCCAAACTTCTGAGAAAGGTTGGGGTGTCGAATCGGGTCATGCTGTCCATGCATGCGGTCGCGTATTCGCTGGTCGCGTCCATCGACGAATAACAAAAGCCTCTAAGCCCGCGCAACAAATGGTCAAGTTTAACGTAGTATCTGTTCTCAACACTTGACCTCGGCTGCGCGATTATTCTGAGCATGAATACGTTCTCTTAAGTGCATGAAGCACCCTGAGAATGGCAGTAACTCGACACCGCCATCGTCATCAGGCGGCACGCTAGCCGCTCACTGAAGGCATGCTCCGCTCGCACCTGCAGGATTGCTGCCTTCAGCGCCACGAACTCCATCCGTTTTAGGATCACCGACTGCGGCGCTTCTTTGTCCAGACTCATGCCATCGTTACAACCATCGTCGGGCTAGCGCATAATCTGGACCTTAAAGTAGCTACTGAAGGCGTGGAGACAACTGACCAACACCAACTGTTAGCATTGGAGATCGGGTCGGGTCATGGCTTGGCGACTTCGGAAAGCCGACAGGAGGATTCGGAACGGTTGTGAGAACGAATGAAGATGACGCGCTCGTCAAGTGGGACGACGATGGTCGTATGAGATTGCGCCAACCTTGGCTTGAAAAGTCAGCGACAAGGTTCATCCCCTCCCAAGCCAGCCACCGCCGAGCTGCCAGCCGTTGTTTCGCGAGAGCGAATCGCTTCACAGCAGAACGGACCCATTGCAGCGATCTGGGTAGGAGGCCTTACAGCCTAAATATTGATTCCAACGAATCGTCATTAATGTGGCTGGCAGGTGCCATCCAGTGAACAAACTCTTTGGGGCTAATGTGCGCGGGTTTTCGAAACTCTTTTTTCTCAAGGCCGCATTCAAGGTCTGCTTGTTTCCCCGTGTTGGTAATCACCGTCCAAGTCTTCGTCTTCATTAGTTACCTCGCTCGATTGCTAGTTGCATCCGGATGCCATTCAAATCTATCGGGTGCCTGTCAGGCTGACAGTTACGAAGTCGGCTTTGGCTGAGGAAGAATCTCAGATTGGTCTAGCAATTTATTGTGACGGGCCCTGACTGCGAGCATTTGCTCATTGCAGTTCTTCCGTATGATCTGGAGATCGCTGAGCAGTTTCATATATGCTCCGTCAGATAAATCAGGGCGCGGATATAAAAATTGAACAGCGGCTGCGTGCTCCTTGGTGCTTGACTCCTCATAAACTGCAAGGAGCCGACATTCTTCATCGTCTCGCGGGAGTTTTGTGTCAACCGTCATTGGTTACATGATATGCGCATAACAACGACCGCGAACGCACTTTAGGCCATGGACCTAACCGCCTTCTTTACAGCCGGGACTTTCATCGCATCGCACAGTACCGCCTTCGCCGGGATGCGGAATTTGTCGGACAGATTGTCGCAGTCCTTCGGCGGTTTTCGTCAGTGGAGGAGCACAAACGGTTATGCCTTCTGGCGTAACGCTGAACGGCGTATAGACTATGCGGCTTTGGATCGGATCCAGCAAAGGAGCAAAGGATCCAGAAAGAAATACTCTCCCCGGTAACGATCGATAATATCGCGCGCATCCAGAGACTGGAGCGCCTTCTGAACACTGGATGCTGGGCCAAGGCGAAACTCCCCGCGGACAGCCTGGGAATAGATCTCCGACGCTCCCCGATGGGCTAGCGCCCGCAAGGTCGCACGCTGTCGAGCGGGCAGTTGCTCCCAAAGGAGTTCGTAGTATGTAGATTGGCCGATCACAAGTTTATTAATGACCCTCTTGACGTCAGGGGTACTCAAGGTGCGTTTGTCGGCGATTTCCGCATAGTCCCAAAGCTCGTGTGCGATGCGCTGCACGTCATAGGGAATTAGATCGGCCGTAGCGAGCAGAGCGGCCACAGCCTCTCCATCGATTGTTCTTCCCCGCCTGCGGAATTGAGAAGTTATGAATTCCTCCCAAGCCTCGGCTGGAATCTTGTCCAGAAACATCTGGGGACCCGCTTTGTGAAAAGGGCGCTTGGAAGAAAGCATTTCCTGCATGAGAGAAGGTTGAGACCGCGACTGCCCCGAGGGTGGTAACGGAGCAGTTCAGCAGGAGCTTCGACCAGACAGCCCCGCGAAGATTTGGCGTGACCCTTAGCTCCACCGCGCGGCCAAGCCATTGACGAACTTGCTCCGCCCGCTCGCTTGCGCCACCAGCAAGTTCACCGATCAGTAGATGACCCGCGTTGCGCTGCTCGTAAATACCCGGTTCAGTCATGGTCGCGCCAAGATTGGACAGACCTCCCAGCACGCATTCCCCGAGCCGGTCCCCGAGCACCTGGGGCACACCGCCGTTCTGGATCGGCAGCAGGGTGCCACCCTGGTTCGAGCAGCCCAGACAACTTCGACGCCACCTCGATGGCGTCGTGAGCCTTGGTAGCCAGAACGATCAGATCGAACCTGCTGCCGGTAAGATACTCGTCTAAGGGGGCGACCTCCACGGTCTCGACCGACACTGCGCCTCCCACACCAGTCACCCGTAGCCCGGATGCCTTCAGCTTCGCTGCGGATTCGGCGTTCCGGGTCGCCAGCCAAACGGGCGATCCGGCCGCCCGCAGTCGGGCAGCAATCAGTCCGCCCAGTGCTCCAATACCCACGATTAGGGTTCTCATGCGCCCTCCGGCAACCTTGCTCTCATGCGCGAGGTTCTGTGGAGCGCTTGTTAGCCGTCAGCTGTGACTAGAGCTCGTCCAGGTAACGGACAGGATCTTCCACTGCCCATCGATTTTGCACAACTGCCAGTGCTCGAGGCCTGAATTGGTAAGCTTGTCGTTGATGTAAAAATCGTAGTTAAATGTCACCATCCCCAGAGGACCGTCCTGGCGAATCTCGATGTTCTGCAATTTCCCTTCGAGCTTGTCCTTCGACGTAGCGAAGATCTCCACAAGTTCATCGAGATGGCTCGGGCCAATCCCATCGAATTGAGCGTTACGTTTGCGGGCGCTATCAATCTCTTCCTGAGTGTTGATGTGGTGAAAGAGCACACTGTGGTTCAGCACCAGCTTCGTTATGGCGTAGCCGTCTTTGCGAATAATATCCTGACGGTACTCCTCCAATACGCCGCGAATCTTCGCGAGGTCATCGGCATTGGAGTTGAATTTGGGTTCCGCGTCCTGCGCTGACACTTGAGAGGCCAAACCCCACATAAGAAGTGCAACGAATACTGCGCTCATTCTCTTTTTATTCATATGGCATTTTCCTTTCGCGAAATGCGACGCTACTTCATCGGCGAAAAATCCGTCGGCCGCATGTACATTCGGTCTATCTTTTCCACCAACTTGTTGGCCTCCTCGGATTTGATTGCCTCCTGAACCTTCGGATCGGCCAGCATCGCGTCCCAGTTCTTTTTTGCTTCCTCCCGGTTGGAATGCGCCACGAGGTAGACGAATGTATTGTCCCAATCGGCTGCCCCCTCAGGTACCCAGTAACCCACGACCTGCAGATCGTGTTTGGCCAACAGCTTTGAATAGATGTCTCGAAACCGCGATTCCAGTGCCGGCAATTTGCCCGGTACAGTGTGATAAATGCGAAGCTCGAAGACGCGATTGCTGTCGGCCCTCACGTGGTCCATGTGAGCGAGGCGCGCAGTCATGAGCGATCCGGCGGTGAAAGAAAGCAGGGCAATGGCGCAAAGACTGCATCCCCTGAATTTCCAGCCTATGAATTTCCAGCATTTGAGTGTCATCGATGCTCCTTTCTAGACGACGCGAAATGAGTGTCCACAGCGCACGGCGCTCCTACTTAGACCAGGGTGGAACGACGCCGTTGCTGCGCGCGTAGGCGATCGACTGCCCCAGATGCTCGTGTTGGTCCTCGATAATCAGCATCACCGCGCCCTGCTTGGTGATCTCTTCCCCGAACAGTTTCACCGGAGTTTGCAGGTCGTTGTCGGAGAGTCCCGTAATGGCTTTTTGCAGATCGACGTAAGAAGCCTTCAGTGCTTCCTGCAATTTCTCCGGATCGGTGATGGGCGCGGGCTTTGCCCCCGTATTCGGTGTGCCCGAAAGCACGCCGGCGAGCAAGTGGTTTTCCCTAACAATCAGGTTGAACACGTCGCCAACGGAGCGAACGCCCGGGCTGGGCTTCCAGTCGTATTTGCCCGACATAACGCGCGCCAGCGCAGTGAATTTGCCGGAAAGCGTACGGGCATCTTCTCCGAAGGCGGCCTGCATTCGTGCGGGCTGCGCCTGTGCCAACGGCACCATCAGAGCGATCGCAAGCGCGAACACTCCGTACTGAGTCAGAATCTTCTTCATGTGGAACTCCTCTTGGCGATGCTCTGCTCACCGGACAATATGCCGCCAGGAACGAGTGTTTGCAGAAAAAGTGACATGCGGTATCCGAAGTGAGACAAGCGGTCTGTCCTCAGTGATGTCTCCTTCGAAGGCTCAGCTATAATCCGTGCCGGAGAGGTCGACAATCCCATTGCTGCAGGCCACACCAGATATGGGACGCGCGAAATGGATTTTGATCCCGTGTGCGTGGACGATGGTAGGACTGTTGTTCACCGTGCAGGAGATCGTGCTGGCGAAAGTTCACGGCGGGCACGTCAACTGGGTGTTCGTTGTGATCGAATTCGTCTACTGGTACGTATGGGCGGCGTACACACCGCTGGTGATTGGTCTGGCCAAACGGTTCCCGTTGACAGGGCCGAGGTTCGTATCTCATATAGCGATTCACACAATCACGGCGCTCCTGATGGCTCCGCTGGCGTCTGTCACCGAATACTTTCTGAGCGGTGGACTTCTGCGGTTACTTTTTAGCAATACCGATCCTGGTGCGCTGCGCCTTCTCCCGACGTTCACAGTCAGTGTTCTATCGATGAGCTTCACTGGCGTGCTTACGTACTGGTTAGTTGTGGGACTGTATCAGTCGATCCACTTTTACCAGGCCGCGATGGAGCGCCAGACCATTGCGGCGCAACTGGAAACGCAGCTCTCCCAAGCCGAACTTGAGAACCTTAAGAGCCAGCTACATCCGCACTTTTTGTTCAACAGTCTTCACACCATTGGAGTCCTGATGCAGGAAGACGTTGATGCTGCAAGCCATCTGCTGGTCAGTCTCGGCGACTTGCTGCGCATGGCACTCGAACGGCGAGAGAACGAGATCACCTTGCAGAGCGAGCTCGAGTTTGTCTGCAAGTATCTGGAGATCGAACAAACACGCTTTCACGATCGCTTGAAGGTTCACATGGACGTGCCACCTGACCTTCTCGGAGTCTATGTACCGAGCCTGGCGCTTCAGCCACTGGTTGAGAATGCGATCAAGCACGGCATCAGCGTCGATTCCACCGCAGGCCGACTGGAGATCGCTGCAGAACGCCACAACGGCACAGTCTGGCTCTGCGTCCGCGATGACGGCCCGGGTCCGGCACCGGGATCGCGCCTGCGATTCGGCGTTGGGCTCACCAATGTGCAGTCACGCTTGAAACAGCTCTACGGCGACCAGTCGTCGCTGGAACTTACCGGGGGCGACGGTCGAGGCTGTGAAGCGATCATTACCATTCCACTGAGGAGTTCCCTTGAAGACGCGAGCCCTCATCGTCGATGACGAACCGATCGCCCGCCGCGGTATCCGTCGCTATCTGGCCAAACACAACGACATTGAAGTTGTAGGCGAGGCGGCGAACGGAATAAGTGCGGTGGAGCAGATCAATGAGCTTCATCCCGACATCGTTTTTCTCGATGTGCAGATGCCTGATCTGGATGGTTTTGGAGTCATCGAAAATGTGGAGCCATCGACCGGCCCCGCTCCCGTTTATGTCTTCGTCACGGCGCACGA
>JBEKWW010000026.1:0-69389 GCA_049512655.1 Candidatus Sulfotelmatobacter sp. | reverse complement strand
GTGGGGGAACGGTACATCAGAAAGGGCGGCAGTGTCATCCCTTTGGCTCTTGCGTCAAAGTGTCATCAGGTGGTCACGCCATCGCAGGCACGAACACCGGCCGGGTGCCGATCCGATGTGGCTGGTTCCGGCGAATTCTTGGCAGGGTAATTGCTTTGAAACTGATGGATATCTCGGCTGTCGAGAAAGGAGTGTTTCACAAGATGGCGAAAAACAGAGTAGCGGATCTCATCACCAAGGTCCTGGCTGAGGCTGGAATTCGCAGGATCTATGGAGTTCCAGGTGACTCGCTTAACGGGATCACCGATTCGATTCGCGAGCGGAAGGATATCCAATGGATCCATGTGAGGCACGAGGAGACGGCAGCTTTCGCCGCTGGAGCGGAAGCCCATCTGACCGGCAGCCTGGCGGTGTGCGCCGGGAGTTGCGGCCCCGGCAACCTTCATTTGATCAACGGACTTTATGATTGCCAGCGCAGCCGGGTTCCCGTAGTGGCGATCGCAGCGCAGATTCCAAGTGCCGAATTGGGCAGTTCCTATTTCCAGGAAACCCGTCCTGAGCATCTATTCGCGCAATGCAGCCATTACTGTGAACTAGTGTCGAACGTTGAGCAGATGCCGCGAGTGCTCGAAATCGCGATGCAAACCGCGATTTCCAAGCGGGGTGTTTCGGTGATCGCCATACCCGGTGACATCGCCATGAAAGAAGCTGTCATCGATCACCCGCGAGTGCACTACCACGAATTCGCGCCGACGGTTTGCCCCTCCGAGGCGGAACTCAACGTCCTCGCGAACCTGCTGAATCAGTCGAAGAAGGTCACCATTTTTGGCGGTGCGGGTTGTGCGGGAGCGCACGCCGAACTGATCGAGTTCGCCAGCAAGCTCCAGGCGCCAATCCTGCACGCCTATCGCGGGAAAGAATTTATCGAGTATGACAATCCATTCGACGTGGGCATGACTGGGCTGCTCGGCTTTTCTTCCGGCTACCACGCGATGATGAATTGCAATGTGCTGGTGATGCTCGGCACTGATTTTCCCTATCAGCCGTTCTACCCTAAGGACGCAACCATCGTACAGATCGATCTTCGCGGAGAACAGATCGGCCGCCGCACCAAAGTCGACCTCGGCCTGGTGGGAGATATAAAGAGTACGCTGCAGGCCCTGCTGCCGAAGTTGCAGCAAAATTCATACGAGACGCATTTGAAGGAATGTGTTGCGCATTATCGTAAGACGCGCAAAGGCCTGGACGAGCTGGCGACCGGACGTCCCGGTCAAAAGCCCATTCACCCGCAATATGTCACTCGCCTGCTCGATCAGCACGCAGCCAAAGATGCGATTTTCATGTGTGATGTAGGAACGCCGGTGATTTGGGCGGCGCGGTACCTCACGATGAACGGCCGTCGCCGACTGCTTGGGTCGTTCAATCATGGCTCGATGGCAAATGCACTTCCTCAGGCGATCGGAGCGCAGGCGACCTATCCTGACCGTCAGGTAATCACCTTGTCGGGGGATGGCGGCCTTGCCATGGGGTTGGGCGATCTGCTGACCCTGAAGCAACACAACTTGCCGGTAAAGGTGATCGTGTACAAGAACGATGCGCTGGCTTTTGTCGAGCTGGAAATGAAGTCTGCCGGCGTTGTGAACTTTGGTACTGATTTGCGAAATCCGGACTTCGCAAAAATCGCGGAGGGAGCGGGACTTCTCGGAGTGAAAGCCGAAACTGCGGAGCAGGTGGAACCTGCAATTGCACAAGCGCTGGCACATGATGGCCCGGCGTTAGTGGAAGTCTCCGTGGCTCGCCAGGAACTCGCCATGCCGCCGACGATCACCTACGAGCAGGCAAAAGGTTTCAGTCTCTTCATGCTGGAAGCCATCCTCAGTGGACGCGGGGACGAAATTATCGATCTCGCGAAGGAGAATCTGCTTCGGTAATTGGGAGTAAACTGCGCGGTCCCCATACGAGGTCCACAAAGAAACAGAAAGGATTCTTATGTCGAAAAAAGTCGCAGACGTATTGTGGGAGATGCTGGCGAAGGCTGGGGTTAAACGCTGCTATGGAATCGTCGGAGACGCTCTGAATCCGGTGGTGGACGCGCTGCGCCGGAACGGCACAATCGAGTTTGTCCTGGTTCGCCATGAGGAATATGGAGTATTCGCGGCGGTTGCCGAGGCTTATTTCACGGGTAATCCAGTGGCGGTGTGCGGAACTGCGGGGCCCGGTGTCGTCCATTTATTCAATGGGTTGATGGACGCGCGGAAAGAAGGAGCTCCCATTATCGCCATCGCGGGGGATGTGGAGTCGAGCATTATTGATACATCTGCGCTCGAGGAACTGAACCCGTACAAGTTTTTTGAGGCGGCTTCTCTCTATACTGCGCGGTTGGTGAATCCGGAGCAGGCCCGCGCGGTCATCACCACCGCCATTGTCACGGCTATCGCGGAGAAAGGCCCCACGGTTCTCGCCATACCTGGCGATATCGCGGCAGCCGACGCGCCGGATGAGCCTACCGACTTCACCATTGCAGGCCCGGCTATTCTGAGACCTTCCGATACAGACTTCGAAAAATTGGTGAGGATGATCGATGAAGCGAAAACCGTGGCGATCTTTGGTGGGGACGGTTGCAGAGAAGGCCGCGACGAAGTGGTTGAACTAGCGCGCAAGCTGAAGGCGCCCGTCGGCTATGCCTTCCGCGGGAAGCAATGGCTGGAGCATGACAATCCTAATGCAGTAGGCATGACCGGGCTGCTGGGTTATGGGGGGGCGTACAACGCAATTCATGAAGCCGACCTCTTGCTTATGCTGGGCACGGATTTTCCATTCTCAGAATTTCTTCCGGGCGACAGCGTGAAAAAGGTTCAGATTGATAAGAACCCGAAGCACATTGGCCGCCGTACCGCGCTGGATCTCGGTCTTGTCGGCGATATCAAGTCGACCGTGAGCGCGCTGCTTCCAGCCGTGCGTGAAAAGACGGATGGAGGATTTCTAGCGAAGCAGATTGCACACACCGAATCCTTCCACAAAATGCTGCAGCACTATGTCGAAAAGGGACCAGGGATAAAACCGATACGCCCCGAATTCCTCGCCGCGACGCTCAGCGAGCTCGCCGCGGATGACGCCATGTTTTTTGCGGACACGGGTACGGCCTGTATCTGGCTGGCGCGACATATCTACGGCGGAAAAAACCGCAGGCTCTTTGGCTCGTTCTCGTGGGCGTCGATGGCCAACGCCGCACCGAACGCCTTCGGATGCGCTCTGGCATATCCCGGCAGGCAGTGCATCGCATTATCCGGCGATGGAGGCTTCACCATGATGGGGATGGGTGATCTGCTGACGCAGATTGAACGGCGAACTCCCGTGGTGCAAATTATTCTCAACAATGAGAAGTTCGACTTCGTCCACATCGAACAACAGGAGGCCGGCTTCGTTCCGTTTGGCGTGAACTTCAAGAATCCAAATTTCGCCAAAGTTGCGGAGGCGATGGGGGCGAAAGGGATTCGTATCGAAGAACCTGGGGACGTTCGAGAAGCCCTGGCGGAAGCTCTCGCCTACAAAGAGGGTCCCGTTGTTGTCGACGCAGTTGTAGATCCCCTGGCGCTCGCCATGCCGTCTCATTCACCATTCCATACCGTCAAGGGTTTCACTCTCAGTGTTGCCAAGCAAGTGTTGAGTGGCAGGCTGGATACGGTGATCAAGGAGATCGAGCGAAACGTGAGAATCATCTGAGCGCGTAGAAGGATATGTTGAACATGACCAAACCCATCCTGGTGGTAACCACCCGTTATCCGAAGGAAGTGGAAGACCGTATCGACCGCGATTACGAGGCTCGGAGAAATCCGAATCAGCTTCCCTTCAACCAGCAGCAGTTGCTGTCTGTCGCCGAAGGAGCAGCCGCCTTGTTTATCACGCCGGCAGACCGGTTGGACTCCGGGTTTTTCCAGAAAGTGTCACCCACCGTAAAAGTCATCGCCACGTTCTCGGTGGGTTTTGAGCATATCGACGTGGAAGCCGCCGCTCGCAGGAAAATCTCAATCGCCTACACCCCTGGCGTCAACAATGAAGCGACGGCCGACATTGCCATGCTGCTTTTGCTGGGTGCTTCGCGCCGAGCTTACGAGGCGCAGGAACTGGTTCGAACCGGAGCGTGGAAGCAGCCCCTGGGCACGGACATGCTTCTGGGATGGCAAGTCGGCGGCAAAGTCCTCGGCATTTTTGGGATGGGGCGCGTGGGGCAAGCTGTCGCGCGTCGGGCGCGAGGATTCGGCATGAAAATTCACTATTGCAACGGTTCGAAGTTACCTGCCGAAATCGCAGGCGATGCCGTCTACCACGAGGATCCGTCGGACCTGCTTCGTGTAAGCCAGTTCTTGAGCCTGCACGCCCCGGAGACTCCTCAGACCCGCCATTTTCTGAACTCCGAAGCTATAAACCTTATGCCCGCCGGGGCCATTATAGTGAACACGGCTCGCGGCGGATTGGTGGTTGATGTTGACCTCATCGCAGCGCTCAAGAGCGGGCGGATCGCCGCCGCCGGACTCGACGTATTTGAAGGCGAGCCAAAGCTTAACTCGGAATATGTTTCGCTGAAAAATACATTTCTATTGCCGCATATCGGCAGTGCCACGATCGAAACCCGCACGGCCATGGGCATGTTGGCGCTGGACAATGTGGAGGCTGTGCTGAGCGGCAGGCCGGCGCCGACACTCATCAAGACCTAGCCGCAGCCAGGAATCGTCTGGCGCTGCGCGAGGAATGAAACCTGAACCCGGTGCCTAAAAATGTGCCGCGTTGACCGTTCAGACCTTTATCCGAATCGGGTACGATCGCATCGTTCGATACAATCATCATCCGATACAATCGATTGCGACCTGGCCAATCGAGCCGGCAGAAGCTTGTGTCATAGTGTTTTTCAACTTATTTTTAATAGGGGCGCGGGGAATGAGTGCGCAAGACGTACCGACCGTATTCATCGTCGACGATGATGCTGATGTGCGTGAGTCACTTCAGGAACTGCTGGAGTCGGTCGGCCTGCACTCTCAGTCTTTTGGAACTGCAAAAGAGTTCTTGGCCGTTGGACGCAGCGACGCTCCCAGCTGCCTGGTTCTGGATGTGAGACTTCCGGGCATCAGCGGGTTGGATCTTCAGCACGAGCTAAAAAGAGGAAAAATAAGTATTCCCATTATTTTTCTCACGGCTCACGCTGACGTTCCGATGTCGGTCAAGGCCATGAAGTCTGGAGCGGTTGAATTTCTTACCAAGCCATTCCGGCATCAGGATCTCCTCGATGCAGTCCAGCGGTCGCTCACTCGATCTCGCACACTGCGCGAGAAAGAGCAAGAGTTAACTGAACTGCGGCATCGTTGTGAAAAACTCAGTGTTCGGGAGCGCGAGGTCATGAACCTGGTCGTTTCTGGGATGCTTAACAAGCAAGTTGCAGCGGAGCTTGGTGCCAGCGAAGCGACCATCAAAATGTATCGCGCCCAGGTCATGAAAAAGATGCAGGCGAAATCCTTGCCTGAGCTCGTTCGCATGGCGGACAAACTCAGATCCTGATAACCGTTGAGTCCAGCCTGTCAGTATCGAATCGCCAAGCGAAAGTAGCGGCCTTACTTACTAAGGTCTAGTTTTGCCCACCCAAAGTTTGATTGCTCCCGCTGCGCCACCGCGCATACCCTCAGAGCATGCCATTGGACCAAAAGTCCAAATTGATTGCAATCATCGATGACGATGAGGCCATGCAAGATTCTGTGCGCGACCTTCTGGAGGCGGCGGGACTTGCGGCACGGTGCTTCGGATCTGCGGAAGACTTCCTCAAATCCGATCTGCATTGTAAGGCCGCGTGCCTGATCGTTGACATTCGCATGCCGAAGATGTCTGGCCTGGAGTTGCAAGCCACGCTGAAAGAAGAGGAATGCAACGTTCCTATCATCTTCATTACAGCTCATGGGGATGCCAGGATGCGAATTCAAGCCATGAGACGCGGTGCAGTCGAGTTTCTTGCCAAACCGTTCGATCATCAGTTGTTACTCAAAAGAGTTCATACCGCTCTGAATATGTGAAGGCTTGCGTTACTGCAGGCGAGTGGCGAGAAGTGTAGAGGTTTCTGTGGGAAATTGTGTAGCAATCACGGACCCTATGACGGATCAGGCCGAGCGTACGTTCGAGCGGATCATCGGCAATAGCGCTGCGCTCGAATCGGTCCTCGATCAAGTGGAGCAAGTTGCTCCTACAGACTCGACTGTTCTCATTGAAGGTGAAACCGGCACAGGAAAAGAACTCATTGCCCATGCCATTCACAATGCAAGTCAGCGCTGCGGGCGCTCATTTATCAAGTTGAATTGCGCGGCTATCCCGCTCGATCTTCTGGAAAGCGAGTTGTTCGGCCACGAGAAGGGCGCCTTCACGGGAGCGATCGCACAGAAGATCGGGCGTTTCGAAATGGCTGACAAGGGCACGCTATTCCTGGACGAAGTGGGTGATATTCCTCCGGCTCTGCAGCCGAAGCTGCTGCGTGTGCTGCAAGAGCAGGAATTTGAGCGACTGGGAAGCGGTAGAACCCACAAGGTTGATGTTCGTCTAGTCGCTGCAACCAATCGAAATCTGGGAAAAATGGTAGCGCGCGGTCAGTTCCGTAGTGATCTCTACTATCGTCTGAACGTCTTTCCCCTCCTGCTGCCTGCGTTGCGCGAACGCCGGGAAGACATTCCCGCGCTGGTAACGCACTTCGTGAAGATCTTAAGTGGCCGCATGGGGAAACAAATCGATAGCATTCCTCCAGAAATGATGACTGCCTTTCAGTGGCATTCTTGGCCTGGAAATATACGGGAATTGCAGAACCTGGTGGAGCGCGCGGTCATCCTTTCGCGTGACGGCGTGCTCTCGAACCCTTTGCAGCAGAGGCAAACGAGGGCCATTATTCTCAGTTCCAGCTCTCAGTTTTCATCATCGTCGATGACCTGGGAAGATTCAGATCGCGTTCTGGTCATGGAGACGCTTGAGCAGACCGGCTGGATTGTAGGTGGGCCACGCGGTGCAGCGGCCAAGCTGGGGCTAAAGCGGACTACACTTCTCGCCAAGATGAGGAGATTGGGCATCTCGCGGCCTAACGCTCAGGACGGAACTGAGGCGCTTGGCATCGCGCGAGAAGATGGCCAGATTTGAGGGTAGAACTGGCAGGCGCACATGGAACACCTCATCGGATTCAATTCAGATCAGATCAACCATCCGCGCTCCGGCCGAGATCAAGTTTGGTGAGATTCTGAGCGCCATGGTTGCCTATGTCGATTCCACGTTGCCCCTCGCCAAGTGCACCTCGAGAGCACGAGACTTCCATGTTCCGCGATCGTTTCTGGTTTTCCTGTTATCGCTGTGGCTCACGTTAAGCGCGGCGCACGCATTAGATCCGAACAAACGCCTCACCCAATACGCGCATACAGCATGGCGAATACAAGACGGGTTCTTTCCGAGCACTCCGTTTTGGATTTCACAAACAAAAGACGGATATCTCTGGGTGGGTGGTGGAAGTGGAGCGTTGCGTTTTGACGGCGTCCGTTTTACTCCCTGGTCGGCTCCGATCGCTTCTACACCAATTCTCCGCCCTGTGAGCGTTCGAGTGGGAGAATTTTGGATTGCCACTCGAAGTGGGCTCGCTCACGTTAGGGATAATGTCGTGATTTCCCATTACGATCTCTCGAGAATTCAAGCCATCTACAAAGATACTGACGGATCGGTGTGGGCCCTTTCCTTCGGGAATCCGGACCGAGTTCTATGTCAGGCAACGGATACGCAAATCCGCTGCTTCGGGAAGGCAGAAGGTGTAACGATTAACGTCCCGTCTTCATTCATCCCTGATGGGAAGGGAGGATTTTGGATCGGAGGCGACACGTCATTGCTTCATTGGAAAATGGGTGCAGCCCCTGAGATCTACAACCCTCAGCACCTTCAATCAAACGTGGGCCAGGACGGCATCAGAGGTCTTCTAGAGGATTCCGACGGCTCCTTGTTGGTCGGAATCATGGCGGAGGGGCCGGGACTTGGGCTTGAAAGACTCCGCAATGGTGTCCTGACGCCGGTAGTTCTGCCAGGCTTCGACGGAAGTAAGCTCTTTATCCAACGCCTCATGGAAGATTCCGATAAGAATCTTTGGATTGCGACGTATGGCAATGGCATCTACCGCATTCACGGCCAAGCGGTCGACCATTTTGGACGAGGGGACGGCTTATCCAGCGACACCGTCATCGATCTGTACGAAGGCGACGACGGTATAGTCTGGGCCGCCACGGCCGATGGGATTGACAATTTTAGAGATCTTCCGGTCACCACCTTTTCCTCCACGGGGCTTGGGCCAACCGGCGCCGCTTCGGTGATGGCCGCTCGGGACGGGACGGTCTGGGTGGCAAATCTCGGCACGCTCGATTTTGTTCGAAACGGAGCTGTTTCCTCAGTTCGCGTGCCTGGACAGCAAGTGAGTTCATTGCTCGAAGACCATCAGGGCAACATTTGGGTTGGCGTTGACGACGGCCTCTTCATCTACAGAGATGGCCGATTCCGGCGCATCCCGGAACCCGATCATCACCCACTGGGTCTGGTAGTCGGTATAACGGAGGACATCGACGGCAATATTTGGGCGGAATGCAAAGGCACTCAACGAAGACTCATCCGCATCCGCGATTTCAAGGTGCGCGAGGAATTTTCCGAGCCTCAAGTTCCGAAGGCCAAGGCCATTGCGGCGGACCCGAAGGGCGGAATTTGGCTGGGCACACTCACAGGTGACTTGACGTTTTTCCGGGAAGGTCTTGCGCGCACATATTCCTTGAACCTGAAGGGCAAACACTGGGCCTACCAGATTGCCGTCGATCCCGATGGGTCAGTGATCACGGCATCGCATGATGGACTTGCGATGCTCCGCGCCGGGAAAGTTCAGCGCCTGGGCAAAGAAAACGGACTTCCTTGCGACGAGGTCAATGGCTTCGTTGTGGACGACAACAAAAACCTATGGCTTGCTACGTCCTGTGGATTTATAGAGATTGCAGCCTCGGACGTTCAGCGATGGAGGATTCATCCAGACACCATCGTTCAGACGCGAGTATTCGACATGCTGGACGGAGCGCTACCAAATTCCGTGTCTTTCAATCCGGCCGCGAAATCTCCCGACGGGCGCCTGTGGTTTGTAAACAATGTGGTTCTTCAGATGATCGACCCGTCACATCTCTCTGGTAAAGGGACAGTTTCGCCCGTCTATGTCGAGACCGTTGTCGCTGACCGAAGACAACTTAAGCCAGAAGAAGGTCTCAAACTCCCGCCATTGACTCGCGATCTGCAAATTGGCTACACATCGCCAAGTTTTCTCATTCCCCAAAAAGTGAAGTTTCGCTACAGACTTGACGGGTACGATCGCGATTGGCAGGACGCGGACATTCGGCGCGAGGCTTTTTATACGGACCTGGGTCCCGGGAAATATCGGTTTCGTGTCATTGGGTCCAACAGCAGCGGGGTATGGAATGAAGAGGGCGCGACACTGAACTTCGAGATTGCTGCTGCCTACTGGCAGACGAACTGGTTCCGGGCGCTGTGTGTGGCGGCGTTTCTGGCCTTGGTTTACGGGGCTTATCGATTTCGCGTTCGGCAACTGCGGCGTCAGGAAAAGAAACTGCGGGATGTGGTTGAAACCATCCCAACATTTGCGTGGACCGCTCAGCCCGACGGCGGCCTGGACTTCGTCAATCATTACTGGGTGGAATATACGGGTTTGTCCGCGGAGAAGACGATGGGCTCAGGATGGGAAGCCGCTGTCCATCCTACAGACCTGTCGGGCTATGTGGAGAGACGGGGAGCCGCAGTGGCGTGTGGGGAGCCCTTCGAGCATGAGGTGCGTTTCCGGCGGGCGGCCGACGGTGAGTATCGCTGGTTCTTGAGCCGAGTTGTGCCGCTGCGGGACTCGGGAGGCAAGATCGTCAAGTGGTACGGGATCTCGACCGACATTGAAGATCGCAAGCGCGCTGAGAACGAGCGTGAAAGGCTGCGACAGCTCGAGGCGGATCTAGCCCACGTCAACCGCGTGAGCACGTTGGGAGAAATGGCGGCATCGTTGGCACACGAAATTAAGCAGCCAATCGCGGCCGCTATCAATAGCGCCAACAGCTGCATTGCTTGGCTCGGGCACGAACCGCCGAACCTGGAAAAGGCACGCGCAGCGGCAGCCAAAGTCGATGAGTATGGGAACCGCGCGGCGGAGATCATCGATCGGATACGTTCGTTCTACAGGAAGTCACCTCCACTACGCGAGTTCATTGAAGTGAACGAAATCGTTCACGAAATACTCACATTGATGCAGGGCGAAGCTGCTCGATACTCTATTGTCCTGCGCCCCGAACTTCCTGCCAAACTGCCCACAATCGATGCCGACCGCGTGCAACTACAGCAGGTGTTCATGAACCTGATGCTCAATGCCATCGAAGCCATGAAGGACTCGAGTGGAGAACTAACCGTGAGGTCGGAGGTACAGGGTGGTCAACTATTGTTTTCGGTTAGCGACACGGGCCCAGGGTTACCAGCTGAAAATCTGGATCGGATTTTCTCCGCGTTCTATACCACTAAGGCGCAAGGTAGCGGGATGGGGCTGGCCATCAGCCGCACCATTGTGGAGTCGCACGGTGGCCGGTTGTGGGCGACCCCCAATGACGGACAAGGCGCAACTTTTTATTTCACTTTACCAATCCATGCGGCGGAGTCAGCATTGGTCAGCTAAAAACGTTTTTTCAAATTGTTATCATAGGATCCGCCGGGGAATATGTTCGTGTCCCATCCTTATCCGCTGTGGTAGCACGATGTTGCGCATCGGGTTAAGATTTACTCCGATGGCCCACCAGTTAAGCCTCCCCATCAAGAAGCAGGAATCGGCGGATTTGCCAATGGAAACAACGAGACGGCATGGTTCGTCCTTATTGTTGGCCATGCCTCGCCGGATGAATTCCTTTAGGTTGGCTGTGACTCATGGTTGACTTCACGAAAATCGGCGCATTTGTTCAAGATTCTTCTTACCCTGCATGGTTGGCCACGGGCAAAGGCGATTGCGTATATGCCAATCCAGCCTTGGAACGCCTGACTGGCCTCAATTTAAAAGAGATCGTACAAGCGGACTGGCGCAGCTTTCTGCTGGAGGAGGATCGGGCCGCGGCGACGGCTTCCTGGCAGGGCTCTACCGCAACCGGCGCTCCTTATCGCGCACGCGTACGCATGCGAGGAATCGATGGTGTCGCCACAGCCGTTGACCTCACGGCTTTTGGACACGGAACCGATGACGGAGCCGAAATCTGGTTGTTTATTGGGTCGCATGCAAGTGCTGCCTCTCACCAAGGCCCAACGCTCGATGACAACAGGCGCGGCGAAGAAGCTCTGCAATCGATCTCGCGTGACTTGCAGGAAAGCGAAGCCAGGCTTGAAGAAGCTCAGCGCATCACCCATGTTGGGTACTGGGAACGGGACCTCGTGACTGGTCGCATCACCTGGTCAGACGAAACCTATCGTATTTTCGGACTGCAGCCGCAGGAACATCCGGTGGACCTGGGCACGCTACGGCAAAAAGTCCATCCCGAAGATTGGGAGCTTGTCTTTCGTGCATTGAACGACGCGCTCGCTGGGGGGCCTCGCTACAACGTGGAATATCGCATATTGCGGCCCACCGGCGAACTCCGCGCTGTGCATAGTGAGGGCGATGTAAAGAGAGATGCGGCCGGAAGTCCCTACCAAATGTTCGGGACGGTCCAGGACATTACCGACCGCAAGCGCGCTGAGGAGCAGCTTCAACGCGGCCAATTTTATCTTAACGAAGGCCAGCGCCTGGCCCGTATGGGAAGTTGGGCGTTCAACCCCGCGGGATTTTTTGATTACTGGTCGGAAGAACTGTTTCACATTTACGGGCTCGATCCGCAGACGGGAGCGCCAACATTGGACCAGTATCTCGCCACCCTTCACCCGCATGATCGCGATTTTATGGCTAACACCATAAAGAGAATGATCACAGAACATTCCGGTTGCGATGTAAAGAAAAGAATTGTTTGCCCCGACGGCGAGCTTCGCTACATTCGTTGCGTCGGAATTCCCGTGGTCGAAGGCCAATTGCTCAAGGGCTTTCTTGGCACCGCAATGGATATCACCGAACAGGAATTGCTGACCCGGGAGTTGGAGCGGCGGCAAACCTACCTTTCCGAGGCACAGAGGCTCACCCACACGGGCAGTTGGGCAATCAACGTCGCTGCCGACGAGCACTTCTGGTCGGAAGAGATCTTTCGCATTTATGAGTTCGATCCGAAACTGAAGCCCGCGTGGTCCCTGGTTCGCGATAGAGTTCATCCCGACGACCGGGCCAGCCTCGATGAGCGAAAGAGAATGGAGTTTACGCAAACGGACTGGGCGGACTCGGAGGCTGAGTATCGAATCGTTCTTCAGGGCGGACGGATCAAGCGCCTTCACACCATCGCGCATCCTGTAAGGGATGCCTCCGGCCAAATCGTTGAAATCATCGGCACAACCATGGATGTGACCGAACGCAAGCGAGTCGAGGATTCCCTGCGCCGGAGTGAAAGTCATCTTGCCGAAGCGCAAAAGCTGACTCACACGGGCAGCTGGGCTTGGCAGCTAGCCGATCGGAATGCGGTGCACCTCTCCGAGGAATGGTACCGGATTTACGGTTTCGATCCCGCTAAGGGAGCCCCGACTTGGGAAGAGTATTTCGAACGCGTCCACGCGGAGGATCGCCTGAGGTTGAAGGGCATTATCGAGCACGCAATCGAGGAAAAAGCCGACTACGATCAGGAGTTCCGTATCCTTTTACCGAATGGAATATTGAAATGGATCCACACGGTTGGCCATCCTGTCCTTTCCGACGCCGGCGATCTCGAGGGCTTCGGAGGCAGCTCGACCGACATCACTGCGCTCAAGTCCGCCGAGCAAGAGCATGAAAAACTCCGCGAGTTAGAGGCCGATCTGGCACACATCGATAGAGTGAGTTTATTGGGCGAAATGGCGGCATCACTGGCACACGAAATCAAGCAGCCGATCGCCGCCGCCATCACCAGCGCCAACAGTTGCATCGAATGGCTTTCGCACGACCCGCCGAACATCGAAAGGGCCCGCGCAACCGCAACTAGAATCGATCGATATGGGAGGCGTGCGGCTGAGATCATCGATCGGATACGTTCCTTCTACAAAAAATCTCAGTCCGAGCGTGAATTGGTTGACGTGAACGGAATTATCAATGAAATGCTCGCATTGCTCCAGGGTGAGGCCACCCGATTCTCTATCGAGATGCATACGGAACTTGACGCGGAACTCCCTAAAATTGTTGCGGACCGCATCCAATTGCAACAGGTCTTAATGAATCTCATGCTCAATGCCATCGAAGCTATGAGTGACTCGGGCGGAGAAGTTATGGTGAGATCGCAACTGCGGGATGGTCAACTATTTTTCTCGGTCAGCGATACAGGGCCGGGACTGCCGGCTGGGAATGTTGACCAGATCTTTTCAGCGTTCTTTACGACGAAACCGCAAGGCAGCGGAATGGGGCTGGCCATCAGTCGTACCATTCTGGAGTCGCACGGCGGCCGGTTGTGGGCGACCCTTAACGACGGACGCGGGGCTACCTTTCATTTCACCTTGCCGACCGAATTGCAGTAGTCATCGAGTTTCGTTACTTATTTCTGGAGCTGGGCGTACTCGGATTTGGCTTGTCGATAGATGGGAAGATCGGGGTCGGCATCTTTCCAAAGGCCAAGGAATTCTTCGTAAGATTTGCGAGCGGATGCTTTATCGCCCATCATCTTTTGCGCGCGGCCGCGTTGGAGCCGGGCCAGTGGGCCGATGACATGCCTCACGCTAAAACCGGGATTGTCAATCAGCTTTTGGAACTGAGCCGCGGCCGATTGGCCATCGCCGAGCCCCAGGTATGCGAGTCCGCGGATATAGGCGGGGTATACAGACTCGAACGATCCCGTAAATGCCAGATCGTACTTGGCAGTGCCGCTGAGCAAATCGATGGCTGAGGCCGGATCGTGTTGCTGCAGCTTGATCGCGGCCCGGATTGTAGGAATGAGGTAATGCTGCACGAGCGTGTCCTCAGGTCTTTCCAAGCTGATCTGATCTGCGAGTCTACCGGCTTCCGCTGTTCGCCCGGATCGCGCGAGCGCGAGCGCCAGGACGATCTTCTTATTGCGATCTAGCGGGCTTCCAGTGGCCTTGCTTTCATAGCGTCGAGCTTGCACATCCTTACCGACTTCGGCATCCTCCAGGGCCGAGAGGACCATCCACGAGTTGGCATTGGTGGCCTTCGAGGTTTGCCCGAAAGCTTCCATGCGCCGATGTTCGGCCGAGTGAAAGTGACCCTGCTGGATGTCGATCGAAGAATGTTCATCCAGGAAGTCTTCCCGATAGCTGCCTTGCTCCTCCTGCTTGAGAATTTTTTCGACGGTGTCCCGGTCGCCTGTAGCGAATGCCACAATTAGTCTCTCCCGCCGGATGAGTGAATTGTCGAGTTTAAGGGCGTCTGCTTCGGCGAGCCATGACTTTGCCTCACTGAATCTGCTGGCGAACCGGATGGACTGTATTGCGCTGCCGAAATAATATGGGCTTGGCCGCAAGCGCGCAGTCTCAGCCGCTTCGTCAGCGGCGCGGCCGGGCTGGCCGAGATACACAAACGCAGCCCGGAGGTTGGCATGAGCGAGCACATCCCGAGGAAATATTTCTAAGAAATGAAGCACCGAAGAATATTCTTTCTCCCAATCGCCCGTCACCCGGCCGTAATAATCGATTTCGTTATTCAACCGGTCTTTCTCGGTCAATCGGTCGCGGAGTTGATACGCACGCGTGTACGAAGCCGCCGACAACTCAGTGTTACCCAGGAAAAGGTAGGTTGCGCCCATGCGCTCATGCATCAGTGCAAAATTTGGATCCAGTTCGACAGCTTGTTGATCGAGTTTGAGCGCTCCTTCAGCGTTACCGGCCAGGAAGAGCTTGCTTCCCTCAGCACCCGTTTGAAGTGCTTCCAGGGAGGCGCTGGTTGCCTTTTCCAGAGGCTGATTGAAGCGTGCCAGCGATTCGGCAGGCTCTCCCAGCTTCCTCCGAAGGCGAATGGCCGCCACCCCCAACTCATGAACTACTTGATTACGAGCGCTAATGTCGGCCCCCTCCTTAACCAGGGTCGCTCCTGATCCGCAGTCGAGTGCCCTGATCTCCAGGTGATATCGGTTACCGACGTCGGCGATTGAATCAGCGATCACCATCCTGCTATTGGTGCTACTGCAAATCTGGCGTGCGATCTCCGGGGTAATCTTGGTCGTTGGGGGAAGTTTTAGCTGCCCCATGGTGGCGGACGTTTTATCCAATCCCAGCAGGTTTAAGTATGGAGTCTGCGCCATTCCATAGCGCAATGCGGTGTTCAAAGCGCCGTCGAAAACAGGATCATTCGTTCGGTTGTCGAGGTCGGCCAGCACGATGGTGTCGGTGGGAGTGAGAGTGATGCGATGGCGGTAAACTTCGTAGCGCCAGAGACTGAGCGCGCCAACCGCCAGCAACACGCCCGCGGCCAACACCCGCCGCCAATGTCCTCTGGGTGGATGGGCCTCCGCAACGATCTCTCCGGGTGCGGTTTCTGGTGCTGGGCCAAGATATTCGATGACCGGCATCAAGCGATAGCCACGCCGTGCCAAAGTCTCGATATACCGTGGATTGTCGGCTGAATCCCCTAAGGTGCGTCTCAGGACCTTGATCGTCGCATTAATGCTGTGGTCGAAATCGATGACTGTATCATCCGACCACAACCTGCTCTTGATTTCCTCGCGGGTGACGATCTTGCCCTCACGTTCCACGAGCATTCGCAAAACCTGAAACACCTGCTCTCTGAGCAAAACCTTATTGCCATGACCGGCCTTGTCAAGACCAGGATGGTCAGAATCGGGCGGGTCAGTCGATCGTAGTTCGCCCGTACTGAGGTCGAGCTCAAAGGCCCCGAACCGAACGTGCTGTGAGGGAATGGTGTGCATGGAATACAGAGTTAAAAAACTTTACCAATGGGAGTCGGAATTGTCGAACGCACTTGGAACGGCGTCATATTATCGCGCCTAATTGCCTGAATTTTTGAGCTGGGTGTACTCGGCCTTCGCTTCTCGATAGATGGGAACATCGGGGTCTGCGGCTTTCCAAGTGTTGAGGAATTCTTCGTAAGATTCGCGGGCGGATGCGTTATCTCCCATCAGTCTCTGTGCCCGACCGAGTTGGAGCCGGGCCAGTGGGCAGGTGATATACGCCAGGCACAAGCCGGGATTGTCGATCAGCTTTTGGAACTCGCCCGCTGCTGACCGACCATCGCCCAACTCCAGGTAGGCCAGGCCACGGGTGTAGGCTGGGTAGAGGTAATCGAACGACATGGTGTCTGCGAGGTCGTACTGGATGGTCCCGCGGAGCAGATCGATGGCGGCGTTGGGATCGTGCTTGTGCAACTTGACCGCGGCCCGCACTGTGGGAACAAGATACTTCTGCACAATCGTGTCCAGTGGTGCTTCCTGGCTAACTTCGTCTGCGAGCCGTTCGGCTTCGCCCGTTCTCCCTGACCGGGCGAGCGAGAGAGCCAAAATCATTCTTTGGCCGCGCTCCAATTTGTTCTGAAGCGCCTGGTCTTCGTTTTTGCGCGCCTGGATTGCCCTGCCCGCCTCTGCGTTCCGAAGGGCCGAAAGAACAAGGGCTCGGGAAATATCTTCCGGGTCCGAAGACAGCTTCGATGCCTGCAGGCCTAGGCGATCTGCGGAAACAAAGTGACCCTCTTGCGCTTCAAATCTCGATTGCTCCCGCAGGAAGGCGACTCGATCAGGGCCATGTGATTCGTCATCGAAGATCCGGTCGAGAACGCCCTGATCGCCGTCGATGAATGCCAGTCGCAATCTTTGAATCCTCAGCTCGGGACTGTCAAATTTAAGGGCTTCCGCCTGCGCCAGCCATGACCTTGCCTCACTGAACCTACTCGCGGAAATGTTGTCACGGGCCGCCCATGAAAAATAGAGTGAACTTGGCTCCAGCCGCGCCGTCTCATCCTCTAAGTCTGCCGCACGCTTGGGCTGGCCGAGTTTATGCAGCGTATGTGCCAGATTGGTATGAAAGAATACATCGCGAGGAAAGAGCTCGAGCGATCGAAGTAGAACAGGGTAGGCTCTGTCCAGTTCGCCAGTCACTCCACTGTAATAGAGATACTCGGCATTCAGCCTGTTCTTTTCCGTCATTCGGTCGCGCAGTTGGTAGGCGCGTGTAACTGCCGCTGCCATCAGGTCGTAATGGCCGAGAAATCCGTTGGCCATGCCAATTCCTTCGTAGGTAAGCGCAAGGTCAGGGTCAAGTTCGATTCCCCTCTGATACAAGGGGAGCGCCGCCTGGGGGTCGCCAGCCAGGAACAACTTGGTTCCCTCAGCGCCCGTCTGGAGTGCTTCCAGGGATGCGCTGGTCGCGATTTCCAGAGGCTGGTTGAACCGGGCCAGCGATTCCGCCGGCTCCCCGAGCTTTCTCCGCAGGCGCGCGGCCGTAGCTCCCAATTCATGGACCACCTGATTACGAGCGCTAATGTCGGCTCTTTCCTCCGCCAAGATCGCTCCTGATTGGCAGTCGAGCGCCGTGATCTCCAGGTGATATCGGTTGCCGGCATCGGCGATGGAATCAGAGATCACCATCCTGCTATTGGTCTTACTACAAATTTGGCGTGCGACCTCTGGGGTGATCCTGGCGGTCGGTGCAAGTTTCAGTTGCCCCATGGTGGCGTACGCTTTATCCAATCCCAACAGGTTTAAGTATGGCGTCTGCTCCATTTCATAGCGCAATGCATTGTTCAAAGCACCGTCGAAAACCGTGTCGCTGGTCCGATTGTCGATGTCGGCCAGCACGATCGTGTCGGTGGGAGTGAGAGTGATGCGATGGTGATAACCTTCGTAGCGCCAGATACCAAGCGCGCCCACCGCGAGCAGCGCACACGTCCCCAACACCCATCGTCTCCGCCCTCTTGTCGGAGGGGACTCCTCGGCGACCTCTTCGGGTGCGGTTACTAGTTCCGACTCCTGGAATTCGATGGCCGGCATCAATCGATAGCCACGCCGTCCTAACGTCTCGATGTACCGCGGGTCGTCCGCGGAATCCCCAAGAGCCCGGCGTAGGGCTTTGATCGTCGCATTAATGCTCTGGTCGAAATCGACGACTGTATCGTTCGGCCACAGCCTGCTCTTGATCTCGTCGCGCGTGACAATTTTGCCTTCACGTTCCACCAGCATCCGCAAAACCTGAAACACTTGTTCTCTGAGTAGAACCTTATTATTAGGACCGGGATTGTCGGGAGCGGGCGCCTCCATGGATCGTAGTTCGCCCGTGCTGAGGTCGAGTTCAAAGGGTCCGAAGCGAACCCGGCCTGAGGGAAAGGTGTCCATGGGAACCGTGCACAGAATGGGAAGGAAACAACTGTATCAATACGGCTGGGAATTGTCGAAATAAAATCTGAGAGCCGCCGTCAAAGGCACTCGGCAACATCATTAAGAATCAATAGCTTACCTGATTTCACTCCGATTTCATCGCCACGTCACCCCTGTTCCATTTACATCGGCTTTCCCATTCCGGTAAACAGGCAAGCATAGGCGCGATTCATCCAGCGATATTGGGTTCGCCGTAATGGCAGGGGGCCGGACGTCCAAATTGATTGCCATCATTGATGACAATGAGTCGATGCAGGACTCACTCGGCGACCTAATCGAGTCGGGGGGCTTCGAGGCACGATCCTTCGGATCAGCCCAAGCGTTCCTCGAATCCGATTTGCATAGCAGGGCTGCGTGCCTGATCGTTGACATCCGCATGCCGAAGATGTCGGGTCTGGAGTTGCAGGCCAGGCTGAAGCAAGAGGGATGTAATATTCCCATCATATTTATTACGGCGTACGACGATGCAGAGATACGGGCTGAAGCCATGAAAGAGGGAGCAGTCGAGTTCCTCGCCAAACCGTTCGATCATCAGCTGTTGCTCAAAAAGCTGCGAAGTGCCCTCGATAGCTGATCGGTATGGCATTGGCTCACCGCGCTTTGCGATTAGGTCCAGCAGCGCTCAGGTGAGTGCGGTTTCCTCTATACAGATGACAACGACTTACTCATGGCATGCTTCCCATAGCATTCAGAAGTTCGTCATGGGCCTGCAAATAGTCCATCTGTGACTGCAGCAAGAGCGCCTTGGCGTCGTATTCCTGAGCCGTTGCGGTATTTGCCTGCGAGTTCAGCGCCGCTCCCCGCGTTAGTTCCTGCTGCCGCACGCGGTTGGACTCAGCGCGCAGGGCCAGCACTTCTTCTGACACCTTCAGCATCTGCTGCGTTCTTTCTAGCTTGTTGTACGCCGTCTCCACTGACAGTTGGACCGCATCCGTCAGCTTCGCCAAGGTCTCTTTTGCCTGGGACAACTGCGCCTGATGTTCCCGCACCAAGCCCTTCTTGCGACCCGCGTCGAACAGGTCGTAGCCGAAATGAACGCCAAAGGTTCCGAAGTTGTGCGCCAGGAATAGAAAGGGCACATTGTCCTGGTAGCTATAACGGGCAAAGGCCTCGACATCGGGGACCCATTCATCGGTTTTGGCCAAACCGATTGCGGCTTGAGCTTTCTGCACTTCGGCACGAGCGGCAAGGATTTCCGGATGCGACGCCTCGGCAGCGGTAACACATTCCGCGCGCGGGCAAGTCTCCGCGAATTCCGGAACAGCAGGATCCAGATCCAAAGCGGTGGCCAGCGGCAGTCCGATCAAGTCGTTGAGCTTTAACTTGAGGTCTGATAGTTGAAGGTCGGTCGTCAGCAACTCCTGTGTGGCTTGCAACTGGTCGGCGCGGCTGTCGATCAGGTTCTCTTCGAGTGTGCTGCCGAGCTTTACCTGCTCGACGCGCTCGCTTACAAGAGCTTGGGAAGCCTTTATCCGAGCTTCGGTGGCGCCGCGGTGCGCCTGGGCAATCAGAATCTGGTAGTAGATCTGATGGACGGAGAGCGCTACGTCGTTTCCGGTAAGCTGCGCCTTTTCACGGGAGGCCTTTACATCGGCCTGGGCAATATCGTTTTCCCGTTTGACCTTGAGCAGATTCGTCAACGGCTGGGTGAGCTGGGTTCCGCTGGTTGTGACGTTTATACCTCCTTGATTGATGATGCTGTTCGCAGGAGGAATTGGTGTTCCTCCCACTGTGCCCAGTTCCCCGGCCTTGAGTTCGAAGAACTCCGTAGTGGTCACATGCGTAAAGAGACTGTCATTTCGGATCGATGGGAAATATGCACTCTTGGCGACCTGCTTCAGGCGCTCTTTTTCCTCGACGGTGTAGCCGGCGATCCGAATATCGTGGTTATGCTGGCGAGCCAACTGAACGGCTTCCTGCAGGGTTATGTGGCGAGGCGGAGGCCCGGTATTGCTTGTTTCCTGGGCCGCTGCAATGCAGGCGGCAAAGGCTGTAGCTGCTAATACGATTCGTGCCGCATTTAGTTTCATTGATGTGACCTCTTCCCAGCGCCGGGAACCTGTTGCGCGGCGCTGAGATCGCCATAGTTCAGGGGAGACTTGCGCAACAAAGCGACAAGGATCAAGGCGCAAAAGCAACTCCAGGCGAGGAGCAGAAATCCGTCAACAAGGCTCAAGCTGTATGCCTGGAGCCGTATCCGGGCTCCAATCAGATCAATGGCGCGCGCTCCCGCGGACGCCATGCCCGACGATTTTGCATAGAGCCCGGCCGTCATGGCATGAATGTTCTGATTGGTGATCCAGTTGTCACCGCTGACGTGAAGTCCCAGAAGGTTCGAATGCAGCTTCTCCCTGTCGGCCAGGAAATGGCCCATGTAAATTGCGCCCGCTGTACCGCCGAACAGACGAATGACGTGAAAGAAGGCTGAAAAGCTCAGAGCCCATTCTGCTTTTGCCAGACCGCCGGAGAAGATTGCCTGGAGCACAATGCAGCCGACCAGGCCGATGAAGGCAAAAGCTTGCCCGACGCCGACGAGCAATTCCGTGCGGTAGAAGTTCTGTGCCGCCCAAGCGGTGTCGTACTGCGAGCACATCCAGGCGGCGAATGCCGTACAGGCGAGGCCCGCGGCGAAGAGATAGCGCGGATCGACTTTGTGCAAGAGCAAAAGCGCTGCAATGAAGGCAATCGGAAGGAGCGGAACCGCGCTCCAGATAATCGCAGGACCAATCTGATCGGCCTCAAACCCGCGAATGGCCAGCGACTGCGGAATAAGGATGATGGTCGTACACAGCGTGAAGCGGAACCAGAAGAGCAGGCAGCCCAGTAATATAGTGTTCCGCTGCGCGAGATAAGGCAGTGCCACCAGAGGATTAGGAGCGCGGAGTCTTCGAACCAGCGAGCACAGGAGAAAAAGAGATCCAGACCAGAACCAGCCGTTGAACACGCCGGAGCGCCACCAATCCAGCCGCTGGCCTTGCTGAAGAGCGGTGAAAATCAGAGCTAGTCCGAAGCTGAGGTAAACAAAACCCACGAAGCTAGGCACAGGGCCGCTTTTCTTGCGTGGTGGCTGCGGCGGAATACCGAAGTAGATGCATACCATCATCGCCGGCGCAATCAGCGCAGAATTCCAGAACATCCACTCCCACGACAGATGGTCCCGGTACCAACCATAGAGCGACGGCGCGACGTTCACGCCTCCATCCACAAAAACTGCATAGAGAGCGATGGTGAAAGGGAGATACCGCAGCGGAATGTTGCGCAGGGCGAACGTTAGTGTGAGCGGATAAAAAGTACCCGAGGCCATTCCGGCGACGATAAGGGCAACAATAAGAAGACTGTAGCTATGGATGAGCGGGAGAAAGATAGAGGTTACGGTGAAAAGTCCTGCTGCAAACAACAGCACGCTTCGTGGGCCTAATAGCCCGCCAATGTAGACCGTAAACGGGCCGATAAACATGAGCGATGCGTTGAAGGCGCTGTCGAACCACGCGGCGTCGTCAACGCTAACGCCAACGTGGCCTCTCAAATCGGCCATGCCGAGACTGAGCAAGCGGCCGGCAAGAGTGACGAGTCCGGCGCCAGTGACGACTCCCAGGATGCCGAGAAGTGGACGCGTCGATACTTCAGACGGGATCGCCGCGGCGGCTGCGCGCGCGATCTCTGCTGCAGACGGGCGAACTGTGATGGTCGAAGCTGCCATAGATTTCCGGTTATCGTTTGGTGCGGACAGTTGCTACCACAGAAAGCCCTGGTCGTAACGTCGCTGCGACCGCCGGATCCTCGAGCGCGATCTTGACGGGAATACGCTGTACAACTTTGGTGAAATTGCCAGTGGCGTTGTCGGGCGGCAACAGAGCAAATTGCGAGCCGCTGGCAGGTGCGATCTCGATCACTTTGCCGCGAATAAGTTGGCCGGGATATTCGTCAATACGCAGTTCAGCGGGGTCTCCGACTTTCACGTTAGTCAATTGGGTTTCGCGATAGTTCGCTTCTACCCACTTGGTAAGAGCGACAAAAGAGATCACGACCGTGCCGGGGGAGACGAGTTGCCCTGGCCGCACCTGCCGTTCGCCCATCGTGCCGTCATCGGGAGCGTTGATTTTGGTGTAGCCAAGGTTCACTTCAGATGCGGCCAGGCTGGCCTGTTTGGCATGCAGATCGGCCTGAAGCTGCGCATCCTGCGATTCGAGAACGACTTTGCTGCGGCGCTCTGCCTCTGCCGTAAGTTCGCTGCTACGCAGCCCGGTTTGCGCCTGATTGAGATCGGCGTCACGGCTGGCAAATTGAGCCGTGAGGCTGCCTTCAGCGGCGACAGCAGTCTCAAGATTCTGCTCGGTCGTCGAGTGGGTCTGATACAACCCTTCCTGGCGCTTGCGTTCTGAGCGTGCGCGAATCAATTCTGCCTGCACAGCATCCTTGCCCGCCTCGGCGGCTGCAATCTGTGCCTTTGCCTGATCGATGCCGGCCAGCGCTTTCGCAATGCGCGTATCCTGCAACTGGCGCTCACGAAGATTCTCCTCAATGCTGGCACGCGCCGCCTCAACCGCCGCTTTGGCCTGATCGACCTGCGCCCGGTAGTCGTCATCCTCCAATTCGAAGAGAAGATCGCCCTTGTGCACTTGCTGGTAGTCCGCGACGTTCACTGCGCGCACAATGCCCGTCACCTTGGTACTAAGCGGAGTAAGGTCGCCGCGAACATAAGCATCATCCGTGACCTGGTCGATCTTGCCACCTTCCCAGGCATTCCAGTTACGCGTGATGGTGATCAAGACTGCCAGAGCGAGAAGTAGCACGAGAACGGGGGCGATATAGTTCCGCCACCCCGGCCCTGGACGAGCCTTATCGGTATCGGTCTTGGGCGGCAGGGGATTGGCGACCGCCCCCGCGGATCCACCGGACACTGGCGACGTGGACATTAGAGTTGCTCCTTCAGCACGCAGAGATCTCGAAGCGCTGGAGTTCTCATGGCTCGGTTGAAGCAACTGCGGTTCCACTCATGAAGATGGGGATTAACAGACGCGATCGCGGGCTTGGGCTCGCAAACGGAACAAATTCGTGTGTTTTTGAAGAGGCTGACCGACGCTTTGGGCTCCATGACCGCCATGTCACATGACGTGACATTTGACACCGTTTGCCGTTCAGGGCTCCGACTTAGGACCGGCCCTTCTCGAAGTTGCAATCAGGAGTAAGTAGCTAAGGGGACGAGTGCAGTCTCGCGTCGATCGAGAGGTCGATGCCCGTGCTGCTCGATTGGAACTGCGCTTGCTGAAGTTCTTTCTCGTTGAAACTGCGTTGGGTATTTGCGCAAAAACTAGTTTCCTATACCTAAAAGGAAGTCCATGAACCAAAAGAAATTTATTGCAATCATTCTGACGTTACTCGTGTTTGCTTCGGCAAGTTCCGTCCTGGCGCAAAATTCGACATCGGCCAAAAGCAGCGCGGTCAAAAGCTCGGCCACAAACGACTCTCAAGCGAGTGCCGACGACTTTGTTGACCTCTTGCGCAAAGATATAAGATCCCAAAAGAAACAGATCATCGCTGAGAATATGCAGTTGAGCGATACCGAGGCGGAGAAGTTTTGGCCCGTCTACGATCAATACGCCGCCGAACTCTCAAAGATCTACGACGTGAAAATTGCGCTGCTGAAGGACTACGCCAATAACTACGGCACCATGACCGGTGAGCAGGCCGAAAGCTACATTCGCAAACGGGCTGATGTAGAACAGTCGATCATGCAGCTACGATTGAAATACATGCCTGCATTCAGCAAAGTCCTTACCGGCAGGGAAACCGCGTTGTTCTATCAACTCGACTGGCGACTTGGTCTCGCGATCGACGTGCAGTTGATCCAAGTGCCGCTGATTAATCCGTAGTTGACACCGTTCCGACGGCTAACTGCCGAGACTTGTGGAATTTCTCAGCCAAGCTCTTGCGGCCATCATCCTCAGCACCCTGACGCTCGCCATCGAGTGCGCCGGAATGGCCGTCCTCATCCATTGGATGCGATCCTACTTTGCACGTGGGATCAAGATGCAACGCCTCTGGCATACTGGCGTGCTCATGATTCGGTTCGCGAGCATGACGGTTCTTTTGCACCTCCTACAGATCCTGCTGTGGGCAGCTTTCTATCGGCTCCAATGCTTCAGGTCGTGGGAATCCTGCTTGTATTTTTCCGCGGCCAGCTACTCCACCGTGGGCTACGGCGATGTTGTCCTTCCGCGAGTCTGGAGACTGCTTGGGCCGGTGGAAGCGATCATGGGTGTCTTGATGTGTGGAATTTCCGTGAGTGCGCTGTTCGCCATTGCGACACGGCTGATCGGAAACGAGGCCCAATTTTCGCCGGACTCTCGATCGTAGCGGAGCCGAATGACGCGAAACCAACAGATGGGCACCACCTACGCATATCTCACTCGGCAAGAAAAAATGGCGAAGTGATTCGATTATGCGCCGGCTCTATTCTCCATGTATGCGCCAATATTCCTTCTCAACTTTGCCTTTGTCGCGTCTGCGAGTAAGCAGCCAGAAGATAAACCTTCGTGCACCGATGCGCACGGCGAGTCCAAGTACAGCTGCGCCTGCTAACGCGAGCCAGTCAACTGGGTGGGAACCGAAGCCGTAGCTTGCGGGTACTGCATAAAACCCATCTCAGTGATCACCGGATCGGCTGCGGCGGATCATTTGTTCTTTTGTCTGTTTGAGCGGCAGTTGTCTCGGGTACCCAGTCCGTGGATAACGGAGTTACCAGTTTTTCAATCGCTCGCTGCATCGCGTGATTCATTTCGGAGACGACGGCCGGCACATCGCGCTTGTTGACGTCTCCAATCTCAGAAACAGCATTGCTCCAAACGATCGCTCCAGTGGCGATGCGGGTCATCTGGGCGGAGATTGCAACCTGGACTTTGATACCGCCTTGATAGTCGATTTCCTCAAGCTTTTCCAGGCGGCCGCTGAGCACGTAGTCGACATCACGGCTTCCGTCGTAGGCCTGCACATAGGCAAAGGCTCCACTGGCACGCACGCGTTCCATGATCGCATTGGTCACGAAATCACGAGGATCCATCGCCCACCGATGGTACGCATAGAAGCCGATCTCTTCCGGAGATGTTTTATAGACAATTGCTCCCTGACGCAGGTAAGTGGGTGCATGGAATTCACGGACGGCGAGACTCGCGTGCGTCTTACCCGCAGCGGAGGGATCTGGCGGCGCTGGCATGTTGAGAGTGTAGTAGTTTGGGGACCTCACCCTTCCGCAACTCGTTAGGATCACGAGTGCTGACAGGGAGAAAACAATCCTCGTCACAATTCTTCTCATACTCGTCCGACGGCGACGCGCTCCCAAACGGGCGAGAGCAACTGTTCCTTCACTCGATCTCATCATTTCGGCACCTTCCGATCCTCAGGCTGTCTGATCCGAATCAGGCTCCACGGTCGCTGTTTCACTGAATTGGTCAGGTCATCCAGGTTCTCGGTTGCTGTCCGCAGGTTTTCGATTGTGTCGTCAATCTTGTAATCGTTGGCTCTCACGAGCATCTGCATGTCACCCAGTAACTGCTTGGCTTGGAGCAAAGTGTTCTGCAGCTCCACTACATCTTTACGGATGGGCTCGCGTACCTCGGTGACGGTACCATTCACGTTCTGAATGGTTTCGTCGGCGTGCTGGCTGAGTGTATTCAACTGATCGGTGAGGCGGTCAATCTTTGGGCGCTCGGTCGCAAGCATGGCGTTAACGTTATCGAGCACTTCTCGTATCTTCCGTTGATTGGGTGGTCCCGTCACACTGTTCAGGTTTGCCAGCAACTTGCGGGCATCTCCGCTGATTCCATGCAGTTCGCCTCGCACCTCGGTGATCAATCCATTGGCATTGTCGGCAACGACCGACATCTTGGCGGTGATCTCATCGAGGCTTGCGGCCTCCTGCGATGGAATCGTGGACCCTGGGGCTAGACGCTTCGCATCGTTGCTGCCGGTGGTGATGGATAATGCCGCGGGGCTCATCACGCTGACCAACCCTAACTTGGCCACAGATTTTTCGTTCAACGGAGTGTTGTCCTTCACGCTCAACAGAATTTCAATTTCGGTAGGGTCGGGCGTGGCGGGCCGTACCGCCTTCACCTTGCCCACATCGATTCCCCCGAACAACACAGACGCCCCCGGTTCCAGCCCGCCGGCATAACGCAGATACGTGTGGTATGGAACCATGTGCCCGCCAAGCTCCGCATTGATCAGGTAGATCAGCGTGAAGGCCAGGAGAGAGAAGCATGCCAGGACGAACGCTCCGACTTTCGCTTCTGTGGTCACTGGTATACCTCCTCGGACTGCATATATTTTTCGAAGTAACCCGCTACGCCAGGCATCTTCGCAATGTTTTCGGGTACTCGATCGAGAAACTGCCGCACCCGCGGATTCTGGCTCGTTTTGATTTCGTCTTTCGTGCCGACCGAACTGAATGAACCCTGATAGAGCATGGCGATGCGGTCTGCGATGCGGAATGCGCTTGGCAGCTCGTGGGTCACGACGATGACCGTCATCTGCAATGCTTCCTTCATGAGCAAGATCAATTCATCGAGTTCCGCGGCGACGATGGGATCAAGCCCTGCCGATGGCTCGTCGAGCACGAGAATCTCGGGGCCGAGCGCAAGCGCCCGCGCCACAGCTGCACGCTTCTTCATCCCGCCAGAGAGTTCCTGAGGGAGCAACTTGCCAAAGTCGGCCAGGCCAACCCCGGCCAGCTTCATCCAAACCATAAGCTTGACGATTGAAGGTGCGAGCCGCGTATGTTCACGGATTGGTAGGGCGACGTTTTCTTCCACCGTTAAAGAATTGAACAATGCCGCACTTTGGAAAGCCACACCAATCGAGCGGAGGACCTTTTTGAGTTCGGACTTCGAGCAACGGGTAATATCCGTTCCCTTCACATGGACGGTGCCCGACTTAGGGCGCTCCAGCCCGATGATCTGGCGCAACAAGGTGCTCTTTCCGGAGCCGCTTCCACCCAGCAAAACCATCGTTTCCCCGTGTTCGATGTCGAGATTCAGCCCATTCAGCACGCGGCGGCCGTCGTATTCGACCACAAGATCGCGGACGGAAATGATGGGCATTATTGTTTCACCGTGAAATAAAAAATCGTGGTGAACACCGCGTCAGCGACGATTACGAGGAAGGTCGACTTTACGACCGCGCTGGTAGTGGAGCGGCCTACGGAATCGGGGCCTCCGTGGACACGGAACCCTTCCAGGCATCCGACGTGAGCGATGATGGTCGCGAACACCACGCTCTTGATGAGTCCGGTGATCACGTCGTGCAAGGTAATGGTAGTCAACACATAATGGCTATAAAGCAATGGCGACAGGCGGGTGCTGAAGAACATGAACAGCCCACCGGCCAAGATGCCGAAGATATTCGCAATGACGCTGAGGCAAGGAACCGAAATCAAAGCGGCCAGATATTTGGGCGCGAGGACGAATTCTATTGGTTCGAGCGCCATGACGCGGAGGGAATCGAGTTCTTCCGTAACTTTCATCGTCCCGATCTCAGCCGCGAACGCCGATCCGGAGCGCCCACTCACGGCGATCGCGGTGAGCAACGGTCCGAGTTCGCGGGTAAAGCCCACCGCGACCAATTCAATAACATAGTGCAAAGCTCCAAAGCGGCGCAGTTCCGAGGCCCCTTGCATGGCGAGGATGAATCCCGAGCAGATCGACATCAATGACACCATGGGCATCGCGTCTACGCCGATTTCTAGCATTTGCTTCACGGTGGCCCGCCAGCGGTAGCGGTTGCCTACAAAGGGCAGCGCTTGCCCCAGCGCCCGCACCGTGGCCCACCACTGAATGTTCAGATTTCCGACGTAATCGAGATGTTCGATTGTTCTTTCGCCGACATTTTCGAGAACGTTTGCCATCAAGACACCTTTTGTCCCGAACCGCTTTGTCCAGAATCGCTTTGCCCTGAATCGTTCGACTGGAACAGGGCCAGCACTCCGGTGACCTCGAATAGCCGGAGCGTAGCACCGCTAAGCCCCTGCAACCGGAAGTTGATGTGGTGATGACGGGCGATTCTCAGAGCTTCAATCAGGGTGGCGACCGCGGACGTCTCAAGGTAGGAAACTCCGACTAAGTCGACAATGATGGTCTGAGGCAATGCTTTTTCCGACAGCAGAGTTCGCAGGCGATCGCGAAGATCGGGCGAGGAATCGACGTCGATTCGGCCGCTCAACCGGACCACCGTGTCCTTTCCCGCTTGATCGACTGAGATCCTGAGGTCGGTATCTGAAGGAATTGCAATCCGCGTCACCGTTACTCCCAGTCCGTTCTCTACGATTTAAATGCGCGAGCCTGATTACGCCTGTGCCATCGCACTCAGGTGTCTGCATGCGGGCTTCCACAATCGTCGCGGCAGTGAGGCTGGCGTTTGGCAAGACAAGTGCTTTATTGGCAGGTAGACAGCGTACTTTCATCCATCAGGATGAATGGGAAAGCGATTGCCATTCTGCTGTCACGAGTAACGTCACGAACAATGACGCTTCTGTCAAAGTGAATGACACGTGGATGACGCCCAGCCGCAACGATGGTCCTTGAAGCAGGGCGCGCAGGTAGCTGCCTGTTGCGTGGTGGTTGCGGCTGCGCTGGCTGGCAAACTCTCTGCTGATACACCGCCAAGTACATATCAGCTTCCCTCGAACTCAGAAGTGATCGGCTACCTCTTTCAATCAGTTAGCTGGTATCGCCATGTATATGCCGAACGGCAGGTTGCAAACGAACCCGCCGATTTCATGTTTCTCGACGACAATCAACCGATCGAACGGCTGATTGTGAAGCTTTCATTCGATTTCGCCAAGGCGGAGGCTGCACTGCCAACCAGCACTGCTTCTTTGCCAGGTGGAACAACGCCCGCAGATGCTCTTTCTGCGGATCTTGCGCACTTTATTGAATTAAAGAAGCAGAACGATCAATTAAGCGAGAAGGCAGACGAGGAGATCAAGAACCTCGCCAAAAAAATGAACAGAGCCAAAGGGGCCGATCGCAGAGCATTGCAAGCGGCTGAGGAAGATGCTCAAACTCGATTGCAAATCCTAAATGCAGTCGCGCAGGGCCTCAATGATCTAGTCGAGTTTGTTCAGAGTCCGGGTGAAGGGCAAGCCCACAGCGGGCATTTGGATTCCACCATCGACGAGCTCGCGCAATCGATACCGGAGGTGACCGGCCCGGCAATTCCTCCGGCGACAGTTCCGCTGCAGGAGGCAACTTCCAGAACCGCCGGCCGCGATGCCGGCATCCTCGGCCTGGGGTCGGATGTTTCAGCAATGAAACATAAGCTCCACGTGGTTGACGAAAAGATACTCCTCACTGATAACTTGACGCTATCCGCGAACAATCTGCAAATTCCACTGGCCGGTTTCATCACTCAACTCATTCAGAGTGCGGCTATAAGCAATTCGCAGAGTAGTGACCTTTTATCGTTGCGCGAAGAGAGGTCGCACCTCGATGCCCTTACTCTCGAACTCAAAGGATTATCTCCGGCCATCGTCGCACTCGATAAACAGAAAGTCTTGCTCACAGAGTACGAGTCACACCTTCTGCCCTGGCGAATGGCAGTGGCGGGCCAGTACAGGGAGGCGTGGAAACAATTCTTGATCCGTGTGAGTGTCGTTTTGTCGATCATCGGTCTGTTACTCGCAATCGCTCAGCTTTCACGCCGGTTCACATTGCGGCACGTTCACGATCCCAATCGGCGGCGGTTCATCGGTATGAGCCACCAATTTCTGACTCTATTTGCCATTACGGTTGTCATCGTGTTCGCGCTGGCCTCTGACTTGAAGTCGGTCGCAACCTATTTCGGGCTTCTGAGCGCCGGACTTTTACTCGCACTCGAAAATGTCATTCTTGCCACTCTCGGATCTCTGCTTTTGGTAGGGAGGCGGGGAATCAGAATTGGCGACCGCGTGCAGGTCTCAGGGGTTACCGGCGATGTGATCGATATGGGCTTGCTGCAATTCCAGTTGAAAGAATTCGATGTGGAGAACGGGAGATACACCGGCCATGTGGCGACTTTTTCGAATTCGCTGGTTTTTGTATCTCCAGCCACGGGTCTCATGCGATTTGATTCGGCTCCGGAAAAAACTTTGCCGGTGCCGGAGAGCCAGGGCGGAACGGAGCCGCAGGCAGACGAGCGTGTTTCGATTGCAAGTGACTAGAGCAGGGAACTGAGTTGGAGATTTTGTTGGCTGCACTGAACATCGTGCTGACAATCGAGATCGCAACGTCATTCTATTGACTTTGGCTTTCCTGTCACGGTCATTGACACCACCCGTTATTGTTCGCAGTCGATTGGCAGTTATTTCTCGAGACTATTGCCGCGTAAATCTGAGTTGCAGCTTGCGTTTTCTGCAGCACTGCTGTTAGGTGCACGTGTTCGCAATGGCAGTGAGCTTGCTTAGCTCAGGATGCATGTTGGAATGCCCACCAAGCTTCCGGCTGGAGCTTTCAGGCTTATGAGGTGAGATGACGATGCAGGTCGCGCTCATGGTCCCTTGTTACATAGACATGTTCTATCCACAGGTGGGCATCGCTTCTCTCGAGTTGCTCGAAAAATTAGGGATCGATGTTGTATATCCGCAAGAACAGACTTGCTGTGGCCAGCCCATGGCCAACAGCGGCTGCTATGAAGAGGCGCGAGCGACCGAAGATCACTGCGCCAAAGTCTTCGGCTCCTTTGATTGCGTGGTCACGCCGTCCGGCAGTTGCACTCATCATATTCGCAACAAGTTCACCGCTGGCGCGGATTCACCTGAAAAGCAAAATCTGGTTCGGAATACTTACGACCTGGTTGAGTTCCTTCACGACGTTCTTAAAATCAAAGAGTTCCCGTGGGCGAAATTCGAGCACAAGGTCGGACTACATACCAGTTGCTCTGCGATTCGTGGACTGAACATGGCGTCGATGTCGGAGCGTGTGCATGACCGAGTTTTCTCCAAGCCAAAAGCTCTGCTGAGCGGCGTTCCTGGCGTCGAGTTCGTCGAGTTCGAGCGCGTGGACGAGTGCTGCGGTTTTGGCGGGACCTTTGCGGTGACGGAGGAGGCGGTTTCCGCAAAGATGGGATACGACAAACTGGCTTTCATGCAGAAGGCGTCGCCGGAGTGCATTGTCTCCTCGGACATGTCCTGCCTGATGCACCTGCAAGGGTGTGCGCGCAGGCAAAAGCAAGATATTCCGTTCTATCACTTGGCAGAAGTGCTGAATGGAGTGTCCCTGGGAGCAGGCCAATCATGAGTCATCCAATCGACCAGGCAAAGAACGCCGAAAAATTTCTGGCCGACACCGTTCACGAGGAACGGCTCGATAAGCTGCTCTGGGCAATGAGACTAAGGCGTGACGCCGCAGCCCGTCAGGTTCCCGAGTGGGAGGACCTCCGGACGTTAGCGTCTGAAATCAAAGAGCACACGTTGTCAAACCTCTCCGACTACCTCATTCAATTTGAGGCCAAGGCCACCGCCAACGGTGTGATCGTGCACTGGGCCAGAGATGCTCACGAGCATAACCAAATTGTCTATGACCTCCTTGCCGAACAAAAAGCGGATCTGCTGGTCAAGTCCAAATCCATGTTGACCGAGGAATGTGAATTGCGTCCGTTCCTCGAGAGGCGCGGGATCCGTATCACAGAGACGGATCTGGGTGAGCGCATCCAGCAGCTCGACGATCAGCCTCCCGGTCACATTGTCGGTCCAGCGATCCATAAGACGACGCACGACGTAGCCGTCCTGTTTTCTGAGAAGTATGGATCAGATCCCAAGAATGAAGATGTCGCTTACCTTGCAGGAGTAATGCGCGATAACACCCGGCCAGATTTTCTCACGGCGCGCGCCGGCATGACCGGGGCAAACTTCGTTGTTGCGGAAACCGGAGCTATCGTGGTCGCGACCAACGAGGGGAATGCCGATCTCTCCGCGAACACGCCAGAGCTACACATATGTTCGGTCGGCATCGAAAAGATTGTTCCTACCGTGGAAAGCCTGGCGGTCTTCATTCGATTGCTCGCGCGAAGCGCCACCGGTGACACGATCACCCAGTACACTTCGACGTTCCGCGGACCGCGCAAAGGTGCGGCCATGCACGTCATCCTGGTCGATAACGGAAGATCAGCGCGTCTGGGGATGAAGCGCTTCTGGCACTCTCTGAAATGCATTCGCTGTGCGGCATGCATGAACACTTGTCCGGTGTACCGCAGAAGTGGCGGCTTGAGTTACGGCTCAACTTATATGGGGCCAATCGGCATCATCATGATGCCCACCTTTGAGATTCGAAAGTATAGCGAGCTTCCTTTCGCCTCAACCTTAAATGGCAGCTGCACGAATGTGTGTCCGGTCAAGATCGACATTCATGAACAGATTTATGGCTGGCGCGAAGTCATGGAGGAGAACGACCAGATCCAGGTCGTAAAAAAAGAGGCCATGCGGGTCGCCGACGAGGTGCTCAGCCATCCGGCGCTCTACCAGATTGCGACGACCACGCTCTCGGCCGCACTGGAAGTCCTTCCGCACTTTGCCGTTTACAACCGCCTGAATGCATGGGGTAGGCACCGGGATGTGCCGAACGCAGCCAGGGAAACATTTCACGCATGGTATAGAAAGCATCGCACCGTGACTAACGAGAACGACGAACCAGAAAGTTAAACGCGGCAGCTAAACATAAGGAAGTTAGATCATGCACCCGACTCAAGCGCTTTCTAGGAACACGATTCTGGAGGCAGTGCGAGCGAACCAACCGGCCGCGCAGCCGATGCCCACGATCCCCCATTTCCATACGCATCAGGCCGCCGACCTCGTGTCGATTTTTCGCGAGTCCATCGCTCGCATGGCCGGAGTCGTCGTCACTGATGTGGTTAATGGTGACGTGCCTGATCTGGGTTCGTTCCTCCGCAACAAATTTCCCGATGCCAAGGTCATCTGTTCGGCAATTCCGGAATATGCCGGGACGATCAGGCCTGCAAGCTTCAACCATTGGTCGGAGGCGAGCACGATCGATGTTTGCATACTGCGGTCGCCGATGGGCGTGGCCGAAACCGGTTCCATACTGCTCTCCGACGTCGAATTGCAAGTGAACACCATCGCACTTCTTGCGCATGATCTCGTTGTTCTGCTTGACCCGAAGCAGATTGTCGCGAATATCCACGATGCATACGAGCATCCGCACTTCAAACTGAGACCTTACAGCCTGCTGATGACCGGCCCCTCTGGTTCCGGAGATATTGGTGGGATTGTGGTCCATCCGGCTCAGGGCGCGAAAACTCTAACCGTTCTCCTATCGCCTGCTCCGGATACCGGTCAACGCACCGGATGAATGCCAAGCGATGAATGTGCAGGACGATTTGCTCGAGTTTTCGCCACGACAACGCAAAACAATTAAGGTTAAGAAGGAGACATCAATGCTTAAAGGTTTCAATTATCCACTCACCCCAAAAGGCAAATCGACCCTGAATCCGCCTCCGCCCTGGTACTACTCCTCGGACTTTCTCAATATTGAATTTTGGTCGGAACCTTCTGCCGTGGCGGCAGTGTTGCCTCCCGGGCTCGATCCCGATCGCTCGGCAAATGGTCACGCCAATGCCCTTTTCTACGATTGGCAGTTCAGCGGAAACGACGATGAATATCTGGATCCGGCCCGTTATCAGTACCGCGAGTTTTTCGTACTCGTAGATGCATTATTCCAAGGCAAGCCGGTCTCGTATTGTCCTTATATTTTCGTGGACAACGACGCTGCGCTGGCTCGCGGTTGGACGCAGGGCTATCCCAAGCGTCTTGGCGAGGTTTTTCAGACCAGGTATTACGCGGCGACAGGAAAGGCGGGTCCCGCCCTCGCGGCGGGAGCGAAGTTCGCTGGGTCCCTTACGTCCGCCGGACAAAGACTTGCCGAGGCTGTTGTTACGCTCAGAGAACCGGTGACCGACAAGGCGCTGTTGAAGCAGAGGCCGGTCATCAATCTACTCCACACCCCGCGTCTTGCCGCTGACAAGCAGGACCAGCCGGCAATTCAGGAACTGGTCGAGAACATTCCTCATGACGTGAAGATTGAGCAGGCGTGGATAGGTGAGGGTTCTCTAACCCTTCCCGTCTGTAGAAACGAAGAACTCTCCGACCTGGCGCCTGTACGTTGCGGCAAGGGCGTGCGAGCATCCATGGCATACGTGGTGGATGATCTGAAAACGCTAAAGGATTTGAGAAGGTAGAGTGAAGGGGCCGCGCTTCTGGGGGCCGCACTATCGGTGAGGTATTATCAGTCGCGGGGTTATTTTATCGGGGAAAGTCTCGATAAAAAATTCATATCCAGCTCGCCTTCATAAGTTTCGGCGCCGGCCTTCAATGCTTCCGTGACGCGGGCTTGCGTCACCTCGCTGGAGACACTCAAGTCGGACTCGTGAGCTTCCACCAGGAGGCCCTCTGCCATAGAACTGAATGCTCCGACATTCACAGCCGCCTTGGCATGAGCGATGGCATGCGCAGGAAATGAGGCTATGCGGTGAGCCAACTTCTCGACAAAAGGAGCTAGTTCGTCCGCTGGTAATGCTCGATTGATGTAGCCGTAACGCTCTGCCAGCTCCGCAGAGAAATCACTGCAGCCCAGGAGCACCTCCAAGGCGCGTCCCCGCCCCATAAGCCGCGGCAATCTTTGCGTAGAGCCCCCACCCGGAACTAGCCCAATCGCCACCTCTGGTTGGCCGAAGATCGCTTTGCCAACGGCAGCAAAACACATGTCCATGGCCAAGGCGATCTCACTTCCTCCGCCCCGGGCCCGTCCCTCGACTTTGGCGATGGTTGCCTTGGGCATATTCCTGAATCGTTCGCCGATCAGTTGCGTAAGACGAAAGCTTCGAGTATGGGACACCAATTTGGATGCGGCTCCAACTCGGCCCAAACCAGAGTGGGCTATGAAAAAATCAGGAATGGCGCTTTGCACGACCACAACCCGGACGCTCTCGTCGGCTTCGAGCTGTCTGCCGAGTTTGTCGAATTCCTGCGACAGAACTTCATCAAGAAGATTTATCGGCGGGTGATTAATGCTGACGAATGTGACTCCAGAATCGAAACTGAAACGGAAACATTTGTAATCGGAATATTGCACAGGAGTGGCTCCATTTCGGTGAACGTTCAGTGAGGCCGATTGCAGTTCCTGATCTGCACGCTTTCTCAGTCGTTCCCCACTGGGTTGGTCAGGATACCGATCCCCTCGATTTCCACTTCGTAAATATCGCCGGCCTTCATGAACACGGGTGGCTTACGCGCCGCTCCCACGCCACCGGGCGTGCCGGTGATGATCACATCGCCTCGCTCCAGGCTCATTGCGACACTGATCGTTGCAATCAGCACCGGAACACTGAAGATGAGCAGGTCGGTGCGCGAATCCTGCATCACGCGGCCATTCAAACGGCCCTGGATGCGCAATCCGCTGGCCCCCGAGGGCACTGCATCGGGCGTCACCAGCCACGGGCCGAACGATCCGGTGCCATCGAAATTCTTGCCCATCGTCCATTGCGGCGTGCGGAGCTGAAAATCACGCACGGTCGCATCGTTGAACAGGGAGTAGCCCGCTACGTGATCGAGGGCCTGCTCCTCGGGTATCCGTCGACCCGGCTTGCCGATAACCACGGCCAGCTCGGCTTCATAGTCGAGCGCTGTTGATTCGCGGGGCCGCCGGATCGGCTCTTGATGAGCGATCAGACTCGACGCGAAGCGGGCGAAGATTTCCGGATACTCCGGTTTCTTCAGTCCGCTTTCCTGCAGGTGATCATCGTAGTTGAGACCCACGCACAGAATTTTCGGTGGGGCGGGCACCGGCGGCATCAGCCGAACAGCGTTCAGGTCGATTGCCGGCGATTGTTCGAGGGTTTTGCCGATACGCAACAGATCTGCACCTTGTGCGATCAGCTCGGGCAGAGTGCCCGGAAATCCACTGTCTGACTCCGAGAGGCCGTGCCAGCCCGCGCCTTCATCCGCGGCAATCCCGGGGACTCCGCGTATTTCAAAATTGACGATGCGCATACGGTGATCCTTCAGCCCGCCTGTGGACGGCTCAGTTCCTCGAGCAAGTAAACGAATGACTCATACACTTTGCCCGTAGTTTGGCGCATGCCCAACTCACAGGTCCGATTTGCAGAAACGAAGCAGGTGCCGTCCCCGGAGCTCTGGATTTGTACGATTGTGTCGCGTGTGGCGGAGTGAACTAACTCTGGGTGCAGCAGGCCGCGGTCGCCAGCGGTGCCGCAACAAGTCGTTCCTAAAGGAGTTTCAGCGCTTTGAGCCAGCGCACTGGAGATCTCCAGAAGCGTCTCACTGAGGCCGAGGTGCATCGTCGAACAGGTGGGATGGACGATGATTTTGGGAATCGTTTTGCGAATGTTGAGCAAGGGCAGAAGGTCTTTGCACCACGCGATCGAATCGATGATGGTGATAAGTTTCAGTCGATTCTTACGGTCATCGTCCAGATGCTCTAATATGTCGTCTTTAAGACCGAGCGTGCACGAAGCCGCGTCCACCACTACCGGCAACTTTCCTCCGTCACTCCAGCGCCACAGCGCGTCGCTCATCTGTTCGGACATCCATGTCTGCCCGCGCTTGTAGCCCTTGGAACTCCACGGCGTCGAGCAGCAAAGACCTCTCACGTCCTCGGGAATCCAGAGAGGCTTGCCCGCGCGTGCGGAAAGAGCCACGAACGTCTCAGGAAGAGCCGGCGATGCGGGCTTGGTGTTGTCCCTGCCGAAGATGCGATTGATGCACGCCGGGAAATACGCGGCTGCCGCACCCTCGCGTCTGGTTCGGGGAAGGTCGGCGGGAGCGGCGTGCGGCATGGGGCCAGCTACGGTGGGAACCAGATCCGTGCTGACAACGCTGCGAGCCACATCAGTCAGGGCCTCAAGTAGACCAGGGCTGGTTATCGTTTGCACGACATCGGCCGCCTTGACACCATAACGCGCCTGCTTCTCCACTTCGCCCCACTTCCTGGCGATATCAAGGGCAACTTCCTCGGCTTCCGCGGAATGCTGCATCTTTCTGAAGTGTTTGATCAGGGCGCCCGTATTGATGCCGATCGGACAGACATCGGCGCAGGTACCATCGCCAGCGCACATCTCGATGGCGTCGTATTCGTACTCATGCTGCAGCTGGGTCAATACCTTCGACCATTCGGGCTGCCGTGACATCTCACGACGAAGAACGATTCGTTGCCTCGGGGTGACCGTCACGTTACGGCTTGGACACACCGGTTCGCAGAAGCCGCACTCGATGCAATGAGAAGCGGAATGAATGTCTTCGATGGCGGGAGTGGTCTTGAGATTCTTCAGGTGAATCTGCGGATCGTGGCTCAGCAGGACATTTGGGGCCAGGATTCCGTGTGGATCAAGAAGTTGTTTGGCGCGCCACATCAGGTCCGTGAGCTTGTCGCCCCATTCGCGCCGGACAAAGGGAGCCATGTTGATTCCTGTTCCATGCTCCGCCTTCAAAGAGCCGTCATATTTATCCACCACCAACTCAACCAGGTCGCGCATGAAGCCGTCGTACTGCCTGCGACTCGCCTCTTCGCTCAGTTGCGCAATCATCACGAAATGCAGGTTTCCATAAGCAGCATGTCCCGCGGCCGAAGGTTCATATCCATGTTTCGCAAGCAGACCGAGCAAGTCACGAGTCGCATTCGCAAGTTGTGCTGGCGGAAAGCAAACGTCTTCGATGATGAGGTTGGTGCCTTGCGGACGCATTTCCCCGACGATACCGAGGAGGCCATCCCGAATGTGCCAGGCAAGCTCGATGGCTTCGGCTTCGCGAACGAATTCCAACGGCTGCAGCATTGTCACATCGCGCAGAGCGTCCTGAACCCTTTTTTCGATCGCCGCAAGTTCTTGCTCGCTATCAAAGCCGAATTCAACCAGTAGTGCCGCGTTCTTCGGATTGAGATCTTTCCAATACTTCGGCGTGCCTTTCATCAATTTGGAAGCCGCGGTCAGCGCTGAAGCGATCATCAACTCGACTGCCTGCGCTCCGAGATCGACCAGCTTTGCGACCTGTGCGACCGCTGCGTCGATGGTGTCGAATGGTAGCCATGCCACTGTAGTTTTTGCGGGGAGATGATAAGTCTGGTAGACAGCCTCGGCCACGAAGCCGAGCGTGCCCTCTGACCCAACCATCAAGCGGCGCAGGATTTCTACCGGCGTTTCACCGTCAAGAAACGCATGCATGGCGTATCCGCAGGTGTTACGGATGCCATACTTCCGAACCATTCGGGCAGAGAGTTCCTTGTCTGCAAGAATTTCCTCACGGATTTTCAATAGGCCCGTCGCCATTTCTAGCTCGGAGCCAAGAAAGTGCTCTTCAGCGTGAGGGTCTTCAGTATCGATAATCGTGCCGGTGGTAAGAACCATTTTCATGGCGACGATCGAATGGTACGAATCGATCGCTGGCCGGCAACGCATACCACCCGCGTTATTGGCCAGTACGCCACCGATGGTTGCGGCGTTAAAGCTCGCAGGATCCGGTCCCATGCGGCGGGCGTAAGGTTTCAAGGCTTCGTTAATCCGTCCAAGCGTAGTTCCAACATTGCAACGAATCCGCGACCCGTTGTCCTCGACTTTCCAGCCGCTCCAGTGCTGTCTCACATCGATCAGGATGTCGTCGCCCTGCGATTGACCATTCAAGCTGGTCCCGCCGGCCCGGAAGGTCGCACGGCGATCGTTGCCAATGCAATATCGAAAAATGGCCGCTACATGATCGACGTTCTTCGGCTGTACGATCACCTTCGGGATATATCGGTAGGGGCTGGCATCCGACGCATAGCGCACCAAGTCGCTGATACGATGCCGTACAAGATCTTCGCCAAGTATTTCGATCAGGTCGGCTTTAAGCTCGTCCGCAGTTCCCCCGACAAGCGCTTCGTCTACAGCATCCGAACAGGGAGGTACATCCGGACGACCGAGGAGTGTGGGGTCCGCTGATAGGAATCTATGCATGATCTTCTCCGAAACGCTGTCGCTTCCTACTTGTGACCGACGGCCTGCATGATCTGCCCCATCTCCATCGCATTGCTCGAGGCAACTTCCTGGAGGGAGATGGCCAGCTGATCGGTGGGAATACCGGTGAGGTCCTGGAACATTGACCACAGTTGCTTAAGCATCTCGGTCTTGTCCGCGTCGGTATGGCCACTGCGTAGAACACAGTTCAATGCCGCTGTGGAAGCCTTTTCACCCGCAGCGAACCCTGAGCCTTTGGGATAGGAGAGGAAGACCACTCGAACAAAATTGTTGGGGACTTTCATCACGGTGGCGTGGATCCGCGTGATTTCCTTCGCAATCTTCGCCTTCTTCTCATCGGACACGAATCCATCTTCGGTGATCGCGGTATACAACGGCATTCCTTACCCTCCTTGCGAGCGGTATAGTTTCGATTCCACTCGGACTTACGAGTGCCCGTTCGGGACGAAGATCAGCTTCCGGTTCACAAACTCTTCGATGCCAAGGCTGGAGAGTTCTTTTCCATACCCAGAGCGCTTCACACCTCCAAATGGCAGCTCCGGAAGACTGACGTCGGGATAGTTGATGAAGACCATGCCCGTTTCCATGCGGCTGGCCACCCGTTTGGCTCTTTCGATGTCTGAGCTGTAGACGGAACCGCCGAGGCCAAACGGTGAATCGTTGGCGATCGCAATAGCTTCGTTCTCATCTTTGGCTGGAAAAACGAGCGCGGCAGGCCCGAAAAATTCCTGCTTGTAGGCGGGATTGTCGGAGGTGATGTTCGTCAAAATCGTGGGTTCGAGGAAGGCTCCGACGTCTCCGGAGCGGTGGCCACCAAGCGCAATTTGCGCTCCGTGGCTTGTGGCCTCTTGAATCTGTCGCAGGATGAGTTGCAGAGCTGCATCGGAAGAGAGTGGCCCCAAGGTTACCGTTTCATCGAGCGGGTCTCCGAGCTTCAGCTTCTTGGCTGCAGCGATGAATCGGGGCAGGAATTTGTCCCACGTCGATTTGACTACGATGAATCTCTTCGCGCCGATGCACGTCTGCCCGTTGTTGCCAAATCGGCCCAGTATCGCCATTTCTACGGTATGGTCCAGATCAGCATCGTCTAACACAACGAACGCATCACTGCCGCCGAGTTCCATTGTCGATTTCTTCAGGTTTTTCCCTGCTCGCGATGCCAGGGCCTCGCCCGCGCGCTCGGATCCGGTGAGAGCGATACCCTTCACCCGCGGGTCATCGATCAGCGCTCCAGCTTGATCATTGGTCAGGAAGAGATTGGTGTAGACGCCTTCCGGCACGCCAGCCTGCCGAAGAACCTGTTCAAAGGCGAGTGCGCATTGCGGAATGCCAGGCGCGTGCTTGAGAAGCATCACATTGCCGGACATCAGATGGGGACCGACAAAGCGGGCCAGCTGATAATACGGATAGTTCCAGGGCTGAATGCTGAGCAGGACGCCGAAGGGTGAATATTCCAGGCGAGCGTCACCGCTGCTAGAGTCGAGCGCCTTTGGTGCGAGGAACCCCTCGGCCTTGTCCGCGAAGTACTGGATGATGGAAGCGCTCAGTTCCACTTCACCCCGGCTCTCCGCGATTCTCTTTCCCATTTCCAATGTGGCGAGGCGCGCGAGTTCTTCTTTCTTTTCCAGAAGAAGCTGAGCGGACTTGCCAATGATCTTCGAGCGCTCTTTGAACGGACGCGCGGACCAGGCCCGAAATGCTTTGTCCGCGGTCGCCAACGCACTCCACATCTGCTCATCGGTGTGCTCAGGAAAGGTTTTGAGTACTTCTCCGGTTGCCGGGTTGACGCTTCGGTAAGGCACGGTTGGCTCCTTGTGTATCTCTGCCACAACGAATGTGCAAGCATCGTGCCAAGTAGTGATCTGCCAACAAGATTGGTAAATGACTGAGATTGAGGGGAAAGAAAATAACCGGGGACGAACGGTTCTATCATCCACCGATGAAAGTCCCGTCAGTGTCATTAACGCGTCAATATTATTGAGCACAAAATTGACAAGGCCTTCGCCATCCGGCTAAGTCACAGGCGCACAAGCGAAGGAGCGGGCCTTCCTGCCAGCACTGCATCGATGTTGTCCAGCGCCAGCATGCCCATCGCCGTTCGCGTCTCGATTGTGGCGGCACCGATGTGGGGCATTAGGAATGCGTTTTTCAGCGATAGATATTCCGGACTCAGCTTCGGTTCTCCCTCGTACGTATCCAGGCCGACCGCTGCGACTTGGCCACTCTTAAGGGCAGCAATCAAATCCTCATCGACCACCATGCCACCTCTGGCGGCGTTCACAACGACTGCGCCGCGCGGCAAGCACGCAATTGCTTTCGCGTCGAGGAAGTGATGAGTTTGTTTGGTTTCGGGTGCGTTTAAGCTCAGAAATGAGCTGACTTTGAGGAAATCGTAGGGGTTATCGTGGAATATCGCGTCTCCTGCAAGTTCTGTTGGCAAGCGATGTGGATCATGGTAGTGGATCTTCATCCCAAAACTGCGAGCGCGTTGTGCAACTGCCTGTCCGATGCGCCCCATGCCGTAAATTCCAAGAATCTTTCCTGTAAGTTGCCAGCCCAAGAGAAACGTTAGGTCCAATGGATTCCAGTTCCCACTGTGGATCACGTGCAGGGCCTCATACGCTCGTCGCGATGCGCCTAACAACAACAGCAGAGTGAGGTCTGCTACCGCATCTGTAGATATCGCGGGGATATTGGTAATCGCAATTTTTCGTGCCACGGCAGCGCTCAAGTCGATGTGATCATAGCCAGCAGAGTGAGTGGCGATGACTTTGACGGAGAAAGCGACGCGTGCAAAGAAATCGGTGTCCAGTCTGTCTACCGGAGTGACCAACATCGCATCCGCCCCGTCGGCGGCCGAGAGCAGTTCCCCCGGGCGTGAAGCGAGCACCGTCTTGCTTGCGGCGCAGCTCGAACTCCTGCTTAAGTCGCGCTTCCACCGCATCGGCGAAATAGGCGGTTACCGCCAGAACGGGTTTGTGCATCGAACTACTTCCTCTTTCCGCTGGTCGCGCATCGGCACCGATTGCATCAGCAAGGTGCTTGACCGCACGGTGAGTTGAAGATCCACTTCGGCGAACTGCGAGGAGAACGTGCAAGATTCGTGCCATTCATTCTTTCCGCTGAGGGGATCGATAAAGTTATTCCCATCGTCTTGGTAACGGGATTTCAGAGGGCTTCGGGCGACCGGTTCACAGTCGAAGCTTTGGCGCGTCAGTAACGCGTCAAAAGCCTTATTGGCCACAGGAAACTGAACTGCCCAAGACCCAAATTGTCCCCACGACCGAAAAATCGCCTTGCAGATTACTGAATATGGTTTGCAATGCGCGTTGACGCCGGCTTTCATGACACGATCTACCTTTGGCCGGTGACGTGCATTCTGTTTGTCATGCGACGCGAATCGACTTGTGAAGTGGAAACCCGAACCGGCACCAGTGATCGCTGCCTGAGTGTGTCCGATCACCAGAGTGCAGTTCTCGAGATGAAAGAAGTTCTGTCACGCCGCTTGCCATCTTTTTATTGGTGTGCTTTGCGACTTTTAGGCAACGCGGCTGACGCGGAGGACGCAGTGCAGGAAGCTCTGTTGGCCGCTTACCAACATATCGACCAATTCAAGGGACAATCGCAGATGACTACCTGGCTGACCACGATTGTCCGCAACTGTGCACTCATGCAATTGCGGAAGCGGCAATCCCAGATTCATCTGCATTTGGATGAGCATATCGGCGGGGAAAAAAATTACTTCGTCTGGGAAAAACTTGCGGACGGACGGCCCAGTCCGGAAGATGAGTTTCGGCGTGCCGAGCTGACCGCACGATTGCGCAGATACACGGCACTGCTGTCGCCGACGTTGCGAAAAACATTTGAGCTGCGTGTGATGCGCGGTCTCTCGGTTTGTGAAACAGCCCAACTCTTGGGAGTGCCACACGGAACGGTCAAGGCTAGGCTGGCACGAGCACGAAAAAATATAGCGCGGCACATCGGCTCCGGGCCCGTCCTGAGATCGCGTTGGCTCGAGCGGTCACACCAATTCAGCATGGAATAAAACGCGCTTTTCCAAACAACGCCGGACGCACGTCTTGGCAAGATGCGGGTTGCTCTCCAGATTGACATCGTCTGGGAGACTTGGAAATGATATTGCCAAGTGTAAGATTGTCTTACCTTGCAGGCCAAGGTAATCGATCCCGAAATTCACCGAGCTTGGCTAGCGGTGAAGGCGCGGTGAATAACGAACGCTCACAACCATCTTGGCTCCCTGGTACTCCAAAACAAAGTGAATGCTCCCATTTTCCCGCGATGCAGTGGAATTCTTCTTCATGTCACCTCGTTGCCTGGAGGGTTTGGCATTGGGGATCTTGGCAGACCGGCTTACGAGTTTGTCGATTTTCTGGCGGAGGCCAGGCACAAGATCTGGCAGATGCTTCCGTTGGGGCCAACGGGATATGGAGACTCTCCCTACCAGTTGTTTTCTGCGTTCGCGGGCAACCCCTTGCTCATTGACGTAGAGGCGCTTCGGGAGCAGGGATTATTGTCTGCTGAAGAACTGTCTGAGGTTGCGCGGCTACCGGAAAATTATGTTGATTACGGGCGTGTGATTGATGTTAAGCAGCGTTTATTAGGAAAAGCGGCTACGGCATTTCTTGCCGATTGTGGTTCGGCGCAACGCCAATCTTTCGAAAACTTTTGCCAGGACCATACCGACTGGCTGGATGACTATGCGTTGTTCATGGCTTGCAAATCGGAATACAAGAATGTGGTGTGGTCCGAGTGGGACAGCGGAATTCGCAAGAGGGAAGTAGGTGCGCTCGAAGAATGGCGCCGCAAGCTTGCATTACCGATTGCAGTTTGTAAGTTTGCACAGTTCGAATTTTTCCGTCAGTGGCAGGCACTGAAAGCGCATGCTCATAACCTTGGAATCCGAATCATGGGTGATGTTCCGATTTATGTAGCCCATGACAGCGCCGACGTGTGGTCGCATCCCGAATTGTTTCGACTGGATGAGAACTCCAAGCCAACCGCGGTAGCCGGCGTTCCTCCGGATTATTTCAGCGCCACCGGCCAGCTTTGGGGAAATCCGCTTTACCGATGGGATGTATCGGTGGCGTCCGGCTATCGATGGTGGATTGAGCGGTTTCGCGCGTCGCTCGCGATGTTTGACATGGTTCGACTCGATCACTTCCGCGGTTTCGAAGCTTTCTGGGAAGTTCCCGCGGACGCATTAACAGCAGAAGGCGGGAAGTGGGTGAAAGGCCCGGGGGAGGAGTTGTTTCTGGCGGCGCAGAGAGAACTGAAGGAATTGCCCTTTGTCGCCGAAAACCTGGGAGTGATTACGCCTGAGGTCGAGGCGCTGCGAAAAAAGTTCGGCTTCCCCGGCATGAGTTTGCTGCAGTTTGCCTTCGGAAACGATCCGCAGGGACCGAGCTTCAGGCCGCACAACTATTCGCGTGAACTTGTAGCCTATACCGGCGGACACGACAACGACACGACCGTCGGATGGTGGACAAGCTCAGGAGTTGGGGAGAGCACTCGATCCGCCGACGACATTCGCAAAGAGCGCAAGTTTACACGCACATATTTAGGATTTAAAGACGAACCGGTGAATTGGGTATTCATCCGCGCTGTACTCGCCTCGGTTGCGGACATTGCCATTATTCCGCTGCAGGATGTGCTGGGACTTGGGAGCGGAGCGCGAATGAATCTGCCCGGTACGGTCAGCGGGAATTGGAAATGGCGATTCCGCGGCGACGCGCTGACGAAAGACATTGCTGCTAGATTGCAGCAGTTGAACTCTCTTTACGATCGCTAATATGAAGATCGCGACGAAGATCGGCAATCCTCAGCAATCCCCGTCATGCTTATCTTAGAGCGGCGAGAGTTCGTCCTCGTTCTCTTCTTTTCCGGTGCGGAGGAATCTTCGCTCCAGGAATGCTTGCGCCAGATCTCTCCCGCCAAGACCGAAGGCAATTGCGAGCCCCAGCATCAGGGCTCCGAACACGATACCGAAAGCTACCAGCATCGTCTGTTGTGCCAGGCCTAATTCCTCAAAAACAATCGAGAGCACAAAAACGATGATGATGGTTCGCACGGCATGGCTCAGGAACCGGGGCGATGGCACATTCGCGTTAACTGACGCCAAAAGTACGGCACGCGAAAAAAAACCGGCTGCAAGCAGTCCAAAAAAGAAGATGAACATCGCCACACCCAGTCGCGGTAGAAAAATAAAGAACCTGGCAACTTGCTCCTGCAGTCCCAGAATTCCAAGCACGCTTACGCCCAGCAAAACGAACCCAATCCAAACTACCCAGAAAACAAAACGGCTCAACACTTCCGTGGCTGAGGGGAGAGCGGCCTTGTCGAGCAGTTGAGCCGCGCCGGCATTTTCCGACAGCCGATCAAATTTGAGCAATCGAAGAATGCTGCGTAATATCGACTTCACAACGTAAGCGATCAACCATCCTGCCAACGCGAGGATGAGCATCACAATCAGGCGAGGCAGGTAGTGGGCGAACCCGCGCGCCATCTGCTCGATCACCTGACTTAGTTCCTGGATGATTAATTCCCGCATAACGACCTCACTGTCCCGATTTCCACATCTGTATGAGATATGGTTTCAATCGTTCAAACTCCAGACATAAGCCCTCTACATTATTTTCAACGTCATTTGCGGAGCCATTGCGATTCTCCGCGATAAAGGTGCAGGCTCTTCCGCGGAAAAGCGGCGCCAGAGCTTGAATAATGTGATCCCTGCTGATCACCGCCTTTTGATAAGAAGCGGCAAATTCATAAACGGTTTTCACCCATAACTCAGCCGGATACTCGAAGGTCACGTCGCTTTGACCTGCGATTCGTTGGAGTTCCGCCAGAGTGGAAGGCGTGAGAATTGTCTGAAACACGGAGGACAATTCCGCAACTCCGGTTGAAAACATCTCTCGCAGCCGTTTACGGTTGACGCGCACCGGTTCCAAGAGTTCAGGGGTTTCGGGGCCAGTGGTGGGTACCGGTTGAGAACCGGTAACAGTACTCCAGAGCGCGAAGTCGGATTCGAGTGAGGAGAACAGCGGACCCACAGTTTGCCTGAGTGCGGTCACCATCTCGGCAGCTCGCCGTTCGATATGCTCCTTACTACCCAGAAAAGCCTGCCTGATACGGCACTGTTGCCGGATGGCGGCCAAGGTAAAGCGCAGCTCGCCGCCTGGCTGATTGGCCCCGTCCTCCCAGTGGTTTTGAGCAAGAAACTGGCTGCCGAGATTACCGGAGAATCCGAACTCGCTGGGGTAGGGCTCCCGGATCCTCAATCCGTAAAGCGCTCTCGTCATGGGATAAAGCAGATTCGTAACCAACAGGCCGTCGAATCTGTGACGAAGATAGGTTGGGGCAACGAGGTCGTAGCCATCCTTGTAAACGGGCTGCACCAGCCTCGACAACCATTCCGGCTGAATATTTTCTGAATCCGGAGAGAGCACCACGCAAGCCTTGGCACGCAGTAGTTCGGCAGCGGCAAAAATGCTATGCAATGCGGTTCCGCTCTCCGGAGTGCTCGCATACTTTGTGCTGACGGAATGAAGGGTGCGGAGCGCGTGCAGCGAGGCGGCGGGGCGAACGTCGTCGATGGAAACGCCGGTGACCAGTTCGGGTGTGCCGTCGCGCGATCCGCCATCGGCGTTGATGATTACGGCGCGTTCGCGGGGAAACCAGCGCAGGATGCCGCTTTGCACAGACTGGACAACCAATCCTATGGTTTTGGCATTGTTGTAAGTCGGCAGGCCGACGAGAATATCAACCTCGCCGACGTTGATGAGTTGGCGCAAAAAATCATCGGTGAGCAGGTTTTCTTTCTCTTGCGCCAATTTATTCTCCCTGCGAATTACTCTTGTATGTCCACTTGCCGTTTCGTCTTGTGCGGTTGTTTCCACAATTGTTTCCGAGCCAGAACGCGACCGTTGTTATCCGCGGCGCTACACTTTCCGCAGCTTAAACCAAAAGAACTGGTAGGGGCCCAGAGTTAACAAATAGGGCTGTTCGGTGACTCGCGGAAATATATTTTTGCCGAACATTTCAATCAAAATGTTTCCCTTGTATCGCCGCAGATCCAGTTCTACCGCCTGAGCTGCGCCGGAAAGATTGCTGACCGCCAGAATTACGTCATTGGCAAGTTTCCTCACATAAGCCAGAATGCGATGATTCACCGGATGAAGGAACTCGATGGACCCTCGTCCGAATACCGGGCTGGATCTGCGTACCATTATGATGCGCTGCATCCAGTGAAGGAGCGAATGTTCGCTTCCGAGTTGCGACAGCACGTTCACCGCGGGATAACCGTAAACTGGATTCTGGATTAGGGGCGCATAGAGACGGTCCGGTTCGGCGGTCGAGAAACCGGCGTTCCATCCGCCGCTCCATTGCATGGGGGTGCGGACGCCGTTTCGGTCGCCGAGATTAATATTGTCGCCCATGCCGATTTCGTCGCCGTAATAGACGATGGGAGTGCCGGGCAGCGACATAAGTAGTCCGTTCATCAACTCGATACGTCTACGGTCGTTCTGCAGCAATGGTGCCAAGCGCCGGCGAATGCCAAGATTGATACGCATGGTCTTGTCTTCCGCGTACATGTCATACATGTAATCGCGTTCCATGTCGGTGACCATCTCGAGCGTGAGTTCGTCGTGATTGCGCAGGAATAGCGACCATTGGCAGGTCGCTGGAATTTCAGGGGTTTGCTGCAGGATTTCGGTAATCGGTTTACGGTCTTCCAGCTTTACACCCATGAACATTCTGGGCATCAGGGGAAAGTGAAAGGCCATGTTGAATTCATCTCCGTCTCCAAAATACGGACGAAGATCGGCCGGCCACTGATTGGCTTCCGCCAGCAGCATCCGGCCGGGATATTGTTCATCAAGTTTTCGCCGTAGCTCTTTGATAATCGCGTGAGTTTCCGGAAGGTTTTCGCAATTTGTGCCTTCCCGTTCCACCAGGTAAGGAACGGCGTCCAACCGGAACCCATCCACTCCCATGTCCAGCCAGAAGCGCATCAACTCCCACATTTTTTCGCGTACGGCTGGATTGTCATAGTTGAGATCGGGCTGGTGACTGAAGAAGCGGTGCCAATAGTAAGCCTTCGAGATCGGATCCCAGGCCCAGTTGGATTTTTCCGTATCCAGAAAAATGATGCGCGTTCCTTTGTAACGTTCGTCGGTATCGCTCCATACATACCAATCGCGCCTGGGATTGTCCCTTGAACTGCGGGATTCCTGAAACCAAGGGTGCTGATCGGAGGTGTGATTCAACACCATCTCGATAATCACGCGGATGCCGCGGTTGTGGGCGGACTCCAGCAGCTTTCGAAAATCATCGAGCGTTCCGTAACTGGAGTGGACGGCGCAATAATCGGATATGTCATAGCCGTCGTCGCGCAGGGGTGAGGGGAAAAATGGCATCAGCCAGATTGCGGTAATGCCCAGTTCTTGCAAGTACCCCAATTTTTGCTCGAGTCCCTGGAAATCGCCGATTCCATCGCCATTGCTGTCCTGAAAAGTGCGGACGTGCACCTGGTAGATGATCGCGTCTTTATACCAAAGCACATCCTGAGTGAGCGGCAAACAGGTTTCTCCTACGGGTATTGTACTTTTCTAGCAGAAAGGGAAGAGATCTGAATATGAAGTAAAAAGGGTATGGCGTAGAAGGTACGCCTCGGAATCGATCAATGTATCGAACGCGGGGTACCGGGAACTGCATGAAGTGGTATCGATCTCCAGCTTCGAGTGTGGCCTCGTTCCTGTGTTAGCATGTTTGTCAGTCGAATCTCCGCCAACTCCATCCACTCCGTCCAGCCTGTTCCCGCGTTTGCCCGAATTCGCGTCGCGCGAACATTCGGGATCTCCGCGCTCAAATTATCGGACTGGAGACCGACGCTCTGCAGCGCGACATTAGCGCCGCCCATCTCGCCAATATGGGCAAGAACGGTAAGGCCAAGAAGCAGAACGGCATCCCTAAAAGCATCACCAAGGTTATGGATGGGGCTCGAACATTACCGTCAACCCCCGTCTCGATGCCGCAAACCGTCGCGAGCAGGCGGCGCGCCTGCGTGAAGAAACTGGCTCAACTCGAGAGTCTGGACCAATCCTCCGCTAATGTTCCCCCGCCCGCGCCTTAAGATCGTTCCCATAGGACGACCTGTACGCAAGTGACGGCTCAAAGTCTGGCGCACTCGCAAATGCACCACGGAGCGAGGTTGATTTTTTGACGAGAAGCCTACTTATCAGGAGTAATCTCCCCGGAGCCCGTTTACGCCCGACTTCCGGAATGCAGACCCACTCGGGAGGTCATCATCTTCCAAAGACTCTCTTGGTAACAACTGCGGCGAGTGGTTTAAACGCGTTTCGCTGTCGCGGCGGCCATGTATGACTGGCAAAGGAGCACGAGTTGCTCTCGTGCTTTCCGGACCGTGGCGGGCGATGCTCCAGACTCAAGCAGAGAACGCATTGCGCCCCCCATCGCTGAAAGCATGATTTCTATGGCGAACTTGTCTGGCGGAGACTTGATGTCCGGGGCTGTCTCAAGCATTGTCTCAGCAGCTTTGCGAGTCCGCTGGCTGAACTGTTTGACCAACGCGGGCCCACCCACGTCGGCCGCAACGCGGTAGAGCGCCACGGAGATATCTGCGCGTTGCATTTTCGCGTCGACGAACGCCTCTACCATCTCTCTAATCATCTCAGACAGGGCCTTGTGGCAGGCACTCTCACAGGCTGCCTCAACCCTCGATGCCACCTTATTGAAATGATTTTCCAGCACTGCAAAGAGTAATGACTGCTTATTGGGGTAGTACTGATACAGGGTCCCCACCGAAACTCCCGCCCGATCGGCAACCCGTGTGGTGGTCAGTCGCTCCGCCCCATGGGTTAGCAAAACCTGAATAGCCGCCTCGGAAATCGCGTCCACGGTGACTGTGGACCTGGCTTGAATGGGCGTTTTTCTTGGCTCAAATGCGGTTATCGTGTGGATCGACACAATGCGAAGTCCAAACCTGAAGAATCCTTCATCCAATGATCTTAGATGCACGAGAAGACCAGGAGGAACCGAATGCTTCAACAAACTGAGCTTGCCGGCAGCTTCACACTCCCCGGGGCAGTTATGAATCTGAACCGAATGGGATATGGCGCCATGCAACTTGCGGGCCGAGATGGAGACAAGTTGGTCTGGGGGCCTCCCCGAAATGTCGAGGAAGCGATTGCCGTGCTGCAAGAGGCCGTTGCGAGCGGGGTGAACCACATCGACACCGCTGATTTTTACGGTCCCCATGTCACGAACCAAATCATACGAAAAGCCCTGTCTCCGTATCCCGACGATCTCGTGATCGTCACCAAAGTCAGCGCTCGCCGCGGCGAGGATGGGTCATGGATCCCGGCTTTTTCCCGCGAAGAGCTGACTGCGCAAATTCATGACAATCTTCGCAATCTGGGTCTGGATGTACTGGATGTTGTCAACCTGCGCAGCATGTTCAGCATTCACGAACCAGCGGAGGGTTCGATGGAGGCGCCGCTCACCGTCCTGGCCGAGCTTCAGCAAAAAGGCTTGATACGTCACATTGGGCTGAGCAACGTCACGCCCGCTCAGGTTGCGGAAGCGCGGCGGATTGTCCCGATTGTGTGCGTACAGAATCACTACAACCTGGTGCATCGAGCCGATGACGCGCTCATCGACGAGCTCGCTCGCGACGGGATTGCGTACGTGCCGTTCTTTCCGCTCGGCGGGTTCACGCCACTGCAGTCGGCAGAGTTGTCTGATATCGCCACGAGTCTCGGCGCGACGCCAATGCAAATTGCGCTGACTTGGCTTCTGCAACGCTCGCCCAACACTCTGCTGATCCCAGGAACATCTTCCCGTAAGCATCTTCGGGAGAATCTCCAGGCTGCGGCGTTGCAGATTCCTTCTGAAGTACTTGCCAACCTTAACGCAATCGGTAAACCAGAAAAGGAGTTTTAATATGCGTATTTTCGTTACAGGTGCGACAGGTTTTATAGGCACTCCGACTGTGAAAGAACTGATCTCTGCCGGACATAAAGTCCTGGGCATGGCTCGGTCGGATGCGGGAGCAAAATCCTTAGCCTCTCTCGGTGCGGATGTTCATCGCGGTTCTCTGGAAGACCTCGATAGCTTGCGTAAGGGCGCGACCACTTCAGATGCCGTCATTCATCTGGGCTTCCTTCACGACTTTTCAAAATTCAAAGAGAACTGTGAGATCGACAAACAGGCTATCGAAGCTCTGGGGTCTGTGCTTGCCGGTTCTGATCGGCCCCTCATCGTCACATCGGGGACAGCTGGATTGGCCACGCCAGGTCAGGTTGCGACCGAGGAAACTATCGTACCGGCGGATTTCCCATTCCCGCGTGTTTCGGAACAGACAGCTCTTGCTCTGGTAGCCAAGGGCGTCAACGCTTCGGTCATGCGTCTTCCCCAGGTTCACAACACCATTAGGCAAGGGCTTGTCACTTATCTCATCGCTGTGGCGCGGGAAAAAGGAGTGTCCGCGTATGTAGAGGAAGGACGGAACCGGTGGGCAGCAGCCCATGTTCTGGATGTCGCAAAGCTTTACAGGCTTGCATTGGAAAAGCATGAAGCCGGTGCGAAGTATCATGCGGTGGCGGAAGAAGGCGTGGCCATGCGCGATATTGTCGAAGTCATTGGCAAAGGATTGAAAGTGCCGGTGGAATCTCTTTCTACGGACGAAGCGCGGGCTCACTTTGGGTTTTTAAGCATGTTCGCTAGCCACGATCTTCGTGCCTCAAGCGCGCAAACACGGAAAAAACTTGAGTGGAACCCGACGGGGCCCGGCCTGATTGCAGATCTCGATCGAGTGCGGTACTCCGAGGTCCTGACCACAGTCGCATCTTGAACAGCAAACGTTGCCTATTTGAACGAAGGAGGTCTTCATGCAAGACAAACCGGTCGCCCTGGTCACCGGGGCCAACAAAGGAATCGGTCTTCAAATCGCGAAAGATCTCGCGGCGCATGGCTTCACTGTGCTCGTCGGGTCACGTGATTTCGAGCATGGGAAAACGGCCGCGAAGAGCGTCGGAGCTGATGCTCACGCCCTCCAGCTGGACGTTACCAATGAGAGCTCCATTGCCGCGGCGGCCGAACTCATCGGAAAGGAGTTCGGCCGTCTCGACGTGCTCGTGAACAACGCGGGCATTTCGCATACGGGAAAGGCGGGCAGGACACTCGAGGAACTTGTGAAGTCGGGCCGCGCCAGCGTCGCGTCCCTCGATGATGTGCGCGCGGTGTTCGAGACAAACGTGTTCGGCGTGATCGCCGTCACGCAAGCGATGTTGCCACTGCTTCGCAAAGCACCGGCCGCACGCGTCGTGAACGTATCTAGTTCCGTCGGTTCGCTGGCGTTGAACTCCGATCCGGCAAACCGGTTTCGCGCGATGTACGGTACCTACTCTTTATCGAAAACTGCGCTCAACGGAGTTACGGTCGCGTTCGCCGCCGACCTTGAGTCCGCTGGCATCAAAGTGAATGCCGCGTGTCCGGGCTTCACCGCGACGGACCTCAATAACTTTCAAGGAACGCGCACCGTCCAACAGGCAGCACGAGAGCCGGTGCGCCTTGCTCTCCTCGACGCAAACGGTCCGACAGGCACGTTTTCGAACGAGGACGGTCCGCTCCCGTGGTGACGTAGAACAACTTTGGACATCGGAAGGTACCTGTGATTGCTCGGATCACGGGCCACTTCGAGACGCAAAAGCAGTCATGCAAAACGATTGTGCCCGTGCATTCATCCTGCCTCCCGCGCAACAAGTTCCTAACTCACGGCCGAGATGCCAGATTCAAGGCTCAGGCGCTGAACAATTTCTTCAAGCATTGCGTTCTGGCGCTCCCCGCTGACCAGCGTTGCGCGCACTTCCACCCTGCCGGTGGAATTGAGGCCTTCACTATGCAGTGCATGCAAGGGTGATGGGTAAATCGTGCAAGAGGTGCATAAGCAAGAGATGCACCTTGGCTTCGTCATCGCTGCGGCAAACCAGACGAAGTACGTATTCGGCCGCCCTATCCTCCTCTAAAAGTTGAATTCAACGCCCCCTGACCAATGCGAGGAGATGCCGCTTTTAGCACATCCCCGAACGTTTGATCATTAATGCCTCCATCTACCGAACCGTTGGGATAGAACTGGGCATGGTTGAAGGCGTTGAAGGCTTCGAAGCGAAACTCCAGTGTCTTCGTTTCCGTAATTTTGGTGACTTTGTCACAGTCGGCCAGTTTCCCGGCTCCTATAAGGGGCGCCTAGGCGGCATCCATGCTCACGGATGCCCTTTTTGTGCACTGTCGTCTTCTGCCGCAAGTCGCTGTTTGAGCGGCGCGACCAGAGAGTGCTGAAACCCTGGCTGCTTGGTAAGAGCTAGTCGCAACGCGGTTTCGTAGTAACGGCGAGCCTCTTCTCGTTTGTCGAGCGCATCCAGCACGTCACCCATCCGCGCGTTCACTCCCGCCGAGTCGGGCGCGAGAGCCACAGCTTGCTGTGCTTCCTGCAGTGCTTCAGGCAATTGCTTGCCGGCGACAAATGCATCTGCCTTTTGTGCGTGAGCCAACGCCGCCGCTAGTGGAATCTCGAAGTGTCCTTCGTATACAAAGACACTAGAGTCGATTGCGTCGGCAGCCTTCAAAGTCTTGAACTGCTCATAAGGATTAAGTGGAGGCGGGCCGAATTCGAATCCCGTGAGATTGACTGCGCTGATGAACACGGGACCATCGATCGCAGGAGTGGCGTCGGAGAGCGTGCCCAGCCAGATTGATTCTATGGTCGGAAGCAGCTTGCATGGGATCTTGTAGTAGTCATAGTCAATCACGCCGGTTCCGAAGTAAACGAACCAGCAGTTTTGTATGTGGCGCTCGTCGGTGTATTGCTTCACGGCATGCAATTGCTGCGCCCAGTCCGCACTCGAATCGCTCACATACCTCCAAACATTCTTTGGGCCACCGAAGGCTTCGTTCGCATACCCAATGCAGTTGGGGAATGCGCGTGTCGCCGAGATTGCCTGGAAGACGAGCAGAAGTACGACCACATAGCGCCAGCGTCGGCTGGTCTTAATCAGCACGGAGGCCGAGCCTGCGATCAGGATCGCAAGGAAGATGTAGACGGGCAGGATGTGGCGAATGCCGATGTTCATTCCGCCTTTCATCGACACAGCCAGATAGATGAGCGGCGGGATCAGTAGAAACAGTAGTTCGCGCCTCTTCCGCAGCCGCCCGCTCGCGATCACCCAAACGCTAATCGCCAGCAGGATCAGGAATGTGAGGCTCGATTTCACCAGCATGGCCACCGGAAAGTAAAACCAGACGGCATGCGGATAGGATTTGCCGAAGAGGTAGCTGTTGAAGCTGTTGGCGCTGAATAATACGTGCGCAAAGCCGTAGATGTAAGACTCGGGGAGCAAGTGGAACCGGGCGAATTCGTGAAGTACTTTGGCTTGCAAAGGACTCGGAACTTTGGCAAGTTGCGCCTCCATCGGCGGATTCAACTGCATCCCGTTCCCGCGCGCCGCATAGCGGAAGCCATAGGCCGACCACAGAATTGCGACTGACATGAGGCCGATGATCGCGAGGGCCGTAGCATAGCGCGCGGCGCGTTTACCGACAGAAAGTTGCGATCTGCTGTCCGCTGATTCTTGCCGGAAGATCTCGATTCCCGCGAGAATCAAGAGCATGGGGAAAACAAGGACAGTGCTGTGCTTGGACGCCAACGCCAGTCCGACGGCAAGCGCGGTGACCGCCAGCCGACCCGTGGATGGCAATTGTACGTAGCGGTAGAACGCATAGATCGATGCCAGTAAAAAACAGGCTTGCGCCGCGTCCGTGGTTACCAGCGCTCCGTGAGCGAGCAGGGTCGGATCGAACACCAGAAGCCCGAGAGCAAGGAAGCCCGCGGTGGTGCCGAACATTTCTTGCGCCGCGAGAAACGCGATCACCAGCAACAGCAGCGTGAAGATTGAGGCCGCCATCTGCGCGCGATGCACGATTTTGTCGGCGTCGTTGTGAAAGATGAAATCTCTTCCACCAAGAACCGCTTGTAGCCGGTACGGACGATCTTGCAGCTCTGGAACGTTTAGCTGCATGCGGAGCAAAGGCACAGTGGCAACGAACTTAACCAGCGGCGGATGCTCGGGATTCAAGCCAAAGTCGCCGCGCCACGACATATATCCGGAATAGATATGGTCGGGCTCATCCCATGTGATGTTGTTGGCGCGTGAGATCAGTGCCAGGTGAATGGTGAAGAGCAGAAGAAACCCGGCCACGCCCGCCACCACCCGCAACCGGCGAGAGTCCCCACGTAGTGAAGTCAATGCTTATACCTCAGGAAGAGATTCAGAAAACCAACCTTCACCGAGAACTGAGTCTATCGACACGAGCCCGCGCGGGCGTGTTTAGGTAGCCGAACCCACTGCTGGGCAGAGTATTTGACAGCAAGCCGAAGTTTCGCGAAGTTAAACACATAAAAAACTCGGGCCGCGGAACGCCAGTGTATCAAGTTCGCGACCGCCACATGTGCAAGCGTGGCTACGTCGTGAAACCAAGGCACGGTAGTTGGCGAAAAACCGTGCATTCACTTGTTGACCCAACAGCCAGCATAGCCGAAGACCATGTGGCTGGCATTGTGGATGAAGACATCGAAGAGTCCATTCCGCTCACGATATATCTCGCCAGGCAATGTTTTGAAAACGCCTACTCTTACCGGATGGTTCTTTCACACCCTGTCTGGCCATGAGCCGAGTGATATGCGCCTGGAGGAGGTGACGAAAGATGTTGCCGTACTTGTAAATACGCTCCTGCAACATTCGCTGGAACAACTTGGTAGCTCTCATCTAGAGAAGAGTGGTCCCTAATTGCTCTTTTTCTTTGCTGACCGCCCCTAGAAAGCAATCCCAAGCGGTATCTTTGGTGTATGCCGCTGAACGTTCAGGAGCAGTTTGGACAGATCGACATCTATGTCTTCGATCAAATTCTTCGAGGGAACATCACCCAAGAAACGCGCGTGCTGGACGCCGGATGCGGATATGGGCGCAATCTGGTCCATCTTCTGCGACAAGGCTGTGAAGTATTTGCTTTGGACGCGGACCGGGATGCGGTTGAGCATGTTCGTCAACTCTCAGCTTCCCTCAAGACCGGGCTACCAGCAGAGAATTTTCAGGTTGGGTTCATTGAGCGGATGCCTTTCCCGGATGCATTTGCCGATGTCGTGCTGTGCAATTCCATACTTCACTTTGCCCGAGATGAAGATCACTTCGGGAAGATGTTGTCCGAGTTGTGGCGTGTTCTAAAACCTGGCGGAATGTTCTTTTGCCGCCTGGGTTCACGGATCGGAATGACTTTCGAGCGTGTGCGGGGCGACATTTACGTCATTGGGGACGGTTCCGAATGGTTTCTGGTTGATGAGGAGATGCTCTTGGATCTGAGCGAGAAGATGAATGCGGTTCTCGTCGATCCCCTGAAGACTACGATCGTTCAAGACTATCGTTGCATGACGACATGGGTACTACGAAAGCGAACCTAAGCTTCGAACTTCCGCATTGACGATCGTGGTCAGGTCACGGATAACTGGCACCTCGAAGACAATTTGACATTTCTAAGGCAGATTGGAGTTGTTTCAGGGCAGAAAGCGCAAAGAAGACAATCGAGCACAAGGATAAGGAAAAGCACTGTGGGAAATAGTTGTTGCAAAAATCACGGTTACACCAATCGAAAGGTCGACGAGCACTACGACCTGTGGCTGTTGAAAAGCCGATTTTCTTCAAAACCGCGATAATTTGCGGTAACCGAAGAGAGGTAGAGAGAAAGCTGTTTGTGGGGCATTCCTAATGCAAAGCGTTTTCGGCAATCTTCTAGCAGCAGTCATGGTCGCAGTTCGAGACCGAAGAGATGCATGGGGCGGACCGAGTTCCAGACCTGAGTGGATTGAGAGCAAGCGTTGGTTGCTCTCTCGCAGGCTGTCGATCGAAAATTAAAGCGGTGGAGAGAGCTTGTGCGAAAGGTTTGGGTGGGCGTTGTGTTGTTCAGTTTTGCAGGCTGTGGCTTTTGCCAAAGCATTGTTAGGCCTTCTGCGATTCCTCCGTTGAGAAGCGAAGTCCTTTCAAAATGGACCACAGACCAAGGTCTGCCTCAGGACTTCGTAACCTCGCTAGCGCAGACGCCGGACGGATTTTTGTGGGTAGGAACGCTGAACGGTCTCCTCCGCTTCGATGGCGTGAGCTTCCGAAGCTTCACCGACGTTGGGCCGCCGGAGATGCAGGATGATATCAGAGGGCTCTTTCCTGATGAAGCGGGCGGTCTTTGGATTTCTACGGATACGGGTCTTTTCCACTACCAGCAGGGAAGATTTACACAGCTTTCTCTGGAGGGCAAGACGCGTTACAAGATAACTTTGCTTGCGCCTGGGAGGAACGGCGGTCTTTGGATTTATGGGGAAGAAAAGCTAGCGCACACGAACGGAATGCGTCTCGAGGTCAAGCGGCTTACATTTTCGATTTCACCAAAGGCAATTGCGGAGACGCCCGACGGACGGTTGTGGATAGCTAGCGGGGACACTGTGCAGGTTTTGCTGGATGGCGGCAAACTGAATGCGGAGTATCGGCTGCCAAACGTACAAATGTTGTACTGCGACCCTTTCGGGGAACTGTATGCGGGAGATGGCCATCATCTCTTCCGCTTCGATGGGAAACGTTTCCAGCGGGTTGAGAATCCTGGCCTTACAAACTTTGTTTCCATTATGGTGGACCGCAACCACAGCTTGTGGATGGCGAGTGGCGGCTTGCACGGGCTCAGTCGTAAATCCGGCAATTCGATAGAGACCCTCACCGACGGTGACGGTCTTGCGAGCAATGATGTGCGCACGTTGCTTGAGGATAGAGATGGGGATGTCTGGATTGGCACCATCGCCGGGCTCCAGCGCCTACACCTTGGGATTTTCTCCACATACACGCCACTTGCAGCGGTGACAAGAGGCCGAAGCCAGCCCGATTCCGTTTTTGAGCAGAAGAATGGGGGCGCGATCTGGGAAGGAACGGTCGAGAATGGCATCGCACGGTTTCAAAATGGAGAGTGGAGTTTGTTCGGACGAGCAGAGGGTCTTCCGCCAGGACAGGTGCGGGGATTCTTTGAGAGCGGAGATATGCCCGGCGTCGCGGTGTCGGATTATGGAATCTTTGCATGGACCGGGCGTCGCTTCCGAAAACTCTCGTCCATCCCTGGAGGATATATTTCCACCCCGGTAAGAACGGGGGATGGCACAGTCTGGTTTACCGTATTGCACCGCGGACTTTTCTTGATGCGCGATGGACGTGTGCGGAAAATGGGGACGGCGGAGGGTCTCGACGGAGATGACGTATCAAATCTTGCACTCGATCCGGAGGGCTCTCTCTGGGTGGGGACGAACAAGGCACTATACCGCTGGGATGGTAGACGATTTTTGGAAACAGCTCGAACGGAATCTGCGGTTCTAGATGTTGCATGGCTGCCGGGGGCGTTGGCCGTCGCTACATTCCACGGCCTGCTCTTCCACGCCGACGATGGCAAGGCTCGTCTTCTCACCCAGGAGAATGGCCTGCCCGGGAACACGGTTCTAGATGTGGTGGCAGACGACGAGGGCAATCTTTGGGTGGCAACGACAACTACGATCGCACGATTCCGCAAGCAGCAATGGCAGGACTACCTTGCGGGGCACGACGCGATAATGCAGCCAGCGGTCTTTAACCAAATGGATGGTTTACAGAGCCGCAATGTTCTCCCCCTGAACCATGTGACGGCAATGCGGGCGTCGGACGGGCGCATATGGTTTGCCACCTCGCATGGTTTGTCGGTGGTCGATTCGCGGCTGGCTCCGGAGTCCCCCGCACGAGCGGCGATGGACGCAGTAATTGTGGATGAGCACCAACAACCGGCCATAGCCCTCACGGTACCGCCGGGACGGCATCGGATCATGTTTCGCTATACCGGATTGACTGACGTCGCACCCGAGCAGACGCAATTCCGGTATCGGCTCCAAGGTTGGGACCGTGACTGGGTTGAAGCAGGAACATCGCGCGAAGTCTCCTATGTTGGCCTTCCGCCAGGAACCTATCGCTTTCAGGTGATGGCTGTGAATCGCGAGGGTTCGGGAGATTCCCAGCCCGCCGCGCTGGATATCACACTCCGGCCATTCTTTTGGCAGACAACCTGGTTTCGAGCGGTCGCGGTCCTTCTGATCGCAGGAGTTTTGGTGGAAGTGACACGCCGGCGCACGCGCGTGCGCGCGGAGCGGTTGAATATGCGCTTTCAGGAGCGTGTCGCCGAACGCGAGCGCATTGCTGCCCAGATCCATGACACGGTGATCCAGGACCTCACTGGCGCAACCTTAAAGCTGGAGTTGATAGGTTTTCAGATTATGGAGAATCCGCAGCATGCGCAGAGTTCCGCAGAGATGCTCACAACACAGATGCGGGAAATGGTCACCCGCAGCCGCAACATGGTGTCAAATCTTCATTCGACCGCCATGGCGCAGTACAGCCTTATCGAGATCCTGCGCCACGCGGAGGCAGAGTTCAGAGTAGCGGAATGCCCCGCCTTTGAATTGAGCAGCGAAGGGGAAGCCACGCACATACATCCTCTGGTGCGTGATGAGGTGTACCGCATCTGCCGCGAGGCGCTTGCGAACGCTTTCCGTCATTCCAATGCGACACTGATTACTGTTCACGTTCATTTTCTGGAGAATGCCGTTTATGTGGAGGTGGGCGACAATGGACGAGGGATCAGCGAAGAGCTACAGCTGCATGGGCGCCCCGGCCATTTCGGCCTGCGAGGCATGGCAACGCATGCGCAACGCATCGGCGCTACTCTGAGGATCACGAGTGTCCCAGCGGCGGGCACGACGGTGACTCTGCAGGTGCCGATCCGAAAAACCGCCTGGAGCTTCTGGTGGCGCAAGCGCGCCGGATGAGGAGAAAATCGTTTGGAACCGACGAAACATGCGCGCGAGGGGATGGTAACTGTGCTCATTGCGGACGATCACCCGATGGTCCGTGAAGGCGTCGCCGGTCTTTTGACTCGACATCGAATCAGCGTTGTCGGCTTAGCAGCAAACGGACGGCAGGCACTGGAGATGTACATGGAACTTCGGCCAGAAGTGATGTTGCTGGACCTTCGACTTCCTGACCAGAGTGGCTTCGAGGTTCTACGCGCGGTTCTGAAGGCCGATCCGGAAGCCCGCATACTGATATTGACCTCTACCCAAGGGGATGCGTCAATCTATACGGCGATCCGTCTCGGTGCCCGCGGATATCTGCTCAAGGGCATCGATGGCGCCACGCTGGCAGCACAGGTGCGCCACGTCGCCGCAGGCGGACGCTCGCTGTCGGAAGAGTCGGTCGGCAGGTTGACCCGGTATATCGCCGCGGAGAAGTTGAGTGAGCGCGAGATCGAGGTGCTGGGCCTGGTCTCACAGGGAAAGAGAAACAAAGAGATCGCCGACCTTCTCGTTGTCTCGGAGGACACGGTGAAGATGCACCTGAAACACATTTTCCGTAAGCTGCACGCTAGTGACCGCACGCAGGCGGTAGTGATTGCGATCCAGCAGGGTCTGCTGGAGGCCTGAAATAACTACCTGAACGGGTAGGTCAAAATACCCCCTATAGAGAAGAGGCGCTGCTGTCTTCCTCGTGCTACTGTTGCTCGAATTTTCGCAAGCCGACCGGCGAACGGTCCCCGGTGCATGGATCTGTTTCAGTTAGGCTTCATGTAATTTCCCAGGAGGAAGTAATGAATAGAAATACAAGGCCAGCAAGTGCGGCTGTCATTTTTCAACGGCTGTCATGCGTCGCAGTTTTAATCGCGATGAGTTGTGCGCCCCTATCGGCAGGTACGGCAGGCGGCACACTCGTGACGAACAGTACACCGGCCTACGTAGCGACCGCGAAGAATCTCGGAGCCGAGAATTCGGCAACGGTTATCGACGTGAGCATTTGGCTGCAGTTGCACAACCGCAGCCAGTTCGATGCGCTAACCCAGTCGCTCTACGATCGCAATTCCTCCAACTACCATCATTGGCTGAAACCCAGCGACATTGCCGCCCGCTTTGCGCCAACGGCTGATGAAGCGAAGACCGTGCAGCAATTTTTTGCGGCGCACAATCTTACGGTGGTGAAGACGGGACCCAATAACCTGTACGTCAGGGCGCGAGGCACGGTTGGCGACGTGGAGAAAGCCTTCCAGGTGCAGCTCAACGACTATCAGGTTGGCGATAAAATCATCCGCGCCAATGCCGGGGATCCTTATGTAGACGGTGCGGCAGGGCCTTTGGTGAGAGCCGTGTCGGGGCTGGATACGGGGGCGTTCGAGCATCCGGTGATGGGCAAGCCGACAAGCATCGGTGGTTCCAAGTCTGCCGCGGCGCAAGCGGAGGCGGTAAGCAATTCCGACTTCTACTCGCAGCAATGTTTTACGGGCACGGAGAGCGAGTCATTTTCCACGAACGGTGACGGTCAATTGCCGATCGGCACTTACGCGGGCAACAAACTGAATCTGCAGAGCGCAACCAGCCCCGGCTGCGGTTATACGCCAGCGTCGATCCAAAGCGCCTACAACCTCACCGGCTTATATAACGAGGGATACGACGGTACCGGTCAGACGATTGCCATCGTTGACTGGTGCGGTTCGTTTTCGGTTGAGAGCGATGCGAATAAATTTTCCACGAAGTTCGGGCTCCCCAAACTGACGTCATCGAACTTCGCCATCACCTACACTGCGCCCAGCGAGTGCATTGCCTACGACCAGGTGGAAATCAACCTGGACGTGGAGTGGGCGCATGCCGTGGCTCCGGGTGCCAATATCAACCTGGTGGTTCCTCCCTCGTCATCTTTCCAGGATGTAGACGAAGCCGAGTTTGATGTCGCGAATTATGGGATGGGCAATGTGCTTTCGGGCAGCTATGGTTCGCCGGAAGCGCTCACTGCGGCGACGGAACTTGATACGGAGAGCCTGATTTCAGAGATTGGCGCCGCTGCGGGAATTTCTTTCAACTTCGCCACGGGAGACGAAGGCACCTATGCGCTCACTGATGACGTCTTCCTCCCCACAGTTAACGCACCGGCGGATTCTCCCTGGTCCACAGCGGTGGGCGGCGTCACTCTAGCGTTGAATTCCGACAACTCGATCGCTTGGCAGGCGGGTTGGGGGAACAATGTAAATGTGCTGGCTGCGGAGGGGATCGTAGCCGATCCACCGGTTGGCGAATTCTATGCGGGCTCAGGCGGTGGGCCCAGCAACTGCGTCACCAAGCACACTGAATTCAGGCGTCCGATCTGTACTGGCGGCTTTCCCAAACCGTCGTACCAGAAAGGATCTGTGCCAGGTGCGTATCGCCAACTTCCCGACGTCTCCTGGCTGGCGGATCCCTTCACTGGTGCCGTGATCCTGATCAGCATTCCCGGTCAGTTGCCAGAGCAGGTGTATCAGGTCGTGGGCGGGACGAGCTTGGCGACTCCGATGTTCTCCGCACTGTGGGCCATCGCCAATCAGGAAGCGCTGGCGGGAGGCGGAACGGAACTCGGTCAGGCTGCGCCCTATCTCTATTCCATGCCGGCGGGAGCCATCTCCGATATCGTGCCCGTGACGTCTGCGACAAACGTGACCGGATCGATTCAGGACTCGCACGGAACCAAAAAATACTCGGCGGCGCGACTGGCTGAGGCGACCCCGTCGGAGCACGAGTTTGTGAGCGCTCTGTGGGACATCTTTACCGATGTAGAAACGACGGCCGTCGTCTCCTTCGGTACGGATCCCGGCCTGAGCACGGCTCCGGGCTGGGATAACATGACTGGCATGGGAACGCCGAACGCGCAAGCATTCGCCGATTTCTTCTACGCACCATAATTACTCGCTTGTAATTGAGTGGCCCTGCCATCCTTGTCGGGTGGCAGGGTTTTGCGAAAACGAGTAGCGATCTACTCCCTATCTCTTGCACATGCTTGGTTCCTGGACCCTAGCCGAGCACAAGAGTGATTCTGTCCTCAAAGGGCATTGCATCTCCACGTATTAAGGAACGCGTTGACTATTTACCACGGCTGAAAATGGTGTTGGCCGAGTTTCGGCTTTATTTTTGTAACGGCTATCAAGATCAGGGCGATGACGCCCAGCGTCGCCAGCAGGAAGTAGACGTCTATGTAGGAGAGCAAGCGGGCCTGCGTGATTACATTGTTTTGGAAGAGTTGCAGTGCGCCGAGTGCAGGGACGCTGGTGGCACCGCCATTGCGATGAATCAGATCGGAATATTGCCCAAGCGTAGAGCGAGTAGTGGCGTCCAGACGATTGGAGACGTCCAGCAACCGCGAGGAATGCAGCGTCATGCGGCGATCGAACAGGACCGTCGCCGCAGTAACTCCAAAAGTGTTTCCCAGCTGGCGGACAAAGAAGTAGGTCGTGGAAATATCGTTGACGTCGGCTATGGGAGCGTTGCTGGTGACGATGTTGCCGGCCGCGATGAGAGCGGGCGCAATGCAAAAGCCTTGCAGGAAAATTGCGGGAGCCAGGACCACCGTGGGAGTGGTCGGCGTCCAGATGTAGAAGATCGTGACATAGGTCGCGATCAAGAGCAGCATTCCGAAAATGAGCGTGCGAAGGGGCCCCAGGCGGGGCATAATCACGTGCAAAGTGAGCTGGAGTCCCATCCCGAGGCCGAGCGTGTACATCGAAATGAATCCGCCCGCTTGCAAGGCGCTGTAATCCTGGACGAAGCGAAGATATTGCGGAACGACATAAAGCCCCGCGCCGAAGAACGCTCCCACAATCATAATCACGAAGAAGTAGGAGCGCAGGGAAGCATGACGAATGATCATCCGCAGATGCAGTACCGGCGATGCGTTCTCAGGGCGGTAGTCCCACCAGAGAAACCAGATAAAGAAAATTGCGGCTGCAACCAGAGCGAGGGCAATCCAGTTCGACTCGAGCCATAGATCGACCTCGCCGCGGCTGATGGCGGTTTCCAGGCAGGCCAGCGAGGCAATCAGCAGGACGGCACCCTTGATATCAACCCGGCTCTCTTTCTTGCGCTCATACAAAAAACCTGGCGGGACAATTTTCCAGATGAGAAAGGCGCCGATGGCCAGAAAAGGGAAATCAACCAGGAAAGCATAATTCCAGTGAAACGTATCGGTGATCCATCCCATTGCGCAGGGATACGGGACTTCAAAAGCGGAAAGAACGAGGTAGAGCCGGGTGACCGCCGCCATCCTGGCTTTCCCCGGAAACAGTAGCCCAGATAAAATGACGACGCGCACCAGAAACGCGCCGCCACCGAATCCCATAATCAAGCGTGAAACCAGCAGCTGCGTCAGGTTGCCCGCGCTGAGCACGCAGCCCATTGCTCCCGTGGCATAGATTCCAATACTCAACAGTAAATGTCGTCTGGTGCCGAGGACACGCGTCATCCAGGCCGCCATCGCCATGGAGCTCAGGTAGCCGACGTTATAAAGAATGATGACCCAACTGATTTCATCGGAACTCGCCCCCACGTTGCCCTGCATGTCCGGGAGGAATACGTTGATGGAGAGGCGGTTAGAGATTTCGATCGCCGTAATCATGCCAATAGTCAGGAGAATGGCTATCCGGCGCCGGTCGGACACTTGCGACAGAATGCTCTTGAGGAACCTTTCCTCTTCCAGTTCCCAGGCTTCCGGTCGACTTGCACCTAGATAGCTCATTGCACCTCTAACCAGTCAGCGAGTGTAAATGGTCGCTTCAACGTTCATGCCCGGCCGCAGCACGAAATTCGGATTCTTATTGGGCTTGACCAGAATTTTTACCGGAATACGTTGCACGACCTTGATGAAATTTCCCGTAGCATTTTGCGGTGGCAGCAAGGCTTGGCGCGAACCCGCCGCTCCGGCGAGGGAATCCACCACGCCTTCGAATTCCTGGTGGCGGTAGGTATCCACGCGGATGCGCACCCTCTGGCCGGGGGCGACGTTGGCCAACTGGGTTTCCTTGAAATTCGCGGTGACGTATACCTGGTCCAGCGGAACGATGGTGAATAGCAACTCCCCCGGCGAAACGTACTGTCCGAGGTCCACGGATTTCTGCGTGACTTGTCCTGTAATCGGAGCGACGATGTGTGTGTAAGCAAGGTTCAATTCGGCTTGTTGCAGAGTTGCTTTGGCGCGCTCGCTAGTGGCCAACGCCGATTTGTAAGTCGCTTCGGCGATGGGGATCTGCTGCTCTTGTGCTTTGGTTAGAAGCAATTGTGACTGTGAGCGCTGAAACTTAGCCTCAGCCGAGTGCGCGCTGGCCCGCGCAATCTCGACAGCCTGCTTTGCCGCGGCCAGCTGCTGTTCAGCCGCCACCAGCTCACTCTTGGCGACACTCGCGGCGGCGTCAACCGCGTCAAATTGATACTTGGAAACATCATCGGTGGAGAGCAATGGCGTGTAACGCTTGAGATCGCTCTGAGCGCGTTCGTTGGTCGCGCGCCGGGCGGCTACGTTAGCTTCGGCGACTTGCAGGTTCGCGGTGGCAGATTGCTCGAGCTGTGTTTGGGACATAACGTAATCGGCGGCGTCTGATTGTTTCTGCGCTGAGGCGCCGTTCGTACTGTTCGTAGTGGTTGCACGCGTCAAACCGATCTGCAGCTTTGCAGAGTTTGCTTGCGCCTCGGCGAAATCGAGGTTGGCTTTGGCCTGGTCAACCTCCGCCTGATATTCGCGGGGATCGATTTGCACCAGCAGATCGCCTTCTTTGACCGGCGTATTGTCGTTGATGAGCAGTTGAACCACATAGCCGGGAACCTGCGGGGCGATGGCCGTAATGTGACAATCCACCTGCGCGTCGTCGGTAGTAACACGGCCCGAGAATACGTACCATGCCACTACGATTAAGACGAGAACAGCGACGATAACGCCTTTGGCGAGCGGGCCCAGGTTTCGAATCCGTTCGCGCAATGACGCAGACGGAGACGGAGTTGACGTTGGGGTCCCCGGAGCGGTGGCAACCGGAGCGTTATCGGCTTGTGGCAGCGGTGTAGAAGTAGAAGATGAGCTCATAATCCCGTCTATCTGTCACTTCGAGTACATGGTTTCGATCGTACCTGTGGCGCGGGCCAGAGCCGCACGAGACAGGTTGAATTGATACAACGCGCCAATTTGATTATCGTTGGCGCGCGCCAGTTCGTCTTGCGCCGTGATCACTTCGATGTTGGTCGTGACTCCCGCTTGAAACCGTCGCTGCGCTTGAGCTACTTCTTCCTGGGCCAATTGCAGGCCGAGATTGGCAACGTCCACAGAATTTCGCGCGGCAGTGAGTTGAGCGAGGGCAGACTTTACTTCATCTACAATCTGCGCTTCCACCTGGCGGCGAAGTTCCGCCACGCGCTGCTCTTCCAGTTTGGCGCGAGCTTCTTCGGCGCGGATGCGTCCACTCGTAAAAATTGGGAACTCCACAGACGCTTCGTAGGTGTAGGCTGGAACACCATTGTTGAACTGCGAGCCTTGGTACAGCCAGAATCCGGTGAAGCCCAATTGCGGAAGGCGCTGCTCTCCAGCCGAATCCGCCGACAAACGGGCTATCCGTTGCTGCGAAGTGACAGAAAGAATCTCCGGCCGCGTGGCTAACGCTAGGCTTAACAACGCCTCTTTTTCGAGTTTGGGGAGATCGTAGAAATTAAGGCCGTCGGTGACCTCGAGATCCTGGTCGCGCGGAAGATTGAGGAGTTCCGCCAAACCATATTTGGTGGTGTGGGTCAGCGTTTCGGCATCAATCAGATTCTGCCGTTCGTTTTGCAGTTCGACATTGGCGCGCACCGTGTCAATATTCAAACCGATGCCTGTGGATTGAAGTCTGGTGGCCTGCTCATAGAGGCGCTGCGCCAGAGCGACGCGGGCATTGGCCGCGTCACGCGTGGCCAGGGCGCGGAGAATGAGCAGGTATTGGTCAACCACGGCGGTGACCACGTTTTGTCGAGTGGTGAGCTCGTCGGCACGCGACTGCCGGGTTCCTTCTTTGCCGATCTGGTAGCCGCGGATCAGAGGGAGATCGACGATGCTTTGCGAGAAGGTAGGTCCCGCTTCGATGATCTGAAAGGGGCCAGCGTCCTGGTGGTGCTGCTCGCGCTCGATGCTCTGAAAATTGTACTGATTGACTGATGCGCCGGCTTCAATCTCTGCCTGAGGTAGCAGCCGGGAGCGCGCGATCTGACTGGTGCGGTCGCTTTCGAAAATCAGCAGCCGGGCTATGACACGCTGAGGATTCTGTTGCAAGGCCAGTTGCACGGCTTGCTTCAGCGTGAGTTCGATTATTCCGGACGAACTTGTCGCGGTTTGCTGTCCGAAAGATGCGAACGGAAACGGTGCATGCAGAAACGCCAAGAGCAAGACGCACGTTCGCCGGAAATTCGTCGGCATAGGGATCTCCGAATCGAAAAATATTAGGGCCAGAGAAGAGGCATTACGAAGGGGCATTATAAGGGAAATCAGAAGTGGTGAATGCGCGGCTGGTACCACGTTCTTCTTCCAAACAGTGGCAGGAAGTGCGAGGACGACGCTACGAGATCACGAAGAGACACGCCGAGTCTGGTCTAAGTAAGCAACCGATGCGGCCATAGCACTCGTTGACCGTGTGTTAAAACGTGTGATCGTCCGGATCGAGATCACCCACCTCAGGTCCATCCTCTTTTCTAAGCAAAAGCGAAGAAACTTTTTTGCTGCGAAGTACACCACTGGGAGCAAACTGCTGTTAGCGCGCTCACCGTTACAGTTACCTTCTTCAAAGTTACATGTCCTATAGGTCGCAGTCCGCGAAACAGCCTCGCCGCCTGATCGCCAAGGTCGTCGAGGTCGCGGCTGCCGATGCGTTTTGATGAGTCTGCTATGTTCATGCCAACAATCCTCTTGACTAACCGTAAACTGGGAGTATTCGGATTTTTCAGAACAAGTGGACAGTCCTTACCCGCGTGATCATCTTCGATTGAGCCGTTGCGGAACGCAAATGCGAGATGCTCTTGGCTTCAGCTGCCAACTCCGGATCTAACGTCGTTTGTCGCTTGGGCACTGGGGGTCTCTCAGACTCAAAATCATACCCAGACCGACGGCAGCACGCTCGGACCGTGTGCTCTCGGCGATTTTCCGGGCAACTGAGCCCTGACGGATCAAGCGATGCTCTGTTACAATCTACAATCTTCACGCGGGGCATGGACAGATGCTTCGCGTCGTAGGGCTCGCATTGGGAACTGGATGGACGCACATCCTTACAGTTTGTTGTCGTTAAAGCCCCCGGAATTGGGTCCTATGGGGTGGAAGCGATTGACGCAGGCGACTCTATTGACAGTAAGAAAAGACAGGAAAATCATGGGTTTCCGCTAACCCGGTGAAAACAAGTGGGGACGTAGTTCAGTTGGTTAGAACGCTGCCCTGTCACGGCAGAGGCCGCGGGTTCGAGTCCCGTCGTCCCCGCCATAAACCTAAAAGAATCATAGGTTTATGACCCATGATTGCTGCTTTAGGTCATCCCGAAGGATGGGAAGGGATGACTCAGAAATACCATCACCCATCCTCCCCAATAACATCTCAATCTGCCTACCACTCGCATTCCTCTTGTCCGAAGAGATTGCTTGCGTGTAGATGTCCATTGTGATGCACGAGTTCGCGTGCCGCAACAGTTCCTGAGCGACCTTCACATCCACTCCTAAGCTGCGGAGATTGGTTGCGAGAGAGTGCCGGAAGCTGTGCCAGCCGATCACCTTGTCTTTGACCCCAGCTCGAACGAGCGCTGGACGGATGATCTTCTTGAGCACCATATGAGGCGTCAACGGTTGGGTACCGTTCAAGCGTTCCGACGGAAACAGGAAATCCCCATCGCCGCCGTAAAACGTCACACGCCTCCATTCCA
>JBEKWW010000025.1:0-123460 GCA_049512655.1 Candidatus Sulfotelmatobacter sp. | reverse complement strand
TACCGTTTCACCAGCCACGGATTACTCTCTCGTTCTTCTCCGATGGTGGTCAGCGGGCCGTGTCCGGGAACAACGACCGTGTCATCGGGCAAAGCCAGCACCGTCCCGTGAAGCGACTCTATGATCTTTGTCATCGAACCGCCCGGCAGATCGGTACGGCCAATTGATCCGGCGAAAAGGGTATCGCCGGCGATCAGGATCTTTTCGGCAGGGAAGTAGAGGCAGATGCTGCCTTCAGTGTGGCCGGGAGTATGGAGAACGCTGGCGGCATGCGAGCCGGCCTTCACCGAATCGCCGGTGCTTACACTGTGGTCGATTTCAACCGTGCCGGGAGCGGCCATGCCGACCCACGCTGCCTGCACATCGAGCATTTTGAGCAGGGCATAATCGTTCTGGTTGAGCAGAATCGGTGCGCCTGTGGCCGCGCGCAGCTTCATGGCGCCCCCAACGTGATCGATATGAGCGTGTGTGACGACGATTTGCTTGACTTGCAGGTTATGCTTACGGAGAGCAGCCAGCACGTTTTCAATCTCATCGCCGGGATCGATGACCATGGCCTCATGCGTGGTTTCGTCGCCGATAATCGAGCAGTTGCATTGCAGCGGTCCTACGGGAAAAAGTTCGTGGATCATGGACTCATTGTAACTAGGGCGAGCGAACTCTTCCTTTGACCGGGAAAGTCAAAATCTTTAAACACGAGTCGCACACGGGAAAGTGGTGGGCTGAGAGGCTTTGGTTTATGCTGCGCAGCACAGCCCGCCGGAGGTTTTATGGCGAAATACCGTCAGCACGGATATCAGGATCGTGAGGAGAAGCCGCACCGGGAGAAAGAGTCCGGCGATCGGCCTTCGTCCCCCGGCAATCGGCCCGGCAATCGAGACAACACGTTCGGGCCGCGCCCGGTGAATTTGCCGGGGACCCGCGCGGTCTCGCGATGCACCCAGTGCGGCACGGTGCTACAAGGTATGCCGCCTGGGGAGCTTTGCCCCAAGTGCGGATTCGAGCTTCATTCCTGCAAGCAGTGCGCCTATTTCGATCCCGGAAGCCGCTTCGAGTGTATGAAGCCGGTGGCCAAGCGTATCGAGAAGAAAGATACGCGCAACGATTGCACTCTATATGAACTGCGGGTTTCGCGGGAGAAGGAGACGTCCACTCCAGCCAGCTTGCGGCCTAACGATGCACGGCAGGCGTTTGAGAACCTATTTAAGAAGTGAGCCTGCGTTAGTGTGACCCACTCAGGTTAAAGTGTGTCATCGCGAGCGTGGCGAAGGATGAAAAGCGCTTTGCGGGAATTTCGCTTAGGGTTTCTGCGTCGGCCGCAGGAGAATTTCACTCACAAACGACTGCGGGCTCTGAGTCGCCAGCATCTCTACCGCGTGAGCTACATCTTCCGGTTGCAGCATCTTCGTAGGATCCTTCCCTGCGTGTGGACTGAACTCACTGTTGGTTGAACCCGGACAGATCACGCTCACTCGAATGTTATGTCCACGCAGCTCTTCCGCCACGGAATAGCTCAGACCGTTCAATCCCCATTTCGATGCCGCGTAGGCAGCACCATTGGGAAACGCATTTTTTCCGGAGAGCGATGAGATATTGATGATGTGACCGCCTAGCGAACGGATCATCAAGGGCGTAAAGGCACGAATCACAAAGTAAACGCCGCGCAAATTGGTATTCAAAATTTGATCCCAGGTCTCCGGAGGAAGCTGGTGCAGCGGACCGCCGAAGCCTCCGATCCCGGCGTTGTTCACCAGAATATCCAATCGCCCGAATGAGGCTTCGACCTGCTGTGCGGCTTTCTCGACGGATGGCAGGCTGGTCACATCGCAAACCATTGGCTCCGCTTTGTCTCCAGCGTCTGCGATCGCCTGGGTGGTGGAATCGAGCGCGGCGGGGGTACGCCCGAGCAGAACCACGTTTGCACCTAAGCCAGCCAGGCCACGGGCGATGGCAGCGCCGATTCCGCGGCCCGCTCCAGTAACCACCGCAACCTGCCCCTCGAGAACTCTACGATCCAGATTCGTGTGAGCGCTCTTACGATCAATACTGGGCCTAACCGTGCTCATTGAATCCCTTCTAATCGGTTCGGGGTGCCCCGGCAAGCTGCGAGGCTCTAGAATTGCTACTATCCGGCTTCGCCAATTCTGCATCTTACAATATTGCGCAATTGCGCACGTGCGGCAGCAAGTTGCTTGCCTTCGGATGCACGGGTACTTATAATCCGGCACACCGGGATTAGCTTTTTGTTCCGGGTTGAACTATAGTTTCCGATTCCGCTTCGAAGAAGCAGCGAATGCCCGGGTCTGGATTTCGGGAGCGAGGTTTCGGGAGCGCAGTCAGCGGTGCTGGCGGAATGCAGTTGCGATTTCGATAACTTTGTAGATCCCAAGGTGCAAGGAGCTAATACTGATGAATAAGATTCTGGTCACGGTTGTGCTTGGAGCCGCTGCTGCCGCAGCAGCCCGGACTGCCGCGCAACCTGCGCCCCAAACGACGCAGCAACCCGCCCCAGCTACGCAAGGGCAGCCGCCAGCCGCGTCCGCGCAAGCCCCTGTCATTAAAGACCCTGCCGAGTATAACGCCTACGTTGGAGCGATCCAGCAAAAGGATCCAGCGGCGCAGATCAGTGGTCTCGAAGCTTTTTTGACCCAGTATCCCAATAGCATAATGAAGACAGCGGCACTGCAAACCTTGATGCAGGATTACCAGCAGACCAACAACCAGGACAAAACTGTGGAAACCGCCACCAAGTTGGTCGCGGCCGATCCCAACAACGTCCGGGCCATGGCATTGCTATCCTACGTGGATCGCCGGAAGGCTCAGGGTGGCGACGCCAACGCCACGCAGGATCTTGCGGAAGCCAAGAAGTACGGGCAAATGGGACTGGATGCATTGTCGAAATTTACCAAGCCTGATGGGACCTCGGACGCTGATTTCGAAAAAATGAAAGGGGACATGAGCGCGATCTTCAACGCGGCGATCGGCATTGCCGACTTGACCAGCAAGGACTATGCCACAGCGAGAAAAGATTTGCGCGTTGCCGCCGAGGCCAGCCCCACGGACTTTAGTGTGGTTTATCCACTTGCGCTGGCCTATGCCGGGCCCACGCCGGCGGACCCGAACGTTCCGCCGGACCCGCTGAACGGCATCTGGTACGCCGCTCGCGCCTCCGTCGTTGCGCCCACGCCGCAGTATCAGCAGCAGATTGAGAAATACGCCAGAAGCCAGTACATCAAGTACCACGGCGGCGATGACGGCTGGACGGATGTGTTAGCCCAGGCAAAGGCAAACCCCAACCCGCCAGCGAACTTCGCCATCAAACCCGCTCCCACTCCGGCTGAACAGGCTCATAACATGGTGACAGCCACGTCGCCAGACAAGATGGATTTCGCGACGTGGGAGTTCGTTCTTTCCAATGGCAGCCAGGCGGATCAGGATGCCGTTTGGAATGCCATCAAAGGCAAGCCAGTACAGATGAACGGCACGGTCATCACCGCTGCGGCTGAGGAAGTTGACATTGCTGGCAGCTCCGACGACATCGACGCGAAGAAAGCGGATATCAAGTTGATGTTTGAAGACAAGATTCCGCTGAAGTTAATCCCCAAGGCCGGCGCCAGTTTTGACTTCCAGGGTGAACCGGCTTCTTACACTCCAAGCCCGTTCATGATGACAATGGCCAATGGCAAGCTGCTGAAGGCGGCGGCTCCGGCGAAAGCCCCAGTGCACCACAAAGCAACTCCTCAGTAGAAATGATTGCTTGAACGAGATTGAGGCAGCCTCAAAAGGGCTGCCTCATTTCTTTTGCAAGCCTGTTATTTTGCCGATCCGGTTATTTGCTTCAACCCGGCCCGCTAGCGGACCGCCTTCTTTTCTACGCTCATGGGACGAGCGCTGCGGGGGGGGCGTTTAGCGCCGTCGCGGAGCTGGCGCACATCGATCTTGAGTTCATCGATGGTGCGGCTAAGAGTATTCCGATGCATTCCCAACTCGCGCGCCGCGCGGCATTGGTTGCCTTTGTTTTCCTGAAGGACGGTGAGGATGAAACGCTTCTTAAACTCACGCACGCCTTCGGAGTAAAGAATATTGCTGCGATACATTTGCAAAACCAGTGCTTCCAGTTGATCTTTCACGGTAGGTCTTCTCTCTTGATCCGATCTCTCTGGATCGTCGTTTCATGCCTTTAAATGGCATGGCTAACCCGTGGCCCAGACAGCTTGTTTCCCTATTTGCGAGCGGCTGCTGGCCGCGCCAGATCCTTGGGAGCCCGATGCAGAAAATCCAAGCCTTCGTAAAATCTTGCCCGTAACACCGAAGGAGCGACCCAGATTGCCGCGCGACCTAAAACCAAAAAATAAGGCGCTAACTGCGAATTCTCCAACAGTGGCGAAGTCGGCGTGAAGGCGGTCATTCCCATCAGGATCACGGCGACCACCAGCACACCCTTCACCACTCCCAACATTGCCCCCAGAAAACGATCGAAGGCACTCAGCCCAACTTCTTTCACCAGCTTGCGCATGATCCTTCCGGCAAGGCTGAAGACCACCAGAATCGCCCAGAATATGATCAGAAAAGCCAGAATCTGCGCGAGCAACTCCGACTTCAAGAACGACAATAACCAGTCCGCCAGCCTCTGGTAGCGCCAGGCGGCTACGACATAACCCACAACCAATCCGGCCATGCTGAAGGCTTCGGCGAAAAAGCCTTGCATGGCAGCCAAAACTACATTCAGCACAACGAACGCGATAATCACCCAATCAACTGGAGTCATGCGGCTATCTTGCTCCAACACATGCTCCAGCATATGGAGGAGGTGCGTTTACACATCCAGTCTGCGTCCCGTCATCTGGAAGTATGCATCTAGATACTTCTCACTGGTCCGGCGCGTCACCTCTGCTGGCAACGCAGGTGCAGGTGGCTGCTTGTTCCAGCGGATCTCCTCCAGATAGTCGCGAACGTATTGCTTATCGTAGGACTCCTGCGAGCGGCCCGGCTCATACTTATCCGCAGGCCAGAAGCGCGAGGAATCCGGTGTGAGAACTTCGTCCGCCAAGGTGATGCCGTTAGCGGTTCGGCCAAATTCAAACTTTGTATCGGCAATGATAATGCCGCGCTGCCGGGCATAATCGGCGGCTTTCTTGTAGACGCGTAGGGTGAGGTCGCGCAGAGTGCTGGCAACCTCGGTGCCGACGATTTCGCACATCTTGGCGAATGAAATGTTCTCGTCGTGGCCGGTGGTGGCCTTGGTTGACGGGGTAAAGATTGGCTCAGGGAATGCTTCAGATTCCCGCAAGCCCGCCGGCAATTCGATGCCGCAAACCTTGCCGGTGGCTTTGTATTCCTTCCACGCCGAGCCTGAAATATAGCCGCGCACCACGCATTCCACCGGAAACATGTTGGCGCGCCGCACGATCATCGAGCGTCCGTTCAACTGATCGGCATACTGCTGTAACTCTTGCGGATAACGCGCCACATCGGCCGCAATCAGGTGGTTCGGAACGATGTCGGACAAGAAATCAAACCAAAAAAGAGAGATCTGGGTCAAAACCCGTCCCTTTTGCGGGATGCCGGTGGCAAGGACATAATCGAAGGCAGAGATGCGGTCGGTTGCTACGAACAATAACCGGCTCGAATCAAGCTCGTAGACGTCTCGAACTTTGCCGCTTGCGTGAAGATGAAGGCCTGGAAAGTCTGTCTGTAAAAGTACGGGATCAAGAAGTTCATTCATATTGGAATATTAAGGCAAGAGCGAAGGGTATTTTAGACTCTCAGAAATTTTTGTCAACGAGGGAGATCGCGATTTTTTGGACTAATTCAAGCGGTCACAACACGCAAACCTTGTCTTGCCAATAGCACGGCAAATTATGATCGGCGATCGCGTTTTAATGGGACCGTTGTGGAAAAGCTGAGGATGAGCGTGGATATCGTCACCATTCTGCAGTTAGTCGTTGGTCGTTGGTCGATGGCTAAGGCGCTCGGACCACCGACCAGCGACTAACGGCCGAGTGCTCAATTCGGCGCGCCAAAGCGGACTGACACCAGCTTGGAGACGCCCGGCTCCTGCATCGTCACTCCATAAAGTACGGGTGCGATGCTCATCGTCTTCTTGCTATGGGTAATCAACACGAATTGGGTCTGAACGCTCATTTCCTTTACCAGCTCGGTAAAGCGGCCGATATTGGCCTCATCCAGCGGCGCATCGACTTCGTCCAGAATGCAGAATGGGCTGGGCGTGTACTGGAAGATGCCGACCAGCAGGGCAAGAGCGGTGAGCGCCTTTTCGCCTCCGGAGAGCAGCAACACGCTTTGTAGTCGCTTTCCGGGCGGCGAGGCCACCACATCGATGCCGCTTTCGGCGGAGTTCTCTTCGTCGGTAAGCTTCATAAAAGCGTGGCCGCCCCCGAAGAGTTTCTTAAATGTGGTTTGGAAGTTCTCATTGATCTTGGCAAAAGCTTCCTGGAATTTCTGCCGCGACACTTCGTCGATCTCGCGGATGGTTGCGGTGGTGTTCTCAATCGATGAGATGAGATCCTTACGTTGCCCATCGAGAAAATCGTGCCGTTCGGTAGTCTCGCGGTACTCCTCCAACGCCATCATGTTGACCGGTCCCATGGCGTCCAGCTTGGTCCGCAGATCCCGATAGGCCTGATCGCGGGCGGGGAGTTCGTCTCCGGTGACCAGCGTTATCGTCGGATCGGCCATTAGCGCGGTACGTTCCAATCCGAGCTCATTCAAGCAAGTTTCCGCCATATAGGTTGCATCGGCTCGCAGCTTTGCCGCGGAGGCTTGCAGCTCGCCCCGGCGGTCGCGAGCCTCATCGAGCAACTGGCGGGCGGCACGAAGCAGTTCGTCGATCTCCGTGATACGGTCGCGGAGTTGCTGTTTCTCGAATTGGAGCAGACCCTCGCGCGCCTGGCCGGCGTTGCGCTCCGCTTCGAATTCCTGGGATTGGTGTTCAAGATTCAGGTTCTCGGCTTCACGCTGCAACTTCTCGGCAGCGGAGCGCTCGATCTGCGATCCCAGCGACAGAACGCGCTCCTGCATTTCAGTAAAAATGGAATCCAGTCGAGATAGCACGGCGGTTGCAGAGCGATGGCGCTCTTCCAGGGCAGCAACCTCCGCGGTCCGCCGCGAACTGGCCAGGGCGGCTTCTTCGCGCCGCTGGCGCAATACACCAAGCGACTGTTGGAATTCCGTTATTTGCAGTTCAAGTTGGGTCCGAGCCTGCTCCAGCGTCCCAATCTCCGTCTGCCGCGAGGCGATGATTGATTCCTGCTCGGCTCGTCCCGCTGCTAAACGCTGCAACTCCGCTTGCGAAACCCGCATGCGCTCCCTTATGCGAGCCATCTCCGAATCCAGTTGTTGCAGCATGTGGCCGGAGGTCATCGACTGATGTTCGGCCTCACGTCTCTCTCGCTCCAGACGTTCCTGGGTTGCGGCGAGGTCTTTGATCTCCCTGCCCAAGGTGAGCACGCGCGTCTCTTCCTGGCGAACCGCGCGCTCCAAATCTTCGACCTGCCGCAGGACCTCGCGCAGTTCGCGTTTCATGGAAAGTGGTCCCTCGGCGCGCTGTTTGCCGCCCGTAACCGTTACATTGTGAAAACATTCTCCGGACTGCGAAAGGAAGAATGCATCCGGATTTTCCAGAGCCAGCCCGCGCGCAACGTCGGAGCCGGGAACGATATAACCATCGCGAAGCTTGGGCAGAATCACTTCCAGCGATTTGCCGAATCCGTCGAGCACCCGAATCGTATTCTTGAGCGGAACGATTGAAGCTGTCGGTGGAGCGCAGTGCGCGGCTTCATCAACCACGAAAGAAAACTTAGCCTGGGAGTCTTCGGGGTGCACCAGGAAGGTCGCGCGGCCATCCACGTCGCTACGAAGCAGACGCAAGCCTTCGTCCGCCGCATCCCACGATTTGACGACGATATAGTTCAACTCATCGCGCAGAAAGTCCTCGACCACGCGCTCGAAACGAGGTTCAACTTCCAGAAAATCCGCCAGCACTCCAACCGGCGCGAGGCCGCTCTGCATCACCCCGGATTGAAATAATCGTCGAACCGATTCCGTAGAGTATCCGTGCTCGGCAATGACCGCTTCAAGCGATCCTTTCTTGCCGAGCGCTGTGGCAAATTCCGCACGGAGTTGATCGAGATGAGCCTTCGCCTGCGTTTCTTCGATTCGCTTCGCTTCGGTCAAACGCCGCAACTGGCTGATCTCCTCGCCGATCCCAGATACGCGCTGGGTAACGGTTTCAAATTCCAAAGCGAATTGCCCGCGCTGGCCACCGAAGGCCTCGACCTGCGTATTGGCGTCCGCAATCTCATTTTCCAATCGGCGCGCCTCGCGATCCGCGCCGGCTAACCGCTCTTCCGCCTGGGCTAGCTGGTTGCGCAAGCGCGAAGCCGAGGACGCCGTGTCAAACATGGCGACGCGTGAATCTTCGAGTTGGCGTTCCAGGTCAGCAAGCGCCGTGGCCGCGCCCGCAGCCTGCTGCTGCGATAAGGCCAGTTCGTGCTGGGCAGAAGCCAGATCGGCCGCCGCCGATTCGAGCACCTGCCGGTTGGAATCGCGCTCGGATTCGAGCGAAGTCAGGCGGTGACGAGCCTGCGCAAGCTCCGCTTCCGCCGACGCCGACCGAACTACGAGTTCCGCGCAACGCTCCTCATTATGCCGGCGCTGGGCCCGCGCGCGATCGATTTCCATGGCGAGCTCACTCAGCCGGTCGCGATTCTCTCGCAGTTCCGTATCAATTGCATCGCCGCGATTAGAGGCTTCGGCGTGCTCCGTCTCCAACTGCTGCACCTCTTCGGTGCGCTGCCTCATATCCCCGGCAAGGATGACGAGTTGCGCATCGATGGCGGCGTTCTCTTTCTCGATCGCCGCAAACTTGCTTGCCAGAACGACGCGAAGCTGAGCCCGCATCTCGTCCCGCAGCTTGGCAAAACGCTCAGCCTTGGCGGCCTGACGCTTCAAAGAATTCATCTGCCGCGTGACTTCGTCAAAGATGTCATTCACGCGTGCCAGGTTCAGCTTGGCATCTTCCAGCCGCGCCTCAGCCAGCCGTTTCTTGGTTTTGAACTTGGTGATTCCGGCGGCTTCTTCGAGAATTGCGCGCCGATCGGTTGGGCGGCTGCTGAGAATCTGTCCAATGCGGCCTTGCTCGATCAGGGCATAGGTTTCGGGGCCGAGGCCTGTGCCCATGAAAAGATCCTGAATATCGCGGAGGCGGCAAAGTTTTCCGTTTAGCAGATATTCGCTGTCGCCGGAGCGGAACAGACGTCGGGTCACCACGATCTCGCCTGCATGAAATTGCTGCTGATTGAACTTGCGGCGGCGGATCTTGAGAACGACTTGTGGCGCGCCCGCCAGCGCGGCGGAAGAGGCCATTTGTCCCACATTATGCACAGGCAGGGCGAAGACGGGCTCATCGTCAGGAAAGGCGACGGCAATGGTGTTAATCTTCGACCTCGGAACTGCTACTTCTTCGGTTCGGCCGGGCTGCGCGTCTTCCACGGCGCTTTCTGTGTCAGCTGCCTGACGGGCGCGGATCGCATCTTCATCCCAGTTCTCTGCATATCGTGGAGAGTTGCCGGGAAGCTCATCCTGAATATCAACCTCGGTGGGCGCGTTGGCGTCGGCCCCGGGATATTCCTGAGGATCGATCAGCGTCAGCGATACTTCTGCCATACCAGTGGGCTTGCGATCATGCGTTCCGGCAAAGATCACGTCTTCCATGCGCGATCCGCGCAGCGTTTTGGCGGATTGCTCGCCCAATACCCAGGAAATCGCGTCGGCGATATTCGACTTGCCGCACCCGTTCGGCCCAATGATGGCGGCCACTCCATCCCCGTGAAATTTGAGGTCGGTGCGATCGCAGAATGACTTGAACCCGAGAATCTGTAGCCGCTTCAGTTTAAGCAACGTGAACTCCTTGGGAAAAACAGTGGCCAGTAATCAGTAGCCGGTTGCCCGCAATGCTGGGTCGCGGGATGTTTACCAGACGGATTCCTCCGTCCTTGAAAAGATGCGCGTTGCACCCCAGGCCGCTCTGGGCTGGAAAGGGCGACCACAAAATTAACCAACTGTAACGGCGAACTGGGGGCGGGGTCAAGCAATATAACACTATATATTGTATGACCTTACGACCGAGCGCTTTGGGTTGCACACACATTGCAGCAGTTGCACAGTTTGCGGGTAAGGTAAGGACGAGGCGGGAGAATGGCGAGAGCAAGAAGATGGTAGCGCGATGCCAGTGTAAAAACAACGGAAAGGGCGAAAAATGCTAGAGATTATTCAGTAAATCTGTGACAGAAAGTTCAACATCGCGAAGAATTGAGCGGAGGAGCCCAGGCCCAAGTACTTCGTTCGCATGGACTGGAATGGTGGTCGTCCATCTGCATGTCTAGCGAAAACGTGGCTGCCCCGAGTCCGAACGATCTGGAAGCCGATTTTTCGCAGGACTCGCACGGCGTCTTTGCCCATCAGCCGCGGGAGTCGAGTCATAGAGAAATTTGCTGAATGCCCACAAGTTCGAGCGGACTGGCCGCCTCGCGGTTCTCCTCGAGACACAATTCGACCACTTCGTCTACGCGCTTCATAAGGGTGTCGAGATTTTTGGCCTGAGTGTGACAGCCGGGAAGGGATGGAACCGTGGCTACATAGTAGCCTTCTTCATCCCGTTCGATGAGCACGGTGAACTTGCGGCGTTGTTTCACAAAAGATTCTATCGTTGGGAGCTCCGTCGTGGAGAGCAGGACGAGCGGATTGCTCGCCTCTAACAAGCACTCTAAAACCGACTGCCCACGGTTACCTCTCTCCCACTTTCTCAAAGAACCGGCAAATGGTTTCAATCCCGTGATGGAAGTTTGGAATGTGAAACTTTTCGTTGGGAGCGTGCAAATTGTCATCGGGCAGGCCGAAGCCCATCATGACGCTGGGGATTTTCAAACCATCCTGAAAGTCAGTGACAATGGGAATCGAACCACCGCTGCGGATGAATACGGTTTCCTTCTTGAAGGTATCGCGTAGCGCTTCAGTCGCCGCTTTAATGTAAGGATTATCTGTGCCCACCACGCATGCGCGACCTTTGCTCCACACTTTAATCTTGGTCTCAATACCCTTGGGCGTGAGCTTCTTCACGAAGTCGCTGTAGCGTTTGAAAATATCGTCTGGATCCTGGTTGGGAACAAGCCGCATGGAAACCTTGGCTGCAGCCTTGGCAGGGATTACGGTCTTCGCGCCGGCGGCGACAAATCCTCCGGGCATGCCGTGAACTTCTAGCGTGGGTCGCGCCCAAGTGCGGTATAGAACTGAGAAGCCGGGCTCGCCGGTAAGCACCTTGGATCCGACTTCTTTTTTGCGGTAAGTTTCTTCGTTAAACGGCAGCCGCTTCCACGCTTTGAGTTCATCGGCGCTCGGGGCTTTCACGCCCTTGTAGAAACCTGGGATCAAGATCTTGCCCTTTGCGTCTTTTAATTTGCTGATAATTTCGATGAGCGCAAAGAACGGATTCGGTGCCGCGCCGCCATAAACGCCGGAATGCAGATCGACCTTCGCGCCCACAGCCTCAATCTCCGTATAAACCAGCCCGCGCAAGCCGACGCAGAGCGTAGGAAGATTGGGAGCGAAAAGCTCCGTATCGCACACCAGCGCAAAATCGGCCTTCAGCTTGGCCTTCTGCTTGCGAACATACTCGGCAATCGATTCGCCTCCGACTTCTTCTTCTCCTTCGAAAATAACCTTCACGTTGATCGGAAGCTTGCCATTGCCGGATTTCAGCAACGATTCGAGCGCCTTCACTTCCATCCAAAGCTGGCCCTTATCGTCGACCGCACCGCGGGCATAGACGTTATTGCTGCGCTCGGTCGGCTCGAACGGCGGGGTCAGCCATTCGTCCAAAGGTTCGGCTGGCTGCACGTCATAGTGAGCGTAGCAAAGCACGGTCGGCTTGCCGGGCGCATGCAGCCAATCGGCGTAAAGCAGAGGATGTCCCTTGGTCGGAATGACCTCGACGTTTTCCATGCCGATGCGCCGCAGTTCGGCAGCGACGAAATCGGCGGCCTTTTGTACGTCAGGCTTGTGCTCCTCCAGAGTGCTGACGCTGGGAATGCGAAGAAGATCCTTGAGTTCGCTAAGAAAACGCTGCTGATTATTGCGGGCGAAATCCACTGCGGGGAAAGCCATGGGATGATCCTTTCAGCGCACTTTGAAATGATGAGAGAGCGGAAAACGCTTCAGTATATCCGAAGCAGCGACTTCGCTCACGCCGCGAGCAGGAACCTTTGCGGGGAGAAAGCTGCTATATCGTATTCAGGATTTTTCGCTTGAACCACGTCCGCCATGACCTTCGCCGTGATCGGTGCGAGCAGGATCCCATCACGAAAATGGCCTGTGGCGACGTAATAGCCAAGCACAGAAGTCGCGCCGAGCACCAGCAAGGAGTCAGGTGTGCCCGGCCGCAGTCCTGCCCAGTCTTCCAAAATCTTTGCGTTTTGCAGTTCTGGAACTAGCGCAATGGCCGCCTGGCGCAGACGCTGAATGGTCGAGACATCGGTCCGCTTGTCGAAGCCAGCTTCTTCTAATGTGCTTCCTACGACAATTCGTCCATCGCTGCGAGGGATCAGGTAGACCTCCGGTGTCCGAATGACATGTTTCAGCAATTCGCGGCGGGGCGAAAGCAGGCACAGCATTTGTCCTTTAACCGGGCGGGTAGGAAAGGCAAGGGGAGCGATTTGTCCAGACCATGCCCCGGCGCAGTTGACTACTTTGGGTGCAAAAAAAGAGGTTTTGCGAGTTGTTACCCCACTCACACCACCATCGCACATGTTTACAGCAGTGACGTCCTCGCCAGAAGAAATATCTACGCCCTGTCGGCGAGCGGCGGCAAGCACCGCCAATGTGAGCGCTCGCGGATCCACGCTGCGTTCTCTTAGGTAGCACGCGGCACGGTCCGCTGGCGCGAGCGCGGGCTCCACTTCGGCGAGCGGTGACGGCAAAGGATGGGCCAAAGCGAATGCCGTCTCTAGTTCTTCATGTTCCAGCCCCAGAAACAAAATGCTCCCATAATCGCGAAGATCAACCTTCATGTCGGAATCGAGTTCTAGATCCCGCACGAAATCTGGATACATGCGTGCGCTTGAAGTCGCGAGAGTTTGTAAGCCTGCCGGAATCTCAATGCCGCAATCGGCCAGCATTCCGCCCGCCGCGTGCGAAGCCTCCCGCCCGCATTCGCCCCGTTCTGCGACCAGAACGCTGGCTCCTCTCTTGCGAAGCTCGAGCGAGAGCGAAAGCCCTACGATGCCGCCGCCGATAACAATCACGTCCCAAGTCTTCACTTCAGCATTCTAGAAGATTTGCAGATCGAGGTGAGGCAGATCGAAACTGCCTCTGTCCGGATACGGGCTGTTGTAGAAGAACGATGGAAAGAGCATCTCAACCGCAATTGACACGATAATCTTTATGCTAAACAATTGCAGTATACCAACACATTAGCTGGTTCCCGGAGGAACGATGGCGGACGAAGGCGAACAAATACCAGTAGAACAAGAGTCGAATACGGGCAAATGGATTCTGCTTATTGTAGCGATCGTTTTCGTTGCGGCTACGGTTTACGGGTATGTCACCACTACGCAACACGTCGACAAAATCACCAAAGATTTGGGCGACAGCCAGGCGCAAGTGGCGGAACTGAAGAATCGAATGCAGACCGCCGAGGCTTCCGAAGAAACTCTGGCTCATCAACTGGGCATCACCAAGAAGGAATTGACGCAACGCGCCGCGCAGTTGCAGGCGGAGCAGAAGAGCGCCGAGTCACGGCTGGAGCAGCAACAAAAAGCGTCTCAGGAGCAGATTGGCCAGGTGAGTGGGGAAGTCGCCGGAGTAAAAACGGATGTGGGTGGCGTTAAGACGGACGTTGCCTCAACCCGTGCCGATCTTGACGCCACCAAAGCCAAGCTGCAAAGTGCGGTGGGAGATTTGGGAGTACAGAGCGGACTGATCGCCAATACGCGCGAAGATCTGGAAGCCCTGAAGCATAAGGGCGACCGTAATTATTACGAGTTCACCTTGATGAAGGGCGCGAAGCCGCAGCCGGTCGCAACCGTAAGTCTCCAGTTGAAGAAAACCGACCCCAAGCGCGGGAAATTTACTTTGACCGTGACGTCCGACGACAAAACGATCGAGAAGAAAGATCGAAATATAGCCGAACCGATCCAATTTTATTCCGGGCGCAGTCACCTGCTTTTTGAGTTGGTAATTTGGACGGCCGAGAAGAATAAAGCCACGGGATATTTGAGTACACCGAAGAACGCGCCGGTTCCGGTGACAGCGAGTAAAAATTAAAACTGATACCAATGATCTTTCCGGCGGGCTGGCATATCGCGCTGCAGATTGCCCTGCGCACGGCCGTTATTTATGCGGTTGTGCTGATTGGTGTGCGGTTGAGCGGGAAGCGCGAAGTGGGCCAGATGACCCCGTTCGATCTAACGCTACTGCTGCTTCTTTCTAACTCAGTGCAAAATGCGATGACTGGGCCCGATACGTCATTGCTGGGCGGTGTGATCGCCGCTTCTACATTGTTATTGCTGAATTATGCAGTTGGAAATCTATCCGGCAGAAATCAGAATTTTCGGCGGATTGTCCAGGGCGAGCCCACTCTTCTGATTCATGATGGCAAGGCCATGGAATCGCAGATGGCAACGGAACACGTCAGCATGGATGAACTGGAACGCGCCCTGCGCGAGCACGGCATTGCTAATGTTCACGACGTTGCCCTTGCGGTGCTGGAAGTCGATGGTTCGATCAGTTGCATGAAATACGACGAGATCAAGCCGGACGCGAATACTCACCTGGTGCGTCGAAGGTTCATCCAGAAAAAGCAATAGCCCGCCGCGCGCCTGCGGACATCCACTTCCCTTTAGTTCGTTTTATCTCAGCCAGCTTCGTTTACTTCACTGGCACGAATCGCACACAAACCGGCTGCGCAAGCTCCAGAACCTTGCCGGTCGGGGTAAGGCGTCCGCTTTTTCGATCGATGTGGAACGTGACGATGTTATCCGACTTCTCATTGCCGACAACCAGCAGGGAGCCTCCAGGGGCAATCTCGAAGTTGCGAGGACTTTGGCCCTTGGTGGAAGCATACTCGACCGGAGTTAAGGTTCCCGTCTTTGGGTTAATGGAAAAAACTGCGATGCTGTCATCGCCTCGATTGGAAGCATAGAGAAATTTTCCCGCAGGATCGATCTCAATCTCGGCAGCGTCGTTTGGTTTGGCAAACCCCTTGGGAAGACTTGAGATGGTCTGCAGCCCCTGAAAAGCTCCGGTAGCTTGATCGAAGGAATATACCGAGACCGTCGAGGCCATTTCGCTGATCACGTAGCCGAACTTTCCGTTGGGGGAAAGAGCGAAATGCCTCGGCCCAGCGCCGGGAGCGGCCTTGGCGAACGGCGGATCGTTCGGAGTGAGCGAACCGGTGCTCCTGTCGAATTTATAGACGAGAGTTTCATCCAGGCCAAGATCGTCCACGATGGCGAAACGATTGTCAGGCGACAAATCAATCGAGTGGGCATGTGGCGCTTCCTGGCGCTGCGGATTTGTTCCGTGGCCGGAGTGTTGAACGAATGCAGTACGCTCTCCGAGGCGGCCGCCATCAAGAATTGGGAACGTCGCGATGCTGCCCCCGGTGTAGTTGGCCACCAGGACAAATTTTCCGGCCTTATCTACCGTGATGTAGCAAGGATCCGCACCTTCCGAGGCAACTTGATTGAGCAACGTTAGTTTGCCGGTTGTGTGGTCAATGGAAAACGCGCTGACCGCACCACTCTTCTCGCCGTTGTAGTCTCCGAGTTCATTCACAGCGTAAAGAAAGCGATGGCTGGGGTCGATTGCCAGAAACGAAGGGTTCGCGGTCGCAGCCGCCAGACCGATCAGCGTCACTTCTCCGGTATGCGAATCGAACTTATAAACGTAAATGCCCTTGCTGGTGCTGTCAGTAACCGTGTAGGTACCCACGTACATAAAATAATCGCCGATGGGTTCGCTGGCATTTAACGAGGAAAAAGAGGTTAGTAGAAACGCGCCAAGAATGGCCACGACCGGGCCCAGACGTTCGATAGACATTGATAAGCAGTGGCATCGCATGCACTCTTTCTTACCACACTCCCTTGACTTGTTCCGCAAATATTTTCGGGTAAACCTGAACAACATTTCATTTTGTCATTCCGAACAGGCTTCAGCCGGTGAGAGCCTGCCCTGAGCGAAGCCGAAGGGAATCTTTTGTTCCGGACAAAAGCAGATTCTTGCGCAGCGCTTGGGAACGACAAACTTTTGGAGACAACGTTTTTAACCGCTAAACGTTTCAAATTGCGCCACTACCGGTTTCGCCTACGTCTTGCTTCGATTGCCGGATGGCAGCTATCCTTTGCTCCTATGTCTACGTTAGTGGAGTGCGTGCCGAATTTTTCGGAAGGCTGCGATAAGGCGAAGGTCGACGCTATTGTTGCAGCTATGAAAGTGGATGGAGTGTACCTGTTGGATCGCGAAATGGATGTGGATCACAACCGCAGCGTGATCACCCTGGTGGGTGCGCGCGAAGCCATTCAGGAAGGGGTAATCCGCGGAGTGGGGAAGGCTGCGGAGTTAATCGATCTGAATGTTCATAAGGGAGCCCATCCCCGGATGGGCGCGACCGATGTAGTGCCTTTTATTCCGATTGATGGCGTGACCATTGAAGATTGCGTGACCATGGCCCGGCATGTGGGCAAGGAGATTTGGAATCGTTATCAGATTCCCGTCTATTTGTACGAAGCAGCGGCAGCTACGCCGGAGCGGCACAATCTGGAGAATATTCGGCGCGGCCAGTTCGAAGGCATCCGGGCGGAGATTGCAAGCAATCCGGCGCGGAAGCCTGACTATGGAGAAGCCAGGTTGCATGCCACAGCCGGCGCAACCGTGGTGGGAGCGCGCAAAGCTCTGATTGCTTACAACGTATTTCTGAATACTGGAGATGTAGAGATCGCCAAGAAGATCGCGAAGGCCGTGCGATTTTCCAATGGAGGAATGCGGTTTGTGAAAGGCGCAGGATTTCTCGTTCGGGGGCAGGCGCAGGTTTCGATGAACCTGACGGATTTTGAGCAGACGCCAGTGCATCGTGTGTTTGAAATGGTGAAGCGTGAAGCGGCGCGCTATGGGGTGACGCCGCTCTCGAGCGAGATCGTGGGATTGATTCCGAAGAAAGCTCTGGAACAGGCAGCGGAGTGGTTCTTGCAGGTGGAGAACTTCGATTCTTCGCTGATTTTGGAAAACCGATTGGCCTCTGTAATGGGTGGAAAGATGGCCGTGGGCGGGTTGCGAGCCGGGGTGGAACCGTTCATCGAGCAGCTCGCGGCACCAACCGCCACTCCCGGTGGCGGCAGCGCCGCCGCGGCGGCGGGCGCCATGGCAGCGGGATTGGCGGGCATGGTGGCTTCGATGTCGCGGGGCAAGAAAGCATATCTGCAATATGAAACCCAGTTGAGCGATGCGATCGCGAAGTTGAGTGCGTTGCAGGAAGACCTGAAGGCCGCGATTGACGCAGACGCGGCAGCCTACGACACAGTAATGAAGGCCTACAAAGCCGCGAAGACCGTTACCGGAACAGAAAACGAGACTCTGATCGAGGCTGGTCTGAAGCAAGCCACCAGTGTGCCTTTGGCTGTGGCGGAGAACTCAAGCAAAGTTGGGATGATTGTGGCGAGCCTGGATGGAATTACGAATCCGAATATGAAGTCGGATCTGACAACAGCGCAGGCCTTGGCTACAGCAGCGGTCACAGGGGCGCTGGCGAATGTGGAGATTAATCTGGCATCGATGAAAGACGCAGGATTTGCTGGCGAGATTCGAGCCAGAGTGAAGGCAATCCAGGATTAATGCGTACAGGGCTGATTCGTATGTGAGTTGACGGAACCTGGGCTGAATGTTTTCCCACGCTAGTCTCCAGTGCTGGCAGCGGGCACTCGTTCCGCCTTGGTTTTCGAATTCCACCAGGCTTGAAATCCTTGCCGGACAAGTTTGAAGATGGTTCCGCGATTCCCCGAGAGCACCTTCCACCAGGCGAAGCGGCCAAGCATAGGGAAGTAGATTCCGCGAAAGCATAAACGGGCGATCAGAATGTTGATGCGGTAGCCCAGTGGCTTGTCAGAAATCGAGTCGACGGCCTGAGAGATCGCCTGAGCATCGTAGGAATGCGACCAGCCGTAATTCACCTCAGCGTGAGCTTCGTCGATGGTCATCCTGAGCGGAGTGTGAGCCATGGCGAAGGGAATGAATTCCTGCCAGTGTTTGGGCCGGGTGAGGCGGCCAGCCACTTCCAGGCGCTTTAGGAGCGGAGTGCCTGGAAGCGGAGTGAGCAGGCCGAAGATTGGCAGGCCGGGCGGCCAGCTTCGTACTTGCTCCAAGGTACGCTCGGCCGCGCCAACGGTGTCGTTGTCCATTCCAAAGATGAACGAAGTGATGGCGTAGACATTGCGTTGAGCGAGTCGCTGGAGTACGGCGGCATATTCCTCCGGCTTGTTAAAGCCTTTGTTCACATCTTTCAAGTTGGCCGGATCGATCGACTCCATGCCGATAAATATCCATTTACCGCCTGAGGCGGAAATAAGATCGACGAGTTCCTGATCGCGCAGCAGGTTGGCGCTGATCTGAGCCACCCAGTTGACCTGGGCCTTGGCCGCGATGATGTCGCGCAGAAGGGACTTGGTTCGCTTCAAATTGATGGCAAAATTATCGTCGATAAAAAACACCGCGATTTGCCCTCGTTCTTTCCTGGCGCGAGCCTTCAGCAGCAGCAGTTCGTTGACCACGCTTTCGTTGGTGCGGAAACGAATCGAGTCTCCAAAGAATCCGGTTACCGTACAGAACTCGCAGCCATAAGGGCAGCCTCGTCCTGATTCGACGGGAATGATGCGGAATGTGCCCCAGCCCTCGCCGACCTTTTGCAGCGACCGGGTAAAGAAGTTTGGAACCAGATTAAATTGCCTGAGATCGATGCTGTTCCAGGGAATGACCGGATATTTCTTTAGCGACGGCTTGAGTTCCTTCCCTGCGGTATCGACGGGAGCGTAAATGTCTTTTAGGTCACCTCGGGCCGCGTCTTCGACTATGCGCGGCCAGGTTTCGTCGGCCTCGCCCAGAGCCACCGCATCGGCATGGCGTGGTCCGCCATCCCGGCCAAGAGCTTCATCTGCCATTTCTGTAACGTGGGGACCTCCCATGACCACCAGCACTCCGGCGGCACGGACGGCATCTGCCATGCGATAAGCTTTGGCAATCATCCTGGTCATCGCGCCAATGCCAACCAAATCAATCTTTTGTTCGCGGACGTACCGGGCAATAGCAAGTTCATCCATCGGCTGAGCGTTACCATCGATCAGGACAACTTCATGGCCGGCTGGAGTCAGCGACTGCAAGAGAAACATCCAAAGATGCGGCATGAAATTGCGCGTAACCCCGTTATCGGGGTTGTAGAGTAGGATTTTCAAATAATTCCCTGATTTCTGCGTGCGCGTGGAATAAGTGCGCCCAGGAATCCAGGAGGGGTGGCTGGGTTAGTTCTGATGGTACACGGAATTGTTCGAGGCCGCACATTGGTAGGTACGGTATGCGACAAATAAATCCCACTTTGCATTAAGAATTAAGAGAGGTTCCGAACTGGTCATAGGGCTAGCACCTTTGGTCGTACGGCTAACCTGTTGGCTGGCTTAAAATGAGGAGGCCGGGGGACGGGTGGACCCAAATTTGCATCTAAAGCTGCAAGATGGGAGTTGTCTTCCGTTCATTCTAAGGAAAAAACTGTTCAAGGTGAGGTTGGATTTATGAGTGGTGTCAAGAACTGTCAAGCTCCGATCGTGGTAGTTGCCCTGATGGGCATGTTCCTGTGGATGACTGGGGCAGCGAGCGCGATGCCGTTGAACTCATCGGCACGCGCCGTGGTTCCGGCGGATTTGCAGCAACTGATTTCGGTGGATTACCGCGCCTTGAAGGATTCGCCAACGGCCATGATGCTGAAGCAGCAGGTTCTCCCGGACAACTTGAAGCAGTTTGAAGCGGCCCTCAAGGGCATCGGGATTGATCCCGACAAAGATGTCGACACCCTCGCATTTGCCTCATTTCGAACGGAGAAGATGGGGGTTAAAGGGGTTGGCGTTGCCGCTGGCCCGTTCGCGATGAAGGCAGTGCTCAAAAAGATGACGGTGCAGAAGATCAAGCCGACCAAATACCGGCAAGCGAATATCTACAATATGGATGGCGGCATGGTGATGAGTTTTCTGGACGACAGCACGCTGTTGTTCGGAGAGATTTCAGCGGTGAAGATTGCTCTCGACACGCGGGATGGCATGGGCCTGGGGCTGGACACAAATCAGACGATGGCCGAGATGATGGCGAACGTAGATTCGTCGCCAGTGTGGAGCATTCTTGATCAGTTGGGAACGCAGAATGTGATGCGGTCGGCCTTGGGCGATGCCGCCAAGGTCGCCGATTATGACACGATCAAGAAACGATTACTGGGATGTGCTTACACCATGAACTTCACCAGCGGCGTGAATTTTGACTTGAGCGTGGTCACTTCCGATTCGATGAGCGCGGGAACGTTGTCGTCCTTGGTGAAAGCGGGATTGCTCTACAAGAAGATGAGCGCCACGGCTCCTGAGAAAGTGGCGATGGATAATACCAGCGTCGACTCCGACGGCTCGGATGTGAACTTTCACTTCAAGTCGACCGATCAGCAATTTCAGTCGATCATGCATTCGGACTTATTCGCAGCGGTCTCGCACTAAGGAATTGAATAACCAGATATAGAAAATATAAAAGGCACCGAGGAATACTCGGTGCCTTTTGATTTATTTCGGGTTTCGCGCCGCACGTTTGGCGCGGGCCCAGCCTTCTTTCGTCGTCTGGCGGGCGCGGCCCAGGGCGAGCGCATCTTCTGGCACGTCGTCCGTAATGCAGGAAGCGGCAGCGACGTATGCGCCCTTCCCAACGCGCAGCGGAGCGACAAGGGTGCTGTCACTACCGATGAAGACTCCGTCCTCAATTACAGTCGTGTGCTTGGAAACTCCATCGTAGTTACAGGTGATGGTGCCGGCTCCGATGTTTACGCCGGCGCCAATTTCGGCGTCGCCGAGATAAGAAAGATGGTTGGCCTTCGATCCCTTGCCCAGCTTGATCTTTTTCGTCTCCACAAAGTTGCCGACGTGAGCGCTTTCGCCGATGTCGCTTCCAGGCCGCAAGTGAGAGTACGGCCCGATGATCGCGCTCGGCCCGACGCGGGCGGCATCCAGAACGCAGCCGGTTCGGATGACGGCGCCTTCCGCGATTTCGGAATCGAGAATCACCGAGTAGGAGCGAATGCGACAACCTGCTCCGATGCGGCTATGGCCGAGGATCTGCGCAAAGGGTTCGATCACCGTATCGGAAGCGATCTCGACCTCGGCATCGATCACGCAGGTTGCGGGAAAGAAAATCGTGACGCCTTCGGCCATGAGTTGTTCGCACTTGCGCATGCGCATCTGGGCGTCAATCAATGAGAGCTCAGCCCGCGTATTGGCTCCGAGAACCTCGGCCGAGTCCGCTGTCTTCCAGGCGACCACAGTCTCGCCCGCTTTACGTAAAACCCTGGCCATATCGGTGAGGTAATACTCCGCATGGGGATTTGCCGTCGACAGTTTTTCGATGTGACCGAATAGCTGGGGGACGGCAAAGGTGTAGAAACCTGCGTTAATCTCCTTGATCTGTTTCTGCGCGAGTGTGGCGGACTTTTCTTCCACAATGGCTTGGACTTCCGCGCTATGCGAGTTCTTGCGCGAGTTCATGCGGATGACCCGCCCATAGCCGGTGGGCTGGTCGAGATCCGCCGTAAGCAACGTCATTGCGGCCTGCTGGTCGAGATGGAAGTTCAACAGTTGAGCTATCGTTTGAGGAGTGATCTGCGGAGCGTCGCCGGAGAGGACGATGACATGGTCATATCCGGAAAGGGCATCGCGCGCAACCATAAGGGCGTGGCCGGTTCCACGCTGTTCTGATTGGAGCACAAAGTGAACGCCGGTCTCGGCCACGGCAGCGCGGACCCGGTCGGCCTCGTGGCCGATAATCACAAACACATCCTGCGGCGGGACGACACGGCTGGCAGCAGCAATCACATGCGCCAACAGAGGTTTGCCGCCGACTTTATGCAGCACCTTGGGCAATTGCGATTTCAGGCGCGTACCTTTTCCAGCCGCCATGATGGCGATGGCGACGCGTGAACTGGCGTCGGCAGAAGTCTTCGGAGGAGAGTTTCTGGATTTCTTCATTTGCCCCAATATACCTTGCATCTGGCCGCTTCTAGAAATGGCGGTGGGGCAGTTCCAGAGCAATTAACAAAAAACCGTTCACCATCAAGTCCACGAAGATCACGAAGGCAATCGATCCGCAGCTTTCCTTCGTGTACCTTCGTGCCTTTTGTGGTTGATAATTGTCCTGCTAGAGTCCCAGGCCGCCATCCACCGCGAGAATCTGCCCGGTAATGAATTGCGGAGCAGTGGCGAAAAATAGTACTGCGGCCGCGACATCGTCATCGCGCCCGTTCCGCCGCATGGGAGTTTGTTTGGCCATGCGTCGCATGAAGGCTGCCGCTGATTTCTCCCCCAGATCGATCATGCCGGGAGCGACCGAATTTACGGCAATCTCCGGCGCCAGGGCTTTTGCCATCACTTTGGTGAGCATGTGTAGGGCGGCTTTCGAAGAACAGTAATGGGCGTGCGTTGCCCAGGGACGCAAGCCGCCGAGAGAGCCCATGTGAATGATTTTCGCTTCGATCTTGCCTGATCGCACTGATTCCGACCGCTTTGATCCCGAAGACCTTCGGCGCATCCATTTCAGGGCTTCGCGCGAAACCAGGAATGGTCCGCGGGTATTCGAAGCGAAGATCGCATCCCACTCCTGTACGGTTAAGCTCTCGAAATTGGCGGTGGAGTAATTCGCGGCATTGTTGACCAGGACGTCGATTTTGCCTAATTCGCGGCCCACCTCTTTCATCATGGATTTCACGCTGCCTTCGTCGGTGACGTCGCACTCAAAAGCAAAGGCACGAACGCCAAGACCGGAAAGATCGACGACGGTCCGTTGGGCTTCGCGGTAGGAATTGCGAAACGTGATCGCCACGTCGCCGCCAGCCTGAGCCAGAGCGAGCGCGGAAGCGCGTCCCAGGCGGCGTGCGCCGCCGGTTATAAGACAAGCCTTCCCACGCAGCGGCTTCGAATCGGAGGCGAGCATTGTGGGATTTTACTCCTGAAGCGAGTGCTCTCACCTTGCATCGTGTTTTCGGTTCTTTTTACTGCAATCTTTTTTTTGGCAACCAAGGCGTCAGCAAGGATAAAATCACAAATATGGCGGAGTCGAGGCAGGTTATTGTTTACTCGCGCAAGGGCTGTCATCTTTGCGAAGTGGTGAAGGAGAGCATGGCGAAGCTCTCGCGCCGTGGTGGGTTTACATGGCAGGAAGTGGATGTGGATAGCGATGGCGAACTACGCCGCCAGTTTAACGATGAGGTCCCCGTGGTGTTCATCGATGGCCGTAAAGCTTTTAAATATCGCATGGACGAGCGGGAGTTCATGAAAAAGCTGGCGAGCTAAAACGAGCAGAGTCTCTTCTTATGAAAACACAGGATGGAAGTGCTTCCGAGCAGGATACAGCCCACGCAGCAGGGAACGTTGCCAGCGCTCACAAAATTCTAAAGGCCCTGCAAGAGAAGATCGGTCCGCATCCAGAAATCGGCGAGGCCATTACCAAGCTTGAGATGGCCCTCAATACTCTGGCAGTAAATACCGGTGGAGTGTTGTAATTCCGGTCTCTGAGAACTGAGAATTCCGGGACCCGAACTTGAAAAGTTTGTCATTACGAAGCGCAGTTTTATCGCGCGAGAGCTTACCCTGTTTTGCCGAAGCCCCGAGCGAAGTAGAGGGGGGAACCGAGTGAATCTGTCATCACCAGCGGGGGCCGGTTCGGAATGACAAAATGAAATGTTGTTCAAGCCCGCCACCGCCCACTCTACTACAATCAAGTCCGCTCATGCCGCGAACGGAACTCTACGCCGACCCCGAGAACATTTTTGTCCATGATGCGATCCTGGCATGTTGCCGCAAATATGCGGAAAAAACCGCACTGGTCGATGCCTCCAGCGGCCGCCGGCTTACCTACTCGGAGTACGGAGACTTAATTCAGGACCTGGCCCGAGGGCTGGTTGGCGCCGGTCTTAAGCCGGGGGAAGTGGTCGCTATTTTTCTGGCAAACTCCTGGGAGTTTTGCGTCGCGTATCACGCCGTAACCCTGGCGAGTGCGATTCCTACGCTGTTGAATCCCACGTATCGCGAGCGCGAGGTGCGTTACCAGTTGGAGAATTCCGGCGCCGCTCTACTGGTCAGCGATGCTCCTTTCATAAACGGCATCAACCTCGGCGGGTTGCCGAATTTGCGGAAAGTCTATACCACGCGAGAGCAGGGAAGCGGAGCCGAACCGTTCTCCAGCCTGCTTAAGACGGTAAGCACGGTTTTGCCGGCTCCAATTCGAGGATCAAGAGAAACTCTAGCGGCGCTGCCGTATTCCAGCGGTACGACCGGCCTGCCGAAAGGTGTGATGCTTTCGCATCACAATCTGGTGGCGAACGTTTATCAGTTGTTGGGCCCGAGCGCAGTCAAACTGAACGATGCGGATATTCCGCTATGTTTTTTGCCCTTGTATCACATCTACGGGCTGAATGTAATGCTTAACCCGGCGCTGATGGTGGGGGCTACTCTGGTTCTTATGCCGCGATTTAACGTGGACCATCTGATGCCGTTGATGGTGCAAGAGGGGATTACGATGATTCCCCTGGTGCCGCCCGCCATGAACGCGATGTGCCTGGCTGCCGAGGCAGGCCAGTTTCCCAAGTATCACAAATTGCAGTGGGTGAAATCCGGAGCCGCGCCGCTCGCGCCAGATCTGCCAAAACGGTTCACCTCACTGACTGGCATTCCGGTGTTGCAAGGATATGGCATGACGGAAGCTTCTCCGGTTACCCACGTCGGTTACCTGGAGCCGGAACTTTATCACCCCGATTCAATCGGTCATCCACTCGCGCAGACCGAGTGTCGAGTGGTCTGTGCAGAAGTGACCGGAACAGAAGGCTTGGCTGCTTCGGCGGATGCTGCTCCCGCCGATAATGTTGCAGAAGTTCCAACTGGAGAACCCGGAGAGCTGGTGATGCGCGGCCCGCAGTTCATGCAGGGCTATTGGAAAGACGCGGCCGCAACCGAGGCAGCCTTGCGCGATGGATGGTTTTGGTCAGGGGACATCGTAACGCGCGATACCGAGGGGTTTTACCGTGTAGTGGATCGCCGCAAGGAAATGATCAAGTACAAGGGATTTCCAGTCGCGCCCGCGGAAGTGGAAGCCGTACTGCTGGAACACCCGGCGGTGAGGGAATGCGGAGTAGTAGGACGTCCCGATAAAGTGGCGGGCGAGATTCCGGTCGCGTTTGTCGCCTTACGGGAAGGATTTGCCGCCGGCAAGAAGATGGAAAATGAATTATGCGTATTTGTCGCAGACCGCTTAACGCGTTACAAGCAGCCGCGAGAAGTGCATTTTGTGGAAGTCGTGCCTAAAACGACGTCCGGAAAAATTCTGCGAAGAGAACTGCGGGAAAAGATACGTTGAAGGGAAACGGGTAAGACTGCGCGTTAGCATAGCTCGAAGCCAGTCGGGCACTCAGAACAGCTTCAGCTAGCGATTTTTTTGCTTGATCGCATTCAATTTGATCTCGACACGGGGTTGCGATAGTATCGCTCCCCCATGATAAGGATTCTGCTGCTATTCCTGCGTAGGCTATGGCTGCCCCTGCTAGTCTTCGCGGGGTTCAGCGTGATGTGTGTTTTGGTGTACCAGCGGCTTGAGGGCCTGACATGGCAGGATGCGTTGTTCTGGATGATCCAGCCCCATGCCATCGATGCACGGCGAGTGAAGAATGCGACGAAATTATTCTCGATCTTTGTCTACGGCGGCGTATTCGCTTTTCAAATCTGGGTGGCGGAACGGGTGGCGGTTACCATCTTTAATCGACAGGGTGTGGAGGCTTGGAGAGCCATGGTGAACGATTTCAGCATCGAAAAACTCAAAGACCACTTTATTATCTGCGGTTATGGGCAAGTCGGCAGAACTGTGGTGGATCAGCTAACCCGCCTAAAAATTCCTTTTGTGCTGATCGAGACCAACGAAGGATTGTGCCGTGAATTGCTGAAAGAAAAAGTTTTGGCAATTCAGGGCGATGCCAAGCGGCATGATGTGCTGCTCTCGGCGGGGATTGAGCGTGCCCGCGGGGTCTGCATTGTGATCGACAACGACGCTGACAATCTTTACATTACCGTGACCGCCAAATCGCTGAATCCGAAGGCCCGCATTATCACGCGGGCTGGACAATCGCGATACGCGCAAGCCATAAGGAATTCCGGGGCAGACGAGGTAATCATCCCGGAATACGAAGGCGGGCTGATGACGGGACGAATGATCGCCAGATTTTATCCTGACGTGCACGCGAACTTGCCGTAGCAGCAAACCTTATTTTTGGGCGTCCCCGGAAAGTTTGTTGCCGCTAAAAAATGTCCAAATTACTTCGTTTGCATTGAAGGCGTTGCTGGTTTTACCAACTTCTTTTTCCGGCAGGTATTGCTCGCCGCCGGGCCATGTGTTGCCGCCGCCTTTCACGCTGTAAAGCACTACTGCGGCATTATCCTGACATCCGTTGTAGGTATAAGTTTTTGTTTCTTTTCCGCCCTTGTCTGTAGCAGGAACCTTTCCTTGCGCGGGTTTTTCCGCGCAGCGGTCATATTTGCCCCAGGTTTTAGCGCTGTCTTCCGCCGACAATACGTGGAATCGTCCCGGCTTATACGTCCCGCCATTGGTGGGAACGATGGGATCGTCCGTGCCATCGATAAGAATCACGGGCACGGCACGCGAGGGCAGGCAGATCATGGTTTTCGGCATAACCGCGCCCACGGCAGCGACGGCAGTTATCTTGTCGGCCATGGAGCAGCCAGCTTTCAGCGCCATAAAACCTCCGTCCTCCAATCCGGCGGCATAAATGCGGTGAGCATCGATCGAATATTTCAACGGAAGCTGCTCGAGTATCTGGTTGAAGAAGGCAATGTCGTCTGGAGGTTCGGTTCTATTTCTATTGCCCTCGGGATTCTGGCCCCCATTCTGTCCGCCTTGAGGATAGTTGCCGCCTCCACCGCCTGGGTAACCACCTCCACCACCAGGGTATCCGCCGCCTCCGCCGGGCCATCCTCCACCCCAACCACCACGACGGCGTTGCGGCATCATCTGCGAAGTTTCCTCAGGCCGTACGCCGATGTTCCACTGGCCGTGCACGGAAGCCGGATACACGGCGATAATCCCATCCTTATCGGCGAGTTGGTTGAAGAGTGTCAGGCGGGATATATCATCCGCGTCCTGGTTGCGGCCATGCAGAAGAATGACGACGGGATAATGCTGCTTTTGGTCATAACCCGTCGGCAAGTGCACGACATAATCGCGGCTGACCTCATCGACATCGACTTTTTCCTTCGAGTCCTGAGCGGACATGGGCGAAGCCAGCAGAATGCCCAATAAAGACGTCGCCAGCATACTTATGGCACGCGAGCGATGGTGAGCACGAGGTCTTTGAGACGAAGTCGAAGCCATCAACGCCATTCTTTTATTCCTCTGGTAACTAGAGATCGGTGGGACAACTACAGCTCGAACTCCAAACTGATAAGTCCATAAGAACCGACTCCGCGCTGCCGGGTTGCTAGCAGGCAGGGTACGGTTTGCAAAGTTTTGTAACGCTTTCCGCTAGACCGATTACCCGGAACTTTATTCTACGGTTATTCGTAATGATGAGTGAAGGTGCTGACTGAATCGGAGGATCTTAAATTAGGAGGATCTATGGATGGCAACGTTGTAGGATTTGCAGCGGTGGTGATGGTATTTGGCATTCCGATGGCGGCGATGTACACATTCTTCCGGATCCGTAAACTGCGCAGTGAGGAGCGTCTGGCAGCTATTGCACGCGGAATTGCTGTTCCGATGCAGATGGAGTTACCGGAAGCAGCGCGCTCACGCAGGTCGGGAATTCTGCTGGTGGCTGGCGCTTTGGGATATATCGTAACCTTCGCTCTGATCGGGCGCCAGGACCCGGATGCTATGATCGCGGCGACTTTCGGCGTGATTCCTCTGGCGGTGGGAGTCGGCTTTTTTGTGGATCACGCATTGATACGGCGCGACGCCCGCGCCAGCTAAGATTTTCGGTCACGATTCGGAAAGAAACGATCACGAGCCAGCAATGAATTTCCGCTGCGCCTCAGTCAAGGGCACCACGCTCAGGCGGCCCTGACGAATCAGCGGGGAATCCGCGAAGGTTTTGTTGGCCTTCATCTCCCCTAGAGTAACGGGCATGGGTAGAGCGGTGCCCACCTTTATTTTTACTTTGGGGTTCTTCGGATCGCTATCGTCGACCGATATTACAGATGCCTTTCCCACAGCGGCCTTTTCGTCACCGGTGTGGTAAATGAATATCTGGTCTTCCGGCTTCATGGCGCGGAGATTCTTGACCGCGACCGGATTGGTGACGCCGTCCCAAATCGTGGTCTTATCGCGCTGAAGGTCGGCGAAGGAATATACACTGGGCTCAGTTTTCAAAAGGTAAGTCATGGCTGAAGCTCACTCATTGTAAGCAGATGAAACCGTCAACATGTTCTCCAGCCGCCGCGTCGTGAGTTCATTGCGGCGGTTTCTGGTTTGAACCGTTTTGATTCGAACCATTTTGGTTTGAACCTGGGGCCGGCGGGTTGTCACCTTTTTTCTCATCAGGATGATTCCCGTAAAGTGAATACTGGCTTTGGGGATATTTTAGTTTGATGGTCAAACTCATCTTGGGCTGATCAACCTCATAGTCTTCGCCGAAGGTTTGAAATCCCGCCGCCAGTATTTGCACTCTCAACTTGCCGTAGGGCACTTCGTCAAAGCTGGTTTTTCCGTCCCCATCGGTTTTCAATTCAACCCCTCCCCGGCCCTGTTTGCCATTGTTTCCCACGGGGTGCATGATCACGGCGGCGTTGCGGATGGGTTTGCCATTGTCATCTTTGATGACGAGGAGAGTCACACTCGCGACGGGATCTTCGTCCTTGTCCTTTTGTGCGCTTGCGATGGGGATGAAGGATAACGCCAGGACTAAACAGCCAATTGTTTTACGCATAGATCCGAACTCCCTAATGCATTTTACTCGCGCTAGAGCTTGGTCGCGGAACGTGACTTGTTTTCAATCGTAGAAGACTGGCTTCCAAGCTGCACCATATCCCTGGCCACACGTTCGGTATTGTGGCGCGCCACGCCAGCTTCTTCCAGGTAGTCCCCGAGCACGGGAATCACTCCCATGGATTCGATCGCGTCCAGGTCAGCCACGATCTGGCAACCGCCCTCCATGGCATATTTCGCCTTGAGCTCGTCGGAGACCACGGCGCGATTGATCAGAGCATAGTCAAACAGGCGCTCGCCGGCATGCTGGTCGAGCGCGCGGATGTGATCGGCGGCGCTAAGACCCAGGCTTTCATTCGCCTGTGTCATCAAGTTACAGATATAGACCTTGGTGGCGGGCGAGGTCACGATCGCCTCGGCAATGCCCCGTACGAGCAGGTTTGGAATCAGGCTGGTGAAAAGCGAGCCAGGACCAATGCTGATAAGATCGGCGCGCGCAATAGCATCCAGCGTCTGCGGCAAAGGCTCGACATTGGGAGGAACCAGAAAGAGCTCATGAATGCGTCCTTTGCTGGCCGTGATCTTGGTCTCTCCCCGCACTCGCGTTCCATCCTCCATAAGCGCCTCCAGTTCGATATTGGAGGTTGTGGCCGGGTAGATGTGTCCGCGAGTCACCAGAATCTCCGAAGAAAGCCGTACCGCTTCGGAGAAATCGTGAGTAATAGCGGTCAGGGCCGCGAGAAATAAATTGCCGAAAGAATGGCCCTCAAGACCAGACCCTTTATCGAAGCGATGCCGGAAGAGCTGGGAGAGCAGCGCTTCATCCTCACTCAGCGCGACGATGCAGTTGCGAATATCGCCGGGAGGAAGCATATTGAGTTCCTTGCGGAGTCGCCCGCTCGAGCCCCCATCATCACTGACCGTGACTACGGCGCAGAGATCCCCTATGACGGGTGAGCCAGATCGATTCGCAGTTATTTCAGCCGGGGTAGAAGTGAAACGCTTTAATCCCTTGAGAAGAGTAGAAAGTCCCGTACCGCCACCAATAGCAACGACCCGCAAGGGCCGTTGACGCGCAACCTTCCCTGCGGACAGGATTTCTGATCTTGTTTCCATGGAACACTCTCGACTCGGCTAATAAGTCTCGTCGTCGAAGGAAGTCTCCGGCGATGGAAGATCCCCACCAGGATCGGGATACAACAATTCAGTGAACCTTGGATCTTCCGCCAGATTATGAAAGTCGGTGTCGTTCCGGGCCTGGTAGCGGAGGGTGGCGTTCAGGCGCAGAGCTTCATCGAGACGCCGGAGCGAATCTTCTACGTGCCCGGTAAGGCAATCAAGCGCCGCCAGTCCGTAGATAACGAAGTCCGTCTTGGGAGATTGCTTTACCAATTTATCCATGTGCTCGCGGGCAGTCACATAATCTCCCACATTCATGAGCGAGACGGCATAATCGAAATGCTCTTCAACGGTTTTGAATTGTTGCGCAGAAGAACGGTCCAGGTGCTGATTGCAGATGCTGAGATGGATCGCGGCGCGATCGCTCAACTCTTTGCTGCCGCCGGCGAGTACCTTCTGGAATAGCGGCTTAGCTTTGTCGAACTTGTGCTCCTGCAAGGCGCGCAGCCCCGACTCGTAATTTTGCAGAGCCTGAGCGGCGCGGGGATCGTCTGCCATCGCTGATTTCTTGGGGCTAGCCTTCTGAGCCATGTGGAGGATCTTTCCTGTGCTCGTCGTAATAGAAAACTCCTTAGCTTGAACTGGAATCCTTAAGTATCACCCAAACAACAGTCTAGATCAATGCCGCGCAATCCAGAAGCGGCGGGCTTCGAGTAGTAACCTGGGTATGTGATCCCGTTTTAAGCTCTGCGTCCCCCTGATGGCCATTGAAATGGCGCCAACTTCGCAGCCTGGATCATGGCAGCCTAATTCATAGTGGCAGCCGCATTCAGGTCGATCTGTTTCCACTCTCCCCGAATAATTCCAGCGCGAATCTGGGTCGCAGTTTTACCGGCCTTGTTCTGCTGATAGGAGTAATAGAGCTCCTTCAGGCAAGTAGCGCATCGCGCTCCGTGGGTATTCTCGTAACAGCTGCGTAGACTGTTGTGGCCCATACGGTCGCAATAGCAATAGCATGGCTGCTGATGGAGGACAGCCGGAATTTTCGCGGCAAGCTCGTAAGCATGAGTCTGATAAGGATACTGCGCGTCGGATCCCCAAAGTTGATCCTTGGTAAGAATCGGGGGCAGCTTTGCGCCCTTCGCGGGAGGCCCCGCGTTATAAGCGGGAATCGTGGTGCCGTCTTCTTCCTGAGGCGCAGCCCAGAGAGAAGTCATGGTCAAGGTTACGAATAAAAGTAAAGTAAGGGAGCCCAGTCTGCGGATGAGCTTCCTTTCGAATTTCGGAATCGAAGTCATGAGTTCTCTCCCTACGGCTTAGCTATTTTACCTGCTTTCTGAGCGGCGGGCGAGTCGTGGCAGAGTTGGGCGGATTTAGCCCTAAACGTCTTTGTCATCCTGAGGACCGCGTTCTTTGCGGGCCGAAGGACCTATGAATTCCGTGGCCGTGGCGCCGGTTAGGCTGGTCGGAGCGCTATACGGTCGGCATGCCTAGAGGCATGCCCCGGTACGAATCTCCTTCAACCTGCACTCTCCGGCGGTACAAGAAGCAGCAGCGCAACCCCTGCGTCCGGCTGCTGATCTGTATACAATAGAGGGCGCATGCCAGATTCACGGAATACCGATACCTTCTCCGGGGAAGGCGCGGGCACAGCTACCCCGCCGTCACCTCCCGCTGAGTCAAGGATTCCGGCAGCGCGGTTGCGTCCCGGCCTTGGAGTCTGGCTGCGGGACCTGATCCTTTCCCTGGCGATTTCCGCTTTTATTATCGTTTTCATCTACCAGCCGGTAAAGGTCGAAGGCACGAGCATGATGCCGTCTCTGCAAGACCAGGAGCGCATCTTCGTCAATAAGTTTGTGTACCGGCTGGAACCCATCTCGCGCGGAGATATTGTGGTATTCCGCTACCCCCGCGATCCCTCCAAGAGCTATATCAAACGCGTGATTGGCGTGGCCGGGGACCGCATCCGCATTGACGCCGGACAGGTTTACGTGAACGGTGAGCCGCTGGACGAAGATTATGTTCCCTCCATGTACACCGACTCGCGGACCTTCCCCCACATGGTGGTGCCCCCGGATTGCTATTTTGTCCTGGGAGATCATCGTTCGATGTCCAACGACAGTCGCGACTTCGGTCCGGTAAACCAGAGCTTCATCTATGGCAAAGCGGTGTTTGGCTACTGGCCGATGGATAAACTGGGAAGAGTCCGATAAGGCAGTTCCATTTTCGTTTATTTCCAACCTTGCAGTGCAAACCTTTTCACGAATCGGACGTCTTTGCTCCTGTGCTTGGAGGAAGGGAAATCTACATGTCTCGATCATCTATATTTTTAGCAGCCTTAATATCCCTCCCTTTCGTTGGCTCCTTGGCCCAGTCAAGCACACCTATTGCTCCGGACCAAAAAAACGACGGATGGCCAACGGCAAGCCTGGAGTCGTCGGGTATAACCTCCAAACCTCTCGAAAATATGGAAAGATCGGTTCGAGCGGGCGATTTTAAAAAGATCGGCAGCGTATTGATCGCCCAGCACGGCAAGTTAGTCTACGAAGCATATTTCGATGGCGCCGCCGGCGAGCTGCGAGACACGCGCTCCGCCACCAAGAGCATTACCGATATCCTGGTCGGCATCGCCATCGGCGAGAAGAAACTGAGCGGCGTGGATGCGCGCGTGCTCCAGTTACTACCCGAACATGCCCGAAAATTACAAAATCCGGACCCACGTAAGAACAAAATCACGGTGGAAGACTTCCTCACCATGAGTTCGCCTTTGGAGTGCGATGACTGGAACGATTTTTCGCGAGGCAATGAAGAGCGCATGTACGTGGTGGAGGATTGGGCGCAATTTATCCTCGATTTGCCTATTCGTGGGCGGATGCAGGTGGGGGAAAAGATCGATCCTCCGCCTTTCGGCCGATACTTCAGCTACTGCACGGGCGGCGTTTTTACTCTGAGCGAAGTGTTGCAGAAAGCGACTGGCGCACGTACGGACCGCTATGCTCAGGAAAAGCTTTTTGCTCCGTTGGGCATCGGGGATGCCGAATGGGTGTATTCCCCCATGAATATTCCCCAGACCGGCGGCGGTCTGCGCCTGACCAGCCGCGATCTGCTTAAGATCGCGCAGCTTTATCTGGATGGCGGCGCTTGGCAGGGAAGGCGTGTTGTGGACGAGAACTGGGTGCGAGTCTCGACCCAGCCACATGCTCAAATCGATGACGAGACCAACTACGGTTATCTCTGGTGGCTCAAGTCTTTCAAATCTGGAGGAAAGGGCTATCCGGCATTTTTCATGAGCGGTAACGGGGGAAACAAAATCGCCGTGTTTCCGGCACTGGATATGGCCGTGGTTATTACCAGCACAAACTACAACACCCACGGCATGCACGAGCAGACGGAAAAGCTGATTACGGATTACATCCTCCCGGCGGTTGCAAAATGATGCTGTGCGGTGATGGCTTCGGTGATAAGACAAATTATCCTGATGATTTCCACACCTGATCGCTATTCCATTCTTGGCGACTCCGGCATTCCCTGATAACATTGCTGAAATCCACACTCCGGAGAGAGAATGCAAGCAATCCTTGCCCTCGAAGATGGCAGAATCTTCCGAGGCAAAGGCTACGGCGCCAAAGGCGAGTGCTACGGCGAAGTCGTTTTTAATACCTCCATCACCGGCTACCAGGAAATTTTCACCGACCCCTCCTACTCCGGTCAGATCGTCGTTCTGACCAACCCCGAGATTGGAAATTACGGCACAAATCAGGAAGACAACGAAGCCACGCGCCCCTGGATCGAAGGGCTGATCGTGCGCGAGTTCTCGAAAGTCAGTTCGAACTGGCGCTCGCAGCAGGTCGCGGAGGAATATCTGGAGCAGTTCAAAGTTCCCGCGCTCTCCGACATCGACACCCGCTGCCTGGTGCGGCACCTGCGTGACCATGGCGTGATGCGCGGTGTGATCTCCACTCTGGAGAGCGATACCGACAAACTCGTCTCCAAGGCCCGCTCGATCCCTAAGATGGATGGCACCGACCTCGCAAAAGAGGTGAGCACGAAACGCTCCTACGTCTGGGAAGTGGGCGAGCGCTCGCATGAGCCGGTGGCAGTTGTCGGCGTAAAAGACGAGCCGACCCGGTTTCATGTAGTGGCTTATGATTTCGGTATTAAGCAAAACATTCTACGTAAGTTACGCGGTGAGGGATGTCGCGTAACTGTGGTCCCTGCGCAAACCCTTGCGGAAGATGTTCTTGCGTTGAAGCCAGACGGGGTATTTCTCTCGAATGGCCCCGGCGATCCTGAGCCGTGTACCTATGCCGTAGATTCAATCCGGCGGCTGATGGGCCGTCAACCGATTTTTGGTATTTGCTTAGGCCATCAGCTGACCGGCATCGCGCTCGGCGGGAAAACTTTCAAGCTGAAGTTTGGCCACCATGGCGGGAATCATCCAGTGAAGCAGTTGAAGTCGGGGAAGATTGAGATCACGGCCCACAACCATAACTTCGCTGTCGATCCCGATTCACTGCCGGAGAGCGAAGTCGAGCTGACGCACATCGACCTGAACGATTCGACGCTGGAAGGCCTGCGGCATAAGAACCTGCCGCTGTTCAGCGTGCAATATCATCCCGAAGCCGCGCCCGGGCCGCATGACTCGCATTACCTTTTCAAAGATTTTGTGAAGATGATGGAGGAGTGGAAAGGGTGACGATTTGAAAGGTGCGGCTTCAGACGCGCCGTTAAGCTGATTGTTTTGAAAAGGCACCTTCATACACGCCGCAACTGGCAACTGATCACTGGCAACTGATTTCATGCCCAAACGCACTGACATCTCGAAAATCCTGATCCTCGGCTCCGGGCCCATCGTCATCGGGCAGTCCGCCGAGTTTGATTATTCTGGCACGCAGGCATGCAAGGCGCTCAAGTCCGAGGGCTATGAAGTCGTGCTGGCCAACTCCAACCCGGCGACCATCATGACCGATCCGGAGATTGCCGACCGCACCTACATCGAGCCCATGACTCTCGAATATCTGGAAGAAATCATCCGGATCGAGCGGGAAATGTCGCCGGGCGCGGGTTTCGCTGTACTGCCGACGGTTGGTGGGCAGACCGCGCTGAATCTCGCGATTGAACTCTCCGATGGCGGGGTGCTGGAAAAATATGATGTCAGTCTGATCGGCGCGAACGTCGCGGCCATCAAGAAGGCCGAAGACCGCCTCTTCTTTAAAGACGCGATGCAGAAGATCGGCCTCGATGTACCCAAGTCGGCTTTGGTGAACAGCTCGAAAGATGGACTCGAGTTCGCTGGCAAGATTGGCTTTCCTGTAATCGTTCGTCCCTCATTCACGCTGGGTGGCTCCGGTGGCGGCATTGCCTACAACCGCGAAGAACTAGTCGAGGTGCTGACGCGAGGACTCGACATGTCTCCGGTGCACGAAGCGCTGATTGAAGAGTCGGTGCTGGGCTGGAAGGAATTCGAACTGGAAGTGATGCGCGACACCAAAGACAACGTCATCATCATCTGCTCGATTGAGAACTTCGATCCAATGGGCGTGCACACCGGTGATTCCATCACCGTCGCTCCCGCGCAAACGCTGACGGACCGCGAATACCAGGCCATGCGTGACGCCTCGATTGCGGTGATCCGCGAAATCGGCGTGGATACCGGCGGATCGAACATTCAGTTCGGGGTAAATCCTGAGACCGGCCGCATGGTTGTCATTGAGATGAATCCGCGAGTGTCGCGGTCTTCCGCGCTCGCGTCAAAAGCCACGGGATTTCCGATCGCCAAGATCGCGGCCAAGCTTGCGGTTGGCTATACGCTGGACGAAATTCCCAACGACATCACCCGCAAAACCCCTGCATGTTTCGAGCCGACGCTCGATTATGTCGTCGTAAAAATTCCTAAGTGGCAGTTTGAAAAATTTCCCGGAGCCGATGAAAACCTGGGTGTGCAGATGAAGTCCGTTGGCGAAGTTATGGCCATCGGGCGCACCTTTAAAGAAGCTTTGATGAAGGGCATTCGCTCGCTCGATACTGGGAAGCGTATGGGCGCTGACAAGATTGAGCCGAAAATTCTGACCCAGCGTCTCGTGACCCCGCATCCCGAACGCCTGATGTACATACGCTACGCGCTGCGGCAGGGACACACGGTGAAACAGATCGCGAAGATGACTTCGATGGACCCGTGGTTCCTCTACCAACTCAAAGAGATTAATGACATGCAGCTTGAGTTGGAAAAGCATCCCATGGAATCGCTTCCCGGCGAAATCCTGCGTGAAGCCAAACGCATGGGCTTCTCCGACGGACGGCTGGCAAATATCTGGCGGCTGGAAGGTCAGGAAAAAGTTCGTCACCTGCGTAAAAAACACGGAGTGCTTCCGGTCTATAAGCGAGTCGACACATGCGCGGCTGAATTCGAAAGCTTTACTCCATATCTCTATTCGACCTACGAAGAAGAAGACGAAGCCGCTCCCACCGACAAAAAGAAAATCATCATTCTGGGCAGCGGCCCCAACCGCATCGGGCAGGGAATCGAGTTCGATTACTGCTGCTGTCACGCTTCGTTCGCGCTTCACGAAGATGGTTACGAAACCATCATGATCAACTGCAATCCGGAAACCGTCTCCACTGACTACGACACCAGCGACCGCCTCTACTTTGAGCCACTGACCTTCGAAGACGTGTGGGCAATTTATCAGCACGAGTCGTCGAAAGGCGCTCCCGTGGGCGTGATTGTGCAGTTTGGCGGACAGACTCCGCTGAATCTCGCTCTGCCGCTGAAGGCCGCAGGCGTCAATATCATCGGCACGTCTCCTGAGTCGATCGATCTGGCTGAGGATCGAAAGCTGTTCAATAAGCTGCTGCAAGAACTCGATATTCCTCAGGCTGCGGGTGTGATGGCCACTTCGCTCGAAGAGGCGATTGAAGGTGCGAAGCAGGTCGGCTATCCCGTCGTGGTGCGGCCCTCCTATGTTCTCGGCGGGCGGGCCATGGTGATTGCATACGACGAAGAATCTGTCATCCGCTATATGAAAGAGGCGGTCGAGTATTCGCACGATCGACCGGTATTAATCGATCACTTCCTGGAGAATGCGATCGAAGTCGACGTGGATGCGCTTTCTGACGGCGAGGATGTGGTGATCGGCGGAATTATGCAGCACATCGAAGAGGCCGGCATCCATTCCGGCGATTCTTCCTGCGTTCTGCCGGCTGTCGATATTCCACAGCATCTGCTCGAACGCATGCGGGACTATACCTTCAAGTTGGCCCGGGCGCTGAAGGTGGTTGGCTTAATGAATATTCAATTCGCTATTCCGCGCGGCGACGGCGGATCTCCGGGAAATGGCGCCAGTGGTGCAAAGGTTTACGTTCTGGAAGTAAATCCCCGAGCTTCCCGCACGATCCCCTATGTTTCGAAAGCGACTGGCGTTCCCATGGCGAAAATTGCGGCGCGTCTTATGACCGGCCGCAAGCTGCGGGAATTTCTGCCGGAGAATATAGATCGCCACACCGACCTCGACACCGGCAACTGCTATTACGTGAAATCCCCTGTGTTTCCCTGGAATAAGTTTCCCGGCGTGGACACCGTTCTTGGACCGGAGATGAAGTCGACCGGCGAAGTGATGGGAGTGGGCGACACTTTTGGCGAAGCGTTTGGTAAAGCACAGCTGGCCGCCGGCCAAAAATTGCCAACCGAGGGTACCGTCTTCATCAGCGTGGCCGATCATGACAAGCCCAATGTCGCTGACGTCGCCCGTAAGTTTGTCGACATGGGATTCAAGCTGGTGGCGACATCCGGCACCGGGGACGTAATTGAATCCGCCGGAATGAAAGTGGAGCGGGTTTACAAAGTAAAAGAGGGAAGGCCTAATGTGGTGGATCTGATCAAGGGCCTGCGCATTCACCTGATCGTGAACACCCCGTCGGGGCCAGAACCCTGGTTTGACGAGAAGGCGATTCGTCGTGCCGCTGTGACGGGGCGCATACCAACCATCACTACGCTTTCCGCCGCCCGTGCCGCCGCTGAGGGAATTGCCGCCCTCCAGCGCGGTGAAGTAAACATACGCGCGCTGCAGCATTTGCACGCGGAGCGAATAATAAGAAGCCACTAGCTGGTTCGAGGCCTTGCTGAGCTCTTGCGTGTCATACTATATTCCGCGAGGCTGGCATGCTACTGAACGGTATTTTTCCTCCCATCACTACTCCCTTCTATCCCGACGGCAATGTCTATTTCAAAAAGCTCGAGAGCAATGTCGATCGCTACTCGCGCACTCCGTGCGCCGGCGTCGTTGTGCTGGGTTCGACCGGAGAGGCTATTATGCTTTCCGATCAGGAGCGCCGCGATGTTCTGAAGTCCGCTCGGGAAGCGGCTGCGCCGAACAAGGTATTGATCGCTGGCACGGGCACGGAGTCTGCGCTCGACACACTGCGCCTCACCGATTACGCCGCCGAACTCGGCTACGACGCAACTCTCATCCGCACTCCCCATTTCTATCGCAAACAGATGCAGCCGGCGAATATGCTTGCGTTTTACCGCACCGTGGCCGACCGATCTCCACTCCCAGTCCTGCTCTATAACGTACCGCCGTTCACCGCTTATGATTTGCCGGCGGAGTTGGTCATCGAACTGTCGGAGCATCCAAACATTATCGGAATCAAGGAATCGGGCGGTGACGTGGAGAAAGTCAGAAAGATGGTCGCGGGAACACGCCACATCCGCCGCAGCGCCACGGTGACCGAAACGTTTGAGGCGGTTACTCCGCGCATGCTGGCGGCATCCGCGCACGAATCAAACGGAGGAGAATTGATTCAGGTCGGGGGAATTGCAGGCCCGTCTGCATCAGCAAAACCCTCTTCCGCTGCGGTCACGGTGGTTGGCAAAATCAAAACCCGGCAAAAGGAAGTTGGGTTTCAGGTGATGGTGGGTGCGGCCGATAAATTGCACGCTTCGCTTGAGGCCGGAGCCGTAGGCGCGGTGCTTGCGTTTGCTTGCCCGGCGCCCACTTCGTGCTATGAGATTTATACCGCCTGGAAAGAGGGAGACGCGGAACTGGCGGCGTTGAAGCAGGAGCGCATTAACTCCATATCGCGCCGCGTGGTCGGCGAGTTTGGGATTCCTGGAGTAAAGCACGCTATGGATCTGAACGGCTATTACGGCGGGCCCGCTCGCCTTCCCTTGTTACCGCTCACAGGAACGGCGAAAAGCGAATTGGAAAAGATCCTCGTCGATATCAAGCACTAACTACCATTCGTGGAAAAGCTCGAACAGTTGTGATGCGATAACCTCTGGGCGTATACTGATCCGAACGAACGTTCGAATTGGATCATTTGGTTTCGACCATTCGGCCTCGGATCCGCCAGTCCCATGAGAAGCGCTCTCGCAACTCGTCAATCCTCACAGCCGGGCCGCGACGTCCCTGCTTCAGGGACGCGTTTTGACCGGCGCCTGGCCGAGATTGTTACGCACGCCACCGCGGTTTTCTGCGAAAAGGGGTACGAGGGAGCATCTATGCGCGATTTATCGCGGGCCAGCGGCATGTCGCTGGCTGGACTCTACTATTACTTCGAATCCAAAGAGCGGCTGTTATTTCTTATTCAAAAGCACACATTCGCAACCGTGGTGCAACGGCTCAAGACAAGACTGCTTGGCGTCACCGATCCCGAGCAAAAGATTCGTCTTTTCATCCTGAATCATTTGGAATATTTTCTCGCCAATCCTGCCGCAATGAAGGTCCTCACTCATGAGGATGACGCACTGAAGAACGGCTTTGCTTCGGAACTAGCGGCGATCAAGCGTGAGTACTATCGTATCTGCGTAAGTTTGCTGGAGGAATTCAAAGAAATACATGGACTTCAGTTTTCCACTCGCATTGCCGTGCTCAGTCTGTTTGGAATGATGAATTGGATCTATACCTGGCATAATCCGCGCATTGATGCCGATGCCGAGCGTATATCCAGCGAAATGGGAAATATTTTTCTCCGCGGTGTGATGAACGGCAACCTGGTACATCGCGCAGAAAAGACAATGCGTGCAGTGGAAAGAAAAGAATCCGCGAAACCCGAAGATAGAAGCTTAGAGATTAAAGAGTTAAAGATAAAAAGATAAAAGGAGCAACACCAATGGCGACTACGATGCAGCCGGAGACGGCAGAAAGCACCAAGCAGCTTGTGAACTATCGCAAAGATGGCGGCGTGGCGATTATCGAGATGTGCGACCCTCCCGCCAATACCTATACCTACGAAATGAACCGGCAACTGGATGAGGCTATCCTGCGTGCGCGGATGGAAAACGATGTTTATGTGATTCTGCTGACCGGTGCGGGCGAAAAGTTTTTCTCGGCGGGGGCCAACATCAAAATGCTCTCCAGCGTTGATCCCACCTTCAAGTATTACTTTTGTTTGCATGCCAACGAAATGCTGTTGCGGCTGGAGCACACGCCCAAGCTGGTGATCGCGGCGATCAACGGCCACTGCGTAGGTGGGGGGCTGGAGATTGCCATGGCTGCCGATATCCGCATTGCGCGAAAAGAAGCGGGGAAGATTGGTTTACCGGAAGTGAATCTGGGGGTTCTTCCCGGCACTGGTGGCACGCAGCGGCTCTCACGACTGGTGGGTAAAAGCAAAGCGATCGAATTGATGGTTACCGGCAATACATTCTCGTTCGAAGAGGCGCAAGAGCTCGGCATCATCAACGATATTTACGAACGCGATGGCTTTATGGAGAACATGATCGAATACGCCAAGCAGTTCTGTCCGCCAAACAAAGCTGCTAAGGCTGTGGGACGAATCAAACGCGCCGTGCAAACTGGTTGGGAAATTCCCATGGAATCCGCGCTGGCGGTGGAACGCGAGAATCAGCAGATTCTCTTTCAGAGTGAAGACGCAAAAGAAGGCCTGGCCGCGTACGTGGAAAAACGTCCCGCGGTATTCAAAGCCAAATAATGCCGACGCCGGGCCGGCATTGTGCTGGTCCCGGCGTCAGCCTGATTCAAACTTAGGAGCGGCATTATGCCTGGAAAAGTAGCAAAAATCGGGACATTCAGCGACTGGATTGGTATGTTCAACGATTGGCGCAAAGATATCGGCGTCAATACCAAAGACATCGAAGCTTTTCAATTCGACACACTCTACGGCGCAATCGATACCGATGAAATCGAGTTCGGCTCTTATAAGGGCCGGCGGAAATGGGAGAACCTGCGCCAAATCCCCACCCAGCAAATGCGCGACGCCCTCATGAACATGATTGTGTATCAAGGCGACACGGAATTTGCCAGCGTGGAACAGCAGCGCAATCTGTTGGAGAACGCCCCTACCGATTGGGATCGGCGAGCTATTACCCGCGTGATGATCGAAGAGATGCGTCATGGCTGGCAAATGTGCGCCTTGCTGGTCGATCACTTTGGCTATTCCGGCAAGGTCGAGGCGCAGAAGATGCTCGAGCGGCGCGCCTTTGATAACAAGCGTCTGCTTGGCGCGTTCAATGTCGACGTCGACAACTGGATGGATTTCTTTACCTACACGGACTTTGTGGATCGCGATGGAAAATTTCAATTGCAAATGCTCAAGTATTCGGCGTTTGCTCCGCTGGGGCGGTCCATGTCGTACATGCTTCGCGAAGAAGCATTTCACATGGGGACAGGGAATGACGGCCTGCGCCGCATTGTGGAGGCGGGCATCGTTCCCAGTTGGCTGATCCAGAAGTATCTCAACAAATGGATTTCCAGTTCTTACGATTTGTTCGGCACGGATCACTCCTCATCGGCGCACTGGGCTTATGTGTGGGGAGTGAAGGGTCGGTATGACGAGCCCAAAAACGAGCAAGCGCCAGACCTTGACGATTTGAACGACTACAATCGCAACCTTTATCGGGATGAAGTCTCGGGCCTGATCCAGCGCTTCAACGGCTCCTTGAAAAAAGGTGAACCGCTGTACGCTCCCGATATCAAATTCAACCGCGAAATCGGCAAGTGGAAGGGACAAAAGTTTCATGCGAAAACCGGCGAGCCTCTGGGTGATCGCGCCTACGAAGAGCACATGAAGGATTACATGCCCAGCACGGAAGATAAAAAGCTTCTGTTGGAGATCATTGCCAATGAGAAGAAATGGATTGCCGAGAAAACCGGAGCACGCGACCCGCTGTCGAGCATTGGCGAAGTGAGAAAGTCAGCGATTAATCTTTGAAAATAGCGGTCTTTGGTTGGTCATCGGTCGCTGGTCGCGAGCAGTATTTTCGGAGATTGATGCATGAGTACTGCGGTCGAACCTAAATTCTCTAGACTTGCGCTGGAGGTTGAGTCGTCGCTGGCGAGAATCGCCTTGCGCAACGGCACCCTCAACATCATTGACATTGCGATGATGGAGGAACTCACGCAGGCGCTAGCGGAAGTCGAATCTCGCGCGGACGTAGCCGTCATCCTGCTCTATGGTGAAGGTAAGTCTTTCTCCGCCGGGGTCGATGTGGCCGCCCATACTCCGGACAAAGTCGAGGCCATGTTGTCCAAGTTTCATGCGGTGATCCGAGTCTTGGTTGGCAGCAAGAAGGTTACGATTGCCGCAGTAGATGGGAATTGTCTGGGCGGTGGCGCCGAACTGGCAATGATGTGTGACATTGTCTATACGACGGCTACCGCGCGCTGGGGATTTCCCGAGATCAAGCTGGGCTGTTATCCGCCCGTAGCGTGTACGGCCTTATCTGCGCTGGTTGGGCAGAAGCGGGCTGCGGAATTGATCCTGACCGGACGGAACGTCAGTGGAACTGAGGCTGTTGCGATGGGCTTGGCCAATCACACTATAGCCGATGGCGGGTTACACTCCGCAGCCGAACAAGCTGCCGCGGAGTTAGCCAAATTGAGCCCCGCGGCTTTAGCCGTCACCAAAAAAGCTCTCTATGCATGGGACGCGATGCACTTTGAAAAAGGACTGGCCCGGGCCGAGAAGATTTACATGGAAGAGTTGATGAAGACCGCCGACGCGCAGGAAGGCATACAGGCCTTTCTACAAAAGCGGCAGCCGAAGTGGGCGGGCAAATAGCGGAAGAGCGGATTGGAGATGGATCTGGCACAAATGGATTACGAAATCACTCCCGAAGAAGTAAAGACAAAACTCGACCAGAAAGAACCCTGTACGTTGCTCGATGTGCGGGAACCCTGGGAGTTCGAGACGGCTCGCATGGCTGGAACGACGCTCATCCCCATGGGAGATATTCCATCGCGCGTGCAGGAACTGGATCCCGAGGACCACATCATTGTGATCTGTCATCATGGCGTCCGTTCCATGAATGTGACCGCTTGGCTGCGGCAGCAGGGATTCGAGAAGGCCCAGTCCATGCGCGGCGGAATTGATGCCTGGTCGCGCATGGTCGACAAGAACGTTCCGGTGTACTGATGCAAAGAATGACTTCACGCCAATGATTACCGACTGCCACATCCATATCCAGCCCATGGAGATGTTCAAGCCGCAGGCGCTGGATCTGATGAAAAATGAACGTCCAAACTTTGATCAGATCGTCGAGTTCTGCCGCTCTCCAAAAAGATTCCTGCGCTATCTCGATTCCTGCGGAGTTGACCGGGCAGTCCTCATCAACTATGTCGCACCGGAGGTGATCGGATTCACCAACGGCGTGAATCAATTTATCGCCGATTACGTCAAAGAGAATCCTAAACGCCTGCTTTCCTGCGGTAGCCTCCATCCCCGCCACACCACGAACGTGCTGGCGGATATGGAGCAGATCCTCCGTTTAGGCATTCGCATGATCAAGATCCACCCTCCGCACCAACTCCTGTTTCCCAACGACTACCTGAACGGGGTAAAGGAACTGGAAATTATCTATCGGGCCGCCGAAGCTAACGGCGTGCCGGTAATGTTTCACACCGGAACGTCCATTTTTCCCGGAGCCCGCAATAAATATGGCGATCCCATCTATGTGGACGATGTTGCCGTCGACTTCCCCAAACTAAAAATCCTGCTGGCACACGGTGGCCGTCCCTTATGGATGCAGACTGCATTCTTCCTGGTACGCCGGCATGCCAACGTCTATTTGGACATGAGTGGAATTCCGCCTAAAACTTTGCTCCACTATTTTCCTCGCCTGGAGGTAATTGCCGCGAAAACTCTTTTCGGTACGGACTGGCCAGGACCCGGCGTACCCGATGTTAAAAGAAACCTCGACGAGTTTCGCGCCCTGCCGCTGAATCAAGAGCTTCAGGACCAAATTCTGAGCAAGACGGCCCTCAGTATTTGGCCGGCATGATTTTCGACCGCCTCCCGGCCCCCAGTGGTTGAATGTAGGGATAGCCGCCCTCGGCTGTCCGTCGATCGAAGCTCGACTCCTTACTTTTCTAACGACGCCAAAGCCCACCACCCCCGCCCCCCGTAACTTGGAACAGTAGCCGGTTTAGGCGTATAACAGACAGTTGCATACTCTCGCCTTCCTAAACGCGAAGTCCGCAACGCACTGATTACTTTCATAAGCGAGTGACCAATGTCTACCGTTACCCATACCCCTTCGACCAAAGGTCTGGAAGGGATTGTCGCAACCACTTCCGGCATCTGTTATATCGATGGCGATAACGGCGTCCTTGCCTATCGTGGAATCGATATCCACGAACTGGCCGACCACTCCAACTTTGAGGAGACTTGCTACCTTTTATGGTTCGGCAAGCTGCCTACCCGCCAGGAGCTAAAAGAACTCCACGAGAAGTTGGCCGCGGAACGGAAGCTGGATGCCGGGATCATTGACTTGCTACGATCCGCGCCCCGCCATGCGTTGCCCATGGATGTGTTGCGCACTGCGGTCTCCGCCTTGTCGTTTTACGATGTCGATGAGAGGAACAATGATCATCGGGCGAACGTCGACAAAGCGATTCGGCTTACCTCGCAAATCGCCATGATCGTGGCGGCATACGACCGTCTTCGAAAAGGCAATCCAGTCGTTGCGCCGGATCCCTCGCTTTCCCATGCCGCCAATTTCCTCCTGATGTTGAATGGCAAGCGCCCCTCAGAGACCGCTGAACGTGCTCTGGATATCGCGCTCATCCTTCATGCCGATCACGAACTCAACGCCTCTACCTTTGCCGCGCGGGTGACGGCGGCTACGCTTTCCGATATGCATTCGGCGATCACATCCGCCATCGGTGCGCTGAAAGGCCCACTTCACGGGGGAGCCAACGAAGCCGTGTTCCAAATTCTGCAGGCCATCGACAAATCGGGCTCCGATCCGGTGGATTACATAAAAGGGATGCTGATTCAGAAGAAAAAAGTTCCCGGCTTCGGCCATCGGGTTTATCACACGGAAGATCCGCGCGCCACGCACCTGCGAGTTATGTCCCGTGATTTGGGGAAATCCAGTGGCCAGGCGAAATGGTTTGAGATGTCCCAAAAAATTGAAGACTTCGTAAAAGCGGATAAAAAGCTCAACGCCAACGTCGATTTTTATTCCGCTTCTACGTATCACACCCTCGGCATTGATGTGGACTTGTTCACTCCAATTTTTGCCGTGTCGCGCATCGCTGGCTGGGCGGCGCACGTGATTGAACAGCTTGACGATAATCGCCTCATTCGTCCGCGAGCAGACTATCTGGGGCCCGAATACCCAAACAAATACGTTGGCATGGAAAAACGCGGCTAGCTGCGAAGAGCCAGGCCGTTAAGCGATCCACGCAGGCGCCCGAAAGGGCGCCATTATTTCTTTGGCCTTCCTTTCTGTACCTTCGTGCCCTTGGTGGTTAGCGGTTTTGCAGTTCCCCTTACGATCCTCTAACGCTGCCAGAGAAAAGGTAGAATAGAGGAGATGACACGGCGCATTTACCTCGACAACAATGCCACCACCCCGGTTCTGCCGGAGGTATTCGAGGCTGTGCACCCGTGGTTTCTCGAGCACTTTGGCAACGCCTCCTCGATTCACCGGAATGGACAAGAATCGCGTGCGGCTGTCGAACGGGCGCGTGACTCAGTCGCAAGGCTTCTGGGTTCCATCCCACAGGAGATTATCTTTACCAGCGGGGGCACGGAGGGCGACAACCTGGCGATTGTCGGCCTCACGACGGCCGGGAATCGTGTCCACATCATCACCTCGAAGATCGAGCATCACGCCGTGCTTCACTCTTGCAAGCATTTAGAAGACAATGGCGCTGAAATCACGTACCTTTCCGTGGACAGCCGCGGCCTGGTTGATCCTGACGACGTGCGCCGCGCTCTGAAGCCGAATACAAGGCTGATTTCAATCATGCTGGCCAACAATGAAACCGGAGTCGTGCAGCCGGTCGAGGAAATTGGAAGAATTGCCGCCGAAGCCAATGCATATTTTCATGTCGATGCCGTACAGGCAGCTGCGAAAATTCCGATCAATGTGAAGTCCATCGGCTGCACCGCCCTTTCAATTTCGGGCCACAAGATGCACGCTCCTCAGGGGGTTGGCGCACTTTATGTAAGGAAAGGAACGCATCTTCAACCGCTGTTCTACGGAGGCCGGCATGAACGGTCACGCCGCGCCGGAACCGAGAATGTGCCCGGAATTGTTGGCCTCGGCAAAGCAGCCGAACTGGCAATGGAAGCATTCGCGCACGGCGATAACGAAACAACGGCCCGCTTGCGGAACCGGCTGGAGCAGGGAATTCTTGCTCAGGTCGAGGATGCGGGCGTGAATGGCGTGGATGCGCCTCGCGTTCCGAACACATCGAACATCTATTTCGATCACATTGATGGCGAGTCGATGGTGATCTCGCTGGACTTAAAAGGCTTGGCGGTGTCAACCGGCGCTGCTTGTTCTTCCGGTGCCCTTGAGCCCTCGCACGTGCTCACTGCCATGGGATTACGACCGGACCGCACCCGCGCCAGCATACGCTTCAGCCTGGGTAAGCAAAATACTTCCGAAGAGATTGATCTTGCGCTGGCTCTCGTTCCCGAGGTAGTGGCGCGCTTGCGGGAACTATCCCCCACCTCCTCTCACACTTACAGGAAAATGGCGGTTCATTCTTAGCATGTCAGAGCCGAAGATAAAACCGAAGGTGCAACCAAAGACCATCGCGGTCGCCATGTCAGGCGGTGTAGATTCTTCCGCCGTCGCGGCCATGCTGCGCGCCGAAGGGCACAACATTATCGGTCTCACCATGCAGCTCTGGAACCAGCGCCGAATGGCCGGACACGAGGGCATGCCTGAGGCCGTGACCGGCCGCTGCTGCTCCCTTGACGACGTTTATGACGCCCGCCGGGTCGCCGAGCACATCGGCATTCCTTACTATGTGGTCAATCACGAAGAGCGCTTCGAGCGGGAAGTCGTACGCCCCTTCGTGGCCGAGTATCTTTCGGGGCGCACCCCGATTCCATGCAGCCTTTGCAACAATCATTTGAAGTTCGATCAGTTGCTCGTAGTCGCGCAGCAAATTGGCGCCGATTGCGTGGCTACCGGCCATTACGCCCGCGTGGAGTATGACGACGCCAGCGGCCGCTGGCTGCTGAAGCGCCCCGCAGACCGCAGCAAGGACCAAACGTACTTTCTGTTCGGCTTGACTCAGGAACAACTCAGCCGGACTCTTTTTCCTCTGGGCGGAATGACCAAGCCTGAAGTTCGCGAACGAGCCCGGGCGCACGGGCTGGCGCTGGCCGAAAAGCCTGATTCTCAGGAAATCTGTTTCGTCCCCGGAGGCGATTACAAGCGCTTCATTGACGCCTACCTGGCGGAGAGTGGTGAAGCTTTACCGGAAACCGCAGGCGAATTAGTAACCACGAGCGGGGAAGTGATCGGGGAGCACCCCGGAATTCACAACTTTACCGTCGGTCAGCGCAAGGGATTAGGCGTTGCAACGGGATCGCCGCTTTACGTGATCCAGATCAACGGCGCCGACAAGCAGGTGGTTGTCGGAGGTCAGGAAGATCTGTATTCACGGAGCCTTCGTGCGCGGCGGGTCAACTTCATCTCGGTGCGTGACGTCGAGGCGCCAATTCGCGTCTCGGTGAAGATACGGCACCGCCATGAGCCGGCTGCGGCAATAGTAGAAAGTATCGGCTCCGGCGAAGTTCTGGTCACTTTTGCTGAGCCGCAGCGCGCCATCACTCCCGGCCAAGCGGCCGTATTCTACGACGGCGATATTGTGGTGGGCGGCGGTTGGATCGAATAAGCGTTGATCGAATAGCCGTTCAAGTTGGCCTACTCTACGGGTAGAAATGCAAGTAGAGCAGGGGAACGCAAGTCGAGCTCAGCCCAACCTTAGATAAACATCTCATCCTGAGGCACAGGCCTGCGCACGCTTCTGCTATCGCCATTCTTGCGGCTCCGGTTGCCAAGGAAAAATTCCACCCCTGCCGTAACGCCGCGCACAATGCCGGATACCTGCCGCACCGGCGATACCACGGTTTTCGTGACCACGTCAGACGTGTGCTCCACCCGGTCGAAAGTGCGGGTCAGCATCTCATCCGCTCGTATCACTTGCAGCCGCGCCCGATCCACTAGGTCGTTGACGGTGGCGTCCACGCGCTGCACTTCGGAGCGAACCTGGCTCGTAGTTTCAACCAGATTTTCAACAAGCTTTTCTATCTTCGGCCGCGCTTCCACCATGGCATCGACAATCGGGACGATCTTAGGCTGCAAGAGCACCACATTTTCAGCGATCTGCTCCACCTTGGGGCGCAAGTCGGTGATGATCTGGTTCATCGATTGAATCGATGGCAAAGCCGTGTCGACTGCCTTCTTAAAAGTCAAGAACAAAGCCACCAGAATGCCCGCCTGGAGCACAACCGCAGCAGCCGTCACGACGATAAAAATGGTGAGGAGATTTTCCATGGCACGAGAGCTCCTGAGAGGGCCTAATTGTTAAGAGTGCTTCAAACTTAATAAGCCTCCGTATTGACCGCTAGACTTTGTTAGACGGCGCGGCCTCGGAGGTTGCTTCCTGATAGGCCTGTCGACCCGCCTCGTAAGCGGCGCGGAACTGATCCTTTTGTTGATTCATCGTATCTCGGCTCTTATCCACCCAGCCGGCAGCTTGCTCCTTGGCTTCGCGGGCCCGGCTACGGACGTACTCGCGCCCCTGTTCGGCGCGCGCTATTAACTCCTCGCGAGTTTCACTTCCGGCTCTCGGGGCATACAACACTCCAATCAGCCCTCCCAACCCCAAACCCGCCAAAAACCATACGAAACCACTTCCATCGTGATCTGCCATTGCGATTTCTCCTTCCTGGACTCCTAATCGGATGGTAGCACCGGGTTCAGCTGATTACAATTACGGCAAAACCCCTAACGCGCGATCCGCAATCCAGCAACCAACCATTGCCATACAACCGGTGCCATACAAACTGGCGAAGGAACGCTGTGAAGACGGTTATTTTTGTGTGGGATTCGCCGGCGCAGAATTCGCGGGCGCAGGCGTAGCAGGCGCGCTCTTCGCCGGACCAGACTTCACGCCCTGTAAAACGGACTGGGGTCCGCTGCCGTGCTTAATTGCATTGATGGACAAAGTCACCGACGTCAGCATGAACAGAACCGCCGAGATGGTAGTGGCTTTGGAGAGCGCGGTCGCCGCGCCCCGCGGACCGAATGCAGCTTGGCTGCCTTGTCCGCCGAAAGCCGCGGAAATATCCCCCGCCTTACCGCTCTGCAACAGAACCACAATAATCAGGAACAGACATACCAGCACATGCACAATCGTTACAAGAATAATCATCGAGTCCTAAATTCTTCAGAATAATGCCGTTGTGATTTTGTATCCAAACCGCCCGAAACACCGCCAAGCGCAGACGCCGGAAGCAGACGTGTGTATTGTACGATGAATACAGCCGAAAAAACAGGGGGATTTGCCTGGGCGGTGGTGGATCGATTTGAATTTACTTTGGACGGGCATGCCTCCGCAGCTTGCGGAAACCCGACTTTGCACATAATTTTGGGTGGCGCAGCAGTTCACCGCTGTGATAAGCGGCTAGTTCTCAATGCAGGCTTTAGCCCCTGAGGGACGATGTTTTTCAAATTAACTCGCAACCTGCCAATCCGTTTTCGCTGCGCCATACTCCTGTTAGTCCTGTCGGCACCCGCCTCCCCCCAAGTACAGTCGCCCATTCCCGGCGGCAGCCTGGACGGGATCCTCTCCTATATCCATGCCGGATGGGATTCACTTACCCGATCAACCAGCTCGTGCCGCGCAGTCGTGGACCCTAAACTTTCCACCCCGCCGGTGATTTACGTTCCTGCTGGCATCGCAACTCCCTCCGATATCGAAACCATGGAGCGCAACTGCAAGATCACCGTAACCCATCTTCCTGAAATGATTCACCATCTGGGATCGTCAGAGGTGGAATCCATCGAGCCCTCTGGATTGCTCTACCTTCCAAACCAATATGTGGTTCCGGGCGGCCGCTTCAATGAAATGTATGGCTGGGACAGCTATTTCATTATTCTCGGCCTGTTGCGCGACGGACGGGTCGACCTGGCCCGCGGCATGGTGGAAAACTTTTTCTATGAAATCGAAAACTATGGCGCAGTCCTGAATGCCAATCGTACTTATTATTTGACGCGCTCCCAGCCTCCATTTCTCAGTTCCATGGTCATCGCGGTTCACGCGGCGTTGCAATCCGGGCGGCAAGACGATCGCGCCTGGCTGGAGAAAGCTTATTCCTACGTCAAACGCGATCATGCCATGTGGACCGAGGCGCAACATCTGGCCGGCACCACCGGCCTCTCCCGCTATTATGATTTTGGCGAAGGTCCGGCGCCCGAAGCTTTGCAGGATGAAAACGATATTTACCTGCAAGTAGCGGCATATTTTCTGCGCCACCCCAGTCTGCCGAATACCATTACCGACTATGAGGAAGCCTCGAAAGCCCCATCAGGCAAAGCCTCCGGTAGCGCCTATTCCGTGCGCGTCTGCGGCACAGACCAATCCGATCCGTCCTGTGAAAAATACCTAGTCAAGCTCAAGCCCGATTACTACAAAGGCGACCGGTCCATGCGTGAATCGGGATTTGATATCTCGTTTCGCTTCGGACCCTACGGCGCAGCCACTCACCACTACGCTCCCGTATGTTTGAACAGTCTTCTCTTCAAGACCGAGCGCGATCTGTCAGAATTGGCTCGCCTGCTCGGCAAAGACGCTGAGGCCGCTCACTGGCAGGAACTTGCGGAGAAACGGAAGCAATCGATCAATAAATATTTCTGGGATCAACGCCAGGGCCTCTTTTTCGATTACAACTTCGACAGTGCGCAGCGATCCACCTATCGCTATGCCACAACTTTTTACCCGCTATGGGCTGGGCTAGCCACTCCTGAGCAGGCCAGAGCCGTCCTGAAGAATCTGCATCTATTCGAAGCGCCCGGCGGTATCGTCACCAGTCTCGAACAGACAGAAGGTCAGTGGGATTACCCCTTTGGCTGGGCTCCTCTACAATTGCTTGCCGTGGAAGGCATGCGCCGTTACGGATACAACGCCGACGCGGATCGAATCTCGATCGATTTTCTTTCGATGATTTTGCAGAATTTCGAGCGCGATAAAACGATTCGTGAAAAATACAACGTAGTGACCCGTTCTTCCGAAACCAACGTTACAGCAGGCTATGCGGCCAACGTGATCGGATTTGGTTGGACCAACGCCACGTTCCTTGAACTACTGCACGCCCTTCCGTCCAAAAGTGTTGCCCAGCTAGGGGAATCGGCAAGGCTGGGCGGAGAACAACTGAGGCTTGGTGCGGAAGGGGGGATTTGAACCCCCACGCCTTTCGGCGCCACCCCCTCAAGATGGTGTGTCTGCCAGTTCCACCACTTCCGCACTTCCAAGTTACCGCGGCCAAAAAACCAGCTGTGAGGGGTTCCACGGTAAGCGAATTCCCGCAATCCATGATCCTGCCAAAGCGAAGATGCTGCTGACTGGATTGCGATCTAATGTTATCTTGTCCGGGAACATCCTGCAATGCAGGAGGAGGTCAGTGCTTGGTCAGTTTTGAAAGCCCTTACCACAAAGGCCACGAAGCTACACGAAGAAACACGAAGAAACGATTTCCTTTGTGATACTTCGTAACCTTTGTAGTTGATGTTTTTTTGGCCAACCGCTCTATTGGCCAGCTGCTTTCTGTACTGTGGCAGTCTTGTGGCAATTAAACCAGGTGTCATCTTCCTCGCCATCATGAGGAATAAGGAAAAGAACTTTCGCGTGCGATCGCATGGAAAAATGCTTCGGCAACCAAACGTCGGAGGCCACTGGGCCTTTTTCCACTTCGAAGTGCGTTCCTCGTTCCACCTTGGCCAGGAAACCCTCAATAGACACGGGATGTATGACCTCGGCTTCGACCCTTACCCATTGAAAACTACTTTCATCAATCCACAGCTTTCCTTCCATCCCGGTCAGCGCCTGAGCCTGCATATTCGGCGGTCGATATCCCTTATGCGGCGTGGCTTTAAGAACGTAGACTTCATGACCCTCTAATCTTGTCTCTCCGGCAAGCTTAAAGTCGAATGCCTTCGTCATCTGTTCCATCATCAGATGGTTGCGTTTCTGATCGGCCTCGTACTTTGCCATTCGTTGCGCTCTCTGTTGATCGGACTCGCCCTGCCGCCCCGAAATCGCTTGTTCCAGTTTCTTCTTTTCATCCGCTGCTCGCGCCGGCTCTAACGGCTTGCCGTTGATCAAAACCAATTTTTGATAAGGCGAACCAGCGATCATCAGATCTTCATAAGTCTTGGTTCCGCTGCGATCTCGATCGCGTTCGGAGCATTCGAACTGAGGTGCGGCCTCCCAATCATGGTTAATCGCCTGAACGGACTTTTGGATAATTTCATCGGCATTACTACGATTCGGGGGAGCATCGGACGGGCCCAGCATCAGGGCAAAGAGCAAAACGATCATATGTCATTCACCCGAAATGTCATTGGCCCAAAAACTTCGCAATCGCATCGCTTAGGCAGCCGGCCGAATCGGTTGCACCGAACGCTCCGGTTTAGTCCTTTTCACTGCCCCGGACAAAGCTCCTGCCATGGCCGCCAGCCATCCAAAGAATAGAGCAATAAAGCCGCTCCATCCCCAACTGACAAATGTATTGAGCGCGGACTGAATGTGCGTGCCTCCGTCAGCGGTAACGCTGCCATTCATACCCGCGGCCCCAATAATCACCAGCAGGATCACAGCTGCAATCGATAATCCGAACACGACCATTCCATAAAGCACGGCATCGCGGCGATCCTCTACAGCGGCCAAGTGTGCCGTTGCACGGCCCGCGACATACATTGCGATAATCGTTAAGACCACTGCCCAGATGTCCATCCCCGCGCCAAAACCCATTGCTCCGGTTACATTAGGATTGGTTGTACCCGGATTTGCCGCGTTGCCGAAAAGCGTCATCCCCAACAGACCAAACACCGACCAGATGGCAACAAAAGTAAAAAGCCCAGCCCAGATCGCTCCCCAGTCGGTGCGACTCATGCGGGCAGTTTCATTCCGATATGTAAGTTCCGCCACCACTTCAGCCTCCACAGTTAATCAGTGTGTTACTAACAACATCGTAAGCCGACAAAATGGCGGGGAAATAGGGGGAACACTGTAACTCTGCGGAAAGGATGCCCAAGAAAAAGAGGGCGATGAATCGGAATATCAGTCCCGACAGTAAAATGCATTGGCCCCCAAGACTAATCTCCGGAGGGCTGGAGCATTTCCTCCTGCGGCATTTCCGGGAACCGTTCCTGCAGGTCGGACTTCAGACCCGCGGTTAAGGGCGAAGCTTTTTTCGAGGATTTCAGTCTTTTGACTCCCGGAGAAAATTGCTCGGCCTCCGTCGACCCCTCCAGCGCAGTTGTCGATGCCAGGCCACCGCTGATCACCTGCTGCACCTGATCGAAATATCCTGTTCCCACAAAGCGCTGATGCTTAACTGCCTGATAGCCGTATTCACGCTCGCTGGCAAATTCTTTTTCCTGTAGAGCCGAATAGGCCGCCATCCCCTTATCCCGATATTGCCGCGCCAGTTCGAACATGCTGAGATTCAGCGCGTGGAATCCGGCTAGAGTTACAAATTGGAACTTGTATCCCATGCCCGCCAGTTCGGACTGAAAGCGTGCGATGGTTTCCTGATTCAGTTTTTTTCTCCAGTTGAAGCTTGGGGAGCAGTTATACGCCAGCATTTTGTCCGGATATTGCGTATGGATCGCATCTGCAAACTTCTGCGCCTCCTCCAGGTTCGGTTCGGAAGTTTCGCACCAGAGCAGATCCGCGTAGGTAGCATAAGCCAATCCGCGTGCGATGGCGGAATCTATGCCTCCGTGAATCCGAAAGAAGCCTTCCGGGGTGCGCTCGCCCGTGCAAAACTCCAGGTCGCGAGCATCAACGTCGCTGGTCAGAAGATACGCACTGTTGGCATCGGTTCGAGCCATCACCAGAGTGGACACTCCCATGACGTCGGCGGCCAGCCGCGCAGCCACTAACTTCTGCACTGCTTCGCTGGTCGAAACCAACACTTTTCCGCCAAGATGTCCGCACTTCTTTGCCGATGAAAGCTGATCTTCAAAATGCACGCATGCCGCCCCGGCTTCAATCATTCCTTTCATCAACTCGAACGCATTTAAAGTTCCCCCGAACCCGGCTTCCGCATCCGCGATCAGTGGCGCAAACCAGGTTTGGCCGGGCGCAACCTTACCCTCGGAGTGATGTACCTGATCGGCGCGTTGCAAGGCGTTATTGATACTCCGGCAGAGATTGGGCACGCTATCCGCCGGATACAGACTCTGATCGGGATACATTTGGCCCGCATTGTTCGCATCCGCGGCAACCTGCCAGCCACTCACGTAAATCGCCTTCAATCCCGCCTGCACCTGCTGCACCGCCTGATTGCCGGTCATGGCACCGAGCGCATGCACGTAAGAGCTGGACTGCAGCAAGTCCCAAAGTCGTTCCGCGCCCAGGCGGGACAGAGTGTGTTCAATGTGAATGGATCCTCGCAGCCGCAATACGTCTTCCGCCGTGTAGGGACGCTTGACCCCACTCCAGCGCGGGTTGTGCGCCCATTCGTACTCCATGCATTCCTGGGCCAATGCCTGTTGCGCGGTTCGTTCTTGCTCGTTCAGTAGAAGCTCTTTGGTGCGCTGCCCCTCTATAGTTGTGATCTCATTTGCATCCTTCGTGCTCATATCAACTTCTCCTTAGTTGGATTTAGGCGCGGGGCGCTAAAACGCATTCGCTAAATCGGATCGAACTCTCCGCTCGCGATCATGGCTTCACTTGTTTCGCGGGCCCGGCGCAAGCGGTCTCGATCCTCTTCGCTTGCCTCGGACGGCAGTTCTCGCAGCAATCGGTCCAGTTCTTCGTTAAACAGCTCGGTTACAAATTCCGCTGTGTGTTTCCGGTTCATTCCGTGTTCGTCTGTAACGAAAGGAAAATCCCGGTGACGTATTCGCTGAGCAATCATCAGACGGTAGATTCGATCGGTCGCCAGATCTTCCATATAGCCATCGAGCAGACTGGCTCCATTACCGCGCAAGACGCCGTCCCGATAGCGAATCACCGTTCGCACCGCCTCTCGGGTACCTTTTACCGTGCGCTCACCTACGCCTAGGGGCGCAGGCCGAAGATCGGGATACCGGCTGGCATTCTTTGGCCGCGAGCGAAGCTGGTTTGGGTGAGGGAATTGGGCCACGGCGATGGCATTCTGATCGGGGTGTCCGGTCCACGCTCCATCCATCAGACAATCCGCTTCGTTTTTCTTGTCCTTCTGCAGCGCTGCCAACGCTCGGGCATTCAGCGCGGCATCTTCCCGGCTGGGATAGAGTGCCGTCATTCCACCAATCGCCAGAATCCCGCGATGATGACAGACCTCCGGCATCAGTTCTCTCAGGTTCTGAAAAAAAGCGACATCGTGCGGGATCGTATTGCGATCCGGCAACACCCATGCGGGATCGTCAAGATTGAAGTGGATCAAACTAGCCATATAGTCCCATCGGCCTAAGTTCAAGCCCATCATGTGCTCGCGCAGGTGGTAAACAAATTCCTCCATCTGGAAGGCCAGCGGATGCGATTCCACCAGCGCCATGCACTTGATCCAATCCCTCGGAAGACCGCGTGTGACGGCAAGAGCCTGAAACAGGTCGCGCCACCACAACGCTTCTTCCGCCGCCTCCGACTTCGGAATGTAAAAACAAAGAGGGTGTCTCAGCTTTGCAGGATCGATCCCAAAAAATACTCTTGCCACATCGAACAAGGATGCCGAAACCAGTTCGTTCTTCATCAGCCCGGCTTGAGTCAGATGCAACCCGCGTGGCCGTGTAAAGATCACCGCGTCGCTGGGGTTTATTGAGATCTCTTGCTGGCGCTTTTTGTCGTAGTAGGTCAGTTCGCCATGCAGTGCCGCGATGATGTTGGCGATTCCAGCCTCATGGTGGGACCACTCATTCACGCAGGAGTCTTCCAGATCGAGCATCACCCCGGGCGCGCCCGAGTTCAACATCTTTACGCACAGTGCGGCATCGTCGGCCGGTCCCGTCATCTGATTGCGCTGATCCTGGCACCATTGTGGCAGAGTGATCTTCCAGCCATTGCGAACCGTGTCGGAAGGGAAACGGTATGTCGGCTTTGTACCCTCCAGTGCGGCCTGCAGTATTTGCTTGCGCTCCGCGGCCAGAACCTGCTGCCGGGGTGTGAACCTGTTGTGGAGAGGCCGGAAGAATTCCCAGAATCCGAGCGGTAAATCGTTTTGCGCGTCGAATCCCCGCGGAGCGGTATTCATCGGGTGTAACCAACCGTAAGTCTGAGGTAAGCCGATCACAGTCGCCATATTTCGTCTCCGGAACCTTTTCAGTCTGTGTTCACCATACTGAACACATATTCACAATACTGCCGGAGAGTAAGCCAGGTAAATAATGGCGTCAAGACCAATGTTCAACAGGATGAACATACATTCATTTTATTGTCCGGCTACAGTTTTGCTACGATGGGACGAAGATGTCCCTTGCCGATTCTCCTTCCGCCGCCGTCGAACGTGCTCTGGCCATACTGGAGGCTGTTGCCCAGGAGTCGAAAGGCCTGAGCAACGCCGAGATCAGCCGTAAACTTCAGATTCCGAAGAGTTCCGCCAGTTACATCCTGCGCACTCTTGAGGCGCAGAATTACCTGACTCGTGCCGACTCAGGAAAATACAAAGTGGGGTTGAAAATCCTCAGCTTGAGCCGCGGCGCTTTGAGTGACCTGGATGTGCGCGGCGTGGCATTGCCCATCATGCGCCATCTCACCCGCCAAACCGGACTCACCAGCCATCTGGCCATTCTGGATGGGCCTGAAGCAGTCTATGTGGAAAAAGTTGAGCCGGAAAGTTTTATCCGTATGGATACCTGGGTGGGACGCCGTATGCGCGTGCATGCAACTAGCGTCGGCAAGGCCCTGGTTGCCCATATCCCGCAGGATGCGTTGGAGCGAATCATCTCTAAAGCCGGCATGGAAAAACGCACGCCAAAAACCATAATTACACTTCCAAAACTGCTGAAAGAGCTCGACAAAGTCCGCACCCAGGGGTATGCCGTGGACGATGAAGAGAACAATTTAGGCGCGCGCTGCGTGGGCGCTTCCGTGTTCAATGACCGCGGCCTGATTGAGGCCGCCCTGGGCCTAAGCGGAACGACGCAGCAAGTCAGCCCCCAAACTATGCCCGCGATCGTGGAGTCCCTGAAGGATGCAGCTCGGCACATTTCCATGGGGATGGGGTATCGCGCGCCGCATCGCCGCACCGGTGCATTGTAGGCGTCAATGAATCAGTGCGCCGGCCACGGCCACAACAATGCCCACAATGCTAAATAGCATGCCTAGATGCCAAAACACGCGTCTTCCGGAGAGCAAAGTAATTGAGGTAATCACTAGGCCGATCTCCAAAAAGACCTCGGCAAGATCGTAGCGGTCGGCGCGGTTGCGTTCCATCGCCACTTCGCGCTCTAACTTTTTGGCTTCGTCCTGGATCTCTCCTTTTTCCTGCTTGTACCGTTCCGCTTCCTGCGCCGATTTCTCCCGGAATTTGTCCAACTCCACGGCGTCTTTGCTGGCCACGGAAGAGCTGAAGTCGGCGAACAGTTCATCCTCGTGCTCGCGGCTATTCTTTGCCTGGTAATAGGCCCACTGGTCGGACGCCTTGGCTTGCAGCACAACTTCTTCGGTGTGCGCCCGATGTCCCAGCAGCGTGATTACCGCCACAACCACGGCCAAAACCGCCATGGTCAACGAGACCGGCGCCAGGCTTGGATCGTGGTGCGCGTGTTCCGCATGCTCCTCCAACTCTTGCAGCTCATCGGCGCTCATTCGTCCTCCAGTGACTTTTCCGGTCGCAAACTGTAGCCCTCGATAGTACGGATTCGTCCTCTTCCTCGCAAGCCGACTTTTATCTTGCTAATGTCCTAATCTCATCCACCATCGGCATCAGTCGTCAGCTTTGTCATCCCCAGCGAAGCGAGGGATGACAAAGGTCCGATGATCGACGGACCGGAGCAAGCGAAATTAGGACACTACGTTCATCTTGGGAGATGCATGAATTTGGAATTCTGAGCGTGGTCGTTGTTCTACTCCCCCATCACCTTCACAATCACACGCTTGTCGCGCTGGCCATCGAATTCGGCATAAAAAATCCGCTGCCACGTCCCCAGATCCAGTTTCCCCGCAGTGATTGGGACGATCACCTCATGATGAATCAGCAAAGCTTTCAAGTGCGAATCTCCGTTATCCTCGCCGGTTTCATGATGTTTATAATTCTTGCGAAAGGGCGCCAGATGTTCCAGCCACTGGTCGATGTCTTCGATCAATCCGCTCTCGTTATCGTTTACATAAACGCCGGCGGTAATGTGCATGGCGGATACCAACACCATCCCTTCTTTGACAGCGCTCTTGCGAACAATTTCCTCCACCTGCGGCGTGATGTGCACATAAGCCCGGTGCGTCTTGGTATGAAACTTCAAATACTCCGTAAGCACTTTCATTTCAAACCTCGCCCAAGAATTCTATCCGACCAAGGCCGCTCAATTGGAGGATGACTTTCGTTACTTAAAACTCGACCTAACATGCTGCATACTCATTTCATATAGGAGGCGCAGTGCTGCTCAGGTTGGATTACTTGTCGTGCATTCTTACCATCGGTTCCACCATTCTTGTAGGCCGTCGCTGCTGGGAGGGATGGATCCTGGCGGGCGTGAATAGCGTGATCCTTTGCCTGATCGGCCTGCGCACTGCGCAATTCGGCTTTATTCCCGCCAACTTGTTTTGCATCGCGCTTTACGGAGTAAACCTTCGCGCCTGGCGCAAACCAGAAAATCACTAGTTGGACCGCATGCATACCAACCCATCGTCATCCTGAGCGTGTCTTCTGCGCGAAGGACCTATGCAACTTTCGCTACCAGACTTCCTCCTGCGTACCTCCCAGAATTATCATTGGCCCAGGAGCACCGCACCGTGGCTACGCCTCGAACAAAGGTTCACAATCAACTCGCCCGTGCCGCCGTCCAGATTTTCGCCGCCAACGATCGCATTAATCAGATTCTCATCGAAAATCTCGACCTCTCCGTGTGGCGTGCCCAGCCGCCCGGGAGGGCTCGCAGCATCGCGGTGATTTTCACCCACATGCACAATGTCCGCTGCAAATGGATCAGGCTTACCGCTCCGCACTTGAAAGTTCCTGCACAGCTGAACCGCATGGGTTGCACGCCGCGGCAAGCTCGTGCGGCATTGGCTCAGAGTGCCGCTGGCTGCACACAAATGCTGGCTGACTCCCTCGACAACTCTAAACACCCCATCGAGAAATTTCTCAGGGACGGCTGGGCGCAACCATGGCCGGTTGGCCCGGAAATGCTCTGCTACATGATTTCTCACGAGGCCCACCATCGCGGCCAGGTCTGCATGCTCACCCACCAACTCGGTTTTCCCTTGCCGAATCAGATCACCTCCAGGATGTGGAATTGGGAAAAATTGTGGAAAGAGTGCGGCTCGCCTCGCGGCCCCGGCAATTATTCCTAGAAACCCACGTAGGGACCGCCGCCCTTGGCTTCCATCGAGCAAAGCTCGACTTCTTGTCACTAGAAAGTTTGTCATTCCGAAGTGCGGTTCTATCGCGCGAGAACCAGCCTTGAGCGCAGCCGAAGGGAATCTCTTTCTGTCTGGGCGTACTCCGGATCGGGTTGTCTCATAAGGTAATTTTTAGCGAGTTCTAAGCCATTCCAGAAGTTGCCACCGTGGAGCCGCGGTTCCATATTGGTGCACGGCTGCTTGGTTTTACAGCCTTTCCCGCACCGCAACCGCGAACGCATTCCTCATCTAACGGAGCATGACAAATCCTAAGCAGCGTATCCAGGAGTTGTGCTCCGAAGCGTTGGCCGCGACCAAACCGGCCCAAATCGAACCTATTGTTTCCGAACTGCGGTTGGCGCTGCATGAGAAAATTCGAGGGGAAGAAACATGGATGTCCCTTTGCGAGCGAGCCGCTGTGGAGCAAGACCCTAAAAAGCTCCTTGAATTGGTCAGCGAAATCAATCGCCGATTTCAGTCTAGAGAACGGCGTCTTACCGGACACTCCGAAGGGGAACAGCCCGCCGATAAATCGTCTTCAACAAATCATGAGCCCAATGGATCGGGCTCGTAATTTTTGCATCGATGTTCGCATTATTGATCTTCGCATTTGTGCTCGGCAAACTGAACCGTAAGGTTCTGCTGCGCTTCCGCGACCCGCTTCAGTGCGGCAACGGGAACCTTAAATTCCTGATTGCATTGCGTGCATACCGCGATCACAGGAGCAGCGCCGATCCATTGCAACACGCGAAGATGGCGTTTTGGCATGGCTGGAAAGTTAGGACCAAAAGGAATGCCGGGTCTACCGCATGGTTTCTTCGATCTCAGAAATCCAGTCCGGCCGCTTCAATACTTCTCGCGGCTTCGGGCCGTCCGCTGCTCCTACGATCCCATCCTGCTCCATGAGGTCGATAAGGTGCGCGGCTCGCCCATATCCGATGCGCAGCCGTCGTTGCAGCAGGGAAGTGGAAGCTTTGCCAAACTCGATCACCAGCTTGACTCCGTCTTGATAGAGAGGATCGTCCTCGCCGGATTCTCCTGATCCTTCGCTGCCACCAGCCGTACCACCCTCGCGCTCTTCCTTCGGAGCCTCCAGGAATTGCTGCTGGTACTCCGCCGCGCCTTGTTGCTTCCAGAACTCGACCACCGCCGCGATCTCTTTTTCCGTGACCAGCGGAGCATGTAAGCGGTGCACCCGCGCCGATCCAGAAGGCAGGTAGAGCATGTCGCCCTTGCCCAATAATGCCTCGGCTCCATTCGAATCGAGAATCGTACGCGAATCCACCTTGGTGGCTACGCGGAAGGAAATCCGCGCCGGGAAGTTTGCCTTGATCAATCCGGTGATCACATCGACCGACGGCCGCTGCGTCGCCAGTACCAGATGAATCCCTACGGCGCGCGCCATCTGCGCCAGGCGTGTAATCGACTCTTCCACATTGCTCGAATCGAGCATCATCAAATCCGCCAATTCGTCGATGATGATCACAATGTAGGGAATCGGTTTGTCGTCCGACGCTTCGTCAAACAGGCTGGGCGTGCTGTTCTCGAAGAGGCGGTTGTATTGGTCGATATTCCTCACGCCCTTTGCCGCGAGGAGTTTCAACCGCCGTTCCATCTCCCGCACCGCATTGCGTAGCGCATTCGCCGCCAGCTTCGGCTCCGTGATAATCGGGGTAAATAGATGCGGCACGCCTTCATAATTTCCCAGTTCCAGCCGCTTCGGATCGACCAGAATCAAGCGCACCTGATCGGGTGTCGCTTTATACAAAATCGACATGATAAAGGCATTGATGGCCACGCTCTTGCCCGCGCCCGTCGATCCGGCAATCAGCAAGTGAGGCATGCCTGCGAGATCGGCGACCTGAATCCGTCCATTGATGTCTTTACCCAGGGCCAGCGTCAGCTTCGATTTGTGCCCCATAAACTCATGCGATTCGATGTTCTCCCGCAGCCAGATAATCTCGCGCTCCCGGTTCGGCACCTGAATACCGACCGTCGATTTTCCGGCCATGCGCTCGATCAAAATACTTTCTGCCTTCAGCGCTAAGCAAAGGTCGTCCGTGAGATTCGTAATACGGCTGTATTTGATTCCCGCATCCGGCTTGAATTCAAACGTCGTGACTACGGGGCCGGGATTGATTTGTGTGATCTGCCCATGCACTTCAAACTCCGCATACTTTTCTGTGAGCACCTGCGCCAGAACCTTGAGCTCACCGGCATCAACTGCCTGCTGTTCGTCCGGACGCTGCAAGAGACTGCTCGAAGGCAACTTATATCCACCCGCAACCTTCGGCATCGTGGTTTTGGCTCTATGCTCGCTGTCGGCGCGTTGCGTTACCTGCGGCTCAACCATGTTTTCTAATTGCGGTAGCGGTTCCGGCAATATTCCGCCAGTAGGCGTCGACTCTTCAGCGGATTCGAAACCAAGTGTTCGTTCAATGCCAGTCCGCCGGCTTTCCTGCGCAACCCGTGGCTGCACCGCCGGTTCAGAAGGCGCAGGAGCCTGCCGGGGAATGACTTGGGTCTTGATCTGCGGCTTCGAAATGCGCCGCTTTTCCAGTTCTTTCTGTTGCCGTTTCTTGTTGCGCTCTTCTTGCCAATCCTGATAGCGGTTCCAAAGTGCAGTCACGAAGGCAAACCGCGTCGGCACCCAAAGCTGAATGGAAGAAAACGAGAAGGCAGTCGAAAGATACAGCGCAACGGCCAGCACGCTGGCGCACACAATGTAAGCCCCGGCAATGTTCAAATAATGGATGAGCGCGTCACCAACTACGCGGCCAATCAGGCCCTCAATGGGCATCACGTTCATCCAACGCAAATTGCCTGGCAGTAGAGCCAGCAGCGCGGGAACGAAAACTACCAGCCAGACCCCGCCCAGAGTCTTCGCCACAGGCGACTGAACCTTTCGCGAGGCAAACCAGCGAATCCCGAGCATGGCAGGAAACACCGGCAGTAGAAAAGCTCCAACGCCGAAGAATTGTAATGCCAGGTCCGAGATAAGAGCGCCCACCACGCCAATCCAGTTGCGCGCCGCGTGGGTTCCGGTTAATACAGACGCGCTATTCAGCGAGGGATCGAGCGGTGAATATGAAGCTAATGCGAGGAAAAGGAGGAGCGCAGAGATGCACAGCAGGAATCCGATCAGCTCATTCAGCCGCCGGTTGCCCGTGGGAACAAAGATGCTTGCCAGAAAACGCATGTGGGCCGTTTCCCACGGGACGGCAAAACCATCCTGTGGCGCAAATCGGCCAGAGCCTCATTATTATGCCAAGAAGCCGGAGCGACGGCAACGGCGGAATTCGCCGGGAGTGTACAGTTGGCTTCCTCGGTCCCAGTTCTACCACGGGTGCAGTTGTAAGGATCAGGGCATGCCTTCAGAGGTTGCGGAGAACTCGTGCCTCAATACGGAATGGGAAGGGCACGAGTTCTACTCGTGCCGCCAATGAGTTCGTGGTAGTATACTAGTAGTATGAAAGAGAAGACTTCAGTCACACTCTCAAAAGCTGTACTGGCAGGTATTGATCGCTTGGCCGGATCAAAGCAATCGCGGTCGGCATTCATCGAAGCTGTGCTGGCTCAATACTTGCGCCAGCAGGCGCGCGCTCAGGTTGAAGCTCGCGACCTCGAACTGATCAATAAACATGCAGACGAACTAAACGAAGAGGTGGAAGACGTCCTACGCTATCAGCAGATATAGGCACGGCGTGCAGGCTGGCCGATGAGGCGGGGCGAAATCTACCGCGTTTCTCATCCCACTCGTGATCATGCCAGCGACGATCCTAAACTCCATCGCTGCTTCGTGATTGTGAGCCGCCAGACCCTAATCGATTCCAGATTCCCCACAGTTGTCTGCGCACCCATCCTCACTCGCGGCCACGGATTTTCCACTCAGGTCCCGGTCGGCATCGAGGAAGGCCTGAAACACGAAAGCTGGGTCCTCTGCGATAACCTGGTGAGTCTCCGCAAAGTGCAACTAACCCGCTTTGTCGGCTCGCTGATGCACCCAAAGCTAGAAGAACTGAGCCGCGCCCTCAAAATGGCGCTCACGCTCGACTAGATTGCGGCATGCTTATCCCGCCAGCCTCGACGCAAATGCCAGCACCAGCGCCCCAATAACAATCCTGTAAACGGCAAATGGCGCAAAGCCGCGTCGGCGCACGTAGGCCATGAACCAGGCCACGGACGCGTAGGCCACAATAAACGAGACCACGAACCCTATAGCAAGCACAGCCCATCCATGCGCATCGATCTGTGCCACACCTATAGGATTCGCATTTTTACCGCGCAGCGACTTCAGCAAGTCATAGCAAGTTGCGACCACCATGGTTGGAATCGATAGAAAGAACGAAAACTCCAGCGCCGCCGCCCGCGACATCCCGGCAATCTGTCCGGCCGCAATCGTGGACATTGACCGGGAAGTTCCAGGAAACACCGCGGAGAGAATCTGGCAAGCGCCAATCCATACCGCCTGTGCCAGAGACATGGTCTCCATTCTCCAGGTATGAATGCGCCCGCTGCCCGCAGAGGGCCCAGCGGCCTCGGACTTGGCATTCACAGCATCGACGATCCACATCACGATTCCGCCAACCAGCAAAGCCGTACCCATAATCGTAAGGCTCTCCAGATGCTTGCCAATCACCTTCGTAAGCAGAAAAGCTGGAATCGCCGTAACCACGAACGCAATGATCGTCAGGCTGAGCGGATGCGTAAAGATAGTGCGGTCTCCGCGCTCGCCGCGAGGGAAGGTCGAAAGGAACTTGGCGATGCGATCGCGGAAGTACAGCGGCAAACACAGAATCGCGCCCAACTGGATCACGATGGTGTACATCTTCCAGTATCCGCTATCGAGCGTTAGATTCGGGGCCAAGCCAGACGTGTGCAGCAGAGCTTCGGAGATGCGCAAATGCGCCGTCGAGCTGACCGGCAAGAATTCCGTCAAGCCCTCGACAATGCCCAAGATCAAAGACAGCAGATAATCGTTCAATCTTCCTCCAGAAATTAAGAAAACAGTATGGCAGAAAAGCTTTGCCGTAAAGTTACGGAATCCACGGAGTCACTTATGTCGTAGCACCGAATCACATTCGACTCACCACGAGGCAAACCCTAAAAATTATCGGCATTGCCGTAGGTTGCGATTCCATTCTGCATGTAAAACAGGAGCCTCTCGGCGCGATTGGCCCAATCGCTCTGCCCATACTGGCTAATGATCCTCTGGGCCAGAGCGTTAGCGCGGTCTTTCGACTCCGCTGCCTTCTTTTGATTCGGCTCGTTCTTATAAATCTCAATCAGCGCAGCGCGGCGCCAAGCTGCATCGTACAAAGCTTCCGGGGTCGCCGGAGACTGTGGGTGCTCCTTCGCGTAGTTTTCGTAGAGGTCCGCTTCTTTATCCGGACACTTAGATAAACTCTCCCACTCCCCACAGAGCTTGTTCTCAATCAGACGGAAAGCCGCCAGATCGGCCCACTTGGTCCCCGAATATTTCTTGATCACCAGCTTCATCCAGTCTTCCCGCATCTGGCCGCGCATGTAGGAATCGCGTTCGCGTGCGGATGGCCGTGTCATCACGTCAGACCGTTCAACCTGCCAGCGGATATCGGCCGCCCGGTAGAGCGCCTCGGCAGCCAGCGGCGAAGCCGGCATCAGATCGTACACGCGGTAATAGAGTTGCATGGCGTCCTGCGCGGCGTCTCGTCGCCCGCGGCGTCGGCTCGCCTCATCTTCGGAATCGGCTGCCTCGCCGAAAATGATCTTGTCGCCATCTTGAGTTGTGCTGATGATCAGGCCTGCGTTTTGCAGCCATCCCGTGATCGCTTTCCCTTCACTCTCTTCTTCCGTGGCGCCTTCGTCAGTGCTCGGAGCGCGCAGAATGGCCTCCACTTGCGTCCAGTCGCGGCTGGTGGAGATGATGATGAGTTCGTTGCCGCGATTAGCGTCGCCCACGCGTGCCGCATCGGCGCTAGGCGCAACCCGCAAAGTTTCCGGATGCACCAGCGTTCCGCGGAGCGCATCGGCTGAGGCGACGGGGCAGAAGCCAAATGGAATTGTCAGAACGAGAGTGGCAGCGAAGATGCCGAATCGCTGATTCATATCGGCTGATTATATCGAGTTGGATGCGGTCAGAATGCTTATGTAGGGACAGCCCGCCCTCGGGTAACGTGCCCTGAGCGAAGCCGAAGGGTCGATGTCTTGCTCCCCGAGCAATGCACAATGCATCACGGCGTCCGCTAAGCAGCCTTTTTGCCCCAAAACAAAACGTCCCGGACTCGATTTGAGTCGTGGGACGTTTGTTGATCAGCCCTCCCCCAAGTGCTGCTCAAGAAGGAGCATAGGGGAAGGCGGGATAACCGTAAATGGCACCCTTGTGCCAGAGAATGGCGCGAACGTGCCTCGGGCTGATCTCCACGGGATGGTTCGCGCGGCCCGTTAGGCGGCAAGCTATTTCGGCATAGGGATGGGCACAGCCTTGCCCGCGCCGCGCTCGGAAATCCAGATCGTGTCGCCCGCCGGTTCGACTCCGGTGGGCGTGTTGAGTCCCTCCTTGATCACGGTCACGCTTGCCTTATCGCCATTCACCGTGACTACGGAGATTTTCCCGCTACCATTTTCTGCAAGGATGAGCTTACCGTTCGCGGCACGCATGCCATCCGGCCCTTTTACTGGCTGGTCCATCCAGATATCGACTAGTGTCCCCGGTTTTCCGCTGGCATCGACGGGGATACGGTAGAGCTTGTTGAAGATCACATTGTTCACATAGAGCGTGCCATCCAAAAATGTAATGCCATCCACGCCCATCAGCGTCCGATCCGCCAGGTAAAGTTCGGCACTCGATGCTCCCGCCGGCAGCCGAAAGATTCTGCCCGGCACGGTGTCAGTAATATAGAGTGCCTTATCCGGTCCGATCGTAAAGTCGTTGCACACATTGCTGTCTCCGGGCAGGTTCCAGCGGATCTTCGGTGCGCCGGTAGTCAGATCAAAACCTCTCAGTGCGGTATGCCGTTGTGGCGGCGTGGTGTTTGGCACCGGAGTCAGTTGACATGTCCACAATGTATTGCTGGCGGCATCGGACAACATGCCGAAAAAAAACGTCCCCGCGGGCTCCGTACTAACGTCGATAAACTTCTCCGCTGTCGATAAACCTGGGCGCACCTTATAGACGTACGGCGAACTGGCACTCCCGACAATCAGCGCGCCGCCCGGCGCCATGGTCAAACTTTCCGGCTGCGATTTCGCATCCCCAATCAGAATTCCCTGGGCAAAAGCGGCTGGAGCAAAGCTCAAACTCATAGTAACGGCCAGAGCAACCACGGCAGCGAGGCATCGAGCGCGCGAGATCCTCATTAGCAAATCTCCTTCTCCACGATTTTCGGTGACGTTTCATCATGATAAAACACTTGGGTAGTGGGTCAGTTTGATTTCCAAACCGCGGACCTCTCGACGGGCGTCATACCGAAGGCCCGCGTTTTCACCCGCGGGCCCAGGAATCTCCCGGCTGGATTTTGCCTTTAAGGTCAACCAGACCCAACCTTTTTCCACCGCCCATTGTGATATCTGCCCTTACACCCGCCCGCAAATCGCGCGATCATGGACGAAGAGGACGCCCCGCAGAGAGCCACATTGCGCGCCATTTAAGTCCATTGTTTTCTGGATTTCTATATCTAAGATCTTTGATCTCATGATTTTGCCAAGGCAGCTGTGCAAAACCCGCGCCCAGCAAGACTTTCAAAAAAAAAGGGAGGGGGGGTAGCCCCGATTTTTCGTCATTCCTCCCTAGCTGACCGAGATTACGGAAAATTTATTTCGGGAGGAATTCACAAAAGGAATGAGGAATGAGGAATAGAGCGCTCGCCGACGCGAGTGGGGATTGTTTGCCGCAAAACAAAACGCCCCCGACTCAATTGAGTCTTGGGACGTATGTTGATCAGCCCTCCCCCAAGTGCTGCTCAAGTAGGAGAGTAAGGGAAGGGAGGAGTTCGGTAAATGGCACTCCCGTGCCATACCATCCCCCGATCGTGCCGTCCTCATAAGTGCCCCATTTGTGGTGCGGCAGGAAGCTCCTCAATTCCTGATGTTTAAGCTTCGTCATTCCGAACCGGTGAGGTTGGCGCGGTGGAATCTGCTTTATTTTTAACGACTTATATCGCAGTCGCACGCGGCCGCTCTCGATTGTCTTCAAAGTGTGCCTCAATTTCTTCCAGCGTCTTGCCTTTGGTTTCGGGAAGAATGAATGCGGCGGTGACGAAATAAATCACCGTACACGCGGCAAAGCCGAAGAACATGGTGGAGTAACCATACTTGCCGACGGTTGGAAGGAAGGTTCCCGCAATGCCAGTGGCTACGGCCTGATTGATCAGAAGCGCGATGCTCATTCCGTTGGAGCGAATGCGGGTAGGCATCAATTCCGAGAGCGCCAGCCACACAACCACGCCGGGGCCAATGGCGAAAAATGCGATGAAAACGAATAACGTGATCGCCACCATCCAGCCGTTGCGAGCGTCGGGGACCGCGCTGATCAGGGCATTGTCGATGGTCAGCGGAGCCTGCCGCGAGGCATCGAGATCGCTGAACGGACTCGAGAAGAATGCAACCACCTTATTCGCCGGCAGGCAGCTTTCGCGAGTGATCGCGATTGGCTTAGCAGCGGGATCGTCCGAGCGCACCACCTTGCTCGCCACTCGGTAATCGCCGCATGAATAGATGACGATGAGCGACGTGGGATGGCCAATCAGAGCACTGCCTGCCGGGCCCACGGCGGTGAGAAGTGTATTGGCCGTATTCTGGTCGTAGAGAATACTTGCGGCCTGATTGGCGCTTACAGTCTGCTGAATGGAAGCCCTGGAATCCACGCGTTGCTTTTCAGTTCCGCGAAAAAGCATGCCGGTGGCGAGCAGCGCAACGATGACTCCGGCGCTCCCGAGGGATAACAGAAATTTCCGCCCCTTGCGGTCAACCAGCATCACCCCGACCATCGTCATGAGAAAGTTCACGATGGTGAAAATCACGTAACCCCAATGAGCCTGCACATCGGACAATCCGCTTTGCAAAAGAATGTTGGCGTTGTATCCGATGATGGAATTGATGCCCGTAGCCTGATTGCAGGCCAGAATCACGCAAGCCAAAATAAATGGGATTACGTACTTGCGGCGCAGCAACGATTCTTTCATCTTTGCGCGGCTCGAAGTTTTTTCCGCGAGCGCGGCCTGTTCCATCTCAGCGAGTTCCAGGTCAGCCTGCGGCGTGGTGCGAGAACGCAACAGAGCGGCGTAGGCAGCCTCGCGTTTGCCGCGGCGAAAGAGCCAGCGCGGAGACTCCGCGACCATAAAGCTACCGATTACGAACAGAACGCCGGGAGCGAGCGAGACCCAAAAGATGCTGCGCCACGCGGTATCCTTGAAAGCAAAGAGTCTGGCCGCATCTCCCAGCCTGGCGACTTCATCCACACGCATGCTGAAGAACATGCCAACCACGGCCGCTGCGACAATCCCCAGCGTGAGCAGCCATTGGAAGATGGCGGTGCCTTTTCCGCGAACCGCGGCGGCGAGACACTCCGCCAGATACAACGGGACGACCACGCCAATCAGGCCCGCGCTCACGCCTTGCAGAAGACGGCCAAAGACAAGAGGCTGGTAGCCGTGCGCCAGAGCAATCACCGGAATGCTGATGACGAATGCGACTCCGCTCAGGATCATGAGAAGCTTGCGTCCCATCCAGTCGGCCAGGGCTCCGGCAAACAGGGTCGAAATCACGCTGCCCAGCAGCACCGCTGCAACGACGATGGAAAGTTGCCCGGCGTTGAGTCCCGAGGTCGCTTCCAGATAGGGCAGAGCTCCGGCGACGATGCCGACGTCGACTCCATAGAGCAACCCGCCGAGTCCGGCTACCAGCAAGAGAAAGCGGTTGTAACCAGCTTTTTCGGGCTCAGGCACTTAGGAGCGTCCCTCCGCTCGTATCGGCGGGTAAAAAACTGAACTGTTTCATCGCCAGGATATTACCGCAAAAACGAAGCGATGGGATTTTTTATGAAAACTTTAATTGCGAACTTTGATTGTGTACTTTAAAGATGATTTCTTGGAAAAGATATTAGTGTGCCGGCGTCTCATGCTTTTTAGGGTAGGTGGCCAGTTTCCGGGAGATGCTGATGAAAGCCTTCGCGGCCACGGAGAGCGTGCGGTCGCGCCGGTAGGCCAGGCCCAGTTCTCGAAATAATTCCGCACCTTCGAGCTCCACCAGTTTGACCTTGCCGGAAGCGACTTCATCCTTGGCAAACGATTCGCTGATCAAAGAAATTCCCAGGTCGGCTGCCACAAAGCTCTTGATCATGCCAATGCTAGGCAGTTCCATCCTGATTTTCAAATCGCCGCTGTGGTCGCGGAAAAGCTTATCCAAAAGTCTGCGCGTGTGTCCGGTTTTCGGAAGCAGCAAGGGATATTTCACGGCATCGCCGACCTGAGCAGTCTTTTGCTTGGCAAGAGGATTGGTCGGGCTGACCATGAGCATGAGGCGATCGCGAAAAATGGGCTGCACCTTCAGGCTGGGCGATTGGATGGGCAAGCTGAGCACGCCGACTTCCAGAAATCCGTTTTCCAGCTTCTCAACAATCTTGTAGGTGAAGCTGCGGTAGATGCTGATCTGCACCTCGGGATAGTGGCGGCAATATTCGCCGAAAACCCCAGGAAGAACGTACAGGCACGTGGCCTCGTTCGCGCCGACCATCAAAGTGCCACGCGGGGTTTGTCCATGGTCGGCGACGGCAACCAGAGATTCATCCCGAAGGGCCTTCAGTCGCATGGCATAGTCGTAAAAGATTTGCCCCGCTGGCGTAAGCTTCACCGTCTTGCCGGAACGGTCGAGAAGCCGGTCGCCATACTCCTGCTCAAGTTGCCGGATCTGCGCGCTGACCGCGGACTGCGAGCGAAAAACTTTCTCTCCGGCGCGCGAGAAGCTGCGTTGCCGGGCAACTTCAAGAAAAGTGATGAGCTGATCGAAATCCATGAGTGCTCGAAATTATAGCGGAAGCGTCGACTAAGTACAGAAGCAACGGGCGAGTTATGTATTTTCTCAACTCTGGTAAAGGCGGGCGGCTAAGGGTTAGTCTGTCTCCATGGCTATTTACTGTCCCGACTGTGAGACGGCAATGCCTGATACGGCCGGATTCTGTCCGAATTGCGGACTGCCAATTCTTCCGTTGGAGCGTGCAGAGGGTAGCGTCGGCGTCTTGCCGGTAAGAGTGAGCGGAGCGCTGGCGTACTTTTTGCTTCCCTCGGCTGTTTTTCTCTCCCTCGAACCCTACAAGAGCAACCGATTTGTGCGGTTCCATTCCTTGCAGAGTATTGGGTTCCTATTGGCCGGCCTGCTGATTGGCGCCACGCTGTGGATTGTGGGTTCGGTACTCGGGTTGATTCCGATACTGGCGCTGCTCTTCGTCTGCATGCTTGTAGGCCTGGCGCTGTTCGTGATTTGGATCGTCCTGGTAGTCAAAGCCTTGCAGGGAGAGATGCTGAAGCTGCCACTCTTGGGAGAGCTCGCAGAGCGGTAATCGGAGATTGCTACGCACGTTCAATCTATTCCAGAAACATTAATTGCTTCGAGAATGCCTTTCTGATACCTTGCCGCGACAGCTATTCGCAGGTTCTTGCTGGTACGGTGAAAGCGAGGAAAATCCAATGGCATTTTGCAATATGTGCGGAGCCCAGATTCCCGCGGGTGCAACTGCATGTGCCGCTTGCGGTGGAGGAGCGTCGGTTGCGCCTGTTGTCGCCGCTTCCGGTCTGGCGGACAATGTGGCGGGGATGCTCGCGTATATTACGTTCATTCCTGCGATTATCTTTCTGGTGACTGCGCCTTACAACCAGAGCCGGTTTATCCGCTTCCACTCCTTCCAGAGCATTTTCTTCACGGTGGCTGTATTTGTGATCCAGGTTGGGTTGTCGTTTTTGGCGGTTGTGCCTTTTCTAATCCTGCTTACCGCCCCTTTGCATGCTTTAGTGGCGCTGGGGGCGCTGATCGTTTGGATTATTTTGCTGATCAAGGCGAATCAGGGACAAATGTACAAACTGCCCGTGATCGGAGACCTGGCGGAAAAGCAGGCTGGCCAGTAGGTATTGGGAGGTTCGATTCTCTCCTGGGCTGACAAAACCGTTAACCACGAAGGCATACGAACAAAACGCCCGCGGATCGATTGCCTTCGTGATACTTCGTGCCCTTAATGGCTACCGGTTCTCAAGGGTTGCACCTGGAGTTGCCCCGCCACCTAACATTGCAGAGCTTGACTTTCCCCTCCGAAGCTGTCATTCCTATTAGCTTTTACTCCGCGGCTCATTACTGGGCGGCTCAGTGGCGCAGGGGTTGGACCGCGGAAATTTGTAGGAAGACTGGGGAATCGATTGAAGGTCAAGGTTTTCTACCACGACAAATGTTTTGACGGCGCGTCCTCGGCGGCGCTTTTCTCTCGTTTCTATCGCGAGCGAATCCGCAGCGATGTAGACTTTGAGTTCTCCGGACTGTTACACCGCGCCGGAGCACTTTTCGACGAATCTCATTTCGACGGGAATGAAAACGCCATCGTCGACTTCAAGTATTCGAGTTCGCCAAAAATTACCTGGTGGTTCGATCATCACGAGAGCGCATTTTTGTCTCCGGCGGACGCCGCGCACTTTGAGCGCGACCAGAGCAACCAAAAGTTCTACGATCCCGCATTTAAATCCTGCACAAGCTTTATCGCCATGATCGGGCAGCAGCGTTTTGGATTCGATCCGTCTCCGGTCGCGGATTTGATTCATTGGACGGATGTGATCGACGCCGCGCTTTATTCGGACGCCAGGACCGCGGTGGAAATGCAAGCTCCGGCCATGAAGCTAACCATGGTGATTGAATCCGCGCCGGATCAGAAGTTTGTGCCTAATCTGATTCCCCTTCTGGCGACCAAGCCGCTTGAGGACATTCTGAAAGAACCATTTATCGCTCCATTGTTGGCGCCACTGATGAAGCGTCATGAAATCTCGATCGAGATACTTCGGCAGCGGTCGGAATGCACGGACGGAACGATCTTTTTCGATATCACCGATCAGGATCTCGAAGGCTATAACAAGTTTGTCCCGTATTATCTGCATCCTGAATCAATCTACAGCGTGGGGCTGAGCAAGAGCAGTTTTCGGGTGAAGGTGTCAGTGGGCTCGAACCCCTGGGCGCCGCAAGAGCCAGTAGTGAACCTGGCGAAAATCTGCGAGCGCTACGGCGGAGGCGGACATGCCAGGGTGGGAGCCATAAGCTTCAGCGTGAACCAGCATGCGGCGGCCATCCGGGCATCGCGCGAGATCGTGAGCGAACTCCGCTCGGCCGTGCGTAACCCGAAGGGCTGACGTGATTCAATACTGAATCACTGCGCTGGAATACCGCTTGCCAGGCAGGTGGCGGCGTTGCCGTCCGCGGAATAACGGATGGCGCCGGATTTGTCGGAACAGAATGCTCGCCTTCCAAATATATTTCCTCTCGGTGTGGCGGAAAGCAGGAATCCCATTGCCGGGTTGCCCATGCATCCTGAGAGCGCAAACTCGTAGCCGAATTTTTTCCCGCTGGCAAGGCTGCTGGAAATCAGCATGGCTTGATGTTCATTGGGTTCGCCGCCTCCAAAACCATCCAGATCAGAGAGCGTGCAAGTGTAGCCGACTGCGGGATACGTCGCGCGATAGGCGATCTCTGCCGTTAGGATCGATCGCATTGCGGCCAGAATTGAATTGTCGAAACCTGGACTTGTGGCCATTAACGGAGTCTGAGTTTGCATTGGTACGGCTGTTGCGTTGTGGGCGTTGGCCGCTTCCGTGATGGTCTTGAGGAAATCCGGATCGGCCAGCGGGAGACGGATGCTAACCAGAATTTCATTGAGCTTCCACACCCCCGATTCCATCTTCATGGCAAAAGTCAGGCGCGGCATGAACGGAGTCTTCTGGGCTTGCTTCTCCTTATAAGTCTGGAACGATAGCTCGATATTGTCGCCCTCTCCCTGAAGTGAATCGCTTTCCACGACAACGTCAACCTTCTGGCCGGTCTTGGGATCTTCCGAAGTGAGCAGGACGGATCCGGTGTCAAAGGTTTGAATTTGCTTGCCGCTGCTGTGTAGTTGGCCAGAGAGGAGCGAGAATTGCTGCAGCTTATCGAGTGCTTCTATTTTCCCGAATGCGGTTAACGTTGCCGCGGGCAAATGTCTCACAAAGGTGCCCGGCGTTTTGAAGGAAAACATTTCGATCAGCGCCTGTCGGGCCGTTTGCGGAGCCGGCGCGACTTCAGAAGACTGCGCAATCGAGGCTACTGCTACTACCAGCAAAAAGAACGAAGTCACGAAGTGTTTCACGGCGGTTCTCCAGAATACTCCGCCATAGTGCCATTGCGACCTGTGCCACTCCAGTTACGGACGTAAGCGCAGATTCACGTGTTACTCTGAGGTTCATTGACTCTGCAATGGCCCTGCCAGTAAGGAAAATCGGTTTACCTCCGACGCAGAGACGCCTTCTGCGGCTGGTTGCTTTTTTCGAATTCCTCAAAGGAGCATTCGGTTTACTGGTGGGTTTCGTCGCAATTCTGCTAGTCCACAAGGATGCCTGGGTTATCGCGGAAAGCCTGCTGGCATTGTTACACATCAGTACGGACCGGCATTTTGCCCAGCTTTTTCTTGATTTCGCGGACGATGTTACCCCGGCGCGCTTATGGACAGCTGCGTTCCTGGCGTTCGTATATGCCACACTGCGTTTCATTGAGGCCTACGGACTATGGAAACAGCGCACTTGGGCGGAGTGGTTCGCTTTTGGATCGGGAGCGCTGCTCATTCCATGGGAAATCCGGGAAATGCTGCGCGGCATCACGCTTTTGCGATCGGTACTTCTGGTCGGCAATCTGGTGGTCGTTGGCTACATGTTTTATCTGCTTCGCTCCGGGCGACTATGTGGGCCGATTGCCTCGGCAGGAACGGAACCTTCCGCCAGCAGGAGCGAATAGAGGGTGCATACGCCAGAAGTACGGACGGACTCAGGGCTGGGCGGCGCTGATCGGATTGTCTTCGCGGCATAAGGCATAACACAGGATCGCTCCCACTGCCACGACTCCCCCGCCATCGGCCCACAAAGTATTCACGATCGGCCCTTTTGCGGCCACCTGGTTTGTGACGTAGTCGGCTCCGCCACAGTGATCGTTTCGGCTGGCGTGCTCTCCCTCGCGGACAATCACTTCCGAGAATTTGACATCTTTAGCCTTCACTTCGCCGGCACGGGAATTGCGATACTGAATTTTGACGTCGTGTTTATAGGCGATTACTTTTACGTTGCCGTTCACATCCATCACATCGTATTGGGTGCGGTCCAGGGTCGTAGGAACAACCGTCATGCAACCCACTTGGACTTTCATCCTGCGTACAGTATTTACCTGCAGACGGCCGTGATCCAAAACGAGTTCATTGTCCTGGAATTGCACGTTGGTTTCCGGAAGAATGGCAACACTCGATCCGTCCGCATCGATCCTCGCGCTGTGGTCCGCTGCGGTTTGGATATAGTCGTCCGGAAAAATAGCAGAGGAAGGAAGGGCAGAACTCTTATTTAGCCACGTGCCCCCTTCGCTATGGAGCAGCGCACGATCTGAGCTCTGTGCCATCAGGGACACAGGCAAGACGACAATCATCATGCCGCAAATCAGATTGCGCCACTCCAAGTTAGGCCGCTCTAAGTTGTGTTGCTCCAGCAAACAGTCTCCCACCTTCTTGTCCGCAAGCCCTTCTGCTTGAAGGATATCTGCCGGATTGGTTTGCGGGTATTGGCTCTCGTGATGACCATTCGGCTGGCAAGATCTTTATTGAGCGCGGGCGAAGTCAATGTAGCCGCGCTGAACGTCCGCTCGAATCAGCTTGACGCGAAGCTTGTCCCCAACATCAACCCCTTGCGATCCCTGCGCCAACAGGCCTTCCACTTGAGGCTGTAGCGCCCGGACGAAAGTCCCGCCGGGTGTGACGCCGGTGACGATGGCGTCAAAAATAGCTCCGATGCGATTTTGCATGGCGACAGCCGCAATGCGTTTGGTCATTTCGCGCTCGACCTTGCGGGCCGCATTCTCCCGCTCCGTGCAGTGGGCCGCGATCGCCGTAAGTTCGTCGTCAGAGTAGGGATTCGGCTGGCCCGCGAGCTGCGCCTTGATCAGCCGCTGGGTGACGATGTCTGGAAAGCGGCGGTTGGGAGCCGTGGAGTGTGTGTAGTCCCGAACCGCCAGGCCGAAGTGGCCGGCAGAGCTATCGCCGGGGCGTTCTAGAACGTACTCCCCCGCGCCAATCAGTTTTATAACGGCTAGCGACAGGTCGGCAAAATGTTCGGGATCGGCGGCTTTGCGGTTTACCAGAAAATCGTTGAGCGCTTTAGAATCCGCATCCGGCGGTAACTTCACGTCATATCGCGCGGCCAGTTCAATGATTCGATCCCAGCGCTTGGGCTGCTTGACGATGCGGCGAAGCGATGAGACTTGTTCCAACATGCGCGCAACCACGCCGTTGGCCGCAATCATGAAGTCTTCTATCAAGTCAGTGGCACGGTTTCTCGGTTGCTGCTCCACATCCAATGTGTGGTCATCCAATACGACCGCCTGGACTTCTTCCGTATCGAGAGTGAGAGCTCCGTTTTGAAAGCGGTGGTTCTTCAGTTTCTGCGCGACGTCATTTTGCAGGCGGAGTTGGGCTGCCAGTTCCGGAGAATCTTCTACTTTCGAGGGAGCAGGTGCAGTTTCTTGCAGCCAGGCTCCCACAGATTTGTAGGCGAGCTGTGCATAGTTGCGGACGAGCGCGCGATATACATCGCTGGATATGACATGACCTTCGGAGTCGACTACGAATTCAACCACCACGCTCAAGCGGTCCTGATTCTCCAGTAGGGAAGTCTTGTCGGTAGAAAGCTGTTCCGGCAGCATAGGGAAAATTCGGACTCCCGCGTAGAGCGTGGCGGTTTCCTGGGCAGCGTGTTGATCGATGGCAGTGAGTTTTGGCACGTACGCGTCGACATCGGCGATCCCTACCAGAACCCTGACTTGGTTGTTGGGTATGCGCTCGGCGAACTCAATCTGGTCGAGGTCGCGAGAAGTGTCGTTGTCGATGGAGGACCACAGAAGGTTTCGCAGATCACGAACATCTTTTAATCCGGCCATTTGCGGAGGATGAGTTCGCAGGTTCGCTAATTGCTGAAGGGCAGATGGGGGGAAATCTGGCTTGAATCCGTGCAGATGCATCACTTCTCTTGCCATGGTCTGAAGATCGAAGGTCACTGGAGGATGATTGTGCATGGAAAGCAAGCAGCTACGTCGTAGACAGAACAGAGAGTACGAAATATGGTTACCTACTCGGTGACCACCGCCTTCACCAGGTTGCGGGGGTGATCCACGTTGTAACCTTTTTTCGTGGCAACGTGGTAGGCAAAGAGCTGCAAAGGAATGACCTCAACAATGGGTAGCAGCAGTTCGGGAGCGGCGGGAACAAAGAACACTTCGTTGGCAATGTTGCTGATTTCCCGGTCGCCTTCGGTGGCCACCACGACCAGCCGGCCATTTCTTGATTTCACTTCCTTCATCACTTCCAGAGTGCGCCGGTAGCGCAACATGGAGTCGGGATCGTGCTGGTCATAAGTTGCGATCACAACCACTGGAAGGGTCTCATCCACTAGAGCATTCGGGCCATGTTTCAGCTCTCCCGCGGGGTAGCCTTCGGCGTGGGCGTAGGAAGTCTCTTTCAACTTGAGCGCGCCCTCGCGTGCAATGGCATAATGCACGCCGCGCCCCAGGTATAGAAATTTCTCGGCGGTGAATTGCTTCTCACCGAACTGGTCGGCGAGATCGTCCCACATGCGGAGGTTGCGTTCGATTGCCTCGGGCAACTGCAAAAGCCGTTGGAGATAGGAACGCGTAACCTCCGAAGTCATGCGCCCGCGCTTGCGAGCCAGGAACAAAGCCATCAGATAGAGAACCGTAACCTGAGTGGTGAAACTCTTGGTGGCAGGAACGGCGAGTTCGGGGCCGGCCCCGGTGATCAAAGCAGCACTGGCTTCGCGCGGAATCGTGGCCTGGGCGACGTTGGAGACGGCGATCGTCTTAACGCCGCGGGTGAGGGCTTCGCGCTGCGCGGCAATGGTGTCCGCGGTTTCCCCCGATTGGGTCACTACCATCACGATCGGGTCCACGGCGGCGTGCGTGGAGCGATAGCAATATTCACTGGCATACTCTACGTCCACGGCGACGCCGGAAAGATCTTCGATCATAATTTCGCCGGCCAGCCCAGCATGGCGGCTCGATCCGCTGGCGGCAATAATCATCTTCTCGAAAGTGAGGAGCGCGCTTTCGATGGAGTGCAATGCGCCGGGGAAAAGAATGTCGTTTTGCAGATGCTGATCGAGAGTCCGGGCAATCGCCTGGGGCTGTTCATAGATCTCCCTGCGCATGATGTGGGAGAAGCGGTCGGTCGCGAGGTTTGAAGTCATTTTGGGATGGGGCGAGGGTAAATCATTTACCGGCTGAGGGGCAAATATTGGGTTCTGAGGGCAGAAAACCATTAACCACTAAGGGCCACGAAGGTGCTCGAAGGAAACCTGGAGATTGATTGCCTTCCTGATTTTTCCGTGGCCCTGGAGATTAGCGTCTTAATCCACTCGCAGCAGCATCATAGTGTCGCTCTCAAGTTTCACATTGTTCTTTTCTGAACTGAGTATCGAGCCTTGCGCCGGAGTGGATGCCGGATTCAACGTGAGATTGGAAATTCCGATTACGCCTTGCGTTTGAGCCGTAATGGACGGACGTGAGTTCGAAGACGAACCCGCCGGGGCGCCGGAATCATTCATGCCTCCGGAACTTGAAGCAGAAGCCGGAGCTGACGATCCGCCCATCGATCGCCCTCCAGGCACGGGACCAGAACCGCCTCCGACTGAGGGTTGCGATGCTCCCCCCGTACTGTCCTGTCCTGCGTTGTTCGAGCTGTTGTTCTGGAAGCTGATGATCGCCTGAATCGACATGGGCATCTGCATCTGCGCCCCGTCATTCGCGACGGTTTGGTCGAACTCGATCGCCAGCTGAGATTCTTTCTGTTCCTTCGTACGCGGCTGCACTTCGGTGATGTGGCCGATCACTTTCGTATTTTTCGCCAGCAAGACTTCTCCAGCATTACTCTTCAAATCGCTGGTGACCTTTGCGGTGACCGGTTCACCCACTTTCGCCTTTTTGGCGTCGACTGTCTTGGTCAACGTTACCGGAATGACGCTTCCGGAGGCGATACGCTTGACGACGGCACTCTGACTCGCGGCTGGAGCCTGGGGATCGTTTGCTGGGCTATTTTGACCCCACGCTACGCTCATCAACAGAACGCCGCAGAAAATACTGCCTGGAACTCGCTTCATGGAAACCTCCGCAATTGCAACCGTCTGACTGAACTCCAACCTACTGCTCTGTTCCACTACGAGGAATGGTTGAACTACCATGTTCGATGCAACTGCAGATGCGCCAGTCGCCTGAAACTTCGTCCGTGTCGTTCTTAAGCCGTTGGTCAAACCGCCAACCTTAGGTGCCAGGGTGGCATCTCAAACCAATGCGATCGCTTCCGCTCCGATTCCCTCTACTTTGCCTGGTTGCTGCCATCACCATAGCCGCAGGCACCGCATGCAGTAATAATAACGCCAACAACCCCGACCAGATTCGCCAGCGCACCGCGGAGGCTACGGAAACCGTGCGGCAGGATGCGAAGGCCATTGCCGATGGCGTGAAGGAAGGCATGGCAAGTGACCATAAAGCGATCGACCTCAATAAAGCTTCGCGGGAAGAACTGCTCAGCTTGCCGGGTTTGACTGACCGTGACGCGGATCGCATTATCGCCGGCCGCCCGTTCGTTACGGCTCATGACCTGGTCAGCCGACGGATCGTCACGCAATCGGAATACGATCAGATCCGCGGCCGGGTGATCGCGGCACAGTAAGCGATAGCAAAGAGTCGAGCTTCGCTCGTCCGATAGCCGCGGGTGCCTGTCTCTACATACACACTACCAACCGTTGTAGCTTCTGGCACTCCGCTGCGTTATCATCAATACGTTGGCTTATCAGAAAAACGCCGAGAAGATGCCTCCTTTGCAAGCTCATCATCCATTCCAAACAGACGATTCGTGCTTGGAGCCGATTCACGCCAAAGTGCTCGCCAGGGAACGGCTAAGTTTCGCTGATGCCCTCAATTTGTACCGAACCGGCGACGTTCTCGCCGTGGGTTGGATGGCGAATTTTGTCCGCGAACGGATGCACGGGGATAAGACCTACTTCAACGTAAATCGCCATATCAATCCTACCAACGTCTGTGTGGCCGCTTGCCGGCTATGTGCCTTTGGACGCAAGAAGGACAGCACGGGCGCTTATACCATGGCGCTTGAGGAAGCGTTTGAGACCGCTGCCTCCGGTTACAGCGAGGCGGTCACGGAGTTTCACATTGTAGGGGGATTGCATCCGGACTTGCCGTTTCAATATTTTCTGGATCTTTGCTCCGGCCTGAAACAGCGCTTCCCGCAGGTGCACCTGAAGGCTTTTACGATGGTGGAAGTGGCATACCTATCGAAGCGCGCGAAACTATCGATTCGCGAAACCTTGGTACAACTGAAAGCGGCTGGAGTGGATTCTCTTCCCGGCGGGGGCGCTGAGATTTTTGCCGATCGCATCCGGCACGTCATCTGCGATCACAAGATCGATGGCGATCAATGGCTCGACACGGCAAAGATCGCGCACCAAATAGGATTGAAATCTAACGCAACCATGCTTTACGGCCACGTTGAAAGCGACGAAGACCGGGTCGATCACCTGCTCAAACTTCGAGCGCTGCAAGATGAAACCGGCGGGTTCCAAACGTTTATCCCACTCGCCTTCCATCCGGAAAACACGGCTTTACAGCATCTGCCGAAAACCACTGGCATGCTCGACATCAAGCAGATCGCGGTGAGCCGCCTGGTTCTCGACAACTTCCCGCACATTAAATCTTATTGGCAGATGATGACGTCTAAAATCGCGCAGATCTCGCTGCGGTTTGGCGCCGATGACATGGACGGTACCGTGATCGAAGAAAAGATCTATCACGATGCGGGCGCAACCACGCCGCAAGGTATGCGCCGTGAAGAATTAGAACGCCTGATCCGCGCTGCCGGACGCGTCCCCATCGAACGCGATACGCTTTACCGCCCCGTCACTCGGACGGAAACCTCGGTCACGGTTGCGGTGTAAGGCACCGTTACTGCTGGCCTGCGGTCTGGACGCAAGTCGCTGCGCTAGCCGCGTTCTGACGCTTGTAACAATTTAATTGCGCGGCGGTAGCCTTGAGCTTTTGTTGTCAGTCCCCAAAGAAACGCCGCTCCGGTCAGTCCGAAGCGGCACGGGGTAGAGTCTACAGCTTCTCGAAAAACTCACACGCCGAACAGGAAATATAGATTCCGCCCGGAACACCGCGCTCGCGGTCTTTCATCCGCTTCACAATACGGGTTGTTTTCCCGCACTTGGGGCAATCCGTGCTTTTGCTGGTGTCCATCACCTTTTTACGATCTGCTGTTTTTGCGATCTTTGGTCCAACTGCCATGTTCGTTTCTCCCTGAAAATGTTTAGCTGCGTATGCGGCGATTATGTGGCTGGGATGCTTCGGAAAACTACCCCGGGGAATTACCGGAAGACCCTGCAAGATTGCGTCTGTTTTTCCGTCGCACTCGATTTTACAGGAAGTATAGGGCGATTGTCCCGCCGTTGACCTCCGTCCCCCACCCCTGCTACCGTCATATGTTTGCCCCTCTGTTCGCGCCTGAGTCTGTGGGCCGGCAAACCGCTGGCCACGCCACCGTCAAACTCGAAGATTCGTCTGCTCAACGGAGATCTATCATGTCTGCCATCAAATTTCGCGGTGTCGATTTCATTCAATTCGATTCTTTGCTCACGGAAGAAGAGCGCCTGGTGCGCGACACAACGCGCCAGTTCATCGAAGATAATCTCATTCCCATCATTGAAGAGTGCAACCGCGCCGGCCGTTTTCCGCGCGAACTGGTCAAGCCCATGGGCGAACTGGGCTTCTTCGGCGCGTCGCTCAAAGGCTATGGCTGCGCTGGCATGGGTAACGTCGAATATGGACTAATGACGCAGGAACTCGAACGCGGCGATTCCGGTGTGCGCAGTTTCGTCAGCGTGCAATCCGGACTCTGCATGTATCCCATTTATGAATTCGGCAGTGAGGAACAAAAGCGAATCTGGCTACCACCCATGCAGAAGGGCGAAAAACTGGGCTGCTTCGGATTGACCGAGCCGGGCTTCGGCTCGAACCCCGGCGGCATGCTCACCCGCGCCCGAAAAGTCGGCAACGAATACATTCTGAACGGCGAAAAGATGTGGATCACCTCCGGCAGCATCGCCGATGTCGCCATCATCTGGGCCAAGGTCGAAAACGAAGACAACAGGATTCGCGGCTTTCTGGTCGAAACTGACCGCCCCGGATTTTCCTCCGATGACGTCCACGGCAAGTGGTCGCTGCGGGCCTCGGTGACATCAGGCTTGTCCTTGCAGGACGTTCACATTCCCGAGTCGAACCTCCTGCCAAAAACCGGCGGATTGAAGTCTCCGTTAATGTGCCTGAATCAAGCGCGCTACGGCATCGCCTGGGGAGCGATCGGCGCGGCTATGTCTTGCTACGACTGCGCGCTGCAATATTCCATTTTGCGCAAACAGTGGCGGGACCAACCCATCGCCTCGCATCAACTGGTACAAGACAAACTTACCTGGATGATCAGCGAGATCACCAAAGCGCAACTGCTGGTGCTGCAAGTCGGCCGGCTAAAGGATGCGGGCAAGGTTGAGCACCAGCACATCTCCATGGCCAAGCGCAACAACGTCTGGATGGCCCTCGAATGCGCCCGCATCTCCCGCGACATCCTCGGCGCCAACGGCGTCGCCGACGATTACCCCATCATGCGCCACATGATGAATTTGGAATCGGTGAAAACTTATGAAGGCACGCACGACGTGCATTCGCTGATCATTGGGCAAAGTGTGACGGGGATTGACGCGTTCTGATTGATCGAATTCGGAACTTAGGCGGTTGGTTTTTCCCGCGGTGGTTCCACCGCCGTGAAATCCCGCACAAATCTTTCGCTATAACTCTCCAGCAACCCCTCTACGCGCCCCGGATTCGATGACCGCAAAATCAACCCCGCGTGGTGATGCCGCTTGATCCGGAAACAAATTTCCGGATCGTCATACTCCGAAGTATCCGGCTCTTCCTGCCGAGCCAGTGAAAGAATCACGCCAGCATATTCCTCTCGCATAGCGGGAAGCTGATAGCCTCCATTGCCACCCGCAACCTCAATCCGCGCCCACTCGCGCCATAAATTGATTCCCGTCGCTGCCTCGACCATTTCGTTGATATAAGCCCCGCCGACCCGTGCGGCGCATTCCAGAAAATAAAAGTGCCCATCCGCGTGGGCGCGAATGAATTCCGCGTGAGCCACGCCGCGGACTAACCCCAGTGCGGCAATGAGATCCCGATTGATCTGCCGCAGCGCAGCATCGACTTTACTGTTGCGCGGCACAGTAAAGGTGGTAAACACACCTCCACCCTGCGCGACATTCATGGGCGGCTTGCCGTATTCGCTCACGTTCGCGAAAATGACTTCCTTTCCGGCGACGATTGAATCGACATGGAAGACGTCGCCCGGAACGAACTTCTCCAGCAAATAGGCGGACTGCTTGTCTCCCAACTGCTCAAGAATCGGCCACAATTCGTGTGGGTGATAAACCTTCCTGATCCCGATCGCCGATGCCTCCTGGCGAGGCTTCAGCACCCAGGGGCCAGGAACATGGTCGAGGTAGTACTGAATGTCACCATGATGGAATACCGGCACGAAATCCGGCACACGGATTCCTCCCTCCAGCGCTTTCATTCGCATGGCCAGCTTGTCGCGAAAATAGCGCATGGTGGTCAGTCCCATTCCTGGGACGCGCAGGTGCTCGCGCAGGGTCGCAGCCGTCTCCATGTCGTACTCGTCCAGGGCGACAATGCGATCGATATTCCGGGTTCGGGCCAGATGTGTTACGGCCTGCACAATATCGGCAAGCGCAATTTCATCAGGAAGATAAAACGTGTCATCCAGACTTTCGTGCGGCCAGTTGGCATCGCGCAGCTTTTCTGCCGTGACCAGGATCACGCGCCATCCCATGCGCTTGCACTCGCGCATGAATTCCTGCCCTTTTTCATAGGTCGTGATGCACAGCACACTCTGGGGGCGCGATTCCGGCATACCATCACTCCGATTCAGGGCTAAGAGAATACCACGGTGAGGAGCGTCTCCTCGGACTCAGCACTTGGGCATGCCAGCCTTACAGTGTTTTCCGTCTTGACGATTACCTCCCGGAAAGTGCATGATTCGCGCTGCTCTCACGGACGGCACTGCCGTCTGAATCGACAGGAGGGTTCCCATGGCTACTGAAACTCGTCCCGAAAACAAGGCCCGCAGTTACGGCCAGAATATTGAAAGCGATCTGGCGTCCCGCTTCCTGCGAGTAGTCGAAGTTGCTGCCATTGCCTCGGCACGAACCATGGGACAGGGCGAACGCAAGCTCTCCGATCAAGTCGCCACCGAAGCTATGCGCCACACCATGGACTGCATCCCCATGCGGGGAACGATCGTGATCGGCGAGGGGGAGCGCGACGAAGCGCCCATGCTTTACATCGGCGAGAAAGTTGGCGCGGAGTTTCACGACGGGCGCGAAGTTCCCGAGGTTGATATTGCCGTGGACCCGCTCGAAGGCACCAACCTCTGCGCCACCGGCGCTCCTGGCTCAATCACCGTGCTTGCCGCCTCCGAGCGCGGAGGTTTGCTGAACGCTCCGGATTGTTACATGGACAAGATTGTCGTCGGCCCTTCCTGCAAGAACGCTGTCGATCTGGATGCACCCGTCGCCGACAATCTCAAAAACATCGCAAAGAGGCTGGACCGCGACGTGGATGATCTGGTTGTCATCGTGCTGGATCGACCGCGCCACGAAAAGCTGATTGCCGATATTCGCGCCGCTGGCGCGCGCATTCGTCTGATCGGCGACGGCGATTTATCGGCTGGAATCGCCGCTGCCGTCATCGGAACGGGTGTGCATGCGGTTATGGGATCGGGCGGGGCACCGGAAGGTGTGATCACCGCCGCGGCCATTCGCTGCCTTAACGGGTATATGCTCGGGCGTCTCGTGGTAAAACCGGAGCAGGAAGAGCGACTGGCGCGCATGGGAGTGAAAGACAAGAATCGCATCTACGAGGCCGAGGATCTCGCCCCCGGCAAACAACTCATCTTTGCCGCAACTGGGGTCACGGATGGCGCGTTGCTCAAAGGCGTCCGCTTTTTCGGGGAAGGCACACGGACGTCCTCGGTTATCCTGACTCAACAAACCGGCAAGATCCGGTTCATCGAAAGCATTCACCTGGATAAGAAGACTGACTTCAAGGTTAGGTTCGCGTAGGGCCTGAGTTATGGGGGCATACTCCGAGAGGATTGTCATTGCTTCTTTCATGTTAAATCATCTAGAACAATCATCTAGATTATTGCGAGGAGCTGTGCATGCGAACCGTTGGTCTGTTCGAAGCGAAACAAAAACTTTCGGAACTTGTGGAGCGCGCCAGCGAAGGCGAACAGATCGGGATTACGCGGCGCGGGAAGCTCGCGGCAGTCATCGTTCCGGCACGCAGCCAGCAAAACGTTGCGCAAATATTCGCCGATATTGAGAAGATCCGACAGCGCGCTAAACCTCTTGGAAAGTTTACTGTCAAAGATTTAATTGAAGAGGGTCGCCGGTGACGCGTTTCGTACTCGACGCCGCGGTGGCGCTGGGATGGTTTGTCGATAATCCGGTCCCGGAGTTTTCGGAAAGCGTGAGGAAGAGGCTGATTCGCGGGGACAGGGCAGTAGTCCCCGCTCTTTGGCATTTGGAGATAGCAAACGGACTAATCGTGGCGGAAAGACGCGGCAAACTCAACAACGCAGAATGCCTGCAAGCGGTCGAGAAGATCGGCCTATTGCTGGGGACGGTGATCGGGAGCAGCGGTAATTCCGCACCAGTTCGGCGGATTTTTGAACCCGCGAGAGCCTTTCGGCTTTCAGCTTACGATGCAGTTTACCTCGATGCGGCACGAAGCGAACAATTGCCCCTGGCCTCGCTTGATCGGCAACTGTTGAAAGCGGCTGTCGATGCTGGCGTCGAGATCCTATCCTGACCCGCTACTTCAGATACTCCGAATTCTTCTTCAGATCCTCGGGAATGTTCGGGAACGGGGGAAACTCCTCAGAAAAGCCCTGGAACAAGCTCGTCGTAGCCTCCGCGCGCAGAGTGCCATCGTGCACCACAATCTTATGGGGATGGCCTTCGGAATAACCCTCCCAGAGGGAAACGCCAGCGTATGCTCCATCCTTACGTAGAATGTAGTAAGTCACATCGACGAAGCGCAGCTTGTTCATGTCTCCGTTGTAATTGCGGACAATGCGCTTCAAAACATCCATGCCGGCGTCGTGTGGTGACATGCCATGGCGCATGTTCTCGATGATTGAGTGCGCCCCGGCAACCTTGATATTTTCTTCTCCGCTTCCCGTAGCGCCCGCCGAGCCAATGTCCTGATCGGTGTAACAGCCCGCGCCAATGATGGGAGAATCGCCAAGGCGGCCGGGAAGTTTAAAAGCTAATCCGCTGGTGGTTGTGCAGCCGGAAATTTCACCCTTGTCATTGAGCGCGGAGCAGTGGATGGTGCCAGTGGGTGGAAAGATGACTTTATGAACGGCGCCCAGTTGCTCCTCGGGTTCGATGCCCAGTTCAGCCGCACGCGCCAGCAGGTTCTGAACCCGCTCTTTCAAAAGTTCCGCTTGCGGTTTTTCTTTTTTCTGCGATTGAATCGCTGGTGGTTGCCAATGCGGGTCGTCGAGTCCCGGCCCCCACCAGTCGTCATTGGAGTTGAATTCTTTCCACAGCAGCCATATTTTCCGCGAGTTATCCGTCAGCAGGTTCTCACGGGGAAAACCCACATCTACGGCAAAGCGCTCTGCGCCTTCGCCGACGAGCATCACATGTCCGGTATGCTCCATGACTGCTTTCGATACCAGCGATACGTTCTTGATATTGCGGACGCCACCCACCGATCCCGCACGTCTAGTCGGGCCGTGCATACAACAAGCGTCGAGTTCGACAACGCCTTCTTCGTTCGGAATGCCGCCGAGACCAACAGTATCGTCCTTGGGATCGTCTTCCGGACCTTTAACGACTTTAAGCGCGGCGTCGAGAGTATCGCCACCGCCCTTGAGGAAAGCGAAGGCGTTTTCAAGATAAGCGTATCCATTATTCGCGCACACGATGATCGGGCGCTTCCGCGGCCCTGATGACTGTTCGTGTTCCTGAGACGCATTCGGGCTCGGACTTTCGCCCTGCGCTCGCGTCACTCCGGCGGCGACCGCTCCGAGGACGGAGGTCTTTACGAAGTCACGGCGTGAAAAAGTCATGTTCCTCCTGTGTGTGCCAAACGGGGAAGCATATCACGATGGCGAGATTGAGTTGCCTCAAACTTCTCGCGTTACTGACGTGCGCGAGGGGCCGGCAGCGACCGTTGCTGGCGAAACGGCCACTCGCCATTTCGCCAAGATCGGACGAAATAAATGACCAGCCCCGCCAGCAAAAGCACCACCGCATATCGCACTTCCTTCATCGCGTTCGCACGATTAAACAAGACGAATAAAAATCCGCAAATAGCCAGCAGCGCTGGAAGGGGATACAACCACATACGAAAAGGCCGCGGCAAATCCGGTTGCCGCAGGCGCAGCACGATGACCCCGACGGCCTGAACAATAAACTGCAGCAGGATACGAATCACAACCAGTGCGGCGATCGCATCCTTCAGACGAAGAAAGCAGAATAGGGCCGCCACAAGTCCAAGGGTGACGAGAGAGACATGCGGGAAGCGATGCACGGGATGAACCTTGGCCAACGAGCGAAAATAATTCCCATCGCGCGCCGCCGCATAGGGAACACGTGAATACCCCAACATGAGTGAAAATACCGATGCGAACGCCGTCAGCATCACCAGCCCTGTTACCACTCGCGCCGCCCATGGGCCATAAATGCGCTGCATGAACAGCGATACTACGTATAGACCGCTATTATTCTGACCGCCGTGCGCGATTTCTCGCCACGGCACTACTGCCAGAATGCATATATTCATTACTAGATAAATACATGCGACCAGAGCAATCGAGAGCAGCAGAGCGCGAGGAATGTTTTTTCCAGGATCTTTAATCTCTTCTCCCAGAAAACAAACGTTGTAATAGCCCCAGTAATCGTAGGTGGAGATCAGCATCGCCCCGCCGAGGCCGATAAAAAATCCCCGCGAGAGCGTGAACGCGCCGGGGGGGAAGTCGAATGCTTGCGCAGCATTGAAATGGGTAAGGCCGGCAAAAATGATCCAGCCGATCGTGCCCATCACGCAGACCCACAGCGCCTTGGTCAACTTTCCCACCACGGTGATTTGCCGGTAAAGGAGAAGAATGGTGAGGAGGCATACGCCGATAGCTACCGCGGTTGCTAAAGTCACGATCCAGCTCACTTGCAGGCTTCCCGCCCAAGGGATGTGGAGCGCGGCGGTGTGCGAGGCATAGACCGTTTCAAAGTGCGGCCAGTAGTAGGCCGCATATCCGGCGAGTCCGATGCATCCGGTCGCAATCGAAAGCGGAGCGCTAAAGGAAAGTTGCCAGATGAAGAGAAAAGAAATCAGCCGTCCGAATTTTTGCGGACCGTAAATTTCTCTCAGATAATAATAGGAGCCGCCGGCCCGGGGCATGGCCGCTCCCAGTTCTGCCCAAACGAGACCATCGCAGACCGCGAATAGCGCACCTACAATCCACCCCAGCATGGCCTGAGGGCCGCCCATGGCGCTCAGGATCAGCGGCATGGTGATGAACGGGCCCACACCGATCATATCGATCATGTTGAGCGCGGTTGCGCTCCCCAGACCCATGCCCCGGATTAGCTGCGGAGATGTCGATTGATCTTGTGAAGACTGCATTTCGCCGAAGGGAAACGTACCACAATGCAACAAGTCATAACGCAATAGACCGCGATGTAATAAACCAGGAATGCCAGCTTACGCCCCACGACTATTGAACGTTTTCATGTCCGGCGCTCAAGAGATTTACATAAAGACGCACCGCGCCCGGAACTCCGGCGGGTAACTGGCGAAAGAAGGCGTAGCCGGTGTAGATATAAATTCCTTTGCCATAGCGCGCTTCCAGCAACCCTCCTCGCTGTGGGGCTTCGCCGGGATCATGGCAGGAAAGTAGCGGCTTAAAGTGCTCATCCCATTTACTCATGAAATAAAGACCGCGCTCCTGCACCCAACCGTCAAAGTCATTCGCGGTGATGGCATTCGGAGCATGAAAAATCTGATTGGCCGAATCGAGGATGTCGACGGGAGCTTCTTCCACCGATACTCGGGCGCGGCTCAATTCCGCGGGATAAGGCGTGAGACGCTCGCTGTTAAAGTCCGGCACCGCTGCATTGTATTGGACGAGCAGCGTTCCCCCCGCCGATACGAAATCGAGCAACTTCTGATTATTCGTGACCACGGCTTTCTGCGTGTCATAAGCGCGAATTCCCAGGACGATGGTGCCGTATTGACTTAAAATCTCTTCAGCGAGGCGGTCGGGCGGTATCAAAGTCAGGTTCATTCCGATCTGCTGCAGAACGGTCGGGATATCGTCGCCGGCACCCATAACGTAGCCAATCTTTAAATCGTGTGGGACGTTCACGTCAACGATGCTGACCCGTTGCAAAGCCGGCTGATAGTAGTAAAAGCTGCCGAGATCTTCGCGCGCGACCAGCGTGTAGCCCTCATTAAATGTGCCGCCATTTGCCTGCATCACAGCATGCAGTTGAGATCGGCTTTGTTGCAGGTTCGCAGGAAACACTTTGAACTGGGAGTCTTTTTTTTCTCCCCTGCTAGTGAAGTTAAGGTCAATTTGCGATGGCTCCGATCGCCAGCCCTGCGGCAAATCGAGCTTCAGGGTTCCGCGGCTTTCATGGTCCAGATTACCGGCCACGCCCACCTTTACCATCGAGCTTGCGCCGTTATGCGTCGAGATCACCTGCGTTCCCGGCTCAAGAGCGACCGAAAATCCCGGCACCACGGCCAGCGGACGGGCGCGCGGTTTGCCCGCATCGTCAGCGAACAGGGAAACTACAGTCGCACCAATGCCACTTCGCGTACCTTCGGCGTGCGAGCCCAGGATTGAGTATTCTACGCGCGCCCGCAGCAGTGGAGGCGGGAAGGGAAGCGTGGCATATTTCTCATTGTCGACATGATTCACGCTCTCGGTGTCCGGGTTATCCCGATGCCAATAAGGCCGTGTATACGCCGCATCCTTTGGAACACGAAGCCGGAAAACAACGTGAGCATTCTCTTCAGGCTTGGTTGCAATGGGCTTCGTATTGTCGGAAATCGTACTCCACCCCTGCGGCACCTCCAACTTCACAGCATTCACCAGGAGCCGAGCAATCGAGCCGTTATGAAAATCTACGGCCACCATAAACTCCTGTCCCGGCGAAACGGTTGCGCTGGCGTCCTCTTCTTTCGGAAGAGATCGGGCGCTATCGGCGAAGACCTCGGATCGAGTAGTAACTGTAGCTGTAAGACTCACGTCTAAAGCGTCATTCAATGCCGTTTCTGCCTGTTCGCGTTTTTCCTGCAGACGCATGAGTAAGTCAGACTTTACACCCGCAGAGAGAGAAGATTTACCAACCTCCTGCAAGGCTGCATCAAATTGAGCCAAAGCCTGCATTAGAGGCCCAACGGTATCTGCTGGACGCCTCGCGCCGGCCTCGCCGTTCGCTTTTTCGTTCGCTTCCGCAATCGCCTTGGCTGCCTCGGTCAGCCGTCGCCGCAACTGCGGAACTTTATTTTCTTCACTTCCCAGCCGCGCCGCTAAGCCTGGCAAGCTGGTGTCGATTCCGTCGAAAAAGTCTTTTTCGTGTCCCTTCTTGTCCAGCCCGGCAGGTTGCACTGAATCCACCAGCTTGTAGAAAGTAAATCGATCCCCAGGATCAACCGTCCAGTTCGCCGCGCCTTGCGACATCTGATGCCGCAAACCGTCCATGGCAAATTGAATGTATGACATTTGCAGGTCCGGGCTATATTCCCCAGTATTGAGCCGCACGGTCCAATCGGCATCCGGACAAGTCATGGCGCCGAAGCCGCAGACATTGCCGATATAAAGCTTCTTGGCCTGCCAAGGGGAAAGCCCTTCCGCAATCTGCTCGGGGAAACGCTTGGGATCAGCCGCCGCCCGGAAAGCTTCTCTGGTCAAGATACTCGAAGCCTGATGATGCCCGTGCCCATCACGTTCAGTTCCAGAAAACCGCGCCACCAGCACCTCAGGACGAAAAGTGCGAATCACTCGCACCATGTCGCCAAGGGCGATATCGTGACCACCCCACTTGGTGAAGGTTTCGTCAGCGCTTTTCGAAAATCCAAAATCGGCTACGCGGGAAAATCGTTCCTGCACTCCGTAATATTCATCCGCAGCAAGAAGTTCCAGGGTGCGCAAAACCCCCAGCACGTCGGACAAATTACTGCCAACTTTGTTCTGTCCGCCTTCGCCGCGGTTCAAGGTCATCAACAAGACCGCATCGCCCCGGCCGCGGGATTCCAGGGTCAGCATACCGCCGTCCTCGTCATCGGGATGTGCCACGGTCTGCATCAAGCGCGCGGTCGTTCCCAGCCGCCGCAGCATCTGCAGCAAGCCGGGTAGCCCTTTGTCTTGCGGGAGCTCTTGCGGAGTGCCCTGATAAGGAAGCTGAGGAAAGGTGGCGGCTGCGGTAGCAGAATTTTGAGAAGCAGAAGTCGCCGCAGTTGGAGGTGCTTGTTTTTCCATCTGTCGAGCCGACCCCAGCAGTAGAACCGGGGTGAAAGACAAGCACCCCATAGAGAGAGTTCGAAGAAAACGAGCTTGAAAAGTCCGCCGGATCGACCGTGAGCGACCGGCAAGTTGGTTCGGTCCCCGAAAGTTCACCTTACAAAGATGGGGCTTGACCCCATCCCGACGCAAATCTTTTGCCTGTGAGCCGGGAGCAGAAGGCTCATTGTTTATTGTCCTCGGCCTTCCTTCAGCGTTTCCTGACATTGGCTGGCTGCAGTGAGTACTTCGTTGAAGGCAGTCTCTTTGCGCAGATTTTTTAGCAACGGATCCCCGAGCAGAGCCGAATAGGCACAATAGTTCTGTTGCACCGCTGCCTTCAGCAGACGCAATGCCGCCTCGTCTTTGCCGCAGTAGGCGAGCAGCGCCCCCACGTGATACCAGGCTTCAGGGTCGGGCTCGGTCATCGCCGAAGCTTCAGACTCTTGCACGATTTTGTCGAGATCGGCTGGGTGCGGCGCCTGGGTGCAGGCAATCAGCAGGTCACGATGGAAGGTAGGGGACTTGGCAACACTCTTTGCGGCGTCGCGGGCTTGCGCAAGGTTTCCAGCGGCCAAATATACATACGGGGTCACCCATGCGGCCCACTGCGAACCGGGATCGAGTTGCACGAAATCCATGGCGCGATCTGTCTTACCGAGTTCCAGGAACGCCCAGGCACAAGAGCGGAAGGTAAAGTTTCCGGGATCGAGTGACCGGGCCGAGTTGCATTCTTGCGTAGCCTGCTCCTGCATGCCCGCATAACGCAGCACGTAACTGAGCGCAAAGTGCGCATCGGCGCTCTGCGGCCGGCGCTTCACCAGATCCGTGGCAGAATCGTAGGCACGCCCAAGTTCGCCGCGCTCCACGCGATTTACGATTAAACTGCTGGCGGCTGAAACCCGGTTCGGATCGAGCGCAAGCGCGCGTTCGTAGGCGGAGCTGGAACGCTGGAACATCGCTTCTCCGCCTCCGCCGTAGTAAGAATCGTAATAATATCGCTGTCCCAGAGCATCCCACGCCGGAGCATAGCTGGGATCCACTCCAACCACGTGCTCCAGTACCGCAATTGCATCCTTGTTCGGTCCGGCATCGTGTGGAATCGCCAGGCTGTGCAAGTACAAATCGTAGGCTTCCTGACTCTTGGGCCGCGATGCCGTGCTCAGATTACCGGCAGCCACTCCCAGCGTGGGCACCAATCCCTGCTGCACATCCGTACTTAGCTGATTATTCAGTGAAATCAGATCATTAATGGATGCGGTCGCACTTCCTTGCCAGATCAGCCGGTCGCTGGAAACGTCAATCGCCTCAAGGGTCACGGTCAACTGCTGGCCGCGCAGAAGGAAATGGCCAGTAAGAAGCCTGCCAACGTGCAGCTCCTGACCAATCTTATGCGGATCCAAATCCTGGGCAACATAGTTTCTGGTCATCGGAGACGGCCGAACATCGAGCGAACGCGAATAAGTCAGCACGCTGGTCAACTCATCGGCCAATGCGAAGCGCAGGTAATCCACGCTAGGATCACCGCTCATGTTCTGCAATGGCAATACGGCGATGGCATTCTTCTGCTCGGCGCTGGCCGCTGAACGATGCTTGAACCAGTAAGCTCCTACCGCCGCCACAATGGTTGCCAGCAGCGCCAGAGTTCCCAAGAGCAACCAGAATTGCCAGCGGCTTCCCGGACGCCCAAAGGTCTTGCTCGCAACCCGCAGCTTCGCACTATGGATCCCGCTCTTTACCAGCCCGGATTCGGTCTCACGCCGCAAGAATTGCAGGTCGGCCTTCATCTGCGTAGCGCTCTGGTAGCGCTCCTTGCGGTCTTTCTCCATCGCCTTGCCGACGATGCCTTCCAACTCCACTGGAACTTTTGGGTTCAACTGGCCAGGAGGAAGTGGCTTATCATGCAGGACTGCATCGAGCGTCATAAGGGAATTTTTGCCGGAGAAAGGCTTTTTTCCCGTGGCCATTTCATACATCACCACGCCAAAGGAAAACAGGTCGCTGCGAAAGTCGATTTCCTCGCTGCGCGCCTGTTCTGGCGACATGTAGACCGCAGTCCCCGGAATTACGCCCACGGCCGTCAGAGAATTGTCGGCTGCTACTCCATCGCTGTCCGTGCCGACGTTATGAACCAGCTTGGCCAACCCGAAATCGAGAACCTTTACCTGCCCGCTCGGCGTGAGGAAAATATTCGCGGGCTTGATGTCGCGATGAACGATGCCTTTGGCGTGCGAAGCCGCCAGTGCATCCGCCACCTGGATGCTGATATCGAGCAACTTGTCTATGGCCACGGGATGGCCGGAGATGAATTGCTTCAGGCTTTCTCCCTCAAGCTTCTCCATCACGATGAAGGGATGCCCGTCGTTGTCTTCAATCCCGTGAATGGTGCAGATATTGGGATGATTTAGAAGTGAGGCTGCTCTTGCTTCGCGGGTAAATCTCTCCAGAGACTTGGGATCGCCGGTAAGGTTTTCAGGAATGAACTTAAGGGCGACGTGCCTTCCCAGCTTCAGGTCTTCGGCCTCGTAAACCACGCCCATGCCCCCACCCCCCAGCTTGCCTAGGATGCGATAGTGGGATACGGTCTGGCCGATCATGGAATGAAGACACTCCCGGACGCGGTAATGTTAGGCCCCACCAGTGATCCAGGTCAACCGGAACGGACCTTAAGAATTTAGCGAATGAATTTGGTTCCCCGCTTAAATGAATAGTCCAGCCGACGCCCCAACCCATTCCATATTTTTATTGTGATCCACGCCCATCATCAGTCCACGGCCCATGCGAATAATCGTCATTACGGCTTGCAGCCGCTCCTGCCATACATACATCACTCGGACCTCAGCTTTTGTACCGCCAAACGGGGTTTCGATCACCGGCTCGAAATGCAGCCGCTCTTGCAAAATGTAGTTCGCGCGACTCGCCGCCGGGATCGCTTCAATCTCTTCTTTGCGCGGCGAAATGACCACACCCAAACCGGCAAATGAATACAGCGGCTTCAACGCATAGTTCTCCAGATCGTCAGGAACCCGATCCAATTGATCCAGGAACCACGTTTTCGGGACGGACCGGTGCCGCAGGTAGGGAATCGAGAATTTGCTGATGCGAAAGTACCAGTTCGGATGTCCGGCCCATTCCACGTCATAATCTTCGCGCCAGTCGAAACCTAGCTTCAGATTCTTACGCTGCAACTCGTCAACAATCGCCCGATTGTAGATTCGCCGGATCGGAACTCGCCCTCCATCGCGCTCGTAGTAAAGCTGACGCCCCTGCACTCGGATCTTTTCAATATCGACGGTTCTGACCCCTAGCATCCTCTCCGTCATAAGAAAGTCCGGTAGAGTTTTCTGCGCCTCCGGATCAATCTCCATCAGGATGACATTTTCCGGATCCTGCTGCCCCACAATCGCGGCGCGCAACAATTCGCGGTACGACCTCGCATCCAGTCCGCTGAGGAAAAACTCCAGGGAGCGTCCCCCCTCGAATCGATTCAGCCCGAAGACATCAATGTAACTTTGCGCCAGCATGACCTGATAGGCATACAGGGAAGGGAAGGCCTGCAACTCGACCAGTTTGGGCTGAAGTTCTCCGCGCTCATCGCGCACCAGCCCAAAATCGACTTGTACAAACGTGGGGTGCGCCGGTTCGTTTGGAACCCGGAATTCGATGGGAATAGAAGAGTCGGATTTCTTCCGATACTCCCTATTCTGCACCAGTTGGCGAATCAGTTCTTGCCCATCCTCCGCCATCCGTTCCAGCAGAGACTTGGGGAAAAAGCACGGCGTCTCGGATAGCCGAAATTGTACATGGGTTCCGCAGGTCTCATCGACGCGGCGTAAGAACGTCTGATATTTTTCGGGAGTGAAGTTCTGATTAAATTGCCTTCGCAGCGAAGCGATCATGGAAGAAGATTATGCCGCATAACCGGGCTGTCCACCTGATCGACGGCACAAAATTTGCTTTTCGTAAAATGAGCCTGTTACGGAGCAAAAAAGATCACAACAAAGTTGGCGCGATTTCTTTCTGCTTCCTACGCGTCCACCAGGAACTTTCCGTCCTGCATGATCTGCTCGTCGTCCACCCAGATGTTGAACTTGCGTCCGACCACGTCAATATGAGTGGAGGAATCCCATTCCGCGCCGGTGTGTGCGCCGTAAGGGTTTCCGAAAGCAATGTGAACGCCAGGATATTTTTCATCTTGCAGAATCTGCCCAATCACATCTTTTAGATCGATGTTGGTGCCAATAGCAAACTCGCCCACGCGATCGCTGTTCTCATCGGTGTGCGTGTACTTCCAGAAGTCGTCTTCGAGTTCGCGATTCTCGGAGTGCGCTTCCGTCAGTCGATTGCCCTTCATGCGAATCGTCAAAGGAGTGTCTTTCAAGCTGCCGAACTTGGTGCACAGATAGTCGCCAACCACCCCATCGATCACAAAGGTGCCGTTCACTTCACCCGGCGTGGTAAAGATCTCTCCACCGGGCAGGTTGCCCCACTTGGCTGAGCTGATAATCCCGCTGGTTTTCAGCCAATGGTAGTTGGGGTTTAAATCGGCCGTCAGATCCGTTCCCGCCGCGGTTTGCGCTCGCACGCGCTGCGCTTTGCGGACCATCGCAATCACCTTTGCACTCAGGCGATCGACTTTCTCAAAATCCGCGCGCATCCCTTCCAGCATGATTTGCCGGTTGATGTTCACCATATGCGCGTGGCGGATCTTGCGGCGGTTCACCACGTCCGTCATCTGCATGCGAGTGCGCAGTTCATTCCGCTGCGCCCACACCGCGAAGATCGAAACCTGGCTGGTCTCAAGATCGGCAAGAATCTCCTGCGGCAAATTCGTCAGCGGCCGTTGCGCCAGATCTTCCAAAACCCATACCCGATGCGGTGAACCGACCTTCTCGATCTCGGCAACAATTGCCGCCGCAATCTCCAGCGTGGCTTCGTCGGTGATCACGCAGACCTTTTCTTCCGGTTGCACGCGCAGGCAAACCCCCACGGCATTTCGGGCCCCAACGGAATATTCAGGATCAAAGGAAATTGCGCTTGCGCCGCGGGTTACCCAGCCTTGTTGATCGGCGCTCTTGTTTTTTCGTTTCTCTTTTACTTCTTCTTTGACTTGGTTGACGGGAGTGCTCACTTACCCTGCCTTCAGTTCGGAAGCGGGCTCCATCTCAGCCAGGCCCACCTCTGTCTCTTCGATGATGTAATCGACAACTTTTTTCAAATCTCCACTCTCGTTGTACACCCGCAACTGCCGGTCGGCGCCGGTGCCCTGTTCGAGCATGGTGTGGATGTATTCGATCTCATCGCGCGAATCCAACTCATCGACCACGTCGTCTACGAATTCAAGATATTCACCGATCAGGTCGCGAGTTGGAACCTCGATCTGCTTGCCGAAGTCGATCATCTTTCCATCCATGCCGTAGCGGGATGCACGCCACTTATTCTCCATTATTAAGGCGCGGCGATAGAGGCGGAATCCCTGATTCGCCGTATGCAGCTTGTATAGCTTCGCCACGGTAGCCTGAATCAGCGCGGCAATAGCGATAGTCTCTTCAAGCCGCATGGGGATATCGCACACCCGAAATTCAATGGTATTAAAGAACGGATGCGGCCGAATATCCCACCAAATTTTCTTCGCGTTGTCGATGCAGTTGGTCTTGATCAGCAGCTTGATAAAGTTTTCGTACTCGCCCCAGCTGGGAAAATAATCGGGAATATTGGTCCGGGGAAATTTGTCGAATACCTTGCAGCGGTAGGACTTCAGCCCGGTATTCATCCCCAGCCAGAACGGCGAATTGGTCGATAGCGCCAGCAAATGGGGCAGGAAATAGCGCGCGTGATTCATCATATGGATCGCGGTTTCGCGATCCTCAATGCCAATGTGCACATGCAAGCCGAATATTAAATTTGCTCGCGCCACCAACTGCATGTCTTCAACGATATTTTTGTAACGCGCGTCGGGATTAATGTCTTGCGTGCGCCAATCCGAAAATGGATGCGTCGCCACCGACGCCAGACGCAGCCCGTTCTCCTTGGCCAGTCGAATGATGTTGCGGCGCAGCAACTTTACTTCCGCTTTTGCTTCCTTGATGTTGTTGCAAATGCCCGTACCCACTTCCACCACGGATTGGTGCATCTCCGCCTTGACCCGCTCCTGGAGCAGCAGTTTGCCTTTTTCCAGGAGTTCGGCATTGATATGCGAGCGCAGATCCCGGGTTTCCGGGTCGATCGTCTGATATTCCTCTTCAATCCCGATGGTAAACGTAGGCTTCATGGCAAAATCCTAGGGCGTACTTGGGAGCGGACTTCCGTTCCTCATGCTGGCGGAACCTGAGAAGAGTTCCCTCAGAGTGCACACAATTATATCAACTGCGCGGAAGGAGTTCGCGTATCGAAGTTTAAATAGCGGGTATCTTACATCTAATTGGCTGGTTGATCAGTTCTTTGCTGTGGGCCCGTGTTTTCGCTTCGTGACCCAAGCTGGCTCGCCCTTACGCGCAGCTTTTTCCGCGGGAGCCTTGCCCGCCAGGAATGAAGCCCAGCGCAATTCTTTGGCCGGATCCTCGCCCGTAAGCGCCATCTTGACCGCCATCTCGGCCACGGCATTCACGATCCAGTCAAAGTTCTCTTGTCCAACGGAAGTAATCTCAGCATCCGGCGCGGGATTCAGGAAATCAATCGCGTAGGGCACGCCGCCCTCGACCGCAAACTCCACCGTATTCAGATCGTATCCCAGGACGCGGCAGAGCGTGAGGGCGTCTTTTTCTATTCTGGTCCTTAAAACCTCCGATGATGGCGGCGGATTTCCCTTCACATATCGTTCATGATGCGGCAGCCTGGGATCGTACTTCATGATGTGCACTTTTTCCTGCCCCACCACGTAGCAGCGGTAATACTCGTCAAACACCACGCCATGCTGCAAGGTCATGCACAGATCGCCGGTGCGATTGTAATGTTCGAAAAACTCTTCAGGAGAATGCACATGATAGACATGCTTCCACCCGCCGCCGGAATAGGGCTTGAGAAAAGCGGGGAATTGCACGTAGTCGAAAATCTCCTGCCAGTTCAGGGGAAACATCAAATTCCGCATAGACCGATCCGTGGTTCCTTCGGGATGGGTATTATGCGGCAGCACGACCGTGGCGGGGATCGCGACGCCCAATTTATGCGCCAGGGCGTAATTGAAAAATTTGTCGTCCGCCGTCCACCAAAAGGGATTGTTTACCACGATTGTCCCGTGGAGCGAAGCATTTTTCAGATAAGCGCGATAGAACGGAATGTCCTGCGAGATGCGGTCGATGATCACATCGTATTTCTTGGGCTCGTCCATGCGAATCCCGCCCACATGCACGAACTCCGCCGTGACCTCGGGCACATTCATCGAATTGATCTTTCCCACCAGTGCCGGTGGGAAAGTATTTTCCATGCCAAATAAAATCCCAATCTTCTTCACAAATTCATCTCCAAATAAAATTTGTCATCCTGAGCGGAGTGACTGCTCCGCGGAAGAGAAGCAGTCGCGCAGTCGAAGGATCCCTGCACTCTCTAGTCAGTTTGCCCTCCGTGCCGCACTTGAAACCTGGAACCCTGTCAAAAATACTTCTCCGCCATCCTCAACCACAACGGCCAATCGTGCTTCGAATTGTCGCCAAAAATATCCAGCCAGTGCGGCACGGCTTGGCCGTTCAGTATCGCCGAAAACTTCACATTCTGATCTAGGCAAATATCCCAATCGGCCGATCCAAGAACGATCTTCATCTGCCGGTACCGGCTCAGAAACCAGTCGTCATTCTGATTGGGAAGATAATCAGGCGGGCAGTTGAAGTAGCAATCGTCATCGTAAAATCCATCCAGAAACTGATGAATATCAAAGGCCCCGCTCATGCTTATGCAGTGCGTCACCACGTCGGGATGCTTCAAAGCAAAATTCACCGCGTGGTACGCGCCAAAGCTGCACCCCGTCACCGCCAGTCGCGGCGTTTGATTCTTCCAACGAATGAAGGGCAGCATCTCGTGCAGAATGTAACGCTCATACTGTAAGTGGCGCATCACGCGAACTTTGGGATGCACGCCCTTGTTGTACCAGCTCTCCGTGTCCACGGCATCCGGACAAAACACTTGCAGTTCGCCGCGTTCGATCTTCGGGGCCAATACGCCGATCATCCCGCGATCTTCGTACTCGAAGAATCTACCCATCGAAGTCGGAAACACCAGCAGCGGCGTGCCCGCATGCCCGAACACCAGAGCATCCATATCGCGGTTTAATTCCTGGCTATATCTCTTGAAATATTCTCGATTCATCTGTTGGCGGTGGTGCGAAGCGTGGTTTGGAGAACGAAGTATATTACCTGAACTATCGCCAATCGAGTTACTTCTCTCTTTGCTAGTAGTGCGTTTCAGGTGCAACTGGCAAAATCTTCAACCGCAGAGGTCACGAAGGAGCACGAAGAAACGCCCCCGGATCGATCTCCCTTTGTGTACCTTCGTGGCCTTCGATGGTTAACGGTTTTTCAAACTGATCCATCACTTTACTGTTTACGCCAAAGCCGTTTCCGGCATCGAAATGATATCGTAATACGAGATATGTCCTGGCGGCGAAAGTTGATTCCGCGTTCGGCTCCCATGCTTTTATTGGTGCTCACGGTAGGGGCGGCTGCCGGATTTGCCGCGGTCGGCCATCTGGTGACCCGTTACACTTTGAACCAGCAGGCACGTGGTCGGAAGCTCTACTACCTGGGCGTGGCGGATGCCGCTGCTGGCCGCTCTGACGACGCTATTGCCGCTTTCCGCGCCGCGCTCAGCTGCGATCCTACAAATTCTCAGTATCAACTCAGCCTGGCTCGCGCCTTGCGCGACAGCAACGACCCCAGCCGGCTTGACGAGGCAGAATCCTATCTCCTGGCTCTCTGGCAACGTTCTCCGCAGGATGCGGCTGTGAACCTGGCTCTGGCCAGGGTCGCCGCGCATCGCGGCGTAATCGAAGATGCCGTTCGTTACTATCACAATGCCATGTACGGAGTGTGGAGCTCCGACCCTGACGGCAACCGCAGCCGCGCCCGCATCGAACTCATTCAATTCCTTCTTCAGAAGCATGCTTTGGCGCAGGCCGATTCGGAGCTGATTGCGCTGGCGGCGGCTTTGCCTCCCGATCCCGCAGCCCACGCGCAAGCCGCGCAGCTTTTCGAGACCGCGCAGGATTACCCCGGCGCTCTGGCACAGTATGAGATTGTTTTGCGGCTCGAACCGGAGAACTCCATCGCTTTGGCTGGCGCAGGAGAAGCCGCTTACCGTGCTGCCAATTACACCCTGGCTGCGCATTATTTGCATGACGCGGCGCAGGCCGATCCTCACAACGAGCAAGCAAAGAAGCTCCAGGATCTGACGGAACTCGTTCTCGCCAGCAATCCATTTCATAGTCATATTTCGGACGCGGAACGCGACCGGCGCATTACTGCGGATTTTGTTCAGGCGGAGGACCGTTTGCTTTTGTGCGCTAGGCAAACCGGCGTCGATCTTGACAATTCGAAAAGCGACGGTTCGAGGAGCGTCGAAGTTGATAATTCCAGGAATCGTAATTCTCAGAGTCCGCCTGCCTCGCCGCTTCCAGCGCTCCAGGCGCGCTGGATGGCCGCCAAAGCACAACTGAGAGATTTGCGTTCGCCCACGGAGACCGATCTGCCGGATGCGATTATGGATGTTGTCTTTCAAATCGAGCAACAGACTGCATCCATTTGCGGCCAGCCGCAAGGAAGAGACTTGGCGTTACTGATGATCTCCCAGAAGCGCGAGGCCGCCGGGCAATGAACGCTCCACCGCCAATCGCAAATCCTGGTCCGGACGGATCTTCCCCGTCAGTGCCTACTCCAGTGCCCACGGCAGCGCCGCGCCGAGTTTCCCAGCGGTTGTTTTCGTCCGTAGAGGGAGTTTTTAACGAAGAGTTATTTTTCCTCATCCTTTGCGTGTTCATCGGAATCTTTTCCGGCCTTGCGGTGGTCTGTTTTCGCCTCGCCATCGACTGGACCCATCTCGCTCTGCTCGGTCCGCTGCCGGAGGCGCATAGTTGGCGATTGCTCGCGGTGCCTTCGCTGGCTGGCTTGGTCGTAGCCTTCCTGGTCCTGCACGTATTTCCGGGAATTCGCGGCAGCGGCGTGAATCAAACCAAATCGGCGCTCTACATCTTCAATGGATTCATCCCATTCCGCACGGCAGTCGGAAAATTTATCTGCGCCGGACTTGCCATAGGATCGGGGCAGTCGCTTGGACCAGAAGACCCCTCGCTTCAGATCGGGGCCGGCATCGCCTCGGCTTTGGGCCGGCAATTACAAATCTCCCGCGAAAAAATTCGGCTTATGGCTCCGGTTGGAGCGGCCGCCGGCCTTGCGGCCGCGTTCAATGCCCCTATCTCCGCCGTGCTGTTCGTCATCGAAGAGGTGATAGGCCGCTGGAGCGCCGGCATTCTCGGCTCGGTGGTTCTTGCCGCAGTCTCCAGCGTTGTAATCGTACGCTCGTTTCTGGGAAGCGAACCGTTGTTCCGCATTCCGGTTACAACTTTTAAGCGCCCCCGAGAGTTGATCGCCTACGCTGTACTCGGCCTGGTCGGCGGATTGGCCTCTGTGGTATTCGCCAAAACCATCGGCTATCTTCGGCCCCGCTTAAAGGCATTGCCCCGCTGGACACAATATTTCCAACCTGCGCTCGCCGGTCTTGCCGTTGGATTGATTGGGTTTCTGGGCGCTCCACAAGTGATGGGCGCGGGCTATGGCTTTATGGACGAAGCCATGCACGGGCAGTACGTCTGGAAGTTTCTCCTCATTCTCGCGCTGCTCAAAATTGTCGCCACTTCCATTTCATTTGTGAGCGGTACTCCGGGCGGTATGTTTGCGCCTGCACTGTTTGTGGGAGCCATGCTTGGAGGCGCGGTCGGAGACATCGAACGTCTTCTGTTTCCCCACCTCACCGGAACCACGGGAACTTACGCGCTGGTGGGCATGGGAGTTTTATTTGCCGGATTTCTGCGTGCTCCCATGACTTCTGTATTCATGGTGCTGGAAGTTAGCGGCAACTATGAAATCATTGTGCCCGTCATCGTGGCCAATGCCTGCTCTTATCTGGTGTCCCGCAGCTTTCTCGCGGTGCCCATCTTCGACATGCTTACCCGCCAGGACGGGCTGATTCTGCCCTCACTGGAAGAAGAACGCGAAGAAACTATTCTCCGAGTTGAGGACGCAATGGTGGCTGTGCCTAAAACAATTCTCAGCGCGCAGGATTACGTCGACGGCAACGCCCGCCGCGTGGAGGATTCGACCGAAACCGCTTTTCTGGTGCGCATGCATCCCAGCGGATGGAACATCATCACGCGCGACCAGCTCCAGCGGCTCTATCGTGAAGGTAAGGGTGAACTCACGCTGGCTTCAGTTCTTCCTTCGCAGACTTTGCCGAGCCTGTTTCCAGATCTTCCTCTCGATTCCGCGCTGCATTATGTCAATGACTACCCGCTCGTGCCGGTGGTCAACCGAGCTGACTCGCGCAAGCTGGAAGGGGTTGTTACTAGAGATTCTGTGTTTAAGAAGTACGAAAGCCGTCCCTCCGTGGAAGTCTCCAGCACAAGCTGATTCCGGATTGATCCCGCCAACCGAGAATTATGTGAAAAGGAGCGTCATGCCTACTCCTCGCGTGCGTTCCATCGCAGCCAGATGCGCTTGAACTGGAGCGAATCACAGGATCGCCTGTGCAGAAATTTGCAGCAATGTTTAGAACCCTCTGTTCCACTTGGCGAGTTGTACACGAAAAGGAACGCAACTAATAGTAGCGGTGCGGCGATTGTTAGCGCCCAACGTGAGTCTTCGCAACCGATCTACGGGGAACCACTCCATAGGCAGTCCAGTCCCGATTCGGAGTGCAGTGAATGCCTGGATTTTTCCCCTATCTCCGTTTCAAAAGCTGGCCACCCCTGCTTTTCCATAAATGTGCAAATCATTGCTCTTTGGGGCTCGTGGAGCCCTTAACTCGAACACGATCCGTCTCGGTTTGGTATGACGATTGCGAAAATAGCACCTGGAAGCCTTGCCAATTGGGGGGTTCCAAGGATCAGGATCATTATGAAAATCACATTATTCGCGTTGTGCTTTCTCTGTGCTACTGCCGCTTTTGGGCAGTCGGCATCCGTGCTCAGCAGTGTTCCAAGCCCTATGCAAATTTCCGGCCATCCCGAACATGCAACCCAGCACTCCATGAGACAGGAAGACAATCTTCGTGGAGACGAGATGTATAGTTATGCGCAAGGCGAGCAGCCGCTCTCCGATTTCGGAACCGGCAAGGTTGAAATTCCGCTGGGCGATGTGGCTCGTAACCTGCGCAAACTCCATGCTCAGGACCGGAAGGCCACCACGGTTTTTACGGGTGAGTCGACCACGCGTTAGGGTAAGCAAGAAGTTTGCAGGAAGAATTTCGGGCGAGCGGAACTTACTCCTCGTATACCCGCTCGCCTGCCTACTCCCCGGCGCCGCTCATCAGGACAGGCGAGGTCGGAGCCGGAGACCCAGCTTCATCCTCCATGGTGACGGCGAATGCCTTCGCTTCAACTCCGGCGGGTAGCGGAGGATTGACAACTGTCGCGTTCCCGCGGGCGTCCGGCTTAAACATGCCGGCGGGAATCGGACTTCCAGTCATTGGAATCAGCCACAATTCGTAAGCTTTCTCGGAAGGCAGAGGTGGCATATTGCTGGCCATAAACACCAGGCCGCTCCGATTCTTCATGTAGTAAGCCTTGCCTTGAGGTTGTGGCGGAGTTTTTGCCGCGACCAGCGTCACACGTTCGGCGGCAGGGTCCATAATTGGCATCGCAATCTTCCGCAACTCCGCTAACTCACGAGCGTTCTCCGCATCGCGGAAATCCGCCGTAGCCAGCATGTCGTGCAGCGCCATATTGTCCCGCCACAAGGAAAATGCAAATACCAGTACGGCTGCGGTTGCGGCCCACCCCAGCCATCCAGACCACTGCCGGCGCGCAGGAGTTTTCCTGGCAACCGGTATTCGCGGTTCACGAGCGATGGCATCCAGGAATCGCTGCCGCGCACGCTGCGGAGGCCTTGGTCCCACCGCCGTCAGTGCCAGCAAAGCGGTATCGGCGCGCAACTGCTCCAACTCCAATCGGCACGACGTACAGCCTGCCAGGTGAGCGGCAAGCTTTGCCCGATCCTCTCCCGTCAACGCGTTCACGGCGTAGAGGGCGAGGTCTTCGGCGTATTGTTCGTGTTCGGTCATGATTCGTATTCAGCCACGGTACTCAAGCGCCTTTTCAAATATCTCTGCCGTTAAATTAATTCAAACATCAAACTTGGTCGAACCATCCAATCAATCATCAGCTCTGAAACGCTTTGCGCAACGCAATCAGCCCCGCGCGAATACGCGTCTTAATCGTCCCCAGTGGCTCTCCCGTCTTATCGGCAATCTCGGAATGACTCATGCCTTCCCAATAGACCATCTCCAGCGCGCTGCGCTGTGCCGGTGCCATTGTTCCCATCACTCCGCGTACTTTCTCCGCCGCCCGCGCACGGTCGGCATCTCCCGCCAAGTCCGGCGCTACGGATAAAACCACACCTTCAATATCTGTTTCTGGACGACGCTTTCTTAGGGAGTCAATGGCCCTGTTCCGGGCAATCACAGCCAGCCAGCAGCCTAAGCTTCCGCGCGCCGCATCGAACGCATTCGGATTACGCCACAGCTGCAAAAAAACCTCCTGCAACACATCTTCCGCTGCACCGGTATCTCCGAGCACGCGCAACGCGACGGCATAGACCACGGAAGCATAACGATCGTAGAGGTCCGCCATCGCCCGCTGATCGCCGGACTTAAGGCCAGTGACCAAGGCCAGGTCTGCCGGAACATCCTGTCGTTGCGGGCTCGACAAACGATCTCGCTCTTCCTTGTTAGACGTACGCGTTTACCGCCTTCCGCGGATTGCTGCCTCTGGAACGCTTCCGGAAACCATTCAGTGCAAAGGCTCTTATGATGGCAGGCCGAATCGAAAAGACTGTTGCGAAAACATACCAGCCGCAGCTTGGGAAACGCAAGAAAATGGCGGACGATCGAACCCCGAAGAATTAATGGCTAAGATCAACGGGTAAGATCACTGGCTAAGTTTGATCGCCAATTGCCGTTCCGGCTGGGTCATCTTCGCCCAAATGTCTTGCAGGTCATTTTGCACTGGCTGATTGTCCGGCTGCTGATGAAGCGCCATGGCGAAGTAACGGTATGCGGTCGGCAAATCGCGCGGGGCACAGGTTCCCGAAGAATAAAGCGTTCCCAGAGCAATCATCGCTTTCACGCTGTGAGCCGCCGCTGGCTTTAGCAGCCGCAAGCCGCGGTCGCAGTCCTGTGAAACTCCCCGGCCATAGATGTAGCTCTCCGCCTCGGCAGTCGGATCAGTTGGCGTGACTGGAGTAGGTTTAGGCTCGCGAATCTTTTTGGTAGTTGGCGCTGGTTTTGCCGGGGGAGCAGTCGTCTCGGCGTTGTCCGCTTCAGGCGCGGTATTTCCCGCTGTGGCGGCAGGAGGATTCCCCTCGGCACCAGTTCCCGTTGCACCCGTCGGATTGCCCGGAACCGCATTCTCCGGCGCGGCAGACGGAGCAGCCGTGTCCGGAGGCATACCTGAATCCGTCCCCGAATTAGTCCCGGCCCCGGTCGGTGCACTTGTCGGCGCGGGCGTTGTGCCCGGTTCCGTTCCCGTGGGCGTGGTTGAATTCGGAGCTGCAACACCTGTAGTTGTGGGGTTAGGAGCGGCGGTTGCGGAACTCGGAGCCGACGTGCCTACTGGCTGGTTCGCTCCAGCGGCCGGTGCTGCATCATTCTTTACGCCATCCGTGGTGCTGGATGTCGAGTCGACGGCCTGGGTGGTTTTCTGGCCTTTAATCAACCAGTCGAAACCACCTTCCTTCCAGCGCAGGTATCCGAAACCTCCCAGCAATGCCAGGGCGATCACAACCGCCAGCAGCTTGCCCCAGCCGCGCTTTGGCTCCTCTTCATCCTGAAGAAGATAATCCAAATTACTCGAATACCGGTCACGAGAATCGAAGCTCGCCAGCGGATGCTGCTCTCCCTCCGTAGGATCGGAAAGACGGTCAGAAGCCCGTGGTTCGGCTGCTTTGTTCAACCCAAGGAACGACGGGCCGCTAATTATGGGATCGTTCATCGGCTCGTCGCGCGTTGGTGACGCGGTCCTGGCAGGGGCAATGCTGGGAGGAGTAAGCACATGAGGCTCCGATGAGGACGAAGGCCGCAAAGAAGGGCGGGCATTCGCCATCGGAGCCATGCCGGCAGTTTCGCTTCCGCCAACCGGCGCGGCTACAGATCTGGGCACAGCGGCAGCCGCTGGCTTCGCTGGCAGCGGAGCTCCGCACATTCCGCAAAAGCGGTTCGTCTCACCGTTTTCAGTTCCGCATCGTCCGCAGCGCAATCTTCCTCCTGATGAAGGGCTGCTTATAGATTAACTCCACAGCCCACCAGTATGCGAATAGATGCCAATCCAGAGTAAAACGGTTTCTGAACGGCCACGGTTAGAGCTTATGGGATGCTAGCCAGCTGAAGTCGAGCTTCGCTCGACCGGACAGCCGGGGGAGGCTGTCCCTATAAGAAAAACTTGGCTCTACCTGGGCCGGCTTTTCATGCTATGCTGCGCAAAACTTCGTCCCGGAACTCTGCCTCGAATTAAGGATGGCCTGTGCTGGTTGAACTGCGGCTCGAAAACTACGCCGTGATCGATAACGCGGCGGTGGAGTTCGCCTCCGGCCTGAATCTGCTCACCGGGGAAACCGGGGCGGGCAAATCTATTCTGATTGACGCGCTCGCCCTCTTGCTTGGCGAAAAGGCTTCCGCCGATGTCATTCGTACCGGCGCAGACCGCGCCGTGGTAGCCGCGGTGTTTGAATGCGAGGAGAGTGCTACTGACTCGATCGATGAAATCCTCGAGCGCAATGGATTAGATCAATCGGATGACGGCTCTCTGATTGTTCGCCGGGAAATTGCCGCCGGGAGCAAGGCGCGGGTCTTTGTAAATAATCAAGCCGCCACCGTAGCCGTGTTGCGCCAGCTCTCGCCACATCTGGCCATTATCCACGCGCAGAACGAATCCATACTCTCCTTCGACGCTCCCACGCGTCTCACATTGCTCGACGGTTTTGCCCACAGCGAGCTTGCACCGGTTGCATCTGCCTATGCGCGTTGGAAAGGAATCTCCGGGCGCATTGCGGCCTTGCAGCAGGATGAGCAGGATCGACTTCGTCTGGTCGATCTTTGGATTTTTCAGAAGCGCGAAATCGAGGAAATCAAGCCTCGGCCCGGCGAGGACGAGCAGCTTGAAACCGAAAAGCGCGTGCTTGCCAATGCCGAGAAAATCTACAATGCGGCCATGCAGGCCTTCGATCTCCTCTACGAGGGAGATGCTTCCACTTCGGCTTCACTGCGTTCCGCACAAAAACAGATTGAAGAACTAGCCCGTTATGAACCCAGATTTCAGGAAGCGCTCGCCGCCCTTGAAACCGCACGCATCAGCGTGGAAGATGTGGGCGCTACGGTACGCGACTACGCCGGAGGCATCCATGCTTCGCCTGAACATTTGGCCGAAGTGGAAGATCGCCTTGCCTCGCTGGACCGGCTAAAGCGCAAGTATGGCCCCACTCTCGACGATGTGATCAAGTTTGGCGCAGATGTGGCCAGAAAGCTTTCCGAGATCGAAAATAAAGATGAGATCCTTCGCGAACTAACAGCCGAGCAGGCGAAAGCTGCCACGGAATATCTGCGCACCGCGCGCGTGCTCTCGAAGAAGCGCCAGGACGCCGCGCGCGCCCTGGAGAAATTAGTCGAAGCCGAGATCAACGATCTCGCCATGCACTCCACTTTCCGTATCGAAATCACGAGTCCGCAGGAAGAAGGGAACTGGACTCCCTCCGGTATCGATTACGTGGTTTACATGATCGCAACCAATCCCGGCGAACCCATGCGTCCACTCGAACACGTTGCCTCCGGAGGCGAATTATCTCGCGTAATGCTCGCCCTGAAGGTGAGCATTGAATCCGGCAAGTTAGCCGAAAGAAGTGGAAAAGCGCCGCATCAGGATCGCGTGAATGGCTCGAATCACACTCGTGGTCCGGCCCCCACCCATCAACGAAACACGGTCCAACGCACCATGGTCTTCGACGAAATCGATACCGGCATCGGAGGCCGCGCGGCGGAAGCCGTCGGCAAAAAACTAAAATCTCTGGCCCGCACGAACCAGGTGCTCTGCGTCACCCACCTTCCGCAGATAGCCACCTTCGCCGATCATCACTATGTGATCGAGAAGAAAGAACGCAATGGACGCACTCGAACTACCATCCGCCCGGTCATGGGTGACGAGCGCACCGAGGAGGTTGCGCGCATGCTAAGTGGTGCCAAGCTCACCGACACCTCCCGCAAGCACGCGGAGCAGATGATTAAGACGAATCGATAAAAGCCGGTAACGAAGCCAGCTTGACTCTCATGTTCAACCTTAGCTAATATAAGTTAGCTAACTATAAAGCTGGTATGGAAACTATCACAATTCATAAAGCAAAAACCCAGCTCTCCAGGCTCATTGAGAAAGCCTGCCGAGGCGAGGAAATCATTATCGCTCGGGGGAAGCAGCCTGTCGTGAAATTGGTCGCGGTCGCCGATGGTGCTGGTGACCGCAAGCCCGGGGCATGGAAGGGAAAGATAAAGATCGGCCCGGAGTTTTTTGAACCCCTGCCTCCTGAAGAACTGGACGGTTGGGAGTAGCCGCTCTTGCGCTTTCTGCTCGATACTCACACGTTGATTTGGTGGATGACCAGCGATCCGCATCTCTCGAAGGTCGGACGCGGCCTCATCACGGATAGGGCCAATACCGCGGTCATCAGTGCGGTTTCTGCCTGGGAGATCGCTACAAAAGTACGCCTGGGCCGTCTTCCATCGGCTGCGGAACTGATCGAGGATTTCGTCGGAGAAATGGAGCGGCAGCGAATCGCAATCCTTGATGTAAGCGCGAAGCACGGCATCCGAGCCGGTTCTCTCCCCGGCCCACATAAAGACCCTTTCGACCGGATGCTCATCGCCCAGGCGCTCTGTGAGAACATTCCGATCGTGAGCAATGACCAAGCTCTCGATGGTTACGGCATCACGAGGCTGTGGTAGCAACATCCAACCGGCCTCAAAATCCAGCCGCCCGCTGCTAATTACCGCCCTTTCAGTCGCTTACATTGACCAATCAGATGCTTTCCAGTAATTTATGAGTACCGGACAAGGCTAAATCCTGTAACTTAGGAGTGACCTTTTCTGCGCGTAATTGTGCATCTAAAACGCGATGCGCACTATCTGACTAGTGGGAGATTGAATGCTGCCTAGCACTCAGGGAAAAACTTTACTTCTATTAAAGCCGCGAGGCTTTTGCGCCGGAGTCGTACGCGCCATTGATGTGGTCCGCATCGCGCTTGAGGCCTTTGGACCTCCAATCTACGTCCGCAAGGAGATCGTTCACAACAGCTTTGTGGTCGATGAACTCCGAGGCAAAGGCGCGATCTTCGTCGATAGCGAAGACGAGGTTCCCAATGGCGAGCGCGTCATTTACAGCGCCCACGGAGTTTCTCCGGAAGTCCGCAAGCACAGCGCCAAGCGCGGCCTGCGGGTCATAGACGCCACCTGTCCTCTGGTCACCAAGGTTCACGTGGAAGCCGTAAAGTTCGCCAAAGAGGGATATTCGCTCATCCTCATCGGTCATCACGATCACGATGAAGTCATCGGCACCTTGGGCGAAGCTCCGCTGGTTACACAAGTGGTCGGCAATCCCGAGCAGGTCGAGTCGCTTTCCGTTCCCGATCCCAATCGCGTCGCCTATCTGACGCAAACCACGCTCAGCCTCGACGAAACCAAAGACATCATCGCCGCCCTGAAAAAGAAATTTCCGAATATTAAGGGCCCGGCCGCACAGGATATCTGCTACGCCACGGAGAATCGGCAGGTCGCTGTAAAGCAGGTCGCATCCGAATCCGACCTTCTGCTCGTCGTCGGCTCCGAGAACAGCTCGAACTCGAATCGATTGGTGGAAGTCGCGCGTAACCTGGGCACAAACGCCCATCTCATCGACAGCTGTCGCGATATTGAGGCGCAGTGGTTGGTGGATGTAAAAACAATTGCCTTGACTGCTGGAGCATCGGCACCCGAATGCCTGGTCGAAGAAACTCTGAAATTTCTAGCTGCTAAAGGTTTTGACAACGTGCAGGAACTGGAAGTGATGCCGGAAAACGTCCGCTTCGGTCTGCCGCCGGAGATCGTAGAAGCGATCGCCGCCGCGCCAGCCAGCGCTACTGCGGATTAATGACGAACGGAGCCTCACATTCATGAAAAGTAACTCCCCCGACTCAGATTTAGCCTCCGCACCTCAACTTCGCTTCGGTAAGATCGATGGCTTGTTCACCCGGGTTTCAACCGCCATTAAAGCTGCCAGCGAAAATCTCTTCTCCACCCAGCACGAGGAGGGTTATTGGTGCGGTGAACTCGAGGCCGATACCACTCTTGAATCGGATTACATCCTCCTCCACACACTGCTCGGGACCGGCGATCCGTCGCGTTTCCTGCGTGCCGCAAACTGGATTATCCAGCACCAGAACGTAGATGGAGGTTGGAGCATCTATGCCGCCGGCCCCTCCAACATTAGTGCATCTGTCAAAGCCTACTTCGGCCTGAAGTTGGCCGGATATAAAGCCGATCACCCGGTGCTGCAACGTGCCCGCAAGAGAATTCTCGAACTCGGAGGCGTCACCGAGGTCAATACATTTACCAAGATCTATCTATGCTTTTTCGGCCAGTACGATTACGATGCCGTCCCCGCCATTCCGCCCGAGATTGTTCTTTTTCCCAACTGGTTCTGGTTCAACATCTACGAAATTTCATCGTGGTCTCGAGCTATTCTGGTGCCGCTTTCCATCTGCTACGCAAAAAAGCCGTTCAAAAAAATTCCTCAGGAAATGGGCGTAGAAGAGTTATTTGTAGGCGGCATGCAGAAATCCCGCATGCACCTGCGCTGGTCGAAAAAGATCATCTCCTGGCGAAATTTCTTTCTCGTCCTCGACCGTATGACGCACTGGTTCGAGCGCGTCCACATCCGACCGCTTCGCTCCATCGCGCTCAAGAGCGCGGAAAAGTGGATGCTCGAACGTTTCGAAATGAGCGATGGCCTGGGCGCGATTTACCCCTCGATGATGAACGCGATCATTGCTCTTCGCCTCCAGGGATATTCGCTCGACGATCCGCAGGTGATTCGTGCTCTCGATGAATTCGAAAAACTCGGCATCGAAGACAAAGAAGCCGACACCTTCCGCATGCAGCCCTGCATGTCTCCTGTATGGGATACCGCGTACGCACTTTTCGCGCTTGGCGAAGCCGGAGTTTCAGCAAGTGATCCTCGGATGGTCAAGTGCGCCGACTGGATGTTGCAAAAACAGGTCCGCAATCCTGGCGACTGGCAGGTCAAGAATAAGAAGGGCAAGCCGGGCGGTTGGTACTTCGAGTTCAATAACGAGTTTTATCCAGATGTCGATGACAGTGCCATGGTCTGCCTCGCCCTGAGCCGCGTCGAGCACCCCAACGGCCGGTACCAGCGGGAATCTGTGCAGCGCGCCATCGATTGGATCTTCTCCATGCAGTGCAAGAACGGTGGCTGGGCTTCTTTCGACAAGGATAACGACAAGATGGTTTTCCAGCACATTCCGTTTGCCGACCACAATGCCATGCTCGATCCGCCAACCGTCGATATCACGGGGCGCATTCTTGAGATGCTTGCGACCTACGGTTACGATCAGTCTCACCCGGCGGTAAAGCGCGCCATTCACTTTATCCGCAGCGAGCAGGAGCCTGATGGCAGCTGGTTCGGCCGCTGGGGCGTGAATTACATTTACGGCACAGCCCTGGTGCTTCGTGGTCTCGAAGCCATCGGCATGGACAACCACGAACCCTGTATCCAGCAAGCTGCCGAGTGGCTGCGCATGGTGCAAAATCCTGATGGCGGCTGGGGTGAGAGCGTAGGCTCGTATGACGATCCCGCATTGCGCGGGGTCGGTGACAGCACTCCGTCGCAAACCGCATGGGCAATTCTAGGTCTGCTCGCCGTCGGCGATACGCGCAGTGATTCGGTCGCGCGTGGCATCGCCTACTTGATGCGCACCCAAAAGGAAGACGGATCGTGGGACGAGCCACTCTTCACTGGAACCGGTTTCCCCTGCGTTTTCTATCTGAAATATCACCTCTATCGCCAATATTTCCCGCTGCTCGCGCTCACGACGTACGCCAAGGTGATGGAGAAAGCAGAAAATTAATTCTCGGTTCTTAAGTTTTCAGTCAAACCCTCGAACCAAACTGAGAAGTCGTTTTCCTGAGAGCTGAGAATCGGCAACCGAGAACCATCTTGAAATCTTTCGTCACAGGCGCGACCGGATTCCTTGGCTCCCACGTGGCCCGCATGCTGGGGGAGCAGGGAGCAGACCTCCGTCTTCTGGTTCGCCCCACCAGCAATCTTAAAAATCTTGAAGGCTTGAACGCGGAGACCGCGGTCGGCGATCTGCGCGATACTGCGTCAGTGGAAAAAGCGATGCAGGGCTGCGAAGTTGTATTTCACGTGGCCGCTGACTATCGGCTGTGGCTGAAAGATCCAGATGAGATGTACCGCTCGAACGTGGAAGGCACCCGCGCCATTCTCGCAGCCGCTCACAAAAATAATGTCCGATGCGTCGTCTACACCTCGAGCGTCGCCACCATGGGTTTCACCGGCAACGGCCGTCCCGCCAATGAAGATTCCCCCGTCTCGCTCGCCGATATGATCGGCCATTACAAGCGCTCCAAGTTTATGGCGGAACAAGTCGCCCTGGAAGCTGGATGCAACGGCATGCGCGTCATAACCGTAAATCCAACCACCCCCATTGGCGAGCAGGACATCAAACCCACCCCCACCGGTCGCATCGTCGTTGACTTTCTAAAGCGCAAATTTCCCGCCTACGTAGAGACCGGATTAAACCTGGTCGATGTCCGCGAGTGCGCTCTCGGCCACATCGCCGCGCTGGAAAAAGGCAGGAGTGGCGAGCGTTACATTCTTGGCGGTGAAAATCTCACCCTCAAACAAATTCTGGACAAACTCGGCGCAATCTCCGGTTTGCCTTCGCCCACGGTGAAGCTTCCTTATTTTGTCGCCTACGCCGCCGGACTGGTCGATGAGAATTTCTCCGGACGCCTGATGGGCCGCGAACCGCGGGCCACTGTCGAAACCGTCCGCATGGGAAAGAAAAAAATGTGGGCAAGCTCCGCCAAGGCTGAACGCGAACTCGGATGGAAAACCGTGCCTGCTGACGACGCCCTGCGCCGCGCCGTGGAGTGGTTCCGGGCCAACGCCTATGTCTAAAGTGCCTGTGCCTAAAACCGTGATTGTGGCCGCGCTCGAGCGAGAAGTTGCCCGACTTATCAAGAAGTGGACGCGTGTCCCCCGGGAACACGAAGGTCGCAAGTTTATTTTTTTCGAACGGGAAGATACGGCATTGGTCTGCGGTGGCATTGGGCTGCAAGCCGCGCGCCGCGCCACTGAAGCCTCTATCGCGTTATACCAGCCAACTCTAGTGAAGTCTGCGGGGTTCGCGGGTGGCCTCGATCCCACCCTACGGGTCGGCGATATTTTTTGGCCGTCGCTGCTATTGGATGCGCGCGACGGCAGCCGCATTTCACTGGAAGGCAGAGATGGTACGCTGGTCACCTTCATGGAAGTCGCCGGCGCAGCGCAAAAATCAAAACTGGCCCAAGCCTATGCCGCGCGCGCCGTTGACATGGAAGCAGCCGCCGTAGCTGCCTCCGCGAATGCGCACGGAATTGCCTTCACCGCAATCAAAGTAATTTCCGATGAACTTGATTTCGAGATTCCGGGCATGTCCGCCTTCATCGACAACGATGGCGAATTTCACATTCTAAACTTTGTCCTGTTTCTAGCTCTGCGCCCCTGGCTCTGGCTACGCATCGTTCTGCTGACTCGTAATAGCGGTAAAGCCGCGCGTGCCCTCTCGGCGTGTCTGCAATCCGGCCGCAAAGCATATGCGGCAGTAACTCAGTCGGTTTCCTCGACCATACCGCCAAGCGAGAGAAGCAAATGAAGTCAATATGTATGACCAATGGGATAGTGGCTGGGATAGTAGCTGGTATGAAGCGAAATGGGATGTATTTCATCTAACAAAACATTGACGCCAATGGTAACTGCCGATCGATTCGCGCTAAAAAAACGAAGCAATGTGGTCCCCGCCACCATGCTCGCCGCGGTTTATTGTGGCGTAAACGACGTCCGCCTGGAAACTGTTCCGGTTCCGCAGATCGGCGCCGGGGAATTGCTTCTTCGCGTTCATACCTGCGGCGTGTGCGGCACCGATCTTAAGAAAATCGCCACCGGATCGCACTCCGCCCCGCGCATCTTCGGCCACGAAACTTCCGGAGAAGTCGCCGCCGTTGGCGCTGGAGTGCAAAACTTCGCTCCCGGCGACCGGGTTGTGGTCTTCCATCACATCCCGTGCCGCGACTGTTACTACTGTCATCATCAAACCTTCGCACAATGCCCCACCTACAAAAACGTAGGCTGCACAGCCGGTTTCGAGCCCTCCGGCGGGGGTTTCGCTGAATACGTTCGTGTCATGGATTGGATCGTCGAGCAGGGAACTGTTCGAATTCCGCCACAAGTCTCTTTTGAGCAAGCTTGTTTTGTGGAGCCGGTCAACACCTGCATGAAGGGCATTGAGGCCCTGCATCTCCAGACCGGGGAGACCGTGCTGGTCATCGGTCAGGGTCCAATCGGCATCATATTAAGCGTGTTGGCGGCCAAGACCGGGGCCACGGTTATTACTTCCGATTTGTACCCGGAGAGGCTTAAAATAGCTAAAAGCCTAGGCTTACAAGATACGGTGGACGCGTCGCAGCATGACGTGGTCAAAACTGTACGGGAAAGAACTGGCGGGCGTGGCGCCGACGCGGTGATTTTGGCTGTGGGGGCAAACAGCTTGATCCGTCCTGCGATGGATGCCGCCCGTCCCGGCGGTCGAATATTGTTGTTTGCACAAACGCAGCGTGGAGAAGTAGTGATCGATCCCGCCGCAATATGCGTAGACGAGAAATCGCTGGTCGGTTCCTATAGTGCGTCGATAGATCTACAGCAAGCGTCAGTCAGGTTCGTGATGGGCCGGGAAATGGATCTTGAACGTTTGATCAGTCACCGGTTTCCGCTGCGGGAAAGCGCGCGGGCTTTGGAACTCGCCGCCCACCCGCAGCCTTCGTCGATGAAAATCGTAATTCAGCCCGGTGCGGCATGGGATCGTTAAGCTGGGAAGGAATTAATAAGTGAACGGAAAAATGACCGCCGCCGTCCTGTACGGCAAAGAAGATATCAAAATTGAACGAGTGCCCATCCCCAGGGTCGATAAGGGGGAAGTTCTCGTCAAAGTTCAGGTCGCCCTCACCTGCGGAACCGATCTCAAGGTGTACCAGCGCGGCTATCACGCCCGCATGATTGTTCCTCCCGCTCTCTTTGGCCACGAACTCGCTGGAGTCGTGGAAGAGGTCGGTGAAGGCGTCCACAGCTTCAGGAAGGGTATGCGCGTGGTCGCGCTCAATTCCGCACCCTGCCAGATGTGCTTCTATTGCTCGAAGCATCAGGAAAATCTCTGCGAAGATTTGCTGTTCAACAACGGAGCCTACGCCGAATACATCCGCGTTCCGCGCCGCATCGTTGAGGCCAACATGCTGGTCATCCCGGAAAAAGTAAGCTTCGAAGATGCCGCCATGACCGAGCCTTTGGCCTGCGTCTTGCGCGGACTGCATGAGACTGGCGTCGAAATCGGCGACACTGTCACTATCCTCGGCGGCGGCCCCATCGGTTTGATGTTCGTTCAGGTCGCCCGTGCCATCGGCTGCAATGTCATTGCGGTCGTTAAGCGCGATGAACAAGTCATCGCCGCCAAGCATATGGGCGCTCACGAAATCGTCCAGACCACCAAAGTTTCAAACGTTGTCGAAGCCGTGCGTGGCATTACTCCACAAAAACGTGGCTCCGATGTTGTCATCGAAGCTGTTGGCCGCCCTGAGGCCTGGGAGTGGGCCGTCGAAATGGTTCGCAAAGGCGGCACCGTAAATTTCTTCGGCGGATGCGCCAGCGGCAGCAAAGTGCCGCTCGATACCAACCGGTTGCACTATTCCGAAATTACGCTGAAAGCCACATTCCATCACACCCCGGAAACCGTGCGCCGCGCCTTTGGCCTGATCGCCGCCAAAAAAATTCGCCCTACGGATTACATTACGGGTGAAGCCCCGCTCTCCAGCTTGCAAAAGGTGCTTCGTCACATGCTAAACCGAGGCGGCGCCATCAAGACCGCTATCATCCCCGGCCACTAATGTCGGTTAGCGTGAAAACGTCTGTCGTATCGAAAGTCTGTCCTCCTGAGCGGAGCAAGGCGCCTACAGAGTGGACGTCTTGTGAAGTCGAAGGACCTCTAGCACGCAAGTAGCATCGGTGGCGATTCAAGGAGTTCGTACGGTGCTAAGGGGCGCACTAGCACATATTCATTAGATGACTTCTGCAATCACAACAAGCTCGCGAGTTTCGGAAAGTTCAATCACGCAGCAGGCTTGGACCCGCCTGCCCGCCACCTACGCCATTCCTGCCTCCGCCCCCTCGCTTGCCGAAGCCCGGCAATACTGTGCACATCTCGCCCGTAGCCACTACGAGAATTTCTCCGTCGCGAGTTGGTTTCTGCCCAAACATCTTCGCCAGGATTTCTTCAATGTCTACGCCTATTGCCGTATCTCCGACGATCTGGGCGACGAGGTTGGCGACGCGGCTATGTCACTTGCGCTGCTCGACCAATGGCAATCCGAACTCGACGCCTGCTACAACGGCGCTCCGCGCCACCCCGTCTTTGTCGCGCTCGCAGAAACCGTAGGAAAATTCGCCATCCCAAAGCACGAATTTTCCGACCTGCTCATCGCCTTCCGCCAGGACCAGACCGTCACCCGCTTCGAGACTTTCAATGACGTTCTCGGTTATTGCCATTACTCGGCAAATCCCGTCGGACACCTCGTTCTTTATCTTTGCGGCTACCATGATCCCGAGCGCCAGCAACTTTCCGACTACACCTGCACCGCTCTGCAACTCGCGAACTTCTGGCAGGATATTTCCGTCGACTACGCCAAAGGCCGTATTTATCTCCCGCTCGAAGATCTACGCCGCTTTTCGGTGAAAGAAGAGGATCTCGCCCAGAACCGCAACACACCTGCGTTTTGCCAGATGATGGAATTTGAAGTTAATCGCGCCCGCGAATGGTTTGCCCGTGGTTTCCCGCTGATCAAAAACGTGGATGCTCAATTAGCTGTCGATCTTGACCTCTTCAGCCGCGGGGGGCAGGAGATTCTCAATGCCATTGAGCGGCAGCATTTCGCGGTCCTCGGAAGGCGCCCCGTAATCTCGAAACCCCGCAAACTGGCCCTGGTCGCCCGCGCCGCCATGGGCAAGCTCCTGGGGAATTTATCGTGACCGCCGGCGCCCAACCCGTATTGGCTTCCTGGACTCCGGCACCGGCGCAGCTCACCATGGCATACTCCGTGTGCCGCGGTATCACCCGCGCCAGCGCCAGGAATTTTTACTACGCATTCCTTGTCCTGCCCAAACGCAAACGCCAGGCTCTTTGCGCCGTTTACGCCTTCATGCGCCGCTGCGATGACATCGCCGACGATCCCACCCTTACCGCAGCCGAACGCCGTCATAAACTTGACGCCTGGCTCGACGCTCTGCACTGTTCCCAGCAAGGCCAACCCAGCGACGATCCCATTCTCCTCGCCCTCACCGACGCGCAGCGCCGGTTTACCATCCCGGCCGGCCTGCTCGATGAACTCGCCCTGGGCACTGCGATGGATGCCATCGATTCCGATCAGCAAATTTCCGAAGCATCACCCGACGCGGGCCGGCCAAGCCTCTCCGTTCACTACAAAACCTTCGACGATCTCAAACTCTACTGCTATCGTGTCGCTTCCGTGGTCGGCCTGGTCTGCATCCACATCTTCGGATACCGGGACCCCGCCGCCGAGCCTCTCGCCGAGCAGTGCGGCCTCGCCTTTCAACTCACCAATATCATTCGCGACGTTAAGGAAGATGCATCCATGGGCCGCGTTTATCTCCCGGAAGAAGATCTCGAAAAGTTCGGGCTCTCGTCCACGGATCTGCTCTTGAATCCGGACTCCGCCCGCCTCGCTTCCTTGCTGGCCTTCGAGGCCGACCGCGCCCGCGAATATTACAAAGCCGGAGACCAACTGCTTTCGTATATCTCCGAAGACAGCCAACCCGCTCTCTACGTGCTGGTGAATATTTATCGTAAGCTCCTAGGAAAAATCGCCGAGCGCCGATACGACGTCTTCACTGAAAAAGTAAGTCTCACCGTCAGCGAAAAACTCCGCGTGCTCGCCCAGGGCTTCTGGCAACGCATCGCATGAGGGCTGACAGCAGGACAGCAAATTCCTCACCCGTCCTCCGGGCGTGTTCGGAATGACAACAATTTCTTTTGTCAGTCGACGCACCGCAATTACGCATGAGCGATAACATCAAACCACCCTCCATCGCCATTGCAGGCGGGGGTCTGGCCGGACTTGCGGCCGCCTGCGCGCTGGCTGATTCCGGTGCGAAAATTACTCTCTTCGAGCGCCGCCCGTATCTCGGTGGTCGCGCATCTTCCTACGAACATCCTGGAACCGGAGAAGTCATCGACAATTGTCAGCACGTCTTGTTCGGCGTCTGCACCAACCTTATCGATTTCTACCGCCGTATCGGCGTGGAAGACAAAATCCGCTGGTATGAGGACATGACATTCCTCGAGCCCGGCGGCCGTTCCACCGTGATGCACGCCTCTCCGCTCCCCGCGCCACTCCACACTGCTCCATCTTTCCTGCGCTTTCCTTTTCTCTCAGTCAAAGACAAATTCGTTATCTCCCGTGCTATTGCCGCGCTCTCTTTCACTACGCAACACGACACCGGAAAATCTTTTCTCGAATGGTGCCATGATCACGGCCAAACGGAAGCCGCCATCGAGCGCTTTTGGAAGCCGATCCTGGTCAGCGCCCTCAGTGAAGATCTCGATCTGATCGCGGTCTCTTACGCTGCTCAAGTCGTTCGCGAATCCATGAAGTCGCCCGCGGCACGCCATATGGGTGTTCCCGCCATTCCGCTCACTGACCTCTACAACCGCGCCGGTGACTACATCCGCGCTCGCGGCGGCGAAATCAGGTTTCGCACCTCGCTCCGAACTTTTTGTGCCGCAGAGTCGAGCGTCAACATCCGCACTTCCGACAAAGACTCTTCCAGCGAGAAAGAACGAAACTTTGACTACCTCATCCTGGCTCTGCCATTCAACGCACTGGACCCAGTACTGCCGCAAATTCCCGCTGCAGAGCCACTCCGTGAGAAACTCACCCATTTCGAATCTTGTCCGATCACCGGCATTCATCTCTGGTTTGACCGTCAAATCACTGACCTCGACCACGCCGTCCTCCTCGACCGCTCCATCCAATGGATGTTCCACAAATCCCGCCTGCTGATCACACGTGAGACCGCGGGTCCAACCGGCAGCTACATCGAACTTGTCGTCAGCGCCTCCAAGAATCTCATCGAGAAATCCCGCGCGGAAATCGTTGAGCTTGCTCTCAGGGAAGTCCGCGAATTCTTTCCCGCCGCTCGCGAGGCTACACTGGTAAAGTCGGCCGTCATCAAAGAAGTCCACGCCACTTACTCACCACGTCCCGGGGTTGACGCTTACCGCTTACCCCAAACCACCGATTGGCCGCGCGTCTTTCTTGCCGGAGATTGGACCGCTACGGGATGGCCCGCAACTATGGAAGGCGCGGTCCGCAGCGGCTACCTTGCTGCCGAAGCCCTGCTGGGCGCCGCCGGAATGAGTGACAGGCAATTCCTGGTCCCGGACCTCCTTCCCGCGGGTTTCATGCGCCTTTTTTCGTAATTTAATCTTTAAGAGTTATCTGCAAATTGATCTTTCAGGTATGTTTTGCTTTCTCGTACAGCCTTAACAGGATAGGGAAGGGCGGGCCCTCCATTTACGCTTTCAGCTGACCATGGTCGTTCCATGGTCAGTGGCAGTTCAGGATGACGAGCAGTCGTGGGCAGCTACTAAGCGGTAGGATAGGTCAAGAGAAAGGTGATGTGAATGCCGATCCTCAATAGACTTACAAAAATCGCCGCAAAACCCCTGCCTCGAATAGTCGGCCCAAAAGCTCATGCGGTGATCGATTACGCCAGTGTCGCAGTTTTTCTTGGAGCGGTTCCGATTTTCTGGCGGCGCAACGAACGGGCCGCGCTGGGCTCCCTGATCTGCGGAAGCACCGAACTCGCCTTGGCTCTTCTCACCGATTACCAAGGGCGAGATAAGAAGTTGATCTCTTTCCCCGCTCACCGCCAAATCGACTACGGCCTGGCCGCCATGACTGCGAGCATGCCTAAGCTTCTGAGTTTTAATTCTGCTGACGAAGCAAAGTTCTTCCGCTTCAAGGGTGCTCTCATCACGCTGCTTGGCGAACTCACAAAACCGGACGCCAAGCCGGCACGTCGCTCTCGCGCAGCCTGATCGCCGAGAATAGATCTGGCTCAACAAAGCGGGCCGCCCAGGGGCGGCCCGTAACTTCTAAAGCTGGAGTTTGAAATCTAGTCTCCTGCAACTGGCTCCGCAACCTCCGGCTTCGGAGCAGGAGCGATGCCACCATTTCCCTTCGCGAGAGCTCCCAGCGGAATAAATCCATCCTGCGACTGCGCCGGCTTCTCCTTCAAAACGACCTCGCGATAAAGCGACGCCATCCGGGCATTGTAAGCCGCATCATTCTTCTCCGGACCCCGATGCTCCGCGACCGCATCGCCGGTAGCCGCAGCCGCCTTAGCATCTCGCGCCCGCTTCTTCTCTTCTCGGGAATTCTTCGCGATGCCCAGGTTATCCAGATCGTGCTGCAACTCGTTCGTCACCAGATCGTCGCGCAGCCTGAGGTAGTCGCTGCCGTTATCTTCCATCTTCACTTTCTTGCCGCCGGCGAAAATCTCGTGCCGTCCATGCTCTTCATACCACTTGGTAAGCGTGGCGGTCATGTGCATCTTCTCGATGATGTTCCGCCATCCCACGCCCGTGTTGTACGCGCAGAACGAAATCTCGCCTTCCTGCGTGGCATAAGGAATGATGCACTGCTCGGTGCGGCGGAAGTCGTAGTTAAACAGATCCTGAAACCACATCCCCGCGATGAACAGGAAGTTCCAGCGATCGGTCGTCCGCCTCTTCATCACGTCGTCGACGGTGCGATCCGGGCCGACTTTGCCGTAGTTCTTGCCTGTGATGTGATAGTTCTTGTCGAACTTTTTCAGCAGGTCCATCAGCTTAAAATGCGTCGGCGCCTGATACGGATCGTAGTTCTTCATCAGACATAGCGCCATGCCGAGCCCGGTCAAGAACTTCCCGCGCGAGGCATCGTTTACCTTGGCAATATCCTTCGCCAACTGATCTCCATGCAGGAAAGCCGTCACCGGCACCGCTTCCTTCGTTTCCTTGTCGATCATCACCGCCATCCCAGTCCCGCAATTCGGATGGCAGCCACAACTAAGTTGGCCCCAGTCGTTCTTAACGTCGTTGGCGTGCATCAGGTCGGCCCAATCGCTGAAGGTGCCCATGAACGAAATCGGGAACCAGTCGCGGCTCGGTTCGCCCAGGCCGGTCTGATTCTTAACGTCGTGCGCCAGGTGGGAGAGCGTGTAGCGCTGCGCCTGTCGGCGATCGTCCGTCACCGCTTCGTCGCGACCAGTGAAGCTTACTGGCTGGAAGCTCAGGAAGCTGATGGTCTTCGGATTATCCAGCGCGAACTTGATGATGCGCCCGACCTGCTCATTATTAATGCCGTTCACAATCGTCACGACCGGAACGATTTCGACTCCGGCCTTGTGCAGATTCTCGATCGCCTTCAACTTCACATCGAACAGGTTGCCGACCATGCGGTGCGCGTTGGCGGCGTTGCCGATGCCATCGAATTGCAAGTACGC
>JBEKWW010000024.1:0-72871 GCA_049512655.1 Candidatus Sulfotelmatobacter sp. | reverse complement strand
ACCGAGCACCAGAGCAGCGGCAAGGAGCGACCATTTTATGAGGACTCTATTACTCTTGAGGTGGGCAGGAATCGTCCCGGAAGTAGTTGCAGTCATGGCAGTTTGTTCCACAAGTCTGTCCTGTTAGAGCTGTTTCTTCGGGCCGCGTCGCATGGTCCAAGAATACGCATGCGAAAACATCGGCCCTGCCATTTTCCTTAGATCTCAGGCCGGCGCAAGCGGGCGGCGGGTACCACAAGCGCCTGCTCCATGGTCGGAACATTCGTGCCTCGTAGCCGGGCTTCCATGTCATGCAGTTTGTCGGACTGGTCTGTTTGATAGTAAGCCTGCACCAGAAGTTCCATGGTGAAGGGATTGTCCCGATCTTCTTCCAGCAAGCTGATGGCTTCGCTGAACTTTTTCTGATCCATCAGAAGAGTTCCGGCAGCGCCGTTGTACGAGCTTTGAACAGTTTTGTCGCGGCTTACGGAGGCCATGGACTCAAGTTGCTTTAGAGAAGTGTCGGCCAGTGCGGCATCGCCCGAACGAGACGCGCGAATCGTGCGATTGCGAAGAATGATGGATTTTTCTTCGTCTTTGTCATTCATCGAAAGTGCCTTGTCGCCCAGGGCCTCTTCGGCCTGTTGCAGATATTTGAGTGCGGATTTGTCGTCGGCTTGATATTCGGCGAGCGAACGATAGGCTTGCGCTTCCTGTAAATTCTGCTCTTTGGCATGCGCGGTTTTTGCGATATCAAGGAAAAGTTTGTCGGCTTCGGCAAACTGGCCTTCGCGCACATAAGTCATGGCTTTCTGAATGGTATAGCTCAGACGATCGGCTTCGTTGTGAGCGAACTGGATGGCTTTGTCATATTCAATTCGCGCCTGCTCCTGATTGCCCATGAGCGCATAGGTATCGCCCAGGCCGAGCTGCGAAGTTACGAAGTCGGGATCGATCTTCAAGGCAGCGCGATAGTGCTGCAAAGATCCTTCAAAGTTTCCTGCCATGCGCAGCAGTTCGCCGTAACTATCGTTGGGATTGGGTTCGTTGGGCAGCAGCGCGACATAGCGGTCCATCGCGGCAAAAGCCTTGGCAAACTGCCAGTCACGCGCTTCCACGTAGGCAATATCATTCAACGCGGGCGGGAAATTTTTGTCGAGGGCCAGCGCCTTCTGCATGATGCGCAGAGATTGCTCGTCGCCGTTTTCAAGCAGCAGCCAGTTGCCGGAGAGGTAGAACAAGTGCTTGTCCTTGGGAAACATCTCCAGCATGTCGTTCATGGCGGAGATGCCGGCGATCATATCGCCTTCCTGCACCTTCACGATCCAAGAAACCATCAACTGCTCGCCGGGGCTAAGTTTGGGCTCAAGAGCTTTGGCTTTGGCCCGCGCCGCGCTTACTTCAGCCGGATTGCTGCTGTTGAAGGCGATCCAGGCCCAGGCCACGGCAAGGTTTGGGTCTTCCTGCACGGCGGAACGCCAATCGTCATTGCAACGTTCGAGGTAAAGATTTTCGTAATCCTGTATGCCCTTGTAATAAAGCGCGCGCGCCTTGGCCGACGATGTGGTGATCGGCATGGTAGTGGCAGAAGACGCCCTAAGGTGATGAGCATAACCGGGCGCGGCAAAGCACACGCCGAGAATTAAGAGAGCGCAGATCGAGCGACGCATTAAAGTCTCCGCAACAGATGCTTTGGGGAAGGTTTACGAGAGCAGCGTAACATTGCGGGAATGGCGGTTCTAGTGACGGAAGTCACGTGGCGGACGGGTCGGAATATGAGCGAAGGAATGAGCTGGTCCAAGAAAAATGCCCCGCCGCGAACGACGGGGCTCTCAGGAGGAAGGAGTCTAGAAGCTGAACTTGGCCGCCAGTTGAATGCCCCGCGGTCCGCCGCCACCCAGGAAAGGATTGCCGATGCCCACGTCTCCGGTAGCGGTGATGGGATAGTAGCCCTGACCCACTTCCCGGTTTCCGCTTGGGCTAAGTGCAAATCCGTTGTATGCAGGATCTGCGATGAAATTCGGCAGAAACGGGTTCGCAAAATTGGGATGGTTGGGCAGGTTAAAGAAATCGGCGCGAAGCTGCAAGGCAACGCGCTCGGTGAGCGCAGTATTTTTGTAGACCGCAAAGTCGAATTGGCGGAAATTCGGCCCGCGGAACTCGTCTCGCGTTTCGTCGCCGTAGTGACGCGTTCCGATTACGCAGTCAGAAGCAGCTCCCGTCGCTACTGTGACGGCACACGGAATAGCGAACGAACTCAAGGGCATAAACTGATAGGGATTATGGTTATTCTGCGTGACTGGCGCTACAACATCGGGCCGGTCATAGCAATCGCCGCCGCCACTGTAGTCATCCTCGCAGTTGTAGTTAAATTGGAACGGCTGTCCAGTTTGAACCGTCAGAGTGCTATTGAGTCCCCAGCCATTCTTTAACTTTTGCATTCCTCCGCCCATCTTAGGGATGTCATAGGCAAGAATCCAAGAGGCACGCCGAGGCAAGTCGAAATTCGAAGGGCCGTACTCAGCTTTAGGATTTGTGCTGTCCTGGGGTTGAGCAGCATTGGGCTCGAAGTCCTCCCCGTCGCTGGAGTTGTCTAACGACTTAGACCACACATAGTTCAGGACCGATGTGAGGCCGTGCCATCCCGTGATCCGGAAACTGCCCTGGAACGAGTTGTAGTTTGACTGTCCAGAGGAGTTCTCCATCATCACATAATACGAACAGTAGGGATTGCCAGTGCAGTACCCGCCATAGGGACGGGCAGCGCTTCCGAAATCCTGAAAACCCACCGTCTCATCAATGTGATTGATGGTCGCTGCGCTCGGCTGGTTGATATCGAAAAAACGCCACAAATGATGCCCTTCCGATCCAACATACCCGATTTGTAGCATCATTTTGCTGCTGATTTGCTGCTGTAGATTGACGTTGTAATTCTGCATGTATGGAGTTTTGATATTTCTGTTGAAGGCAAAGGTATCGCACTCCAGGCTCGCGCAGCTGGGCGCACTATAGACCGGGACACCCGGCGAGATAGACCCCGTGGCGACAGCGGAAATGATCTGGTCCTGGCTGGGTCCGACCGGGTTATACGCAGGTCCCGGGTCAAAGTAAGGAGGATACGGCAAGTGGCCCATGACCATATCTTGCGAAAATGCGTCGAAGAAAATGCCGTAACCGGCCCGAAGCACGGTTTTGCCCTTGCCTGAAGCATCCCAGGCGACGCTAAGTCGTGGAGCGAAATTCTTGTATTGCGGGTTGTACAGACCGCTCAAGCCCGGCTGGCCGACTTGAGTGAGCGTGAAAGTTCCGGTTCCGGTGGCCGGGGAGAGGCTTGTGATATTGCTCAACAGATTGTTTTTCTCTCCGACGACACCGGCATAATCCCAGCGCAGGCCGTAATTCACTGTCAACCTTGGCGTGGCGCGAAAGCTATCCTGAATATAAAGTCCGTAATTGTTTTCGTAGGTGTTGCGGGCTGAATCACCTGAATACTGCAGACCGCTGTCGACGTCACCGGCAAGAAAATCTTGAATTGCAGTGCTACCGGCGAACGCTCCGCCTCCCGTAAACTTTAGCCTACCTCTAAACCAATGGCCGTCGATCCCCTGAGATACGGTCGTGCGATGGAAATCAAAACCCAGCTTCACGTCGTGCTTATTGAGCTTCCATGAAAAAGTGTCCAAGAATTGATTATTGCTGTCGACTCGGTGACGCGGGTCGCTCGAACTCGCTCCTAGTTGGGCAACGCCGCTCACCAGAATAATCGGCAGACCTGAGTCCGAAACTCCCGAACCAGGGCAGGCTGTAGTAAAACTGGCGGCGCAAAGACCGATTGAGCTGGGATGAAAGTCCTGATCCGCAGGGAAAAAACCCTCTGCAAAGCGATTCCAGCCATAGCGGATCTCGTTCACTTTGTTGGATCCAATCGTATGAACGTAGGACAAGGAAACAAGCTGAACGCGCGTCGGCGTGTAGGTATTGAACCCGGGAAGCTGGCCGCCGCTCGCGGTCAAAGCCAGAGGAAAAGACTGAACGCTGTCGCCGAAGAAATAGCGCCCTGTAAGCAAATTATTGGAGTTAAAGCTGTGGTCGACCTTAGCGATCATGCTTGTCAGATAATTAAATGAGGGCGACACGACGGATGCCTGACCCACACTCGACCCTGCAGCAGCGGGTAGGTTTGGCGCTGGCCAGGGGTCTCGAGCCAACAAATTTTGTATGACCGGATTGGTTGAGTCCGCAGGTACCAATTGACCATTTGGGCCACTTCCAGTGTTCGGAACGTTCGCGATGGTAACCACCCCAACAGGCTCTCGTTGCCCTTCGTAGTCCAGGAAGAAGAACGTCTTGTCCTTCACAATCGGACCGCCCAAGGAAGCGCCGTATTGGTTGTTATGGAACGGGGCCTTGGGCTGGCCGGCAATATTGAAATAGTTACGCGCGTCGAGGGCATCGTTCCGAAAATATTCAGCTGCGCTTCCGTGCAGAGCGTTGGTTCCGCTCTTGGTTACGATATTCACCACTCCACCTGCGTTGCGTCCATACTCCGGCTGAAAGTTGGAGATCACATGGACTTCAGCCACAGCATCCAGGGGCAAAATCGTAGCGGGAGTTCCGAACACACCTGCCTCATTTATGGCGGGGTCGTTACGGAAACCGTCGTTCATATCAGTGCCATCAAGCAAATAGTTATTAGAACGGCCGCGAGCGCCATTCATTGAGAATTCGCCGAAGGAACCTGGTGAGTCGGAAATCTCGTCAGGAGAGCCGGCAACGCCAGGATTTAGATAGATCAGCTTCGTGTAGTCACGGCCATTGACCGGGAGATCTTTAACCGTCTCTTGCGTGATCACGCCTCCGAGGTCATTCGTGGTTGTTTCCACTTGGGGCAGCAGGTCACCCGAGACTTCTACTTTCGTAGATATCTGACCGGGCTTCATCGCGGCGTCTACGCGGCGCTCCGTGGAGACATCCACATTGACCCCAGTGGTCACGAAGGTCTGGAAGCCGGCCAGAGTGACCGTCACCGTGTAGGTGCCGATGGGGAGTTCGGGCAGAGAGTAGCTGCCGTCCGCGCTGGTCTCGGTAGTGCGCGCTAATCCGGTACCGACGTTTTTAACCGTAACCGAAGCGCCGGGAAGGACCGCGCCGGAAGGGTCGGTTGCGGTGCCGAGAATGGTACCACGGAAAGTTTGTGCCGAAAGACTGACTACGGCCAGAAGCACAAACACCAGTATGATGCGCGCTCTCATAGATTCTCCTTGAAGGTGATCTTGTCGAAGGGCAATAGCGTGTGTGCGCGGCAGGCCAGGATCTGCAACCTGGGAACTCTTATTGGCCAATCCAGTATCGGCCAATCTAGCCAAATCGCGAGGGCTGGCAATGGATTGCGTGTACATAACATGCAGCGCCTCAGTCGCACAACACTATCGAAACCCCAACGCTACAGTCAACCATTGAGTTCCGATTCGTGCGATAGATTTTATGAATAGAGTCACTCGAAGGTAACGTTACCTGCGGCGAGTGGATCGGGATACTTAGCGTAAGGAATTAAGCCCGCAGAGAGCTTAAGGTTAAGCGGGACGAGCTTAGAAACGATTTAGAAACTGATAGAAACGCCGCCACGGACGGCGCGGGCTGCCTGGACGAGATAAACGGTTTGGCCGTCCTGACCCATCACTGGCACGTAGCCTTCGGCGAGGAGGTTGCTCAGGTCGATTACGGCGTCCATATGGGCTGGCAAGAAACCGAGGCTTGGAATGGGCTGGCGAATCAACAAACTTAGAAATGCGCCGGTTTGCCCAGGCGAGGCGTTGAACATATCGACTGGAGTGAGGGCCTGGCCATTCACCCATCGGTAAGAGGCAATCCAACTAGTGTGGGTGCGTGCGACGGTGCCGCTAAGTTTGGCGGCGATTGCCTGACGGCGCTGCTCGCCAATCCATTGTTGACTGTTCTGGAGTTGAGCACCGGACTTGGCAAGATCGAGGACGCCGCCGTAGGAATAGTCGAGTGTCGCGGTCAGGTCAGAAGAGAGTTTGCGTTCCAGTACAAGGCGCAGGCCGTCGGCGTTGAGAGCATCGCCGGTGTAGGTGAAGGTTCCAGAGTAGGCGTCAGGCAAAAGGTAGCCGCCAGCCGCGGTCACCTCTCCGGTGCCGATGAGCGCCGTATTATCGACATGATCGGTGAATACGGCGGCCTGCATGTTGGTCTTGCCGATGCGGTGCGAGACGTTCAATTCCTGATGGCGGCAGCGTTCGAGCTTGGTAGCAAAATCACTTACGCTAATGCGCGGATCGGTTTCGCTCGCGTCGGTAGAGGCGGTGTCAGGATTCAAAACAGCTTCATCGGGCGAACCGGGATGTGCAGAAGTGTAACTGTATCCGACGATAGTGTTCGGCGAGACATGAAGACTCAGCGAGCCGTGGGGACGGAATGCAGTGGAGCGGCCAAGAAACTGAATAGTCTGAATCTCGCTGCCAAATTTAAGCTCGACCACATCGTCTATGTTCATTACGTCGGCTGCGGAGAGCGCCATCGACTGCAAGGAAGCGTTGTGAAGATTGGGATCGGAGGGTGCCAACCGCCGAACCGCGACTGCCATTGACGGACCCGAGCCATCCGGCAGGAGCCGGGCATAAGTTGCGCGGAGTAGACCAGCCGGGACGACGCCATCCCCATAACCTAGGCTGCCCCTGAGTCCAATGCGATTAGCGGAAAAAACCGAACGCTCTACGGAGAACGTGGTGTTCATGTCGGAGCCGCTGCCGTAGCCAGCGCTCTCCGATCCAGCCACCATGGAGAGACTTGCCTTCAAGTCATGATCGTCTGATTTATCTGCGGAAACAGGATCGTCAAAGATGCGCAGCACGGGGCGGTTCGCGACCGAACGCAACGTCCATTTCCAATCGTCGTCATTGGCTCCGCCACGCGATGGGCCGGCTCGCATGGCATTCAGCAAGGTGCTCAGCGTGATATCCACGTGCGTGCTGGCCCCGGGGTGCAACCCGACTCGATCCCGCCAGACGGTGAGAAAAGACGGCGCGGAAACTTTTACGGTATAGAACCCAGGCAGTAAATCCTTGGCGGAATAAAATCCGGCGTCGTCAGTAAACAGGGTGAGAGTTCGAGCGGCCACGCCGATAATCTCAACCACCGCTCCCATTTGCGGCGTACCCGAGGCATCGCGAACGTACCCCGAGATCGCTCCCGGCCGCTCCACGGCCAAAGCAGGAAGCGACAACCCGACGATCACCGCCCAAGTTCCGAGCTGGCGAAATTTCAATACCACCCCCGGGAAATAACAGGCCGTTACTCTACCGCAAAAGTGGCGGATGGATCAACAGTCTGTTTTGAAACGTTGTCATTCACTTTAATATCGATGCGATAAGTACCCGGCTGTAAGTTCGCCGAGGCTATTGACTTCTGCAATGTGACTTGTTCGCCCACGTTGCCCATCGTAGAGGTCGATTCGGTCTTTTGAATGACCGCCTTGTTGGTGGCAATATTCACAATGTCGTACTCGAAGGTAGCCGACGGTTTGTGTGTCTTATCGTCCACGCCAAGGTTATAGACCTGGATCCAGAAGTTGACTTTCTGGTCGCGCGTTCTCTTGAACAGAGCCGGCTTACCGTCGGCCGGCGCCACGCGCGGGCGAACCTTGGTTAGCCCAATCACGAAGTTGCCAGTGCTCACATCTTTGGTGGGAACCGGCTCCATCTGGTCGGCGACGATCAGCGACGAGGTTGAAAGTTTGTCGTCAGAATATTCCGGGACGACAATGCCACGGCTCCAGACACCTTTGCGATCGCCGTTGACATCTTTCACTGCGACTTCAATTTTGTAGCGGCCGGGGCGCAGTGGAAGCGCTTTCCAATACACGGAAGAATTCTCGGCCGTCTTCGGCAGCAACTCGGCTGGGACATCGACCTGAGCTGTATCTTCGAAGGTCTGCACCACGCGGCCCGTCAATGTGCTGACGCGGCCGAAAATGTTCACCGTCCCGCGCTGCACTCCATCCTTGTTGGCGAAGGTGATGTCGCGATACTTCATCTGGATAGTGATTGGCACCAACACCGTGTCACCGGTGACCTTGACAAAGTCGGAACGCACATCGAACGGCATCAAGTTGGTGATCAGCTTGGTGTTAACGATCTCTTCCAGATCCTTGAACTTAACCGGCGGAGGGGCTTGCAGCTTGGCGTACTGTTCCAGGCGGTCGAATTCTTTGCTCGCCTGGCTTGCGCTGTCGGGACCGGGTCCCAGTTGTTCAAGTCCGCCGCCACTGAAGCGGTCCGCCTTGCTGGCCATTCCCATCTGCTCGTAAAGCGTTAGACCTGCGTTCGGCGTGTACTTGAGCGCGTCTTTTTCCGAGCGGTCAAGAGTCATGTGGTAGTCGCCGCACATGCAGGTATCAACAAACTCGATGATGACTTCCTGGCCTATGCCTTCGAGGTAGCGGTAGCGCCAGTCCTCAAATGGGAAGGTAGACGTCTCACCGCCGCCTTCTTCGTTGGGACGCTCGTAAGTGCCGCCGGAGGGGTGAGAATCGATTTCGTCCGCCGGGCCGTACATGATGTAAATGCGGCCGCGGTCAGTTTTCCATCCCGGGATTCCGGCCGCGAAGTGCTCGTTGGAATAGGCGATGCGCCGGTAGTGCTCTTCTTTGTATTCGTTCTCTTCAGTATCCGGCGTGGGGTCGCGGCGCTGCCAGAAGGCTTCAATAAAATTATCGCGTTCCTCATCATTCGAGAGTTGCTTGAAAGCGGCGCGCTCCTGGTCGGTGATGATCCAGACCACGTCTTCGTTCAACCACTTCTTATAGGTCTTACTAAGTTCCACATTAAGAGAGCGCTTTTGCTGCTTTTTCTGCTTATCATTGGGAGGACGCTTAAGAGGATCGCCCTGGTCGGCTGAAGGCGCTTGGCCGTCGGTTGCGGTAGCGCTGCTGGAGGGAGGAGTTGTCGCCGAGCCAGCAACGTCGGGCTTGTCAGTCTGCGCCCAAATTGGGACGCCTAAGCCGGCAAGTAGAATAAACACAATGAAAGACGGAAAACAGCGTGAACCTACCCTAACCATGAAAAGGGACTCCTGCCGAGCTTAAATCTTTGTCCCAACATTTTAGGCTTCCAGATGCGCGAAAGCAAGGCTAAGTCTTGTCAGAAGAACAGATTGAGAAACTCCACTAGACTCGATGCGGCGTATAAGGATCGGGGTTGCCCGGGAGGGCGAAAGAGATGTTGTGTAGGCGCCTGCGGCCCAATCTTCCCAAACCTTCTGCCCCGGGGTGCCAAGCTATAATTGCAGCTCGGGTGCTTCGCCAAGGTGGTTCATTAGTAATCGTTTTGGTTTGTTAATCATCTGGTTTCTCAATCATCGACTGGCTTTTTGATCCCGCGGGAACTTTCGGGAGGCGAGTGCCGTATCAGTGGACGTGTCCGTCAAGGCGATGGAACCCATTGCGCAAGACTCGGGGAACAAGACTCGGGCAATCTGAGGAACAGAAGGCCCGGAGACGGAAACAATGAAGCTGTGGAAGAGAGTTTTAATCGGCGCCGGTATAGCAATAGGGCTGGCCGTTATTGTCGGAACCACCGTATACCAGAGCGGCAAGAACGTGGTCACGGTGCAGACCGGGAAAGTGCAGCGCGAGGATTTGGCCTCGGTGGTAAGCGCTTCGGGTGAAATCAAGCCGAAGACGTATGTGAACATTGGAGCGAATGCTTTCGGCAAGATCACGCACTTGCTGGTGCGAGAAGGCGATCACGTCAAGAAGGGTCAATTGCTGGCGCAACTGGAGAACGTGCAGTCGAACGCGGACGTGAACGCGAATCAGGCTTCGGTGCAGGCCGCGGAAACCGACGCGCTTGCGGCGGATGCCGCGGTGAAGACTGCCGAAGCCGATTTGGAGCGTGCTAAAGCCGATTACGACCGCAACAAGCTGGATTGGCAACGGGCACAAAGCTTATTCAGCGACGGCTTGATTTCAAAATCCGACTTTGACAGCCGCAAGAACGCATGGGCCACGGCGGATTTTGGATTGGCGCAATCGCAGGCTAGACTTACACAGGCCAAGGCGCAAAAAGATTCCGCAGATAAACATGTGGCGCAGAACCAGGCCACGCTGACTCGTTTTGCCGATGTTTTGCAGAAAGCAAGTTATGCCGCGCCGTTTGACGGCGTGATTACAAACTTGCCGGTGCGCGAAGGCGAGACCGTGGTTATGGGAATACAGAATTCTCCGGGCAGTACGCTCATGACGCTGGCGGATATGTCCGTGATCACCGCGGAAGTAAAAGTGGACGAAACCGATATCGTGAATGTGAAGTTGGGTCAAGCCGCGGACGTGACCATTGACGCGATTCCAAAGAAGGTTTTTCACGGTACGGTCTCAGAGATCGGCGACAACGCGATCGTTCGCTCCACCGGTGTTGCCACATCCCAACAGACCACGGCGAGCGAAGAAGCCAAGGACTTTAAGGTGGTTGTGACCCTGAGTGATCCTCCGCCGGATTTGCGGCCGGGGCTTTCGACGACAGCGAAGATCACTACTGCGGCACGCAGCGGCGTGCTGGCAATTCCAATTCAGGCGCTATCGCTGCGCACGAAAGCACAGCTGGAACAAGAAAAATCAACTCCCGGTTCGGTACATGCAGCCGCGCCAGTTCCGAATCAAGCATCCAATACGAAGGACTTGCAGGAGGACGTGCAGGGAGTGTTTGTAATTCAGAGTAAGAAGGCCGAGTTCGTGCCCGTAACCACGGGGATTACCGGGACCAACGACATCGAAGTAGTGAATGGGTTGAACGAAGGGGACCAGGTAATTACGGGGAGTTACAAGATTCTGCGAACCCTGCGTTCTGGCAGCAGCGTCAAGATCGATAACTCGGTCCCGAAGAAGGAAGACGAATCATAGCGATGAATCATGCGTGATGAAGATGAATCAGTGTGACGTTCGACGCGTTCATTCGTCCAATGGAGTTGAGAGTCAGGTCGAAGCTGCTTCCTCAAGGGGTTGGGTGTAGAGATATTTTTGAATTTTTAACGCAAACGGGGCCCAGGCCGGAATCTAAACGTGGAGAAACCAGTGGCACCGGAGCAGGAGAAAATTATGGCAACCGCCGAAATCAGCATGCCCATCCCGAATGTCGCAAGCACTCCGCAGTCCTGCATGATCGCGGCGATCGATCTGTGGAAAACCTACGATATGGGCTCGGAGCAGCAGGTGCATGCTCTGCGCGGCGTCAATATCCGCATTGAGCGCGGGGAATACGTGGCGATCATGGGACCATCGGGCTCGGGAAAGTCAACGTTGATGAATCTGATCGGCTGCCTGGACACTCCCACCAAGGGAGAATACTGGCTGAACAGCCAGTTGGTTAGCGAACTGGACGACGACGAATTGGCGCGCATTCGGAACAAAGAAATTGGCTTCGTGTTCCAGACTTTCAATCTCTTGGCACGAGCCACGGCGTTGCACAACGTCGAGTTGCCGCTGATCTATGCTGGCATTCCGACTGAGGAGCGCATCGAGCGGGCAAAGGCTTCCCTGACGGCCGTTGGCATGGGAGCCCGCATGACGCACAAGCCGAACGAACTCTCCGGCGGCCAGAGGCAGCGCGTGGCCGTAGCCCGCGCGCTGGTGAACAAGCCGTCAATCATTCTGGCGGATGAACCCACCGGAAATCTGGATTCGCAAACTGGAAATGAAATCATGGCCCTGTTTGACCGGCTCCACGGCGAAGGCAATACGATCGTGCTGGTCACCCACGAACATGATATTGCCGAGTATGCCCACCGCATTATCAACATCAAGGATGGCGTGGTGGAGCGGGACGAGAGAAAAAAGTAGTCGGATCTAATCCTCCCGAAACTATGCGGAGTTGCTGGCAGATTTCTGTTGTTCGGCAATCTGTTTTTCGATGATCTGTGATTCGCCCACTTTAGCCACGGCAATCCGATCCCTCCCCGCCTCCTTTGCCTCATACAGCGCAGCATCGGCGGCAGCCATTAACTCTTGCGGAGTATTTCCGTGCAAGGGAAACGCGGCAACGCCCCCAGAAAACGTAACCATTCGCAATCGCTGCCCGTGATAGATGATGCTCACCTCTTTCACCATCTCACGCAGGCGCTCGGCTCGAGTGCGGGCTCCGTCGATATCGGCGGTGGGCAGAATGATTACAAACTCCTCGCCGCCAAAGCGGCAAACCAGATCGTCCGCACGGACATTTTTCATGAGGAAGGCAGCAGCTTCCCGCAAAACCGTATCGCCCGCGTCATGGCCGTGGACATCATTGAACTGCTTAAAATGATCCAGATCGAGCATCAGTATCCCAACTGACTGGCGCGCGCGAGTGGCACGCCGAAGCTCTCGCTCCAACGCTTCTTCCAGGTATCGCCGGTTATATAAACCGGTCAGGGCGTCGTGGACGGATTGCGTGCGCAATTCTTCCCGCAGCTTTATGTTGGCAATGGAAAGTCCTACCTGTCCGGCAAATGTGGTTTTGAAGGATAGCTCGGCGGAGTTCAGCTGAGGCACTTCGTCAGTAGCCTGCAAGTGGAGAACTCCGACGGTTTCGCCCTGGGCCAGGATGGGAATACATAAGTAACTATGGGTCGCTCCAGTTGCGTGTTGACAGGGAGCCGTTGGGTCTCCCGCCACTACTAGATGTGGCTTCCCAGTGCGCAGACCCCAGCATTCATTCGCCTCAAACTCCGGCGACGGTAACTGGCAGTCTCCCCATGAGGCGATGACTTCGAACTGACGGCGGCCAGCGTTCAGGATTGATATCGCTCCCTTGACTGTGGGAAATATTTTCGGGGCGAAGCCCGAAGCTCCGGCAAAGATTTCGTCTCGGGTTACGCAGCTTTGGAGATGTTCTCCCATCTTTGCCAGCAGTGTTGCCCGGGTTGAGCGGTTCTCGAGTTCCTGCAACATTTTCTCGTTCTGCCGGTCGAGTTCGCTGCGAGCGAAGTCTTTTTCAGACATTTCCTTTTGCAGACGCTCGTTCGCCTCGGCCAATTGCTCGGTTTGCTCGAGAATTTGCGCTTGCAGATTTGTTTGATTCTGCTTCTGGTCTTCTATATCGGTGGTGCTGCCGAACCACTTCACGATCTTGCCGCTCTCATCACGAATCGGATTTGCACGGGTCACAAACCAGCGAAACGCTCCATCCTTTCTGCGGAGCCGATACTCGACGTCGTAGGGCATTCCTGTGCGCAAAGCATCGGTCCACTTTGCCAAGACATAGTCAAGATCATCCGGATGGACGAGCGTGCTCCATCCCGATCCTTGCATTTGCTCGTAGGTCAGCCCGGTGTAATCGAAAGTTCTCTGGTTGAAATAATCGTCGGCACCTTCGGGAGTGGCAGTCCAGATAATCTCGGGAACGGCCTCGGCCATGGTATGAAAATACAATTCCCGTTCCCGTGCCATATCCAGATCAATTCGGTGGAGCGCCAGGAACCTGTTGAAGAATGCGGAAACAATCGCGGCCACCAGCACAAAAAAGCTGGTCGCGCTTATAGCCACAATTCCAAGGGAGGAAATGCTGACAGCATTCACCAAATCCGGCGTAACGCCGGAAGCGCGGAAGTTTGCCGCCCACATGCCGGTATAGTGCATCAGAGGGATGGCGCAGCCCATTACCACCGCGCTGATCAGTTTGCGCCAGCTCACGAGTTTTTCTTCGCGCACCCGAAAGGTGAGCCGCAGGGCTACCTCGGAGATAACGATCGCCAAAACAATAGAGAGCACAACGATGCGTAGATCGTAGGAAATCACAGCCGGGCACCGCATGGCTGCCATTCCTATGTAGTGCATGGAGGCAATTCCGCTGCCCATGATTACACTGCCTGCGATCTCCGCCCAGACGCCCATTCGCGCGCGGCTCACTACAAACAGCGCGACCCCCGAAGCGGCAACGGCAGCCGCAAGAGAAGCCATCACGGTGGGAACATGGTAGGAAACCGGCATCGACATGGATAAAGCCAGCATGCCGACGTAATGCATCGACCAGATTCCCAGGCCCATGGCGGTGGCACCGCAAGCCAGCCAAATGGCTCGAGAGCGGCCTTCCGTGGAGGTAATTCTGCCCGCCAAGTCCAGCGCGGCATAGGAAGCAACGATGGCCAGACCGACAGAAAGCGCCACTCGTCCGAAGCTGTAACTGCCAGGAATCATTGCCGCCTGCCCCGCTGTTATTGAAATACATCGGCGATATTGCCCGGTTTCTTGTTAGAGATCGCTTAAGAATGTTGAGCAGGAAATTTGGTGGCAAAAAATAATCCGGGCCTCTTCGAAGAAGAGGCCCTGTGAAGAAAGATGGTGGTTACCGTTACCTTGGCTGAGGTTAGCGCGCTGCGGCGGAGGTATCGGTAAGGCTGGCAGGACCCGCAATGAAGAAATTGTGGTCGTAGAGATTGCGGTACATGTGTCCAGCGATCTCAGCTGCCTTGGGGCCAAAAGTCGGGCGTCCACCTTGCAGGAAGACCACCACGACTACACGGCCTCGGCTGGTGTTGGCATAGGAGGCAAACCAGCCATAGCGTGTTCCTTCATGCGAACAAGTGCCGGTCTTGCCTAGAATTTCTTCTTCGCTAAAGTTCAATCCCAGGCGCCGGGCAGTTCCATATTGCACTGCTCCGGCCATGCCATCGGAGATATCCGGAATGAGCGGCGCGATGTCGAGCTGACGTTTGATGCGGGGCTGGAAATTCACCACCTCATCTGGACTTGACGGATGTTGCAGGTAGTAAAGCGTGCCACCATTGGCGATGGCGGAAACCATGGCGCCCAACTGGAGCGGGGTCATGGACACTCCCTCACCGAAGGAACACATCTTGCCAACTCCGCCCAGTTTTTCGGGAATTACTTCGTCCGGGTAGGTTCCCAGCTGCTCGCCAGGAATGTCATAACCGGCAAGCTCGCCCAAGCCATATTGATGGGCATAGAAGGCTACTTTCTCAAAACCGAGCTTACGTCCCAGGGCTTCGAAATAAGCATTATTCGAATGCGCCAGCGCCTGAGTCAGGTTCATCCGGCTGCGTCCGCCAAGCGGCACTTCCGTCTCTTTCGAAATCAACCCTTCACTCAGGGCTGCCAGAGCAACGGAAAGCTTGATGGTGGAGCAGGGCTGTGCACCGCTGGAGAGCGCCAGCTTCTGATTCACCATGGCGAGCACGCGCCCGCTGGTCGGTTCAATCGCCACCACTGTGCCGTTCATATTGCCAAGGGCATCAATGGCGGCCTGGCGTACAACCGGATCTTCCCCGTCTGTAATATCGCCGCCGGTAATTCCTTCGGCGAATGAACTGGTGTAGAAGCGTTCGTGATAAGTATGGCGGCGAGTGCTGAGAGTCACAGGCCTTACCGAAGCAGAACTGGCTGAAGCGCGACTGACCGAAGCTGGCCTGACCGAAGCTGGACGGACTGAAGTACGAGTCGGGCTCGCCGCGTGGGCCAAGGCTACTCGACTTCCCGTGGCGCGACCACGAGCCAGGTGCCGGAGGTGGCGTTTGGTATGCTGGCTTTCGCTTACTTTCCGGGTTGGTTTCGGCTTACTCGCATTCAGCCCTTGTGGATTAACGTGCGCGGCAAAGCTCAATTGTGCCGCAGCGAGACAGGCGAGAAAACTAAGACCTAGACGAATGGCTTGTACACCCTGCTTGGACATTGCCTACTGGACTCCCCGGAAACCTATCTAAATTTGATGCTACCAAATTGATGCTGCGAACCGCCAAAGCGTACTCAAAACTAAGGTGGCGGGATGGATTGATCATAAGGTCGGCCTACTCTTCTGGCAACGATAAAGTTTTGATTAAACGAAATATCATCCCAAAAGTAACCCGTTTTGAAACAGGCACATAGAAATGGTTACCGCCGTTCTACCTGCTTTGGTAACCAAGGTTTGGTTACCTACAAAGATACCCCCGAGCTGTGAATTTCTACCGTTCACCAGTCAGATCGGCGACCCAGATCTTCTCGATAATGTTCTTGTTCTGTTTGGGCATAATACAGTAAATTAGTAGGGATACTTGGGATTATTCAGGATTGACAATCAAGCTTGATAACCCAGGTTGAGCGAACGCGCGTTTTTCCAGGGGGCTACTCGTGTTTCCACTGATCTTTCTAATCGAGGATGGTGCGTCGAACCAGTTGGGCAACCTTTTGCATGCCCAGCACTATGCTGTGAGAGCTTTTCCCATCTCTTCAACCGCTGTATTCGAGGCCGCGGAACACCGCCGTCCCCATCTGTTTCTGATCGACGCTCCTCTGGAAACCAGCCTTGAATTGTGTGCCGTCATCCGGCAATACAAGCGACTGGCTCAAACGCCGATTCTGGTCGTTTCCGACAAAAGCACGGAGGACGACCGCGTGCGCGGCTTCAGCCTGGGTGTGGACGACTTTGTGGATAAACCTCTGCGACCGCGCGAAGTTCTGGCCCGCATCAACGCTGTGATTCGGCGATCCGCTTATCGCCAGACTGTGGTCAAAGTTGAAGTTGGAGGAATTGCGATTGACAGCGAGCAATTCAAGCTCTCAGTACAAGGTGCGCCCGTAGACGCGACCGCAACACAGGTACGGCTGGTGGAGTTCCTGATGCGGAACGCGGGGAAGGTGTTCAACCGAGATGAGATTCTGGACGCGGTCTGGAGCGACTCGCGCTTTGTAACTCCCCGCACCGTGGACGTCCATATCCGGAGAATCCGCCAATTGATCGAGGCAAATCCCTCGAAACCTGCATACCTCAAGACGATTCGGGGCGCGGGTTATTGTTTCGTCGGTGAGCCAAGTTCGCAACCACCTCCGGCGGTTGGCAATGGGGCGTGGTTCCCTGCCCACAACGGACGTGCACTCCATCCTCTTGGGCCGGTTACGCGGGCATCCTAACCCGCGGCGTCTTTACATCACATCGCCGCCTTACATGACGTCGCCGCGCTTGCGCAGAAATGCCGGTACATCGAGATCCTCTTGCTCGAAGTTTGCGACCATAGCGCTGCGCATAGTTTCAAGTGAGATGATCTCCGCGGTAGCGGTTGGCGCTGTCGCCGGGAACGATTCCGGTGCGGCAACCTCTTCCACCCGGCGCTCCGGCATCGGCTCAAAGAATGGATCCGGCGCCGGGGCGACCGCTTGGGGAAAGTTCATCGCCTCCTCGTGACTTGAGGCAAACGATGTATAGATCTCGGGCTTGCGCTGCGAGCGAGGCACCTCCCGGAAACCGGTCGCGATGACCGTAATCTTGACCGCATCTTTCATCTTTTCATCGAGCACTGCGCCGAAAATAATATTGGCGTCTTCATGCGCCGCGCTTTGAATAATGCTGCACGCCTGCTGCACTTCGGCAAGCTTCAGTGAAGCCGACCCGGTAATATTGATCAGAATGCCGCGCGCCCCGTCGATCGCTCCGGCTTCGAGCAAGGGCGACGCAATCGCCCGCTGTGCGGCCTCAGTAGTCCGCTTGGTTCCGCTGGCGGTCGCCGTGCCCATCACTGCATAACCCATGCGGGCCATGATGGTCTTGACGTCGGCAAAGTCGCGGTTGATGATGCCGGGAATCGTGATGATGTCAGAGATTCCCTGCACGCCCTGGCGGAGAATATCGTCAGCCACGCGGAACGACTCGAAGAATCCCGCATCCTCCGCAACCGCCAATAGCTTTTCGTTGGGAATGACGATGGTGGTGTCGACGGAATCCATCAACTCAGCGATGCCGCGATCAGCCTGCGTCATCCGCCGCTTCCCTTCAAAGGAAAATGGCTTGGTCACCACGGCAACCGTGAGCGCCCCCATCTCGCTGGCGAGCGACGCGATGATCGGAGCCGCGCCGGTACCCGTCCCGCCGCCAAGGCCAGTAGTCACGAACACCATGTCGGCGCCCTCGAGCGCTTCGATGATCTTGTCGGAATCCTCGAGCGCGGCTTTACGCCCGACTTCCGGGTTCGCGCCTGCACCGAGGCCGTTAGTGAGCTTCACTCCAAGTTGCAATTTCACCGGCGCCCGCGACATGCGCAGCGCCTGCAAGTCCGTATTGGCCGCGATGAACTCGATACCCTCCACTCCGGCATCGATCATACGGTTGACCGCGTTGCCGCCGCCGCCGCCCACGCCGATCACCTTGATCTTGGCATCGTTGAGGGGCTCTTCGTTAAAGCTGATGCGAATGCTTGAATCGTTTGTCATTTTTCCACCCTTTACAGATTTTTCTTCCGTCTTAACCTAATACCCTTGTCATTCCGAACCGGGCACCAGCCCGAGGAGGAACCTGCCGCTTGTGCGCCTGCGGATTCTCACCCCACTAACATCGCCTTCAATCTCGATCCCCAGCGATCTCCCTGAAACCCGCGCGCTGCGCGAGCTCGCTGCCCGTAATTCACCATGCCGAGCACCGTGGCATATTCAGGCTCAGCCAGAGTCGCCGGCATTTTCGCCAAGGGTGTGGGCCACGACAGCCGTACCGGGCGCCGCAACACGGACTCGGCGACGTCGAAGATTCCCGGCAGGCGTGAACCGCCGCCGCTTAGCACAATGCCCGCCAGGCATGCGTCAAACATGCCGCATTGCCGCAAAGCATCGCGCATCATCTCAAACAGCTCGCGCGCGCGAGGCTCAAGGATCTCAGCCACCAGGCGCTGCGGCAGCAATCGCGAAGCTCGATCGCCGACCGAGGGCACTTCTACTTCGTTACCTTCGGGAATGAGCGTAACGATCGCGTTGCCGTAGACCTTCTTGATTTTTTCCGCCTCCACCAGCGGCGTGCACATGCCCATCGACAAGTCGCTGGTGAAGTGATCGCCTCCGACTGGAATAACTCCGGTGTAAGCCACCGCTCCCTGCAGGAAAACCACCAGCTCCGTCGATCCCGCGCCGATATCTGCCAGGCAAACTCCTAACTCACGCTCGTCGGCGCGCAGCACGGAATCGGCTGCGGCCAGTGGCTCAAACACGGTGTCATCCACATGCACGCCGGCGCGATTGACCGCAGTAATCACGTTCTGCGTGGCGCTCGCGGCCGCCGTCACCAGATGAACTCGCACTTCCAGCCTTGCCGCCATCATGCCCAACGGATCATGTACGCCGGCCTGATCGTCGAGAATGAATTCCTGCGGCAACAGGTGCAGCACTTCCCGATCTGCTGGAAGTGGGATGGCCCGCGCGCGCTCGACCGCCTGCTTGATCTCATCGCGGCCAATCTCGCGCGGACGTGTGCCCAGGGTGATGCCCCCATGACTGTTAATTCCGCGAACATGGGATCCGCCAATTCCCACAATCGCGTGCTCGACCGCCGCTCCGGCTACGTCTTCCGCCTGCTCCACCGCCTTCTGAATGGCGGCAACCGCTTTTTCCAGTTCGACGATGACGCCTTTGCGCGAGCCGCGCGACTGCGCTACGCCATGACCGCGATAGCGCAAGCCACCGTCCGTCACCTCCGCCATCAGGGCGCATGTCTTCGCGCTGCCCACATCGATCGCCGTCAGAACGTTCCCTTGCTGCTTCGCCATGAATGAGTCCCGGATAAATTCAAAACTTCAAATTAAAATTCTTAATCGCTTGGTTCCAGATCGCTCTGCGTCTTCGTAATCCCCGGGCTGGGCTTCTGTCCGCCGCTCCCCGCCTTGGGTTTCGAAGGCACAGCTGATTTTTTGATTGGAACCTTCCTGCGTTCCGCCGCTGAACGCAGCACCGGAGCATGGGCTGGTTTCTTCTTAGCTTTTGCCGGAACGAACTTTGCGGTTTTTATTTGGATCGGTGCATCCGCTTTCGGCTTCTTCTCCGCTGCCGTCGACACAGGGGCTTTAGCTGCAACCGTGCTTGCCTTCGGTTTGCCTGCCGGCTTCTTCGCCGCAGATGGAACAGCCTTCGGATCAAGCTTGTCCTGCGTCAACTCAAACGCCGGTTTCGGCACGGCGCGCTCGTTCGGCCCTACTCGAGTCAGCAAAGCCGTGGGCTTGACTCCGGCCGCAGCCGCGAGTTTTGCCATGCTCGGATTCAATGGCGTTTGCTTAGCCGCGCGCTCCATATCCGGATTCACGATGATCTGGTTGTCATAGCGCAGATCCACCGATTCCAGCTTCTGAAACTGTTGCCGCCATTCCTGGGCATGCGCGATATAAATTTTGTAGCGCCGTAGATAATCCGACGACCCCAGATGCACCAGCACATCTCCCGCCGGATCATTCACCCGCACCTTTACGTCTTCCAGATCGGAAAGATCTACTTCACTCAAGTCCTGCGAATAGTGCGCCCCGCCGGAATCCAACTCTCGCAGCATTTCGCCATAGGCCTTCATGCGCGGCGCCCGGGTTGAAAGCGGCTCCCCCGGATTCATCCCCAGAATCACGGCAAACGAATATTTGTGCTTGGGCGACAATTCCATCAGCGTACCGCCGACGTCAATCAAGTTCATTCGCGGCCCAACCCGGGCGAACGCCACCGGCGTACGCTCGTGAATTTCAACCTTCAGCCGGTTGGGCACAAAGCGCATCACGCTGGCCGATTCCACCCACGGAATCTGCTCCAGTTGCGCCTTTTGCTGGGCCAGCGGAATAAAAAAAATGTTGCGGCCGATATCGGCGCCCATCACTTCCATGATTTGCGACTTGGTCACGTTTTGCATTCCGGTGACTTCGATGTTGTCGCTCGAATCCACGCGGAAGCGCCAGGAGTGCTCCCCATAGCGATAAAGTGCAGCCGCGGCGAATCCGGCAAAGCATAGAGTCGTCGCCGCCACCAGCGCCCAAAGCAATCCATTGGCGGTTTTCTTGGGAAGCGTACTGCGGCGGGCGGAGACGCGCTTTTGCCCGCGTAGAAATGGGGATTCCTCATCCACATCCAGGTCGACCAGGCGGGCATCGTCGATCTCCGCATCATGCCGGTCCGACTCGCGTCGATCTGGCTCACGAAGACCCGAACGCGCAGTCATAGCGCTGGGTGGATACAACTCTTCCTGCAAGATGGTGGGTGCCGATTTCCGCGCCATCAGTTCAGGTCAGTTGTCGCTGAGGAATCGCTGAGCAATCAAACTATAACTTTTTTTCGAGGGCGGAGACAGAAAAATAGTTGTGCTTTTGCACAGGCAGGAATCGGATTGAACATCATGTCATCATTTGTAGAGACAGCCGCCTCGGCTGTCCGGCCGGCGCGGACCCGGCCGCAGGGAAATTCGAATCAATCAATCCACGCTCGCAACGATAAGTGAAGCCGGCTGCACTTCCTTCTCGATAACGTGTGAAAACTTGTCCCGCGTTATTTCCAGATCGTAAGCCCTCTGAAGATTCAGCCAAAATCCCAGGGCTTGTGTTGAAGTACCGAGCCAGCCGCAACGCTGTATCGGGCGTAATACTCCGGCGTTCATCTCTAAGTTCGGCAATACGCGTCACCGGCACGCGAAGGTCGAGCCCATCCCGTTCATGCTGAGCCGCATCGGTTCCATGAAGTCCGCCGGGATGGACGGGAGGAAGGATTTGGGATTTCGCCTTCGACATCAATAATTTCCGGCGGCGTCTAGGAACCCTCTTTGGCGTGAGTCAGGTCTATTCGCTCTCGTCGCTTACGGTTTCGATATGCACTCCTGGGGCCGAAACGTCCACGCGTGGAACCCTGACCCGCACTCTGGGACACATAAGGGGATTGAACGTGGCCACGCGCAAGTGATCCGCACGCTCTTCGATCCGCGCCCGATTGGCTGCCATTCTAGCCATTGCTGCTTCCGCGCGAGCCGAAATTTCCAAGCGGGCTGTTTCCGTACGCTCGACTCTGTTCCGGAAGCGCGTAATCGCACAGTCGAAGTGGCATAACGCGACCTTTTCGCGCGCGGCCACGACCCCGCTCTTTGGCGCGAACCAGTCAGCATGGCCGGAAGCTAGCGCGATCACGGCCTTCGATGGGTCGGCAATCCTCGCCTGAATCTGTTCCATGTTGCGATGCGCCCAGGCCGCTCCACCATCGAGGTAAATCCCATTCAATCCCAGGGCCAGAACTCCTGCCGTCAGCCATCCCCATGCTTGTGTCGATTTCATGATTGACCCCTTATGGATTAATAGACGCGGCGAATTTCGATCGGTTAGCGACGATATCGCCCAAAAATAAGGAGGTAAGACCTAAGAGGTATAGGATTTAACTGCGGCGGTTATAGACGCTTATTCCAGCCGTCTTCGCGACAGCATGGCGGCTGTCTCCCACTGGGCCTCGAGCCGGGTGATGCGGCGATCGTGGTCGCGTATTTCCTGAGCCAGGTCTTTAAGCGTCTCGCCAGCCCGGCGCACTTCGTCGGTAAGCTTCAGCGCTTCTTTGATGGCGTCGATGGCTTGAGTCAGAACACTCATCGGATCGGAACATTCATCCGCGGCTGGCGGAAGTGCGCCGCCGTTCGCGCTCGGCTTTTAACTCCTCAAGCACGCCCGTGGCTTCGGCCAAGCCGCTTCTCAGCGAGGCCTGCGCATTCCGCACTTCCTTGTGCAGGTGCGAGGCCAGCTTGGCGACAGCCTGCTCCTCGCCCGTCGGTTTGCGCTCACAGCGCGTGCGCACCAGCTCGGCTACACTGACGCCAGCGTCTCGGGCCTCTTTGCGGAGCCAGTCCCGAAATGCCGGTGTTGTTAAAACTTGCAGACGCGCCGTTTTCATAAATCTCCACCACATGAGCATGCACATGCTCATATGGCCATTCTATACTACTAAGCCGACCTGTGGACCGTGAGTTAGCGCATTTCTCGAGAAGTCGGGATCATTGCATTGCGGCGGCACTCACTCCGCAGTCAACTTTTTCTTTTACCTTTTCGATAATCATTGGCCCGAGTTGAGACACGCTGCCCGCGCCCAGCGTGAGAATCATGTCGCCCTCTTCCGCAACCGCAGCAGCAGCACTGGCCGCTTCGGCAAACGAACTGACATACTCTGCAGCGTGACCGCCCTTTTCGCGGATCGCCTTAGCCAATAGTTCCCCGCTGATACCTTCAATCGGCTTCTCGCTGGCCGCATAAATATCGAGCACGAACAGGGAGTCCGCGCTTCCAAATGCGGTAACGAACTCCCCCATCAGATCGCGGGTGCGGCTATAGCGGTGCGGCTGGAACACGACATGAATCTTGCGAAAGCCACACTGCCGCGCCGCCGCCAGCGTGGCCTTGATCTCGGTAGGATGATGCCCGTAGTCGTCGATCACGCTCACGCCCGCCGCGCGCCCGCGCAACTGAAAGCGGCGGTCTACCCCGCGGAATTGATCGAGCGCGGCGCGAATTGCTTCGACGTCGACATCTAATCCCACCCCAACCGCAATCGCCGCCGTGGCGTTCAGAACGTTATGCACTCCGGGCACATGCAGCGTGAATACGCCCAAATCTTTTTTTTGGTAACTCACCCGAAAGCGGCTCAAGGGCCCAGAATCTGGAGCGCCATTCCCCGCCTGTTCCTGGCGCGAGACCTGGGAATTTTCGTTCGCCCCAAGTTTGATCAGAAAATCCGACCCGCGCTTGGTCCCATACGTCACAGTGCGTCGCCGCACCTCGGGCAGTAACCTTCGCAGCATGGCATCGTCGTTGCACGCCACGATCATCCCGTAAAACGGCACACGATCCATGAACTCCAGGAATGTCTTCTTCACATCGCGCATGTTACGGTAACAATCCATGTGCTCGCGGTCGATGTTCGTCACCACCGATAAGATTGGCGAGAGCTTCAGAAACGACCGGTCGCTCTCATCCGCCTCAGCCACCAGATAATGCGACTTCCCCACCCGCGCGTTGGATCCCAGGGCATCGACGCGCCCACCGACGACCACCGTGGGATCGAGCCCGCCCCCGGCCAGCACCGCCGCCACCATCGACGTTGTCGTAGTCTTCCCGTGCATTCCTGCGATCGCAATGCCATACTTCAGCCGCATCAACTCAGCCAGCATCTCCGCCCGGCCAATCACCGGCAAGCGCAGGCGATGTGCTTCTAGAACCTCAGGATTTTCCCCGGCAATCGCCGAACTTGTAACCACTACTTCCGCTCCTGAAATATTTTCCGCGCGATGTCCCTCAAATACCATCGCACCCAGGCCGGCCAATCGCTGAGTCACCGCGGAACTCTTCAAGTCCGAACCCGAAACTTTGTATCCCAGATTCAGCAGCACTTCGGCGATGCCGCTCATGCCGATGCCACCGATGCCGACGAAATGTATCTGCTGAATTTTGGCAAACATCTTTACTTGTCATCCTGACGGAGGAAACCCTTCGCGAAAGCGCAGCGTTTAGGTAGTCAAAGGATCTCCTCTACTCTACTTTGTTTTTCACTCCCACTGCGACGTATGCCGTTGCAACCACCAGCAAGCCGGATTTCCATCCTGCGGGAAGATCGACCGGCTGCAGGTCTCAGGCACCACTCCCAGCAAGTCGTATTCAGTCTTGTTGCCCTTAAGAGATGTCGCCAAGAACTGGCGCACTTGCACCGTGCTCGTGCCGGTGCCATGAGCCGCGCGCCACCGCCACACCAGCCAGTCGCCCGCATACAGCACTCCAAACAGGATGAGGGCCGCAATCAACACTGTGCCCAGCATCCGTACCCAAGCAACTTTCATAGACCTATGTCCCTAAAACGGTCATCCTGAGCGAGGATTGAGCTTCGCCACAGCGAAGCACAACCGCAGTCGAAGGATCCTTATCCCGCCCACCCCAATTGCTGTCCGCAAAGTGCTCGAAAAACCTGCACAAAAGCTCCTACGTATCCTCGCCGTCAATCCCCGCGAGTCGTGCCGCTATGGCCGCAATATCCCGGGCCGCGTGAGGATGCGCCAGGCTCCGCGCCGCTTCGCTCATCTGCCGTAGACGCAGCGGATCGGCGAGCAAGGCCGCAATTGTCTCCGCCAACCAAACTTCATCGAGCTTTGACTCCTCCACAACCACCGCCGCTCCCGACCGCGCCAGCGCCTCGGCATTGACCCGCTGATGGTCGTCGGCTGCCCGCGGAAATGGTACAAAAATTGTAGGCTTTCCCGCCGCCGTAATTTCCGCTACCGTACTCGCCCCCGAGCGGCATACCACCAGATCGGCCCGCGCAAACGCCGACGGCATGTCTTCAATAAACTTAGACACCTCCGCCGACTGGAAAGATTGATTCGCCAAGGATTGGTATGCGCTACAAACCCGATCATAATCGCGCTCGCCGGTCTGGTGAATGATGTGGATTCCGGCTGCCTGCCTCTGCAACTCCGACAAGCACCGGATCATCGCTTCATTGATGGCGTGGGCTCCCTGGCTGCCGCCGAAAACGAGCAGAGTCGATATCCCTCCCTGCTTCGGCGGAATTTCAAAAAATGCCTGCCGCACGGGAACGCCGGTGACCTCGGCCCGGCGAAAATACTTCGCCGTTTCTTCAAAATGCACCGCCGCTCCGGAAACGAACCGCGCCACCATGCGGTTGGCAAATCCCGGTACCACGTTCGGCTCAAACGCCAGCGTGGGAATATGCTTCACCACCGCCGCCAGCATTGCCGGCCCAGAAGCATATCCACCCACGCCAATCACCACGTCAGGCGCAAACTCATTCAGCATCCGGCTCGCATCCCACACCGCGCGCGGCAGATCCAATGCCGTCTTCGCGCGAGTCATCAAACTGACATTCTTCAGCGCCCCCACCCGCACCAGTTGCAGCGGATACCCCGCTGCCGGCACCATGCGGTTCTCCATGCCGCGCGCCGTACCGATGAACAGCACCTCGGCCGCATAGTTTTTCTTGAGTTCGTTGGCGATAGCCAGCGCCGGAATTACGTGCCCGCCCGTACCGCCGCCCGCCAGAATGGCCCGCATGTGCTGACTATAAAGGAATTGCTGATTAATGATTGATCACTGTTGATTGAAAAGCTTCCGGGCTGAATAATAGCGTTTCGAACGGGCGCCATCGGTCACCCATCAACAAGTCACTTCTTCACAAAGTCTGCCGGAAGAGGATTCCCTGCCCGCTCCTCATCCCACAAAATCGAAAGCACCCACCAGCGCTTGCCGTCGTTTAATAACTGAATGCTGTTGATGCCCCTCTGAAACGGTTTGGCGGCCGGACTGCGCCGGGATTCGTAGCTGCTGAACACCTGGGTTACGTTTCCAAAACTCATGGGCCGGTTCACGATGGCTTTCTCGTAGAATGCCTCTTTGGAAAAAACTTCGCCCGCATCGCGCACAAATTCGTCGACATTCCACGCCAGGACCATCTTTGAGCCGTCGGGCGCGGTGCTCACTTGCGTAAAACGTGCCTGCGGAAGAAATAATGAACGGAAGCGATTCCAATCGCGGTCTCCAGCCGGACCAGAGATCACGTCGTAGATCGCTGCCAGAATTGCATTCATCGACTTAACATCCGATGCCTTAGCAGCAGGCACTTTTGCCGCCAGATCGGCGGGAGAATACATGGGCACTTGCGGAGGCAATTTGATCTGCTGAGAGGGGTTCGCGCTCTGACCAAATGCGGTAGTCAGCAGACCACAACACAGCAGCAATCCGGCAAATAAAAGTTTCATACGCCCTCTTCGCCTTCCCTCTTTCCGAACGAATAGACGAACGCGCCGTCCCTTATTCCGCCTGCTTGGTAATATTCAGCAGCACACCTACGCACGCCAGCGTCACAAATATGGACGACCCGCCATAGGACACCAGGGGCAGCGGAATTCCTTTGGTCGGCATTAGCCCAAGCACCACGCTCATGTTGATGAATGCCTGCAATACCACCATGCTCGTAATTCCCACCGCCAGGTATCGTCCGAAAACATCTTCCGTCCGCCACGACGCACGCATCCCACGCCATAAAAAAATCGCAAACAGCGTCACTACAAACATCGCCCCCAGCAGCCCCAACTCCTCCGCCGTCACCGCGAAAATAAAATCCGTATGCGGTTCCGGCAGGTAAAACAATTTCTGTTTCCCCTCCATCAGCCCTGTACCGGTGATTCCTCCCGTACCCACGGCAATCAAGGATTGAATCAGATGGAATCCGGCCTTCTGCCGCTCGGCATAGGGATTCATGAAGGCCAGAATGCGGTCGCGCCGGAAGGCAACATGAAAAATCAAAAAATAAAGCGGCAGCAGCGATGCCCCAAATGCGTAGGCAAAGTACCTGAGCCGCATGCCCGCCACATAAAGGATGCAGGCGGCGATGCTGGCGCAGGCAATTCCCGTCCCCAGGTCCGGCTGTAATACGATCAATCCCAACAGCACGAGCACCGGAGCCACGGCGGGCAACAATGTATTGCGCCAGTCGTCCATGGTTTTGGTGCGGCCTTCAAGAAAGTAGGCGAGAAATAAAATCAACACCGGCTTCGCCAATTCTGAGGGCTGAAACGAAAATCCGCCCAGCTTGAACCAGCGATGTGTATTGTGCGAGCGATCGAGAAAGAAAACCGAAATCAGCAACAGCGTCGTGATGCCCAGCAGCGAAAAAACAATTGCGGGATTCTTATACCGGCGGTAATCCACGCGCATGGCAGCCACCATCGCAATAATCCCCGCCGACGCCCAAATTAATTGCTTCGACAAAAACGCATACGGGGAGCCAAACCGCTCCCGCGCCATCACCGCCGACGCCGAAAACACCATCACCAGCCCCACAAACACCAGCAGCATGGTAACGGCAAACAACCAGCGATCTACACTTACCCGCTTCGCCATGGGATTTCATTTCACCACGGAGGAGCCGCGGCGCGGAGAATGAATTGCTGATTGTTGATTATTGATTGTTGCTTGATTTGGTTCCGACGGTCTTGTCATCCTGAACGGAGTGAATGCTTCGCGGACGCGAAGCATTTGCGGAGTCGAAGGATCTCTTGCACCGCTGCCTCAATCCCCCCAATGAACTGTAGGAGTCCTTATCCCAGTCCCCGCACAATCTCCTTGAACACCTGCCCACGATGTTCATAGCTCTTGAACTGGTCGAAGCTGGAACACGCCGGCGCCAGCAAGACCACATCCCCAGCCTCTGCCGCGGCATTTGCCTTTCGTAAAGCATTCTCCAACGTCTCTGCATGCACGACTTCAACGCCTTTAATCTGCGACTCGATCTTCCCCGCCGCAGCGCCGATCGTGTATACGCGCTTCACTCTCTGCCGCAGCAAATCGTTCAGCACCGAGTAGTCGCTTCCCTTATCTTTCCCACCGAGAATCACATGAACATTCGCAGAAAATGATTCAATCGCCTTGATGGTCGCGTCCACATTCGTGGCCTTGGAATCGTTGTAATAATCCACCCCGCGAATGGTAGCCACATATTCGAGCCGATGTTCCACCGCCCTGAAGCTGGTCACTGCCTTGCGAATTTTCTCCGGCGCGCATCCCATCAACGATCCTGCGCACACCGCCGCCAGCACGTTCTCCACATTGTGTGCGCCCTTCAGCGGAATCTCTGAGACCTGCATGATCTCGCGCTGCTGCGCTTTCTCCCGAAACAGAATATTTCCGTCCCGAACCCACGCCCCTCGCTCCACTTCTTTTTGCCGGCTAAACCAAAACACCTGCGCCCGCGTCCTCGCTGCCATGGCAACGCAAGTCGAATCGTCGGCATTCAAAACGGCGAAATCGTCTCCACGCTGATTTTCGAAGATGCGCGCCTTCGCATCCACATAGGCGTCGACCGTGCGGTGCCGGTCCAGATGATCGGGCGTTACATTGAGTACGACCGCAACCCTGGGACGAAACTTGTCGATGGTCTCCAGTTGAAAGCTTGAAACCTCCAGCACGATGACAGTGTCGCGGGTTGCGCGGTCGGCAAATGAAATCGCCGGAGTGCCGATATTTCCGCCCACCAGCGCCGAAAATCCTGAGGCTGTCAAAATTTCTCCTGCCAAAGTCGTAGTCGTCGTCTTGCCGTTCGATCCAGTAATGGCCACGATGGTTCCCGGCAAAAACTGCGCTGCCAGTTCAATTTCTCCAATCACCGATTCGCCCAGAGCGCGTGCCTGCACCAGCAATGGCGCGTCCACCGGAACGCCGGGGCTCACCACAATCAAATCCTGCTCACGGAACGTGCGCTCCCCATGCCCGCCGGTCTCAACCGTGATTCCTTGGTCGAGCAACACCGGAATCTGATCGCTCAAATCCTTCGGACTCTTAGCATCGGAAACAGTGACGCGCGCGCCCTGCGCCTTCAAAAACAGCGCGGACGCGACCCCGGACTTGCCCAGGCCGACTACCAGTACGCGTTTATCTTTGAGTTCCATTGCTATCCATTGATGATTGTTGATTACCTTTGATCGGAAATCTCTCTCGAATGCTTTTAATCAACAATCAGAAATGATCGATCAGCAATTCTTCTGATCGCTCTTATCGCAGTTTCAACGTAGTCAGGGCAAACAATGCGAACACCAACGACGCGATCCAGAACCTCACAATGATCTTCGATTCCGACCAGCCCATCAACTCGAAGTGATGATGCAGCGGCGCCATTTTGAAGATTCTTTTCTTGCGCAGCTTGTAGGACCCCACCTGCAGGATCACCGACAAGGCCTCGATCACAAACACTCCGCCTATAAACGGCAGCAGCAGCTCCTGTTTGATCATCACCGCGACCGTGCCGATGGCGCCGCCCAGGGCGAGTGAACCCACGTCTCCCATAAACACTTCTGCCGGATGCGCGTTGTACCACAGAAAACCAATCGATGATCCCACCATCGCTCCGCAGAAAATTGTAAGTTCGCCCACCTGCGGCATCTTCGGAATTTCCAGATAAGTGGCGAATGTCGCGTGCCCGCTTACATAAGTCAAGACAGTCAGAGCGCCGGCCGCAATCACCGTACACCCAATCGCCAAGCCATCCAACCCGTCCGTAAGGTTCACCGCATTGCTGGACCCCACAATCACAAACGCCACGAATGCCATGAAAGGCAGAAACGCCAACGGCCAGAGATGCGGGAATCGCTCCAGATTCTGCACCACCAGGTCAGGATTAAATTGCTTGATGAACGGCACGATGAGCCTGGTCGAGTACATCCCGTAATTCTGCATCGCTATCAGCATCACCGCGATCACAATACTGGTCGCGATCTGAAGGCCCAACTTCGCCCGTCCGGTAAGTCCCAGATTCCTCTTGTGCGCCACTTTGGTGTAATCGTCGGTAAATCCGATCGCCGCAAAGGCGCAGGTGGCGAAGACCGCGATCCACACAAAGCGGTTGCTTAGGTCTGCCCACAACAAGGTAGGCACCACCACGGCGATCGCGATCAGCAGCCCGCCCATAGTTGGCGTGCCCGCTTTTTTCTGATGTGCTTTCGGGCCTTCTTCCCGAATGTATTGTCCAATCTGGAATTCGCGCAGCCGTTTGATTACCAGCGGACCCACGATGAGCGCCGTGAACAGCGCGGTAAGGCTGGCAAACGCAGTGCGGAAGGTCAAATAGCGGAAGATGCGGAATGGCGGAAAATAATGCTGCAGCTTCACGAACAACAGCCAATAGAGCAATCAGCCTCCGTCCCGCGTTAACTTAATTGTTGCCGTTGCGCCGCGCCGTCCACGCGTCGAGCGCCTTTTCCAGCTTCACTCCGCGTGAAGCCTTCAACAAAACCACGTCGCCGTCCCGCGCCTCGCGGGCCAGCCATTCGCCCGCTTCTTCGGACGACGCGGCAAACTCGGCACGAACTCCGTTATCCTTCGCGGCATCCACCATCGCCTGCGCCAACCCGCGCACGCCAAGTAAGAAATCTATTTTCTTATCGGCAAGATGCCGCCCAGCCTTCGCATGCATCTCTTTGCCCGCAGGACCAAGTTCCAGCATTTCTCCGGCCACCACGATCCGGCGCTTGCCCGGCATCGCGCTCAGCGCATCCACCATGGCCTCCAGCGCCTTCGGATTCGAATTGTAACAATCGTTAATGACCGTGATGTTACCCACTTGGAGAACCTGCCCGCGTTTTTCCGCGGGCTGCAGGGTCGCCAGCGCGGCCACCGCCTCCGCCGGCCTCATCCCGCGTTCCACTCCGACCGCAACCGCCGCCAGCGCATTCAAAACGTTGTGTTCGCCGACCAGGGGAAGCGTGGCATGTTCTCGCTCATTGCCGATTACAATACCGAACTCAACCCCCTCCGTACCCGTCGCCCTGATGCTCTCCGCGCGCACGTCCGCCGTCGCTCGGGTGCCATACATCACAACCCTTCCCTTGAATCCCCGCCCGAACTGCGAAACATATTCATCGTCGGCGTTCAACACCGCAGTTCCGCCCGCCGGCAGCGATTCAATCAGCTCATATTTGGCCCGGGCAATGCCCGCCAGAGAATCAAAGAACTCCAGATGCACCGCCGCCACATTGGTCACCACGCCAATTTCGGGCTGCGCGATGTGCGCGAGCGCGCGAATTTCCCCGGCATGCGACATCCCCATCTCGATCACGGCAACGTCGTGCTCGGGTTCCAGCTTCAACAACATCAGCGGCAAGCCAAAATGATTATTGAAATTCCCCTCCGACTTCAAAACGTGAAATCGCCCGCCCAGCACATGTGCGATCGCTTCCTTCGTGGTCGTCTTTCCCGCTGAGCCGGTCACGGCAATCAACGGCTTGCCCCAAACTCTGCGCACAGCCGTGGCCAAAGTCTGTAGCGCGGTCAGCGTGTCGTCCACGGCCAACAAACGCGCATGGCCAGGAAACCTGCCCAACTGATCCCTGCGAACAACTGCCGCAGCCGCGCCCTTTTCCAGCGCCTGTTCTGCATAGTCGTGCCCGTCCAGTCGCTCGCCCTTCACGGCAAAGAAAAGCTGGCCACCGCCGACCGTTCGAGAATCAATCGAATAGCCGGACGCGATACTCTCCCTTTCAAACTCTCCTTTCGCCGAAATAAACTCCGCGATCTTACCCAGCGTCAGTTTCACGCCCTTGCTCCCGACCGCGCCGCCGCACACTCGAATCCCGCGTCCCGCAGCGCTTCACGCGCCACTTCCACATCATCAAAAGGCATCTCGCCCTCGCGCGTGACTTGTACTTTTTCATGCCCCTTGCCCGCAATCAGCACAATATCTCCCGACCGCGCCTCGCCAATCGCCAGCGCGATCGCCTTCCGTCGGTCGACCTCAATGCTGTATCTCACTCCAGTCTTCTGCAATCCCACAACCGCGTCATTGATAATTGACACCGGATCCTCGCTTCGCGGATTGTCCGACGTCAACACCACAAAATCGCTCCCTCGCCCCGCGGCTTCGCCCATTAGCGGACGCTTCTTCCGGTCCCGGTCGCCTCCGCAACCGAAAACTGTCAACACTCTTGCCTTCCCGGCCGCTACCAACTCCCGCGCCAGAGCAGTCAAATTCCGCAACGCATCGTCGGTATGAGCGTAATCCACCACCACCGTAAACGGCTGCGCGCACTGGACCCGTTCAAACCTTCCCGGCACGGCTGCCAGCTTATCGATGCCCGCCGCGATGGTCTCGGCCGTGCATCCTCGCGCATAACAGGCTCCCGCCGCCGCCAGAATGTTGTAGACATTCACCCGCCCGATCAGCGGAGAAAAAATCGCAATCTTTTTATCCGGCAACGCCAGATCAAATCTCGTTCCGTGCGTTGTAATCTCCACTTTTTCCGCATGCAGATCGCCGCGCTCCCATCCATACTTCAACACCTCGGAGCTGTGTTTCCGTCCGAACTCCGCCAGCTTCATTCCATATTCATCATCCCCATTCGTCACCACGGCGCGCGGCGCATCCGTGCCGCAACCTTCAAACAGCGTGTGCTTCGCGGCAAAATATTCTTCCATGGTCTGGTGATAATCCAGATGATCACGGGTCAGATTGGTAAACACCGCCACATCGAACGGAACGCCATACACCCGTTCCTGGGCCAGCGCATGAGATGAAACTTCCATCACCGCCTCCGTTGCGCCCTGCCTCAAGGCTTCGCTGAAAATCCGACTCAGCTCCAGCGCCTCCGGCGTGGTATGCGGCGCCGGCAAAATCTTGCCTGCCACGCGATATTCAATGGTTCCAATCAGCGCGCTCTTTCGCCCCGCCGCTGTCAGAATCGACTCCACCAGAAACGCTGTCGTACTCTTCCCGTTGGTCCCAGTAATTCCTGTAATCGCAAGCCGCTCCGCCGGCTTCTTATAAAAGTTCGCGCTTACCCGGGCCAGCGCGCGCCGTCCATGCGGCACCAGCGCCCATCCCACATCGGGCCGCGGCTTCTGCGTTGCCGAGTCCGTTACCACCGCTACCGCTCCAGCCCGAATCGCTTGATCGATGAAGCGGTTTCCGTCGCTGGATTCTCCGCGCATGGCCACAAAGACGCACCCCGGCTTCACCAGTCGCGAGTCGTATTCCACGCCGCTCACGCCCGGATCCCCGCTCTGCGCGAGAACTTCCGCTCCATCCAGCAACTGTTGGAAGGTCATTGCCGAGAATTATATGGCACAGATGGGGAAAGCAATTGTTGATTGATGATTATTGATTGATGATTAAAGGCCAAGGGTGAAGTTCAGTGCGAGGGATTTAGTCATCAATCAACAATCACAAATCAATTACGTCGCACGTTACCAACGGCACGTTTCCCAGGCGGGATGCTCCGCGCTACCTTTATTACTATGTCCAACCGTTATGGCTCGACAAAGTTTCTGTGCGCTCAATGCGAGTTGGCGGAGGGCAACTGCCAGTGCGACAAGTTCTGCTGCCTGTGCCAGACCACCGACAACGTGCGCGTCTGCGAAGACGGCCTTATGTACTGCGAACCCTGCCGCACTGCCTGCGATTACAAAACTTCCGACTAACGGCAACATCCTGCGCGCGATCCGTCTCTAATCCCTAGAACTTAGCCTTGAACAATAAAAAGGAACGTGTGGCCGCATGCCTGATAATCCGAAAGACACATCGCTAGAAAGAAGTCCCGAACTTGAGACCGGGGAGCGCGTTCAGCTCGACGAACTTGGCGATGACCCGGCGCAAGTGGGGCCGCGAAGCGCAGGACAATCGGGCAGTGCCCAGGGTCTCTCGGAAGTTGAAGACGTCGACGAAGAGAGCGTAGAGGAATTAGCGGATACCGATCAGGCCTTCGAAAGCGCTGCCGTAGAAGGTGTGGAAGATGCCGCCGATCATCCCGAGCGCCCTACGCACACCCACAATGAATACGGACATCCGGATAACATGCCACCGCAAAAGAGAATTGCGTAAGGCGGGTTAGGTCGAGGATCGAACCTAAGAAGAGTTCCTCATACCACCACCGCTTCGCGATACTCTCCGAACACCCGCCGCATCGCGTCGGCAATCTCACCCACAGTCGCATACGCTTCAACCGCCGCAAGAATTTTCGGCATAACATTCGCGCCCGATCGTGCGGCTTCCTCTACCTGATTCAAAGCATCTTTCCACGGCCTTGCATCGCGCCGTGCCCGCAACGCCCGCAGCCGTTCAATCTGTTTCGGCTCTAATGCCGGATCGATCTTCTGGATCGGAATCGGCTTCTCTTCTTCAATCTCAAAGCGGTTCACACCCACAACAATCGCCTCTTCACGATCAACTGCCTGCTGATATTCATACGCTGCATTCTGAATCTCCTGCTGCACAAACCCGCGTTCAATAGCCCGCAGCATTCCGCCCATCACTTCAATCTTGCCTAGATATTCCGCGGCCCGCTTTTCGATCTCGTTGGTCAACGCCTCAATGTAATAGGACCCCGCCAGGGGGTCGATGGTCTGCGCCGCTCCCGATTCATAGGCAATCACTTGCTGCGTGCGCAAAGCGATGCGCGCCGCCTGCTCGGTTGGCAGCGCCAGCGCTTCGTCGTAGGAATTCGTATGCAGCGACTGCGTCCCGCCGAGCACTGCCGCCAGCGCCTGAATCGCCGTGCGCACAATATTATTTTCCGGCTGCTGCGCCGTTAGGGTCGATCCCGCGGTCTGGGTATGAAACCTCAACATCCATGACTTGGGATTTCTCGCCTTGAAATGTTCCCGCATAATCCGCGCCCACATCCGGCGCGCTGCGCGGAACTTAGCGACTTCCTCTAAAAAATTGTTATGCGCATTAAAGAAGAACGATAGCCGCGGCGCGAACTTGTCCACGTCCAGTCCCGCCCTGATCGCAGCATCCACGTAGGCCATACCGTTGCCCAGCGTGAACGCTACTTCCTGCACCGCCGTCGATCCCGCTTCCCGCATGTGGTAGCCCGAGATCGAAATCGTGTTCCACTCCGGTACATTCTCCTGTGCCCAGGCAAACATATCCGTGATCACTCGCAGCGCTTGCTGCGGCGGATAAATATATGTACCGCGCGAAATATATTCCTTGAGCACATCGTTCTGCACCGTGCCGGAAAGCTTGCGAATGTCCGCGCTACGCCGCCGTGCCACGGCCACATACAACGCGAGCAGGATCGACCCCGTGGCATTGATGGTCATCGATGTTGAAATCTTCGTCAGATCGATTCCAGCAAACAATCGTTCCATATCTTCGATGGAATCAATCGCCACGCCAACCTTGCCCACTTCGCCCGCTGCCAGCGCATGATCGGAATCCATGCCAATCTGGGTGGGCAAATCGAACGCCACCGAAAGCCCGGTCGTGCCATTTGCCAGCAAATATTTGTAGCGCTTGTTTGACTCCTCGGCGTCCCCCATGCCGGCATACTGACGCATGGTCCACAAGCGCCCACGGTACATCGTCGCCTGCACGCCCCGCGTAAACGGATACTCCCCGGGATACCCAATCTCACCCTCGTAATCCGTCCCCTTCAAATCCGCCGCCGTATAAAGCGGATTCACAGGAATGTGCGAAGACGTCTCCGCCTCCACGCCGCCGCCGCCCTCCGCAGCTCTGACTCGATCCGCCATAGATGATGGTTCAACAATCGCCGAAAAAATATCTACCATGCCGAACTAGCTTCAGCGCCGGTGAGGAACACGCTTTTGCTTGTTCGGTACCATCCTTGCTATTTACTATTTCTTCTTCACCCTCAAAAACGAACTCACTCCAAACCACCCAAACAGCAACGCAACTCCCCCCGCCAATAGCACATTCCTAAACCCCGCCTGCCCCGTATGATATTTGCTGAACTCCCGCACCGCCCCTCCTGCAAAGCTCAATGCCATCAGCAGGAAAACCACCCCTGTAACCTCGAGCCATAGCTGATGAGCTACGCGGCCAAAGGCGCGACCCGTGGTCGAAGCCGCCTGCGTTGCGGCTCGCAACGTCCGGCTGCGCTTGGCCTGGTCCGTGGCCACCCGCGCCACCACGCCCAACTTTCGTGCCGTAGAAACCTTACTCACAGGCTCGATTTTAGCAGCCCGTGGCGATACAATGGCGCAAACGTGCGGATGCTCAAAACCGTTCGATCATCCCGAGCATCTAATCAATTGGCGGTTGAGCAAGGCGCTGTACTATTCGCGGTAGGCTGGGAAGGATCGGGGGATCACTTGGATCAACAACTGAAAGACCTTATGAAAGAACTCGGCGAAGCCATCAACGAATCGCTATCGGATTCCGAACAGATCGCCGAAGTCGTCTCCCGTATTAAAGAGGGTGGTTATGACATATTCCTGGTCCTGGAAGCCACGATCGGCGTCAGCAAGCAGGGTGAAAAATCGCCCGACAAGGCATCCCTGGTCACGACGCTTTCCACCAACCCCGAATTCAAGGTAAACGATCAGGACGTAAAATTCCTCAAATCACTCCGCATCAAGATCGAAGAAGAAAAATAGCTGCCTTTCAAAGAAGCTTGAAACTTACGCCTTCGGCAAGGGTTTTTAACGGCCATGACGAACCGGGCTCATGCCTTGCAATTAAAACCGCCGTCCAAAAAAATAGCCGAGCGGGTTTTGACGAGCTTCTTTTTCGTGACCGTCGTTTTCGTAACCTTTCTGGCGACGGCGGCCGCATTTGCTTCTCCTCCCACCGGACCCCTGATCGTCGACGCTCAGAGCCATATCGTTGCCCTGGAATATGAGGCCTGGTTCGGACCGCGGGCCGTTACTTTTCAAGGCACTGCCGCCAAGCCAGTGCTCCAATCCCCAGATATGCAAAGCGTGGGCGGCGGCTATGACAGCGCCGATCCTCAGGTCATTCGGCAGCACGTCGCCTGGATGGAACAGATGGGTGTCGACGCCGCCATCAGCGATCTCACCAACAATGTGAGTTGCATCTTCAACAGCCAGTGGTTTATCAAAAAATACCTACATTACTGCACTGCCGCCTTCCGTACTTCCAACCAGATCATTCGCAATAACACCGGCAATCTGTATCCCGCCTGGACTCAATTGGGCACGCCACTCAAGCTCATTCCTCTGCTCGGCGGCGCCGATCCCACGGTGCTCTACCCGGATATCGACGGCGAGAACTCGCTGCAAAAAGAAATCGAGTTCTTTGGATCGCTGATGTGCCAGTTCCCCGATCGGCAAGTGATCTACGAAGGCAAGCCGCTCATGCTGATTTTTATCGGCGCGGCGCAGGACCCGACGCTGGCCGATGATCCCCTTTGGTTGAAGATCAGGCGGTTTCTGGAAAGTCATCCCGATATTGCCGCTAAATATTCTTTCAAAGAGATGGCCGGATACCTCGACAGCCAACCCGGCTTGTGGCTGAAACAGGGGACCCCTGACGCACCCGTTGAGATCAAGCCCGTATACGGCTTCTGGAGCTGGGTCGACCGGCTCAACTCCACCTGTACCGTCGCCCCGTTCTGCCCTTACTATCCTTCCTATAATCAATCTGGTTCGCGCGTGGAGAACTTCACCGCCTCCATCGCCACAGCCGGTCAAAATGGCTGGGGATGCCCCGATTCAAACGCTCCTCCTTATTGCCCCGACGACGCCCTGCGCTACGAAAAAGATCGCACCTACGCCACCTTCGACTCCTTCATGGGCTACGCTGGCCAGCTCGACCCCACTTTTCTGATCATCCATCAGTTCAACGAATTCGTCCCGCCCGACGAAGGCTGGAACGCCAACACCGACGACGATATCGAACCATCCAATCTCTGGGGCTTCGGTGCCCTGAACGCAGTCAAACAACAGATCCAAATCTACCGCCAACAAACTGCTGGCGATTGATCGTGATAGCCACAATCATTAAAGATCAATTCCAGCCAGATCAATCCGGCGAATCTTTGGTGGATTTCCTTGTGCTCCTTCGTGCCCTTTGTGGTCGAAGCCTAAAAATCGAGATTAAGCTGCCGCGGCTTACAGGAACATAAGATGGCAATTCCCTATTACCACGTTGATGTATTCACGAGTGAGATCTTTGCGGGGAACCCGGCGGGGGTCTGCATTCTTTCCACGTTTCTCGCTGGTAGCGTCCTTCAGAAAATTGCGGTCGAGAACAGGCACAGCAATACCGCGTTTGTTGTCCCTCGCGCGGATGGCGATTTCGACTTGCGCTGGTTCACACCCAAATTAGAGGACGACCTCTGCGGACATGCCACCCTGGCATCCGCCTACGTGCTGGCGCTGCGAAAGCACAACGTGTGGCCGATTCGCTTCCACACACGTAGCGGCGTATTGACCGTCGCCCAGAATCAAGGCGGCAACGGAGACAGCTTTGAAATGGACTTTCCCGCCATGCCCGCCCAACCGTGTGAAACGCCAGTCGGCCTCCTGCCAGCCCTGGGTTTGAAAGCAGCGCTGGTAACCAAATCGCGCGATTACCTGGTGGTGGTCGATCAGGCGGAGCAGGTGCGAACGCTCTCGCCCGATTTTGCCGCGCTGGCCGAACTGGACATCGGGATCAGCGGAGCCATCGTGACCGCTCCCGGCGAGGGTGATGTGGATTACGTCTGCCGGTTTTTTGCGCCGTCGATCGGCATCAATGAGGATCCGGCAACCGGCTCGATCCACTGCACGCTGGCTCCCTATTGGGCGCCACGGCGGGGTAAAGAGACATTGCGTGCGCAACAGCTCAGTGCCCGCGGTGGACGCGTGCAGTGCAGTATCGGTGGCGATCGAGTGAAGATCGCGGGCGACGCACGATTGTATTCTCATGGCACCATCGAAGTCTAAGTTCTGCTTCCCCTGCGAGAAGCTAACGTGCACTAATCCGCTAGCCGGACTTAAACTTTAGCTTTTGTGCCTCCCTCTGATCCTCGGGGTCTCATGGAATTTCCATAACGTAACCTCACGCCGAACCATCATAAGAACTTCTGCTGGCGCTCCCGGCAACTTTCCGCGCTGTGCTACCATCTCATTGCTTCCTGGTTCTTGGGTTGAAGACAGTCTGAGCTTTTCTTTCGGAGATTCGCAAGAGAAGCCAGAGATAGTCCGATGAAAGACACTCTCGGAGTACTTCTTGCCGGCGGCGCAGGAGAGCGCCTTTACCCGCTCACACGCGACCGCGCCAAACCTGCCGTCACTTTCGGCGGCATGTATCGCATCATCGACATTACTCTTTCCAACTGCCTCAACTCCGACCTGCGGCGCGTGTACATTCTCACCCAGTACAAAGCCCTGTCGCTGAACCGCCACATCCGCGAAGGTTGGAACGTGCTGGGCCGCGAAGTGGGAGAATTCGTGGAAGTGCTTCCGCCCATGAAGCGCGTCAGCGACCAGTGGTACCAGGGCACGGCCGACGCGGTCTATCAGAATATCTATTCCATCGGCTCCGAACAGCCTAAGTACGTGCTCATTCTTTCCGGCGATCACATCTACAAAATGAATTACGGAAAGATGTTGAAGCAGCACCAGGATTGCTCCGCCGATATTACTCTCGCCATCATCCAGATCGATCTCGCCGAGACCTCCCGCTTTGGCGTAGTCGATGTCGACAAAGACGGCCGCATCAACGGCTTTGAAGAGAAGCCTAACGAAACCAAGCTGCGCTCGCCGAGGAATCCTGAGAAAGTCGCTGGATCGATGGGCGTCTATCTTTTTAATGCCGACGTTCTCATCCCGGTTCTGCTGAAAGACGCGGAGGATCACTCATCTTCCCACGACTTCGGTAAAGACATCCTGCCGAAAATGGTCGATGACTACCGCGTCTTCGCTTACGACTTTATCGACGAGAATAAAAAGGAAGCGCTTTACTGGCGCGACGTGGGCACGCTCGAGGCCTACTACGAAGCCAACATGGATATCGTTTCCGTCTCGCCGATCTTCAATCTCTACGACCAGGCGTGGCCCATCCGCACGCATCAGCGGCAATATCCGCCGGCAAAATTTGTCTTCGCGGAAAAAGATCGCATGGGCACAGCGCTCGACTCGATCGTTTCGAACGGCTGCATCGTTTCCGGCGGAACAGTAAAGGGTTCCGTGATTTCGCCCGACGTGCGCGTGAATTCTTATTCTGAAGTCGATTCCTGCATTCTCTTCTCCCATGTCTCCGTCGGCCGCCACTGCCGCATTCGGCGCTGCATCATCGACCGCAATGTGCACCTCCCGGAAGGCACGACGATTGGCTATGACACTGAAGCTGACCGCTCGCGCTACTTCGTCACCGATAGCGGGATTACTGTGGTGACGCGCGATTACTCTCTATTTGAGAATCCGGTGACTGTGGATTACTTTACCAGCGAGTAGGGGTGGCTACGGCACCTCTGAGAAGGCAGCGGAAAGCTCGATCCTGATATTGACTTTAGGTGGCGCAGCGGTTCAGCGCTGTGATAAATCCCCCTCCTTCCAATAGCGGCTTCAGCCGCTGAGGGCGCGTTTGCCCAGAACAGCCATTCGTTGACTGCCCTCTCGCGTCTCCGTAAGATGAAGCGACCGCAAAAGTAGCAATCCTTTTATCACCGGCTAAATATGATTGACCAAACCATCTCGCATTACCGCATCATCGAGAAGCTTGGCGGCGGGGGGATGGGTGTGGTTTACAAGGCTGAGGATTTGAAACTTGGCCGTTTCGTTGCCCTGAAGTTTCTTCCCGACGATGTGGCGAAAGATCCGCAGGCACTGGCGCGTTTCCAGCGCGAAGCCAAGTCCGCATCGGCGCTCAATCATCCGAATATCTGCACGATTTACGAGATTGACGAGCAGAGCGGGCAGGCGTTCATTGCCATGGAGTATCTGGAAGGCACGACGCTGAAGCACAAGATTGCGGCGAAGCCGCTGGAGATCGATACGGTGATCGACCTAAGCATCCAGATCGCCGACGCGCTCGACGCGGCACATGCGAAAGGAATTGTTCATCGAGATATCAAGCCGGCCAACATCTTTGTGACGCCGCGCGGTCAGGCGAAAATTCTGGATTTCGGACTGGCCAAAGTTACCGCCAAAACCGAGAGCGGCGGCATGAGTTCTCCGACATTGGAAATGGAGGAACATCTCACCAGCCCAGGCAGTGCGCTGGGAACGGTTGCTTATATGTCGCCGCAGCAGGCGCGCGGAGAAGTCTTGGACGCGCGGACCGACCTGTTCTCGTTTGGCCTGGTTTTGTATGAGATGGTGACGGCGCGCCCGGCATTTTCTGGCGGGACTTCAGCGCTTATTTTTGACGCGATTCTACATAAGGCGCCGGTGTCGCCTCTGCGTTTGAATCCCGAGCTTCCTCCGGAACTGGATCGCATCATCAACAAGGCCCTCGAGAAAGATCCCGAGCTTCGGTATCAATCGAGCGCCGAATTGCGGGGCGACCTGAAACGCTCGAAGCGCGATTCGGGATCGGGAGGTTCGCGCCCGGCCTCTGCCAGCGCGCTCGATGTGGCTGGCCCGCGATCGGCGAGTGGCGTGTCGGTAGCGGCGGTCGAGACAGCGAAACCTTCTCGCAAGGGGTATGTGATGGCGGCCCTAGCCGCAGTTGTGATCGTGCTGGGTGTGCTGGCCGCTTATTACTTTCACGGTTCATCCTCATCCGGCGGCCCAACCAAAGTGACGCAGATCAGCCACTGGAACAAACCGATGAACCGGTCGGTAGTCTCCCCGGACGGGCACACCGTGGCATTTACTTCGCCGGTGGCAGGCTTCGACCAGGTTTTCGTGATGCTGGCTTCCGGCGGGGAACCATTGCAATTGACCACCGACTCGATCGACAAAACTGTCGACGGATTTTCGGCGGATGGAACGCAAATCTATTACGCCGACGACTTCAGTGGGCGAGAAGTTCGGAGTGTGCCAACCCTGGGCGGCGCGTCCACGGAAACGGTTTCCGGCTTCGGAATGGCTCCGTCGCCGGACGGAAACTCCTTCTACTTCATCAGAGGAGGCCACCAGGGTGGAGTATTTCATAAAACCAACGCGGGCCAGGCTGAGGAGAGGATTTTTCAGGCTCCCGAAGGGTTAAGCGCGACAAGAATCCTGCCATTCCCCGACGGCAAGGATCTGCTGGTACTCACGGGAAATGACACGGTATTAGGATCGACCAGCCTACAGCTTTACCGGGTTAACGTGGCTAGTCATGCCTCCCAGAAAATCGGCGAAATTAGCGGGAGCCCGACCGGCGTCGTCTGGCACGATGCGGGTCGAACGCTCCTTTGCAGCCGGACGGTCAATGGCGTCACCAACATCTGGGAATACCGGCTGAGCGACGGGGCCCTGGCGCAAATTACCTTTGGCGCCGGTCCCGATCTTTCGCCGATGCCCAGCCCCGCAGCCAAGGGCATTTATTTCGTGAATGGAAGGCGGTCGGGTTTCCTCACGGCGTACAACCTGAAGACCAAGCAGTCCATCGATTTGATTCAGGAAGAGGCCACGCAACCGGCTCTCACCTGGGATGGGCGCCATCTCATGTACATCACCCTATCGGGAAATGCGCAGCAGGGGGACCTCTGGTTTTCGGATATTGATGGCAGCAATCGCACTAAAATCGCCTCCGGACTAGAACTGATCACCGTGGCGTTTACAGGCGACGGCTCCCATCTAGTGTTTGCCGACAAGGAGGGAGGCAAAACAAAGATCTACGTTGTTAAAACCGACGGCACTGGCCTTCGACAAATACCGTGGTCAGGAGCTTCGGGAGGCTATGGGTCGCCGAGTCCGGATCCTAATTTCTTTTACCTGGGTGGTCAGGAGACCGATTTAGCGAAGATCTCGACTTGGAAGGTAAGGACGGACGGATCGAGCCTCGATAAAGTAATGGATAATTGCGGCGCAGTCTGGGATACATCGCCCGATGGCAAGTATCTGCTTACCTCTTTGAACTCAGGATCGCAAACGCAGGGCATCAGTGAATACTCATTGGCTGATGGCAAATGTACTTCTCTGCTGCCGGAGGCCAGTACTCTGGTCGTACGTTTTGCCTCGGACGGAAAGGCGGTCCTTTACGTAGGCTCGTCGCATGGGGCAACAACGATCTATCGCCAGCCGTGGCGTGACGGAAAGCTTGTGGGGCCGGTAGAAACGGCGGTGAAGCTTCCGTTTGCATTCCGCCAGGGTTACTCGGGGAATGCATATGATTTTTCTAAAGACCTTTCCATGGTGGTGTATGCGCGGCCTGGCGGCAACGCCGATCTTTATCTTCTGAGCCAGAAGTAATCTCTGATCGCGAAACAGACTCTGGAAAGATGCCCGGTCGTTATGTTCCAAGCTAAACAGGCAGGCCGTTACTCATTCGGCGAATAGGATTGTGCTTGTTCCGGGCGGGAGGGCGTGGGGGCATAATATCCGCGGCGGGAGTAGATGCGGAGTTTGTGCCCTGATTTTCGCGCCCGCAGGGTGATGCGGCGATAGGCGCCGTCGGCGTGAAATTCGGCGGGCTTGTAGGAAATGAGATAGCGGCTGCGGATGACTTGTTGCACATCTGAAAGGCGATGATTGAGATCTCCAATGGAGTCGGGGAAAAATACCGCACCGCCGGTGCGCTCAGCCAGGGTCCTCATGGCACGGTCGGTAGGCTGAACTGGTAAGTTGGGCCATGACAGGTCCCGCGTGCTTACCGTGAAAATAGTAACTTGCTGATGTTCCGCGCTGTCGATGGCTTCCTTTAAGGTCGTGCTGCTGGAGTTGTCGTCGCCGTCGCTGATCACCAACACAACCTTTGCCACAGGCTCTTCTTCCGCAAGACCGCCGAGTTTGTCGGCAGCAAACTTTACCGCATCCCATAGGGCAGTTCCGCCGCCGGGAGCCAGTTGATCGATACCCTGGGAGATGACAGCGCTCTCTCCGGTGAAATCCTTCACCAGGACGACAGTGGAGGTAAAGCCGACAAGAAAAGCCTGGTCCCTGTTGTCGGTCAAGCATTTCTTGAGAAAAGATTCCGCCGCCTTCTGCTCGAACCCAAACTCGTTAGTAATCGAGTTACTGGTATCAATGACCATGCCCAAGCGCAACGGCAACTGATGTTCATTGCGGAAATTGGTGATAGTTTCCGGCGCCTTTCCCGCATCGCGGATGGTGACATCCTGAAGAGTTAGGTCGCTTACCGATTTTCCATGATCGGTGGCGGAGAAAAAAACCGGGACTTCATTGACGATGCTATGCAATGCATATTCGGAATTGTCTGAGGACGGATCGGATGGCGGCGCGACTGTGCTGCCTGGCGTAGCCGTTGCAACGTAGGGCCCGGGCTCAGTGGCGCCAGGACATGATTCACAGACGGACTCTGGTTCTGATCCGACCTCGGACAGCTGCTGCTGCAAAGTTTTTCTGGTTGCTGAGGAATCGTTGCCGGTTATGGCATCGGGCCGTACGGGCCGGTATGTAATTGTCGTTGAATAAGTAGCTCTGGGTGGTGAAGGGTCACGCTGCGGGATTTTTGTCTGGTCGATAATCTGCCGGGCGATATCAGCGAAGGGCGATTGTGGAGCTTCGTTGATGAAAGTCTGTAATTCATTTCGAGTTTCCAGAAGATTGTTCTGGGCCTGCCAGGCTGCGGCGGCGAAGTAGTGCACCACGGCGGCAGCTTCGTGCTTGCTTTTGTGCACGCGGCGAGCGGTAGCAATGGCCGCCTGATAGTCGTGACTCAGTAGTTGTGCATACGTCAACGCACTCAGAACATACAGATCGACTGGTGCGAGTGACGCAGCCTTTTGTATAGATTGCTCTGCTGAAGAGAAATCTTTCCGCGCCAGCTGCGCCCAACCGAGGTTGAGATAGAAATAAGGCAAGTGATTATCCAAAGAAACGCATTTGGAGAATTCGTTCTCCGCTTCGTCGTTCCGGTTCAGGTTAAGGTAGGCCGCACCCAAGGCGTTGTGTGCCGCAACATATTTAGGATCGATGAAAATCGCGTGTTTAAGGAACTCCACGGCTCTGTCGAAATTGGCTTGCGCGAGTAATTGCACGCCCTTGTCATATTCATGACGCGCCGCGCGAGGCGCTTCCAGATCAAACTTCGAAACCGAGAAAAAAGAGCTTTCCAGCAAACATCGCTGCCGATCGCCCTGGGTAACTTGAAATGCAGTGTTCAGCCGTTCGGGTTCGAACGCATTCACCGGAGTAGCGGAAGAAGAATCCTCGGACCTTCTTATCTGCGAACTGGCCATCTGTGAATTAGCGGCCATTTGTGAATTGGCATACAGCAGCGGAACCAGGAGAAGCAAAGCTGCTTGCAGAGTTGAATTGATCCGAGAGCGTTTTCTGTCGCTGGGGCACAGCATGGAAGGCCGCCTACAAAACAGCGGTAAGGCTTATCGTGCAGCTTTGGTTGTCAGGATGAAGTAAAGCGTTGCCGGAAAGATTTGAGCGAAATTTGTGCCCGAGGCTTGGATTAATTGCTCCGCAGCCAGACGCTAGTGCCAAAGTCGTACGCCTTGCTCAGATGGGAAGGCTATTCTTTATGCAGGTTCCTCGAATGGATTTGTCGCCTCGGGCGGACACTAGTCCGGGCAGAATATATGATCGCCTTTAATTGGAGGCGGAGTCGAACTCCTTCTTGTAGCTTTCCCAGCGTAGGCGAATGCCGGCCATAATCGTCTGATACTCAGGATCGGAGCGGAGACTGTCGAGATTCTTATCGCGCGCGAACCAGGGATAGTTCATATCTCCCAATTCGACTGTGCGCTTCAGCCACAGGAGCGCGGCTTGGCGGTCGCCCAGCAGCGCGTGGATTCCTGCCAACCAGTACGCGGCATCTCCGTCAATCACTTCATCCGATTTGTAGCTGAATAATCTTGGGTCGATTTTTTCCCGCTGTCCCTGCGACGCGTACCAGAATGCCGCCAGCATTCGAGGAGAGTTATCACTGGAGCTGCCTGCGAGCTGAACCCCGCGATCTAGATAGGTTTTGGCCTCATCTAGTTGGCCTTCGTAGTAGAGGATGCCGCCAAGGTATGCCAGGGCCTTGAACTGGTCAGGATGATTGGCGACCAAATCCCGCATTTCCTTTTCCGCATCGGCTTCTCTACCCATATAGAGAAGCATGCGGGCGTGCATCCAGTGCGGCTGAGGGACGGCGGGGTTCATTTCCGTAAGATGCCGGTAAGCTTGCTCGGCTAGGTCATTCAATCCGGCATAGTAATAGGAATAACCTAACATCTGCCAGGCAGTTTCATTATTCGGGGCTATGGCAACCGCCCGCCTCATCGTCCGGATTGCCTCTTGCTCCCTTCCCTCCTCGCCATAAATACCGCCCAGCGCAATGAATCCCTCGGAAGATTGTGGATTAATCCTGAGTGCATTCTGTGCCGCTACTTCGCCACGTTTCAGATTCGTCGCGGCATCGCGAAAAAAGTTGGCGGTTTGCAGGGAGTAAAGTTCCGCCAGCAGCGCGTAAGCATCGACAAAGTTGTTATCCAGCGAAATCGCATGCAGAAGCAGGCGCTCGCCGTTTTCCAGACTCTCGAGCTGGGAATGCACAAAATATTCGGTCAGGGATACCCGAGCCTGAAGGTAATCATTGTAGGCGTCAACGCTGGTGGTTACCGGCTGTTCGATTGACCTTTGTTCGCTGGGCGAGATTTCAATCTGTAAACCATCGACAACTTTTGCGGCAACCTCGTCTTCAAAAGTTAGCAAATCTGCGCTGCGCAGATCGTAGCGTTGCGACCATTTTGTGTTGCCGGTGGAAGCATCGATCAGCTGCACGGTCACGCGAATCACATCGGAAGAACGTTGATAAGTGCCTTCAAGAACGCTTTTCACGTTCAATGCCTTGGCTACTTCCGCCGGCTCGGGCGCTTCTTTTGAATATTTCAGAACAGATGTTGTAGGCCTGACCGCAAGGTTCTGCAATGAAGCCAACCGGCTAATGATAGCGTCGGTGATGCCGATGCCCCAATTGTCGGTGGTAGCAGCGGAGATGTCGTGGAAGGGGAGGACGGCCATCGTTTCCACCGCTGGCTTCGCGGTCAGGAGGGCTGTTTGCGATGCGCGAGCGCGGGAACTATAAATGCGCCACGCAAGTACGGATAAGCCTAAGATCAGCAAGACTATTACGGCGAAGATCCCAGGCTTGAGCTTGCCGCTTACCTTCGCTGGTTGCGCTTCGCCGGCGAACGGCAGGCGCTGCGATTCAGTGTCGCGCTTCAATCGTTTCAGGTCGGCTTTTAATTCGGTCGCGGACTGGTAGCGGACCTCGCGATCTTTTTCCAGAGACTTCGAAATTACGTCCTCCAGCTTTAACGGGAGATCGGGATTCAGGCGCAATGCTGCGGAGGGCTGCTTGTGCAGAATGGAATCGAAAATTACTCCGGCGGTTTCACCACGAAACGGCAGAGTGCCGGTGGCCATTTCGTAGAGTACGACGCCAAAAGAGAAAAGATCGCTGCGGGCGTCGAGTTCCTTTCCTAACACCTGTTCGGGCGACATGTAAGCGACGGTGCCCAGGGTGCTTCCGGGACTAGTGAGATGCTCGTCGTTAACAACCGTGGCAGTGGCTTCTGCCGCGACGACTTCAGGTTTCAGCGTCACTTTGGCCAAGCCGAAGTCGAGAATTTTGGCGTGCCCTCGTTGGGTGACGAAAATGTTGGCCGGTTTAATGTCGCGATGAACGATGCCTTTGGCATGAGCGGCATCGAGCGCGTCGGCCACTTCGATGCCGATGTCAAGAACCCGATCCAACTCCATAGGACGATTACCGATCAGGTGCTTCAGGGTAGCGCCGTCGAGAAATTCCATCACAATAAAGGTCTGGCCGTTCTGCTCATCGATTTCGTGAACAGTACAGATATTGGGATGGTTCAACGCCGAAGCGGCCTTGGCTTCGCGCTGGAAGCGGCTGAGCGCCTGAGGATCTTTGGCCACATTTTCGGGTAAGAACTTGAGGGCTACGAAGCGATCAAGCTTAATGTCTTCGGCCTTGTAAACCACCCCCATGCCTCCGCCGCCGAGCTTCTCGATAATGCGGTAATGCGAAATGGTTTGGCCGAGCATGTTTGGCAATGGTGGGACTTCGCGCTGCCATGTTAGGGGCGATGCGAAGGCGAAGTCAATGAGCAACCCGGTACTTGCATCCGGGAAATTATTTGACTTTTCCCCGCTTCTGCAATGGCTCTTCCTAACCTTGAGCTGTGTCAAAGGACACCGCCGGACAGGAAGCATAGAAGAGAAATTGGCTGGCAAGTGATAACTGGAGCGCGCCTGCCATCTGTTAAGCTGTTTTCCGAGCAAGCGAAAGGGTCGTAGTTGCAATGAAGAATCTATTTCGCAATGGTCTACTCGGATTAACGTTTTCGATTTGGGTTGCCGGCCTGGGTTCAGGGTCTTCTGCATCTGCGCCCAAGGATGACGTCTTGCTCTCCACCATGCAACAGGAGTTGCAGCGGGCTCACGACAACCTGGGAAAGCTTGATCCTGCACCTTATTTTCTCAGCTATTCGGTTCAGGATAAGAGTTTGACGTTTGCCGTGGCCAGCGAAGGAAGCGTGGTGAGTGCGTCCTCCGGCCGAAGACGATCGGCCGATGTGATCCTCCGCGTCGGCGCTCCGGCGCTCGATAATACTCACGGAGAAAACCGCGCTTCGGCGATCTCCTCCGGGGTTCTGCCTTTAGAGGATGACCCCGACGCGATTGCGCGAGAGTTGTGGCGGATTACTTGCGAGGAGTACCGCAAGAGCTCGCGCGCCTATGCCACTGCCAAGACTGGCACCCAGGTTCAGGCGCAGGAAGAGGACAGTTCCCCCGACTTCTCGCAGGAATCCACCCAGACCCATTTGAACTACAGCAATATCGCCCCTGTGCCCGACCAGCAGAAGCTGGAAGCTCTTGCGCGCCAGTACTCTTCCTATTTTCGCAAGTATCCCTACGTCTATAACTCAGTGGTGTTGGCGACGATCGAGCGCACCCAGAGCCGCTACATTTCAAGCGAGGGCACGCGCGTGGTAATGCCGGGCGCGACGGTGCGGATAAGCATCAGCGCGGAGACGCGCGCCGACGATGGGATGGAATTGATGCGAGTCGAGACCTTCCAGGCTGAGACGCTCGAACAGTTGCCTCCGCAAGCCGAGGTCGCAGCACGCGCGGAAAAAATGGCCAGCGACCTTAAGGCGCTTCGTGCCGCTCCCGTCGCCGAACCTTTTGACGGGCCGGCATTGCTCTCCGGACGCTCTACTGCCGTCTTTTTTCACGAGGTACTTGGCCATCGGCTTGAGGGACATCGCCAGCGCGGAGAAAAAGAAGGACAGACGTTCACGAAAAAAGTAAACCAACCGATCCTGCCTGAATTCCTTAGCGTCTCTGACGATCCCACGCGCCACGCGCTCGATGGCGTTCTCCTCAGTGGATGGTATGAATACGACAACGAGGGCATGCCAGCGGCCAGAGTGGATGTAATTCAGAATGGCGTCCTGAAGAATTTTCTGATGTCCCGAACCCCGATCAAGGACTTCGACAAGTCCAACGGGCACGGGCGCTCTCAGCCCGGGCTAATGTCCACTGGGCGGCAGGGGAATTTGATTGTCACTTCAACCAAAACTGTAAAAGATTCGGAGCTGCGCCAGAAGCTTAAGGATGAGATAAAGAAGCAGGGCAAACCTTACGGACTTTATTTTGAAGATATCCAAGGGGGTTTCACGCTGACGCAACGGAGCCAGACCCAGGCCTTCCAAGTCTTGCCAGTCATGGTTTGGCGCGTGTATCCAGATGAGCGGCCCGACGAATTGGTGCGCGGAGTGGATATTGTGGGGACTCCGCTCGCCGCAATGGAACGTATTCTACTTACGGGCGATAAGATCGCCGTATTCAACGGAATGTGTGGAGCGGAATCCGGCTCCGTGCCGGTTTCGGCGGCAGCTCCGGCGATGCTTTTCTCAGACATTGAAGTCCAGAAGCGAGCGCACTCTCTGAACCGGCCTCCGATTCTCCCTCCACCTGGGTTCGAGGAATCCGCCCCAGCGGCTAAGTCTGGAGGGCAGCTATGATGCGGCAGATCATTCGAAAGACGGCGTGGCTCACCTTCGTTCTCGGAGTGCTTCTCGCGCTCGAAGCATCTTCCGTTTGCGCAGAGCAGAAAGACTCAGCGGAATCGGACGATCCTGTTCTGCACGCGATGAGCGTCGAACTGAAGCGCTCGAAGGAGTCGCTTAAATTGGATCAGGTCGCCGCGCCTTACTACATTGAATATCGCATCTTCGATGTGGATGAATACGATGCCGAGGCGGCCTATGGCTCTCTGCGCAGCCGTATGCGCAACCGCTTCCGCTTCCTGCGGGTCGTGGTTCGCATCGGAGATTATAAGCAAGACAGTTATCGCGATACTCAGGCTGAGGGCGCGATCAGCGTGGCGCCTTTGGATAAGGATGTGCTCGCGATGCGGCATCAGATATGGGAGGCGACAGACCGCGCCTATAAGGCTGCGGCTCAGGACCTCACAGCCAAGCAGGCCCAGCTGAAACAATTGACTACTCCCGACGAGCCTGTAGATGACTTCGCTCACGCCGAACCCACGAAATATATCGGTTCGCAGATAAAGCTGGATTTCGATCCGAAGCCGTGGCTTTCCATGCTAGAAGAAGGATCCTCCGTCTACAAAGGCGATCCTTTATTGCAAACTGCGGAGGCAACTCTGAAATTCCAGGCAGTGAACCGTTATCTGGTGAATTCCGAGGGCACAGTCATCCGCGACGGTTACAGCCTTTATGAGATGACCATTGCGGAGGGCACGCAGGCGACGGATGGAATGAAGCTGGAACGGGGCCACGCCTTCACTGTAAACAGTATCAAGGAACTACCTTCTGCGGCTGACTTTCGCGACGAAGCCGCCACGCTGGAGGGTACACTGAAACTCTTGCGCGACGCGCCCCTCGTCGACGAAGAATACCGCGGACCGGTGCTGTTTTCCGCGGATGCCGCATCGACTGTCTTCTCCGAAGTGGTGGGCGAGCACATCCTTGGCCGCAGGCCCGAGCTCGGTAAAACTGGCCGGACGACAGGAGATTTCGGCTCGAGTTACAAGACTCGGGTCTTGCCGGATTTTCTATCAGTTGTGGATGACCCGACCGTCGCTACTTTCCAGGGGCAACCCTTGCTGGGCAACTATGGTATCGATGACGAGGGCATAAAGGCGCAACCCGTTCCCGTCATTGAGAACGGAAAGCTGGTGAACTATCTCGTGGGCCGCGAACCCATCCGCGATTTTCCTTCCTCCAATGGTCACGGCCGCGCCAAAATTCCTACGAGTCCTCCTGGACCAAGCCTCGGCAACCTGATTATTACCGCTTCACAAACCTCCACCCCAGCCGACCTCAAGAAAAAACTGATCGAACTGTGTGAGCAACGCGATCTTCCGTATGGCTATTATGTCGAAACCTTCGGCCCCAAGCGCACCCCACGACTGCTCTACAAAGTTTGGGTAAAGGACGGGCATGAGGAGTTGGCGCGGGGTGGCAGCTTCGGCGATCTTGACACGCGTGCGCTGCGCAACGACCTCATCGCCGCCGGGAATGACTTCTATGTAGAAAATCAGCCCCTAAACATTCCACATAGCATTGTCGCGCCGTCCATCCTTTTTGACGAGCTTGAAATTAAGCGAGTGACGGCCAACAAGGACAAGCTGCCTGACTATCCGGCTCCCCCTTTGGCCGCGGGGAAATAGCCCCGGAACCCCTCTTGCCATAAATAGATCGCGCACTGGGGTGCGCCGAATCTGCCACTGCTACAATCCCAGTTTCGAATAACCTATTGTTTTGCTGGGATATGGCGAACTGGCGGGTGTACATCCGCGTACTGTCTTGTGTGGGACGGGCAGCGTGGAGAAAGCCGGCCCTGCGCTTCTCCGTCCTGACGGAAGGTGAAGCTTCGGTCGGAATGACAATTGTATTTGGATCTTGAATGGAAGATATCCAGGTAGTCGCGATGCTGGTGCGCCGCTGCGTAGCGGGGGACGCGGCTGCCTGGGAGGAGATCGTCCAGGCCTATCACCGGCGGATCTATAACATTTGCTACCGGTTTGCCGGATCTTCCGACGATGCTCAGGATCTGGCGCAGGAAGTTTTTATCAAGATGTATCGCACTCTGGGGAGCTATGACAGCTCAAAGGGTGCGTTCGTAACCTGGGTTACGACCATCACGCGCAATCTGTTGGTGGATCACTTCCGCAAGACCAAGAATGATCGAATTACCGACTCCCTGGACGCAGCTCCCTCGGCCCACGAGGACGCGCAGCCGCTCAGTGAGCAAATTCAGGACCAATCTGCGCCTCCGGATGCGCGCGTACGCAGCCGGGAGGTGGGTGAAACCGTGCACGCAGCTCTGGGAAAGCTTTCACCAGAGCTGCGTGAAGCTGTGATTCTAAGGGATTTACAGGATATGGACTATAGAGAAATTGCCAATGTTTTGAGGGTTCCGGAGGGGACTGTGAAAAGTCGAATAAATCGCGGGCGGGCGGAACTTGCGCGCCTTCTACAACGTACCTATAGGCAGGTGATGTGATGCCGGAGCAGACAAATAACGGAATGCAGTGCGCCGAGTTTGACGGCCTGCTCACGGACGCGCTCGATGGCGCTCTGACGGGCGACGGGCTCGAACGCTTCCAGGCTCACACGCGAAGTTGTGCGTCATGCGGGCCACTATTCAGCGAAGCTAAGGCTGGCCGCGACTGGCTGAAAGGTCTCACGGAGGTGGAGCCTCCAGCCAGGCTGGTGACGAATATTCTGGCATCCACGACTGGGGTTGACAGCCAACGCCTATGGGTCAACCTGATCGCTTCGCGACCGCGGGTTACCTGGCTACAGAAAGCGCAGGCGTGGGCGTCGGGGGCAATGCAGCCCATTTGGGAGGCAGTACGGCAGCCGAGGTTCGCCATGTCGTTTGGCATGGCATTCTTTGCTCTGTCGGTGGCGTTGAGCGCAATAGGCGTAAAGCCCGCCGATCTTCGCTCAGTGAGTTTGCGTCCCACTGCAATACGGCACACGTATTACAATGCGCAGGCCCGCGTGGTGAGGTATTACGATAACATCCGGTTCGTGTATGAGGTGGAATCGAGGGTGCGTGAGCTGAAGCGTGACGTTGCGCCCGCGGTCGCGCCCGCGAAAGAAGCCACGCCGGAAAAGAAAGATCACAAGGACGATACGACGCAACAGCCCGAGCAAAAGCAGGAGCGCAATTACAGCCAGAGGGAAAGCGAAAATTTCCTCGCCGATGCTGGGGTGAGTCCGGATTTACGGGATGGATTTATCGAACATCAGGTCGTCGAGGATGTAGCTACTAACGATCCGTCTGTAGTGTCGGTGAGCACGTACAGGAGGCTCGTATGAACTGCGCCACCCACGACGATACAGCGGCAGTAGCGTTTTGCCGCAGTTGCGGCAAGCCGCTTTGCGGCCAGTGCACCCGCGATGTTCGCGGAGTGGTTTACTGCGAGAGTTGTCTGGCGGCACGAATGGAAGGCGCTGCTCCGGCAACGGTACCGGTGCCTCCGCAAACTGGCTATCAGCAGTTCACGGATCAGGGGCTGGGGGGGAAGGTTCCACCCGGACCTGGCTCCGGACCGAACCCTGTGGTCGCCGGAATTCTGGCGGGATTTTTTCCCTTCGGCGTGGGAGCAGTTTACTGCTCGCAATATGCCAAAGGATTAGCGCATCTGGTCATTTTCGGATTGCTGGTTTTCGGTTCCGATCACGCGGGAAGCTGGGATGCGTTGTTTGGCATCGGCATCGCGTTCTTCTACGTTTACCAGATCATTGACGCGGTGCGTACAGCGCACGCGATTCAGGCCAATCAGCCTCCACCGGATCCGTTCGGCTTGGCGCAATCGTTCAGCTTTGGCGAAAAAAGCGAGCCGAAGAACGTTCCCGGCGTTGCGATCATTCTGATTGGGCTGGGCGTTCTGTTCCTGCTGCACACCATGAACATCTGGGAGTTCGGCATGGATCGCCTGTGGCCGCTCATTCTGATCGGCCTGGGGGTTTGGATGTTTGCCCGGCAGTGGATGATGATTGGAGCTCATCCGCCGGGCTGCACCTGTCCAACCTGCCGCGTACGCAAAGCCACAGGCATGAACTGCTTTTGCGACCGCTGTAGAATGCGCAAAATCATGGGCCCGTCTTTACTCGTAACCATTGGAACTTTGTTCCTGCTGCAAAGCCTGGATGTCGCGAGCTTCGACCGCACCTGGCCGGCGATCCTGCTGGTAGTTGGCATTGTGAAGCTGCTGCAGAGCAACGCGTCGACGGTCGGACATATTGACCGGTTCTCCCCGCCGACTGCCGGGACGCCCCCGGTTCCCCCCGTGCCCCCGATCCCTCCAACTCCACCGGATCCGGGAACAACTTCTTCTTCCGGCGAGGTGAGCCGTGGCTAGCCCGCTGCAAACTCCGGTACCGCCGATTCCGCCGCGGCGCTACCGGCGGTCGTTTGCCGGACCGTTCGTGCTGATTGTCCTGGGCGTGGTTTTCCTTCTGGGCAACCTACACATGCTGTCTTGGGGGCGGCTGGGATACTTGTTTGCCCACTACTGGCCGCTACTGCTGATCCTGTGGGGAGTGATCAAGATTCTCGAGTACCAGCAGGCACAGCGCGAGGGATTGCCGTCGCGCGGAATTGGAGCCGGCGGAGTATTGCTGATCATCCTGATCGTGGGATGCGGGCTGATCGCAACCCAGGCTTCGCGATTCAACTGGAACGAGATTCGCGACAACATGGGAATCGACGATAACGATCTGGATAATCTTTTCGGGGAAACCTATAACTTTGACGGCCAGGTCGAGCAGCAGATTCCTGCCGGCGCAACCAATGTGCGGGTGAACGACGATGAGGGCGCCGTACATGTAAGCACCGCGACGGACAATAAGATCACTGTAATGTTTCGCAAGCGGGTGGGCGCGGACAACCAGAGTGACGCGGACAAATATAACCAGCAGACCAATCCGGTGATCACGGTCTCAGGCAACACCCTGCTGATCGATGCACATGCGCAGAACGGAAAACATCCGGTGCAGAGCGATCTGGATATTTCCATTCCTCGAAAGATGGCCCTGAATATCGCGGCCCGCAAGGGCGACGTTTCCGTGACTGGCCGCGATGGAGAAGTGGAGATAGCCGCCCAACACGGCGACGTTTCTGTGGAGGACATCAACGGAAACGTAAAGCTGAATGTGGCAAAGGGTTCCGCAAAAGTCGAGCAGGTGACCGGAGACGTTCACATCGACGGGCGCTTGGATGAAGTTTCTATCGTCGACCTGAAGGGCTCGGTGCAACTGGATGGCGAGTTTGAAGAGAGCGTGAAACTGGCCCGCATCAGCAAGAACGTGGCCTTCAAGTCTTCCCGCACGGACATGGAGTTCTCCAGCATTGCGGGTGAACTGGATCTCGACTCGGATGATCTGCACGCGGATAAGATTACCGGGCCGGTGCGCCTGACCACGCGCTCCAAGGAAATTCGCCTGGAGGGCGTCTCCGGTGATGTGCGGCTGCAGAATGAAAACGGTGGAATTGAGCTGGCGATGCGTTCACTCGGCAACGTACAGATCGAAAGCCGGAACGGTAGTGTGCAGTTGAGCGTGCCGGAGAAGGCCGGCTTCCGCCTCGATGCGCGCACTCGCGATGGCGAAATCGAGTCCGATTTTCCGGAGTTGAAGGTCGAGAACGGCGATCACGAGGCTACGGCCAGCGGAACGGTCGGAAACGGGGCTTCTCACATCGTGATCAACAACGAGCACGATGGCATCGAGATTCGCAAGGCTTCCGCCATGGCTGCCGAGGCGCCTGTGCCCCCAGCGCCGCCGTCAAAACCTGCCAAGGCTTTGCCCGCGCCGAAAGCCAACGTGGAACCAACGGACAACTGATCAGAAACAAGCGCGGGGCGGATTGAAGTTCGCTTAATCCTCTTTCAATTTGCTGTTGGCCAGCTCTTCCACCTTGGCCAGAACTTCCGCTTCGCTGAGCGACGTCGAATCGATCACCACCGCATCTTCCGCCGCTACCAGCGGGGATGCCGCACGCGTGCGGTCGCGATGATCGCGCTCGCGCAGGTCTGCTGCCACGCTCGCAGCCACTTCTCCTTTAATCCTTTGTTGCTCCATGCGGCGCTGCTCGCGGATCACCGGGTCGGCGTCAAGAAAGATCTTTAAGTCGGCATCGGGAAAAACCTTGGTTCCAATATCGCGGCCTTCCATCACCACGCCGCCGCCCGCGCCCATCTCGCGCTGCTGCGCTACCATCCAGGCCCGTACCCCGGGATGCACCGACACCCGCGACGCCGCTTCGGTCACATCGCGTTCGCGAATCCGCGCCGAAATGTCCCGCCCGTCAAGCAGCGTGCGGTTCCCGTCTCTTGTGGCCTGGAGCTGTATGCGCGAATCCTGCGCCAGACGCAGCAGGGTGGCTTCATCGTCGAAAGATACGTCCTTATCGATAGCTTGCAGCGCCAGCGCCCGGTACATAGCGCCGCTCTCCAGATTTATATACCCCAGTTTGCGCGCCAGCCGGGAGGCGATCGTGCTCTTGCCCGCGCCGGCCGGGCCATCGATAGCAATGATGAGTTTGCGTGGAGAGTGGTCGGGATTCGGGTCGTCGGTCATTTCGCGAGTCGATTGTACACGCGATTGCGAAGAGACGAGCGGCTTACCTGGCAGCACGGTGTGGCCTGGCAAATGCAGGCTTGGCAGCGGCAACCGCAGCTTCCTTCTCCGGCGTTATCTGCAACATCGACTTTCCATTGACGTGAACGAAACTCAGCTCACGAGCCGCCAGCAGAGCGTTCACTGATTCTTTTACTCGCGAGCGGGCAATGAACTTGCCGAAGAAGGATTCCAGCTCGGTTTGCTCAGCCGCTACCACGCAGTCCAGATACTTCGTGAGCAGCGCTGAGAGCGCCTGCTGTACCGACAGGTTGACGCCTTCGCGCACTGCCTCCGGCGACCACCGGTTGAGTTCATCCCAGTAAGAGCCTTCTTTTTCTTTGTAATCGACCCGCGTGATGCGCAGCTTGGCCAGCAATTCACCGAGAGCTTTGTCGAGCGCGGGCAAGGAAACGCTGCCGCCGAGCGCTTCCTGCAAATTCAGTTTTGAGATGGGTCCCTTGCGGCGGATCAGATCGAAGGCATCGCAGGCCAGCGGCGAATACGGAGATCGCGGCCCTTGCTTGGGCGCAAGCTTGGGATTGCGCTCGCCCACCAGGGCGTAAAAAAAAGGAAACGCCGAGGCGGCGACGAGAAAGGGATTGTTCTCCTCAAAAATGTTCGCCTCATACGCGGAGCGCTCGCGCAACAGCCGCACCATGAGTTCCATGGCCTGGGACGCACGGGGGTCGGAATAGGCATGCTGCCAGGTGGGAAGGCGGTTGTCGGAGCCGACGAACGCGCCGATAAATGTTGGCACCGGCATCGAGGGGCGCACGGGATACATCAGGCAAAATCCCACGCCTTCAACGAAGGCGCGCGCCGCTTCGATGGTCCGGATGGGCTTGCCATCCAGCCGCCATTTCTCGTGCCGCAGTTGTTGCAGGTCTTGTTCGGTCATGGGGGTTAGCGATTTTTGATTGATGATTTTTGATTGATGATTGAAAACCCTGGGGCACTAGCTCTTAATCAACAATCATCAATTTACAATCATCAATTTCTTCTTCTAGATTCTCTTAAACGCTTTCTGAATATCCTTTACAGAATACCGCAGGACGACCGGCCTGCCATGCGGACATGACATGGGATGATCGGTTTTCGCGAGTTCGGCGAGCAGCCATTCCATCTTATTTTGCTCAAGCAGCATGTTGACCTTGATGGCGGCGTGGCATGCGATCGAGGCGGCAATGCGGCTGCGAATCTTCTCCAGGTTCAGGGACTGTTCTTCCCGCGAAATCTGGTCGAGCAGTTCGTGCAGCATTTTTTCCACCGCTGCCCCATCCACTCCCGCGGGCGAAACCTTAACCGCCACGCTGCGCGCCCCGAAGGGTTCGGCTTCGAAGCCGTTGTAATGTAGTTCGTCGGCAATTTCCGCGAAGACGGCTTGCTGGGCGGGGGTGAGTTCGAGCACGATCGGCATCAACAGCCGCTGGCTTTCAACTTTCTGCACCGCGCGTTGTTTCAGCACCCTCTCAAATAACACGCGCTCGTGGGCCACGTGCTGGTCGATAATCCACAATCCATCTTCATTCACCGCAAGAATAAACGAATTGCGAATCTGACCGAGCGGCCGCAAAGTAGAGAGCGCGGCCAGCGTCGGCTCTTCTTCGTGAGCGTCTTCTCGCAGATCGAGCGGAGGAGCGCAGCCGTTGTCGGGAACGGGTTCCACTTCCCTTCTCTGGGATGTTCCAGTCTCGAGCATCGGAGCCCGGGACATTTGAGTCTCAAATACTCGCGTTTCCAGCCCGCGGGCCACCGGGATCGCCGCATTCGCTTCCACGGCGATTCCACCTTCAAATTGAAACCGCGCGGAAGCCGGCGGAGGCACTAGAGCATGCAAGGCGAAACCACCGCCGTTGGCGGGCATCGAACCGGGTTGGGCGGAAGCCGATGCCATATCCGAGGGCGGTTCCCACTCCCGCGCCCCCGGCGTCAATCCCGAACTGGCGGTGGCGTGGGCGCGAATCTCGGTGGTGAACTGCGGTACCGGACGCGCCTTCATCAGCGCGGCGCGTACTGTGTCGCGGACAAAGTCGTGCATCACACTCGATTGCCGGAAGCGGACCTCGGTTTTTGACGGGTGCACATTTACATCCACTTCGCCGGGCGGCATTTCCAGGAACAGTAGCACCACGGGAAATACGGTGGGAGGGATAATGTTTCGATACGCTTCCGTCAATGCATGCTGCACCAACCGGTCGCGGATGAGCCGTCCATTGACGAAGACATAAATCGAATTGCGATTGAGCTTTTGAATTTCAGGTTTTGAAACAAAGCCGTGCAGGCGCATCTGGCCAGGGTCTATCGGGGGCGAATCTTCCGCCGCTTCGCGCCGCCACGGAGGAGGTTGGGGCAATCCCACATGCTCCAGCGACTGGGTTGCCGCGACCGCAATCAGCTGATCCAGAGTTTCTTTTCCGAAAACCTGGTACACGCGCTCGCTGTATCCCGCCACCGGCGGGGCCACGAGCATGGCATTGGCCATGGAATGCAATTCAAAATGCTTCTCCGGATGGGCCAGCGCATAGTGCGTGACCAGCGAAGCAATGTGCGAGAGCTCGGTCGACTCAGCCTTTAGGAACCTCTTTCGCGCGGGAGTATTAAAGAAGAGATCACGCACCGTGATCGATGTTCCCTCCGGCAGCCCGGCTTCTTCCACGCGCGCCATTTTGCCGCCGTTAACCTCGATGATTGTGCCCGCTGCCGGAGTGCCTGACTCGGCGCCACAGGTTTCCAAGCGCAATCGCGACACGGAAGCAATCGAGGGCAACGCCTCCCCGCGAAATCCCAGCGTAGCAATGCTTAACAGATCTTCCGCGTCCTTCATCTTCGAGGTCGCGTGACGCTCGAAGGCCAGCATGGCGTCGTCGCGAACCATGCCGCATCCGTTGTCGGTAATCTGGATTAATTTTTTCCCGCCCGCCTCAATGGTGATCTTGATCCGTGTCGCGCCCGCGTCCAGCGCATTCTCAAGCAACTCCTTCACCACCGATGCGGGACGCTCCACTACTTCGCCGGCGGCGATCTTGTTGGCGACTTGCTCGGAAAGTACGTGGATACGGCCCATGGGTCAGTTCTCTGCTCTTGGCTCCCGGTCCTAGGTTCTCAGCTCGCAGTTGCCAGTGCTATCCGGGATACGTCAGTTTCGCAGATGGCTTGCTGGAAGGCAAAGATGTTCGCGCACGGAAGGTAGGAGAGACCGGAATAGCCAATGCCAGCCGCTGCGGGAAAAAACCAACCTCCGGGCATAAAATAGCTGTGACTGTTCCGTGTACTGAGGAGGACCGCCGTGAAACTCCTTGCTCTCACTCTTCTCGTGGTATTGTCAGCAGCATGTCCGGCTCTAGCACAAGTGCACCCACGACCACCAGGACTGCAACAAGCTGATCAGGCCGAACAGCAGGCAGATAAGGACACACCGCCTCCAGCCTCGGCGCAATCTCGCATCGATTTTGCCAAGCTCAGCCACGACGCTGACGAACTAGCCAAGATCGCGCAAACCATCCCGGTGGATGTCTCCAGTATTCAGAAGGGTCTGCTCCCCAGGGACACAGTCGAAAAGCTGAAGCAGATCGAAAAACTTTCGAAGCACCTGCGCAGCCAGATCCAGCCCTGAGGGGGCGGGGGCTCTGCGGCAGACCGCTTCCCCAATAACATGCAGTTCAAAAAAAAGCACCAGCGCCGACTAGCGCTGGTGCTTGTTCGTAGTAAGTCGGCTAGAAGACTAACTTCAAGCCGAATTCAATTTGCCTTGGCGAACCCAGCGTGTAGACGCCGGTGCCCGCGCCTACGCGGTTTGTGAAATGGTTCAGATAATTGGTGCCGTTGATGCTTCCGGGCTGACCGGTAAGCAGGCCTGACATTTCACTCGTCGGCAAGTCGAAATTCACGAAATTGAAGATGTTAAACGCACTCACCGAGGGCGAGATTGTGAACCTCTCCTTGATTCTATAGTTCCAAGTGATGCTGCTGTCGAAGGTGCGCAGCCAGGACATGTTGACCTGGTCTGGCGGCGCAAGCGGCAGAGGAACCCCGCCATTGTAAGTACCACCCAGAGCAAATAACTGCGCCTGCGTCATCAGCCCGTTCTGGATCAGCACATTGCCCGCGGGAGTTGGCGTCCCCGCTGCAACCAGAGCATTGAAGTTGCCAATGGCCTGGTTGATATTGCTGGCGTTGAGGCCGCGGTCGAAGGTGCCGACCTTGGTTCCGGGCAATGGATCCTGCGTGACGCCGCTGCCTTCGAAGTCCGTCCGGAATATTTCGCCTGCTCCAGTACCTGTATTAGGCACGGTCGCAGTATTGGGGAACGGACTATCAAAGTGCGCAATCACTCCCCACTGAAAGCCGCCGCGCAAGCTCAAGAACCCGCCAAAGGAGAGCTGATGGGTTCGGTCAAGGGTGGAGGGTCCGAAGTATTGGTTGACATTGTTATTGTCCAGGGCGTTGATAATAAAATCCTGGTCACCGCTCGCAGCCGTTACCGGAGAATCCGCCTGGACCGCACCACCAGTATTCTCAAACTTCGAGAGCGCGTAGGATATCTGGAAGTTCAGAGCCCTGGCACCGGGGAATGGGTCAGTTACGTTTTCCGCCAGCTTCATTTGCAAGCCGTTGTAAACGGAGCGGCCCACCGGCGAGAGGAAATCGAGCTGGGGAGCCAAGGGATTGATCCCGCCGAACGCGCAGGGGTGACCCACTGCGGCTAGGCAACTGTTACCTCCTAAGTCAGCGGTCGAGCCCAAGCCAAAGCCGGCATAATCAGACATGCTTGCGGGACGCAAGGGGTTGTTGACTGTCCCGTAGGTTCCGTTATCGTTGGTGCCGGTAGAAGGATCGGTCGCGCATGGAGATAAAGTGCCTTGAACCGTCGTAACCCCGCCGCCGCAGTTGGCGATGACCGTATTGATCGCCGCCTGCGCACCGGCCTTACTGAAGTAGCGAATATCGCCAGTATGATTCTGATCGACGCCCAGCAGGTAATGCGTCTGGACGTTGCGAATGTAATCGACGCTCAGCACCATGCCTTTGTGAAGTTCGCGCTGAATGCCGATGTTCATCTGGATCGATCGTGGCGGCTTGTAGTTAGGGTTGAACATATCGCCCTGGGATCCGAAGAAACAATTACTACCGTCGCTGCAACCCGTCAGGTACTGTCCCACATAAGCCGGGTTAGGCGCGGTGATGCTGAACGGAGTTCCCGCCGCGTAGGCCTGCTGCAAGGCAATGAGCGGTCCGACAGCGTTACCGATGAGTGGATAACTGGTTGCTCCTGCAGCACCGCAGACCCCAATAGCTGACGCGCTTCCGGGCTGGTTGATAAATCCTGTGCCCGTTGGCAAGGCATTCGGCGATCCGGGTGCCGCGCAAGGCGCCGTATACTGGAGGAACGCGCCTGTTTTTTCGCGCTCCGGACCGTCAAAGAGCACGTTGTTCCAGATCGCGTTCTCAAAGAACAAGCCGATTCCGCCGCGAATCGAGGTTTTGCCATTCTTCAACGGATCCCAGGCAAATCCAATCTGCGGAGCGAAGTTTAGATTGGGCTGATTGACTTGGTTGCCCAAACCCGGTATTAAGGCACTCAGCTCGGGAATCGCAGGAAATTGGTTGTCTGTACGGCCAGTATCGCGGTCGTAGCGCAAACCATAGGTCAGGGTGAAATTGCTCTTCATCCTCCACGAATCGCCCAGATAGAGCAGGATACGGTTATCCGGTCCAAGTCCACCCGCCGGGAAACCCAAGGAAGGATCGGTGAAGGAGTAACCCAGCCCATTGGCTACCGTGGCAAAATCCGCAGGATAATTGAAGGGATTGGAAGCTCCGCCCGCGAAAGGACCACTCGCTGCCGCCATCTCTTCAGCGGTTGAAACTGCCGACCCGATTTGCGGGCCATTCTTGAAGAACGATGCGAAACCGCCGCCCCGCAGATGGTTGTAGGCAATTCCGAATCGGATCGAGTGCGAACCCAACACCTTGCTGCCGTCATACTTTAGTTGGTGATCGCTCTGCGGAGTGCTCTGCGGGGCCAATAGATTTGGACCGGCAACCAGACTTGAGGCAAAAAGCTCCGCATGCAGGTTGTAAAAGGGCAGCGAGCTGTCAGTCGAGGTCGCGTCCACGATCTGATTCTGGAACTTCAGGTAGGAGAAACGGATGGAATGGCTGAAGCTGCCAGTATTGAAGTCCAGGCCGACCATTTCGTTGCGGGTTACGTCGACGTTGTCATACAGCGAATAACCGTAACCGAAGGTTGCGCCCAGATCGTTCTTGAAGTAGGAGTAGCGCGCAAAGAGGCGTGCGCTCTTGGTGAGCTGGTAATCAAGACGGCCGAGCAAGTTGCCTTCGTGGAAGGGATCGGCGAAGGTTCCGGAATATTGGGTAAAGGGAGCCGAGACTGGCACCGGAACCTGGGTCTGCTGAATGGTGCGCTCGCCATCGGCGAAGAAGAAAAATTTGTCTTTGATGATCGGCCCGCCCACATCGCCGCCGTACTGGCTACGCTGATAGGGCGATTTGAATCCGGGAGGCGTAGGCAACTGCGAGGAGAAGGCGCTGTCCCGAAATGCGCCGAAAGCCTCGCCATGCACCGCGTTGCTTCCTGATTTTGTAGTCACGTTCACAGAACCGGATGATGTCAGCTCGCTAGACATGTCCAGACTTGACTGGCTCACCTGGAATTCCTGAATGGCGCTGGCCGGAATATCAGTCGTGGTGGTTCCTACAGTTTCGTCTGATACGTCAACGCCATCCACCTCGATACGGGCCGTACGCCCGAAACGTCCACCGAACGAAATCGAGGAGAATCCCGCTTTGGTGGGATCAAAGTTCTGACCGTCCTGAATCTGAACTCCAGGCTCGAGCTGGGCGAGATCGAGAAAGTTCCTGCCATTGACCGGCAGGTTTTCGATCTGCGTGGCCGTCAGAACTCCTTGTACCGTGGCCTGTTCGGTATTGACCTGAAGCTCGCTCGCCTGAACCTCGACAACCGTGCTCTCTTGGCCAATTTCCAGCTTCACGCTACCGTTCGCGCTATTGTCGACCTTCACCTCCAGCGCCATCTGAGAGGTCTTGAAGCCCTTGGCCTCCACCCGCACGGAATATGATCCGGGAATAAGCCCCCCGAAAGAGTATTCACCGGACGAGTTCGACTTGGCCTGAAGTGTCTGCCCCGTCGGTCCGGTGACCGTGACTTTCGCGTTAGGCAGAACCGCACCACTCGCGTCTGTGACGTTGCCTGCAATGCTACCGGTAGAAACCGATGTCTGGGCAACCACCAGCGATGAGCAAAGCAGGGCGAAAACAGCAATCAAGGTCAGCACTGTAAATCGTGAACGGGGGCAGGAGGAGTTCAGGTTCGACATCGGGAGCCTTCCTTTTCGGAATTCTTCGTTGTGTGAAGTATGCTCGTATCTGGATTAGGCGGGAGACCCAGTACCGCCCCGCGATAAGACTGCAAGTCCAAGACCCGGAACACGCTTTGGCACTTTACAGCAATTTACGAGCCAGCCTACGGAAAACACCCTAGGAGACACGGGATGTTCATAAAATCTTTACAAATCAGCATGTTATGTTTCGGCGCGAAAAACCGAAAGAGGAAAAATCTCGGCGACAGGAGGGGTTAAAATATGACAAAACGTATTTTCAATATAACAAAACACATATAACAGCACGCCGTCTTTGCTTCGCGACGGACTCGGTCTTGATTTTCCTAGTGGATGATCTTGATAGGTAGCTAGAAATCAGACTTCGAGGTGTAATATCCCGCCCGATGCCGCACGTGGTAAGTGGGAGCATCCGCGGGGCCGGACACGTTTACCTGAATCCGGCGGAACTGCGAGTTCGAGAGCCTTTGAGAGGGATAGTAGGCCAGCAGGTATTGGGTGCGTAGTTCGTCGCTGATTTGCCGGAAAGCATCGTCGAGCTGCGATACCGAGGTCGCGTAATAGTATTTGCCGCCGGTGTCGTCGGAAAGCTGGATCAGGGCGTGCTCCCCGCCGGTTTCGCGTCCGGCACTGGCTTCAATCGGCACCACGATAATGCTGTAGACAATGCATTCCGCTTCTTCGGCGGCGCGCAGCGACTGCTGGTAGTTCATTTTGCTGACCGTGTCGCCGCCATCGGTGATCAGCACCAGCACCTTTCTTCCCTGGCGATGGTCGAGCGAGCGCGAAGCCAGATAGATGGCGTCGAACATCGCGGTAGCCGCTCCCAGACGGATGTGTTCAATGCCATCGTCAATGCGCTTCAAGTCGGAGGTATAAGAGGTGGATTGCAACACGGTCTCGTTGAACCCGAAAACGGAGAGCGAGTCCACCGGACGCAGAATGGCCCGGGCAAAGCGCTTGGCGGAGGCCTGCTCCAGCGGCAAATCGCGGCGCGTGCTCAGGCTGGTATCGATGGCCAGCGCGATCGAGAGTGGCACCGCCGATTCTTTATCGAAGACAGAGATCGTCTGATCCTTGCCATCTTCTTTCAGGGTAAAGTTCTCCTTCTTAAGGCCAGCCACCGGACCTCCGTTTGCGTTGGTCACGGTGACATAGACGTTCACCAGCTTCACATCCACTTTGAGCGTAGAAGAAGGAGGGGGTTCAGCCTGCGGCTGGTTTTTAGCCGGCGGTTGTTGCGCGTGCGACTCGGCACACCAAGCCAGCAGCAGGATCAAGAGTGCAGCTTTTCTCATTCGAAGAAGAAGTATACCCGGCGCAGTAAACGTGGCGAAGAAGCGATCATCGGCTCCCCCGCAAGGCAGGTACTCGACTCACCCGCGCCTGCCCTAAGCCGTTCACTTAGATGCGGCCTCCTATGCCGGGCTGCCTGAGGGGCGGATTTTAGTCAGGCGGGATTCTACCGCTTCAGTTCGGAAGGAAACGGTTCGCCATCGGCCCACACGGCGCCATCCTCGAAATACTCCTTCTTCCAGATCGGCACGGTACGCTTGAGGGTATCGATGAGCCAGCGACAGGCGTCAAAGGCCGCAGCCCGATGCGCGGAGACCACCACGATCAGCACGCTGGTCTCTCCAATCTGGAGCCGCCCCAGTCTGTGAACCAGAGCGACCTCTCTGATCTGGAACTGGCCCAGCGCCTGCTCGGCCAGACCCTTCATCTGCCGCAGCGCCATGGCTTCGTAAGCTTCGTAATCCAGATAGAGCGTCTTGCGGCCACGGGTCTGGTTGCGGACAACTCCCTCGAACACGACCGCAGCCCCATCCTCGCCGCGCTTCATGCTGCTCAAAATTACTTCCGTATCGATCGCGCTGCGGACAATCGTTACTTTCAATTTTTTCTCGTCTGGTTCTTCCGCTTGCGATCCTCCACTCACCGGCGGCAGCAGCGCGACTTCGTCATCGGACTTCAAAACCCACGCCAGGCTTGCATATTCCTGATTCACTGCCACCGCCAGCGAGGCAATCGAGGATTTCAGCCGGGGAAATTCCATTGCACAAGAGCCCAGTAAATCCCGGACCGTCGCGCCATCGGCTAGATCAAGGGTACTGCTCGGCTTGCCCACAACCTCCTTCAGCATGCCAAAAAATAGAACGCGCACTAGCATAGCGAATCGGCCACATCCGATCGTATTGAGTCTAACTCGACTCGGCCCGCAGCCCGGAACCAAACATATTTCGTATCCATGTCAACTGAAAACCCTATTGGGTGGGATTTCGAAACCGTGGACCACAAAGGCCATGAAGATACGCGAAGAAACGTCCGCGCATCGATCGCCTTCGTGGTGCTTCGTGGCCTTGGTGGTTCCAGATTTTTGCCAATCGCACTTAGAACTGACTTACCCGCAACACTTTGGTAGTGGTGCAGTTTGAAAAGTCTTGCGCTTTACTTTTTCGGAGTCATCCTGAAAGCCCGCGTTTTCGCCAGCGGGCTGAGGGATCTCCCACGCGCACGCCACTCTTCCGGTCAAACTGCACCACTACCTAAACTTTTCACCAATTGACAAAGCGAAATTTGCGTATACACTTGCCGCTGTTTTTTGGCAGCAGATAAAGAAGGTTCCAGGAGGAATCCTGCAAATGGTCAAATTTGGCGCGCGTACGTTGATCCGCATCACGGCTGTAGCAATTCTTGGCAGTGCAGTCTCCCTTCCGGTCGTGTATGCGCAAGCTGACGACTCTGCCGAAGCCCAGGCGCAAGAAACCTGGCGCGAGAACATTGTGCACACCGACGTGCCGGACGAAGGATGCTTCTATGCCTCCTATCCCAGCACCGAATGGTTGAAGGTCGAATGCATCGAAGCACCCAATGTTCCCTTCCTCCCCCGGCGCGGTGCGGTCGGTAATACGGTCGGCAATGGTGATGATTACGCCGTTGAGGTTTCGGGGCTCATGACCCAATCGATCGGATCATTCCCCAAGGTTACGGGCGTGACCAGCGAAAAGGGGCTATTGGGAGCGAACGATTATTCGCTACAGCTCAATTCGAACTTCATGACCACCGCCGTATGTAACGGCCACGCCAACTGCCAGAGTTGGGAACAATTCGTGTATTCCTCCGGATACAACGAAGCGTTCATGCAATATTGGTTGATTAACTATGGCACCTGCCCCAGCGGTTGGTTCACCTATAGCCCTGATTGCTATAAAAATAGCGCCGGCGTAACCGTACCTGAGGAAGCAATTAGCACTCTCGCGACTCTGAAAGTCTCCGGCAAGGCCGTGGCCAAGGGCAAAGATACGCTGGTTTTTACAGCCGGCACCGAAGCCTACAGCACTACCGGCAAAGATAGCGTCGTGGATCTCGCCAGCGCCTGGCAAGAATCCGAGTTCAATATTATCGGCGACGGCAGCGGATCGAGCGCGGCCTTCAACAAAGGCTCGTCTATCACCGTAAAAATCGCGGTGACCGATGGGACCACAGCTGCACCAACATGTGTGTCGGATTCCGGTACGACCGGAGAGACCAACAATTTGAATTTGAAGAAGTGCACTGCCTATGGGGGAACGCCGCCCCATATCAGTTTTGTCGAGTCAAACTAAGAACCAACCCCAAACTCCGCGGTTAGGGCCGAACGGCTGCACAATCAACACGCCGTTCGGCCAACTATTTACATTCAGATTTCCCCCCCGGAATCGACTATTCGTCGCGAACCTACCAACAGCCACGTCCCTACTTGTGAGTTCGAGCTGTCGATCTGATTTGGTCCCTCCGCATTAGCCCCGGTACCTTGGGCATCATGTCCCCCGCGCGAGATTGCCGATAGAATGCCAAAAGCTCCAGTGCAACAGATCGGGTGAAACCTTTCTACACCAGCAACATCTAAGCTTGAGTGAGTTACACTCAAGGAGAGCCAATGAGCCAGCAACCGCTTTCCGAGCCACTTCCTAAGCATCGCGAAACCAACGATGTACGGGCATTGCCTGTGCTTCCTGTGCGGGACACAGTTTTATTCCCGCACGCCGTCCTGCCCCTGACCGTGGGTAGGGAAAGTTCCGTTCAGCTTATCAACTCGCTTGGAGAGGATAAGACCATCGTCGTCGTCGCGCAGCGCGAAGCTCGCGTCGATAGCCCTCAACCCAGCGACCTTTATATGGTGGGCACTTCAGCCATCGTTCATAAAGTCGTAAAAATGCCCAACCAGAGCCTGTTCGTGTTCGCCGAGGGCCTGGAGCGGGTACGCCTCACCGAGTTCACCCAGCTCGCGCCTTTCATGCGCGCCAAAGTTGCTCCGATTCCGGAAGCCGCTCCGCCGGATAGCTCTGAGATCGAAGCTTTACAGCGCAACGTGCTTACGCTCTTTCAACAGATCGTCGCCGGTTCGCCCACGCTTTCAGACGAGCTTTCCACGGTCGCTCTAAACATCGATGAGCCGGGACGCCTGGTCGATTTCATCGCATCCTCTTTGCCGTCGCTTTCCACGCCCGACAAGCAGGACACGCTCGAGACGCTCGACATCCGCGTGCGCCTCGAAAAAATCAACCAGCATCTCGCCAAAGAACTCGAAGTCCAGCAGCTGCGCAACAAGATTCAAAGCGAAGTGCAGGACCGGGTGCAGCAAACCCAGCGCGAATACTATCTGCGCGAGCAGATGAAGGCCATTCAGAAAGAACTGGGCGAGCAGGATGAAGGCCAGCGCGACGTCGAAGACCTGAAAAAGAAAATCGACGAAGCCGGCATGCCCGATGATGTAAAGAAAGAAGCTCTCAAGGAATTGGGACGCCTCTCGCGCATGTCTCCCATGGCCGCCGACTATTCACTCACGCGTAATTACGTCGAGTGGCTGGCCGTTCTGCCATGGAACAAAACTTCCGGTCAGGAGATCGAGATCCTGAAAGCCAAAGAGATTCTGGATACCGATCACTATGACCTGGAAAAAGTAAAAGACCGCATTCTCGACTATCTCTCGGTTCGCCGATTGAAGCCGAACATGAAAGGTCCAATCCTGTGCTTTGTCGGGCCTCCCGGCGTCGGCAAGACCTCGCTGGGCAAGTCGATTGCGCGTGCGCTCGGACGCAAGTTTGTTCGTCTGTCGCTCGGCGGCGTGCACGATGAAGCGGAGATCCGCGGCCATCGCCGTACTTACATCGGCGCGTTGCCCGGACAAATCATCCAGGGCATTCGCCGCGCCGAGACCAAAGATCCCGTCTTCATGCTGGACGAGATCGATAAAGTCGGACGCGACTTCCGCGGCGATCCCGCTTCCGCTCTGCTCGAAGCGCTCGATCCCGAACAGAACGCCACGTTCCGCGACAACTATCTCGACGTCACCTTTGACTTGTCGAAGGTGCTCTTCATCACCACCGCCAACATGCTCGACCCCATCGCCGAGCCGCTGCGCGATCGTATGGAGATCATCGAACTGCAAGGCTACAGCGAGGAAGAGAAACTGCACATCGCTCGTCGCTATTTAGTTCCGCGGCAAGTGGAAGAGAACGGAATCACAGCCGAACAGATCGAATTTCCCGACGAAGCTTTGCGCTATGTGATTCGTCACTACACGCGCGAAGCCGGTGTTCGAAGCCTGGAACGCACCATCGGAACTATTTGCCGCAAACAAGCGCGGCGCTTGGCCGAAGGCAAGACCGAGAAGCTCGTGGTCACCCAGGAAATCGTTCAGGAATTTCTGGGCGGAATCAAAATCCGCAGCGAAGGCGAGATTGAAGAACGCACCGAACGTCCCGGAGTGGCCGTGGGTTTGGCCTGGACTCCTTCGGGCGGCGACGTGCTCTTCGTCGAAGCCAATGCCATGAAGGGCAAAGGTGGATTCACCATGACCGGTCAAATCGGCCAGGTGATGCAGGAATCCATGCAAGCCGCCCTCACATGGGTGCGCTCGAACGCCGCGCAGCTGGGCATCCAGGAGAACTTCTTTGCCGATCACGACATTCACATGCACGTGCCGGCAGGAGCGATCCCGAAAGATGGTCCATCGGCGGGCGTGACCATGGCAACCACCCTGGTCTCGCTGCTCACCGGACATCGCATCCGTCCGCTGCTCGCGATGACCGGCGAAATCACCCTCAGTGGCAACGTGCTCCCGGTCGGCGGCATTAAAGAAAAAGTGCTCGCCGCCAAACGAGCCGGAGTCACCGACGTGATTCTGCCCGCGGAGAACAAAATGAACGTTGAGGAAGACTTGACCAAGGAACAACTCGGCAACCTCACTGTTCATTATGTGAAGACAATCGAAGAAGCGTTGCGCGTCTCGCTACCGGAAGTGGCGGAATCCGCCGCCGCCAAGTTGCTGGCGCCAACGCCGGAACTGCACGATAAAGCGTTCGCGCAAGCGTAAGCTAAAATCGTGCCGCATGAATGCCAGTCCTCCGGGACTGGCATTTTTCTTTTGCCCCCAAACCGGACGGCCTTGTCATTCCGAGTGCCTGGTTTCTGGCGCCGAGGAATCTGCTTTGATCGCCGCGCCGATCCGTCGTGACTCTGTGAATTTCCGCCCAAAATAAATTTTGGCGAGCACGCTCAGCACGCGAAGGGATGACGGAAAATCTGGGGTACCCCCACCCCCCCTCTTTTTCTGAAAGTCTTGCGGGGCGCGGGTTTTGCGGGGGCGCCTTGGCAAGGTCTTGAGGTCAAAGAGCTCAGATATCAAAATCCAGAGAACAATGGACTTAAAGGCGGCACGATGCCGCTCTGGGCAGTGCGTCCTCTTCGGCCATGATCGCGCGATTTGCAGGCGAGGGCAAGGTTGGATGTCACAGTGGGGCGGTGGAAAAAAACTCGAAGTTCGCTTGATCGAGTCGTTTGAGGAAATCCTTTTTATGCAGGCATTGCCGTCTCCCACCCTTCACAAAAGGCGCGAAGGATGGGGCAGCCGTTGTCTTGGTGCTAGCGCCGGGGTCGAAAGCCTAGGCCACCCGCCAAATCTAACCAGAAGTGGTCGGAGGTTCCGAAGTACTTCGTCGAGCGAGCAGCCCTCTCGGGGGTTATCCCACGCTTCTCCCGTACAATGTCATTCACACTGTCGATAGGCCGAAATCCACATCGGCTTTAAAAACTTACTTGCGCTGGCATTCTCATTTCCCACCCTTCGCAAAAGACGCGAAGGATGGGGCACCCTTTGTGTTGCCGATGCCGGCAATATCAAAAAGCTCGGCCATCCGACCCGAAAATCATTCTGAGAGGGAGATTCACAAAGTCACGAAAGGTTTTGGAATGACAACGGTTTATATGGCAACCGTTTTTGTAGGCCGTTTACATGGGCGGTTTTATATGAGGCAAAAAATGCCAGCCCCGAAGGGCTGGCATCTTGCCTAAAGCGGTTTGCCGGAAGCTGCAGGCTAGTTGTACTCGACCCAGGTTGTTGTGAAATTCTCGCCGGAGCTCGACAAAGCCGACGAAGTCGACTCGGTGTAGTCGGTGTCATCGACCTGAGTGATTTGCTCGACATCGGAGCCGAAAGCACTAATGGGACCGCTGGTTGCGCTGTTGGTCGCGGATGCGGCACTAAATGACGCCTTGGTGAAGTCAGCCAGGTTGGTGATTCCAGTAATTGTTTCCGGCGCTTCCACAATCCACTCCGCCGAAGTGCGCTCCGCGCTGGCTACAGCTTTGCTGATGCTGTAGCTCTTATCGGTAGTTTGGTTCTTTATCTGCAGCTTGAATTCCGACCCGTTATAAGAGATCTCGGCGAACATCTTGTTGCCGGGAGCCGAGGGAACCGTTGAGATATAGGTAGTGGCGGCAGGATACAACTCATACCAGGTGTAATATTCAGGCGTGGTTCTATTGCACCAGGTTAGAGTGCCGGCTTGCTCCACTGTGCTGCTGTTGTAGCCGTCGATGCCAACCCAGATGGATACCCAAGCGTTCGGACTCTTGGTGCAATTTACGGTAGGTACAGTCCAAGTTCCCTCCGCCTTGGTAAAGTCCGTTCCGGTGACGGCATAGCCGCCCCAGTTGTAGCTATCTGCACTGCCCTTGACGAGTGGGGTTTTTGTAGCCCGGCGCATCGGAGCGCTTGTAATTGACTGTATGGCCTCGGCGGGCGAATTTACCTGTTGCGCAGATAGGGGTGAAACCGCCAGAGCGAGAGTTCCCAAGATAACGAAATGTTTTGCCAACATTGAACGAGGTCTCCTTGAATTGTTTTCTTAATTGGGGGTTATCAGGGGGAGTTTCGGCATTTTTATACGGAAAGCCCAGCAAGTCAATGTGTTTTTCGAAATTTTTGGGGTTAGATAGAACGGACTACGCCATATATAGAGCCTAAGTTCTCATTGAATTGCGGCTCAAAGTTGAACTTCGCTCGGCCGGACAGCCGGGGACGGCTCTCCTACATGACGTTCACACTGCCGGATAGATTCCCAGCACCTTCACGAATTCTGCGACTTCGGCGAGATGGCGCAGGGCGTTGCGCGCGGGTTCGTCATCGCCGCGAAGGAAGTCGACGTAGAAGACGTATTCCCAGGGGCGTCCGCGCAGGGGGCGGGATTCGATTTTGCTTAGGCTGATGTCGCGCAGGGCGAAGACGCTAAGCGATTTGAAGAGCGCGCCGGGCTGGTTTTTCAGCTTGAAGGCGATCGAGGTCTTGTTGGCTCCGGGCGGGATCAGGTGCTGGTACTGGGAAGACGAGACGTCGTTTCCCTTCCCGGCTTTTATTTTGTTTGCCGGTAATTTTCGAATCAGCAAAAATCGCGTGAAGTTGCGTTTGTCATCTTCGATGCCAGCCTGAAGAATTTTGCCGGAGTACTCGCGGGCGGCGTGGCGTCCGGCGATGCC
>JBEKWW010000023.1:0-77262 GCA_049512655.1 Candidatus Sulfotelmatobacter sp. | reverse complement strand
GGTGCAGGTCAACCAGATCGTCGATAAGTTACCGCGTATCGACATCCCCGCCTCATGGATCGATGTTGTGGTCAAGGCCGACAGACCGTTCGCAATCGAACCGCTGTTCACACGCGACCCGCGCCACATCGAGGAGCTGCAAATTCTGATCGGCATGATGGTAATCCGCGGCATATATGAGCGCCATCAAGTTCACTCGTTGCCGCCCGGACACGTTCTCAGCGATCTTGCCAACGAAAACCTCAGCGATGTCCATTCGATTCCCGTCGAACCGGCTGTACTGCCAAGGGTCTTGCGTCTTGCTCAGGAAGAGGAGGCAAACACGTGATGCGGCGTCCTCTCGGTAGTCGAGATGAGACGATTCGCGCGAGAGCGCGCTTAACGAGCCCGACCCCTTCAATGAACGATTCGTCTGCCGACCGTCGCAAGGAGAGTCGTCATTGGCACCAACTCGTCCAGCAGACCAAAACTCTCGAACCCATTCGCACAGCCGTCGTTCACCCCGTTGACGCCGTTGGCTCGAACGAGCGCTTTCTGGGCAGAAAGGCTCCGGCGAGGACTAATCAGAAAATAAACGGCTGCTATTCGTTCACACCGCTGGCGAGATATCCTCCATCCACGGCAAGCAGAGTACCAGTTACAAAGCTAGCGGCATCGGATGCGAGAAAGATCGCCGCTCCAATCAGCTCATCCAATTCCCCAAAGCGCTTCATCGGAGTGCGGGCCAGTATTTCCTGTCCTCGCGGAGTGCCGATCACCAACTTCTCGCTCAATGGCGTGCGGAAGTAGCCGGGTACGATCGCGTTCACGCAGATTCCATGCCGTGCCCATTCGATGGCCAGCGATTTCGTCAATGAGGCTACGCCCGCCTTACTCGCGCAGTAGGCCGCCACTTCATAAAGTGCTAGAAACGAGCCTATGGAAGCGATGTTGATGATGCGCCCACAACCGTGCTCGATCATGTGGCGTCCGAAAACCTGGCATGCTCGCAACGTGCCGGTCAGGTTGGTGTCGAGGAGACGGTCCCACTCAGCATCGGGAAAGTCCAGCGTAGGAGCCCGCTGGTTGAATCCGGCGGCGTTAACCAGGATATCCACGCTCCCTAACGACTCGACGGAAGCCTGCAACACTTTTTCCAACGATCCCCGGTCGGCCACGTCGCAGCTTACACGCAGCGACCGGCGGCCCAGAGACTCAATTTCGTCGGCTGCCAGGTTTACAAGCTCTGTGCGGCGCGCGCTGGGTACCACATCGGCTCCCGCTTCGGCTAGTCCGCGGGCGATCGTGCGGCCAATTCCGGAACTGCCACCGATCACGACTGCCACTTTGCCACTGAGATCCAGTTTCTTATATGCCATGTTATCTAAGAAGTCCTCAAAATGTATTCAAGTTCAAATTCGCCGCACCAGCCCTTGATTCGTTGCCTGCGTGTTACGCACCAAAAGCATGACCAGAATCATGCCCGCGAAGGGCACCAAGCCGGCAATCATCATAATCGGGTCGAAAGAATGCGTGCCCGCGGCTTGACGAGCGTCGGAAAGATGGCCAATGAGTTTGAACGCGACAATCGTTCCGATGCCGGCGCCGGTTCCGGCCAGCCCACTCACTGATGCCACCGATTCGCTGTTATAAAGGTCCGAAGGCAGCACATTCGCCATGGTGGTGAAACCCGCATACGTGAAGGTTGCGACTGCAAACAAGAGAGCAATCCAGTAAACATTGGTTGTGAAAATCGTGGGAATAAGCATGGTCATGCCAATGCCGCCTACAACAATCGGCACTTTGCGCGCCGCTCCGAGCGACCATCCTCGCTGGATCAGATAGCCGGAAACGTAACCTGCGAAGAAGCAACCCAAATCGGCCGCGATGAACGGGGTCCACACGGCAATCAATCCACTCCTCAGCGCGATGCCCTTCGCCACCAGGTAAATCGGAAACCATTCCGCGATGAAGAAGTAGATCGGATCGGTAAACGCTTTCGCAATGATGACTCCCCAGGTCTGCGGAAGCTTCAGCAGTTCACTCCAGCGTGGCCGCGCATTGCCTTGCCGGGGAATATCTGATTCCTGCTTGTCGGCAACGATCATCTCGCGTTCAACGCGACCAATTCGGCTGTGCTCCTCCGGCGGATAGTACAGCCATCTCCAGGCTATTAACCAGAAAAGTCCAAGAGCTCCCGGGATCATAAATGCGGGTCGCCATCCCCAACGAAAGTAAATCCATAACACAATAAATGGAGCGACGGCACCCCCTATCGAAGAACCGCTATCGAAAAGTGCAGTCGCAAGCGCACGTTCGCGTTTGGGGAACCACTCCGAAACCGCCTTAGTTGCAGCTGGCCAGTTGGCGGACTCTCCGGCACCCAGCAAGAACCGAAATAGAGCAAAGCTGTAAAAGCCACTCGCGAGCGACGTCAAGATTGAGATTGTCGAATACCAGATCACTGTGAGAGTCAGGCCGCGGCGCGTGCCGACGCGGTCTATGAACCGCCCGAAGGCAGTCTGTCCGATCGAGTAAGCTACGCGGAAGGCGATGGCAACATCCGCATAGTCCGAGTTGGTCCAGTGGTACTCGATCTTGAGATAGGGTGCGAGAAGCGAGAGCGTCTGCCGATCAATATAGTTGATGACTGTGGAAGCGAACAGAAGGCCGCCAATCCACCAGCGCAACGAAACAATCGGCTTCCTGGCGGTCATCATGAAGGATTATTCGCTAACAGCACGCTAAGAACCGACCTCGCTAAGAACCAACGACGACCTGCGCTTCATGGGGGTGCGCATTCTGACTGAGGGCGTTCTGCAAGGCGGGACCTAGAAGCGAAGCCGAGTCCTTGTCGAGATAGACGGTGGCGTCAGAATGGGTACGCAGAATCGACGCCGGAACCATGGGGCTGATCGGGCCTTCAAAACAAGCCTTTACGGCTTGCGCTTTGCGCGGGCCAGGGACAACCGCCAATACCTCCCGGGCTTTGAGAATCTGGCGAGCCGACATCGAGATCGCTTGCTTCGGCACTTGCGAAATGTCGGCAAACCAGGCTTCGCCTACCTGCTGCTGGCGGCAGGCTTCATCCAGCGTCACGATGATGTAGGGGTCCTCAGTTTCAAAGTCGGCAGGGGGGTCGTTGAATGCGATGTGCCCGTTCTCGCCAATTCCCAGAAATGCAACATCCACGGGGCTGGATGCGAGTTGTATGCCTACACGGCTCACTACTTCCGCCGGATCAGCAGCGTCGCCGTCGAGCAAGTGATAGTGGGAAATTCCAGTTTTGTGCACCAACTGGTCCAGCAGCATCTTCCGAAAACTTCCTGGGTGGGTGGCCGGCAAGCCGATGTATTCATCGAGATGAAAAACTTCTACACGCGCCCAGTCGATACCGGGCGACTTTGTCACGGTGTCTAGAAATTCGAGCTGTGACGCAGCGGTCGCGGCGATAATTCGCGCGTTGCCATGCTCGGCGATGGCGCGCCGAATGGCCACTGCCGCCTGTTCGGCAGCCGCCTGACCCAGTGTGGCCCGATTGTTGAATACTTTGAGCAGCATCAAGAATTGCCCCCGCTTGCAAACGCGGTGTTAGGTGCTCGCCGCGTTGCTGAATTATACAAAGAGCGTGGCCTCACTATCGCCTGTCCTGAAAACGATTTTCATCCCGTGAAAGATCAGAAGTTTTTGCCTAAAACCAAAAATGTTTATGATGACGGTCGGAGACGACCGAGGCGAGCTGCATGGATGTGCACTTGATTGACGGGACTTACGAATTGTTCAGGCACTTTTATGCCGTGCCCGCTGGGACAGACGTGAACGGCCAGGAGATCGGTGCAGTGCGCGGTGTGCTGACCTCGGTTTTGTCGATGATCGACCGTGGTGCGACTCACATCGGGGTCGCGACCGATCATGTCGTAGAGTCGTTTCGGAACGATCTGTATCCGGGATACAAGACCAGCGAAGGTGTCCCTCCGCAGTTGCTCTCGCAATTCCCTGTTCTTGAGCAGGCGCTGGAAGCAATGGGGGTAATTGTGTGGCCGATGGTCGAATTTGAGGCGGACGATGCGCTCGCTTCTGCAGCTGCTAAGGCAGCGAAAGATGACCGTGTGACGCGAGTGCTCATTTGTACGCCCGACAAGGATCTCAGTCAGTGTGTCATTGGCACGCGAGTCGTTCAACTGGACCGAAGGCGCGATATCGTGCGCGATGAAGCCGGAGTAATCGCGAAGTTCGGCGTAAAGCCAGAGTCCATTCCTGACTATCTGGCTGTCGTAGGCGACACCGCAGATGGCTTCCCGGGTCTACCAGGATGGGGTGCCAAGGCCGCAGCTCTTGCCCTATCTCGGTACTCCCACTTGGAAAACATTCCGAAGGATTGGCGAGACTGGCAATCATCCATTAAGAGAGCGCGCGCGCTGTCCGAATCGCTATTGAACGGCTGGAGCGATGCTCTGTTGTTTCGTACGCTGGCAACTCTCCGACTAGATGTTCCCGTCTTCGATAGAGTCGACGATCTCTGTTGGCAGGGACCGCGCAAGAACTTTGACGAACTGTGCCAGCGAATAAAGGCATACGATCTGTTTCGTCGCCTCGCCAAGGAATCGCTGACTCCGGATGTTGGATGAGCGCCGACCAACATTCAAATCGACTTTTCGCCTGGTACGGAACCCAGCTCCTAGTCCATTTTCTCTTTCAGCCGCCACAAGATAGTGAGCGGGTCGCGACCTCTGCCGGGGCTAATGAATCCACGCCGTTCCATCGCCTTGATGGTATTTCGATTGGCCGACAGAGGGCGTATTTCCTCATTGTCTTTCAAGCGCCGCAGAACTGGGTTTCCGCCGAGCGAATCAGTTTCAAGTTGGTATCCGTTTTGGATGTGCGAAAGTAGGTCTCGTTCGGTCTCAGTGAGTTTCGGAAGAAGATTAGCAGTTGTTTTCTTCGCCATTTGTGACATCCCTACGGCGGGCTTTTTTGTGAGACGACGCTGCAAGCAGTTCGGAGCCATCACAAAAGCTTATGCTGTGGCTAGAACCAATCTGTTTAGGCGGCTGCGATCATGTGCCGCTTTGCTAGAGCTTCAATTTCAGGCTCAGTTACCGCCGAGAGGTCTGCGTTTTCGGTAGCGACGACCCGTCGAAAAACGTCTGGATGATGGGTCCTCAAATATTCTTTCAAGAAGTCGGCGGCGTTGCTTTTCCCAGTGGCGTGACCGATGAGGACGATCTCATTCGCCGGAGTGATCTCTTTCGCGATCTCCTCATAAAACGAATCCTCTTCGGGTACGCGCTCGCCACGGTAGTGAGCTTCCTTTCGATGAATCAGATGGTGATGGAAATGGAAAGGATCATAAGGATGCACTCTGTGGTCGTCCGCCGGACGACTTTCGCCCAAATCCTGGTAAACATGAGCGGCGTGGTGGTCGATGACGACAATCATACGGCCGGATTGGGCCTGTTCTTGTACGTGAGCACCCGATTTATGCACAGATGGTCCGGCTTCTTTCAAGAATTTACGCAGCCGAGAAACTTCCTCTATACCAAGATCATGGGTATGAGGCTTCTTGAAAAAGGCGCGCTGGCCGCCAACGCGGAAGACAAACTCGTCGTCTCCATGCGGTTGGACCTCACCCAGTTGCTCGACCAGTTCGACGGCTTCGCTCCAACTCAGGTTATGGGGTAGTTTGCCGTTGAGAAGATTCTGATACAGCGATTCGAGGTGCTTGCTCATGTCGCCAGTATAGTATTCCGCCGATATAAAGCGAATATGCGGTGGCAGCGCCTTACGGTTGATGTTGCGCTAATGAAGGTGATTGATGTTCTTTGGGTTGTACGCGCGGGCGAAATTCAAAGCTGGCAGCGGAGGTTAGCAGCAACGATTCAGTGGCTCAAGGTCTCACACAAGACGAACTTGGTCGCATCCCCACGCGAGGATACTTCCCTACTTATGCGTCAGCGCTCGTCGGGCCGGCCTCTTTGCAGCACGTTTCTTCGCTTGCGCCTGGTCCTTCGACTGGATGGCATGCGCGTTGACGATTGCCCGGATTAACCCCGGAAAGCGTCGCTCGAGTTCCATGCAACGCGACGTGTTGTGGACTTCCACGCCGCGGCGCTCTCCACGGATCAGCCCCGCCTCTCTCAGTTCCCGAAAGTGTTGAGAGAGTGTGGACTTCGGGATCGTCTTGTCGCTGACTGTCAGAAAAGTCGAACAATTCTGCGAGCACTCCTGTCCCACGATATCGGCATAGATGGCCACCCGGACCGGATCGGCCAAGGCGTGGAGAATGCCTTCTACCGTGATTTCCTCAATCGATGGATGAAACAGAGGCCGCATAAACATAAGAGTAGTCATTCTGGGGAAAGGGTTCAATAGTTCCATTATTCAGAACTATTGAATCTTCTTCGAGCCCATCTCCATCTACTCCCTAGAAGCGAGCGAGGGCCGCCCGGTCCGACGGCCCCGAAATTCTCTGACTTCAATAGGTATCGAAAGAAGGATAAAAGTATGAGCAAGCTCACAGGCAAAGTCGCAGTCGTCACCGGCGCGTCCAAGGGTATCGGGGCCGCCATCGCCAAATCGTTGGCCGCAGAAGGCGCCTCCGTCATCGTTAATTACGCCTCCAGCAAGGCCGGGGCTGACGCCGTCGTTAGTGCCATCACTACTACCGGTGGTAAGGCCGTCGCGGTACGTGGAGACGTATCGCAAGCCAAGGAGGCTCAGGGCCTCATCGAGGCCGCCATCAAGAACTTTGGCCGCCTCGACATCCTCGTCAACAACTCCGGCGTCTATGAGTTTTCACCGATCGAGTCTTTTACCGAAGAGCAGTTCCACAAGATATTCAACATCAACGTGCTCGGTGTGCTATTGACCACGCAGGCCGCCGTTCCCCACTTGGGCGAAGGCGCAAGCATCATCAATATCGGCTCTGTCGTCAGCAGCCTGACGCCGCCAGCTAGCACGGTTTACACCGGGACCAAGGGCGCAGTCGATGCCATCACCGGTGTCCTCGCCAAGGAGCTCGGCGTTCGTAAGATCCGGGTAAACTCCATCAACCCCGGCATGGTCGAGACCGAAGGTGTGCACACCGCTGGGTTCATCGGTTCTGACTTCGAGAAGGAGACCGTCGCACAGACTCCGCTCGGCCGCATCGGCCGAGGGGACGACATCGCCAGCGTAGCTACCTTCCTCGCCTCCAGCGATGCCAAATGGATTACTGGCGAACTCGTTCGGGTAGGCGGCGGTCTCCGCTAAATTACGAATCACACGGTCCGCTGCCGATAGCGACACGGCAACGGCCTCACGCACCAAACCAGTACATATGAAAGGAGAACAGTCATGGGAAAACTCGAAGGAAAAGTAGCCGTTATCACCGCAGCAACGTCCGGCATGGCGCTCGCCACCGCCAAGCTCTTCGTCAAAGAGGGCGCGCACGTCTTCATTACAGGACGCCGCAAGGATAAACTCGATGAGGCAGTCAAGCTCATCAGCAAAAACGTCACCGGTGTGCAGGGCGACGCCAGTAACCTGGCCGACCTCGACCGCCTCTACGATACAGTGAAGCGTGAGAAGGGCAAGATCGATATCCTTTTTGCCAGCGCCGGACAGGGCGAGTTGGCCAAGCTCGAAGAAGTAACCGAAGAACACTTCGACAAAACCTTCGACCTGAACGTGCGCGGCACGCTCTTCACCGTGCAGAAGGCGCTGCCACTGTTCAACGACAACGGTTCCATCTTCTTGAACGGATCCATCGCCAGCATCAAGGGATTCCCGGCCTTCGGCGTCTACAGCGCCAGCAAGGCTGCGGTGCGCTCCTTCGCTCGGACCTGGCTGGTCGAACTCAAGGAACGCAGAATTCGAGTCAACATCCTCAGCCCCGGCACCATCGACACGCCAATTCTGGACCCGCTAGGGCCAGACACAAAAGAGTTCTTCAAATCCCAGATCCCTCGCGGCGAAATGGGGCGCCCCGAAGAGATCGCAACCGTCGCGCTCTTCCTTGCCTCGAGCGATTCAAGTTTCGTCAACGGCGTCGAACTCTTCGTCGATGGCGGCACTGCGCAGATCTAGGCCATCGTCATAGATATGCAGCTGCTTTCGTCGGTGAGACCGCATGGCGGGTTTTGGGATAAGGCCGTCGATTCTAGAATCACTGCAACCTTGCTCTCATTCGCAAGGTGCGATCCCGGACTACACCTCCACGACTTCACACTCTATCGTGCTTGATCACGTTCAATTTTTTGGTCGAACTTTCTGGAGGGTCCGAAAACTTACTCTGAGCTTGACTAAGCGAAGGGCCCACATACCGTCGATCAAAACCGCTGTACTGGACCTGCTTACGGATTGGGGGCGCTCCGCTTGTCGAGATGCCGATCGAAGTACACATCCGTCGCGTTGAACAATATCATCCACGATGCGTAGCGTGCCATGACATGAATCTCGTTGGGAATCATGATTACGTCATGGTCTATGTGGCGCGACCCCGCCGGGGCCGAAGTTGGCGGCCTCTCTGTAGTCAAGGCCATAGCCGGTACCGCCGCGATAGTCGACTGACAGCACGATGTAGCCCTCGGCGACGAGGTACTGATTAAATGCATACATCCAGCTATGCTCACGGCTGTTGGTATTGAACCCCAGCAGCATCTGTAATTGAGGGCCGCCGTGGAAGAACAGAATGGCCGGGTGCGGCTTGGAGGTGGTTTCACGTGGCAGGAACAGTTGCGCATGCGTTTCCTGGCCATCCTTCGCCGTAAAGGTCACGGCCTGGGGCATGACAAGCTTGGAACTCGGGAAGGGGGACGGGATGGCTTCCGGAGCGAGCCGCCGCCATTGCCCTCCCGCACTCAACACGACCGGATGCAGCGGCTGGTTGCCGTCGCTCTGCAATGCGAAAAGAGCGCCGTCGGCGCCGATCTGCGGCCTGTCTTCGATGGCGTGGCTCTGGTCGGTGCGCACCGCCGAACCATGCTCGACATCGACCGTCCAGATATGCAACCTGTCGGTGTCAAAGCAGGCCGCGGTGGCCGGTGTAGCTTTTGTCGACGTCCAGACCACGTTCCTTGATAACCTCGGCGGCAGCAGCCAGTGCTGTTGCGATGGCAGGATAGCCAACGTATGGCAGCGCTTGGATGAGAACTTCCTCGATTTCTTTCAAGGTGAGGCCATTATTGAGCGCGGCCCCCATGTGGATAGCGAATTCATGGGGCTGGCGCATGGCAATCATGACGGACATCGCAACCAGGCTGCGCGAGCGCCTGTCCAGACCGGGACGAGTCCAGATATCCGCAAAGACCTGGTCGACCGCGTAGGCAGCGATCGGGGCACCGAAGGTGTTTGAGTCAGCGGAAGAGCCGAGTTTTGCGGCCGCTTGGTCGCCCATCATTTCGCGGACTACATTGATTCCGCCTTCTCTATTCGTCATGATTGACTCCTCTCTACAAAGGCACGCTGATCGCGAACGTGAAGCTGGACCGTGCTCGCGGCAATCGCCTTATCGCGGAGGGACTGGCAGATTTGGTGGCGTTCGGCCGTCCTTACATCGCGAATCCCGACCTGGTCCAGAGTTTTGCCGAGAACACTCCTCTGGCCGAAGTCGATTGGGAAACAGTGTACGCCTCGGCGCCACACGGTATTCCGATTACCCAACCTACCAACCATCCGAACACAACCCCAGCAGTTGATCATGCCAAAGACAATACCTGTACAGAACAAGGCGATTTTGACACTCTCTGCAACAAACGCGCCCCCCCTCAAGATGAACGTTTCTGGTCGCCAACGTACATCCAGCACAGCGCGCACATAGCACCAGGTCGTGAAGGGTTATTCAATCTAGTTCGGTCTACGCCAAATGCGTTGCGCTGCGAAAACCAACTCTTTGTCGCAGAAGGCGATTACGTCATCGCGCACGGCCGTTTCACCGGGATAGCAAATGCGAAACAGTTGTCGGATGGCGGAGCGTCCGAGTATCCTTGCGCAGTGCCGTCTTTCGACGATTCTCTTTTGAACCAGCAACGCGAGCGCCAGCGGTTAGCCGCGAACTACGCGAGCATGACCGATGGCGAGTTGCAGCGACTGGCTGGCAATGCAGAGTCACTGACCGAAGTTGCCTGGGATGCGCTCGAAGATGAAATGGACCGCCGGAACCTTGAACCGTGCGACGATTCCGGCTCCCAACCCAGGCAGGAGATGGAAGTTCGTGAACTGGTGACGATCCGGCAATTTCGCGATTTGCCGGAGGCGCTGCTGGCCAAAGGTAGCCTGGAGTCGTCCGGCATCGAATGCTTTCTGGCTGACGAAAATCTGGTTCGCCTGGATTGGTTCATCTCAAATTTTATCGGCGGGATCAAACTCAAGGTGCACGAACAGGACGTGGCCAATGCGCAAAAGATTCTGGATGAGCCGATTCTCGAGGGCCTGTACGTGCATGGCGTCGGCCTGTACGAGCAGCCCCGCTGCCCCCACTGCCAGTCGCTGGATGTGAACTTTCAAGAATTGGACCGGCCCATCGCCTATATCAGCGCATTCCTGCGTGTACCCATGCCGCTCCAACGTCCCGCGTGGCATTGCCACTCCTGTGACGCGGAATGGGACGATGATAGTTCGGAGAGTGCGAAGGCGGAATCGTCCTCCTAAGGAATCTCCTTCAACCTTGATCGCTTCCCTACCTCACCGAGTTATTCCCGCCTGATTGGACCATGGCCAATTAGCCCTTCGTGCCCGTTCCAATGGTCCCATCCCATTGGTGATCTGGTTTGTTGCTCTTATCGCCAATACAGTCCGACCTAGGACTCTCTCCCGCTGAGCGTCCTCTTGAAAGCCCCGTCGAGAGGTTCATACATGTCAGGCTGCTCAACCGTTTGCACACCGAAGAACTGTGCAAACTTTGCAATTTTGTTACACATCTCCGCCCTGATCGCATTCCTACCCTCGCTCCTTTGGCTTACTGGCTGCTCGGGAGTCTCGGTTCCAGGCAGCGCAAACAGCACCAGCACGACTACGGCGGCAACTAAATCGGCGCCAGGACTGACCATTTCCAGCGCGCTTCCGCAAGCCTCCGTGGACTCGAGCTACAACGCGGCCATCACCGTAACCGGCGGTACCGCACCTTACAAGTTTTCTATTGCATCCGGCCAACTGCCGGAAGGCATTGCCCTCAGTGCTACCGGAACGGTTTCCGGCACACCAACTTTAACTGGAACCTCAGAGTTTACTATCTCAGTAAATGATTCTAAAGGACTTTCCAAGCAGCTATCTTTAGAGATCATCGTAGCTGAGAACGCCAGCGTCGCGATCAGCGTGACCCCAGCAGCCGTAACGGTGACAACCGGGAGCTCGAAGCAGTTCAGCGCGCAGGTCAGCAACACCTCAAATGGAGCGGTTACATGGACGGCAACGGAAGGGGCAATCTCGAGCGCGGGACTTTTCAGCGCTCCGAACGTCACGGTAAACACCACGGTCACCATCACCGCCGCCAGCGTGGCGGACCAGTCTAAATCCGCCAGTGCCACGGTTACCGTAACCCCGGCTTCGACGGCGGCAAATTCTTTCTCCGAATTGCAGCAGAGCGCAGGGTGGGGTCAGGCCGGACAGGGTCCTCCGGATTTCATTGACTGTTCACCCTCGCCTTGCGACGGAATCAGCTTCTCCATGACGCAGGGAATCCAAACTCCATCCATGAGCGGATCGTCAACGAAATTCAACCTTGGCGGAACGGCCGATTATACCGACGCACTGTTCAACAACCACCTGATCGGCGCTTTTTCCTCGCAAGGCCTGCCCGACAACCATCACACGCTGGTTCCCACGTACCACAATTTCACCTACGATGTTTATTTTTACGGAACGAATCTTGAGCTTTCGCAGGCGGTCGAGTTCGATATCAATCAATTTTTTAACAATCAGGGCTTCATCTGGGGCCATGAGTGCCGCATTGCAGGCGGCAATGAATGGGATATCTGGGACAACGTAATCGCTCACTGGGTTCCCACCGGCATCCCCTGCTACCCCAAGAGCAATGCATGGAATCACCTGACCATCCAGGTGCAGCGCACGTCGAGCAATCAACTGCTGTATCAATCGATAACGCTAAACGGCGTTACTAACACGGTCAACCAGTACTACGAGCCCGGCTCAGCGGTGAACTGGTATGGCGTGACCATTAACTATCAGATGGACGGCAACAGCCAGCAAACGCCTTATTCGGTATATTTGGATAATTTGACGTTCAGCTACGAGTGATATGGTCGGAGAGTGATTTTCTCGCGGGTTCCTGGCGGCATCCTAAGGCAATCTGGCGTGAATACCGAGAGCTTCGGCGGCGGCACGTAGCCGCTTGTCCCGGGTCCACAAAAGAGCAGGAGGATTGAGTAATGCGGATGCTATCAAGTTGGCGTCAATCAGACCGATGCCCAGATTGAACAAACGCCGAGCCTCAATCGTCAGGCGTACTTCGCTGAGGTGGGCTGTTCGCACTTGAGGTAAAAGATCCAGCAGCGCAAGTGTCTTGCCGCGATCCCGCAGCGACCCGAGCGCGAGTTCCGCGATGACAAAAGGGTGAATCACAATCCGCCCTTCGCTCAGGTGGTGCGCCATTTCCGGGATAGCCGAACGAAAGTGATCGATCCAAACCGAGGTATCTGCCAGAATCAATTCCGCCCCGCGCGGCGGCGGGGAATATTCTTCAATCCCGGCATGGTACCTCCCAGAGCCTCCAACCTGCGGGCGCTTTCCCGCTCAATCAAAGCTTTCAGCGCCTCCCGAAGCAACACCGTTTTCTCCTCCACGCCAGTAAACTCCTGAGCGATGCGTACCAGTTCGTCATCGAGCGCAACCGTTGTTCTCATGTACAAATCCTCTGCATCAATTGTAGCATCAAATGATGATGTAATTCGTGCTCATGGAAGAGTCAAGTCGAGCTTCGCTCGATGGACAGCCGAGGGCGGCTGTCCCTACATAAACATTCTGGAAATTAACCTCCGATCGCGCTCCCTGCCTTTATCATAGCCAGCATGTCCAAAAAGATTCGTTGGGGAATTCTCAGCACTGCTGACATTGGAGTCAGGAAAGTGATTCCTGCCATGCAGCAGGGGCGATACTCGAGCGTCGATGCCATTGCATCCCGCGACCTGGCCAAGGCGCAACAGGCTGCGACGACGCTTGGTATTCCCAAAGCATACGGCTCGTATGAGGAACTTCTGGCCGACCCGAACATCGACGCCATTTACAATCCGCTGCCGAACCAGCTTCACGCTCCCTGGACAATCAAGGCTGCGGAAGCGAGCAAGCATGTACTCTGCGAGAAACCTTTCAGCTTGACCGTGGCGGAGGCGGAATCTCTGCTTGAGGTTCGCCGCCGCACCGGAGTCAAGATCGGCGAAGCCTTCATGATCCGCAGCTTCCCGCAATGGTTGCGGATTCGCCAATTGATCGACCTGGGCCGCATCGGCGAAGTGCGCTCCGTCGTGGGCTTTTTCAGTTATTTCAATGTGGATCCAAGAAACATTCGCAATCAGGCGGAATGCGGCGGAGGCTCGCTGATGGATGTTGGCTGCTATCTGATCCATGGCTCGCGTTATGGCTTTGGCGACGAACCGAAGCGGGTGATCGGGTGCATGGAACGCGACCCGCAGATGCACACCGACCGGCTCACATCGGCGATCCTGGAATTTCCGGCGGGGCAGGCGATCTTCACTTGCAGCACGCAGATCGTGCGCTACCAGCGTATGCATTTCGTCGGCACGAAAGGGCGGATCGAGATCGAAATTCCGTTCAACGCTCCCATCGATCGCCCCACGCGAATTTTCATCGACGACGGGGGCGGCATCTTCGGCGAGAACATCACTACGGAAGCTTTCCCCACCGGCAATCAATACGTCATGCAGGGCGATGATTTTTCCAAGGCTGTTCTGGAAAATACTGAAGTGCCCGTGCCGCTGGAAGACGCCATTAAGAATATGGCGGTGATTGAGGCGATTTTTCGGTCTGGAGAGTCGGGCAGGTGGGAAAACCCGCAGGGATAATCAGCTAGCAGCGATCATGCAATGTCATCCCGAGCGAGGGACCTTGGTTGTTGCTTGCAGTATTAACGAGCGCAGGCAAAACCAAGGTCCCTCGCTGCGCTCGGGATGACATGTGACAAAGCCGTGCGCATAATGCTGGCTAACTATCAGCTCCGCGGCGTAACCTTGTGAATCCCTTGCCGATCACATCCAGCGTGTCCTCCGTCAGCCCGAGTCCCGGCAACTCTTCGCGCCTAAACCAGCGCACTTCCGCCGCATCGCTCGCAGCTAGCAAATCTCCCGCAATGCGGCGGCAGAGAAAATCAATCAAAACGTAGTGATATTGCACGCGCTGTTCGGTATTGCGCAAAACCCGGTCGTAGACGCCGAGAAGTTCGCTTGGCTCGACGGTGAGCCCGGTCTCCTCGCGGGCTTCGCGGATGGCGGCTTCACGCAGCAGTTCGCCCACCTCGAGCACGCCTCCGGGAATCGACCACTCGGCTTGCAGCGGCGGATGAAGGCGCTTCACCAACACAACGCGAGCGTCCTCGACGATAATTGCGCCCACGCCAACCAAGGGAACCTCGGGAAATTCGCGTTGCATGCCTGTGAAATTCTATCCCATGGGAGCGAACCAAAATTATGAACCACGAACGACACGAAGTTGCACGAAGGCCGCAACTCGCGCTTTACTTAGTGTGCCTTCGTGTCCTTAGTGGTTAAATGGTCTTTACTATGGCTCTGGAAGAATACAAACGAAAACGCAAGTTTGAGCAGACACCCGAACCTCCGCCAAAGCTTGAGCCGAAGACCGGTCATCGCTTTGTGGTACAGAAGCACGATGCCACGCGCCTGCATTATGACTTTCGCCTGGAGATGGAAGGCGTGCTGAAATCATGGGCCGTTCCCAAGGGTCCGTCGCTCGATCCCGCGGATAAGCGCCTCGCCATGCACGTGGAGGATCATCCGGTTTCCTACTTTGATTTCGAAGGCACCATCCCTGAAGACAACTATGGCGCCGGCACGGTGATGGTATGGGATGTAGGCACGTGGCAGCCGCTCTCGCCGGTTCCGGTGGACGGAAAATATGTTCCCGGAACTGGCGCCGAAGCTACGGCAATGCTGGCCAAAGGCGATTTGAAGTTTCGCCTGGATGGCAAGAAGCTGAAAGGCGACTTTGCTTTGGTGAAGATGAAAGGCCACCGTCCGGGAAGCAAAGGCAACGAATGGCTTTTGATCAAAAAGCACGACGACCACGAAATCGAAGGCTATGACATTGATGCCTACGATGGATCGGTGCTCACGAACCACAGCCTGGACGAGATCGCGGGCCACGCGGGCTCGGAGTGGACGAGCAGCCGTCCCGCAACCCGCGGCAAGTTGAAAGCGGCGTGGCTGGCCGATGCGGTCGCGAAGCTGGACAAGAAAAATTCCGCCAAGAAGGCGAAACCTGCCGTTAAAAAAAAACTAAGGAGTTAAACACAGAGGACACCCTTCGGCTTCGCTCAGGGCGGCCTGGGGAACACGGGGTAGATCACAAGCGATCTAATACTTACTCTGTGGCCCCTGTGTTTAAGGATCCTCCCTCCGCTGCGGTAAAGCGTCCCATGCCATCGGAGATTCATCCCATGCTGGCGACGCCCATCGACAAGCCGTTCGACGGTCGGGATTGGTTATTCGAAATCAAATGGGACGGTTACCGAGCGGTAGCTTTCATAGAAAACGGCAAGGCCCGCTTGGTCTCGCGTAATCAAAACGAGCTCACTTCACGATATCCAGAACTGAAAGACCTGCCAAATTTCGTCAAAGCCAAAACTGCAATTCTCGACGGTGAAGTAGTCGCGCTCGATGAGCAGGGACGGCCCTCATTCAGCCTGATGCAGCAGCGCACAGGCTTCCGTCCCGGTGGACGCCGCGCCACGCCGCAAGCGGGCGTCCCCGTACTCTACTATGTCTTCGATCTGCTCTATCTTGACGGATACGATCTGCGCCGTCTTCCGCTGGAGGAGCGGAAGAAGAAGCTGGCGTCCATAATTAGCCCCGGTGATTCCCTGCGATTCTCCGACCACTACGAGCGCGAAGGTAAAGCGTTATTCGAGATCGCGCGGGAAAAGGGGCTGGAAGGAATTCTCGCCAAGAAACGCGAGAGTCCTTATCAGGAGCGCCGCAGCAGCGATTGGTTGAAAATCAAAATCCGTCACGAACTGGAGTGTGTGATCGGCGGCTACACCGAACCGGAAGGCAGCCGAGCTCACTTCGGCTCCATCGTTCTCGGCCTTTACGACAAGCAAGGCCGGCTGATTCACGTGGGCCAGGCGGGCAGCGGGTTCAACCAGAAATCCCTTACCGAGATTTGGAAACTACTCGTGCCGCGCAAGACCAAGCAAACACCCTTTTTTGGCGAAGTGGAAGCGCTGCGAAAAGTGTACTGGGTAAAGCCGGAGTTAGTAGCCCAGATCGAATACGCCGAATGGACGGGCGGAGCCAACAGCGGCAGCGGTCCCAAACTGCGTGCCCCTGTATTCCTTGGCCTACGCGACGACAAAGATCCCAAAGAATGCACGTTCGACCAAGAACGCCCGCAGCATGTCAAAAACTGAAATCAAGCACCTAAGACCCGGGCACTACTTAATATCCTTCATCGGCAGCAAGGTGCCATAGTCCTGGCCGCTTGGGGCAACGGCTCGCGCTTCAATCCCGGCAAATCCGCTTCGCAGTTCGGGATACTTCGCGACCAATGCTTTCATCACGGCCAGATTGTTCTGATACGCCTGATTGGTATTGGAAACATCCGGCACCTGATACTTCACGATCAGATCCAGATCGTTTCCCACCACCTCCGGAAAAAGCGTGGTTAGTTTGTAGGTTACGGTTCCCGAAGCCGTTCCCGAAGAAAGATCGGCGGTTTTTCCATCGCCTGGAAAGTCCGTAGGCTGTGCTTTCTGCGATTCGTCATAGAGCTTGTCGGTAGCGGCCGTGCTCATAAAGGGCAGCGGAGAAGCCAGCGAACGGGCCTCCAGGTAATACAGCCACGCGACGTAGGTCTGTCCCTTGCTCTTGTCGTCGCGCGCCTGAGTCAGGAACCAGGTACCGTCGTGGCCGCCGGCTTGAGAAGCCTTGATGTAGAGGCCGCCCAGCTTCCAGTCCGAAGCAATCTGCTGCAAAATCAACGAGACTGTGTATGGCCCTTTGGAAGATGACGCATCGACAATCACCACTGCGTATTTTGCCGGCGGCAAATTGCCCAATGTAAATATGGCGCTGTCCGCGGTCTGGCCGGTGCTCCCGAACACTCCGCAGAAAAATTCGGCGCGAGGAATCGGCGCAGTGCCTTCGGCCACAAGCAAGAACGGGGAACGCGCCGTGCCCTTGGCGCCGGTCAAAGCGGCCTGATTGTCCTTCACCACGTTCTCGATCCCGGAAAAATCGGATGCCAGGCTGGGAATGGCATTCTGCCGCAAGGATGCCGCGTCGCCTTTCGCGATGAAGTCAAAATAGCGCTGCCCCGCCGTCACTAGCGCGGTACGAGTGCCCGCATCCATATCGTTGGCCGTCTGGCAGGTCTCCGCCAACAAGCTCGCCGTGCTACACACTATTAGCACCATCGTTAAGCCCGCACGCAGACTGCTGCATCGATCGCTCATGGATTCCTTTCCCGCTGGCAACTACCGGGTTCTCATAATATTTAGACTTCTTTTATTCTTTTATTAGACGTCTTTCTTATAGCTTCCGGAACAGTGGATTCCGAACGCCACCGTCTCCATGCAACGCAAATATTTGCATATCCCAAGGATTTCACGATATTAAAAATCGCTTTGCAAGACCCTAAAGTCAATACGTTCTATAGAGTAGCAGTGAACGAACGCAGTTCCACTCTGGCACTGCGGCCTGGTGCTAAAATTGCAGCATATAGGTGCCATCCCCGACCGCAATCATAATCAGGAAAAGTGCCAGGGAGTTGATATGAACATGAGATTACGAGTAACGGGGTTCCTGGTAACCGCAGTACTGGCTCTGCCGACGGCAACTTTGGCCGACACGCAGACCGCCGCCCATCCGGCCACCACACCGGCTGCCGTCCCGGCCATCCCGCACCCAACTGCCACTCCGGCTACTACCCACCGCACTCATAAAATAGCGAAGAAGGAGGAGTTGCCTCCTCCGCTTCCCTCGGGAACGCGCGGTCCTGTGCCCCAGGTACCGCTCGACGCCATACCGCCGATCGCACCTCAAGTGACCTATCAGGATGGATTCCTGACCATCGACGCGCCGAACTCCACGCTAGGCGATATTCTCCGCAGCGTGCGCAAACATACCTCAGCCGAGATTGAAATTCCTCCCGCTGCCACCGAGCGAGTAGTTACGCGACTGGGGCCAGCCCCGGCGCGGGAAGTAATGGCCGAACTGCTGAATGGATCGCGTTTCAACTATATCTTGCTGGGATCGCCAGAGGACACCAACGCGCTGGTGCGGGTTGTGCTAGTGGCAAAGACGGGCCCTGAGACTCCCCCACAAACAACTCAGGCAGATGGCACAACACCACCTCCGCCCTCTGCTACCACCGTAGCAACTCCTGACGCGGCGGAGGCGGCGGACGACGCCACGACCGATGACAGCGCCGATCAAAGCGCCGTAGAGGCCGACCAACAGCCTGCCGACCAGCCGGGAGCAAAGAGCCCTCAGCAGTTATTGCAGGAAATGCAGCAGCGGCAGCTTCTGCTGCAGCAGCAACAGGGTGCTAACCCACAAGCTCCGGGTATGCCCGCCCCACATCAACCACAGCCGCAGCAGGATCAATAGGCTTTGTTTGGCGAGGCTTGCTTGGCGAGCTTTGGCCGGTATTTAGGGCTGGATGCGGTCTGATATTTGCGAACCAGTCTGCAAGGCTCGACCGGAGCGGGCGACCTGCTCCTGCGGATGGTCCAGCGTCTTCTGCAGCAACGCCCAATCACGCTCGATGTCGCTTTCGGAAATCCTGGGGCGATTTCCGTGTCGCAATTCCTCACGTAGCCTGGCTTTGAGAACCTCGTGCGCAAATTGGTTCGGCGAATTCGTGGTCAGGATGTTGCCTTCGGCTAACCCAACATTCGCCGTTTCGTCTTCGACTTGCACACGCAGCACGGGAAGTCCGCTGGAATCGAAGCTGGGTACGGCGCTTTCCATCATGTGAAGAAAATTCTTTCCTACCAGCGTGCTCTCGGCGGCTTCAGCAGCCTCAATGTGCTTCAGCTCGATTTCATAGGATCGCCTGTCTTCTTCTCCGATGGGAGGCTCCAAGTCGCGTTCCGGACTGAAAACCAGCGCGTGCAGCGCGGGATTAAAGTGCTCCGGCCCTTCTTCCGTCCCTACATCCACCGCAGCCACACAACCGGCAAAGATTGGACTGACTACCGCCGCGGGAACAATATATTTTGTCGACTTAAAGAACGACTCCACAACGCCGTGCACCGGTGCGCTGCGCGCCTCGCTGCCTGGAACCTGCGGAATTACATAGCGGGAGAGCTCCACTTCGGAATGGCGCGAGCCGAATCTAACGATTGTCCTCGCCATCTGTTTGGGTGTGCTGATGCCTACATCCGCAATCACGCTCCGGTGCAGGGCGTGGGGATAGTAAAAATTGATGACGTCCTTGGCGAAATCCGCGCAGTTTGAAGATACCGTACGGAAGTGAGAGCGATTCTTCGATGCATTGTAAGCACGAATGAATTCCAGATCGCGATCCGGCGAAGTTTCGATTTCAAAAGCATAGGACGTTCGATCGTATGCCGTCCCCACCAACTCATACCAGTTTCCGCCGGGCGCCTGGCCTTCCGCCGCATCCGGAACGACCGTCTCCAAATGCTTGCGGCGATATTGATCGCGCAAAAAACCGACCAGCTTGGGATCGGCGAAGAGCGGAATATCACCGGTGTGCTCAACCGCGTATAGGTAAGGGATGAGTGGAATCGCCAGCCAGTCATAACCACCGACGCCGTTGTAGCGGGCAATGACTGCGCCACGTTCGCCCTTCGCACAGGGACGCAAGACTAGCGGCGTCTGAGCACAGACTCCAGATAAATACACGGCCGCGTGTCCGGTGGCCGTGAACCATCCCAGTTTCCCGTAAGGCTCTTCCAGCAAAAGCGTCGCCGAGGAGGCAACCGCCAGACGCGCCGACAAGAGTGCCAGCACGCAGGAGAGGCCAAGGCGGCGTAATTTGTTTTGAAAAGACATAGTCGCACTTACTGAACACACCACTGGCCACACTTGCGCCACTAATAAGAACCCTTTTTCATCAGTTTAGTTGCTATCTCTGCGGGAGGGGCAGTTACGGAGGTTAACGCGCAACATAGTACTCGGCCATTACCTTCATTCTACTAAGCTTTCCCGATATGAATGGAAGGTTAAATGTGCGGAGCTGGGATTTCGGCGGCTAATCGGGCGAATTCAATTTTCGCATAGACCATTGAGCACTTTCAGCCACCGCATCATCTTCATCGTTTACGAGTCGTTCTAGTATGCCGAGAAATTTACGTTCTCCGCTATTTCCCATCGCAATCACCGCGTTGCGGCGCAGCCCCGCGCGTTTCGCTCTTCGCACAGGAGAGCCTCGAAAGGTACGGTTGAATTCCTGAGCGCTCATCTCCGCAAGCCAGTCCAGCGCGGGATTTACTAACTCCGGCCGCGGCTGAAATTCTTCACCGCTGGTTGCCGGCGCTTTGCGATTCCAGGGACAAACATCCTGGCAAATGTCGCAGCCAAAAACTTGCCGCCCCATTCCCTCGCGTAGCGCTTCCCCGATCGTTCCCCGCTTCTCGATGGTGAGGTAAGCAATGCATTTGTTGGAATCGAGTTGATACGGTCCGACGAACGCCTCGGTCGGACAGGCATCGATGCAGCGTGTGCAACTGCCGCAACGGTCGGGTGCGGGCACTCCGGCTCTCAACTCCAGCGACGTTAAGATCACGCCTAGAAACATCCACGATCCCAGCTTCTGATTAATGATGCAGGTGTTCTTTCCAATCCATCCCACTCCCGCATATTTCGCAACCACGCGCTCGATGATCGGGCCGGTATCGACATAGCAGCGCGTTACCAGGGCGTTATCACCACCTGCACCTGCGGCGCGCTTCAGCGCGGCCTCAACCTGCAGCAAGCGCGGCATCACGGAATCGTGATAGTCCTGCCCGCCCCAGGCGTAGCGCGAAATCCAGCCGCGTTGCTTGGTTTCAGAAGAATCGCTCGCCTGAGTGGAATACGGTTGCGCGGTGTTGTAATTGATGGCGCACACCACCACACTGCGGGCCCATGGAGCGGCATGCGCCAGAGACGCGCGCTTCAGCCGGCCTTGGTCATCACGCGCCTCCAGATACTTCATGTCGCCGGCGTGTCCAGCGGCAATCCACTGGGGAAAATATTCCAGTTCTGGAGAGTCTTCGATAGGCGCGATGCCCGCTTGGTCAAATCCAGCCTCTTTCGCGGCTTGCAGCACGCTCGCGGTAATTTCAGTGGATTGAAACATGGCAGGTAAACTCTCGACTGCAAAGTATGGACGCTTAAAGCACGCTATGACAAAGTTCCATTTCGGAATCAGGCATCATTTTTATCTTCCTAAAAATGATTCGTCACACATCATCAGCGTATAGGCTTTTTCCTACAGAGTCACGCAAGCTCACGCTGCGCGTTCTCCAATTTTGTTTCTCAGGAGAGAAGCTATATGACCCAACCCACGCACGTTCAAACCCCAACCATTCAAATCTCCGTAATCAACGAGAGCACCATTCTGACCGACGCCGAGGTTGTGCCGGTCATCGCTGCTCTCCAAAAACAAGTGACCAATGATTTCCGTCCGGTCTGGGGAACGGACGCTGAACTCACCATCGTGCCCAAAGGCGCGCAACCGCCGGCTGGAAGGTGGTGGCTGGTTCTGCTCGATGACTCCGATCAGGCCGGCGCGCTCGGCTATCACGACCTGACCACCGAAGGTTTGCCCATCGGGAAGGTCTTCACCACCAGCGACCTGAAGGCGGGAACATCCTGGACCGTTACCGCCAGCCACGAACTCCTCGAAATGCTGGGCGACCCTAACATCAACCTCACTGTCTTCGCGCAGAACAGCGACACTGGCGGGATACTCTACGCCTACGAAGTCTGCGACTCCTGCGAAGATGACAGCCTGGGTTATCAAATCGACAGTGTCCTGCTCTCCGATTTTGTCTACCCTGCATGGTTTGAAAGTTTTCGCGCGGAGGGCTCCACTCAATTCGATCGCATGAACAAAATCCAAAAGCCGCTTCAGCTGCTGTCCGGCGGTTACATCGGGACCTTCAATGTGACCACCGGCGGTGGCTGGCAGCAACTGACCGCCGAGTTGCATCCCACCAGCCTTCAGAACCGTGGCGCAGTTGGAACCCGGCGCGAACGCCGCAACACGCCTCGCGACCTGTGGGTCAACAGCCTGCCGCAGCGCAAGATCGTCGGCAACGCACAGAAATATCGCCAGCATCTGGAGAACATCGAGCAGCGGCGCGAGGCCCGCTCAGCGGTCGCGTAGAAAGTCTTGTCCTTGGGAAATCGGTCTTAGGGAAATCAGCCCTGCGCAAAAGACGCGGGGCTGCTTTTTGGGGATCGCTTTGATTTATCGTTGCATCTCTAGGCCTTGCGCCTTAATCCAATTCCCAACGAAAGACTTCTCAAGAGGGAAAATCCGACCATGCCCGACGCACCCGAAAATAATTCAACATCACACAAAACCCCCGTCTCCAACCATTGCATCGATCAGATTTTCCGTGAGGCCCGCACCCACAATGTCTGGCTACCTCAGCCGGTTTCTCCCGAGTTGCTGCGCCAGGTCTTTGAACTCTCGGTCCTGGGGCCTACTAGCGCCAATACCACGCCGGCACGCTATGTCTTTGTGACGACGGCGCAAGCCAAAGAGCGTCTGCGCCCCGCACTTTCCGCGGGCAACGTCGATAAAACAATGTCTGCTCCTGTCACCGTTATCATTGCCTGGGACACCGAGTTTCACGAAATGCTTCCCAAGCTTTTTCCGAATAATAAAGATATGCGTTCCATCTTCGCCGGCAAACCCGACCTCATCGAAGCCACGGCCTTCCGCAACAGCTCGCTCGAAGGCGCATACTTTATTCTTGCGGCCCGCGCCCTTGGCCTGGATTGCGGTCCCATGTCGGGATTCGACGCCGCCAAAGTCAATGCCGAGTTCTTCCCCGATGGCAAGTGGAAGACGAACTTCCTGTGTAATCTGGGCTATGGAGACTCCACGAAACTTTTTCCCCGGAACCCGCGTTTATCCTTCGACGAGGCTTGCCTGGTTTTGTAAACACGATTCTGTCATGGATGATCTGGATGCCCCACCCGCGAGTGCTAACGTCAGGCTACAGCGCCAACTTGGCGCGATGACCGTCGTAATCTCACCGTTTGGTTACGGATCCCCGCGGAGACTTGCTGGTTGCTAGAAGGCGCTACACTACATACCCAACTTCTTCACTTCCTCGTTGTAATACTTACGGTAAAGAATGTCCCACTCCTGGCAACCTTCGAGGATGGTCCGCTTCTGGCTCTCAATCTTCAGCCGCGCCGTTTTATCGATCCGCTCTTCGTGATTCAAAAGTTCTTCCAGAATCTTGCGGGTCTCCTGCCGGATGGTATTCGGATCTTCGATGAACTCGACCTCGTCCATCTCTTTCAGCGCATCGGCCACGGCCCGCGCCAGCACGTTCACTTTGTCGCGGCTCAGTCTCACAGCACCGCCTTGTACTTGCGCACCAGTTCGCTCTTCACCTTGCGGAACATCTCCTGGTAGTTGGCGCCGCTTTTATTCATCTCGTCGGAATAAGCCTCGAGGATCACCCGCACCTCATCGTTGATGCGGTCCTCGAGCGTCATTTCCTCGAGCAGAGCGGCATGTACGCGCTCCGTCACCTTCGGCACCGCCGAGGTCTCGATAGCCTTGTTGGCAATCAGTTTTTTGGTAACTTCGCGGGCCAAATAGCCCACATATTCCTTGGAAAGCAGCATGTGCGGAAATTCGTCCTAAACCAGACTATCCTGTCTCACCAGGCATCGTTTACGAAACATAGAGTGTAACACGGCATTTATAGGAAGCGCGCTGGCACCTTCCCGCCCAAACAGCATACAATGGCATTGTAAGAAGATTTCCGCAATGTCACCCACTCCAGACGACCTTTCCATCATTAAAGATGACATGATTGCCTTCATCGAAGGCCACGGCATGAGTCGTTTCCACGGCTATGTTGACTACGAGGAAGTGCAGTGCATTATGTGGGAGACTGGCGACAATCCCGATGCGTGGAAAGATTTTGTCGAACTTGCCAAGAGCACCGGCGCTCCGTTTCTTACCATGCACTCCTGGAAGCTCGACCGCGAGCAACTGGACGAATTAGTCGAGCGGCTCTCGCACTCCGAATTTTCCGATGGCGACGACGTGGAAGATGCGCGCTGGCTCCGCGCCCACACCGGCAAAGTAGGATTTCTGCAACTGGGCTGGGCCTATCAGGGATCGATGTTTCTTTGCGAAGTCAGCACCGAGTGGTACGAGCGCTACCAGCACCTGCTCGAGGTCTCGGAAGATTTCGGCGGCATTCCCATCGACGAACCGGATCAGGACGACGAGAACTAACTGTGCTGAAAAGCGCCCGCTGGGAACTGGTCACGGAAGATGCAGCGCAAGTTCACTCGCTCGCCATAGCTCTCTGCGATCTTCCTCACTTGCCGTTCAACCGTACCGCTTCAAGTGGTCAAGGCTCAAATAATCAAAGGCGCAATGCGGCCCGTACTCTGGCCCGTTTGCTGGTTCGCCGCGGCCTTACTGACCCCGAATCCGCTGCACGTTTCCTGACGCCCTCACTGGAACACTTGCACCTGCCGGAAGAGATGACCGGCCTCCGCGCCGCGGTCGACCGGCTCGATGCCGCCATAGAGCGCAAAGAATTAATGCTGATCTATGGCGATTACGACGTTGACGGAACCATGGCAATCATCATTCTGAAAACGGCGATCGAGCTCTGCGGAGGCGCCGCTGATTTCCACGTTCCGCATCGTATCCGCGAAGGCTATGATATGCGCGACGACGTCATCGAAAGGGCCGCCACCGCTGGCATACGCCTCATCATCAGCGTTGACATGGGCATTCGCGCCTTTGCACCGGCGGAAACCGCGCACCGTCTCGGCGTCGACCTCATCGTCACCGACCATCATCTTCCCGGCCCCGACGGCGTTCCCAGAGCACACGCTGTCGTAAATCCCAATCAGGCTGGATGCTCATATCCTTACAAGCAACTCTGTGGTGCCGGCGTAGCCTTCAAAGTCGCGCAAGCGTTAGTGCAACGCCGCTTACCGGAAAAAGATCAGAAAAAATTACTGCTATCGTTCATGAAAGTTGTGGCCATAGCAACCATTGCCGACGCCGTTCCGCTCACCGGCGAAAATCGCGTCTTCGCCAAGCTCGGGCTCGAAGCTCTTCGCCACGCTGTAAATCCCGGTCTTAAGGCGCTGCTCAACGAAGCTCAAATCTCTACCAATCGTCCGCCGAACTCCGCTGAAGTCGCCTTCCGCATCGCTCCGCGCATTAATGCCGCGGGACGCATGGACATTGCGCGCGACGTGATCGACCTTTTCAGCGTGAAAGATGAAACTCGCGCCCGCGAACTGGCCGGGAAGTTAAACCAACTCAATACCGACCGGCAGGAAGAAGAGCGCGGCATCCTGCGTGCGATTGAAGAGCGCATCGCCGGCGATCCCGCTTTGTGCGAGGCTTATTGCATTGTGGTTGATGGTGAAGGCTGGCACCGCGGCGTGATCGGCATCGCCGCCACTCGCGTCGTCGAACGCTATCACCGCCCCGCGATTGTGATCTCCAGCAATGGCGAAGAAGCGCACGGATCCGGCCGCTCTATCCGCCCATTTCATTTGCTCGAGGCCATTGAGGCCAGCAACACTCTCTTCACCCGCTATGGCGGCCACTCCCACGCCTGCGGCTTCTCCATGCCCTCGGCGAATGTGGTTCAGCTCCGGACCGAACTGGATGCGTTCGCTAGAAATCGCCTAACCACAGCCGATTTCGAGCCTACCCTCCAAGTCGAAGCCGAGCTGCATCTCTCGGAAGTCACTCCGGTTCTCTATCAGATGCTCAGTCTGCTCGAACCTTACGGCACCGGCAACCACGAGCCGGCATTCACCGCCCGCAACGTCCGCCTGCTCGCTCCGCCTAAGATCCTGAAAGATAAACACATCAAACTAAAATTCAAGGCCGACGAGAACGGCAGCAAAGATCGGAGAACTGAGAATCGAGAATTGAGAACCGTTCTCAACGCCCTCGGCTGGAACATGGCCGACCGCCTCCAGGAATCCCCGCTACTTGCCGGAGACGCCATCGACATCGCCTTTACCATCGGCCACAACGACCACCCCGATTTCGGTGGCTTGGAGTTGACCTTGCGCGATTTCAAAATCCCAATCAAGTCTGCGGTGCAAGAGACGCTGATCGAAGCTATCGCCGAGCCTCATGTCTAAAGGCCGTCTATAATCCGACATGAACGGAAAGCGGCAGCCGCTCCTCTTCCTCTATGCGCTTCGAACTCTTCATCGCGAGCCGCTACCTGCGCGCTAAACGACGCCAGGCTTTCATCGGCATCATTACCGGCATTTCTATTGTCGGCGTCGCTGCCGGGGTCGCTTCGCTCATTGTCGCACTCGCCATTAACAATGGATTTCGCCAGGACCTTCAGCAGCGCCTTATCGGATCCAGTTCGCACATCAGCCTTCTCCGCGTAGCCGATGACGGCATCAAAGGTTGGCCCGCGCTTCTCGATCGTCTTCGTAAGCAACCACACGTGGTGGCCGACGCACCCGCCATCTTTGAACAAGTGCTTATCTCTCGCGGCCCACGCGCTCGCGGCGCAGTATTGAAGGGTATGATCCCAGCCGACGAAAGAAAAGTTGGCGACCTCCTCAGCAGCATAAAAGAAGGCTCCGCTTCCGCTCTCGAAGAAAGCTCAGATCCAACGTCGGATAAAGCGGGTCGCATTGGGAACATGAAGGATGAGAATGGAATCTCGCCGCCAGACGAATCCCCCGACGAACTCTCCGGTGTTCATGCCCGCATCGCCGCCATGCCACCCATAATCCTCGGCAAAGACATGGCCGACAATCTCGGCGCCACCGTAGGCTCCGTAGTTCTAGTAACCAGCCCGCAAGGCGAACTCACTCCGTTCGGCATGGTGCCCAAGTACACACGCTTCCGGGTCGTAGGAATTTTCGACTCCGGCTTCTATGATTACGATTCCTCCTGGGCCTTCACCGACCTGTCTGACGCTCAACGCCTCTTCGGCCTGGGCGATCTCATCTCGGTGATCGAATTCAAAATCGACGACATCTACCAGGCCGACAAAGTCTCTCGCGAACTCGAAGCCGCCGCGGGTAAAGGCTTCATGACGACGAATTGGATGGAACAGAACCAAGCGCTTTTCCACGCACTTCGACTCGAGCGCCTCGTCACCTTTATCACCATCGGCCTTATCGTCTTTGTGGCCGCCCTCAACATCCTCATCTCCCTCATCATGATGGTCATGGAAAAAACTCGCGACATCGCCGTCCTCATCTCCATGGGCACGCGCAAATCGCAAGTAAGAAATATTTTTATCGCGCAAGGAATGCTGATCGGCCTGATCGGGACCGCCATCGGCCTGCTGCTCGGCTACGCCATCTCGTATGCCGGCGGCCACTACCACATCATCTCCCTCTCGCCCGAGGTCTACTCCATCGATTACGTTCCCTTCGCCCCGCGTATCGCGGATGGGATCCTCGTCACCTTCGTCGCTATCGGAGTTTCTTTCATCGCTACGCTATACCCATCGTGGTCGGCTGCACGCACGCTACCCGCAGAAGCGCTGCGCTACGAATAGCAGGTCAGAAAACAAGGCCAAGAAGCTCCCACGGAGAGACTGTCATCCTGAGCGAGGATTGTGCTTCGCGGCAGCAAAGCACAACCGCAGTCGAAGGACCCTGCACTGGTATGCCCGATTAGTACTCTTGACGGATTTTTCAACAGACCCCGCGGAACTTTATTCGGGCCGTCTTCGTAGCTTATATACGAGTAGAAAAACGGAGGTCTCCCGGGTTCACATTCCTTCTGTGGTGCATCCTCTTGGTAGTCTGCTGGCCGCTAGCTCTCTTGGCCCTGATCACCTACCCCTTCGTCTGGCTGTTTCTGCTTCCGTTCCGCATCGTTGGCATCGCAGTGAAGGGAGTTTTGGAGGTGATGTTCCTCGGCATCACACTCCCCGTCCGACTGCTGGCTGCGCCATTCAGGTTGTGATCGCAGGAAATATCGAGAAGAACAGACCGGAATACTGTGGAAGCGTGGCGCTTCAGAGCCGCGAAGGAATCTTACAAAAATAGCTGGCCAGTCCAGTCAACATGGAGTTTAGCTCTCCATCGTTTTCAATCGATCGCTTACCACCAGCCTCGCTTCCGTAGCCCGCTGCACATGCTCCGCAGTCAGCCCCGGAGCTACTTCTTCGAGCACCAATCCTCGCTCGGTCACGCGAATGTACGCCATCTCCGTCACAATCGTATCCACTACTTTCACTCCGGTCAGCGGCAGCGTACATTTTGTCAAAATTTTCGGAGTACCGTCGCGCGTCGTATGTTCCATTGCTACGACCACGCGCCGCGCGCCAGCCACCAAGTCCATGGCCCCGCCCATCCCTTTCACCATCTTTCCCGGAATCATCCAATTCGCCAAGCTTCCCGCCTCATCCACTTCCATCGCTCCTAGCACGCTCAAATCAATGTGGCCGCCGCGAATCATGGCGAACGAATCCGCGCTCGAAAAGTACGAGGTACCCGCCATCTCGCTCACCGTCTCTTTGCCCGCATTGATCAGGTCCGCGTCCTCCTGACCCTCAATCGGATACGGCCCAATCCCCAGCATCCCATTCTCCGACTGCAATACCACCTCAATGCCCGCCGGTACATGATTCGCAATCAGCGTAGGCATGCCGATCCCCAGATTCACATAGAACCCATCGCGCAATTCGCGCGCAATTCGTTTCACAATCCGTTCGCGCTTTTCCGTATCTTTTTCTGCCTTCATTATTTCTCTTTGTCATCCTGAGCGAGGATTGTGCTTCGCGGCAGCGAAGCACAACCGCAGTCGAAGCACCCCTATACCGTCATTAGACCGCCATCGTCTCCAGATCATCAAATTGACATCCCCACACTCAACGAGGTCATCCCGAGCAAAGCGAGGAACCGTGGTTTTCGCATGCCTCGCGATGGACCCATGACAGCGGCCATCGACTAACGGCTAACAGCCTCTTTCCTCACTGTCCGTCTCTCAATCTTCTTCTCATATACTTGCCCTTGAAAAATCCTCTTCACGTAAATCGAAGGGGTATGAATCGCGTCTCCATCCAAATCGCCAATCTCAACCAGCTCTTCTACCTCAGCAATGGTTACCTTCGCCGCGGTTGCCATCATGGGATTAAAATTGCGTGCAGTCTTTCTATAAACCAGATTCCCTTCTTTATCGCCCTTCCACGCTTTCACAAACGCGAAGTCAGCTTTCAAACCGCGTTCCATCACGAAAGTCCGCCCATCGAAAACCCGCGTCTCTTTTCCTTCGGCAACGATTGTCCCTACACCGGTTGGCGTAAAGAATGCAGGAATCCCCGCGCCGCCGGCTCGAATTCTCTCGGAAAATGTTCCCTGCGGCACCAGATCAAGTCGAATCTTACCCGTCAGCACCATCTCTTCCAGCAACTTGTTCTCACCCACATAGGTTCCGATATGATGCACGATCTGTCCCGCTGCCAGTAAAAGCCCGTTCCCCAGCCCATCGACGCCGACGTTGTTGCTGATCGTCGTCAGATTCTTCGATCCCTTCTTCACCAGCGCGCGAACCAAATTCTCCGGAATTCCACAGAGACCAAAGCCTCCAATCATAATCACGGAACCATCGACTACATCCCGAATTGCCTCATCCGCGCTTGCTACAACTTTATTCATAGCGTCCGCATTCTAAACCAAACCACGCCACAAAGACCCAGAGAAGCATAGAGAAAAATAAACATTTTTCTTAGGTTTTCTCTGTGCCTCTGTGTCTCTGTGGCGTGGTTGTCGTGCTCTCTTTACCCACGCTCTTCTTCAGCAGGTGCGCTACTTCAAACTCCTCCGCCAACTGCTTTGTCGTCAAATTCTCCCGTATATGAGCCAGTCGCTGCTCTACCTTCAACAGCGCATCTTCCAAATTGTTTTTGTTGCTGATCGCAATGTCCCGCCACATCGAATAGGGGCTCGCCGCAATGCGCGTCATTTCCCGCAATGCCCGTCCGCCCGCGGCAAGCAACGGCGAGTCTTCACCGAACTCTTCCACCAGCGCGGCCGCAAGGGCGGTAGAAATCATCTGCGGCACCTGACTCACCCAACCGCAAAGCCGGTCATGCTTCTCCGGTGAAAGCGCCGCCACCCGCGCCCCAATCTGATCGATCCATCCCAGAAATTCCGCGAATGCCTCGTCATGCAGATTCTGCTCCGCCAGCGGGGTCAGAAACCATACCGCGCCCTGAAACAAGTCGGCATCGGCGAATTCCACCCCGCTGTTCTCTTTTCCTGCCATCGGATGCCCCGCTAAAAACCGATGCTTTGCGCTCTCGCCGAACACGTTCGCAGCCTGCTGCGCTATCGCTGCCTTGGTGCTGCCTACGTCCGTCATCAAAATAGTCGGCGCGAGTGAAGGGCCTAACCGACCGATCAAATCGATAATTCCGAGCACGGGAGTTGCCAGCACAACCAACTGACTTCCCCGCACCGCGTCCGCGGGTTCGTAAAATCCCTGCTCGATCGCGCCGCACTCCTTGGCCTTAGCCAACGCCGACTCGCGATCACATCCCACAATGCGCCCCGCAAATTTTCGCTTCCGCAGCGCCAGCGCAAACGACCCGCCAATCAGCCCCGTCCCGATAATCGTGATTTGCCGAATCGACATAAACAACATCTCACCGCAGAGTCACAGAGACTCAGAGAGAACAAGTCTTAGATTTATAGTTCGGCGGAATGCAGGAGCATGGAAGCCGTTAAGTTCAGGTTCAGATATTGGATTTATATTGGGTTTGATTTTCTCGGTATCTCTGTGACTCTGTGGTGAAGAACTTTCTTCAATCACCGATCTTTCGCCCCACCGCCGGCGCAATCATCCTTAACTCATCCATCAACTTTGCAAACTGTTCTGGAAATAACGACTGCGCTCCATCCGACCAGGCATTCATCGGATCGTTATGCACTTCAATTAGCAATGCATCCGCCCCGGCCGCCACCGACGCCCGCGCCATCGGAGGAACTTTGTCCCTTCGCCCGGTGCCATGCGAGGGATCGCCCGTCATCGGCAGGTGCGATAGCTTGTGAATAATGGGAATTGCCGAAATATCCATGGTGTTTCGCGTGTAAGTTTCAAATGTCCGGATTCCGCGCTCGCACAAAATCACCTCGTAATTGCCGCCCGCCAAAATATATTCCGCCGAAAGCAGCAACTCCTCCAGCGTAGCGGCAATCCCGCGCTTCAACAGCACAGGCTTGCGGACCTTTCCCAGTTCGCGCAGCAGATTAAAATTCTGCATGTTGCGCGCTCCTACCTGCAAAATGTCGACGTAGGGCAACATCATCGGGATCTGCGAGATTTCCATCACCTCGCTGATCACCAGCAGCTTGAATTTCTCTCCTGCCTGGCGCATCAACTTCAACGCATCTTCTCCGTGACCCTGGAAAGAATAAGGAGAACTCCGCGGCTTGAATGCACCGCCCCGCAGCACTTTCGCCCCAGCCTTCGCCACCGCCTCCGCCGTCGCAAAAATCTGCTCCCTCGATTCCACGGTGCAGGGCCCGGCCATCACCACTACTTCATTGCCGCCGATCTCAACCCCATTTGCCAGCTTGACCACTGTGCCCTCTGGACGAAAACTCTTGCCCGCGAGCTTGTAAGGCGCACTGATCCGATGAACTTCCTGCACACCCGGCAGAAGCTCAAGGTTGCGGATATCGAAATCGATCCCCGATCCCACCGCTCCCAACACAGTCTGCCGCGCTCCCGACGAGCGGTGCACCTCAAACCCTAACTTCACCAGTTGCTCAATTACAAACTGGATCTGCCCTTCATCCGCCACATCCTGCATCGCCACAATCATAATGAAATCTCTGCTTCCAGCTCTTCAGCTTGAAATAATTCTGTCTACAATACTTTTGTCATTCCGAGCCGGACTGAAGACCCGGTGAGGAACTTGTGTTTCGCGCCCATCGCCACACCCGTCAGTGACACACGACCAACAACGAGCGACCGGCAACGATTTTCAATCGTTCACTTCGGAATCGAACTCCGTCTCCGCCCTTTTCGTGGTAGGTGCCGTCCCGATCCCTTCTTTCTGAATATTCCGCATAACATCCATGATCCGCTCATAAATCCGCACCAGATCCTGCCCTGGCAGCGGACCCCGGTTCATCTCCCGGACGTTATCAAATACAATCCGTTCCCGCTCCGGCTCGTAAATTGGCAAGGAGGTATTTCGTTTCAGCCGGCCAATTTCAACCGCGGCCTGCGCCCGCTCGTTCAGCAACTCTACAAGCCGCCGATCAAGTTCATCGATTTTCTTTCGCCAATCTGCGATGTCCATTCTATAAACCTTGTCATCTTGAGCTGTGACCGACCGGAATTGTTATCCCAATCTTCCGATCAGCCGCCTGACAAATTCACCCACTGCTTCCGCTTCCTCTCCGCGATTCCGCTCAATTGTTTCAACAATAGCGCTACCCACGACCACCGCATCCGCAAACTTCCCAACTTCCGTAAATTGTTCCGCACTGGAAATCCCAAATCCCAGCGCAATCGGCAAATTTGTCACGCGACGCAACCTTCGCACTAACTTCTGCGCATCTGCCGCCAACTGCTGCCTCGCTCCGGTGACACCGGTTCGCGACACCGCATAAACAAATCCGCGCGACGCATCCGCGATCCGTTTTAGCCGTTCATCCGGGCTGGTCGGAGCAACCAGAAAGACCGGTGACAAATCATACGCCCGCATCGCGCGCAGGTATTCACCTGCCTCTTCCACCGGCAAATCCGTGACCAACACGCCATCCACACCTGCGTGCCGCGCCACTTTACAAAATTTCTCCACTCCCATCCGCAAGATCGGATTCAAGTACGAAAATACCACCAGTCCCGTCGATTGCGCGTGCTGCCGAATATCCGCCGCCAGCGTCAATACCTGTGCGAGGCAAGTCCCATGCTTCAGCGCTCTCTCGCTCGCGCGCTGGATCACGGGACCATCGGCCACTGGATCGCTGAACGGCACTCCCAGTTCAATCACGTCCGCGCCCGCCTCAACCGCACTCAGCACGACTGCTTGCGTGGTCGCGAGATCGGGATCGCCACACGTCACATACACCACAAGTCCCGGCTTTTTGTAAAAAGATAAAGGCATAGGCAGAATGTTTTATTGTTGATTGTTAATTGTTGATCGACGATTAAAAAGACAGAGGCTGGCCGGTCTGGTTTTTCAATCATCAATCATCAATCATCAATCAATCTTCAAGTTCTCCCGCATAATCCCAATATCTTTATCCCCGCGCCCGGAAATATTGGCGATCACATTATCCGATTTCTTCATGCGAGGGGCGCGCTTCACGAGCTCCGCCACTGCGTGTGCCGACTCCAGAGCAGGAATGATCCCTTCCGTCCGCGCCAGCAGCGTTGTTGCCTCCAACGCCTCCGCATCCGATGCCGGAACATATTCCGCGCGCCCCGCATCTCTCAATGCCGCGTGCTCCGGCCCAATCGAGGGATAATCCAACCCTGCCGAAACCGAATGCGTATTCGCAATCTGCCCAGAAGCGTTTTGAAGCACGTATGAATATGTCCCCTGCAAAACTCCCGGCGACCCTCCCCGAAACCGCGCCGCATGGTCGCCCAGTGCCTCGCCACGGCCGCCTGCCTCGACTCCAATCAATTTCACTTTCTTATCTTTCATAAATTCATAGAAAATCCCAATCGCGTTAGACCCGCCACCCACGCACGCTATGACTGCCGTCGGAAGCTTTCCCTCCGCTTTCAAAATCTGCGCCCGCGCTTCCCGCCCAATCACCCGATGAAAATCCCGTACCATAGTCGGGTAGGGATGCGCGCCCAGGACACTCCCCAACAAATAATGAGTAGTGCGCACATTCGTCACCCAATCGCGCATCGCTTCATTGATCGCATCTTTTAAAGTACGCGAGCCCGATTCCACTCCGCGCACTTCCGCGCCCAGCAGCCGCATGCGGAACACGTTCAACTCCTGCCGCCGCATGTCCTCCGTCCCCATGTAAACCACGCACTCAAAGCCCAGCAACGCGCATACAGTCGCCGTTGCCACGCCATGCTGCCCCGCGCCTGTCTCGGCAATCACTCGCTTCTTGCCCATGCGCTCTACCAGCAGCGCCTGCCCCAAACAGTTATTTATTTTGTGCGCTCCGGTATGCAGCAGGTCTTCCCGCTTCAAGTAAATCTTCGCTCCACCTAACTTCTCGGTCAGCCGCTTTGCAAACGTCAGCGCAGTCGGACGCCCTGCATAATTCCGCAGCAACCCATCCAACCTTTTCTGAAACTTCGGATCGCGCTTCGCCTTCCCATATTCGCGCTCCAACTCCTCCAGCGCAGCCATCAACGTCTCCGGCACATACCGCCCGCCGTAAACCCCAAACCGGCCCGGCTCATTCGGACGAGAAACCCGAGGGTGCTCCACCCTAGTCGCGGGTTTTGCGACTAGGGTGGGAGCTTTGACTTTACTGACTCGTGGAAGAACTGTCGCCATACCGCTAACCAACCTTCCGATCCATCTCCCGCACTGCCCTCACAAATGCTCGCACTTTTTCCGGATCTTTTTTGCCTGGCGCAGCCTCCACTCCCGAAACTACATCCACGCCCCAGGGATGCAAAATGCTAATCGCTTCGGATACATTCTCGGGGGTCAATCCACCCGCCAAAATCAACGGCCCGAATCGACCGATCTCGTCCAGCTTACGAGCCGAGCCCTTCCAATCGAATCTCTCACCCGTCCCTCCGTGCTTTGACTGATTGCCAGAGTCAACCAGGAACGCATGCACAAAATCCGGATTCCACATTCCCGCACCGCTCACCGCACCCTCGCGGTGGATCGAGAGCGCTGCAAGAACTTTCAGACTCGGGCGCCTCTCGACCACGAGATCCGCCACGTGCGGATCTTCCTTATCGCCATGCATCTGAACTACCGTAAGCCGAACCTCGTCGGCGACGGCGCAGATCGAATCCTCATACTTGTTCACGAACACCCCTACCTTCTCCACACTCTCTGGCAGCTTTTCGCAGATCTCCCGAGCCTTCTCCACCGTCACATTCCGCGGACTCTTCTCATAGAACACAAACCCCACCGCATCCGCCCCGGCCTCCACCGCAACCAGCGCATCCTCCAAGCTCGTCATCCCGCAAATCTTCACCCATGTCATGAAAACAATTGTCCACAAATTATCCTAAGTCTCATCGTCCAGTCGGCACCCGCAATTCGGTACTCGCCACTAATTCCCTTAACGCCGCTCCCGGTCGCTCCGCCCGCATCAGCGTCTCCCCGATCAGAAACGCGTCATACCCCGCCGCGCGCAGCCGCGCAATATCATCTCCCGACCTTATCCCGCTCTCCGCCACTTTCACTACGCCCTTGGGAAGCAGTTCCGCCAGATGTAAAGCCGTATTACGATCCACACGAAACGTCCGCAAGTCCCTCGTATTGACTCCAATCAGATCGCATCCCGCATCCAAAGCCCGCTGCAATTCTTCTTCATCATGCACTTCGCACAATACATCCAACCCACGCGCCCGTGCCCCGCGCGCCAGTCTGACCAACTCCTCCGGTGACAACGCGGCTACAATCAGAAGCACCGCATCCGCCGAATTTGCACGCGCTTCCAACAGTTGAAAGTCGTCGACGATAAAATCCTTCCGCAAACACGGTACCTTCACCGCCGCCGCCGCCGTCGGCAAATTTTCCAGCGACCCTTGAAAGAATTCGTCATCCGTCAACACAGAAAGCGCAGTCGCTCCTGCCGCTTCCAGTTCAGCCGCCAGTTCCCTCACGGAGAAATCAGCGCGAATCAATCCCTTCGACGGCGACGCCTTCTTCAACTCCGCAATCACCGCCACGCCGGCTCTGCTCTTCTCTTCTAAAGCCGTCCGAAACCCGCGCGGCATATGGCGTTCCGCCCGCCGTTCCAAATCCGCGATGTCCGCGCTGCTCTTTGCCTCGCGCACTTTGGCGCGCGCCGCATCGACGATCTGATTCAGAGAAACAGCCATACGAGTCCTTGAATTATACGGGAAGGAATGATTCCGGAAGTGAGGCGCCAACTTAGAGAACTGTTATCCTGAGCGAGGATTGTGCTTCGCGGAAGCGAAGTACAACCGTAGTCGAAGGACCCCTGCAACTTGTACGGGTATGGGCGCCTTCAACCTTTCTTATTTGCAAACGTTTTCCAATTCTTTGTAAGGCTTGTCGGTGTGCTGCGGATACTTGATGCCCTTCACTTGCATCCACTGGTCAAGTAGCGTTCCCGCATCATGCAGCCCTACGTCGGGATCGCCCTGATAAATCGAATCGCTTTCCGCCTCTTGCAACGTCACCAGCTTGAACCCTTTTTTCTTCAGCAGGTCGAGCGCATCCGGCAAAATCGCACTGCTAAAGGCTCCCAGATGCATGAGCAACACATAATTGATCTCCCGCCCATAGATCAGCTTCGCCTGTTCTCGCCCAAGGTCGAGAAAATCCGACGCCGTGCTCAAATAACTGGTTCGCAACCACTCAATTGACTTCGCATCGTTCTTCTCGACGCACCGCGTATACGCCGTATTCCACATGTAGTCTTCCCAATCGAGCGTCACCTGCGCGATCTGGTAACCGCGAGTCTTCAGATACGCCCGCACCGCGCGTCGCTTCTCCACCGTGTCACCCTCGTGCAAATACGGATATCGAAGCCAATGCCAATCGTCGTTCGCACTTCCTCCTGGAGAATCGAGTTTCAGTAGTTCAAGCACCGGCTCATTCTCGTCAATCTCTCGTTCAAACGCCTCGGCCGAGTTCTGCTCCAAATCCATGTGCGAGTACGTGTGATTTCCCACCGGTTCCGCCGCTGCCCAGAGTTTGAGTGCTTCGGCACCATCCGGATTCCCTTCCAACCGTTGCGCATTGATAAACCCATAGACCGGCGGCACGTGCCGCTTCTTTAGAATCGCGACTACGTCGCGTGCTGTCTCTGTCCGCGTCACACCGGGCGGGAGAATCCCATTCAGCGGTAAATCGTCCATGGTTATGGCTAATTTTTGTGCAACGCAAATTCCAATAAGTCCTAGCGAAAAAACAAATACACACAGGCTCTTGTAGACGAAGCGGAAAATAATTTTCATGAGAATGAGTGTACTTCACTTCAGACATGCACAACGATGGCTGAATACCACCACATGAACATCCGAAACAAGAGATTGCAGAATACCTGGAAATTAGCGCGTTACTGCAATGTCGCGAACTCCGCCTGAGCCTGCTTCAGTGCCGGAATCGCAGGTTCGGCATCCTTCCAAAGTGCAAAAAAATCTTTATAAGCAATTACCGCCCGGGCACGGGCGCTCTCCGCATCAACTCCGCTCAATTGCTTACCCTGCAGGGCATTCGCCCGCGCCAATCCCAAATGTGCCAGCGACCCAGTCCAGCAATTCCACACGAGCCCGCTGTGATCAAGAATCTTCTGGAACTCAGCCGCCGCAGCCGCACCATCGCCCATCGTCAAATAGGCCTGACCTCGTACGTATGGCGCATAGAGACACGAAGCATTCGCGGAAAATGGAATCATCGCCAACTCCAGCGGCTTCGCCGCCAGTAGAAGGTTCACCGCCGCACTCGCGTCGTGCTTATCCAGCGCCAGTTGCGCCTCCACCGTCGGAAGCCAAAGCGATTGCATCTGCGTGTCGGTGGGAAATTTCGCCGAAAGATTCCTGGATAACGCTGCCGCACGCTGCCCCTCGCCGCTCAGCGCGAACGCCAACGTCGCTTCCACCTGCACTCCCGGACTGTCGGGCGCCAGCTTCAGAGCCGCTTCCGCTGCCTGCCGCGCCTCAACTAGCTGACCCACTCCTGCCTCACGCAGTGCCGCATTCGCTTGCCACACGCCGGCGTTTTCTTTATTCACCGCCCGCAAGGCGGCTTGTACCGCCTGCTCAGTTAGTTCTCCAGCCTTGCGAAATTGACCATGATAGGCCAGCGTGTCGGATGCTAGCGACAATCCCTGGCTGCTATATTCTGGGCGGCTTTGTAACCATGACAATTCATTCGCCATGCCCGCTTCATCGCCCGCCAGAAAGTTCACCGCATATAGATTGATATGAATGTTCACATCATCCAACTTGCGCGCTTGCGCTTCCGCCAAGGTTCGGCGCGACTCGTCACTGCGCTGCAGCGCCAAAAAAGCCGCGCCCAGGTTGACATAGCCAATCACATTGTTCGGAGAGAGCCGCACGAATTCTCGATTTGCCTCCAGCGCCTTCTCATGCATCCCCAATTCCGAGTCCGCCATGGCCAAACTTCCCCACGCAATGTAGTCACGCGGGTAACTCTCGACCCACTCCTCATAAATCTGCTGAGCCTTCCCAATCTCCCCACTCACGTCAAGGTAGTAGTAGCCGGCAATCAACACCTTCTCTCGTTCGCTGGCACGGTCGCGAAACTCAAACGCTTTGGCGAAATAATCCCGCGCGCGCCCATACTCGGCCATATCGCTGTAGTTGCCGCCCACCGCCCAATACGCCAAGGCAAATTTCGGATCCAGTTCAATCGCTCGCAACCCGTGCGGCAGCGCCGCCGCCGAGCCTTTTTCCCGCATAGCCTTCAACTGCAAGCTGTATTCCTGTAGCGCCTCAAGGGATGAAGTGGTAGCCTGCTCCAGCGGAATGTCGAACTTCTGAACCGTCGCCAGCGATTCTCCGAGATCACCGCGCAAATGACTGGCTGCACTACCGAGCGCGTCAAGCACTTTCTCTTTTGCTGGAGCCGTAACCTGCTGCTGCGCGAGAATATCTCCGCTCTGGCAGTTCACCGCTTTCAGGCTGAGAACGTAGTCGCTTCCCAGGTTCGCGATTGCGCCCGCTATGTAAGCTTTGCTGCCCGACCGCTGGCACACTTCGCGCGCCACGACCGGATTCAATGGCGAATCGCCGGCCCGCGTCATCTCTTTCAAAGTTGCGGTCACCTGATCGTCCGACAGAATATTGAGAAACGGCGACTGCCGCAGGGTCATGTTCAAGGCCTGTTTCAGCGTGTCGTCAAACACTGCATCACCCGTGGAATTCGCAAAGTCCCCCAGCACAATGTTGTCTTTATCGCCGAGGCGCCGCGTTTGCCGCGATCGCCAATACCAGCCCGCCACCGCAACTCCAGCCAGCACAATGATCACAAAGGCAACCAGCCACAGCTTCGTCCACCGCCGCATGCCCGCCGCACTATTACCCGCATCTATTTCTTCTGATACCGTCCGTCCGTGAGCCTCTCCCACACCTTTACGTACAGTGTCCTCATCGGTCCCTGCTGGACGCGCTGCATGTCTTCCAAAGTCCGATTCCCGCTTGAGCCGCTTCAGATCTCCGCGCAGTTCGGTCGCTGACTGGTAGCGCAGTTCGCGATCCTTCTCTAACGCCTTGTTGATAATGCGTCCCAGTTCGAGCGGCGTCTGCGGATTCAAAATCACCGGCGCTACCGGCGCTCCGTGCAAAATTCCATCGAAGATCGCCGCCGAGGTCGGCCCTGTGAAGGCGGCTTTGCCTGTCGCCATCTCGTAGAGCACCACACCGAAACTAAACAAATCGGTGCGTGCGTCGAGCGGTTTGCCGAGCGCCTGTTCCGGCGACATATAGGCAACGGTGCCAACCGCGTTTCCCGCCGCAGTCAGATTACCCGCGCTCTCGCTCTGGGTCGGAAAGGAATCAGATGGGTTGGAATTGTCGACGACTTTAGCAAGGCCAAAGTCCAGGACTTTCGCATGGCCACGCTTGGTAATAACTATGTTTCCCGGCTTTATATCGCGATGAACAACGCCTACTGCATGCGCAGCGTCGAGGGCATCGGCAATCTCCACTGCGATCGAGAGCAATTCTTCCATCTCCAGCGCACGCCCCCCCACACGATGGTTGAGCGATATGCCCTCAAGCAACTCCATTACGATGAAGGCGCGCCCATCCTGCTCGCCGATTTCGTGGATCGTACAAATGTTGGGATGGTTCAGCGCCGACGCCGCCCGCGCTTCCCGCCGAAAGCGTTCCAGCGCAACCGGACTTTGCGCCAGACTGTCGGAGAGAAATTTCAGAGCCACGCGCCGCCCCAGAGTCAAATCTTCCGCTTCATAAACCACACCCATACCGCCATCGCCCAACTTCCCCACGATGCGGTAATGCGAGATGACCTGGCCGATCATTCAGCGATGATCCTTCGATCTAATGATCTTATGATCCAACGATCTTATGAGTGTGATTTCCGTGCGTCAACGAGCCGATTCGTCAGGAAAACTCGGGTCAGGAGAGAATTTTTGTTTTGGTGCCATCGAAGGGACTCGAACCCCCACACCGTTGCCGGTACATGGACCTGAACCATGCGCGTCTGCCAATTCCGCCACGATGGCAATTCTGGACTGCAATGCAGCGGCGGCCCTGAGGCCGCCGTGTCAGAAGACCTGCATCCGTATTCTCACAGCCATGTCGCTCTGTGTCAAACTGCGAGGCTCATCAAGCTACGCGGGCAAATAAGCCAACACCGCGCGCACAATCTCGGCGTTGGCAAGGGGCAATGGAGTCCTGCGGGCCGCCGGTAAAGCGCTCCATGGCAAAGCGACCCGACCATGCGCGCGACCAATCTCTCTGCTGGGTGCCCCATTCTAACGTCGCGTTTTTTGCGACGTTAGAGTGGGGATTCTAACCCAAAGGTCTCCAAAACCTTATCCCAGTTTTGCGTCCATCGTAATCTTCGCGTTCAGCACCTTCGACACCGGACATCCCTTTTCCGCCGCTTCCGCATATTTCTGAAAGGTAGCTGCGTCCGCTCCCGGAACCTTTCCCACCACATCGAGGTGGCTCGATGTAATCGTCCATCCGGAATCCTGCTTTTCCATGGTCAGCGTAACGTTGGTTGAAATGCTCTCCGGCGTCAGATTTGCCCCGCCCAACTGCGCCGAGAGCGCCATCGAAAAGCACGCTGCATGCGCTGCGGCAATCAATTCCTCTGGATTTGTCCCTGGCCCATTCTCAAACCGCGAGGTAAAGGAATACTGCGTATCTTTCAATACTCCGCCCGGAGCCGAAATCAATCCCTTGCCATCCTTCAGCCCACCCTTCCACACTGCACTCGCCTTGCGTTCCATCTCGTTCTCCAATCGTGATTAGAAAATCAATTGCCTTCTTCATTCTAGATGCAGATGATCCCAGTTGCGAGTCACGCCAAAAAACAAACGGCCTTCTCCGCGGAAATTTCCCGCTCGGAAGGCCCCGGCCAGGTTCAACTTTGAATGAAGAACCGCCCGTCTATGTGACTCTGTTCTACATCACCACAATAATCAGAGGAATCTGTATTCCCGGATGCGCCAGGTCGATCAACACATACTCTCCATCGATATAGTCGACGTAGCAAGGGTCGGTATAGGCCCACGCAACCGGCCACGCATTCCCCAAACCAAACCAATAGCCGCCATACTGAAAACGGGTCTGACCTTCCACCACGGTTGTCTGCACCCGGAACGTGTGCTGGCGCCCAAAATTCGCCTTGAACTTATCGTCAGGAATCTTCTGATTTTGTCCCGAGGCCCGCATCGCATGATCGCTGTTGTTATTCTGTGCCGGATGGTCCTGCGCCGGCTTCATAGCCTTCTCATCCTGCTTGTCATTGGCAGCCGGCTTGGCATCTTCGGGTTTTGTAGGCTTCGCATCCTGCGGCCTCGTCTCCGGCTTGGTTTCGTTCGGCTGCATCGGTTTGGCTTCGTCTTTTGGTTGTTCCTGTTGAGCCGGCTTGGCATCATCCTGCGCCCTGAGCGTAGTGCCGGTGGTTAGCACCAATCCCAGCAGTCCAGCTCCCATGAATCCCACGCTTAAGCTTTTAAATCTCACGTCTTGAAGTCTCATATAGATCTCCTTCACGCAAGTTTGCTTTGCCTCCAATTCTGGGCTCAAGTCAGATGCGATCTTCGACCGGCCGGGATGTTTGTCTTTCGCTCCGGCGCGATCTACCGTATTCACCCGACAGGCGCAACTTTTTGCGCTTTCCACAGACTCTTGCGCTAGAATGATTTAACTTTGAAACGCAGAGCGATTTTCGCCGGCCGCGAAACTCGCTCTTGGCCTTCCCCCAGGAGGTTGTAGATGTATCGGCCCTATTCCAGTTCCTTGGCGGATTCGCGTCCGTTCTTGGATGTGCAGTCTCTCATTCGCAACAGCGTGCAGGACTTCGTCACCGCATTCAACACCGCCAACTACGATCAGGCAGCCGCCATGTTTTCTCCCGAAGGAGCGTTTATGGCTCCTCATCACGATCCCGCGTACGGCCCGAAAGCGGTAGAGCATCTGCTTCGCAAGTTCGGCGATGCCGGCTATCAGGACCTTCGCCTGGAAACGATTCGCGTTGAATCTTCGGGGGACATGGCCATGGAGATTGGCCGCTACTCAGTCGCCATTCACCTGCCCGACGGCACGGTCACGGCTGACCGCGGCAAATATGTAAAAGCCTGGCGCCGCCTGGGAGCGTGGCTCATCATCGCCGATTGCTGGAGTAGCAACCTGCCGGCTCATTAAGAAACGGTCCGCCGAAAAATACTGTCATCCCGAGTGAAGCATGGTTTTTTGCTTGCGCTAGTGAAACTGCGAGCAGAAACCATGGTCCCTCACCCATTCCTCAACGCTTTAGCTTTCGCTGCGTCTCGCCTGCGTGTACGTTCGATTCCCTCCTGAAGTTCACCAAGCGTGACGGCCGAAACGCAAATCTGCTCATCGTGCAATGCGCCAAACCATTCGAGGACGGCTCCGTGCGGTTTTGGCTTATGGATTTCCGAAATCACGTTGGTGTCGATCAAATAACGTGTCATTCGAATTTCACCGGCGCTTCCACTTTCGGCGAGGGGGAACAAATATTTTCAAAACGAGGTCCGGATAGCAGGAGCTCCTTAACATTGGGACGAGCTGCGCTCCGCATCCGCTGCCCGCTGAGTCGAAACTGCGCATCTGGTGCCGATTGCCAAGTGCGTTACCGTTTATGGCCCTTTGGTTAAAGCGGCATCCAGGAACTCGCTAAAACGCCCTTTGCTTCCTGCAGTTGCCAGAACTCATATTTCACCTACAGCTAATCATGTGACGAGTCAATTCTGTAATGCCTTCGCTGCCCGCTCCACCGCAACGGTAAGGACTGCCAACTGCCGCCGCACCGCATCGACGTCCCCGCGATCAAGGGCCTCATTCACTCCCGGAATTACCACCGGAGCATACCCGGTGTATTCTCCCGGGGCGTAGATCAAATGACGAAACCAAGGCCGATGCGGCAATCCCTCAGGCGCCAATAAAGCTCGCTCTGCGCTTAGCAGCGACTGATTCAAGCGTGCTGTGTTCTGCGAAGGTTTTTTTTGCCGCAACAGAATCTTCGCTCCTGCTTCCTGAAAGTCTTCCGTCGCCTTCATCGCCGCGCCGAAATCGACTACGTGCGCGCCAAACTTATTTTCCGCGCGCCTCTGCGCATCGTTCAGGTACGCGGCAACTTCTTTGCCGTATTCTTCATAATCGTAGGGAAAAACGTCCGCATCGGCCATGCGTAAGGCTTCCAGTCCAAACACTCTCGCCATCTGTTGCTCATAAACAAAATCCGGATCGCCAAACTTTTTGAACCACGCAAAGTCATCGAAGGTCGAGTGATACACGCCATACGGACCGGTCGAAGTAACGTCGCTGGATGGCACTCCCAAATGCTGCTGGAAAGCGCTGTAATCCGAACCGCTTCCCAAATCTCCGACGGGTGCATCGGAGGGCGGCAAAGACGCGTGCGTGCCGTGCAGTTCCTTCAGCGATTCGGCTGGCCCTTGCGCCTGCGTGCCGCCAGGTTCATCGACCTTTTCCCACGCATCGTAAACCGTGCCACCCTTAGGACTCGGCACTGCTTTCGTGACATCTCGCACAAATTGCTTCAGGCTGGGCACCGCCGAAGCTCCAAATTTGGGTCCGGAGACGCCCACATCCATATTAAAATAAGCTGGAGCATTGGCCAGTTCGGATTCATGCTGCTCAGCCCATTCGGTGGAACCCATCAAGCCCTCTTCTTCGCCGTCCCAACTGGCAAAAATCATGGTGCGTTTGGGTTTCCAGCCAGACTTCAGCAACTCGCCAATTCCGTGCGCACTCTCGAGCATCGCCGCAGTTCCGCTGTTGGGATCTACCGCACCGTAAACCCATGCGTCGCGATGGTTGCCCGCAATCACCCACTGGTTCGGCGCTTCGCTCCCAGCAATGCGTCCGATCACGTCCCATAAAGTGCGGAATTGATAATCCTGCTTCAAATGCATCTTCACTCGTACCGGCCCCGGTCCCAGATGGTAAGTAAAGGGCAACGCACCCTGCCACTCACGCGGAGAATCCGGACCTGCTAAATTTTGCAGGATGGGCGCGGCGTCGTGATAGGAAAGCGGTGTAACCGGAACTTTCGGCATCTGCGCCGATTGCTCGGGAGAAATTCGCTTGCTCATCGGCAGCGACGGCAGAGATGCGAAACCGGGTGTTGTAGGATCGCCGGGAAATTCGAACATGTATCCCACCGATCCCCTCTGCACCCCAGTGTCCGGCCGCCAGGGTCCAGCCGGATACTTATCCCCGCGGCGCCAGCCATCGTCGAAGGGATCGGAATAGACGATCACTCCGGCTGCGCCGTGCTGCTGTGCTAAAAAAACTTTCACCCCGCGAAAATTCTGCCCGTAGCGCACCAGAACGATTTTGCCGCGCACGTCAACATTCAACTTCTGCAACTTTTCAAAATCTTCAGGAGTGCCGTAGTTGGCGTAAACCACATCGGCCTCGACGTCTCCCGATGGAGACATACTGTTAAACGGCATCACCACTCGCGGATCGTTGTCATAAGAATGGCCGTCATAAGAATCGCCATTCACGTGCTCTCGCGTCGGCCCATGCATCTCAAGCCCTGCAGGCGCCGTGATGTCCACGCTGATCTCCGCGGGATAATTGAACCAGGCTTTATATTCGACAATTTCCGTATTCAGTCCGGCCGCGCGAAACTTCTGTGCCACATAGTCCGCAGTGGTCTTGTCTTCCGCCGTACCTGCCATATGCGGCGCTTGCGTCAGCGTGCGCAGATGCTCTTCCGCCAGTTTGGGGTCCGGTACCGCCATAAATCGAGCCTCAAGGGCAGCCTCGGCAGTCGCGTCGCGAAAACCAAATATGGGTTGCACGATTCCAGAAGCGCCCGCCTGATGGCCTTGTGCGCTGAACGATGCCACTGCAACTAAGACAATTGAGGAAAGTAGAATCGATGAGAACAATCGCATGATGCTCCCGGAGCGGGACTCACTAAGTTAGCACAGAGAGCTCGAGCGGAGAGATTTCGGCAGACTCCCACGCATGGGCAAAAGTGATGGTTATCCCGGATTACGTTAGTGGACTGCAAAATTCTTGCCATCCACTCTGTTCCGGTACACTACTAACTAGGAACCATGCCAGAAATCCTCATCCCCGCCAGTTCCGCGCGTCCGATCCTGCTCTCCGATCAGGATATTTATCTATTCAACGAAGGCAGCAATTACCGGATCTACGAAACCATGGGCGCACATCTGGTCACCCGTGACGGCAAGGCTGGAACAATGTTCAGCGTATGGGCGCCGAATGCACGCCTGGCGTCTGTGATCGGCGACTTCAATTCATGGAGCGCCCGCGCCAATTTGCTGGAGCGGCGCGGCGACTCCGGTATTTGGGAAGGTTTTCTGCCTGGCGTGGGCAAGGGTAAGCTTTACAAATTTCACATCGAGTCCCAAAGCCGCGGCTACCATATCGACAAAGCCGATCCCATAGGCATTTTCCACGAGATTCCTCCCCGCACCGCATCGGTGGTGTGGGATCTGGACTACCAATGGAACGATCGTGCCTGGATGGAAAGCCGCGCTTCTCGCAACTCCCTGCGCGCACCGCAATCCATTTATGAAGTCCACCTGGGCTCATGGATGCGGGTGCCGGAAGAAAATAACCGTCCTCTGACTTATCGCGAAACCGCGCCGAAGCTCGCCGAATACCTCACCCGCATGGGCTTCACGCATGTGGAATTCCTGCCGGTCATGGAGCATCCTTTCTACGGATCCTGGGGATACCAAACCACCGGCTACTTCGCTCCCACCTCGCGTTACGGCACTCCACAGGATTTCATGTATCTGGTGGATTACCTTCACCAGCACGGCATCGCCGTCATTCTCGACTGGGTTCCGTCGCACTTCCCTTCCGATGCACACGGACTGGCGTACTTCGATGGCACCCATCTTTACGAGCATGCGGATGAGCGCCAGGGTTTCCATCCAGACTGGAAAACCCACATCTTCAACTACGGCCGCACCGAAGTTCGCAGCTTCTTGATGTCGAGCGCAATATTTTGGCTGGATAAATATCACATCGATGGCCTGCGCGTGGATGCCGTCGCCTCGATGCTCTATCTGGATTATTCCCGCAAGCAGGGCGAGTGGATTCCCAACAAATTCGGCGGAAGAGAAAACCTGGAAGCGATCGACTTCCTGCGCCGCTTCAATCAGGAAGCCTACAAAGAGCATCCCGAAATTCAGACCATTGCGGAAGAATCCACCTCCTGGCCCATGGTCTCGCGCCCGGTTCATCTCGGCGGCTTGGGCTTCGGCGAAAAATGGGACATGGGGTGGATGCACGACACGCTGCAATATTTTCAGCAGGATCCCATTCATCGCAAATACCACCACAGCGATCTCACCTTCCGCATGCTGTATTCCTTCCATGAAAATTTCGTGCTGCCGCTATCGCACGATGAAGTGGTTCACGGCAAGGGCTCGCTGATCGGGAAGATGCCCGGCGACGAGTGGCAGCGCTTCGCCAATCTGCGCCTGCTCTTTGCCTACATGTATGCCCAACCCGGCAAAAAGCTGATGTTCATGGGCTGCGAGTTCGGCCAAGTGCGCGAGTGGGGGCACGACAGCAGCCTGGAATGGCATGTGCTGCAATATCCCGTTCACAGCGGCGTGCAGAATTGGGTCGCCGAGTTGAACCGAGCCTATCGCGAGGAACCCGGCCTGCACGTCCTGGATAACAACGCTGGCGGCTTCGAGTGGGTGGACTGCAACGACAGCCTCACCAGCACAATTTCTCTTCTGCGCAAAACCGAAAGTCCCCAGGATACGGTTCTCGTAGTCTGCAACTTCACTCCAGTAGTGCGCACCGGCTACCGCGTAGGCGTCCCCACCGGCGGCTATTGGCGCGAACTTCTCAACAGCGATGCCAAAGAATATGGCGGAACCGGCATAGGAAATTTAGGCGGAGTTCACGCCGAAGCTACTGAAGCGCATGGAAGGCCGTATTCGCTAAGGCTGACATTGCCGCCGCTGGGAGCGCTGTTCTTGAAGTGTCAATAATTCAAGTGCCGATGGAATGACTGAATGGGGTGCCCCATGTCTCGCCGGGTTTGCGAGACATGGGCATGGGACCGCACCCAATCCACTGCCCATGTCCTCCATGCTATCCTGCCCTCAGTCCCACTCGCATGCGGATTCTCACCCGCTACATCCTTCGCGAAGTTGCCTCGCACGCGCTGATTGGCGCGGCCATCTTTACCTTCGTGCTCTTCACTCGCGATCTGGGACGCATTCTCGAACTGGTGGTCCGCGCCAGCGCGCCCCTGCCCAGCGTGGCCGAGATTTTCTTCTATACCCTACCGGTCGCGCTCACCTACACCATCCCCATGAGCGTGCTGGTCGGGATTCTGCTCGGGCTAAGCCGTCTCGCGGCCGATAGCGAAATCACCGCCATGCGCGCCAGTGGTATGGGCGTGTGGAGCTTTGGCCGCGTGCTCTCAATCTTCGTGATCGCGGCATGGGGACTGGCTCTGTTCAACGGCCTCTATCTCGCGCCGTGGTCCATGGCTTCGTTGGGGCATCTGGAAGACCAATTGAAGGGTTCGCAGGTGTCCTTTGAAGTGCAGCCGCGGGTGTTCTACGAAGGCTTCCCAAAGTTGGTCCTTTATGTACAGGATGTGCATACGGCAAAAGGCGCCGCAGTCTGGAAAGGCGTGTTTCTCGCAGATATCTCCGACCCCGGCAATCCGAGCATCACGCTGGCCCAGCAAGGCATTCTGGTTCCCGAGGGGCAGGACCGTCTGCACCTGCATCTGGTCGATGGCGCCACTCATGAAACCGACCCCAAGCTAGTCGACCACTATCAGATCTCTACTTTCCAGCAGACCGATATTCCCCTGGACCTGCCTTCCACGGAGAGCAAATCGGACGAGCCAGTGCCTGTAGGGCTGGTGCCCACTTCGCAGTTGCGCAATTATGCCAGTCACGTCGATCCCGTATCCGCGCGCTGGTATCTGATCGAATTTCATCGCCGCTTCGCCCTGCCCACGGCATGTTTGGTCCTCGCCATGGTCGGAATTCCGCTGGGACTATCGTCCAAAAAGAGCGGGAAGTCCGGCGGTTTTGTGCTCACCATCGCGCTGGTGTTTATTTATTACTTCATCTCCCTTATCGGAGTTTCGCTGGCGCGGCAAGGCAAAGTGGGGCCGATGCTGGGAGCATGGCTGGCAAATATTGTATTCTTCGCCGCCGGCGCGATTTTGCTGTGGCAGGCCGAACGCCGTCCGATCGCGCTTTCCGCATTCCGCTTGTCCGGCAAGCGCGATCCTCTACGCCCCAATGGCCACGTGCCCGCATTCCGCCTGGGACGCCGCGACAGCGCCAATGCGTTTGAGCGCGCGGCCACCCGCCGCCGCGTTTTCAGCGCGAGCTTTCCGACCCTGCTGGACGACTACGTGCTCCGGGATTTTTTCGTATATCTGGGAATGATTCTCGCTTCGTTTCTGGTCTTGCTGCTGGTATTCACCCTATTCGAATTGTTGGGTGACATCCTGCGCAATCAGACTCCGTTTTTCGTAGTGGCCGAATATCTTCTCAACGTTTCCCCCTACCTGCTCTATAGCGTCGCACCGCTGATCATGCTGCTGGCGGTACTGATTACGTTTGGGTTGATGAATCGCGCCAACGAGATCACAGCGATCAAAGCCACAGGAACCAGCATTTACCGGATTGTCACTCCGGTGCTGTTTGCGGCTGGGTTCGTCGCTGTTGGATTGTTCTTCGCGGATCAGTTCTATCTTCCCAGGACCAATCAGCGGCAAGAAGCGCTGCACAATGAAATCAAAGGCAAGCCAGCGCAGACATACTTGCGTCCCGACCGCAAATGGATCTTTGGCCAGCACAACGATATTTACTACTATCAATTTTTCGATCCCGACCACGATCAGTTCGGCAATGTAACTATCTTTCAAATCGATCCGGCAAACTTCTCCATCACGCAGCGTATTCATGCGGAACGCGCGCATTGGGAAGATCAGCTGAACCGCTGGGTGTTCGAGCAGGGCTGGGAACGCTCGCTCAACGGCTCTGCGATTGCGCCGAACGGCTATCGCACTTTTGAAGTGGCAACCTTCGCGGACGTCACGGAAGTGCCGTCCTACTTCAAGAAGGAAGTGAAGCAATATTCAGAGATGAATTACGAGGAGTTGCGGCGTTACATCCGCGACTTGCAGCAAAGCGGATTCGACGTGGTGCGGCTGCGCGTGCAACTCCACAAGAAACTTTCCTTCCCGCTGATTACGCTGATAATGGCCGTCCTGGCGATCCCGTTTTCACTCTCCGCAGCGAAAAAGGGCGCCATTACCGGAGTTGCCGTCGCGGTGAGCATTGCGGTTGTGTATACCGTGATATCGCGGCTATTCGAAGCGATGGGCGACCTCAGCCAGTTGCCGCCAGCACTCGCCGCGTGGTCTCCGGACATCATTTTCGCGATGGTGGGAGCGTATCTGGTGTTGAGGATTCCGACCTAGAGATGAAATTGATGATTTTTTGATTGAGGATTAAAGATTAAAAAACATGCTTCCCACAGGGTTTTAATCGACAATCATCAATCAGAAATCAACAATTCTTGCCCTTACTTCACCGCCACTCCCCACGGCAGGGGATCGGTTTGCACCGGGGTCTGCGGAGTTAAGACGCCAGTCGCAGGGGTGATGGAATATTCGGAGAGTGTTGAAGAGTTAAAGTTGGTCACAAACATCCAAGTATCGTCGCTGCGGATCGCCATTGAAGTCGGGAATGACTGTGTGGCTACGGTCGCGGGCGTCGCAGGCACCAGCGCTCCGGTTGTAGTACCAACTTTGAAGACCGAGATCGAAGTTTGGCCCGTATCCAACACATACAAGAAATTGGCGTAAGCATCCATCATCAGAGGCCCCGGCGAGTTTCCACCCGCAAGAAACGGCGAACCGCTCACCGGTATCAGGCTGTAGTTGCCCGCGGTGCAGGTTGGCAGAATCACGCGGTTGCAAATGGTGAAGGCACTAATGGTGTTATCGGGTTGCGAGTTGGAAACGAAAACGAAACGGTTACACGGATCCACGGTTACGCCGGATGGGACGGTGCCAGTGCTATTTTCCGTAACCAGCGTCAGAGCCCCTGCCGATGAAACAGAGTAGTTCAGCACCAGGTAATTGTTGGAGTCGGTAACATACAGGCTCTCCGTTGTCGGAGGCACATTCCCGGAACAAAGCGAATAGGAAGCCGGGAAAACCGTAGGAGTCACAGCCAGCGCGGAAGCGCTCGGCGTAGCAGTAAGAACCGTGTTACCGTTTTGCTGGCTCAACGCGAAAGGTGATCCCGCAACCTCACTTAAACTACCGTTGCTGACGGTAAAAACGGATACCGCTCCCGGCACCTGGGCTGTGGCCGTTACGGTGGCGCCGTTGCAAGTGTAAGTAGCTTGCGCAGTTGTGGCTGTGTCGGCCACGAATAGAAGCTTTCCCGCTGAATCAATCGCAATCGCTGTCGGGACAACCGGCGCATTGACAGTAACGGAAAGGTTCTCTGTAACCGGTTGGTTGTTAACTGTAACAACGCACTGAGCAGTCCCCGTGGTGCTGGGATTCAACGTCTTGTTAGTTCCCGATCCTACCTTGCCGTTGGATTGTACGGGGAACGATTCCACTCCCGTGGTGCTGTCGTTTACATATGTACTCTTATTCACAATTACATAAGCGAATGAGCCTGCGGGATCGAGAACCAGCGCGGTAGGCACTCCATCCGTCGGCGGACCAGCCTGGTTATAAATCTGCGTGATGTGCCCGTTGCCCAAAGTCAGGCTAAAACTGTCCACTACGTAGTCGGTTTGGGTGGAAACCACCACCAACCCGTTGCTGGAAGACGAATAATTCGTACTGCACGCCAGCATTACCGCCGCCGATACCAGAACCGCGACCGCCAGAATCCAGCTAAACCTTGTCCGCATGCTTCGCTTTATCTCCTGTGAACGCACCGCTACATCCCCCGGCTGGAAGACCGGTCAGAACATGAATGGATGGGCTTGAATTGCCATCCATTTGTGTATCAGGAATACGCGGGAAGAGCAAACCCGGCTTGGTCATTGGAACCCTGGCGAGGGCGGAGAGTTGCCTGAAGAACGGTGGTCAGTGGCTAGTGGCCGGTGGTCAGTACCTGGTGGTCAGCGAAAAATCCAGGTGACTGGGTGCGGCCAGCATAAGGACTAGCCATTCGTCACTAGCCGCTCAACACGTTCTCACGCTTCCTGTGCCGCTGGCAGCGGTTCGGAAGTTTTCTCGGGGCTGGATTGCATTAGAAGCGGCAGATGAATCTCAACCAGAAGACCGCCCTCGGCGCGATTGAAGGCGGCGACGCGGCCTCCATGAAAGCGAACGGCTCTTTCGGTGATGGCCAGGCCCAAACCGACTCCGCCAGTCTGCCGGCCGCGGTCGTCGTCCAAGCGGTAGAACGGCTGGAATAATTTTTCCAGAGCATCCTCAGGAACTCCCGATCCACAATCCGCCACTCCTACTACCGCTTCTGCTCCAGCGGGCGAATTTTTTCTTTCCAGACGAATCTCGACGGTTGAGCCCTCGCGAGTGTAGCGGATGGCATTACGGACGACATTTTCAATCGCGCTGTGCAGCAAGGAATCTTCTCCGCGCACCGCCCAGTTCCCCGCTTGAATTTCACTACGAACATGACAGTGGCGCGCCTGGGCCTCGAATTCGGCATCTTCGGTTACGTTCAGGACAACTTCGTCGAGCAGGACTGGGGTCGCCGGGACGCGCTTCTCACCATCTTCCAGCCGGGCGAGCGTCAGCAGGCGGCCAATGAGTTCATTCAGGCGGCTGGCTTCCAGTTCAATCCGTTCCAGCATGCTTGCGCTTTCCGGCCCGGAACGTTGGCGCGCTAAACCAAGAGCGACATTCAGGCGCGCCAGGGGAGAACGCAGTTCGTGCGAGATATCGTTAAGCAAACGCGATTGCGCCCTGACCAGCAACTCCAGGCGGCCAGCCATGGTATCGAAATCTCGGATCAATCCGGCGATCTCGTCTCGTCGTCGGCTACGCGGGTTGCCGGCACGGGCGGTCAGGTCTCCGGCAGCGAGTTTTTGGGTGGCTGCTCGTAGTTTGGCCACCGGCTTGGTCACATACCAGGCCAGAAAATAACAGACGAGGCCGGAGGACAATATGGCGATAAGCAATCCCTCCGCGGGCAGGCCGCGCGGGCCGATGAAAACCCGCAATGGACCGGGAGGAAGACCCATCACCAGCGTGTAGCGATGCTTGCCATCGGAAGATGCACGGGACTCGCGCTGCACCGGGGGAGGTGGAAACACAACTCCTTCGTGGGGCATGTGTCTTTTCCCCGAGGCCATGCGGACCGCCCAATCAGGGGCGGCACGGTTAGAAATCTCATTGCCTTGTTCATCAAAAACGAACGCCCGCACATGCTGCGTAGTATCAAGATTGTCAAGATATTGACGCAGTTGAGTTGCGCCGCCCTCTTCATATGCTGCGATCGAATCGTTTAAGGTGCTCGTGCGAAGAGCTTCCCACGTGGCGTTGCGGGGCCGGAACGCCATGGTGAGCAGGATGGCCAGCACGACCAGCAAGGCCTGAGCAGCCCAGAAAGAGAGAAAAATTCTAAGAAAGAGACTTCTCACGTCCTGACCTTTTCGCGCGGCCGCGCAAAGATATAACCTACCCCACGAATGGTCTTGATGTGCTCATCGTTATCCGTGTCCCCGAGTTTCTTGCGAACCTTGCTCACATGCATATCGATGCTACGATCGAAGGGCGAAAACTTCCGGCTGAGCACCGCGTTGACTAGCCGCTCGCGTGGAACTACGCGGCCAGCTTCCCGGAGCAACACTTCCAGAAGATTGAACTCCACTGAAGTCAGATCCACAGGCTGGCCATCGCGGCGCACGCTGCGGGTGGCGGGGTCAAGTTCAATTTCCCCGACGCGCACAATCTCAGGTGCCGCGGAAGACTTGTCTCCTTGAGTTCTTCGCAACACGGCCCGAATGCGGGCGACCAACTCGCGCGGATTAAAAGGCTTCGGCAGATAGTCGTCCGCCCCGATTTCAAGACCTACGATACGGTCCACGTCTTCGCCCCTCGCCGTGAGCAAAAGCACGGGCAGCCGCGAAGTAGCTCGAAGGCGGCGCAGCACTTCAAATCCATTGATGCCTGGCAGCATCACATCAAGCACAACCAGCAAGTAATCGCCTTCGGCGGCGCGCTGCAAACCGCTCTCGCCGTCGTGCGCCGCTTCCACCGCAAATCCCTCCGCTTGCAGGTATTCGGCTACGAGCGTGCAAAGTTCCACGTCGTCGTCGATAACAAGAATGCGTTCCATAATCCTGTTCTTCATTGTGCACCAGCGGCAAACCCTAAAGAGTAAAGAATTGTAAGAGATAGCACATTTCCCGGCATACAAAACTTTACTCGCTTTTACTCACTTTTTACCACTTTCCAGCCGGAATCGTGTTTCTATAAATGTATCCAAACGCCTAAGGTTCCTGAAACGTTCGGAGCCAGGCTTCAAGGAAGGAAGTTTATGAAATCGATTCGCTTTCGTCTTCTCGTAGCAGCGCTCGCGGTCACGCTGGGAAGCGCTCTCGCCCACTCCCAGTCCACCGATACCACGCCTCCGCCTCCGCGGCATGGCCACGGATTTGGCATGGCCGGACACGAGATCGGATTCTACGTCAAGGTGCTGGGGATTACTGATGACCAAAAGACGCAGATGAAGGCTGTCCTGCAAAAAGAGCATCCGACCATGAAGCCCCTTATGCAGCAGATGCACCAGCTCAACTCGCAACTGAAGCAATATGAGGAAGGCACGTTTGATGCAGCCAAGGTCCAGACCCTGGTGGCGGCGCAATCTCAAACGTTGGTGCAGATCAAGGTCAATGAAGCCCGCATCCACAGTGAACTTTATCAATTGCTCACATCCGACCAGCAGGCCAAGCTGAAAGAACTTCAGGCGGCACGGCAAGCGAAGATGCAACAGCACGCGCAGAACGAGGGAGAACCTGCGCCAGAGCAGTAACTCAGGCTGGCTTTGCGATTTGAGGAGGGTGGTGGTATAACTGCGGCGCGGGGTTGGGACGTCCAGCCCCGCAGATCGTAAAAGACGCGGTTCACCAACTCCGGTTATCAGGAGAATGCCATGGAAGTGGCGCAGAATTTTATCTTCGAGGCTGGTTGGATCTTCTTCGCCGGATGGGCGACGGTTTTAGCGGCCGTGGGCGCTATCGCCTTTGGACGAGATATCCGTCTGATGATCGGCGGGTCGTCCCGCCAGCGAAATTAGAGCCATGAAAGCCGACCACCGAGCCACCAGCGTTAACACCTACCTGCAATCCTCGAACTTCCGCCCGCGTACCATCCCACGAGCAATCACTTGCCCGGCCTGCTGTTAAAATTTCATCAACACACTTAATTCCTAGATGATCCCGAAGAACATGCGCCCGCTGCTGCCCTATCTCAAGCGCTACCGCTGGGGGTTTGTCTTTGGGGCGCTCTGCATTGTGTTCAGTAACGGCGCTCAGGCCGGGCTGCCTCGCGTGATCGGCAACGCGGCTCAGAGCCTCTCCACCGGGGTTACCCGGCACAAACTTTTTATTTTCACCATGGAAGTGTTGGCGCTGGCAGCCGTTCGCGCCATCTTTCTTTTTCTCACGCGCTGGGTCCTGATCGGCATTTCACGCGATATCGAATTCGATCTGCGCAACGATCTGTTCGCCCACCTGGAAACGCTTTCCTATTCCTACTACCAGCGCATGCGCACCGGCGACATCATGGCCAGAATGACCAACGACCTGAATGCGGTGCGGATGCTAATGGGGCCCGCGATCATGTACTCCGCCAACACCATCGTGTTCACGGCGGCGGCGCTGTGGTTCATGGTGCACAACAGCCCCAAGCTGACGCTGTACGCTTTTCTTCCCCTCCCGATCGTCAGCGTTACCATTCAATATTTCGGTCGTCGCATTCATGAGCGCTTCGAGAGAATTCAGGCGATGTTTTCCGACATCTCGGCGCGGGCACAGGAAAACTTCTCCGGCGCGCGCGTAATTCGCGCCTACGTGCAGGAAGATGCTGAAATTGCCGCCTTCGAAGCTGCCAATCAGGAATATGTTTCGCGGAGTCTCAAGCTGGTGCGTCTGATGGGAATGCTTTGGCCGACCCTCGAACTGATGCTGGGACTTGCCCTGGTACTCATTTTATGGATGGGAGGCCGAGAAGTTCTCGCCGGGCGAATGCAGATTGGAGCATTTACCGCTTTCAACATTTACATGATGCAGCTCACCTTCCCCATCATCGCATTGGGATGGGTGGTAAGCATTTTCCAGCGCGGCACGGCGTCTCTCGTACGCTTGAACGAGATCATGCGGCAGAAACCGGAAATCAAGGACGAACCGGACACAAGGGATCGCGCGGTCCAGGGTGAAATCGAATTCCGCGGGCTGAATTTTGAATACGAGGGAAAACCGGTACTCCGTGACCTGAACCTGCGGATTCCGGCGGGCAGCAGCATGGCAATCGTCGGTCCGACGGGCGCGGGAAAGAGCACGCTGGTGAATCTGATTCCGCGCATTTATGATGCGGCGCCCGGAACGGTTTTGCTGGATGGCCGGCCCATACGCGAGTTTTCGCTGGCGTCGCTGCGGCAGAGTGTTGGCTTTGTCCCGCAGGAGACCTTCTTATTCAGCGATCGCATCCGCGAAAACATTGCACTGGGAGTAGCGTCGGCCAGGGATGAACAGGTGCGCGAGGCAGCGGATTCCGCCAACATCGCCGCCGATATCGAGGGCTTTCCCGAAGGCTACCAAACCATGGTCGGGGAGCGCGGGATCACTCTTTCCGGCGGCCAGAAGCAGCGCACAGCCATTGCCCGCGCGCTGATCCGCGATCCCCGCATTCTGATTCTGGATGATGCACTCTCCAGTGTGGACACTCACACCGAAGATAAAATCCTGAATCATCTGCGCGAGGTGATGCAGGGCCGCACCACCATCTTCATCTCTCATCGCGTTTCTACTGTGCGCAACGCCGACCGCATCGCGGTGCTGCACGACGGCCGCATCGTGGAGCAAGGCACTCACGAAGAACTGCTCGCCTTGAACGGCTATTACAACGACCTGTATAACAAACAATTGCTCGAAGAGGAATTGGCGGAAGTTTGAAAGGTCAGTGGCCAGTGATAAGTGGTCAGAGACAGATCGTGCGCGGGTTTTACCGGTCACTGACCACTGGCAACTGACCACTGACCCTAACTATGCAGCGAGTCGACGCCCCGGAGATCCTCGATTCTGATGCATGCTCGCCCGCCGAAGCACAGGCTGTGCTGGCTGTAATTGGGAGCATCAACCGGCGGTTCGGCGGCGTTGCCACCACGCAGAGAATGGTAGGACGCGTTGCGCAGGCCACAGGCATGAATCGGCTTTCCCTGCTCGAAGTGGGGGCTGGCTCGGGAGAGCTTCCAAACATTGTCCAGCGGAATATGGCGCAGCACGGGATTGCGCTCGATGTAACGCTGCTCGACCTATCTTCCTCCCACTTGCCGGGAGATTATTCGAGCAGCGGCAACCGCAGCGTGGCAGGCAATGCGCTGGCCTTGCCTTTTGGAAACGATACCTTCGATCTGGTGAGCTGCAATCTTTTCGCCCATCATCTCGCGCCGCAGCAACTGGAGACGTTCTTCAAAGAGGCAATGCGAGTCACACGGCGGGCAGTCCTTATGAACGACCTGGTGCGAGATCCGCTGCACCTGGCTTTGGTTTATGCCAGCTTTCCACTTATGCGCAATCGCATCGCTTGGCTCGACGGATTAACCTCGGTTCGTAGAGCCTACGTGCCGGAGGAAATTCGCGGCATTCTGGTTTCCGCCTTCTCTCCGGCAATCCTGGCGCAGACAGAAATTTCCCGCAACTTTCTTTATCGAATGGGAGTAATTGTGTGGAAGACTCGCGGAGGAGCAGACGGTGTTTGACGAATGCGCGTTTAGCGGAACGGGCGTTTAGCGAACGACCAGAACTTCCCTGATGTTGTCGCGAGCCAGAAAAAATTTAATGGATGCGAAATCGCGAAAAAGATTTTCGATGTGACGATTATTGAAGACCCGTTGCAACTGGAAGCTATCTGAATTTGCCGCCGAACCGCGGCGCGCTTCGCGCCGCAACTCAATCTTCTGCATCTCCAGCACATCACTGCCCACAATATGAAAGCGATGGCACGGCGAATCTGGACCGGCATCACGAGTATGAAAGTACGCGAGAAGCATGCCGCCAGGTTTCAGCACCGACCACAGTCTCCCGACCACCGGCTTCACTAAACTCTCCGGCAAGTAGTCCGGCAGGTTCCAGCACAGCACAACGTCGAAATGAGCCGCAGGGTAAACCATGTTATCGGCAAGGTACTTTCGGCTATCGAGGACCTCGGCTCCGAATTCATCTTTGGTCAACAACTCCGGCTCGGTGGAGGCGGTCAGCAGATCTTCGCTATAGATTCTGTGACCACGCTCGGTGAAACGGCGGATGTTGATGGCTGAGGTCGAGCCCAGGTCAAGAATGCACAGGTTCTCCGCCGAATCGAGCGTACGAGACAGCTCCCCCAATCCGCTGGAGCGGCGAGTTAACTTTTGCGAACCCTGCGTTGGAACGCCTTCGGATCCGGATGAACCGCGGAAAAATCTCATGAAATTTTGCGAAACAGACGACACCATTCTCCAAACTGTGGACCCCTGGTTGCGGCAGTACAAACCCGCGATGCCGGAATATGTTGCCCAACATCACCATTGGGTAGCAACTGGTTACCCGACTCTTGTTTACTTAACAAGTTTACTTGGCAAGATCTACCTGGCAAGATCACTTCCCAAGATAAACCTGGGGATGAGTTAACGTCATTCCCCGCGCTTACGATGCGCCCAAACTATTTTCCATCAGTGCGGTGGATATCCACTTTGCCCTTCAGGAAAGCACCTTCTTCAATGGAGATACGCTGCGCCGATATGTCGCCATTCACAACAGCGGACTTGCGCAGATCTACACGATCGCTGGCAAGTATGTTGCCATCTAGTCTTCCCTGCACCACCACGCCTTTCGCGTCTACGCTGGCCTTGACCTGGCCGTTCGGGCCGACGGTTAAGCTGTTGCCTTTGAGGGCAATGCTGCCTTCCACCTGACCATCCACATAAAGGTCTTCACTGCCAGAAAGCTCGCCCTTCACGAATACTGACTTTCCAATCTGCGCCAAACCGCTGGCTGAGGTACTCATTATAAGACGCTCCTGATACCACCTGAATGATGCAAGCTCACTAGCTTTAACGACTATACGCAAGCCATAGAGTACCCGGCAAGCGCAGGATACGAAGTTTCCTGTAGAGATTAGGCGGCCGTCGATTGTTATTGTTACACTGGATTTGTTCGGCACGTGCGCCTAACATGAATATTCGTGGTGAGGTAGTCATTCGCGCCGTTGCTTTGCTTTTGTTCCTACCCTTGCTGGGCGGAGTGGGCGCGATTGCGGGAATCCCGAGTGCCGGGACAAGTTCCGCTCAGGACTCCGCCTCAGTAGCCGATTTGGTTCGGGCAGCCGCTGCCAACGAATGCGCCGCCAACTACAACTCCATCAAGCACATGTTCCGCTCGCGCAAGCAGACCCCGCAAGGCTCGCAGACCAGGCTCTACGTAGAGACGCAGCAGGCGACTGCCGCGTTAACCATTGCTTACAACGACAAGCCGCTCGGAGCGGACCAATTGCGCGGCGAGGAAGCCCGCTTGAATGAATTGTCCGCCAGCCCTGAACAACTAAACCGTAAACACGCCCAGGAAGCCGAGAATGCGCAACGCAGTCTGAGCATCATGAAAGTGCTCCCGCAGGCCTTCCTGTTCGAATACGATGGCGAGGTGATCGGCGCGGATGGCGTAGGCGCTGACGGACATAAGCTCGTCCGTTTGAAGTTCCGGCCTAATCCGGCGTTTCAGCCCCCTTCTCACGTTGAGCAGGTTCTAACCGGTATGCAGGGCGTTCTGGTCATTGATCCGGTTGCCAAGCGGATCGCTCGGATCGATGGCAATCTATTTAAGGAAGTGGCCTTTGGCTGGGGAATTCTAGGGCATCTCGACAAGGGTGGACATTTTCTCGTTGAGCAGCGCGACGTGGGAAACGGGTCATGGCAGGTTTCACGCATGTCGCTCGCGTTTACCGGAAAGATTCTGTTGTTCAAGAGCCTGGCAATTAAGTCCGATGAAACTTTCAGCGATTTCCACGAGGTGCCGAACAACACAAGCTTCGCCCAGGGCGTGGAAATGTTAAAAGAGGAAAATGCCAAGCTGGCGCAAAACACTACCGCCGAAGTGCACCCGCAGGCCCGATCACACTAATCCAGGCGGCGTTCGGGAAGGGCACGACGTTCAGTCGTGCCGCAAGAGTCGCAATATCAGCCGCGGCTTTAGCCGCTGGGGCGTTCGTTTTCAATAGAGCCTTCTACCGGACTGTCTCCCTGCGAACCGTCAACTTCTCGATCAACTCTTCTTTAATGCGATAGCCGGTTCCTGGCTCATTGCGAATGGCGATCATCCCCTGTGGTGAAACTTCTACTCCCGGCTCGATGATGTCCTCTTTCCAGTAGCGCTTGGAAGCGGACACATCGCCCGGCAGGCTGAAATTTTCCAGCGTCGAGAGTGCGATGTTATGCGCCCGGCCGATACCGGATTCGAGCATCCCGCCGCACCACACCGGAATCTTGTGAGAGTGGCAGATGTCGTGAATTTTTTTGGCTTCGCTAAAGCCGCCGACACGCCCGACCTTGATGTTGATGATTCGGCAAGCGCCAGTCTCTACTGCGACCGCCGCGGTACGAGCGCTCACAATAGATTCGTCCAGGCAGATCGCCGTCTTCAACTCTCTTTGCAAACGCGCGTGGTAGAAAATATCGTCGTCCCATAGCGGCTGCTCAATCATGAGCAGGTTGAACTGATCGAAGCTGCGCAAATGTTCGATTTGATCAAGCGTGTAGGCCGAATTGGCGTCGCAGCTTAAGGTGATATCCGCCCAGCGCGAGCGGATTTTTTCCAGCACCTTCACATCCCAGCCCGGCTTGACCTTGACTTTAATGCGGCGATAACCGGCGGAAAGCTCGGTCTGGATTTTCTCCATGAGCTGCTCGACGGAATCCTGAATGCCAATGGAGACGCCGCAAGCGATTTCCCTGCGCGTGCCGCCCAGCAACTTCCAGAGCGGTAGATTTTTCTGCTTCGCCTCTGCATCCCACAGAGCATTTTCTATGCCGGCTTTCGCCATGCGATGTCCGCGAATCCGGTCGAAAAGAGACACGCAATCGCGCGCGGAATCCAGGTCACGCCCTAAAATGGCGGGGGCAAGATATTGAACAATCGTCGGCCAGCTGCTCTCGATCCATTCGCTGGAATAAAATGGATCCTCGCCGGAAACGCACTCGCTCCAACCATCGACACCGTTACAGTGCGCCGTGAGCAGGAGAATGCGGCGGTTGTAGGTGCGCCCGAAGCTCGTCTCAAAAAAATGCACGAGCGGCATATGAATTTCGCGAAGGGTAATGGCTTCAATTTTCATGATTCTAGATCAGTTCACACGAGACACAGAGTCACCGAGAAACACTAGATATCCGCGAAAGCACTTCTGTGACAGGCTTCGCGAATTACTCCCGGGACGCGTAAGACCACTTCTCGTCCCAGGCTCCCAGCTGAAACTTTCCGTTTCCTTGCGAATCGCGTTCGTAACCTAACACAGCCAAGCCTCTCTCAAACGCCCGCAGGAACTCGTCGCGATTCCCTTCCTGCACCTGCTGCGCCTTGCTACGTGTTTCCGGCGCCGACTTCCATTCGTAAATCTGCGCCGGAACTTCAACGGTTTCTTGCTGGTCGAACGCCGAATTCTTCCCTGTACTCAATAAAGTTTTCACCCGATTCGAGGTCAGCCACCATTCGGCAATCAAACGGTCGCTGGGAAGCCCGCCCTGCAACGGAGAGGACGTGATTCCATACTGATTAATGTTATAGCGGCGCGCGATCGCTCCGAGCTTCTCAATGTTGAGATAAGCGTTCTTGATTTCCAGCGGATCGAAAGTCCATTCGATCAACTCAATCCCTCGCGCGATTGCATCTTCGCGCTGCAATAACTTCAGCCTGCGGCCTAGGCCGCTGTTCCGATACTCCCCCCGCACCGCCAGCATGTGCGAATGCAGATAGGTGTATCCCGACCGCGTGCCCGGCACGGAAAGCGCAAAGCCAACCATCTCATTCCCATCGAACGCGCCCATGACCTGCCCGCCCACTTTTTCCGCGACCACGAACATGCGGAGGGGAACCAGGTCGGCGTCGGCAAAATTCCATACTTCTTTTTGCAGGGAAATGCAGGTGCGCAATTCTTCCAGGCCCTGACAGCGGCGAATCGTGATAGCGTCCGCCTTCATGGCCGCCTCTCATGTTGTTTCGCTTCCCGCCAGAGAGACTCCAATTCGTCCATGGAAGAGTTTTCGAGCGTAGCTTTCTTTTCGCGCAGCTTCTGCTCCATCCACTGAAAGCGGCGGCGGAACTTGCGGTTAGTGGCGCGCAACGAGGATTCCGGATCAATCGAGAGAAAGCGCGCAAGATTCACCAGCACGAAGAACAAGTCGCCAACTTCTTCTTCCACGCGCACCCGAAGTTCCTCCGAAACGTTCTGGCGGCCCGAACCAGCCACTCCGCTGCCTTCCGGCCGCGGACCAGGAGCTGGAAACTCGCGCAAGTGCTCGCGCAATTCTGAGGTCTCTTCCCCAAGCTTATCGAATAACGATTCTGCGTTCGGCCAATCGAAACCAACTTGCGCCGCTCGCGAGCTGAGCTTATGCGCTTCAATTAGAGCGGGCATGGAAGAAGAAATGTCGGCAAGGATCGATGCCGGATTCGCGTTCCCACCTGCGCCGATGCTGACGCTTTCGCCCTTGCGCTTCTTTCGTTCCTCGGTTTTCAATGCTTCCCAATTGCGCTTCACATCTTCAGAAGTGTCCGCTTTCACTTCCCCGAAAACATGCGGATGCCGGTTCACGAGCTTGCTGCTGAGCCGTTCAAGAACGTCATCGATCGAAAATGTTCCCTGCTCTTTCGCCATCTCCGAGTAGAAAAGTACCTGGAGAAGCAAATCGCCCAACTCACCCGGCAGTTCGTTCCAGTCGCGGTTGTCGATGGCTTCCAGAACCTCATAAGTCTCTTCGAGGGTATAGGGCTTGATCGAATCAAAGGTTTGTTCGCGATCCCAGGGGCAGCCGCCCGGCGCTCGCAGGCGTTCCATGATGGCGACTGCCCGCTCAAAACGTTCTCCTGTAGTGGACATTTGCATTCACTTTAAACGAGCGGCTGCAATAGGGGCAACGTGCTTGCCCGACATCGCGACCAGATTGCGATCAACCGCGCATCCCGCCCCGGCATCTCAACTGCACGTGCAAATTCAATCGAAGGAGAAACTCGTGCCTAGTAATCTTCCCGGAAAAACCGTCGCAATTTTGGCAACCGATGGCGTTGAACAAGTTGAACTCATAAAGCCGAAAAAGGCGCTGGAAGATGCCGGGGCGAAGACCGAAGTGGTCTCGCCCGCCGAGAAAAAATTGAAAGGCTGGAACATGAAGGAATGGGGAGAAGAGATTCCGGTCGACGTCCCGCTCAGGTCGGCAGATCCCTCAAAGTACGACGCGTTGCTCTTGCCGGGTGGGGTGATGAACCCAGACCATCTCAGGATGAATACCGATGCGGTGAAGTTTGTGAAAAGCTTTTTCGATGCGGGTAAGCCCGTTGCAGCCATCTGCCACGGACCGTGGATGCTGGTTGAAACCGGCGCTGTGAAAGGACGCACGATGACCTCGTGGCCCTCGCTTAAGACGGATATCCAGAATGCCGGCGGCACCTGGGTGGATGAACAAGTAGTCTTGAGTAACGGTGTGGTAACCAGCCGCCAGCCCGATGACATTCCCGCCTTTAATCGGGAGATGATTGAGCTTTTCGCCAAGGGAGCTGGCGCCAGCAAAAAGAATGCTCAAAAAGTAGCCTAGTTGCGAGAATTCGCAGGAAACCGGCCTGACTGTAATCAAGCAGCGGGCCGGTTGCCTTCTACTCGCTCTCGTAGCTGTCGCGCAGACTCAACCAGATCGAGATCAGGACAGCACTTAGGTGACCTACTTTCGGCTGGCGATTCGGCTAACCTCAAGTAAAGTAAGACAGAAACTCAAATTCGGAGAATGGTCCAGCGTCTATGCGATTGGTCGAAGCCGAATGTCCTTAGCGGAGCAGCAGCGGGCACGACTGGACGGCCAAGGTTTCCACGTCGTAGTAATCGGAGGTGGAATCAACGGAGTGGCCGTGGCGCGGGAGTGTGCCCGGGCGGGAAAGCGCACCCTGCTGGTGGAACAGAACGATTTCGCTTGTGGCGTGACCAGCCGATCCACGCGCATCATTCACGGCGGATTGCGCTACCTGGAGCATGGCGAGCTGGGCCTGGTGCGTGAATCTCTGCGCGAGCGCGAAAAACTACTCCGCGAAAGATCCCACCTGGTTCAGCCCATTCACTTCCTGCTTCTGCTCAACGAAACCAGCCAGCGCAGCGCCATGAAGGTTCGGGCCGGATTGTGGCTCTACCGGCGGATTGCCGGAAAAACATCGGGCACAAACTTCAGTCCGATGGAACTCAACCGTTTGGAACGTGCGCTGGATGCTGGCCATCGCTGGTCTTTCTTTCATTATGAAGACGCGCAATGCGAATTTCCCGAGCGACTAGTAGCCGAGTGGTTGATGGAAGCGGCGGAAGCCGGGGCGGTGGTGCGCAATCACACGGAAGCGTTGGCAGTGGACGTTTCCCATGGGCGCGTCCACGGGGTTTTGCTTCGCGATCAGATCTCTGGACGCAATGAACGCGTCACTGCCGGCTGGGTCATCAATTGCAGCGGACCCTGGGCCGACCGGATTTGCCAGCGCTCTTCCATTCGCATGGCAAAGCCCATGGTCGGCGGAGTGCGCGGATCGCACATCGTTCTTCCCCGATTTTCGGGTTCTCCGAATGCAGCGCTCTATTCCGAAGCCGTGGATGGCCGTCCGATTTTTGTCTTGCCCTGGAATAATCAGATCATGGTCGGGACCACGGAAATCGCCGATAACGCCGACCCCGGCAAAACAGTCCCGTCACCGGAGGAAATCAGCTACCTGGTGCGCTCCGTGGCGCAAATGTTTCCCAAGGCTGGGATTACCGCGCAGCAGATCAAATATTCTTTCGCGGGCGTGCGCCCTTTACCTTATTCTCCGGGCGATAAGCCTTCCGCCGTCACTCGCAGGCATCTTCTTCACGATCATTCCGATGACGGAGCTAGCCAGATGATTTCCGTGATCGGAGGTAAGTTAACTACGGCAGCAGCGGTGGCGCGGGACTGCGCTCGCAAAATCGGTCTGAACTCGAAGGAGCCTTGGGCGATGGCCATGGGCCCCGCGCCGGCGCTCGATCCGCTCCTGGACGATGCGGTTCTGGAAATTGCGCGGATCGGATCCATCAGCGAGGAATCGGCGCGTGGCATGCTCGAATGGCATGGCCGGCGCGCTCCCGACATCGCGCGCATGGCGCTGGTGAGTGCGGACTTGCGCGCGCCGATTTGTCCCCACACTTCCCACGTGGTAGCAGAGGCCGTGGAAGCCTATCGCAGAGAGTTTGCCGTGACGCTGGGCGATGTATTGTTGCGCCGCGTTCCAGTGGCGCTCGGCGCCTGCTGGTCGGAATCTTGCAGCCGCGAAGCTGCACTGCGCATCGGAGCCGTACTCGGCTGGAACGATCTTACGCGGGGAGCGAATCTGGAAGCCTTTGAAGTAGAGCGCGAATCCTTTTTGCGGCCGGCCCACGCGGAGACCGCCATGGAGGCGGCCGCGGACTAGCGAGGCGTGATCAGGATAGGAGATCAAAATCCCCGCCCCGTCTCTGCAAAAAACGCAGATAACACAAGAGCGGGGCACCCCGCACGAATTAAGACGCTACTCAGGAAAATTCGTTTAATTCATGTTCATGGCTTGACTAGTATCGCTCATCGAGCTAAACAGCCCTTTTCACCATCCCGAGCCGTTCGGGATAATCCGAGATGATTCCATCCACTTCATATTCTTTGAATTTCTGTATTTCCCTCGGAGAATTCACCGTCCATACAAGGATTTTCTTGCCTTCGCCTTTGATCTGAGTGATGACTTCACGCTGAGCCAGCTTGCGATGCAGGATTGCGTAATCTGCGGCCAATCCAGGCCATACATGGAACTGATTTCGCGAATCGCAGATCAGGCCTAAGGGGATCGAAGCACTCATCTCGCGCAAGGTCGACAAAACCTCGGGAATGAAAGACGAAACTACATATCCCCGCTCCGGCGGATAGAGTCGAAGCAGGTCCATGACGATGCTTTCGAGTCCGATGACTTTGAGTTCGATATCGAGAAAAGCGGAGTTCCGATAACGTTCGATAACTTCTGAAAGAAGGGGTAATGCTAATGACCGCGCGGTACATTGCTCGATGATGAATCGGCCGGACGTTGCATCGTGGCAAATCACCGGCTGCCGATCTGCAGATAGGCGCACGTCAAATTCGAAGCCGTCGCAATCACGGCCAAGCGCCAGATCAAACGACGCCAGAGTGTTCTCAGGAACGGACTTTTCGCCCCGAGCTCCGCGGTGCCCCAGAAGCAAAGGACGAATCGGCATAGCCATTGAAGGACGCAGGATCAGTCGAGTTTAGGTCAGTCTAGTTTGAAATCAGTCGAGGTCAAAATCGCGAATCGGCTTGCCCGTGTCAGGCGATTCTTTGGCCTTCTTGACGGCCTCTTGAAACTTCTTCTCCAGAAGTTCTGACGCATGTTTCTGCGCTTCCACCGATTGCCGGAAGATGGATTCGCGCCGCGTGTCCTGTTCCTTCATGGCGCGCGCGGCGTCTTCCATGTCGTTAAACATGCGAGGTTTCACCGCCGCAGTGTGCGCGATGACGCTGCGGGTTTCCATGTCTACCTTCAGCAGCGCGCTACAGCAGGGACAAGTGATCTCAAAATTATTCGAATTGCTCTCGGAGGAACTCTTCGCCATTTTGCGAATGATACCGCAAAAACCTTCGACCCGGTTAGCGGTTGAGTTTAATCGGAAAGATATGGAAAACACTCATCAGTTCCCACCCTAACAGGAAGATCGAGAGCAGTACGATGAGGACTGCCAGCAGCTCTCCGAAAGACATGCCGCGCCGGTTGGGCTCGAAGCGGCGCGCCGCCAGACTAAGAATGTTCAGAGTGGCAAATCCGAAGACAACCGCCCAGAGAATGTTGTAGACATCGTCTCGGCGACTGGGATGTCGATCGAATTGGATAATGGCCGTTGCCACCAGCGAGCCCACGTTCAGCAGCTTGGCGCTGCCAAATGGAGCGCACTTGCCCCAGCCCGCGCGGACGAGCAGACCGTCTCGCCCCGGAAAAGCAAGCGCCTGATAAATACTTGATAGCGAACAGGCCATATCGATACCGCGACCCATTGGATATTACATTCTTTTCAGGCTGGGGTCACGAGATCGGAAGGAGAGTAACGGCTCAGTTTTACTAAGACCGTGAACCACTAAGGTCACGAAGTATCCGTAAGGCAATCGCTCCTTACGGTTCCTTGGTGACCTTTTGTGGTTTCAGGTTTTTGCTAGTGGCACTCGAAACTGACCTCTGCGAAAAGGTCGCTACAATTCCAGAATCTGATGATCGAGGCAATCCAGGCGCATCGCATCGTAGACGTTTTTTAAGAGTCCAATGCCGTAGCGCGCAGCATAATACGCGCCGGCAATCCCACGCTCTTGCAGCGCGCCTTCCGGATAAAGAGACTGGCTGATCGCTTCCGCGTGGCGGCTGACGACTTCACTGCGTCGTAGCTCCGCAGCCATGGCTCGCTCGCGCAGGCGGTCCAACTGATAGCGTACTTTTGAAAGTCCGGTCTGGCTGGCGTCAACAAGGGTGGGGTCGAGTTTGGCCAACGCTTCATTCAAGTCGGAAAAAGACTCCTCCACCGACTTCCCCGCCCGCTCAAAAGCCATTTGCAAATCCTGAGGCAAAGCGCGGCCTGCCATTTTTCTGCGCAGCGCTTCGAGCCCCTGAAACGCATCCGGTACATCAAGCTCATAGTGCTTGAGCCAGCGCTGCACTTTCGGTTCAACCAGAGTCGCCGAGAAACGCGGCACGATCGGGGTTACACGGCCCAGAATTTTCTCATACACAGCGCCTGCTTGCGAGAAGTAAGCGGCTTCCGCAGCCCCGCCGGCATAGGCGATCGTGGGAAGAAGATAATCCTGCACCACCGGACGCAAGAGCACGTTGGGGCTAAATTTTTCCGGCGAAGTCGCAACGCGCTTCAGAAGCTCGGAGGATGACAACTTCTCCGGCGCATCTTCGCTGGCGATCACAAACTCTTCGACGCCACCATTTGCGCGGCGGTGAATGGGAGTGCGCACGCCGTTTTGCACTGTGAACAAAAGCACTGAAGAGGAAGTCACCTTCACCTGCTGGTGATAGTGCGCCGCCTCCAGCGCTTTCCCTCGCTCCAGCAGAGCCTCATCGATCTTCGCCGCCTGCTCCACCGCGGCTCGATAAATCGGGGCAGCAATGTGGTGCAACTCAGGGTCGGACGCATCTAGAAGAATCACTCCATAATCAGCAAACAGTCGCGCGTAGAAGCGGGCAAAGGCCGTGCCCAGGCTCTCCCCGGGCCGGTAGGCCTCGCGCAGAAATTGCGTGGCTTCAGAATCCCCAAGCAACGCCGCTGCTTCTTCTACAACGGGAACGATCTCTTCTCCAAAGCGAACCTCGCTGACCGGAGCGCCCGGGATTCCATGACTCGGAGTCTTCACCGTGCGTAACACACCATCGGTGCCCGGAATTGATACGTGATTTACCTCCGCAAGGTCGTGATCATAGGTCGCGAGCCAAAAGACTGGGACGGCATCGATTCCTGCCGCCTTCGCTTCTTCAGCCAGTTTCACGGCAGTGAGCGCTTTGTACACGGCAAACATGGGCCCGCCGAAGAGGCCAACCTGCTGCCCAGTCACAATTGCAGCGGCTCCGCCGCGTAGGCGACTCAAGTGCGATAAAGTCTGCGGCGAAGCATCCCAGGATTTGTTTTGCCTCTCGAGAATCGCGCTGACTTGCTCACGCCTCCCCTGATCGTAGTTCAGAGCGGAAGCTTGCGCTTTCAACCATTCACGGAAGTGAGGAGAATACGGATAAAAGGGCCGAACGCCCGGCGAGTAGGAAAGGAAATCGGTGAAAAGGCGCGTGGTGTGGGGAATCTGAGCGAAGGGTAGACACTGCGATTTCACCGGCAACACTCCCAGAACATATCATCCATAACCATAAGTTGAGGAGGGTACGTCATAGTTGCAATTCCGCTCCTGATTCGCAAAGCGCGTCCTATCTCAGATGCGGACAACGAACGCAAGATGCAAGATAATGATTGCACACTACATTAGTGCGTTGCAGGAAGGAATCGATGGATGAGTTTCAAGAATAATCCCTTAGTGATCGTGACTCCGCTTACTCTGGAGGGTTCATTCATTCGGCTGGAACCAATCAGGCATAAGCATGCGGAACTGTTCTGGCAGGCCGCCAAAGACGCACTCGATGATATTTTTCAATGGATCCCCTATCGCATGAAAACATGGGAGGACTTCGACCATATGGTCGCCAAAGCGCTGGAGGAAGAAAAGCGAGGCGATTCGGTGGTATTTGCGACCGTTAAACGCGACACCGGGCAAGTAATCGGCAGTACTCGTTTCATGAACATCGACCGCGCCAATCGCCGGGTGGAGATTGGCTCTACCTGGATTGCTCGAGAGTGGCATCGGAGTGCCGTCAATACCGAAGCAAAGTATCTTATGCTGCGGTATGCCTTCGAAGTTTGGGGATGTATACGCGTTGAATTGAAAACGGATGTTCTGAATCAAAGGTCGCGCAATGCGATTCTCCGCATCGGCGCGAAAGAGGAAGGCACGCTGCGCAGGCACGTGATCACATGGACGGGCCGGGTGCGCGACACGATTTATTTCAGCATTCTGGACAATGAATGGCCGGATGCGAAGGCTGCGCTGGAACTGAAGCTATGATTCGTGTAAAAGTTGGCGGAAATATAAAGGGTGCCCCATCCTAACGTCGTAGAAACAATCCAATCCCAACCTAGCTCCTATTTTCGACGTTAGGGTGGGGATTTTGACTTCCCCACCCTTTCGAGCGATTTCTACTTCAACGATGCCATATCGATCACAAATCTATACTTCACATCGCCCTTAGCCAGTCGCTCAAACGCCTGATTAATCTGCTGAATTTTGATCATCTCGATATCCGACACAATACCGTGCGCGGCGCAGAAATCCAGCATCTCTTGCGTCTCGCGAATGCCGCCGATGATTGACCCCGCGAGCGACCGCCTGCGGAACAGCAAACTTCCTACCGACAGCGGCAACGGCGCAGGAGACGCTCCCACCATCACCAGCGTTCCATCCAGTTTGATCAAATCCAGATAGGAATTCAAATTGTGCTCGGCGGAAACCGTATCCAGGATGAAGTCGAAGCTGCCTGCGTGCTTCAGCATCTCCGCTTCATTCTTTGAAACTACAACTTCGTGCGCGCCCAGCCGCAGAGCGTCTTCCTTCTTGTTCGGCGAGGTGGTGAATAAAACCACATGCGCGCCGAAGGCATTGGCGAACTTAACGCCCATGTGCCCGAGCCCGCCCAGCCCTACGATTCCTACCTTCTGCCCTTTGCGCACATTCCAGTGGCGCAGCGGTGAATAAGTCGTGATGCCCGCACACAGCAGGGGCGCAGTCGCCGCGGGGTCGAGAGTCTTCGGCACACGCAGCACGAACGCCTCGTCTACCACAATGCTGTCCGAATATCCGCCATAGGTCGCACCGCCCAGGTGCTTGTCTTCCGCGTTATATGTGAAGGTTGGCATGCTATCGCAAAATTGCTCGTTGCCGGCGCGGCAGTTCGGACAAACCCGATCGGAATCGATCATGCAACCCACTGCCGCCAGATCGCCTTCTTTGAACTTCTTGACCGCGCTTCCGATCTTCGTGACGCGCCCCACAATCTCATGTCCGGGCACGCACGGATAAATCGTCGGCAGCATGTTTTCCCACTCATTGCGTACCTGGTGCAGATCGGAGTGGCACACTCCGCAAAACAAAATTTCGATCTGCACATCGGTAGCCTTCGGTTCGCGACGCTTGATTGCAGCCGGCGCGAGCCCGGAAGTCACACTCTGCGCGGCATAAGCCTTTGCGGGATAGGCCTTTCCCGTGGAGCTTTTTTCCTCAGCAGTAATCGTAGAAGTCATTTCGCTCATGATTGCGTTCTCCTTAGGGCCATAGATGGCCTAATCCCCGCGTTGGTTCCAGAATAAGTTTTCGCATTTACACTCAAGGCGTGAAAGTCAAAGAATATTTGAGTCCAGCGCGGCGATGAATTGAATGCCGGAATCACCTTGCCGACGAGGTCCTTGTCCTTGGTAAGAAATTAGGTCTGTACCCGTACTGGATGCACATGCCGAATGGATTGCATCGGCGGAGGATATTCTTAGCGAGCCTTTGATTCGCCCGTATAGATCTGCGGTTTCGCTAGTAAACGGGATCACTCTGAAACCGCGATTTCGAGCGCCGCCTTTGCCTCTTGGATCCGTTCTTTGCTCGCCCGCGTTTATGAGCACCTGCGAATACTTCACCAGAAGCCAGGCTCCCGATAATAAGCTGATCGTTTCGTTCCTGCATTGGCGACCAGATTGCATCCACCCGCTTCCCAAACTGAGGATTTTCCTTCCAGTCAGTAGGTGAAAAGTATCGAGTCCCAATAGGTGCGGCTCACAGATCTTTAAGGGGATCCTTTCCCTGGCCATAAAAATTGGCGCGTTCGTTGCGCAGGTAATTTTCGCCTCCGCCCAATTCGACGAAAACTTCCTTGAAAGCACCACGGAGCCGGTTCCAGGCCTCTTGGCGATTATGCCGCTGGTTGTCTTTTTCGCGGCCATCGACGAACTCATAGGTATAGGTCACAGTCGGGTCCTGACCCGACGGTGGACCAGTCTTAGAAACCAGGCGAAGTCCATTCTCATCTAGAAATTCTCGGGTTTTTAGAGCACTGCAAATCGCCGGGGCACGCCCGTTCAAAACGAGGTAGAAAGCAGGCATCATATCTTGCCGATTCCTAGGTATTAAACGACGCCATGTCGCCGGAACTCAACCTCGCGTCAACCCGAATCTTTTCTTAAGGTTACAACATCCAATTGCATGTTGACTTCCTGTCTAGCTCACCCTAGTCTGGAATCAGTTCTTTACAGGCCATACCCACCAGTGGGGGCGTCACGGCTTCGACGGAGATGCTTGCGGCCAAGAGGCATGCCGGGGGGCACACACCCGTAATCGTGAGCAAAATGATAATTGCCAATCAACAAATGGCATACGCAGCCTAATTAATTAGGCAGCCGTTTTCCACCGCTTCGCCCTTGGGCGGTGAGCGAACGTCACACAGAGGGCTGCTCTTCCCTGTTACGTCTGGGCGGGGAGGTTAAGATCACAGGCTAGCGGCTAGCGTTTCTTGTCCGTTCTGAGCGTGGGCCGCGAACGTCCTTGGGTAATGCCAAGGGCATGAACGCGAATAAGCATGTAGTCTCTTGACCAGTAACCTTTTCGGACGCGGGTTCGACTCCCGTCGCCTCCACCAATAACTATTTTATTATCATTTGTTTACGGACGTATTTTAATTTCGTACAATAGTGTTCTGCCAGAGGCGGTTTTTCCGCAAGATTTTTCTCTCGGTTTTTCTTCTCGCCAATTACAAACCAATTGAACAATCGGATTGTTCCTAGCGGGAAAAGCTGGGGAGAAAATGCCGGGGGGTCAAATCTCCGCGCTGCCGTCCTGGGGGCAGGATGTACATAACTTCCTGTTTGCCGACGACCCAGGCATTAATGACGATAACCGCGTTTATGAGGGGCTTAACTCATCTCCTGTCGCTTGCCAAAAGCCGATAGCGCGCTATGACGGTCGTCGCTCTTGCACCACCTCCGCGGCCTCGATTCGCTTCGTAAGGAAGCGAATCCGTCCATCGATCTGCCGCAGCCGCCGCTTGCCGTACTGATAGTCAGTTTTCACTGAGATCGCCGTTGCCGGCAAGCAAGTGTTGCCGATTTTCGGGGAGCCAGAGACCATCTGCGCCGACACCCGATAATCTCGTGGCGCTCACCGCATTTGCTCCAGCGTCACTTCCTTCGTGATTTTCTCTGGTCCCCGCATCACCGTGACCATCACCTTTTCGCCCTCGGAGTAGACATGTGTCAGTCTGGCGTAGTCAATGTAGTTGTCGATCTTCCTTCCGCCGTATTCGATCAATACATCGCCGGATTTGAGTCCTGCCTTGCCTGCGGGACCATCCTCGGGCACTTTCACTAACTTCATGCCGCCATGTGCCGCCCGGTAATCCGGTTCGGCACCAAAATCGGCGGGAAGTTGGGAGGTATGACCGAACGCGATTTTCCAACCCTCTTGCGTTTTCACCAGGACGAAGCTCTCCACGAAGGTCGCATGCCATTCCCCTCCAATCATGGCCCGGCCCACCGGATTATCGGCTGTCCAGATGCTGTGCAACGTGATCGTGACCCATGCGACATTGCCCCTTACTTCGGCCACCGCGTCCTGCGGATGATAGTCGATGTGAACGCCAGCATCCTTGTCGGCCTGATAGCTCTGGCGTGCGCCGGGTTCGAACGGCTGCGGGTAGGACTCTTCCATCCCGCGCGAGTCCGCTGTGTGCAGCGAATCCAGCTTATCGAAATCGTAGTTCTGGCATGCCAGTTCGTGCGCCAGAACTACGTTGATGGCTGCCTTCTTGTCGTCCTCTTCGGATGCCATGCAGATACTGCAACCGGCCAGCACAATAAAGATCAGCACTGTTGTCGCGAAGTGCATCCCGCTTCGTCGTCGCATGTTGGTCTTCTCCAAGAAGTCAAAGTGAAATTCAGCAAAACTATGGAGGTGCGCCTGGCCGAAGCCACTTGAGTGGCCGTGTTACTATCGCCTGCGAAAATGAGCTCTAAATCGCATACGTTGCAGAATCAGATAACGACCAAGCGTAGCGGCTTTTGGCGTGAGTACTTTTATTTCTTCATGTCGCTGCTGATCGCCGCGACTGCGGTGTACGGCTTCAGCCACACCATCGACCATAACCTCATCCATCGCTCGCCGCTCCCGCCCTTTGTCCTGTACATCCACGCCATTGTGTTCCCCGCATGGATTGTGTTCTTCATCGTGCAATCCACGCTGATCCGCTCCCACAAAGTCCGCCTGCATCGCAGGCTCGGCTGGTTCGGCGTCGGACTCGCCGTCGCGATTATTATCGTCGGCACTTTAACCGCCATCAGCATGGCGAGGTTCGAGGAAAAGGACCCGTTCAACTCGGCGGCTTTCCTTATTGTCCAAGTGATGGACCTTTCCAGCTTCGCCGTGCCCTTCGCGCTCGCCATCTACTGGCGCAAGCGGCCCGAGCTTCATCGGCGCCTGGTGCTGATCGCCTCCTGCGCGCTGCTCGATGCAGCCTTTGGCCGCTTTCCCGCACTGCCGCTCGTCTTCTCGCCGGCCGGCGTAGACGCGCTGATCTGTCTCGGCGCAATACGCGACCTCATCGTCGATCGCCGTGTTCACAAGGTTTACCTCTACGCGCTCCCGATTCTGATCATTTGGCAAATCTTTGCGGTGGAGACATTCGTCCACGCATCGCCCTGGTGGACGAATATCGCCCATAGCATCCTTCGCTAGCCCGCCGAGTCTTCAGCCCCCGGCCCCTGATAACCGTCTGACACTCATCTCATTTGCTCTAACGTCACTTCCTTCGTGATTTTTTCGTGTCCTCGCATCACCGCGACCATCACCTTCTCGCCCTCGTAGTGGGCATAGCGGAGTCTGTATAGATCGTCGGGATCCTCGATCGTCTGCCCGCCATACTCAATCAACACATCGCCAGATTTCAATCCCGCCTGGCCCGCAGGACCATCCTCGGGCACTTTCGCTAACTTCATACCGCCATGTTCCTGCTGGTAATCCGGCTCGACGCCAAAATCGGGCGGCAGAATGGTGGTATGACGGAACGCGATTTCCCAACCCGCCGGCGTTTTCACCAGGATGAAGCTCTCCTCATTGGTCGCACGCCACGTGCTCCCCCCCAGCATGACCCGACCGGCCGGAGTGTCGGCTCTCCAGTTGCTGGGCAACGTCACGGTGACCCAGGCAACATTGCCCCGCACTTCGGCCACTGCATCTCGAGGATGATACTCAACGTGGACGCCAGCGTCCTTGTACTCCTTCCAGCCTTGGCGTTCGTCGGGTTCGAATGGGTGAGGGTAAGACTCCTCGATCACGCGTGCGTCCGGCATGTGCAGGGAATCTACCTTGGCCAAATCGTATTCCTGTACTGCTTGCTCGTGGGCCAGAACTACATTGATGGCTGCCTTCTTGTCGTCCTCGACTGAGGCAGTACGCGTCCTGCAAGCAGCCAGCACAATAAAGATCAGTACCGTTGTCGCGAAAAGCATTCCGGCTCGACGCTGTATATGGATCTTCTCCAAATAGGCAAAGTGAAATTCACAGCACAACATAAGGGCATGCATTCCAAACAGGCTCCGTTTGCTTGTGTTGAGTTGCCTCGCAAGTACGCCATCCTAGCTTGCGGTCAGAAACACGTCAAAGGATAGGATCGCCTCGCGAGGTATTATCCCCTCGCATTTATTGACGTTCCCTTCTAGCCGGCCCTAGGATTTCATCCTCGGCTTTTGCGCATTGGAGAAGCGATATGAAATCGTTGGTCCTTCGATCCATCGTTCTTGTCGTGTTCGGCGTCACGGTGGGATTGGGTGTTGGTTACAAGCTGGCTTCGCTTCGAGAGCACCAGCGCCTGGAGCACAACAAGGAATTGGTCCGCATCATGGAAGACAAGGCCTTCAGCGAAAAGAACGTTAACGCTGCTATTAAGGTGGCGCGTGAGATTTATGCCAACGACGTCACGGTTCACGACTGGCTGGGCGACCACAGGGGCATGGACGCTCTCGCCGAAGGACTGAGATACACGCAAGCGGATTTTCTGGACTGGAAGGAGAGACCTGTGTCGATCGTTGCCGAAGGAGATTACGTTGCCGCGCGTCTCATCTCGGGCGGAACGCAAGCCCGAGATCTCGAAGCGGCCCCCCATGTTTCGCCCGCTATTCCGAATAAGCACAGACCCTTGCTCTTGCCGGTAATGACGATTTTTCGCGTCGCGGACGGAAAGCTAGCTGAACAATGGGTGACGCTCGACGGCTGGGATGCGAGTATCCAACTCGGGCAATTCGATCCCGATCACTGGAAGGAGTCGGTTTGCGGAAAGATGGAAAACCAGCAGCGGTCTCGTCATCCTAAGCCGTGGTCTACCTAATCCGATAACGTAAGGGTTGCCGACGATCCGGCCAAAACATCGGTTAGAGATCACTTCACATATTGATCGAGCCAATCGATCCAGTAGTGGTATATGTCGGATTCCCGCACGGGAGAATCGTAGGGAAAATGCCCAGCCACGGGAATGGCAATGAATTTTACGATGACACCGTTGTCCTTCAGCGCGTGGTAGAGAAGGTAAGCGTCGGTGATCGATACGTTTGGGTCGCCGGTGTCGTGCAGGATCAACGTGGGCGTGGTGATGTCGCTGGCGTAGGTCCGGAAACGGCTGCCTTCCAGTTGTGATAGTGGCTGATAAGCCACGACGTCATAAATCCGCCGTAGGACCACCCGCCAACTGCGACGCGAGACGCGTCGATGAAGCCCTGTTTTTCGAGTGCAGCAATTCCGGCCATGATGTCGCGACCTCCGCCGTCTGCGGCATCGTTCACGATGGCGCGCTGGTACTTGTTGCCCCGGTTATCGCTACCTCGATAGTTGGGCTCAAAGAACACGTAGCCGCGTGACACAACCAATTGGGTGAAAGCAAAGTCGGGATTGTCTGTAGTGGCCGCCGTCTGTGGGCCGCCGTGAAGATAAACAAAGAGCGGATACTTCTTTTCGCGAGAGAAATTGGGAGGGTAAACAACGGTGCCATCTTCTGTGAAGGCGTCCGGCCCGTTCCATTCGAAGGAGTCAGTACGGCCGAGGTCAAGCGCCGCGATCTCATGATTGAAGTCGGTGAGACGTTTCGCTTTTGCGTCCGGCGAGGCGAGGTAATAGAGTTCGGTGGGTTGGGTCGGCGTGCCTCCGGAGAAAGCAATCGACGAGTCCTTGCCGGCGTCAGCGTCCACCCAAGACCACCAGGAAGGATTGGCGTCGCCCAGGTCGAGTCTTTTCGCGGCCCCGTCTAATGGCTGAATCCAGATGGCGGTTCGCGTGCCGTCGTGGCCGCTAACAAGAAGCGATTTGCTGTCGGGCATCCATATGGCGCGCATCACATTTCGGTCAAGACCGCGCGTGACATCCTTCCCTTCGCCGCCCGTTGAGGAGGCGACAAAGATTTCATTCTCATTGTTGAAGTCGCCATCACGCG